>CAVVYI010000037.1:0-260430 GCA_963752445.1 uncultured Actinomycetota bacterium | reverse complement strand
GGCGTCGTGGTCGGGGTGGCCGTCGCCGCTCCACGGGGCGACCACCAGGGTCGTCCGGTCGCTGCGGGCCACGAGGGCCTCGACGATGCGGTCCTCGAGGGCGGCGAGCCCGCCGTCGGGCAGGCCGAGCAGCTCGAGCCGGGCGCCGGGCGCGAGGGCCTCGACGGCGGCCGCGACCTCCGTGACGCGCACGCCGGCGAGCAGCGCCGGGGTCCAGCCCCGGGCCCGCGGGTGCGACGCCTCCCCGTGGGTCGCGACGACGACGTGCACGGTCTGACCCGTGGTGGTGGGCGGCGACGAGGCCACCGGCGCCGAGGGTCTCGTCGTCGGGGTGGGCGGCGGCGACGAGGACGCGCGGGTGCCGGGCGGCGAGCGCTGCGACGTCGACCGACGGCAGGTCCGCCCAGCGTGGGTCGAGCAGCCAGTCGGGCTCCGACGTCCCGTCCTCCGCGTGGTGGAACCGCGGTGGCGCAGAACCGGTCACGGATGGGTCTCCCGCGTCGAGGGCCAGGCCGCCGAGCACCGCCACGTCGCGTTCGGCGTGGTGCTGGCGCAGGTAGACGGTGAGGTCGGCGACCCGCCGCGCGTGCTCCTCGTCGTGGGTCAGCGGTGCCGGCCCGAGGCCGTGGCCGACGGCGCGCACCACGTCCTCGGCGGCGTCGGCGACGACGGCCCGGACGCGGGCGGCGAGCAGGGCTCCCTCCGGGCCGTCGGCGCGACCGTCGGCGATGGCGGCAGCGGCGTCGCGCAGGACGAGCAGCGCCGTGTGCAGCACCCGGTCGGCCGTGCCGAGGTGGAGCAGAGCGATCTGGTCGGGCGCCCGGCGCCGGGCGGCGGTCGAGAGCCGGCCGGCCAGGGCCGCCGCCGCGCCGAACCACACCGCCGCCACCCCGATCCCGCCCCAGGCGAACCCGGGCCGCGTGAGGTACCAGCCGGCGTCGCCGACCGGCACGGCCGGGACGGCCTCGAGCGTCATGGAGCCGGTCGTCACCTCGGTGAGGCCGCGCGAGACCCAGTGGGCCTGCTCGTGACGGACTCCGCCGTGCCGCAACGGGACCGCGACGAGGCGGTCGTCGTCCCCCTCGTCGCCCGAGGCCGTGACGAGGGCGTGGGTGACCTCGGTGGCCAGCGAGCACCACGCCTTCGTGCCGTCGAGCCGCCACCCGTCGGCGGAGCGGGTCAGCCGCAGCCCGGTGCCCGGTGCCCGGGCGGCGTAGACGCCGAACGTGCTCGAGCCGTCGACGCCGAGCGACCGGAGGTCGGGGTGCCCGGCCTGCCCGAGGATCGCGACGGCGTCGAGGTGGGGCTCGACGACGCGTGCGGTGGTGAGGTCGACCGCGCCGAGCGTCGCCAGGGTCGCGAGGTAGGGCCACGGGTCGGCGGCGAGGTCGAGGGCGGCCGGGGAGAGGGTGCGGGCCAGCCGGAGGGACGCCTCGACGTCGCGCCCGCCGGCGGCTGCGGCGACGTCGGAGAGCAGCCACTCCGGTGCGCGCCACGGCTGCTCGGCCGCGGCGGCCGGAGGGCTCGTGGCCCCCCCACGGGGTGCGGACATCAGCGCACCGCCTCCCGCCGGTGCGCGGTGCCCCGGCTCGTCACAGCGTAGTTGCCGTCCTCGAGCCGCCGGACCAGCCCGAGGTCCTCGAAGGTGTCGAGCCACCCGGCCATCGGCCACCACCCCCAGCGCGCGGCGAACCGGTTGGCGTTCTCGACGACGTCCTCGACGTGCTGCACCGGCGGCGAGTGGCTCTCGTGGTGCTGGTGCACCGCCACGGCTCCCCCGGTGGAGAGCAGCACGCCGTCGGCGGCGCCGAGCCGCTGACCGAAGTCGGTGTCCTCCCCGCCGTAGCCGACGTAGGCCTCGTCGAAGCCGCCGACGCGCTGCCAGGCCGTCGCCGCCATCGCGAAGGACAGCGACCAGAACCGGCGCAGGTCGGGCTCCTCCCCGACCCCGGGCCGGGGCAGCGGGCGCGCCCGGTGGGGGGCCGACCCGCGCTCGAGGACGGCCCAGCCCCACCGCGGGGGCCCGAGCGCCGTCGTCGCCGCGTCGAGGTAGCGCACGCCACCGCACACGGCGACCGGGCGCCCGTCGAAGAGCGCCTGCTGGGTCTCGACGACCTCGGTGTAGCGGCGCACGAGGTCGGGGGAGGGGACGCAGTCGACGTCGAGGAGGACGACGACCGAGCAGCCCCGGGACCGTGCCACGGCCACACCGGCGTTGCGGGCCGCCGCCAGGGGCAGCCGACCGGTCGGACCGGAGACCTCCACGACCTCGGTCGGCACCGCGCGGTGGCCCGGTCCGGCGGAGGTGGTGGCGGTGCGGACGACACCGGCCACGGCCGGGTCGTCCATGGCGACGACGACGTGGAGGTCGGGCCGGCGCACCTGACGCTCCAGGCCCCAGAGCTGGCCCCGCAGGTGCGCGTGCCGCCCGTGGACGATCGTCACGACCGCGACCCGGGTCACGACGCCACCGCCGGGCGCACCGAGCTCGCGAGGGCGTCGAGGTGGTGGGCGGCTGTCACGGCGCCGTGGCCGCTCGACCAGCGCTCCCAGCCGTCGCCGCCGGCGGCCGCGGCCCGTTCCAGCAGCCCCGGCCACTGCGCGGCCATCGGCCAGCGGACGAGGCCCACCGCCGCGCCGAGCTCCTCGACGGCCCGGGCGGTGGCGACCTGCTCGCCGAACGGCCGTGGCTGGGCGACGACGACGGCGGGTCGGCGGGCGGCGGCGACCTCGGCCACGGCGTTCTGCCCGCCGTGGGTGACGACGACGTCGGCGTCGGCGAGTGCGGCCCAGAGGCTGCCGCGGGAGGCCGGGTCGCGCTCGACCCACTCCCAGCCGGGGGTGGCCCGCCGCGCCGCGTCGACGTCGGCGGCACTCGTCGCCCGTCCTCCGGCGCCCCAGAGCACGAGGACCCGCGCGACCGGCCCCCCGGTCCGGGCTCGGGCCGGGAGGCGTGCGGCCGTCGTAGCGTCCGACGGCACCCACGCACCACGTCTTGCGTCGCCACCGCGCCGGCCACTGCCGTTCGTGCGTCCCGGCCGGCCACGGGGCGAGCAGGGCGTCCGCGAGGTCGTGGGCGAGGACGTGCGCGGGGTCGTCCCGGCGCCCCGGCAGGGCCACGACGGCCACCGGCACGCCGGCCAGCCGCGCGAGCACGGCCACCTCGACGGAGACGTCGACGACGAGGAGGTCGGGCGCCGCCGTGGCGCACCAGCGGGCGATCCGCGCGGTCCGGGCGGCGAGCCCGTCGTCGTGCCGGGGCACCCAGTGCAGCCGGCCACGCGCCGTGGGGTCGGACTCCTCCGGGGAGCGGCGCACGCGGTCGTCCCGCTCGAGCCGCACCCAGGCCCCGGGCCAGCCGGCCGGGGGCGGCCCGGACCCCAGCCCGGTGACGTCGGCGGCCAGGTGGTGGGCGATGGCGGCGGCCCGGGTCGCGTGCCCGCGCCCGACGTGGTGCACGTACCAGCCGATCATGCGGCGGACCCCGACGAGCGACGCGTACAGGTCGACGTACTCGCCGACCATCCGGTCGACCGAGCAGTGCTGCTCGGCCCGCAGGCGGCAGGCCCCGCGGTCCAGGTCCTCGGCGGCCCGGACGGCCGTCGGCGCGGCGGCGACCGGGTCGGCACCGACGGGCACCAGCACCCCGGTGGTCTCGTCGACCACCTCGACCAGCCCGCCGCGGGCCAGCGCCACGACCGGGGTGCCGCAGGCGAGCGACTCGGCGGCGACGAGGCCGTACGGCTCGTCCCAGTCGGGGGTGACGAGGGTGACCGCGCTCGAGCCGAAGAGCTCTGCGAGGGCGTGGCTGCCGAGGTGGCCCACGTGATCGACGTCGGGGCCGAGCAGGGGCCGCAGGACCTCCTCGAAGTACGCCCGGTCGCCGACCGGCCCGGCCAGCCGGAGCCGTCGCCCCGCGGCTCGGGCCATCGCGACGGCGAGGTGCGGTGCCTTCTCGGGCACGATCCGTCCGGCCCAGGCGAGGTCGGGCCCGCCCGGCCCCGGGCCCCAGGCGGCGACGTCGACCCCGTTGCGGATGACGGCGGCGTCGGCGACGTGCGCCCACTGGCGCGCCGTGTGCCGGCTCACGGCGACGTGGTGCGCGACCCGACCCCCGCCCGGCCGGCAGGCCCGCGCGACGGCCGGCTCCAGCCACGGGGTGGGCGGGGTGTGGAGGGTCGTGACGAGGGGCATCGGCAGGGCCCGGGCCATGGCCACCGGCAGGTGGTGGAGGCTGTTGTTGTGGACGACGTCGACGTCGTCGCGGCCCTGGAGGCCGATCATCACCTGGAGGTAGGCGTCGTGCTCGCGCAGCCACTGCTCGGGCACCATCGACACGTCCGCGCGGGCGGCGTCGCTGAGCTGCAGGGGGCGGGTGTGCAGCAGCTCGGCCCCGAGCGCGGGGTCGCTGCCCTCGCCGGCGAACACCGTCACCCGCACGCCGGCAGCCCGCAGCCCGCGCACGAGGTGCCAGGTGAGCGACTCCAGCCCGCCCGCGAACGGTTCGGCCACCGGGTGCCGGCTCGCGGCGATGATCACGACGTGCACGACGCCTCCAGCGGTCGCCGCACCCTCGCCAGGACGGCGGCGTACAGCTCCTCGTGGGCGGCGGCCAGCCGGTGGCGCTCCTCGAGCCGGTCCGTGGCCCGGGCCCGCCACGCGAAGCGCTCCGCGTGCGCCGACTCCAGCGCCGTCGTCAGGGAGGCCGGGTCGCCGGGGGTGTACACGAGGCAGGGCCGCTGCTCGGCGTAGTGGCCGCAGTCCGGGGCGAGCACCGTCGTCCCCAGGTCGTGGCAGGCCTCCAGCCAGCCCGAGTGCGTGCCGAAGCGGTAGGGCAGCACCGAGACGTCGAGGCCGGAGAGGTAGTCGAAGAGCTCGTCGTCGGAGAAGTAGTCGTGGACGTGCAGGTCGAGCAGCCCGTCGTCCGCGAGCCCCTCGAGGGTCCGGGCGAGCCGAGGGTCGTGGTGCGCCCCGTCACGGGCCATGACGTCGGTGTGGACGTCGACCCGCAGGCGCGCCCCGGCGAGCCGGGCCAGGGTGCGCGCCGCGGTCTCGACGACGGGCCCCGGGTCCATGCCGGCCCGCAGGCTCTTGCAGTGCACGCCGACGACGAACCCCTCGTGCACGGGTCTCGGGCGGGCCAGCCGGTCGACCGGGACGACGTGCGGATGCGGGAGGACGAGGGCGTCGCGGCCCCAGCGCGCCGCGATCTCGCGGGCCGCGCCGGGGGTGAGGGTCACGAGCGCGTCGGCGGCCCCGACGAGCACCCCGAGCTGGGCGTCGTGCAACGCGGCGTCCTCGTGGTGGGGGTTGCGCAGGTCGTGCACCGTGAGCACGAGCGGCTTGCCGTGCGCCCTCAGGGTCTCGACCCACGACGCCAGCGCCTCGGGGCTCTCGGCGTCGAACCCGAAGTGCACGTGGACGAGGTCGACGTCGTCGGCGTGGTCCTCGACCCACGCGGGGTCCAGGACGCGCGGCGGCCACCAGGGCGCACCGGCGGCCCGGCCGTCGCTGACCGGGTCGGGGAGCCGCACGACCCTCCCTCGCCCGTCGGGAGGGGAGAGGTGGCGCACGTACACGTGGTTGCTGGGGACGGAGGCGACGCGGGCCATCACGTCCGGGGCCGGAGATCACTCATGCAACCACCGTGCCAACCGGGACCGGTGTCGCGCTGCACCCCTAGGGGTGGGTTCCGGCCCGGCGGACGGGCCGGCCGGGAGCAGACCCGGACGGTCCGGGCGGCGCGTGGTCGGGCGGCCGCGGTGGTCTATCTTGACGCCATGGCCGAGGCGAAGCGGGCGCCCGTCCGGGTGGCACTGGTGAACGACTACGAGATCGTCGTCCAGGGGCTGGCGCGCCTCCTCGAGCCCTACCGCGACCGGATCGACCTCGTCGAGCTCGACTCACGGATGCCCGTCTCCCGGCCGGTCGACGTCGTGCTCTACGACACGTTCGCCCAGGCCCAGGCCGACCGCATCGACCTCGACCGGCTCTTCAGCCCCGGCCGTCGCGCCCGGGTCGTCCTCTACAGCTGGAACGTCCACGAGGAGCTGCTGCGCGCGGCCCGTGAGCGCGGGGCGGCCGGCTACCTCTCGAAGGCGGTGAGCGCGGAGGAGCTCGTGTCGGCGATCGAGCGCGTGCACGCCGGGGAGTCGGTCGAGAGCACCACGGCCGCCGGCGACGTGACGACGGGTGACTGGCCGGGACGTCCCGAGGGCCTGTCGGCGCGCGAGGCCGAGGTCGTCGCCCTCATCACCCAGGGCATGCGCAACGTCGACATCGCCACGCACACCCACCTGTCGATCAACTCGGTGAAGTCCTACATCCGCTCGGCCTACCGGAAGATGGGCGTGACCCGGCGGGCCGAGGCCGTCCTCTGGGGCGTCCAGCACGGGTTCGAGCCGGACCGGGCGCGGCACGCCGGCCCGGACGCGCCCTGACGCGCGGCGCCTCCGTCGCTCAGGCCCGTTCGACCCTGTAGTCGATCGGGGTGCAGTGCCCGTTGTTCGACTTCTCCGCCGAGCAGGCGGTCACCCCGGCCACGACCGGCACCCGCGCCTCGACCGTGAACCGGTCGCCGGGCCGCGTCGGCGGCGGGTCGATGTGGAGCTCGCCGGTCTCGTCCGTCCAGACGTCCATGAACACGTTGAGGGTCACCCCGACCCGGTCCGCGTCGACGCCGTACGGCGCGAGGGCGCCGACGAGGTTGGCGAAGCAGCTCGGGTGGGCCGCGCCACCGAGGTCGGGGTAGAGGACGTCGAAGGTGGCCTGGCTGCACGGGGTGAGCGTGAGGTCGTGGACGCCGACGGTGTCGTCGACGACCTCGGCCAGCACCCGGCTGCGGTTGCTGTAGAGCGCCGAGCCGGTGGAGACGTAGAGGCTGTTGCCGAAGTCGGTGGTGCGGCCCGAGGAGAACTGCTCGGCGGGGTCCTCGGCGGCCACGAGGTAGAGGTCGCTCACCTGCTCGCCGCAGGGGTCGAGGAGGGTCAGCCGGTCCCCGGGCGCGAGCTCGACCGCGACACCGGACTGCGGCGGGATGCGCTCCCAGCCCGGGGCAGGGGCCGTGGCGTCGCCGGCGTAGGCGGGCGGGTCGTCGGCGCGGGGGTGGCGGGTGCGGGCGGGGTTCACGACGAGGCCTCCTCGGCCGGTTCGGGGTCGGTGGTGAAGTCCGGTCGCCAGCCCGGCGGTACCGGTCGGCCCGAGTACTGGCGGGCCTCCGAGCCGGCTCCGTGGTCGGCGACCATCGGGTTGGGGAAGCCCTGGAGGTCGGTGTCCCGCCGCCGGATGGTGTCGCGCATCCGGTCGTAGCGTCCGTCGGCGCGCATCCGCTCGAACTGCTCGTGGAGGTTGAAGACGAGGGTCGGGACGGGCGCACGGCGGGCGATCCGGGAGGCGTCGGGGTGCAGCCCGACGACGAAGAACGCCGTGCCGCCGACGCTGAAGGCGAAGTGCGGGTCGCCGGGGTCGGCCGAGACCCCGGGAGCCCACGGCGTGCCGTCGTGGTCGTGCAGGTGCTGGAGCGCGGCCCACAGCGCCTCCTCGAAGACCTGCTCGCCGGCGGCCGACGGGTGGCGGAAGCAGGCGACGAACGACACGAGCTCACCCTCGGGGTCGACGCCGGCCGCGTACTCGCGCAGCAGCGCCCCGAGCCAGTCGAGCGACCCGCCGGGCGAGGTGTCGGTGAGGTCGTCGAGCACGACGCTGGTCACCGCGTCGCGCCGGAAGACCGAGCGTGCCCCGAGGCAGGGGTACTCGGGGTGCCCGACCATGGCGGCGACCGCCTCGGTCACCGCGTCGGCCGCCGCACCGGCGAGGCCACGGCGTCGAGCCAGGGTGGCGAGGTGGGCGAGCGGGCCGTCGGTGTCGTCCGGGCGGTCGGCGGAGTGGCCGGCGGGGTCGTCGGGTGGGGCCGGGGCATCGGGGAGCACCCGGGTGGCCTACCCGCTCACGGTGTTCCCCACTCGTCGTTCGACGACGCCCCCTCGTCGCCCGCCCGGTGGCGGGCGGCGACAATGTCCGGGTGAACGTCGTCAGCCGCGGCTTCGTCGGGCGCCGGGAGGGGCGCGACCCGCGCATCCCGCCGGGGCAGTACCTCGAGTCCGACTTCCCCGTGCTCTCCGCCGGGCCGACCCCGGTCGTGCGCCGGGACGACTGGCGGCTCACGGTCACCGCCGTCGACGGCTCCGCCGTGTCGCTCGCCTGGACCGACCTCATGGCCCTGCCGAGCGAGGACGTGACGACCGACATCCACTGCGTGACGAAGTGGAGCAAGCTCGACACGACGTGGCGCGGCGTGCCGGTGGCCGCCGTCCTCGGCGCCACGACGGCCGGGGCCACCCACGTGCTCGCCCACTGCCACGGCGGCTACACGACGAACCTGCCGCTCGCCGACCTCCTCGACGGCCGCGCATGGGTCGCGTACGAGTACGACGGTGCTCCGCTCCGGCCCGAGCACGGTGGCCCGGCACGCCTGTTCGTCCCCCACCTGTACTTCTGGAAGTCCGCGAAGTGGCTCTCCGGCCTCCAGCTGCTGGCCGCCGACGTCCCCGGGTTCTGGGAGCGGCTCGGCTACCACGAGTACGGCGACCCGTGGCGCGAGCAGCGCTACGTCGGCGACTGAGGGCCCGGCGATGACCCTCGCCTGGTCGTCCCCGCCGCTGCCGATGCCCTGGTACGCGGCCCGCGTCGAGGACGCCTGGCTCGAGACGCGCACCGCCCGCACGGTCGTGCTCGACGTGCCGGGCTGGCCGGGCCACGACGCCGGCCAGCACGTCGACGTGCGGCTCGGCGCGGAGGACGGCTACACCGCGACCCGGACCTACTCGGTCGCCTCGGCCCCGGAGCCGGGGCGCCTCGTGCTCACCGTGCAGCGGGTCGGCGAAGGGGAGGTGTCCCCGTGGCTCGTCGAGGTGGCCCGGCCCGGCGACGAGCTCGAGGTGCGCGGGCCGATCGGGGGGTGGTTCCGGTGGAGCGAGGAGATGCCCGAGCCCGTGCTGCTCGTCGCCGGGGGCTCCGGGGTGGTGCCGCTCATGGCCATGGTCCGGCAGCGGGCCAGGGTCCGTTCCACCGTCCCGTTCCACCTCGTGTACTCGGCGCGGACCCCCGACCACGTCTTCTTCACCAACGAGCTCTTCGCCCTGTCGCGCACGAGCCCCGGGCTGCGGGTCGACCGGCTGTACTCACGGGGTGGCCTGCCCGACGACCCCCGTCCACCGGGGCGCCTCCGCCCCGCTGACCTCCCGCCCCCCACCGCCTTCGCGGTGGTCCCGCTGGTCTACGTGTGCGGGCCATCCGGGTTCGTCGAGGCGGCGGCCGACATCCTGCTGGCGCACGGCCACGACTCGGGGGCCATCCGCACCGAGCGGTTCGGCCCGTCGAGTTGAGCGCGTGGCCGATCTCGCCACCACTCCGAGGTGAGACGTCCCGACCTTGGCCTTCGCCGGGTCGGCGCAGACGAACGCACGGCAAGCACGCACCAGGACCATCGAGCCCCGGTGTGTCCCGCCGAGAGTCCTCGCGATGAAGGACGGACTGCTCGCATGGAGGCGCCGGACCAGGTGGCAGAGGAGTGGCCCCGGAGACCGGACGTAATGTGTGACTGAACGCAGTGGGTCGGCATTCGAGCTCCCTCTGACAGGGTGGGTGTCCCTGTCGCGGTGCGTCTTCCGTCGTCTCTGGAGCTCGACGGTCAATACGGCCGGGTCGATCCGGAACTAATACTTGACACCCTGTGCGACGACTGTCAGTGTTCCGTTAACAGCCTGTTAACACGTTTGGCGGGCTCGAACTTGGCGTACAACGCCGCGAACCGCTGGTATCGACTCCTGATCGGTAGCGCCCTGCCGCCGGCCCCTCTTTTGTCTGTCAGCCACCCGACGATCGGGTGACCGACCATGTCGCCGACGGCACTTCCGTCGCGAACGCATCTCCCACCGTCACATTTTCGGATCAGGATAGGGATAGGCACATGGACATTCGCCCACGCATTCGTCGACCGGCCAGGAGCGGGGTGGCGGCGGGAATCTGCGCGCTGCTTGCCGCCGTCGGGGTCACCGGGACAGCGTCAGCACATCTTTCCGACAGTTCACCACGGTCACCGCACGGCTCGACCCACGCGCCGAAGGCGGTACCGGTACCGGTACCGACGGTGGCGGGGCCGGTGGTGACGACGCCGAACCCCGACACGACACGCGGGTTCCCCTACACGTCCTCGGCGGTGGACCTCGCGTCGAACGGCTACTCCGAGTCGGAGTACTTCGTCTCGGGCAGCGCACGGGCCTACCAGCCGGACGGTGACCTCACCACGGACGGTCAGTGGAAGGTCCACGTCGCAAGCACGGCGTCCTACAAGACGCGCATCCTGGTCCGCAAGCCGGTCGACATGAGCACGTTCAGCGGAACGGTCGTGGTGGAGTGGATGAACGCCACGGTGGGCCGCGACCTCGACGTGGGCTGGGTGATCGGCAACAACGGTCTGATGCATGACCACGACGTCTACGTCGGCGTGACGGCGCAGGCCCTGCCGGTCGACGGGGCCGCCCAGGGACTGAAGTCCTGGGACCCCGACCGGTACGGTTCCCTGGTCCACCCCGGCGATGAATACTCGTACGACATCTTCGCCCAGGTGGCACAGGCGCTGCGCCATCCCTCCGGGGTTGACCCCATCTCGGGGACTTCGGTCAAGTCAGGTCACGGAGAGGCCGAGCACAAGGACGACTCCAACGCGAGGATCCGGTCGGTCATCGCCTACGGCGACTCGCAGTCCGCGTTCCGGCTCACGACCTATGCGGACGCCCTGCAGAACCGCGACCAGGTCTTCGACGGCATCCTGATCCACAGCCGGTTCGGGAACGCAGCTGCTCTCAACACGGATGTGACGCCTCCGGTGGGGACGCGGATCCGGACCGACCTGGCCGCGAAGGTGCTGACCCTGGAGAGCGAGTCCGACATCGTCCGAGCCGGCGGCCGAGGCTATGCCGCCGCGCGTCAGGCAGACAGCAACATCTTCCGGCTCTGGGAAGTCGCGGGCTCCGCGCACTTCAACGCTCCGCAGGAGGCCTCCATGCGCATCCAAGCGTTCAGGGAGAACCCGTTCGCCGACCCGCCGCTGCAGTTCAACACCTGCGACGCCCCGATGAACACCCTACGGTTCAGCGACATCCTCGACACGGCCTACCACTCCCTGGCCCGGTGGACCACCGTCAAGGGCTACCGTCCCCCCACAGCGACCCGCCTGGCGGTCACCCCTGACCTGACCGCCTACGACAGGGACTCGCTCGGCTTCACCAAGGGCGGCATCCGCCTCCCGCAGGTCACCGTCCCCATCGGAGTGAACACCGGAGTGCTCACCAACACGGGTACGAGCATCTGCAGCCTTGTCGGCGACTACACGCCCTTCAGTCAGAGCCAGCTCGAGTCGATGTACCCGACGCACCAGAGCTACGTTGACAAGTACAGCGCCGCAGTCCGGGCTGCTGAGAAGGCCGGCTTCATCCAGCGGTACGACGCCCTGCTCTCGATCTCCGAGGCCGCGAACTCCGTCGTGCCGGCCATCACCTACGTGCCGTAGAGAGAACAGCCAGCGGAGGCAGTGGCCCGGGCGAACCCGGGCCACTGCCTCTGCCCCGCGAGGGACTGTGGCCCTGATGGTCGACGCCGAGGTCGGGAACTCCCAGGATCGGCTCGGGCGCCCGGCTCGCGAGCGGATGCTGCCGTGCGCCGCCGGCCCTTCCGACGGCACACGGCGTCCTCGGGAGCACGGCCAGGAGTACGTCCTCGACCACCGAGCGAGCCGGGGGGCAGACCGGGCCGGGGAGGGGACTGCCCGCTCCCGCGCCCTCGACCGCTGCTCCGCCCCCTCGGCGCGGGATCGGTCCCGGGATGGTCTCCGCGGGCGAGCGCGGTCGTTCGTTCCCCCTCCGACTCCAAGGACCTGCCGCGGGCACGCGCCGCCGGCCCGAGTGGTGCGCCGCTACCAGAGCCCGGGGACGAGGCGAGCTCGTCCCCGCGCGTACTCGGGGTACCCGGGCAGCGTGCTCATGAGCGCCTCTTCCTCCACGCGGATCCGCACCAGGAGCCCGGTCGTCGACAGCACGACCAGCGCGACGAGGGAGAGCCAGTTGCCGATCGAGATCCCCACTCCGGCAAGAGTCAGCACCAGGCCCGTGTAGGACGGGTGGCGGACCCAGGCGAACGGCCCGCGGTCCACCACGTGCTGGTCGTCGGCAACCCTCACGACGACGGTGAAGAAGCGGCCCAGGACCCACACGGCCCACTGGCGCAGCGCGATCCCGGTCCACATGAGGCAGAGCGCGAGCACGAAGAGGAACCAGCTCCCGGGAATCTCCCAGGCCGGGGCCTTCGCGGAGAGCCAGCCGGCCGCCGCCCCGCCGGCCGCGAGGCCGGCGACGACCGCGACGAGGCTGCCGCGGTCCGTGCTGGCGTGGGTGCGAGCGCCCGCGGAGCGGAACCTGATCGACACCTCGGCGACGAGGAAGGCGACGAAGGTGACGACCAGCAAGGTCTCCGCGACCGGCGACGCAGACAGCAACGCGTGCACGCGGCCAGTATGGACGCGGACGTCGCCCGGGGGACGCGGGCCGACCGCTCAGGTGGTGCGGGGGAGCAGGCGGATGACGGGGATCTCGCGGTCGGTCTTCTCCTCGTAGCCGCCGAAGCGCGGTGACGCCGCGGTGATCTGCTGCCACGCCGCGGCCCGCTCCGCCCCGTGCAGCTGGGTCGCCGAGACCTCCATCGACCGGCCCTCGACCTCGATGCGCACCTGCTCCGGGTGTGCGGCGAGGTTGTGGTACCACGCCGGGTTGCGCTGTGCCCCAGCAGCAGAGGCCACGACGAGGTAGGAGTGGTCGGCGCCCGGGAACCACGCGACCGGCACGGTGCGCTCCTCGCCGCTCCTGCGCCCGACGGTCGTGAGCGAGAGCACCTGCATCCCCATCATCGAGCCGCTCCGGCCGGCGCGCCTGGCCATCACGCGGTTGAACCAGACGTAGAAGCGCCCCCCGGGCTGGCGGGCACCGCGGGTGCCGGTCGGGGTGTCGAAGCTCATGGGAGGTCCTCTCGAGGGGTCGTGCGCGTGACCCCACCCTCGCAGGTGGTGGCTCGCGGGCGGCCGCCGCACGTCAGGCGGACACCGCCGGCGGGGGCCGGCGGCGCCGACCCGGCCGCCCCGACGACGCGGCGATCCCGTCCCGCGGAGGGGCGTCACGCCCTACGGTGGACCGATGGAGGGGCTCCTGCGCCGGTATCGCTACCTCGTGCTGTGCTCCCCCCTGCTCGAGGTCGCGGGCGGGCACGCCGCCGTCATCGCCGGGCTCGCGGAGCCGCACCGTGCCGAGGTGCTGCAGCTGGTCCGCCGCGAGCTCCTCGTCGGGCTGCGGGTCTCCCCCGCGGACGCCCCGGCCCTGGCCCGCTACCTCGTGGCGGCCGAGCGGCGACGGCCGGGCGCCCTCGCCGCGCTGCTGCCCCCACCGGTGCTCGAGGCCCTCGTGGCCGGGCTCGAGCGCACGACCTCCGACGAGGTGCTGGCCGCCTACGCCGACTGGACCCCGCCTCCCGAGCGGGCGTCGGCGCTCGACAGCGTGCACCACCGGCGCAGCCGCTGGGAGCGCCTCGAGGACGACGCGGTCTACCAGTTCATGATGGACAGCCAGCTGGCCCCGGCCAGCCAGCCGCCGAAGGTCCGTCGCTAGCGGCCCGGTCGGACGGGCGCCCGCCCCCGCGCGACGACGGGGGGTCGGTCCCACCGGCTCAGCGGGCCCCGTCGAGCTGCCAGGACGTGAGGAGGCGGTCGATGTTGGGCGCGGAGAGGATCTCCTCGGTCGTGCTCACGGCGGCTCCGCGGATGCCCGCGTCCGCCCCCAGGCGGGTGTACTCGATCTGGACGTGACGCGTGGCCGCCGGCACACCCATCCGGTACAGGCTCTCCTGCAGCCCGGCGAACAGCTGGTCGCCGGCGTCCGCGAGGTAGCCCCAGACGACGATGACGTCGGGGTTGAGGAGGTTCACGGCGCCGGCGACCACCGCCCCGATGCGTCGCCCCGCCTCGCGCACCGCCTGACCGGCCTCGACGACGCCCTGCTGGGCCAGCTCGGCCACACCGCGCGCGGAGTCGACGTCGTGCCCGAGGGCGGCCAGCTCGGTGGCCAGCGCACCGCCGCCGGCCACGGCGTTGAGGCACCCGCGGTTCCCGCAGACGCACACCGTGTCGGTGCCCGGCACCGGCGTGTGCCCGATCTCCCCGGCGAGGCCGGCGCCTCCGGTGACGATCCGTCCGTCGATGACGACCCCGCACTCGACCACGGTGCCCACCTTGAGACCCAGCAGCACGCTGGCGTCCGGGTGGAACGCGCGCTGCTCGGCCATCGCGAGCAGCCCGACCCCGCGCCCGACGTGGACCGGCCCCGGGTAGGTGCGGGCCAGCCGCTCCTCGACCGGGTAGGCGATCCACGGTCGCGCCGTCGCCGAGCCGCCCTCACGGGCCGTCTCGAGCTCGATGCGGCCGGGAACGCCGATCCCCACACCGAGCACGTCGGAACGGCTGAGGCCGGCCGCCGTCAGCTGGGCGTCGAAGGCGCCCTCGAGCACGCCGATCACCCGTTCGGGGCCCTCGGACACGCTGATGTCGGTGGACTCGGTGGCCAGCGGCTGGCCGGCCAGGTCGTAGACGCCGACCCGCAGCCCGCTCATGCCGATCTGGGCCGACAGCACCACACCGGCGGCCGGGTTGAAGGCGAGCGACGTGGCCGGGCGGCCCCGGCCGGCCACCACCTCGCCCTGGGGCACGACGAGCCCGCGCGCGACGAGGGCCTCGACACGGTCGTTGACGGTGGAGCGGGCGACGTTGAGGCAGGTGGCGAGCTCGGAGATGGTCGTCGCCCGCCGGGTGCGGATCAGCTCGAGGACCTCTCCGGCGCGGCTCAGGCGAGGGGAGACGCTGGGGCGCATGCTCGTCCGGTCGGCGGCGACCGGGCCCGCCGGGGCACTCGCCATGGTCACCTCCACGTCCGGATATCGGTCGGGCAACGATATTACTCACGACTGTTGACCTCGGCCGCTGTCGTAAATACGATGACGATCGATCTAATTAGATCGGACCCAGTACGCAAAGGAGCGTGGGCGCTGTGTTGCGACCAAGAGCACAGGCGGCAGGAGCCGCCGTCATCGGGATGATGGTCCTCACGGCCTGTGGGAGCGGGGCGGACTCCGGGTCCGACGCCTCCGGTGGCCAGAAGACCCTCACCGTGTGGACCTACTACACGGCGGGCGGGCAGAACGACGCCCTGGAGCAGCAGGACGCGCTGTTCGCCAAGTCCCACCCGGACGTCAAGATCGAGACCGTCCAGATCCCGTTCGACCAGCTGCCGAGCAAGCTGCTGGCCACGGCCACGACGCAGGACGGCCCCGACGTCGTCCTCGACAACGTCGTGGTCGACTTCCCGACGCTGGCCTCGGCCGGGGTCCTCGCCGACCTCACCGACCAGTGGAGCGGCTACGCCGACAAGGACCTCTTCCCGGACTCCGCCGTGTGGAAGTTCGACGACAAGGTCTACAACGTCATGAGCTACACCAACCTGCTCGGCCTCTACTACAACAAGGACCTCCTCGACGCCGCGGGGGTCCAGCCCCCCACGACGATGGCGGAGTTCGAGGCGGCCCTGCAGAAGCTCGCGCCGGCGCACAAGGACAGCGTGCTGGCCGAGTCCGGGGCCCCCACGGTCGAGGGCGCCTGGATGTTCATGCCGCAGCTGCTCGGCCAGGGCAAGGACTACTGCAGCATGAGCGAGTCCGACCTGCAGGCGGGCCTGACCACGGTCAAGGGGTGGTCCTCGGCCGGGATCATCCCCCGGGAGACCGCCACGTGGGACCAGGCGGACGCCTGGCAGGCGTTCATGAGCGGCAAGTACCCCTTCGGCATCAACGGCAACTGGAACCTGGCCGACGCCAAGTCCGCCTCGTTCACGATCGGCACCACGCGCTTCCCCGCCGGCCCGCAGGGCAGCCACGTCTTCCCCGGCGGTGAGGCGATCGGCATCGGGGCCTTCGCCAAGGACAAGGACCTCGCCTGGCAGTACGTGCAGGAGGCCTGGATGTCCAAGGACGCGAGCCTGATCAACTTCAAGGCCTCCGGGCAGATCCCGACGCGCTCGGACCTCGCCGACAACGAGGCCATCACGGCCGACACGCTCGTGCAGCCGTTCGTGGCGGCGGCCGGGGAGACCGGCGCGTGGCCGCTCAACAAGGAGACGGCCGCCATGCAGACGGCCGTGGGGCAGGCCCACAGCGCCGTCATCTCCGGCCAGTCCGACCCCGCCGCAGCGGCCAAGGACGCCATGGCGGGCGTCTCGGCGGCCCGTGAGAAGGGTGGCGGGTCCTGCTCATGACGGCCCCTTCCGGGTCGAGCGTCCGCACCGGCGCGGAGGGCTCGACCGAGCCCTCCGCGCCGGCCCGGCGGCGCCGGGCCCGGGCGCACCTCTCCCCGTTCCTGCTCCCGGCGGTCGCGGTCTGCGCGGTCCTCTGCGTCTACCCGCTCGTGCAGATGGCGCGCATGGCCGTCAGCGACGTCGGGCCGGCCAACCTCATCGGTGACTGGTCCTTCACCGGGACCGAGAACCTGCGCGAGGTCCTGTCGGGGAGCACGTTCTGGGACGCCGCCAAGGCCACCGGGATCTTCACCGTGGTGCTGCTCGTCGTCGACCTCACGATCGGCTTCGTGGCGGCCCAGGCCCTGGCCCGTCGCGGCCGCCTCAGCAGCATCGTGCTGTCCCTCATGGTCTTCGTCTGGGCGCTGCCACCGCTCGTCAGCGGCAGCGTCTGGAAGTTCATCCTCGCCGGTGACGGCGCGGTCAACGCGCTCCTCGGCCTCGTCGGCGTCGACCGGGTCGACTGGCTGAGCGACCCGCGGCTCGCCCTGTGGTCGGTGAGCCTCGTGGCCGCCTGGGCGAGCCTGCCGTTCGCGATCCTCATCCTGCGCGGCGGGCTCCTCTCGATCCCGACGGAGGTCCTCGAGGCCGCGGCCATCGACGGCGCGGGGCCGGTGCGCCGGGCCGTCTCGGTCGTCATCCCGCTGCTGCGCCCGACGCTGATGGTGCTCGTGATCCTCATCGTGCTGTACGCGTTCCGCAGCTTCGACTTCGTCTACGTCATGACCAGCGGCGGTCCCGGCACCTCGACCACGACCCTGCCGTTCCTCGCCTACCAGGAGGCGTTCAAGACGTACTCCTTCGGTACCGGTGGAGCCATCGCCGGTGTCGCCATGCTCGTGGTCGTCCTGCTCGCCATCCCCTACGTCATCGGCGTGCGCCGGGAGGAGGAGTCGTGACCAACCAGCGCCACACCCTGGGCACCCGCCTGGTCGTGCTCGCCCTCGGCCTCGTCTACCTGCTCCCGCTGCTGTGGATCGTGCTCACCGCGTTCAAGAGCGACCAGGAGGTCCGGTCCCAGCCGAACTCCCTCGTCTTCACGCCCTCGCTCGCCAGCTTCGAGGACATCCTCGCCACGGCCGGCTCGTCGGTCGTCACCTCGGCGAAGATCGCCGTGTCGGTCACCGTCCTCGTGCTCGTCGTCGCCGTGCCCGCGGCCTACGCGCTGGGGAGACGACTCACGGCGCGCTGGAGCCGGGTCAGCGCCGCCCTGCTCGGGGTCTTCCTCGTCCTCCAGATGGTGCCGCAGCCGATGGCGGTCATCCCGCTCTACGGGATCCTGGCCCAGTGGCGGCTCGTGGGGAACCTCGGCGGGCTCGTCGTGGCGGACGTCGCCCTCCTGGCCCCGTTCGCCATCATGCTCATGCGCCCGTTCGTCCTGGCGATCCCCAAGGAGGTCTACGAGGCCGCCGAGATCGACGGCGCCACGGGCCTGCGCACCTTCCGGAACATCGTGCTGCCGCTGCTGCCCAACGGGATCGCGACCGTCGGCGCGATCATCTTCATCATCTCGTGGGGCGAGTTCATCTACGCGACCACGCTGATGACCGACCCCGCCAACCTCCCGGTCAGCGGGCTGCTCGCCCAGCAGACCTCGTTGTACTCGGTCAGCTGGAACAAGCTGATGGGCCTGGCCCTGCTGACCTCGCTGCCCCTCCTGGCCGTCTTCGTCGTCGCCAAGCGGCGGCTGGTCGAGGGGCTGTCCGTGGGGAGCGTCAAGTGACCCCGACCCTCCCGTCCCCCTCCCCGAGGAGCCTGACGTGTACCGGATGACCGTGCTGTACGGACGCCCCGACGACCCCGAGGAGTTCGACCGCTACTACCGCGAGGTGCACGTCCCGATCGCCGCGGCGATGGGCCTGGCCCGCTGGACCCTCACCTGGCCGACGGTCCAGGAGGGTGACGTCACCCCGCCGATCCACCTCGTGGCGGACCTCTACGCCGAGAGCAAGGAGGCCATGGACGAGATCCTGGCCTCCGAGGCCGGGCGGGCGGCCTCGGCCGACGTCGCGAACTTCGCCACGGGTGGGGCGACCTTCCTCGAGGGCGTCGAGGAGGAGGTGCCGTCGGCATGAGCGCGTCCGGCGGGATCTCCGTCGCCGTCGTCGGGCTGGGGTTCGGGGAGGACTTCCTGCCCGTCTACCTCGCGCACCCCGGCGTGCGGGAGGTCGCGCTCGTCGACGCCTCCGCGGAGCGCCTGGCCGAGGTCGCGGACCGCTACGGCGTGAGTGCGCGCTACACCGACTACGCGCAGGTGCTGGCCGACCCGCGCTGGGACGCGGTGCACGTCCTCGTTCCGGTGGCCCTGCACGCGGACTTCGCCGTGGCGGCGCTCGAGGCCGGGAAGCACTGCGCGTGCGCGGTGCCGATGGCCCTCGAGCTCGACGACCTGCAGCGGGTCATCGCCGCGGAGGACGCCAGCGGCAAGCGCTACATGATGATGGAGACAACGGTCTACGGACGCGAGTACCGCTTCGTCCGGTCCCTGCGCGACGCGGGCCGGCTCGGCACCCTCACCGGGTACCGCGGCTTCCACCACCAGAACCTCGACGGGTACCCGCCGTACTGGTACGGCTACCCGCCCATGAAGTACGTGACGCACGCCCTCGCCCCCCTCCTGGCGCTCACGGGGTCCACCGTCGCGAGCGTGGTCGCCCACGGCACCGGCCGGCTGACGCCGGACCGCCTCGGCGACTACGACAACCCCTTCCCGGCCGAGCGGGGGCTCTTCGCCCTCACCTCGAGCGACGTCGTCGCCGAGATCGCGATGTCCTTCTTCCAGGTCGCGCGCCCCTACGTCGAGGGCTTCGACGTCCACGGCGACCTGGGGTCGGTGGAGTGGCCCGCCGACCACGTCGGGCCGCTCGTGGTCCACGACCTCCAGCCGCTCGAGGAGCACCGGCCGGAGAAGGGGCTGCGGGGACGCCGGGCCGTGACCGAGACCGTCGTGCCGCCCGACGACGTGTCCGACCTGCCCCCCGAGCTGGCCCCGTACGTCACCGACTTCGAGGTCCACCCCGCGGACGGCGGCCCGGTGCTCCGCCGGCGGGCCGAGCACGGGGGGTCGCACCCGCACCTCGTCCACGAGTTCGTCACGGCCGTGCTGGAGGACCGTCCGACGGCCGTCGACGCCCGCACGGCCGCGGCCTGGACGGCCCCCGGCATCTGCGCCCACGACTCCGCCCTGGCCGGCGGGGCGCGGGTCGAGGTTCCCCAGTTCTGACCCCCGGGTGGCCCTGACCGCCCCGCGAGAGATGAGGTATCCATGTACTCCAGAGCCGATGTCGTGTCGCGGCTGCGCACCGAGGTCGAGGCCGGCCGGCCCATCGTGGGAGCGGGTGCGGGAGTGGGGATCTCCGCGAAGTTCGCCGAGCGGGGCGGGGCCGACCTGATCCTCATCTACAACTCGGGGCGCTACCGGATGGGCGGGCACGGCTCGAACGCCGGGCTGCTCGCCATCGGGGACGCCAACGGCATCGTGCTCGAGATGGGGGAACGCGAGGTGCTCCCCGTCGTGCAGCACACCCCGGTCATCGCGGGGGTCAACGGCACCGACCCGACCCGCGTCATGCCACGCTTCCTCGCCACGCTGCGCGACGCCGGGTTCTCGGGGGTCATCAACTTCCCCAGCCACGGGATCATCGACGGCCGCTGGCGCCAGAGCCTCGAGGAGACCGGGTTCGGCTACGACCGCGAGGTCGAGATGATCCGCCAGGCCGCCGAGCTGGGGCTGTTCACGATGGCCTACAGCTTCACCCCTGACGAGGCGTGCCGCATGGCGGAGGCCGGGGTCGACGTCGTCGTGGCCCACATGGGACTCACGACCGGGGGCTCCATCGGGGCGGCCTCCGGCTTCGCCCGCTCGCTCGACGAGTGCGTCGACGTCGTCAACGCCATCTCCGACGCCGTGCGCACCGTCCGGGACGACGTGCTCGTCGTGAGCCACGGCGGCCCGATCGCCACGCCGGACGACGCGGGGTACGTGCTCGAGCGCACCCGGTCGGTGGGCTTCATCGGGGCCTCGAGCATCGAGCGGCTCCCCATCGAGGAGCCGATCAAGCAGGTCGTCGAGGCGTTCAAGCACCAGAAGCTGCGGACCGACCGGTGACCTCCGGCGCACCCCCGACGGTGGTCGTCGCGGGGGCCTTCGACACCAAGCGGGAGGCCCTGGACCTCCTCTGCGGCCTCCTGCGCGACCGCGGGTGCCGGGTGCACCGCATGGACTTCGGCGTCGCCGCGCACCCCGAGGACGCCGAGACGACACCGGACGACCTCGCGGCCCTGGCGGGTCGGTCCATGGACGAGGTCCGCCGGTCCGGCCGCGACCGTGCGCTCGACACCATGGGTGGAGCGGTCGGTAGCGCGCTGGCGCACCGACACGCGGCGGGCGAGGTCGACGCCTTCATCGTCGCCGGTGGGTCCGGGGCGGGCACGGTCTTCGGGCTGGCCGCTCCCCGGCTGCCCTTCGGCGTCCCGAAGGTGCTGGTGTCGACGGTGGTCGCCGGGGACACCCGGGGGTACCTGCAGGGGACCGACGCGCTCCTCGTCTACCCCGTGGTCGACGTCGAGGGGATGAACGGGATCCTGCGGGACGTGCTGCGGCGGGCGGCGGTGGCCACCGCGGCGCTGGCCGCGGCCGGTGCCGGTGCCGCGGCGGAGCGGGTGGGACCGCACGTGGCGATGACGATGTTCGGCATCACCACCCGGTGCGTCTCCGCGGCGCGGGAGCGGCTCGAGGCCGAGGGGGCCGAGGTCTCGGTCTTCCACGCCAACGGCACCGGTGGGGCCACGCTCGAACGGCTCGTGGCGCAGGGCCGGGTCGACGCCGTCCTTGACGTGACGACCACCGAGCTCGCCGACCTCGTCGCCGGCGGGACCCTGTCGGCAGGCCCGGACCGGCTCAGCGCGGCGGCCGCCGCCGGCATCCCGCAGGTCGTCGTCCCCGGAGCCCTCGACACCGTGAACTTCGGTGCGGCGGAGTCGGTTCCCGAGCGGTTCGCGGGGCGCCGCCTGCACCGGCACAACGAGCACGTCACCCTCATGCGCTCGGACCCGACGGAGAACGCCGAGCTGGGCCGGCTGGTCGCCGCCCGGGCCGGCGCCGCGCCCGGCACGACGACCGTGGTGCTGCCCCTGGGCGGCTTCTCCGAGCTCGACGTCCCCGGCATGCCCTTCTGGTGGCCCGAGGCGGACGCCGCGTTCCGCGAGGCCCTCGTGGCGGACCTCGACCCCCGGGTGCGGCTCGTCGAGAGCCCCCTCGACATCAACGACCCCGGGTTCGCCACCCTCCTGGTTGCCGAGCTGGCGGCGCTCCGGGAGCGGTCGTGACCCCGACGGCCACGTGGGTCCCCGCGGCCGGCGTGCTCGAGCGCAGCCGGCTGGTCGACCTGTGCCGGGTCGCCGGGGTGCGCGACCGCACCGCCCTCGACGCGTGGGCCCGGCAGGACCCGGCCGCCTACTGGGGCCTCGTCGAGCAGTGGATGGGCCTGCGGTGGACCCGCCGTCCGTCCCTCGTCGTCGACCAGCTCGACGACCCCGCGCACGCGCGGTGGTTCCCGGGCGGCCGCTTCTCCCTGGTCGACAACGCCGTGCACCGCTGGGTCGAGCAGGGGCGCGGCGACCACCCCGCGCTCGTCTGGTCCGGCGAGGACGGCCGCGTGGGCCGGATGTCCTACGCCGAGCTCGCCGCCGAGACCGCGCGCGTCGCCTCGGGGCTGCGAGCGCTCGGGATCGGGACGGGCGACCGCGTCGGCGTGCAGCTGGCGATGACCCCCGAGGTCGCGGTCACGCAGCTCGCGCTGGCGTGGCTCGGCGCCATCGCGGTGCCGGTCTTCTCCGGCTTCGGCGCGGCGGCCGTCGTCGACCGGCTGCGGCTGGCGGGGGCCTGCGCCCTCGTCGTGGCCGACGGGGTGGTGCGACGGGGGCGGGCGCGCGACCTGCGGTCGCAGACCGTCCGGGTCCTGTCCGAGGTCGAGACCCTCCGGCTCTGCGTGTCCGTCCCCGTGGCCGGGGTGGACCCCTCGGGGCGGATGCCCGGCGAGGTCACCTGGGACGAGCTGCGCCGGGGCGGTGCGGGGGACGAGGTCCCGGAGGCCGAGCTCGACGCCGACCACCCCCTCATGGTGGCCTTCACCTCGGGGACGACCGGGTCCCCCAAGGGCGTGACGCTGGGGACGGCCGGCTTCTGCGTCAAGGCCGGCAGCGACGCGGCCCTGCTCTTCGACGTCGGCCCGACCGACGTCGCGGCCTGGGTGACCGACCCCGGGTGGGTCATGCACCCCATCACCCTCCTCGGCGGGCTGCTGGCCGGAGCCACGGTCGCCCTCGTCGACGGGGCGCCCGACCACCCGCACCCGGGGCGGCTCTGGGACGCCGTCGACGCGCTCGGGATCACCGTGCTCGGTGTCTCGCCCACCCTCGTGCGGGGCCTCATGGCCGGCGGCGGGACGCCGGCCACGACCCTGCCCTCGCTGCGGGTGCTGGCCTCGAGCGGCGAGCCCTGGACCGAGGACGCCTACGCCTGGCTCTTCGAGGAGGTCGGGCGCTCCCGCCTGCCGGTCGTCAACTACTCCGGCGGCACCGAGGTCTCGGGCGGGATCCTCACGACGACCGTCACCGAGCCCATCGTCCCCTGCGCGTTCGCCGGGCCCGTCCCCGGCATGGGTGCCTCGGTGTCGGACGAGCGGGGCGTGGCCCTCGAGGAGGGGGTCGGGGAGCTGACCCTGACCACGTCGTCGCCGGGGATGCCGCTGGGCTTCTGGGGCGAGCCCGGCCGCTACGAGCGCACGTACTGGGCCGACTGGCCGGGACGCTGGCGGCACGGTGACTGGGTGGAGCGCACCCCCGACGGGTCCTGGTTCATCCACGGCCGGAGCGACGACACCCTCAAGGTCGCCGGGAAGCGGCTGGGGCCGGCCGAGGTCGAGAACATCGCCAACGCCGTTCCCGGAGTGCTGGAGTCGGCAGCCATCGGTGTGCCGGACGCCCTCACGGGCAGCGCCCTCGTGGTCTTCGTCCGGATGGGGGCGCAGGACGACGCCGAGGCCGGCCGGCGCGCCGTCACCGAGGCGGTCGCCGCCCAGCTCGGCAAGCCGATGCGACCGGCGGCGGTGCACGTCGTCGACGACCTGCCCCGCACGCGCAGCGGCAAGATCCTGCGGCGGCTCGTCCTCGACGTGCACGTCGGGCGGCCCGTCGACCCCGACCAGCCGAGCCTCGCCAACCCGGGTGCGGTCGCGGCCCTGCGGAGTCCCCGGTGACGCCCCGCGGCAGCGCGGCGATCGTGGGGATCCACGAGCTGCCCCCGCGACGGGAGGCGCCCGGCGAGACCGGGCTCGGGCTGCTCGCCCGCGCGTCCGCCGGCGCCGTGCGCGACGCGGGCCTCGAACCCGGGGCGGTCGACGGGCTCTTCGTCGGCGTGCAGGTGGGGGAGACCCCGCAGCACGTCGCGGTCACGGTGGCCGAGTACCTCGGGCTGGAGCCGTCGGTCGCAGAGGTCGTCGACCTCGGTGGCGCGACGGCGGCCGGGATGATCTGGCGCGCGGCGGCGGCCATCGACGCCGGGATGTGCACGACCGCGCTCTGCGTGCTGTCCGCGCCCCGCGACCCCGCGGTCACCCTGCGCGCGCCCAACCGCAACCCGATCCGTGAGTTCGACGTCCCCCACGGTGCGAGCGGCGCCAACACCTCCTACGCCTGGATCGCCCAGCGCTACCTCCACGACTTCGGGCGCACCTCGGCCGACCTCGCCCTCGTCCCGGTCCTCGAGCGCGACCACGCGCTGCTCAACCCCGAGGCGGTCTTCCACGGTCGTCCCGTCACGGTCGACGACGTGCTGGCCTCCCCGATGGTCAGCGACCCGCTGCACCTCCTCGAGATCGTCATGCCCTGCGCGGGCGCCGCGGCCGTCGTCGTCACCGGGGCCACCGCGGCCGCCGGCCGGCCACACCCCCCGGTCCTGCTGCGCGGGGCGGGGGAGCGGGTGACGCACCGTGCGGTCAGCGGGGCCCCGACGCTCACCAGCTCGCCCCTCCGGGCGGCGGTGTCGGACGCGTTCGCGGGGGCGGGCGTCACGGCGGCGGACCTCGACGTGCTCGCCCTCTACGACTGCTACTCCATCCTCGTGCTCATCACCCTCGAGGACGCCGGGCTCTGCGCGCCGGGGACCGCCGGCGACTGGCTGCGCGACCACGACGTCTCGCACCGCGGCGCGACGGCACTCAACCCCCACGGCGGCCAGCTGGCCTGCGGCCAGGCCGACCTGGCCGGGGGGATGGGGCACGTCGTCGAGGCCGTCCGCCAGCTGCGCGGTGCCGCGGGCGAGCGGCAGATGGTCGACGCCCGGCTCGCGCTCGTCACCGGCAACGGGGCGGTCATGGGCGAAGAGGTCGCTCTGGTGCTCGAGGGGGCGGGATGACCGAGGAGCCGGTGCCGGTTCCGCCCGCCAAGCCCGGCCCCACCCCGAACCCCGAGACGGTGCCGTTCTGGGAGGGCCTCGCCGACGGCGTCGTCCGGCTGCAGCGCTGCCGCGACTGCGGGCGGGCCCAGCACCACGCGCGCGCCCTCTGCCGGTGGTGCTGGTCCGAGGCGCTCGACTGGGAGCAGGCGGCGGGCACCGGTCGCATCTGGACCTGGACCGTCGTCCACCGGCCCGGGCACCCCGCCTGGTCGGCGGAGGCGCCCTACGCCGTCCTCCTCGTCGAGCTCGACGAGGGGCCGCGCATGGTCACCGCGTACGAGGGGCCGCTCGACCGCCTGGCCGTCGACCTGCCCGTGACGGTGGGGGCCCGGGCGCAGGGCGAGGGCCACGTCGCCGTCGCCCGGGAGGTCGGGCCGTGACGGCGCTCGCCCGGGTGGACGTGCCGGACGGTGTCGTCGCGCGCGGCCAGCTGCTCCTCCTGGGCGCGGTCCAGGTCCTCGCGATGGCCACGTGGTTCGCCGCGAGCGCCGTGGCCCCGGCCCTGCGGGAGGCCTGGTCGCTGACGTCGGTGGAGGCGACGCTGCTCACCTCCGCGGTGCAGGTCGGCTTCGTCGTCGGCGCCCTCGTCTCGGCGCTCACCACGCTGGCCGACCTCGTCGACCCACCCCGGCTGGTCGCCGTCGGCAGCGTCGTGGCGGCGGCGAGCACGGCGGCCGTGGCGCTGGTCGCCCACGGCTTCGTCGCGGCCCTGCTGCTGCGGCTCGTCAGCGGGATGGCGCTGGCGCTGGTCTACCCCGTCGGGATGATGATCGCGGTCAGCTGGTTCGCCGACCGGCGGGGGCTGGCCGTGGGGGTCCTCGTGGGCGCCCTCACCCTCGGCAGCACCCTGCCGCACCTCGTGGGGGCGGCCCTCGGGTCGAGCTGGCGACCGGTGCTCCTCACCGCGGCGACGTCGTCCCTGCTGGCCGCCGGGCTGCTGCGCTGGGTGCGCGTGGGCCCGCTGGTCTCCCGGGCCACCGCCTTCCGCCCGGGGACCGTCCTGGCCATCGCGCGCGACCGGGCGCCGCGGCTGGCCATCCTCGGGTACCTGGGCCACATGTGGGAGCTCTACGCCGTGTGGGCCTGGCTCCCGGCCTTCCTCGCGGCGGGTTTCCTGGCCCACGGCGACCGGGTGTCCCCCGTGACGGTCGGCATCCTGAGCTTCGTGGCCCTGGGCGCGTTCGGGGCCCTCGGCTGCGTGCTGTCCGGCTGGCTCGGTGACCGGCTCGGACGTGCTCGGGCCGCGCTGGCCGCGATGGTGACCAGCGGCCTGTGCTGCCTCCTCGCCGCCCTGACCTTCGGCGCCTCACCGTGGCTGGTGGTGCCGATCGTCCTCGTGTGGGGGGCCTCGGTGATCGCCGACTCGGCACTGTTCTCGGCCTGCCTCGGCAGCGTCGTCGAGCCGGCCCGCACCGGCACCGCGCTGACCGTCCAGACGGCCCTGGGCTTCCTCGTCACCGTCGTGACCATCCAGCTCGTGCCCGTCGTCGCGGCCCACCGGGGGTGGCCCGCCGCCGTCGCCGTGCTCGGCGTCGGACCGCTGCTCGGCGCCGTCGCCATGCACCGGCTCTCCCCACTGCTCCCCGCTCCCGCTCCCCGACCGGCCCGCACCACCCACCCGAAGGAGACCCCATGACCACCTGGCCCGAACGGATGCCCGCCGTCGGCGACCGCGCGTCGATCACCCGTGAGGTGGGGCCCCGGGACATCGAGCTCTTCACCGAGATCAGCGGCGACCGCAACCCCCTGCACTACGACGCGGACGCCGCGGCCCGCAGCCGCTTCGGCGAGATCGTCGTCCAGGGCGGCGTCACCAGCGCCGTCCTCAACGCCGTCGTCGCCGAGGAGCTGCCGGGGCCCGGCACCGTGTTCCTCGAGGTGGCCTGGTCCTTCAGGGCCCCGGTGCGCCCCGGCGACACGATCACCGGCGAGGTCGAGGTCCGGTCGGTGCGGGCGGACAAGCCGATCACGACCCTGGCCACGCAGGTGGTCCGTGGCGACGGGGTCGTCGTCCTCGACGGCACCGCCGTGTGCTGGACCATGGACCTCTGATGCGCGCCTCCGACGACGACGTCGTCCTGCTGGGCGGGGCCCGGACCCCGGTGGGACGGATGGGTCGGCGCTGGGCCGACGTGCCGGCGACCGAGCTGGGCGGCCGGGCCGTGCGGGCGGCCCTCTCCCGGCTCGGCGACCCCGTGGTCGACCTCGTCGTGCTCGGCAACGTCGTCCAGGCCGGCAACGGCCAGAACCCGGCCCGGGTGGCCGCCACCCTGGGCGGCGTGCCGCGGACGGTGCCGGGCATCACGCTCAACGACGTGTGCCTGGCGAGCATGAGCGCCGTCGTCCACGCCGGGCACCTGCTGCGGGCGGGGGAGGCCACCGGCGTGCTGGTGGGCGGCTTCGAGTCGATGAGCAGGGCGCCGCGCTCCCCGGACGACCTCCTCGTGCGCGACGGGCTGTGGTGCTCGCTCGGGGACGTCGGGATGGGCGAGCTGAGCGACGGCGAGAACCGTCGGCTGGGGATCTCGCGGGAGGAGCAGGACGCCGTCGCGCTGGCCAGCCACACCCGGGCGGCGGCGGCCACCACCTCCGGACGGCTCGGCGAGGAGATCCTCGACGGTGCCGGTGGCGAGGCGGACGAGGGCATCCGCCCCGACACGACGGCCACGCGGTTGGCCGAGCTGCCGAGCGCCTTCGGTGACGGGGGCACCATCACGGCCGGCAACGCCTCGCAGATGTCGGACGCCGCAGCGGTCGGGGTGCTGACGACCCGCGGGCGAGCGCGCGCCGACGGCCGCACCCCCCTGGCCCGGGTCGTCGGGTCGGCCGTGGTCGCCGGGTCGACGTCGAGCCTCCACGAGCGGCCGGCCGAGGCCGCGCGCGCCCTGCTCGAGCGCGAGGGCCTGCGCCCGGGCGACATCGACGTGTGGGAGGTCAACGAGGCCTTCGCCGGCGTCGTCGTGGCCTCGTGCCGCGCCCTCGCGGTCGACCCCGAGCGGGTGAACGTCAACGGGGGAGCGATCGCCCTCGGCCACCCCCTCGGCGCCAGCGGCTTCCGCCTCGTCCTGACCCTGGCCCACGAGCTCCGCCGCCGGGGTGGAGGCCTCGGGGTGGCCGCCATCTGCGGCGGCGGCGGCCAGGGTCGCGCCGTGCTGCTCGAGGCGGCCTGACGTGGTCGGCGGGGCGCGACAGGCGGAGCGCGAGACGGACGGTGCGGCGTCCTCGGTCGACGTCGTCGTCGTCGGGGCCGGGATGGGCGGGCTCGCCAGTGCCCGCTGGCTGCGTGCCCAGGGCTTCGAGGTGCTGGTCCTGGAGTCGCACGACGACCTCGGGGGCCAGTGGAACCGCGACAACCCCAACAGCGGGGTGTGGCCGGCGATGCGCACCAACACGGCGCGCTTCCTCACCCGGTTCTCGGACCTGGACTACCCCGACGGCATCTCGATGTTCCCCCGCAACGGGGAGGTGCTGGACATGCTGCGGGAGTACGCCACGGCGTTCGACCTCCTCCCCTCGCTGCGCTTCGGCTGCCTCGTCACCCGGATCGCCCGAGCGGACGGGCAGGGGTACGACGTGACGTGGGACGAGGCCGACGGCTCGCACACCGTGCGCGCGCCCCGGGTCGTGGTGGCCTCGGGCCGCTACAACCTCCCCGACGTCCCGCCCATCGACGGGCTGGCGACCTTCGCCGGCAGCGGCGGCGTGAGCCACGCCTTCCGCTACAAGGACCCGGACCGCCACCGCGGCCAGACCGTGGTGGTCTGCGGCGGCAGCATCTCCGCCCTCGAGATCGCCAGCGACCTGGCGATGATCGGGGCCGAGGTGCACCTCGCCCAGCGCCGGCAGCGCTACGTCATGCCCAAGATGGTCGCGGGGGTGCCCATCGAGTCCTACGTCTTCTCGCGGGAGTGGGCCCTGGCCCACGAGGTGCTCTCGGAGGACGAGATCCACGCGACCACGACCGAACGGGTGCTCCGGCTCGGCGGTGACCCGGCCCGCTACGGCGCCCCGTCGCCGCACCCGGACATCACCCGGGCCGGGGTGACGGGCAGCTCGCACTACCTCAACCTCGTGGCCGAGGACCGGGTCACGCCCCACCCGTGGGTGGCCCGGGTCGACGGGCGCCGCGTCGAGTTCACCGACGGCGCCGCCGTCGAGGCCGACGCGGTGGTCGTCGCGACCGGCTTCCACCTCAACCTGCCCTTCCTCGACGAGGAGCTGGCGAGGACCCTCGCCCTCACCCCGACGTCGATGGAGCTCGCCGAGTTCACGTTCCACCCCGACCTGGAGGGGCTGGCCTTCGTCGGCCTGTGGTCCCAGCTCGGCCCGTACGCGGTCCCCCTCGAGCAGCAGGCGCGGTGGGTCGCCTACTCCTGGGGTGGGACGATCCCCCCGCCCGACCGGGCCTGGCTCACCGCGGCGGTGCGGCGGTGCGTCGAGCAGGCGTACTACACCGGGTACCGCGAGCAGCACGAGATGGCCATCCGCTTCGGGCGGCTGGCCGGCGTCGACCCCGCCGAGGTCGAGGACCCGGAGCTGCGCCTCGTCCTCCCGCTCGCGACGGTGACGGCGGACACCTTCCGGCTCGTCGGACCGGACGCCGACCCCGCGGCCGCCGGTCGGGTGCTGCGGGACTTCTGGCGCTACTCGACACCCGAGGACCGCGCCACCGTGACCGCGAGGCGCAGCGCCGACCCACCCGATCCGCCGGCCGGCGGCGTCGAGGGCTGAGGCCTGCGGCCCCGCCGCGGCGCCCCCGGTGGCATCGTGGCTGCCGGGCGGCCGACCGGCCGCCCGCTGGTGGACCGAGGAGGACGCGGTGCGGGTTGCGGTGCTGGGCACGGGGATCATGGGCCGCGGGATGGCCCGTTCGCTGGTGCGGGCCGGCCACGAGGTGCGCGTGTGGAACCGGACGGCCGCTCGGGCCGCGCCACTCGCGGACGACGGCGCCACGGTCGCCGGCACCGTCCGGGAGGCCGTGGAGGGCGCCGACGTCGCGGTGACGATGCTCTTCGACGCCGACGCCACCGTGGAGGTCGGCCGGGAGGTGCTCGCAGCCCTGGGCGCGGACGGGGTCTGGCTGCAGTGCGGCACGGTCGGGGTCGAGGGCGCCCGCCGGGTCGCCGAGGTCGGGGGCGACCGGGTGCTCGACGCACCGGTCCTCGGGACCCGCAAGCCCGCCGACGAGGGCGCCCTGGTCGTGCTGCTGTCGGGGCCGGAGGCGTTGCGCGACAGGGTCCTCCCCGTTCTCGAGGCGATCGGCTCGCGCACCGTCGTGGCCGGCGACGAGGTCGGGGCGGCGAGCGCCCTCAAGCTGGCCTGCAACGCGTGGGTGGCCCTGCTCACCGCGGGCACGGCCCAGTCGCTCGCCCTCGCCGGGTCGCTCGGCGTCGACCCCGCGCTCTTCCTCGAGGCCATCGACGGCGGGCCGGTGTTCGCTCCCTACGCGAAGGTCAAGGGCGGGGCGATGCTCGCGGGCGACTGGACCCCCTCGTTCGAGGTCGACGGCGTCGTCAAGGACGTGGGGCTCATGGTCGCCGCGGCCTCGGACGCCGGCTTCCCGACGGTGCTCCTCGACGCGGTCCTCGAGCTGTTCGCGCGGGCCTCGGCGGCCGGGCACGGGGCCGACGACATGGCGGCCGTGCGCACCTCCTTCCCCTGAGGCGCCGCCGGCGTCCCCGAGGTACCGGCGGCGTCCCCGGGACGTGCCGTCGCGGCCGGGGCGGCCCGGCCCCGCGCCCGCGCCTAGACTCGCCGCATGCGCGTCCGGCTGGGTCTGAGGAGCCGCATCCTCGCGCTGACCATGCCGGTCGTCCTGCTCATCAGCGCCGCGCTCGCCGGCATCGTCTACCTCTCGCTCGGGCAGGTGCTCGAGGCGTCCGCGCGCGACGTCGCCCAGGCCGAGGTCGTCGAGCTGCGGGCCGACCTCGGGGTGCACGGCGTGAGCGACCTCATCGGCACCCACGCGGTCGTCGACGGCAACCGCATCGTCCAGGTCGTCGACCCCGCCACCGGCGACGTCGTCGCGGCGACCGGTGGCGCCCCGACCACCGCCGTCGCCCGGCCCCGGATCGACGGGGCCGAGATCCGGATCGGGAAGGTCGAGGACATCGCGGGACTGCCGCCCGGGGCCTGGGTCGTCGCGGCCGCCGACGCCACCACCCCCGAGGGCGACCACTACACCCTGCTCGTCGGGGTCCCCACCCGGGTCGAGGCGACGGCCCTCGGCCAGTCCACCGAGTTCGCCTTCATCGGGGCCGTCGGCCTCATCGCCCTCCTCGGCTCGGTGACGACCTTCGCCGTCGGCCAGGCCCTGCGCCCCGTCGAGCGGATGCGCGACCAGGTCGAGGCCATCGCCTCCTCGGGTGCGCCGCCCGTCGCCGGGCCCGGCCCTCGAGCTGCCGGCCGGCCGCGACGAGCTGACCCGCCTCGCCGAGACGATGAACCACCTCCTGGACCGGATGCAGCGCGCCGACGCCTCGCGGCGGGCCTTCGTCGCCGACGCCGGGCACGAGCTGCGCAGCCCGCTCGCGACGATCCGGGTGCTCCTCGACCGGCTCGCCGAGGAGCGGCCGCTCGCCGAGCGCGCCACCGTGTCCGCCCGGGCCTCGGCCGAGGTCGACCGGCTGGCCCTGCTCGTCGAGGACCTGCTGACCCTCGCCTCCGCCGACGAGCACGCGATGGTGCTCAACCGCACCGAGATCGACCTCGACGACGTCGTCCTCGCCGAGACCTCGGCCCTGCGGGCCCGGGGCATGCCGGTGTCGGTGGCCGTCGAGCCGGTGCGGCTCGAGGGCGACCAGGCCCGGCTCGGCCGGGTGGTGCGCAACCTGCTCGAGAACGCCGAGCGGCACATGGGGGAGGTCGTGCGGGTTCGGCTCGCGCGCGACGAGGAGGCCGCGGTGCTCACCGTCGACAACGACGGCCCGCCGATCGAGCCGCGCGACCGCGAGCGGGTGTTCGGCCGCTTCGTCCGCCTCGACGACTCGCGCACCCGCGGCACGGGCGGCACCGGGCTGGGGCTGGCGATCGTCGCCGAGGTCGTCGCCGCGCACGACGGGCGGCGTCGAGGCGACCGAGAGCCCGGAGGGGTGGTGCCGGTTCGAGGTCAGGCTCCCGGCGGGGGCTCCGACGGGTTGAGCCGGTAGCCGAGGCCGCGGACGGTCTCGATGACCTTGGTGTCGAAGGGGGCGTCGACCTTGCGGCGCAGGTAGCCGATGTAGACCTCGACGACGTTGTCGGCGCCCGGGTAGTCGGAGTCCCAGACGTTCTCGAGGATCTCGGCCTTGCTCTGGACGAGGCCCGCCTTGCGCATGAGGTGGTGCAGCAGGGCGTACTCGCGCGCCGTCAGCTGGATCTCCTGGCCCTCGCGGGTCACCCGGCGGGTCGTGGGGTCGAGGCTGAGCGGGCCCGCGGTGAGGGCCACCGGGCGCTCGGGGGCGCCGCGCCGGGCGAGGGCCTGGAGGCGGGCGAGGAGGACGGGGGTGCTGAAGGGCTTGGTGACGTAGTCGTCGGCGCCGAGCTCGAAGGCGTCGGTCTGGTCGAACTCGCCGTCCTTGGCCGTGAGCATGAGCACCGGGGTCCACACCTTCTGGGCGCGCAGGTGCTTGAGCACGTCGTAGCCGTTCATCCCCGGCAGCATGATGTCGAGGACGAGGGCGTCGTACTGGCTGGCCAGGCCCATGCGCAGGGCGTCGCGGCCGTCCTCGGCGTGGTCGACGACCCACCCGGCCTCGCGCAGCGCGTCGCCGAGCGCCGCGGCGAGGGGGCGCTCGTCCTCGACGAGGAGGAGCCTCATCGCGGCTCGCGGACTGCTCACGGCGTCACGCCGCCGGTTCGGGACTCGGGCACATCTCAGGTACAGTACTCGGCGTCCGGGTCGCCCACGTGGCGGCCCTGGCCCCCGGACCGGCGTCCGGGAGCTGCGAACCCCCTGCACGCAGCTCCCGGGCGCCTTCCGCGTTCCCGGGCGGCCTCGGCCGTCCGCGGGCGCGGTGGTCCTCGGCCGCGCACGACGCATCGCCGCAGGTCAGGATGCCGGCCCGGTCGGTGCGAGCGCAGGGCCTCGACGAGCTCGTCCTCCGACATCGACCACCGGCCCTCGATGTCCGGCTCGGCCGCCCGGGTGCGGGGACTCGTCCCCGCACGACCGATCCGGGACGCATCGGCCCGGGGCTCCGCGCGGATCACGGGTCAGGTGGGTCCACGACGACGGATTCCGTGGGCTCGGCCGGGGTGGGGCACGGATAGGATGCCCGCATGATCGAGCAGCAGCGGATCCTCGCGACCGCCATCCCCGGGCCACGCTCCCAGGAGCTCCAGGCCCGCAAGGCCGCCGCCGTGGCCTCCGGGGTCGGCACCGGGCTGCCGGTCTACGTCACCGACGGCGCGGGCGGCATCATCCGCGACGTCGACGGGAACCAGCTCATCGACCTCGGGTCCGGCATCGCCGTCACGACCGTGGGCAACGGCAACCAGCGCGTCGTCGACGCCGTGACCGAGCAGATCCGGCGGTTCACGCACACGTGCTTCATGGTCACGCCGTACGAGCCGTACCTCGCGGTCTGCGAGAAGCTCAACGCGCTGACCCCCGGCAGCCACGAGAAGCGCTCGGCGCTGTTCAACTCCGGTGCCGAGGCCGTCGAGAACGCCGTGAAGATCGCCCGGCACGCCACCGGGCGCCAGGCCGTCGTCGTCTTCGAGCACGCCTACCACGGCCGGACCAACCTCACGATGGGCATGACGGCCAAGAACATGCCCTACAAGCACCGCTTCGGCCCTTTCGCCCCCGAGGTGTACCGGGTGCCGATGGCCTACCCGTACCGCTGGGCGGGCGGTCCCGAGCGGTGCGCCGAGGAGGCCCTCGCCACGGTCACCGGGATGATCCACGCGCAGGTCGGCGAGGAGAACACCGCGGCCGTCGTCATCGAGCCGATCCAGGGCGAGGGCGGCTTCATCGTCCCTCCGGAGGGGTTCCTCCCCGGGCTCGCCGAGTGGTGCCGCGAGCACGGCATCGTCTTCGTCGCCGACGAGGTGCAGTCGGGGTTCTGCCGCACCGGCGACTGGTTCGCCAGCGACCACGAGGGCGTCGTCCCCGACATCGTCACCACCGCCAAGGGCATCGCCGGCGGCATGCCGCTCGCCGGGGTCACCGGCCGGGCCGAGCTCATGGACGCCGTCCACGGCGGAGGCCTCGGCGGCACCTACGGGGGCAACCCGGTGGCCTGCGCCGCGGCGCTGGCCAGCATCGAGTCGATGGAGGTCGACGACCTGGCCGGCCGGGCCCGCAGCATCGGCAAGATCCTCGGCGACCGCCTCGGCGCCCTCGCCGAGCGCCACCCCGAGGTCGGCGACGTCCGCGGCCGCGGGGCGATGATGGCGATGGAGCTCGTCACCGACCCGACCACCAAGGAGCCGGCGGCGGCGCTCGCCGCGGCCGTGAACCGCGGCTGCCACGAGCGCGGCGTCGTCACGCTCACCTGCGGCACCTACGGCAACGTCTTCCGCTTCCTGCCGCCGCTCTCGATCGGTGACGACCTGCTCCACGAGGCGATGGACGTGCTCGAGGAGTCGTTCGCCGCGGCCCTGACCGAGGAGCGCCGGCCCTCCTGACCCCCGCCCGGACGGTCGTCCCGAGGTCGGGTCCGGGCGGGGGGACCCCGCGTCAGGCGCGGTCGTGGAGGGTCACGTGGTAGCCGTCGGGGTCGGCGAGGGTGAACGTGCGCCCGAAGGGGCCGTCCACCGGGGGTGCGACGACGGGGTGGCCGTCCGCGACGAGGGCGTCGTGGATGGCCTGGACATCGGTCGCGTGCAGCCACACCGCGGTGCCGACGCCGGGGCGCTGCCCGGCGTCGAGGTCGGTGCCCGGCACGAGGTCGCGCAGGGCGAACGCGATGGGCCGGGTGTCGAACACGACCGCGTGGGGCGGTCCGGCCGGGGAGCGGACGAGGCCGAGGTAGTGCTCGTAGAACGCGCGCGAGGCGTCGAGGTCGCGGACCTGGAGCGAGACGAAGTCGGGGCCGGTGACGGGCATGGGATGTCCTCTCGTTGGGTGTCAGTTTTCTGACACGACAGACCATATGTCAGGCTACTGACATGGCCTCCCCGGATGACGGCATCGACCTCGACACCTCCGTCGGCTACCAGCTCAAGGTGGCCTCGAGCGCGCTGCGCACGGCGATGGAGGGCGCGCTGCGCCCGCTCGGCATGACCGTCACCCACTACGCCACGCTCGAGCTGCTCGCCCAGCGGCCGGGACTGTCCGGGGCCGAGCTCGCCCGGGGGACCTTCGTGACGCGCCAGTCGATGCACGTCCTGCTCCAGGGGCTCGAGGCCGAGGGCCACGTGACCCGATCGGACGCGGCCGAGGGCGGCAAGGCCCTTCCGGCGCGCCTCACGCCGCTCGGCCGCCGGCGACTCCGGCTCGCGACGGCCGCCGTCCGCGAGGTCGAGGTGCGCATGGTCGCCGGGTTGGGCGACGGCGAGCGCGCCGACGCCCTGCGCCTCCTGCGCTCGATGGCCGACGCGCTGCGCTGACCCCGCCCGCGACCGCACTCCGCGCCCACGGCCCGGAAGGAGGGCGGCCACCCCGCCCGGCCGGCTCCCGCCGCGCGGTCGGGCGTGCCTGCCGGCGCTCGTAGACTCTGCGGGTGACCCGCCCCGTGCTGCGCCAGGTGCACACCATCGGGAAGCGGCGGGCCTGGGCGATCTGGCTCGTCGGCCTCTCCGTCTACGTCCTGGCCGTGTTCCACCGCACCTCGCTCGGCGTGGCCGGGCTGCTCGCCGCCGAGCGGTTCCACATCTCGGCCTCGCAGCTCTCGACGTTCACGGTGGTCCAGCTGGCGGTCTACGCCGGGATGCAGATCCCGGTCGGGGTGCTGCTCGACCGCTTCGGCTCCCGGGCGCTCATGCTCACCGGGCTGCTGCTCATGTCGGGTGGTCAGCTGTGGTTCGCCGTCGCGGGCTCGTTCCCCGTCGGGCTCGCCGCCCGGGTGCTCCTCGGGGCCGGTGACGCGATGGTGTTCACCTCGCTGCTGCGCCTCGTCGCGGTGTGGTTCCGCGTCAAGCAGGCCCCGTTCGTCACCCAGCTGTCGGGGATGGTCGGGCAGCTCGGGGCGGTGGCCGCGGCCACGCCGCTCTCCGCGGCGCTGGCCACCTTCGGCTGGACCCGCTCGTTCGCCACCGCGGGCGGGGTGGGGCTCGTGCTGTCGGTCGGTCTGCTCCTCGTCGTCAAGGACTCCCCGTACCGCGGAGAGGCCGTCGAGCGGATCAAGGTGCGCGCGCTGGCCCGCACCCTCGCCGAGGTGTGGGGCAACCCGGGGACGCGCCTCGGGCTCTGGGTGCACTTCAGCTCGCAGTTCGGCGCCACGGTGTTCACGATGCTCTGGGGGTACCCCTTCCTGCTCAGCGAGGGGATGACCCCCCGCGTCGGCCTCGCTCGTCCTCGTCGTCATGACGTTCACCGCGATGAGCGCCGGCCCGGTGATCGCGGCGTTCACCGCTCGGCTGCCGTACCGGCGCTCGCAGCTCGTGCTCGGCATCGTCACGACCATCGCGACGACGTGGGCGGTCGTGCTGCTCTGGCCCGGGCCGGCGCCGCGGTGGCTCCTCGTCGTCCTCGCCGTCGTCACGGCCGTCGGGGGACCCGGGTCGATGGTCGGTTTCGACCTCGCCCGGACCTTCCACCCGTCGTCACGGCTGGGCCGGGCCACGGGCGTGGTGAACATCGGCGGGTTCACGGCGTCGCTGCTGGCCATCGCGCTCATCGGGGTGGTGCTCGACCGCCTGGCCCCGGGCGGCCCCGACACCTACACCCTCGCCGACTTCCGGGTCGCGATGTCGGTGCAGTTCCTCTTCTGGGGGCTCGGGGCGGTGCAGCTCGTGCGGTACCGCCGCAAGGGGCTGGCCCACGTCGAGGCGGCCCACCCCGAGGCGCTCGGCGCCCTCCGCAGCGGGGAGACCCTGCTGCCCGGCATCTCGCGCGACCCCGACCCCCACGACTGACCGGACGCGACGCCGGACCGCACGGGCCGTCGGGCGTTCACGGCCCGTTCCGGCGTTCGCCGCGTGTCGGTCACCGGCGCGGTTCGGTCCCGTGCATACCGTTGTCCGAGACCGGGCCACGTATGAGATGGCCCGGTCTCGCCACGTGCCGGCCCGACGGGCCCACGGTTGGCGAGAGGTCAGCCGGCGCGCGGGGTGTAGCCGCCGCTCGGGGTGGCGCAGTACGAGAAGGGCCCGTTCACCCGGGCGTGGTACTCCATGACCCGCTGGTCGACCCGGAGGAGCAGCAGCTCGCCCTCGACCGTGGACTGGGTGTAGGCCATCCCCTTCTTCGGGCAGCCGAGCGAGCCGTCGCTCCAGGTCACCGGGCTGTAGCCGGCGATGACCACCGTGCCCGGCACGATGCCCGCCCGGCCGGCGGCGTCGCTCACGGCGGCCTTGACCTCCGGCCGCTCGGCGAGGCCGGGCGGCAGGGAGTCGTCGGCCGGCGGCGGCACCGTGGGGCCGTCGGAGGGGCCGGGGACCGACCCCGTGGTGCTGGGGGAGGGGCTCGGGGACGGGCTCGACGACGAGGTGGTGGGTGAGCCGGACGAGGCGGCCTCGGGGGTGGCGCTGCCACAGCCGGCCAGGGCGGCGGCGGCGAGGGCGGCGGTGACGGTCAGGCGGATGCGCACGGGGTTCCTTCCGCTGGGGTCCTCGCTCGGACGTCGAGGTGGTGCTCCCGGTTCCACCGTTCAGCGCAGCACGTGCCGGCCGATGACGAGGCGCTGGATCTGGTTCGTGCCCTCGAAGATCTGGGTGACCTTGGCCTCGCGCATGAACCGCTCGGCCGGGAAGTCCTGGGTGTAGCCGGCACCGCCGAGCACCTGGACGGCGTCGGTCGTCACCCGCATCGCGGCGTCGGTGGCGACGAGCTTGGCCACCGCGGCCTCCTTGGAGTACGCGCGGCCCGCGTCCTTGAGGCGGGCGGCGTGCAGGTACGTGGCCCGGGCGCTCGTCACCGCGGCCTCGAGGTCGGCGACGAGGAACTGCAGGCCCTGGAACTCGGCGATGGCCCGCCCGAACTGCTGGCGCTCCTTCGCGTACGACGCCGCGAGGTCGAGCGCCCCCTGGGCGAGCCCGGTGGCCGCAGCGGCGATGCCGAGCCGGCCGGCGTCGAGCGCCGACAGGGCGATGGCCATGCCCTGGCCCTCGTCGCCGATGCGTCGGTCGGCGTCGACGCGGACGTCGTCGAACATCACCTCGCGGACGGTGTCGCAGTGCAGCCCCATCTTCCTCTCGGGCGTGCCGAACGACAGGCCCTCGGCGTCGGCCGGCACGACGAGGCAGGACAGCCCCCGGCCGCCGTCGTCGGAGGTGCGCGCGAAGGTCGTGTAGTAGTCGGCGTGCCCGGCGTGGCTGATCCAGGCCTTCCGGCCGCGGAGCACGTAGCCGTCGCCGTCCCGGGTGGCCCGCGTCGTCATCGAGGCGATGTCGGAGCCGGCGAGGGGCTCGGAGAGGCAGTAGGCGCCGAGCTGGTCGCCGGAGAGCATCCCGGGCAGCAGGGCCGACTGCTGCTCGGGGGTGCCGAAGGTGGTCACCGGGTAGGCCGTGAGGGAGTGCACCGACACCCCGACGGCCACGCTCATCCACGCCGAGGCGACCTCCTCGACCACCTGGAGGTAGACCTCGTAGGGCTGGCCGTACCCGCCGTGCTCCTCGGGGTGGGGGAGGCTGAGCAGCCCGGCCGCCCCGAGGGTGCGGAAGACCTCGGTGGGGAAGGACTCGTCGGTGGCGGCGGCGCGCTCGGCGTCGTCGACCCGCGGGCGGAGCTCCTTGGCGCAGATCTCGCGGGTCAGGTCGATGAGGTCCTGGCCCTCCTCGGTCGGCATGAGCCTCGTCGCTGGCATCCTCCGAGGGTAGCGAGGTCGTTGGACGTCCAACGACTCGGCGGTGGCCGGCCGCTCGGGGCGCCCCCGGGCACCCGCGCCGCGTGGGGACCGACCGGGAGGGGTCCCGGCCGGGGTCAGGAGGGGTAGGCCGTGACCTCGGTCGCCTTGACGCCGGCCCAGACCCGGGTACCGGTCTGGAGGCGCAGGGTCGCGACCGAGCCGGCGGTCACCTCGGCGAGCACCGGCACCCCGCCCGGCGCGCTCGTCAGCCGCACCCGGGCCGTCTGGCCGACGAGCTCGACCGTGGTGACCTCGGCGGGCCAGGTGTTGCGCGTCGACCCGTGCGGCTCCTGCGGGTACAGGGCGACGGCCGACGGCGCGAAGGCCACCCACGAGGGCCCGCGGTGCCCGTGCCCGCGGGTGACGACCGGCCCCAGCGCGGTGGCGACCGACGCGTCGTCGTCGGCGGTGCCGGCGAAGAGGTTGAGCCCGACGACGTGCGCGACGTAGGGGTTGCGCGGCCGGGCGACGACGTCGGCCGGCGGCCCCTCCTGGACGACGGTGCCGCGGTCGAGGAAGACGAGGTGGTCGGCGAGGGTGAGCGCGTCGAGCGGGTCGTGCGTGACGAGCACCGTGCTGCCGGGGTACCGGCGCAGCCGGGCCGCGAGGGTGGCGCGGACCTGCGGCCGCAGCTCCGGGTCGAGCGCGGAGAGCGGCTCGTCGAGCAGCAGCAGCCGGGGGTCGGTGGCCAGCGCCCGCGCGAGCGCGACCCGCTGCGCCTGCCCGTGCGAGAGCTGGGCCGGCCGCCGGTCGGCCAGGTCGAGGACGCCGAGGGCGTCGAGCTCGGCGTCGGCCCGGGCCCGCGCGGACCCCCGGGGGGTGCCGCGGCTGCGCGGCCCGAAGGCGACGTTGGCCCGGGCGGTGAGGTGGGGGAAGAGCAGGTGGTCGGCGGCGAGCATCCCGACCTCGCGCAGCGACGGGTCGAGGTGCACCCCGTCGGCGGCCCACGCCCGGCCGTCGACGCGGACGTGCCCGGCGTCGAGGTGCACGAGGCCGGCGAGGGCGTGCAGCGCGGTCGTCTTCCCGGCCCCGTTGGGGCCGAGGACGGCGACCACCCGGCCGTCCTCCGCCTGCAGGGCGGCGTCGAGGTCGAGGGCCCCGCGGGTGAGGCGGACTCGGGCGTCGAGGCTCACCGCAGCCACCGGCCCCGGAGCAGCCCCAGCACCGCGACGGCGACGACGAGGAGCACGAGGCTGAGGGCCACGGCGGTCTGCGGGTCGTCCTGGAGGGCGACGTAGACGAGCAGCGAGGTGGTCTGGGTCTCACCGCGGAAGTTGCCCGCGAAGGTGATCGTGGCCCCGAACTCCCCGAGGGCCCGCGCCCAGGCCAGGGCCGTGCCCGAGGCGATGCCGGGGGCCGCGAGGGGCAGCGCGACCCGGGTGAGCACCCGGAGCGGACGGGCCCCGAGGGTGGCCGACACGTCGAGCAGGCGCCGGTCGATGCCGCGCATGGCCCCCTCGACGGCCAGGACGTAGAAGGGCAGCGAGACGAACACCTGGGCCAGGACGACGGCGAACGGCGTGAAGGGGATGCGGACGCCGAAGGCCTCGACGAGGGGCTGGCCGACGAGGCCGCGGCGCCCGTAGGCGAGCAGGAGGGCCACACCGCCGACCACCGGGGGGAGGACGACCGGCACGGTGAGCACGGCCCGCAGCCACGTGGCCGTCCGACCCTCGGCCCGCGACAGCAGCCAGGCGAGCGGCGTCCCGAGCACCCAGCAGACCGCGACGGTGACGAGGGTCGTCACCACGGAGAGCCGCAGGGCCGGGCGGACGGCGGGGTCGGCGAGGCGCGCGGGCAGGCCGCGCCACTGCGTGCCGGCGACGAGCCCGAGCAGCGGGAGCACGACGAGGGCGACGGCGACGAGGGCGGGGACGACGAGGACGGCGCGCGACAGCCGCACCCCGGAGGCACCGGTGCGGAGCCGCCGGCGCGGGTCGTGGGCCGCGGAGGTGCCCGTCGTCGTGGTCACGGCGCGAGGAACCCGGCGTCGCGGAGCGCCGAGCGCCCCTGCGGGCCGGCGAGGTACGCGGCGAAGGCGCGCGCCGCGGCGCCGTCGCCGAAGCGGGCCAGCGGGTACTCGAGGGTCGTGTTCTGCGCCGCGGGGATCTCGACGCCCACGACCTGGCCCTTCGCCGAGACCACGTCGGAGTGGTAGACGACCGCGGCGTCGGCCTCCCCCAGGCGGACCTTGGTGAGGGTGGCCGCGACGTCGAGCTCGCGGGAGACGACGTGCGCCTCGACGCCGGCCTGGCCGAGGACCGCGTCGGCCGCCTTCCCGCACGGTGCGGTGGCGGCGCAGAGGACGACGTCGACCCCCGGCTTCGCGAGGTCGGCGAGGGTGCCGACCCCACCGGGGTTGCCCGGCGGGGTCGCGATCTCCAGGGTGTTGCGCGCGAGGGTGACGGTGTCGGTGGGCGTGGCGTCGCCGAGCTGGTCGAGGGCGGCGGTGCCGGCGCTGGCGAAGAGGTCGGCGTCGGCGCCCTGCGCGATCTGCTGGGCCAGCGTGGTGCTCGACCCGAAGCTCAGCCGGACGGTCGTGCCGGGGTTGGCCTGCTCGAAGGCCGCGGCGAGGGCGGTGAAGGGAGTGGTGAGGGAGGCCGCGGCGAGCACGGTGACCCGGCCCGAGACCGCCGTGCCCGAACCTCCCCCGGCTCCGGTGGTCGTTCCGCCGGCGCCGGTCGTCCCCCCGCCGCAGCCGGCGAGGAGCAGGGCGACCCCGGCGGCCAGGCCGGCGGCGCGCCCCCTCACTGCGGGACCCCCACGATGACGTTGGTCGACTTGATCGTGGCGACGGCGACCGTGCCGACCTCGAGCCCCAGCCCGTCGACCGCCTCGCGCGACATGAGCGAGACCACCCGGAACGGCCCGCACTGCAGCTCGACCTGGGCCATCACCGTGTCCTTGACGACCCGGGTGACGATGCCGCGCATCCGGTTGCGGGCCGACTCGTCGGCCACCACCCCGACGGGGGCGGGCCGGGCGATCTCCTGGGCCACCGCGGCGAGGTCGGCGCCCTCGACGACGAGCCGGCCGGCCTCGTCGCGGCCCGCGGGCAGGCGCCCCCCGTCGACCATCCGGCGGACGGTGTCGTCGGAGACCCCGAGCAGGGCGGCGGCATCTGTGACCCGCAGCTGCGTCATGAACAGCAGCATATCCACGCATCTGCGGAACCGTGTCCGCCGACCAGTCGGGAATGCGAGCGGCGGCGTGCCCGGGTCGCCAACGACCACGGAGGCCCGGGCGGTGGGCCGGGCGACCGAGCGGTCGCGCGGGCGTGGCTCAGGCGTCGGGCGGCGGCCGGTGCTCCGGCTCGGCGTCGGGGTCGCGCAGGTGGACCAGCGTCGGCCGCTTGGCCTCGCGGCCGTCGCCGGAGGAGGTGCCCCGGACCCGGCGCTCGACCCACGGGGCGGCGTGCGTGCGCACCCACGCCGCGTGCTCGCGCAGCTCCTCGGCCCGGGTCGACCGGTCCTGGGCGGGCAGCGGGGTCGACCAGTCCGCGACGTCGGTGTCGTGCCCGAGCGCGGTGAGGGCCGCGAGCGCCACCCGGCGGTGGCCCTCGGTCGTGAGGTGGATGCGGTCCTCGGCCCACATCCGCCAGTCGCGCAGGGCCCGCATCCCCCAGAGGTTGACGACGTGGCAGCCGTGGGTCTGGGCGATGGTGAACACGTTGGCGGCGTGCACCGCGTGCCGGCCGCGCAGGGCGCGGAAGACGCCGGCGTCACGGGTGTCGGTGGGCGTGGCGAGGAGGACGTCGGCCCCGGCGGCCCGCAGGCGGACGACGGCCTCCTCGATGCGCCCCGCGAGGGAGTCGAGGTCGACGCTCGGGCGGAGCAGGTCGTTGCCGCCGCCGACCATCGAGACGAGGTCGGGCGACAGCGTCAGCGCCACGTCGAGCTGCGGTCCGACGACGTCGGACAGCGTGCGTCCGCGCACCGCGAGGTTGGCGTAGCCGAAGGGGAGGTGCTCGGCCTCGGCGAGGGCGTCGAGGTGCACGGCCAGCCGGTCGGCCCACCCGACGTAGGCGTCGGGTCGCTCGGGGTCGGCGTCGGACATCCCCTCGGTGAAGGAGTCGCCGATCGCGACGTAGCGGGTCCACACCCGGCGAGCGTCCGGGGAGAGGGTCACGGGAGCCTCCAGTCGACCGGGTCGGCACCGGCCTCGGTGAGCAGGGCGTTGGCCCGCGAGAACGGCCGCGAGCCGAAGAACCCGTTGTGGGCCGAGAGCGGGCTCGGATGGGCGGACTCGATGCGCGGCACCCCGGGCAGGTGCGGTGCGAGAGAACGGGCGTCGCGCCCCCAGAGGATGGCCACGAGGGGGCCGCCCCGCTCGACGAGGGCCTCGATGGCCCGGCCGGTGACCTCCTCCCAGCCCTTGCCCCGGTGGCTGGCCGGCGCCCCGGGGGCGACCGTGAGGACGCGGTTGAGCAGGAGGACCCCCTGCTCGGCCCACGGCGTGAGGTCGCCGCTGCTCGGGCGCGGCAGCCCGAGGTCGGCCTCGAGCTCGGTGTAGACGTTCACGAGGCTCCTCGGCACCGGCCGCACGTCCGGGGCCACCGAGAACGAGAGGCCCATCGCGTGCCCGGGGGTCGGGTAGGGGTCCTGCCCGACGACGAGGACCCGCACCTCGTCGAGGGGGCGCTGGAAGGCCCGCAGGACGTGCGGGCCGCCGGGGAGGTAGCCGCGGCCGGCGGCCACCTCGGCGCGGAGGAACTCCCCGAGCCGGGTGACGGTGCCGGCGACCGGGGCCAGCGCCCGCGCCCACGACGGGTGGACGAGCTCGCTGAGCGGCTTCGCGGGGGACGGTGCGGACGGAGTGGGCATCGGCCTCACCGTAGTACGCGCCCACCGCCCCGGTTCCCCTGCCCGACGGCCGGTTCCGGCGACGGCCGTTCGCCGCCCGCCCGACGGCCACGGGCGCCGTCCGGGGGGCCGGCCCCCGGGACGGAGGCGCCGGCCGGACGTCAGGCGAGGATGCCGCGGACGGCGTCGAGGCCCTCGGGGACGACCCGGAACCAGGCCCAGGTGCCGCGCTTCTCGCGCTCGAGGAGGCCGGCGTCGGTGAGCACGCGGAGGTGGTGCGAGACGGTGGGCTGGGCGAGGCCGACGAGCGCCGTGAGGTCGCAGACGCACGCCTCGCCACCGTCGGCCGCCCGGATCGCGCTGAGCAGCCGGAGCCGCACGGGGTCGGCGACGGCCTTGAGGAGGGTCGCGCTGCGCTCGGCCTGCTCGCGGTCGAGCCCACCGTCGACGCCGATCCCGCAGCACGACGTGGTCGTGGGTCGGGTGACGGTCGCGGTGCTGGTGGGCACGAGGGCTCCTCGGGGATCGACGGACCTCTATATTGACATACATCGATGCCATGTGGTGTCATCGACCCACCGCATCGACCGTCGTCGATGCACCGTTCTCCCGGAGGTGCCCATGACCGCCGCGTCGACCACGCCCACGACCGGACGCGTCCAGCTCGCGCTCAACGTCAGCGACCTCGAGGCCTCCGTCGCCTTCTACTCGGCGATGTTCGGCGTGGAGCCGCACAAGCGCCGGCCCGGCTACGCGAACTTCGCCGTCGCCGAGCCGCCGCTCAAGCTCGTCCTCATCGAGACCACCGACGGGGCCCGCGGCACCGGCACGACCGGCGCACTGAACCACCTCGGGGTCGAGGTGCCGGACACCGACGGCGTGGCCGCGGCGCGCGACCGCTTCGCCGCGGCCGGCCTCGCGTCCTTCGACGAGGACGACACCACGTGCTGCTTCGCCCTCCAGGACAAGGTGTGGGTGCACGACCCCGCGGGCGCGCCGTGGGAGGTCTACACGGTCAAGGACGAGGACCCCGAGCGGCCCCGCGACGCCCACGACCGGCCCGTCCCCCTCACCCTCTCGGGCGACGGCACGTGCTGCACCCCGGCCGCCGGGACCTCGGCGGCCCCGGTGGCCACCGTCGACGCCGCGGCGGGGGCCTGCTGCCCGTGACCGCCCTCCCCGAGGCACCCGCCCCGGCCCACGGGTCGGTCACGGCCCGGCTCTCGACCCTCGACCGCCTCCTCCCGGTGTGGATCGGGGTGGCGATGGTCGCCGGGCTGGTGCTCGGCCGGTTCGTGCCGGGCCTGGGGTCGACCCTGTCGGCGGTGGAGGTCGACGGGGTGTCCCTGCCGATCGCGGCCGGGCTGCTCGTCATGATGTACCCGGTCCTGGCCAAGGTCCGCTACGACCGGCTCGACACCGTCACCCGCGACCGTCGGCTGCTCGTCTCGAGCCTCGTCCTCAACTGGGTCGTCGGGCCCGCGCTGATGTTCGCGCTCGCCTGGCTGCTGCTCCCCGACCTGCCCGAGTACCGCACCGGGCTCATCGTCGTCGGGCTGGCCCGGTGCATCGCGATGGTCATCATCTGGAACGACCTCGCCTGCGGCGACCGGGAGGCGGCCGCGGTGCTCGTCGCGCTCAACTCGGTCTTCCAGGTGGTCGCCTTCGCCGGCCTCGGCTGGTTCTACCTCTCCGCCCTCCCCGGCTGGCTCGGCCTGGACCGTTCGGCGCTCGACGTCTCACCCGCGAGCATCGCCGGGTCGGTCCTCGTCTTCCTCGGCGTCCCGCTGCTCCTCGGCTACCTGTCGCGGCGGGTCGGCGAGCAGCGGTGGGGCAGGGCGGCGTACGAACGCTCGTTCCTGCCCCGGGTCGGTCCGTGGGCGCTCTACGGCCTGCTGTTCACGATCGTCGTCCTCTTCGCCCTCCAGGGCGAGCAGATCACGAGCCGTCCCCTCGACGTCGCCCGCATCGCGCTGCCCCTGCTGGCCTACTTCGCCCTCATGTGGGGCGGTGGGTACGCCCTCGGCCGGGCCCTGGGCATGACCTACGCCCGCACGACGACGCTCGCCTTCACCGCGGCCGGCAACAACTTCGAGCTCGCCATCGCCGTCGCGATCGCCACCTTCGGGGTCACCTCCGGGCAGGCGCTCGCGGGGGTCGTCGGCCCCCTCATCGAGGTGCCGGTGCTCCTCGCCCTCGTCTACGTCTCGCTCGCCCTCCGGAAGAGGTTCCCCCGTGGCTGACCCCCCCGAGCGCCCCTCCGTGCTCTTCGTCTGCGTCCACAACGCCGGCCGCTCGCAGATGGCCGCCGCGTACCTCGCGCGCCTCTCCGGCGGGGCCGTGGAGGTCCGCTCGGCGGGCAGCGAGCCCGGCCACACCGTCAACCCGGTGGCCGTCGAGGCGATGCGCGAGGAGGGCATCGACATCTCCGCCGAGCAGCCGAAGGTGCTGACCCCCGACGCGGTGCAGTCCTCCGACGTCGTCGTGACGATGGGCTGCGGCGACACCTGCCCTTCTTTCCCGGCGTCCGCTACGAGGACTGGGTGCTCGACGACCCGGCCGGCCAGGGCCTCGAGGTGGTGCGCCCGATCCGCGACGAGATCCGGCGCCGCGTCCTCGGGCTGCTCGACGAGCTCGGCGTCGCACCGGTCGCCTGACGCCTCCGCCGGCGGCGTGGTCGCCGCCTCCGGGAGGGGCCGGGAGGGGCCGGGTCGGCGCGGCGTCGGGCGCCTCGGCAGACTGGCGCCCGTGACCCGGACGCCCCGCTGGCCCACCGTCCTCTTCGACCTCGACGGCACCCTGGCCGACACCATCCCCCTCATCGTCGCCTCCTACCAGCACGCCTTCCGCAGCGTGCTCGGCGAGGAGGTCGACGAGCCGCGGGCGCGGGCGTGGATCGGCCGGCCGCTGCTCCAGGCCCTCCTCGAGGAGTCGCCGGAGCACGGCCACGCCCTCGACGAGGCCTACCGCGAGTGGAACCTCGCCAACACCTCCCGGCTCATCCGCCGCTACGAGGGCGTGCCCGAGCTCCTCGTCGAGCTCGCGGACGCGGGGGTGCCGCACGGCCGTCGTCACCTCGAAGCGCCGGGAGACGGCGCGGCTGGCCCTCGAGGGGGTGGGCATCGACCACCTCGTCGAGGTCGTCGCCGGGCTCGAGGACACCGACCGCCACAAGCCCGCCCCCGACCCCCTGCTCCGGGGTGCCGCCGTCCTGCGCGTCGAGCCCGCCACCTGCGTCTACGTCGGGGACGCGACGGTCGACGTGCGGGCGGCGCGGGCCGCCGGGATGGCCGCGGTGGCGGTCACCTGGGGGGCCGGGGAGCCGGGCGCCCTCGCGGCCGAGGAGCCGGACGCCCTCGTCGAGACCGTGCCCGCCCTGAGGTCGCTGCTGCTCGGCGACGCCGGCTCCTAGACTCCGGGCGTGCACCCCTCCACGCCGTACGAGAGCAACGCCCACGCCGAGCTCGCCTCGCTGCTCGAGGCGGTCACCGGGTACGCGGAGGAGCGGATCCGGATGGAGCCCCCGCTCGACCGGGTCCGCACCCCGGAGGACCTCGACGCGGCGCTGGGCACGACGATCACGCCGGGCGGTGTCGGTGGTGCCGAGGCCATGCGCCTCTTCACCGAGGAGCTGGCGCCGGCCTGCCTCTCGGTCGACCACCCGCGCTACCTCTCCTTCATCCCGTGCGCGCCGAGCGACGCCTCCGTGGTCTTCGACCTCGTCGTCGGCGCGAGCTCGATCTACGCGGGGTCGTGGCTCGAGGGGTCCGGTGCGGTGTGGGCCGAGAACCAGGCGCTGCGGTGGGTCGCCGACCTCGTCGGCATGCCCGAGCGGGCCGGCGGCGTCTTCGTGCCCGGAGGCACCATCGGCAACCTCTCCGCGCTCGTCGCCGCCCGGGCCGCGGCCCGGGAGCGGGCCACGGCCGGGGTGCGCCCGTGGCGGGTGGCGGCGACCGCGGGGGCGCACAGCTCGATCGCGTCGGCCTGCGAGGTGATGGACGCCGAGCTCGTCGGGGTGCCCGGCGACGACGCGTGGCGGCTGACCGGCCGAGAGCTGCGCCGGGTGCTCGAGGCCGCCGGGCCGGAGACCTTCTTCGCCGTCGTCGCGACGGCCGGCACGACGAACTTCGGCATCATCGACGACCTGGAGTCGGTGGCCGCCGTGTGCCGCGAGTACGGCCTCTGGTTCCACGTCGACGGCGCGTACGGCGGCGCCGGGCTCGTGGCGCCGTCGGTGCGGGAGCGGTACGCGGGCGTCGAGCACTGCGACTCGTTCATCGTCGACCCGCACAAGTGGCTCTTCGCCCCGTTCGACTGCTGCGCCCTGCTCTACCGCGAGCCGTCGCTGGCCCGGGCGGCGCACACGCAGCGGGCGAGCTACCTCGACGTCCTCACCGAGGCACCGGAGTGGAACCCCGCCGACTACTCCGTCGGGCTGACCCGGCGGGCCCGCGGGCTGCCGCTGTGGTTCTCCCTCGTCGTCAACGGCACCGACGCCTACACGGCGGCCGTCGAGCGCACCCTCGAGGTCGCCCGCTTCGCCGAGGCCGAGGTGGTGCGCCGGCCCGAGCTCGAGCTCGTGCGGGCCCGCGACCTCTCGGTCGTCGTCTTCCGGCGGCTCGGGTGGACCGCGGCCGACTACCACGCGTGGTCGGACCGGATGCTCGCCGACGAGTTCGCCTTCGTCGTGCCGACGAGCCACGACGGCGAGACCCTGGCCCGCTTCGCCGTCGTCAACCCGGCGACGACCGAGGACGACATCACCGCCATCCTCGACACGATGGCCTGACGGCACGCCCCCTCGCGGCCCGGTCGACCGGCGACCGGCAGGTCGGATCCTCCCCGCTCCGAGGGGGCGGATGGGACGTGTGTGACAGGTGAGTTGGCTGCGTTCCGGCGTGTCCACCCGACACGCCGTCGGGCTGCTCCAGCCGAATGACACGGGTGTCATTCGGCGGCTACAGTGAGGGCTCGCAGCCGCACGCAGGAAAGGGTCGATCACACACCGTGAGTGCCGCGTCCGAACAGGTCACGTCCGCCGTCAGCGCCCCGGCGCTCTCCGAGCGCGACCGTGAGGTCCTCGCCTTCGAGCGCCAGTGGTGGAAGTACGCCGGCTCCAAGGAGACGGCCATCAAGGAGCTCTTCGACATGAGCTCCACCCGCTACTACCAGGTGCTCAACGCGCTCATCGACAACCCGGTGGCGCTCGCGCAGGACCCGATGCTCGTCAAGCGGCTGCGGCGCCTGCGCTCCAGCCGCCAGCGGGCCCGCTCGGCCCGCCGCCTCGGCATGGAGCCCTGAGCCGCTCCCGCCCCACCAGCCAGCGACGCCCGTCCGTGAGGGAAGCCGGACGGGCGTCGCTGTGCGTCCGGGCGCCCCGGTGGCCGGTGGAGGTGGTGCCGCGGTGTCCGGGGTGGCGGTTTCACCTCGACCGGGGTGGGGCCGGGCGGGGTGGAGGTGATGTCGCGGTGTCCGGGGTGGCGGTTTCACCTCGACCGGGGTGGGCCCAGCGGCCCAGCGGAGGTCGGGTCAGGGCAGGTCGGGGTCGGGGAACTCGACCGGCCAGCCCTTCTTCGCGAGCTGGTCGCGCACCCGGCGCAGGTCCTGGTCGCTGGGGTTCGAGTGCGTGTACGACGTGATGGCCGCTGCGATGTCGCTCGGCCCGGCGGGGCTGACGTCGGCCCGGCGCAGCGCCTTGGCGACCTTCTTGACCTCGGAGCGGGTCAGCCGGCGCTCGAGCAGGGCGAGCAGCGGCACGTAGTCGTGCTCGGGCACACCGCCGGGGTAGCCCTCGCGGAGCCAGTTGACGATGCGCGCCAGCGCGCTGCCCTCGCGCGGGGGAGCCTCGTCGTCGTCCTCCATCCCGCCGAGCGGCCAGCCGCCGAGCACGAGCTTGGCCGACACCGTGCGCACCTGGTCCTCCTCGGGCACCAGCGCCCGGACCGCCTTGCGCGACAGCAGCTTCTCGGCGTGCAGCTTGCGGAGCACGTCGTGGGCGGCCTCGGCGCCGAGCTGCTCCTGCAGGACGGCACCGAGGGCGGCGGCCTCGGCGTCGGGCACGCCGTCGGGGAAGCCGGCACGGATGTGGGCGAGGACCGACTGGGACAGCTGGGGCATCTGCGGGCTCACTTCTTGTCGACGATGGTCGGGAGGACGTGCTCGAAGCTCACGGCCTTGCCGAAGCCGCCGGCGACGATGAGCAGGAGGCCGACGGCGACCCCGCCGACGACCACGAGGACGAGGAGGGCGGCCAGCACCCGGCCGAGCGTCGAGTGCCCCGCCGGCGCATGGTCACCGGCCGCGCCCTCGGACCCGGTCCCCCCGAGGGTGAGGGCCCGCATCGCGAGGGCGTAGACGACGGGGAGGCCGGCGCCGAACAGCAGGCCGGCGACGAGGACCTTGCCGGCCCCCTGGAGGGCGAGCTCGAGGCTGCGCATGGTGTCGGTCCTTCCGCTCAGTGGGTCGGGGTCTTGGTCGGGGTGGGGGTGTCGTGGGCGTCCCTGGGGCGCTCCCAGGCCTCGTTGACGTTGTGCGCGCCCACGTGCTGGAGCCGGGAGCGGTGGTACATCCAGCCCGAGGCCAGGCAGAGCACGACGAAGACGAGCAGCGCGCCCGCGATGCCGCCGAGGCTGTGACCCACCCACCACATGAGGGCTCCGGCCAGTGCGGCGAGCGGGAAGGTGAGCGCCCACGCGACGACCATCCGGCCGGCGGTCGCCCACCGGACGTGGGTGCCGCGCCCGAGCCCGCCACCGAGGACCGACCCCGTGGCGACGTGGGTGGTCGAGAGGGCGAAGCCGAGGTGGCTCGAGGCCAGGAGCACCGCGGCGGTCGCCCCGTCGCTCGACATCCCCTGGCGCGGGGTGATGTCGACCAGGCCCTTGCCGAGGGTGCGGATGATCCGCCAGCCGCCGATGTAGGTGCCGAGGGCGATGGCCAGCGCGGCGCTCAGCTTGACCCAGACGGGCACGGCGTCGGTGCGGTCCCAGTGGCCGCTGGCGATGAGGGCGAGGGTCATCACGCCCATCGTCTTCTGGGCGTCGTTGGTGCCGTGGGCGAGCGACACGAGGGACGCGCTGCCGATCTGGCCCCAGCGGAAGTAGCGCTCCTCGAGCCGGTGCATCGCCGAGCGCGTGATGCGGTGGACGAGCCAGCAGCCGACGAACGCGACGGCCATCGCCACGACGGGCGAGAGCAGCGACGGGAGCAGGATCTTGCCGACGACGCCGTCGAGCTTGGTGCCGTCGCCGGTCCACTTCACCCCCGCGAAGCCCAGCCCGGCCGCGCCGGCGCCGGTGAGGCCGCCGAGCAGCGCGTGCGACGAGCTGGAGGGCAGGCCGAGCAGCCACGTCGCGAGGTTCCAGACGATGCCGCCGACCAGGCCGGCGAGCACGATGAGGAGGAGGGCCTGGCCGCCGTCGGTCAGCAGCTCGGGCCGGGGTGCGCCCGAGGAGTCCTGGATCTTGATGACGGCGTTCGACACGGTGAGGGCGACCTGGACGGAGAGGAAGGCCCCGACGAGGTTGAGCACCGCCGAGAGGCCGACCGCGACCTTCGGGGTGAGGGCCCCGGTCGAGATGGACGCCGCCATGGCGTTGGCCGTGTCATGGAAGCCGTTCGTGAAGTCGAAGGCCAGTGCCGTCACGATGACGAGCACGAGGGTGAGGGTCGCTGCGTCCACGAGGGACCAGTGTGGGGTCGTCACCCCCGCTTCACCAAGGCGAGGGGCCTCGTTCACCCACTGTTCACCTCCGGTCCCGCGGGTGCGCACGACGGGCCGCCCGGGCGGGGCCGCAGGAGCGACCGGGCTGACACCATGGGTCGATGAGCGACCTCGACTGGAGCACGCCCGACGGCCTCGCCGCCATCCGTGAGCACCTCGCCGAGCGGATCGAGGGCTGGCAGGCGCCCGTGGCGCACGCCGTGGCCCTGTCGCCGGCGTCGTCCTCGCCCGAGTGGGACCTGCCGCACGTCAACCCGCCGGGCGGGCGGCACGGGCTTCCCGCCGTCGTCCTCGCGACGATCCTCGGGCACGACGGCTCGACGGCGACCCTGCCCCTCGCCCGCGCCGACCTCGCCGCGGCGGTCGAGTCGTTGGCCCCCGCCGAGGCGTGCACCGAGATGGACCACCCGAACCTCGCCGCCTGGCGCGAGGCGCTCCACGAGCTCGACGGCAACCCCGCCCGGGAGGCGGTCGCCGTGTTCGTCGCCGACCTCGACGACCCGGTCACCTCGGAGGCCGACGGCTCGCTGCGGGTGGCCGTGGAGGGGGCCACGCCGGAGCTGTGAGCCCGGTCGCCGCCGACCGGCGGTCCGGGCCGCAGTGGGCCGGGACGCCGGGGGTCGGGCCCTCGCGGGGCGAGCGGGCCGCCGTCACCTCGGGGCGCAGCGCGGAACGCAGCGGTTCGCCGGCCGGGTCGTCGACCTGCGCCTCGACCTCGGGTTCGACCCCGGCCACACCGGCTTCCACGCGGAGGGGCTCGTCCACCGGCCCGACGGCACCGTCGTCAAGGGGCTGCACCCGCGCACCCAGTGGGTCCGCGTCACCGACGCGGCGGCCGGCGGCGAGGAGGTCGACCTCCACGTCGAGGCCGCCGCCAACCCGCTGCTCCTCGGCGGCGGCGGCTTCGACTTCCGGCCCTCCCCGATGGGCGACCCCGCCACCGCCCCGCGCGACCCGCTCTACCGCGTCGCCCGCGCCGAGCTCGCCGTCTTCGAGCCCGAGGTCTGGGAGCTGCAGCAGGACCTCGATGTCCTCGGCCAGCTCGCCGCCGAGCTGCCGCTCGAGGACGCTCGCCGCTGGGACCTGCTGCGTGCCCTCGACCGGGCGATGGACCGGCTCGACGTCGCCGACCTGCCCGGCACCGCAGGCGGTCGCCCGGGCCGAGCTGGCGCCGGCGCTCGCGTTGCCGGCCCGGGCGAGCGCCCACCGGCTCTCCGCCGTCGGCCACGCGCACATCGACTCGGCCTGGCTCTGGCCGACCCGCGAGACCGTGCGCAAGGTGGCCCGGACCTGCGCCAACGTCACCTCGCTCATGGACGACCACCCCGAGCTCGTGTTCGCCATGTCGCTCGGCGCAGCAGTTCGCCTGGCTGCGCGAGCACCTGCCCGAGCTCTGGGACCGCGTCGCCGAACGCGTTGCGCGAGGGCCGCTTCGTGCCCGGTCGGCGGGATGTGGGTCGAGTCCGACACGAACATGCCGGGCGGTGAGGCGCTGGTTCGCCAGCTGACCCACGGCAAGCGCTTCTTCCTCGACTCGTTCGGCATCGAGACCCGCGTGGTGTGGCTGCCCGACTCCTTCGGCTACACCGCCGCCCTTCCCGCAGCTCGTCTCGCTCTCCGGTCGCGGTGGTTCCTCACCCAGAAGATCTCGTGGAACACGACGAACCGGTTCCCGCACCACACCTTCCGGTGGGAGGGGCTCGACGGCACGCCGGGTGCTTCACCCACTTCCCGCCCGCGGACACCTACGGCTCGGGTCAGCCGGCGCCGAGGTCGCGCACGCCGCTCGCAACTTCCTCGACAAGGGCGGCCGCGAACCGCTCGATGCTGCCCTTCGGCTGCGGCGACGGCGGCGGCGGGCCTACCCGCGAGATGCTCGCCCGGGCCGCCCGCGCTGCGCGACCTCGACGGGTCCGCTTCGGGTCGAGGTGGAGCGCCCTCGACACCTTCTTCGACGCAGGCCGAGGCCGAGTACGCCGACTCCTCCGGTGTGGGTCGGCGAGCTCTACCTCGAGATGCACCGCGGCACCTACACGAGCCAGGCGCGCACCAAGCGCGGCAACCGGCGCAGCGAGCACCTGCTGCGCGAGGCCGAGCTGTGGGCTGCCACGGCAGCCGTGCGCGTCGGGGCCGAGTACCCGCTCTGCTGCGGCTGGACCGTCTGTGGAAGGCGGTGCTGCTACAACCAGTTCCACGACATCCTTCCCGGCTCCTCCATCGGCTGGGTGCACCGTCAGGCCGTCGAGGAGTACGCCGCCGTCGCGCGCCGAGCTCGAGGAGGTCATCGCGCACGGCTCAGGCCGCGCTCGCCGGTGAGGGGGCGCCGAGGTCGCTGTTCAACGCGGCACCGCACGCCCGGTGCGGCGTGCCCCGGCGCTCGGGGCCGGTCGCGGCCGCCGATCGACCCCTCCGCCGTGACGGTGGAGCGCGACGGCGACGCTGGCGGCTGGCCAACGGGCTTCGTCGTGGCGCTCGTCGACGCCGACGGCTCTGCTCACCTCGGTCGCTCGACGTCGCGAGCGGCGCGAGGCCCGTTCGCCCCCGGTCGCGCGGTCAACCTGCTGCAGCTGCACGCCGACACCCCGGTGCGCTTCGACGCCTGGGACGTCGAGTCCTACTACCGCCGCACCGTCACCGACCTCGTCGCTCTCGGCGAGGGCGGGTCGGTCGAGGCCGTCGAGGGCGGCGCTCCGGGTCGTGCGGACCTTCGGCGCCTCTCGCGTCGAGCAGCGGGTGACCCTGCCGGCGGGGGAGGCGGCGCGTCGACATCGACACCGAGGTGGACTGGCAGGAGCGCGAGTAGCTGCTCAAGGCGGCCTTCGACTCTCGACGTGCAGCACCGAGCGCGTCGCCTTGCGAGGTGCAGTTCGGGCACGTCCACCGGCCGACCCACGCGAACACGAGCTGGGACGCCGCCCGCTTCGAGGTCTGCGCGCACCGCTGGGTGCACGTCGGCGAGCCCGGCTTCGGCGTCGCGGTGGCCAACGACTCGACCTACGGCCACGACGTGACCCGGGCCGACCGGCGAGCGTTTGCACTCTCCCCCCGAGAGTGCCAATAATGGCGTTAGCACTCTCATCATGAGAGTGATAAGTACCGACCGGTCCGGTGAGGTCGGGTCAGTCGTCGGCGACGTGAGCCGCGGCCCCCGTCCGTCCGTCGCGGGCACCGCCCGGTCCCACCTTCGATTCGCGTGGGAGGAACCACCCGAATGGCCAAGATCATCGCATTCGATGAGGAGGCGCGCCGCGGTCTCGAGCGAGGGATGAACATCCTCGCCGACGCCGTCAAGGTGACGCTCGGCCCCAAGGGCCGCAACGTCGTCCTGGAGAAGAAGTGGGGCGCCCCCACGATCACCAACGACGGTGTCTCGATCGCCAAGGAGATCGAGCTCGACGACCCGTACGAGAAGATCGGCGCCGAGCTCGTCAAGGAGGTCGCCAAGAAGACCGACGACGTCGCCGGTGACGGCACGACGACGGCCACCGTGCTCGCCCAGGCGCTCGTCCGCGAGGGCCTGCGCAACGTCGCCGCCGGGGCCAACCCGATGGCGCTCAAGCGCGGCATCGAGAAGGCCGTCGCGGCCGTCTCCGACGAGCTGCTCGCCAGCGCCAAGGACGTCGAGACCAAGGAGCAGATCGCCGCCACCGCGTCGATCAGCGCCGCCGACCCCCAGATCGGCGAGATGATCGCCGAGGCCATGGACAAGGTCGGCAAGGAAGGCGTCATCACCGTCGAGGAGAGCAACACCTTCGGGCTCGAGCTCGAGCTCACCGAGGGCATGCGCTTCGACAAGGGCTACATCAGCCACTACTTCGTCACCGACACCGAGCGGATGGAGGCCGTGCTCGAGGACCCCTACGTCCTCATCGCGAACTCCAAGATCGGCTCGATCAAGGACCTGCTGCCCCTCCTCGAGAAGGTCATGCAGTCCGGCAAGCCGCTCCTCGTCATCTCCGAGGACGTCGACGGCGAGGCCCTCAGCACGCTGGTGGTCAACAAGATCCGCGGCACCTTCAAGTCGGTCGCCGTCAAGGCCCCCGGCTTCGGTGACCGTCGCAAGGCCATGCTCGGCGACATCGCCATCCTCACCGGTGGCCAGGTCATCTCCGAGGAGGTCGGCCTCAAGCTCGACACCGCGGACCTCTCGCTCCTCGGCCGCGCCCGCAAGGTCGTCGTCACCAAGGACGAGACGACGATCGTCGAGGGTGCCGGTGACAACGACCAGATCCAGGGCCGGGTCAACCAGATCCGGGCCGAGATCGACAAGTCGGACTCCGACTACGACCGCGAGAAGCTCCAGGAGCGCCTCGCCAAGCTCGCCGGCGGCGTCGCCGTCATCAAGGCGGGCGCGGCCACCGAGGTCGAGCTCAAGGAGCGCAAGCACCGCATCGAGGACGCCGTCCGCAACGCGAAGGCCGCCGTCGAGGAGGGCATCGTCGCCGGTGGTGGCGTCGCCCTCATCCAGGCCGGGGCCAAGGCGTTCGCGTCCCTCGACCTCGTCGGTGACGAGGCGACCGGTGCGAACATCGTCAAGGTCGCCATCGAGGCGCCGCTCAAGCAGATCGCGATCAACGCCGGTCTCGAGGGTGGCGTCGTGGCCGAGAAGGTCTCCAACCTGGAGCCCGGCTGGGGCCTCAACGCCGCGACGGGCGAGTACATCGACCTCATCGCGGCCGGCGTCATCGACCCGGCCAAGGTGACGCGCTCGGCGCTGCAGAACGCCGCGTCGATCGCCGCGCTGTTCCTCACCACCGAGGCGGTCATCGCCGACAAGCCCGAGAAGGCCGCTCCGGCCATGGCGGGCGGCGGCGACGACATGGGTGGCATGGGCTTCTGAGCCCACCCTCCCGCGTCACGCACCGACGGGCGCTCCTCCTCCGGGAGGGGCGCCCGTCGTCGTGTGCGCACCCGACGCCCGTGACCTCGACCAGCCGGGGAGCGGTCAGCCGGGGACGGGGAGGGGTGTGGCGGCTGCGAGGGTCGCCGCCCGCCGGGCGCTGCGGCGCAGGCGCAGCCCCGTCCAGACCCAGAGGCCGAGCACGGCCAGGGCCACGGCGACGACCACGACGGGCCACCAGGCCGGGGGGCCGCCCGTGCACTCCTCGAAGGTGGTGCCGTCCGCCCGGCTGCCGCCCGTGCAGGACTCGGCGAACCACAACGGGGCGGCCATGAACCCTGCGACCCACACGAGGGGCATGCCGAGGACCCCGTAGGCGAGCACGCCCCAGACCTTGTCGGCGGGCGTCCAGCGCGCCGAGAGGAGCAGGAGCACCAGACCGACCAGCCACGGCAGGGGGGCGAGCACGGCGAGCACGAGGGTCACCGACAGGACGAGCGACAGCACGAGGAGGGTGAGCGCGACCATCTCGAGCCCCGGCCGCCCCGGCGGTGCCGGGGGTGGAGCGAGCGGCGCCGTGGCCCGCGCACCACCGGCGGCCTCGGCGACGACGTCCTCGGGCGGGCCGAGCCGCTCGAGGACGTCGCGGAGGGCGACCTCGCTGCCGTCCGTCGCCGCCGTGGCGTCGACGAGGTGCTCCTCGATGTCGGCCAGCAGCTCGGCGCGGCGCTCCTCGGGCAGTCCCCGGGAGAGGACGCCCAGCCGGTCGAGGTAGGCGCGGACCGTCGGGTGGTCGATTCCGTTCATGGCTGGTTCCCCTGGGGTCGGAGGATGGTGGTGACCGTGGCGGCGAACCCGGTCCACGCCGTGCGGAACTCGGCGAGGGCGGCTGCCCCGGTGGGCGTGAGCGAGTAGTAGCGGCGGGCCGGACCGTCGGCCGACTCCCGCCAGGTGGTCCGGACCAGGTCGTCCCGCCGCAACCGCGACAGCAGGGGGTAGACGGTCCCCTCGCTGGCGACGAGTCCCGCGGCCGACAGCTCGCCGACGAGGTCGTAGCCGTAGCGTTCGCGCCCTTCGAGCAGGGCCAGGACGCAGTGCTCGAGAACGCCACGGCGCAGCTGGCTCACCGCTCCTCCGGACGCTCCCATGCGGCACAAGGTAGTGGCCCGCTACCGTGCGGCGCAAGGGTGGGCCTCGCACCGCGTCCGGGCTCGAGAGGGCGTCCGCGGGACGGAGGGCGTCGGCGCTCGAGAGGAGGCGACACGCAGGCGAGCGGCCTCGACCCTCTGCGTGTCGCCTCCTCTCGATGCCCCCCGAGGGACGGGGCCGGGGTCGAACAGGGGTGTTCCCCCACAGCACTCGCCCGGCGCCGCGGTGCAGGATGGCGGGATGAGCCAGCCGTCACCCGATGCGCAGGATGCGCTCGTCCTCGGCCCCCTGCTGCGCTACGTCGACGAGACCTCGGCGACGGTGTGGGTGCGGACCGCGACCGCGACGACGGTCACCGTCGAGCGGGCCGGGCGATCGTGGAGCGCCCCCACCTTCGGGGTCCACGGGTCGCACTACGCCCTCGTCGTGTGCGACGGGCTCGAGCCCGGCACCGACGACGCCTACACGGTCGACATCGACGGCCGGACGGTCTGGCCGATGGCGGGTGCCGCCCCGAGCCGGATCCGCACCCTCGACCCGGACCGCCTGCCGCACTTCGCGTTCGGGTCGTGCCGCACGTTCGGCAGCCACGACGCGGAGGGCACGAAGCTGCACGGCGTCGACGCCCTGCGCAGCCTCGCCATCACCCTGCGCGACGTCCCCGAGGCGGGCTGGCCCGACCTGCTGCTCCTGCTCGGCGACCAGGTCTACGCCGACACCACGCCGCACGGTGAGCTCGAGGACTTCATGCGCTCCCGCCGCAGCCTCGACGAGCCGCCGTACGAGGAGATCAAGGACTACCCCGAGTACGACGAGCTGTACCGCATCACCTGGTCCGACCCGGTGATCCGCTGGCTGCTCTCGACGCTGCCCTCGGCGATGATCTTCGACGACCACGACATCCGTGACGACTGGAACACCTCGTGGTCGTGGCGCCGCGAGATCCGCGCGACGACCTGGTGGCAGGAGCGCATCGTTTCCGGCCTCGCGTCGTACTGGGTGCACCAGCACCTCGGCAACCTCTCGCCGCGCGGGCTCGCCGAGGAGGAGGTGTACTCCCGCGTCCTGGCTCACGCCGCGGCCGGTCGCACGGACGAGCTCGACCTCACCGACACCCTCGACGCCCTGGCCGCCCGCGCCGACGCCGAGCCGGAGTCGTACCGCTGGAGCCACACCCGCACCCTCGGCGACAGCCTCCTCGTCGTGCTCGACTCGCGCGCGGCCCGCGACCTCCAGCCCGACTGCCGGTCGATGCTCGACCCCGTCGAGCTCGGGTGGTTCGACGACACGCTGCGCGGGGGCCACCGGCACGTCTTCGTCGGCACCTCCCTGCCGTTCCTCCTCCCCCCGGGCCTGCACGACCTCGAGGCCATCGACGAGGTCGTCGCCGAGGGCGCGTACGGACGACGCGCCGGCGACCTCGCCGAGCGCGTCCGGCGCAGCGTCGACCTCGAGCACTGGGCGGCGTTCAACGCCGGCTTCGACGAGGTGTTCGAGATCGTCATGGACCTGGCCCGCGGCCACCGCGGGCCCGCCCCCGAGACCGTCACGTTCCTCTCCGGCGACGTCCACAACTCGTACTTCGCCGAGGTCACCGACATCGCGGCGTACGGCGCGCGCTCGCGGGTCACCCAGGCCGTCTGCTCGCCGATCCGCAACCCGATGCCGCGCGGCGTGCGGGTCATGGTCTCGATGCTCACCCGTTCCCTCGTGCGGCCGATGCGGGCCCTGGCCTCGGCGTCCTCGCGGGTCACCGACCCGCGGTACCCCTGGACGGTCACCGAGGGTCCGTGGTTCGACAACAACGTGGCGCTGTGTCGGGTGACCGACGCCGGTCTCGAGCTCGCCTGGGTGACCGGGATGGTCGACGGCGACGACTATGACCACCCGTGGCTGCGTGAGGTGTCGTCGGTGCACGTCGGACCGCTGCCGGTGGACGGGGACCGGACCCGCGCCGGGAGCGGCTCCGCCCGGGGTCGGGCTCCGGGTGCGCCCGGGGTGGACCCCGAGGGTGCCGTTCAGGGGAGGTGACTAGCGTGAGGCCATGACGGTCACCGACCCAGCGCCCTCCGCGTCCACCGTGCGCGCCGCGGCGCGCGTCGAGGGACTCTCGAAGGTCTACGGGTCGGGGGAGACCCGGGTGGTCGCGCTCGACGACGTCACCCTCGACCTCCACGCGGGGGAGTTCACCGCCATCATGGGGCGCTCCGGCTCGGGCAAGTCGACCCTCATGCACTGCGCCGCCGGCCTCGACGACGCCACCACGGGCCACGTGTTCCTCGGCGACGTCGACCTCACGACCCTCAAGGAGCGACGGCTCACCGAGCTGCGCCGCGACCGGATCGGCTTCGTCTTCCAGGCCTTCAACCTCGTGCCCACGCTGACCGCCGAGGAGAACATCACCCTCCCCCTGGCCATCGCCGGGCGCCGGCCCGACCCGGCCTGGTTCGACGAGGTCGTCGACACGGTCGGCCTGCGCGACCGTCTCGGCCACCGCCCGGGCGAGCTCTCCGGCGGCCAGCAGCAGCGGGTCGCCTGTGCCCGGGCCCTCATGGGGCGCCCCGACGTGGTGTTCGCCGACGAGCCGACCGGCAACCTCGACTCCACGTCCGGTGCCGAGGTCCTCGGCTTCCTCCGGCGGGCCGTCGACACCCACGGCCAGACCGTCGTCATGGTCACCCACGACCCCGGCGCGGCGAGCTGGACCGACCGGGTGGTCTTCCTCGCCGACGGCCGGGTCGTCGGCGAGCTGCGCCACCCCACGCCCGAGACCGTGCTCGAGCGGATGGCCGGGCTCTCCGAGCCCGGGGCCTGAGGTGCTCCGGGCGACCCTGCGCGGCATCCTCGCGCACAAGGTCCGGCTCCTGCTCAGCGGGCTGGCCGTCGTGCTCGGCGTCGCGTTCGTCGCCGGGTCGTACGTCTTCACCGACACGCTGAACGCCGCCTTCACGGGCATCACGAAGGGCTCGGTCGGCGACGTCATCGTGCGACCGGCCGGGGGCACCGGTGGCGCCCCGGGCGCGGGCCAGGGCGGGACCCGCACCGTGCCGGCCTCGCTCGTCACCACGCTGGCCGCGGTGCCGGGCGCCGCCCGGGCCGACGGACGGGTCGCCGCCTTCGGCACCTTCGTCGTCGACAAGGCCGGAAAGCTCGTCGGCGGCAACGGGCCTCCCGGCATCGCCGTCTCCTACAGCTCCGGGCCCGCCGCCCACGGGGTGCCGACGGCGACCCTGAGCCGGGGGCGCTGGCCGCGGTCCTCCGGCGAGCTGGTGCTCGACACCACCACCGCCCGCCGGTCCGGCTACCTCCTCGGGGAGACCGTGCCCCTCGTCACCGCCACCGAGCAGCCGACGCTCCGAGGCACCCTCGTCGGCACCGCGGACTTCGCCGGATCGTCGGTGGTCGGGGTCAGCGTCGTGATGTTCGACGCCCGCCAGGCCCAGGAGGTCTACCTCGGCGGGGCCGACGCCTGGTCGACGGTCTGGGTCACCGCGGCCGACGGGACGAGCGAGACCGAGCTCAAGGCCGCCGTCGACCGGGTCCTCCCCGAGGGCTTCGAGTCCACGACGGGAGACGCCGCCGCGGCGCTCGCCTCGACCCGCATCGACCAGGCCCTCGGGTTCGTGACGACCTTCCTCCTCGTCTTCGCGGGTGTGGCCCTCACCGTCGGGGCCTTCCTCATCGTCAACACCTTCTCGATCCTCGTGGCCCAGCGCAGCCGTGAGCTCGCGCTGCTCCGGGCGATCGGGGCCAGCCGGCGCCAGGTCGCCCGCTCCGTGCTGTTCGAGGCGGGTGTCGTCGGGCTCGTGGGCTCGGCGCTCGGGGTCGGGCTCGGTGTGCTCCTCGCCGTGCTCATCCGCCGGGTGTTCGGGGCAGCGGGCCTCGACCTCGGGCCCACCCCCCTCGTGCTCCTCCCGCGCACGGTCGTCGTCGCCCTCGTCGTCGGCCTCGTCGTCACCCTGCTCGCCGCCTACCTCCCGGCCCGTCGGGCCGGCCGGGTGCCGCCCGTGGCCGCGATGCGCGACGACGCCGTGCTCGCCGAGGCCGGCCTGCGGTGGCGCGTCGTCGTGGGGCTGCTCCTCGTCGCGGCCGGCGTCGGCGCGATGGCCGCGGGCCTCGCCGGGTGGGGGAGCGAGCCGACCTACGTCCTCGGGGCCGGCACGTTCGGTGTGCTCGTGGGCACCGCGCTCGTCAGCCCCGTGCTCGGTCGTCCGGTGCTCGTCGTGCTCGGGTGGGGCTACCGCCGGGCCTTCGGCGCCGTGGGGCGGATGGCCGAGCAGAACGCCCGCCGCAACCCGCGGCGGACCGGCGCGACCGCCTCCGCCCTGATGATCGGGGTCTCGCTCGTCACCCTCATGGCGGTGCTCGGGGCCTCGGCCAAGGCGAGCATCGACAAGGCCCTCGCCGAGGACGTCGTCGCCGACTACGTCGTCTCGAGCGTCGTGGGGCAGGGCTTCTCGGCCGCGGTCGCCGACCGGATCGCCGCCGTCGACGGGGTGCAGGACGTCGTGCGGGTCCGCGGCGCGCGGCTCGAGGTGGGCGGCGACCGCGAGTTCGCGACGGGCATCGACCCCGCCGGCGTCCTGCGCGTGGCCCGGCCCACGGTGGTCACGGGCTCGCTCGCCGACCTCGGCGCCGACGGCGTGGCCCTGTCGAGCACGTACGCCGCCGACCACGGTCTGCGGGTGGGGTCCCCGCTGTCGGTCGACTTCGCCGGGGAGACGGCGACCGAGCGGGTGGTCGCGACGTACACGACCGACGCGGTGCTCCAGGGGGACGTGACGATGTCGCTCGACGGCTTCGACGCCCTCGGGGTGCCCCCGACCGACCGGACGGTCTACGTCACGGCCCGGCCCGGGGTGGACCGGGGGGCGCTGGCCCGGGCCCTCGACGAGTCGGTGAAGGACCTGCCGACGGTCACCGTCGCCGACCAGGCCGAGTACGCCGCCGACCAGCGGGGGCCGATCGACCGGCTGCTCTTCATCGTCTACGCCCTGCTCGGCCTCGCCGTCGTCATCGCCGTGCTCGGCATCGTCAACACGCTCGCGCTGTCCGTGGTCGAGCGGGTCCGCGAGATCGGGCTGCTGCGCGCCGTCGGGCTGAGCCGGCGCCAGCTCCGCACGATGCTCCGGCTCGAGGCCGTGGCGATCGCCGTGCTCGGCGCGGTGCTCGGCATCGTGCTCGGGCTCGCCTTCGCGGTGGCCCTGCAGCGCTCGCTGGCCGACGAGGGCATCGACGTCCTCTCGGTGCCGTGGGGCCAGCTCGTGGCCTTCGTCGCGGTGGCCGCCGTGGTCGGGGTGCTCGCGGCGCTGTGGCCCGGACGGCGGGCCGCACGGCTCGACGTGCTGCGGGCCATCGCCACGCAGTGACCCCGGGGCATGGCCGGGGCGCGGCGGTAGCCTCGAGGTCGTGACGCCCACGGACCGGCACGCACCACCCCACCCGCTCGTCGTGGGCGGGCGCCGGTTCGTCGTCGAGCGGGCCGTCGAGGCCGACGTGCCCGCCGTGCTCGCCCTGCTGCGTGACGACCACCTCGGCGCCACCCGGGAGGGCGACCCGATCGACCTCGCGCCGTACCGCGAGGCCTTCGCCACCATCGACGGCGACCCCCAGCACCTCCTCGCCGTCGTGCGCGACGGGCACGGGGAGGTCGTCGGCACCGTGCACCTCACCTTCCTGCGCGGCCTGTCCCGGGCCGGGGCGACCCGGATGCAGGTCGAGGCGGTCCGGGTGGCCTCGGCGCTGCGCGGGTCCGGGCTCGGCAGCGCCCTCCTCGGGTGGGCCGCCGAGCACGGTCGGGCCCGCGGGGCGGTCATCGCCCAGCTGACGAGCGACCTCAGCCGCACCGACGCCCACCGCTTCTACGAGCGACTGGGCTGGCGGCACACCCACGCCGGCCTCAAGCTCGACCTGCGCTGACGGCGCCGCCCGGCGCGGGCCCGTTCACGAGAACATCCGCACCGCCTGGGCCTCGGTCTCGGCGTACTGGGCGCCGGCGGCACCGAGCACGTGACCGATCGCGTCGAGCGACTCGCGCACCTGGTGCTGCGTGCCGCGCCACTGCTCGACGACCCCCTGGAACTGCGCCGACGCCGTGCCGGTCCAGGCGTCCTGGAGGCCGGTGAGCCGGCTGAGCATGACGCCCACCTGCCCCTCGATCTCGGCCGAGATGCGGGCGACGTCGCCGGCGGCGGCGGTGATGCGGTCGGTGTCGACCTGGAACTGGGCGGCCACGGCCTTCCCCCTCCACGCGGTGGCCGACCCGGACGGCCGACCTCGTGGAGCCACCCTAGGAAGGTCGAGCCGCCCCGCCGCGAGGTTGTCCACAGGCCCGGGCGGGCCGCGTGGGCGCCTACGATCGGGCGGTGGCCATCCTCATCGACCCCCCGCGGTTCGAGGCCCACGGCCGCCGGTGGAGCCACCTCGTCAGCGACAGCAGCCTCGCCGAGCTGCACGACTTCGCCCGCCGCTGCGGCATCCCCCGGCGGGGCTTCGAGGGCGACCACTACGACGTCCCGGAGGAGCGCTACGACGACGTCGTGGCCGCGGGGGCGCAGCCCACGCCGGGGCGCGAGCTGCTGCGAGCCCTCGTGGCCAGTGGCCTGCGCCTCCAGAAGCGGCGGGGTGACAAGGGCGTGGCCCGGGTGCGCGGGGTGCGCTTCCCCGACGGCACGAGCGCCGACGTCGACCTCATCCGGTCCTCCCGCGAGGTCGCACCCGCGCGCGTCTTCGCCGCCATGGTCTTCGTCCGCGACGGCGCGGGCCACCACCTCGTGGTCCACTCGGTGCGCCGCGACCAGTGGGGGCCGCCCGGGGGTTGGCGTGAGCCGCCGGAGTCGGTGCGCGAGAACGCTGTCCGTGAGCTCCTCGAGGAGACCGGCCTGGCGGTGCCGACGGCGGCCCTCGTCCCCGTCGGCTACGAGCGCTTCCACCACCGCTCGTCCGGTGGGCTGTGGCGGGACGGACAGGACCTCATGCAGCTGTACGCCGCAGAGCTGCCGGGGTCGCGGCCGGTGCTCGGGCCGGCCGCCCCCGACGTCGACGACCGCCGGTGGGTGGACTGGGCGGAGCTCGAGGCCCTGTGCGGCGGCGAGTTCTACTGGCCGGTCGCTCGAGGCCACCCTCAGCCCGCGAGCCGGGTGAGCTCGCGGGCGAGGTTCTCGCGGGCCACCGGCTCCCACTCCCGGTGGGCGTGGCCGGTGCGGTACACCTGTGCGCGCACGAGGAACGGTCGCAGCACCGCGGTGCGCGCGCCCGCGTAGGTGGCCGCGGGCACGTGCGCGTACTCCGCCCGGACCTGGCGGCAGTACTCGTCGAACCGTCCCACCGGGGCGGCGAGGATCCACAGGTCGGCGTCGTGGAGCACCGGTCGGGCGGGGTCACCGGCCGGGTCCGCGACCTCGTGGGCCGCGGTGTCGAGGACGAGGGTGACGACCCGGTCGACGAGGGCCGGGTCGGCCCCCAGTGCGCCGAGGTCACGGGCGGCCAGGGCCGCGCTGTTGCGCTCGTTGTCCTCGGGGTCGGCCACGGCGTAGACCGCGTCGTGGAACCAGGCCGCGAGGACCGCGGCGGAACGGGCCGGCGCCGCCAGCTTCTCCGCCCGGCTCAGGGCGTCGAGGGCGGCGAGCACCTCGCCGAGGTGGCCGGGCCCGTGGTAGTGGCGGTGCGGCTCCTCCCACCGGCGCAGGAGGTCGGCCCCCAGGGCGGCGGCCCGCTGCGGGTCGGCGCCGGGAACCGCCGTGAGGCAGTCGGCGAGCCAGCGTCCCTGCAGCCGCGTGCACCACGACACTGTGGCAGACCCGGGCCCCGCCGTCACGCCCCCTGGTGGGTGCGCTCCCAGGCACGGGCGTACCGGCTGCCGGTGGCCAGGAGCAGCAGGCCGGTGGCGATGAAGGCCACCGAGCGCACGATGCCGTCGAGGGCGGCGAGGTCGAAGAGGAAGAGCTTCGCGACGGCGACGGCGGCGAGGAGGAGGCCGCTGCGCAGGGCGAGGTCGGCCGACGACGGCCGCTCGAGGGAGTGCAGCAGGAGGCCGGCGGCGGCCGCCATCCACACGACGGTGGCGACGGCGTGACCGGCCGTGAAGCCGAGCTCCGTGGCGTCGAGGCGCATCCCGAGGAGCGTGAACACGGCGACGAGAGCCGTTGCGGTGGAAGCAAGCCCGACCAACCAGGCGACGACGGCGGCAATCCGTCGAGCGGTTGCCGGGACGCCGCGGACCGACGCGGCCGCCCACCACCCGACGGCGACGACCCCGGCCACGAGCACGCTGTCGACGAAGGCCACCGGGAGGTCGTGGCCGGTCGCGAGCGTGGGGGAGACGATGGCCACCGGGTGCTGCAGCCAGGCGAGGACGGCCACCGTGGCGACACCGGCGCCGAGCCCGAGCGAGACGCGGGAACGACTGACCCCGGCGACGGCGAGGTGGGCCAGGGCGAGGGCCAGCAGCCCGGTGCCCACGAACCCCTCGGGTGCGCCGGCGACGACGGCCAGCACTCCCGCGACGGTGCCACCGGTGCCGGTGACGAGGAGGAGGTGGGGCGCCACGGGGCCCAGTGGGGCGCGTCGCAGGACGGTGGCGGCGAGGAGGAGGACGGCCGCCGTCACCGCGTGGCCGACGGTCGCGACGGGACGGGACTGGGCCGCGACGACCGCCAGGGTGCCGACGACGACGAGGGCGACGGCGGCGGACGACGCGACGTCCTCGGCGTCGCGCCGCACCGAGACGGCGGACGTGACGAGCGTGGCGGCCAGCGCCACCGCGGCGACGGCGAGCAGGGCCAGCAGCCCGCGCCGGTCGCCCACCGCGACGGCGCCGGCGAGGAGCGACAGGGCGAGCGGGACGGTGCGGACGACCGTGAGGCGCGGCACGCGGCGCCGCCCGCCCGACCACCAGCCGACCACGGTGAGCACCCCGAGCACGGCCGAGACCAGCCAGCCCGGGCGCGGCGGCGACGACCGGGGCGAGCACACCGGCCCCGGCGACCATGAGCACGGCCAGCAGCTCGCTCGACCAGCGGCGTGCGACGGCCAGGCCCGCGACCGCGACGGCCACGCACAGGGCCAGCCCGACCGGGGCCGGGACCCACCCGTAGAGCGCCGTGACGGCGACGACGTCGAGGTAGGCGGCCGCGGCTCCGGTCGCCACGAGGGCCACGGGTGCGCTCCCCACGGGAGTGCCCAGGCCTCGCTCACGCGCCCCTCCGCGCACGCCGAGGCCGCCGAGCACCACCGCGAGGAGCGCACCGGCCGTCACCCGCGCACCCGGCCCGAACCACCCGTGGCGGACGGCCAGGACGAGGAGCATCGCGACCCCCGAGAGGGTCACCACCGCCCCGGCCACGGCCAGCACCCGGGTGACGGCGCCCTCACGCCGGTACCACGCCGTCGCCACCGGCGGACCGGGCGCCGGGGTCTCCGGCCCGGCCGGCCCCCCCGGGGTGACCGGTGGGGCGGCGCCACCCTGCGGGGCCGCCCCACCGGACGTCGTGGCCCCCACGGCACCGGGCGCCGGGGACGAGGGACGGCGGAGCCGGACCGGCCCCGCTGCGGTCGGCGCCGGCATCGCGGCCGGAGCCGGCGCCTCGCCCCGCTCGAGGTCGGTGCGGAGCCGGGCGAGCCCGTTGCCCACGGAGTACAGCCGCTGCATCGCGTCGGCGAACTCCCGCTCGAGGAGGGCCACGTCGTCCCGGTGCGTCATGCCCCAAGACTCCCCGGGACGCGGACGGGGCGCCTGAGCACGGCTACTCATCCGTGTCCAGGCGCCCCGTGGCGGTCGGCGGCGTCAGCCGTTCGTCGTGCTCCGCTCGGCCAGCGTGGCCTTGATCTCGCTGCTCGCCCCGTTGCGCAGCACGGTGAGCGTGACCGTGCTGCCCACCGTCTGCTCGCGGACGTACCCGACGAGCGAGGCGGCCGAGTCGACGGGGTCGCCGTTCACGGCGACGATGACGTCACCCTTGCGGAGCCCGGCCTTCTCGGCGGGCGTGCCCTGCCCCACGGAGGTGATCTCGGCGCCGGCGCGGGTCGCCGTGCCGTCGGACGCGGTGCCGTCCTGCGGGGTCACCCCGAGGTAGGCGTGCTGCGCCGTGCCGGTGTCGATGAGCTGCTTGGCGATCGACTGGACCTCGGTCGAGGGGATGGCGAAGCCGATGCCGATGCTGCCCGACTGCCCGCTCGAGGAGCCGAGCGACGCGATCGCCGAGTTGATGCCGACGAGCTGGCCCGAGGCGTTGACCAGGGCCCCGCCGCTGTTGCCGGGGTTGATCGCCGCCGAGGTCTGGATGGCGTTGGTGACGACCGGCTCGGCCTGCTGCTGCTGCTGGAACGACCCGTTGCCGAAGGGGTTCTGCTGCTGCTGCTCGGCCTGGGTCGTCACCGGCCGGTTGAGGGCGCTGACGATGCCCGTGGTCACCGTGCCCGCGAGCCCGAGGGGGTTGCCGACCGCCATCACCGGGTCGCCGACGTTGAGCGCGGCGGAGTCGCCCATGGCGATGGGCGTGAGGTCGCTCGGGAACTTGTCGATGGTGATGACGGCGAGGTCGGTCGAGGGGTCGGTGCCGCGGACCTGCGCCGAGTACCTGCGGCCGTCGGCGAGGGTCACCTGGAGCTTCTGCGCCCCCGACGACGACGTGGTTGTTCGTCACGACGTGGCCCGAGCCGTCGATGATGACGCCCGAGCCCTGGGCGGTGCCCTGGGCGAGCTCGGCGGTGATGGCGACGACGCTCGACGACACCGACTTGGCGGTCGCCGTCCAGTTCGGTGACGAGGCGTCGGCCTGCTGCACCGGGCCGGGGGTCACGCCGCCACCCGGCTGCGAGGCCGACGCCGCCGTCGTGGGCTGCGCGTCACCCCCGATCCGGGTGGCGGCGTACGTGCCGCCGGAGGACAGGAGGGCGGCGAGCACCGCGACGGAGACGAGCTCGCGCCGCGGCGACGTCCGGTGCCCGGGGCGGGTCGCCCCGGGTCACCGGACGGCCCCGCCGGCCCGGCCGGCCCCGACTGGAGGGGGAGGGGCCGCCGGGCCGTACGGGGCGTTCTGGGGGTGCGCTGCCGTGGGCACCGGGGTGGTGGGGGAGCCCTCGCCCGCGGGCTCGACGGTGGTCGTGCCGCGGTGGGGGGTGTACCACTGCGGTGCGGTCCACTCGGGCTGGCCCGAGCTCTGTGGTGTCTGCGGGCTGCTGGTCGTTCATGGCCGTCCGTGCTCCTTCGTGCTCGATTGCCTCCACCCAACCTCCTCGAGGTGGGCGGTGGCTGGTCAGCGGCTGGGAGTCCGCTGTGCGAGCCGGACGACGAACGTCGCACCGCCACCGGGGGTCTCGGCGACACCGACCCGGCCGCGGTGGCCGGCGACGATCGCCGCGACGATCGCCAGGCCGAGGCCGGTGCCGCCGCCGGCCCCACGGCCCGCGGGAGGGGTCGGCGCGGAAGAACCGCTCGAACACCTTGGTCGCGATGTCCGGCGGGACGCCGGGTCCGTGGTCGCGGACCTCGAGGCAGGCCTGACCCGCGTCGACGCCCACCGCGACCTCGACCGGCGAGCCGGTGGGCGTGTGCCGCACCGCGTTCGCGAGGAGGTTGGTGACGACCTGCCGCAGCCGCGGCTCCGACCCGCGCACGACCGTGGGCTCGACCCCGCCGACGAGGCCGACGAGCGCGATGCGCCGCTCCGGTTCGCGCGCCCGGGCGTCGGCGACGGCGTCGGCCGCCAGCACCGTGAGGTCGACGTCGGTGTGCTCGTCCTCCGGCTCCTCGTCGAGCCGGGCGAGCATCAGCAGGTCCTCGACGAGGGCGCTCATCCGGTTCGACTCGGCCTCGATCCGCTCCATCGCGGAGCCGACCGCCTCGGGGTCGCGCACCGCCCCCTGCCGGTACAGCTCGGCGTAGCCGCGCACGGTCGCCAGCGGGGTGCGCAGCTCGTGCGAGGCGTCGGCGACGAACTGGCGCATCCGGTCCTCGCTGGCCTCCCGGACCGCGAAGGACGACTCGACCTGGGCGAGCATGACGTTGAGGCTGTGGGTGAGCGAGGTGACCTCGTCGTCGGCCTGGCGTTCCGGGACGCGCTGGGTCAGGTCGCCCTGCGGCGATCGCCGCCGCGGTGTCCTCGATGCGGCGCAGCGGGCGGAAGGCCCGCCGCACCGCGAAGTGCCCGAGCACGAGCGAGAGCACGAGGGCCACCGTGCCGATGAGGGCGGTGGAGGCGAGCAGCCGGGTCACGGTGTGCGCCACCGGTTCCAACGGCACCCCGACGGCGACCACGGCGTCGCTGTCGGCGACCGGGGCGGCGATGAAGCGCCAGCGCAGCGCGGCGTTGCTCGGGAGCCGACGGTGAACGGGTGCTGGGTGCGGACGCGGTGGTCGGACCGGCGTGAGCTCCGGCAGGGCGGGCTCGGGCCGTCTGCCCCTGGGGCAGCCGGCTGACGTCGCCGGCCGGGGTCTGCAGGACGAAGGCGTAGCTCGTCGGGAGGGTCTGCGCCGACCGGCTCTGCAGGTCGGCGATGGCCTGGGTCGCGACCGGGTTGAGGACGCTGCGCAGCTCGGCGTCGACGCGGGCGTCGAGGTCGCTCTTGAGCAGGTAGGCCGTGACCATGCTCGTCGAGCAGCAGGGCCGACCCGACGAGCACGCCGACGATGAGCAGCAGCCGGGTGCGCAGCGGGACGGCCTCGAGCCCCCGGACGACCCGGGCGACCGGTCGGGACGCGGCGGCCATCAGCCCTGCGGGGGCAGCCGCAGGACGTACCCGACGCCGCGCTTGGTGTGGATGAGGGCCGGCAGGCCCTCGACGTCGATCTTGCGGCGGAGGTAGGAGATGTAGGACTCGACGATGCCGGACTCGCCGCGGAAGTCGTAGTCCCAGACGTGGTCGAGGATCTGCGCCTTCGACAGCACCCGGTTGGGGTTGAGCATGAGGTAGCGCAGCAGCTTGAACTCGGTGGGGCTGGTCTCGATGACCCGCGGCCCGCGCCGGACCTCGTGGGAGTCCTCGTCGAGCTCGAGGTCCTCGAAGCGCAGCACCGGCCGGTCCTCGTCGAGGTCGCCGCGGGTGCGGCGCAGCACGGCGCGGATGCGGGCGACGACCTCCTCGAGGCGAGAAGGGCTTGGTGACGTAGTCGTCGCCGCCGACGGTGAGGCCCTTGATCTTGTCGTCGACCGAGTCGCGTGCGGTGACGAAGACGATGGGCAGCCGGCGGCCCTGGTCGCGCAGCTTGCGGGTGACGGTGAAGCCGTCCATGTCGGGGAGCATCACGTCGAGGACGCACAGGTCGGGCTGGTGGGCGTCGGCGACCTTGAGCGCCTCCGAGCCGTTGGCGGCCGTGGCGACGTCGAAGCCGGCGTAGCGCAGGGAGGTCGCGAGGAGCTCGCGGATGTTCGGCTCGTCCTCGACGACGAGGAGCCGGGCCTCGGGCTGCTGCTGCGTGGCGGTCACGTCTCCCAGTCTGGTGGCCGGAGCCTGTGAGTCCGCTGGGAGGCGGCTGGACAGGGCCGGCGAGCCGGGGTGGGTCGACGGCTCCGGCGTGCTACGGCGAGCTGCTCGTCGTCACGGCGAGGACGACGACGCCGACGAGGCCGAGGACGCACAGCGCCGTGGCGACGGCGAAGGCGATCCAGCCGTACCGGCGACATCCGGCGCGAGGTCGACCCCGTCGCTCGACTGCTTGGTCAGCCCGATGATGCCGAGGACCAGCGAGGGGACGTACAGGACGCCCACGCAGAAGGCGATGCCGCCGAGCACGAGCGAGGCCGGAGATGATCGTCAGGACGAGCGCGCTGACGTTGTTCGTCGGCGCCGCGTACGGCGAGTGGCCCCCGGCGTACGGGCGACGGGGCGCCCGCGTAGGGTGGCGCGCCGTAGGGGCCGGCAACGACCGCGCCGGGGTCGGCGGGGCCGGGGTAGGGGGCCGGCAGCGGGCCGCCCGGGGCCGGGGGGAGGCCGGAAGGGGTGGGCGCCGCGCCGTGGGGCGGAGGCGGTGGCGGCGCCCGCCGTCGGCGGGCTGGTCGTACGAGGGCAGCGCGTAGCTGGGGTGGCTGTACGTGGGCTGCTCGTACGCGGGGGGCGCGGGCGGCGGCGGGCCTGGGGGAACGGCGAGGTGCCGTCCGGGGACCACGACCTGGGTGTCGCCCGCGTCCGGGCTGCCGCTCGTCGGCGGCCGGCGCGGTGGGCGCGGCGTCGTCGGGCGGCAGCGGCGGCGGGGCGGTGGGGTCGCGGAACTCGTCGTCGGTGCTGCTCACGGTGCGGGTCCCCTCGAGGTCGGTCGCCGGTCGTGGGCCGGCTGTCGCCGACGAGGCTAGCGGCCGGCCGTCGTGCCCCGCGCGAGGTCGGCCGTGTCAGGATCGGGGGATGAGCCGAGCCCTGCCGCAGGTCGAGCCCGACCCCACGCTGCCGCCGCGGGTCACCGTCTACGAGGTCGGGCCGCGCGACGGCCTGCAGAACGAGGCGACCGTGGTCCCGGCCGCGGTCAAGGCCGAGTTCGTGCGGCGGCTCGTCGCCGCGGGGCTGGCGACGGTCGAGACGACGTCGTTCGTCGACCCCCGCTGGGTGCCGCAGCTCGCCGACGCCGAGGAGACCCTCGGCCTGCTCGGCGACGCCGGCCGGGGGCCCCGCGCCCGGTGCTCGTCCCGAACCTGCGCGGGCTCGACCGGGCGCTCGCCGCGGGGGTCGGTGCCGTCGCGGTGTTCGGCAGCGCCACCGAGACCTTCGCCCGCAAGAACCTCAACCGCACCGTCGCGGAGTCGCTGGAGATGTTCGGCCCCGTCGTCGAGCGCGCCCGCGCCGAGGGGCTCTGGGTGCGGGCCTACGTCTCGATGTGCTTCGGCGACCCGTGGGAGGGGCCGGTGCCGGTGGCGCAGGTCGTCGACGTCTGCCGGCGGCTCATGGACCTCGGCTGCGACCAGCTCTCGATCGGCGACACGATCGGCGTCGGGACGGTCGGGCACGTCCACCGCCTGCTCGAGGCGCTGGGTGCCGCCGGCATCGCCCCGGACCGCATCGGGGTGCACTTCCACGACACCTACGGTCAGGCGCTCGCGAACACCGTCGCGGCGCTGCGCGACGGCGTGAGCGTCGTCGACGCCTCGACCGGCGGGCTCGGTGGCTGCCCGTACGCCAAGTCCGCCACGGGCAACCTCGCCACCGAGGACCTCGTCTGGCTGCTCGACGGCGCCGGGGTCGAGACGGGCATCGACCTCGACGCGCTCGTCGAGACGTCCGCGTGGATGGCCGGGCACCTCGGGCGCCCGTCGCCGTCGCGGGTCGTCAAGGCCCTGACCGGCGGCTGAGGCGGCGCGCCGCGGGCCGGCCGCCCCGGCCGGTGCCGGCGTCCGTGTCGGGGCCTGCGCCAACCTGTGAGTTCGGTGTGAGTCCCGCGGGTGCCGGCCCGCGCGGGCCCCTCGCCGGCCGATGATGGGGGATGGCCACGCGACGGACGCCCCCCGACCCCGACGAGCCGGGGCGCACCGAGCCGATCGACCCCGCCGCGACGACCGAGCAGGGCGCCGTGCCGCCCCCCCGCCGAGCCCCCGCCGTCGGCGCCGTCGTCCGGGCCCCCCGCGCCCCGCCCGCCGCCCCCCCGCCGCCGGCCGACCCGCCCGCTGTCGAGCAGCCCGCGTGGTCGGCCGCCGCCGGCGCCCGGGCCCGCCCGGCAGGCTGGGGTGCACCCCCGCGCGGCCCCGGTCGGTTCCGGCGCACCTGGGAGGAGGCCACCTCCAGCGGTGGCGGCCGGGCCGCGCTGGCCGTCGCCGCCGTCCTCGCGACGCTCCTCGTCGTCGCCGTCATCGGGCTCGGCGCCGCACTCGTCGGGCGGCACGACGGCGGCCCGGCCGCCCGCGGCAGCCTGGCCTACGGACCGGGCCGGCACGAGGCCGACGACGGTGGGCGCCGCGATGGGCCCCATGGGACGCCAGCGCGACCAGGGCCAGGAGGGACGGCCCGACGACCAGCCCGCCCAGCCGGCGCAGCCCGGTCAGGGCGGCCGGCAGTGGCCCGGCCAGCAGGGGCCCGGCGCAGCCGGGGCCCGGTGCCGCCCCGGGGCGGTGGGGTCATGGGCGGTGGCGGCGAGCCCGGCGGCGTCCTCCACGGCGAGTACACGACCGGCGTGACCGGCACCCCCGTCGTCATGGTGGTGCAGGTCGGGGAGGTCACCGCGTACACGGCCGGCAAGAGCATCACCGTCAAGAGCGCGGACGGCTTCGAGGGCACGTACGACCTCAGCGGCCAGGTCGCCACCACCCGGATCGGGGTGCCGGTCGCCGTCGGGGCCCAGGTGCGCGTCGTCGCGGCCAAGGACGGGATGAAGGCGACCCGGCTCGCCGTCGTCGGCTGAGGGGTGCCGCGGCCGGGCGGCGTCGGCGGTCAGGCGGACGTGACGCCGTTGACCTCCGGCGTGACCTCGCGCTCGAGCGCGAGCGCGAGCGCGGCCACGAGGACGAGGCACCCGAGCAGCACCGCGATGAAGACCCCGCCGAGCCGGTGGTCGAGCAGCCAGCCCGCGGCGACCGGTGCGGTGATCGCGCCGACCTGGAAGGCCCCGGCCGAGACCGCGTTGTACCGGCCGCGGTCGAGGTCGCTCGCGAGGTCGTTGACGATGGCCGGGACGGTGGGCTGGAGCATCGTCTCGCCGAGGCCGAAGAAGACGTGGAAGACGATGACGCCTGCGGCGGCGGCGAGGGTGCCCGCCACCAGCCCGGTGAGGCCGAGGAGGGCCCACGAGAGCGCCCAGAGGACGACGAGGCCCAGGAACACGCGGGTGCGTCGACGCCCGTCGATGCGGCGGAGCACGAAGAACTGGGTGAGCACGATGACCGCCGTGTTGGCCGCGAACGCGAAGCCGATGGTGCGCGTGGACACCTCGCTGACCTGGCGCGCGAAGGCGGGGAAGCCGGCCTCCATCTGCCCGTAGCCGACGAAGCTCGACAGGAAGGTCAGCGCGGTGACCCAGAGCACCGCGGGCCGCCGCAGGATGCTGAGGTACCCGGCTCCCGTCGGGCCGCCGGTGCTCGGCGGTGGCCGGCCGGCGACCCGGCGCAGCGGGCCGAGCAGCAGGGCGATGGGCACGAGGACGCACGCGGCGTCGGCGAGGAAGATCGCGGTGAACGTGCCGGGACGGGCGACGTCGGTGAGGAAGCCGCTGACCACGCCACCGAGGCCGATGCCGAGGTTGATCAGGGCGAAGTTGATGCCGAAGTACTGGGTGCGCAGGCGTCCGTCGACGATGCTCGCGATCATCGCGTTGAACGCCGGCCAGCCGATGCCGAAGCTGACGCCGAGCAGGGAGACCGCGACGACGAAGGCCGGCACCGTGGTGGCGAAGGCGATGACGACGGCGCCGAGGACCTGGGCGAGCAGGCCGGCGACGACCACGGGGCGGGCGCCGAGGCGGTCGGTGAGCACACCGACCGGCGCCGTGATGAGGACGGCCACCACGGCGATGAGGCCCATGAGGAGCCCGGCGACGTCGAGGTCGATGCCCCGCACCTCGTGGATGTAGATGACCGTGAAGGGCAGGGTCATCCCCCGCCCGAGCGTGGAGACCGCGGTGGTCGAGAGCAGCCAGCGCCCCGGGGTGGGGAGGGCGGCCCAGAAGCCGCGCAGCGTCAGCTGCCCCCGAGGGGTGCCGGTGAGCGGGGTGGAGCCCTCGCCGGGGGGCAGGTCGACGGTCTCGGACACGCGCCAACGGTGCCACGGCCCACCGACGCTCCACGACCGGTTTCCCCCGGGGAGGTCCGCGGGGGCGCGCGCCACGGCCGGCCCCGCAGAACCCGGCGGCGAGGCGCCTCCCGCACCGGTTAGCCTTGGCGGTGGTGCCCGGCTCGGGTGCCGCTGTCGCGAACCGATGGATGAGGTGGACCGTGCCGACTGGCAAGGTGAAGTTCTTCGATGCCGAGAAGGGCTTCGGTTTCGTGTCCGGCGATGCCGGCGAGGGCGATGTCTTCGTGCCCGCCTCCGCGCTCCCCGACGGGGTCACCGGCCTCAAGGGCGGCCAGCGGATCGAGTTCGACGTCGCCGAGGGGCGCCGTGGCACCCAGGCGCTGTCGGTGCGCCTCCTCGACCCCGCCCCCTCCGTGGCGACGAACCGGCGCGTGCGCGACCGGAAGCCGGCCGACGAGATGGTCGTCATCGTCGAGGACGTCATCAAGCTCCTCGACTCGGTGTCGGAGTCGCTGCGCCGCGGGCACTACCCCGACAAGGCGCACGGCAACAAGGTCGCCCAGGTGCTGCACGCCGTCGCCGCCGACCTCGAGCTCTGATGGCCGCCGCCACCGCCGTCCGCCCCGACGCCACCCTGCGCGGGGCCGTCGAGGTCGCCCGCGAGGCCGTCGTGGCCATCGCCGAGGGTGACGTCGTCGGCGAGCACCTCGGCATGGACATGGTCGACGAGCGGCTCGCGACGCACTACTTCGCCTGCACGGCGCCGGCCTACCTCGGCTGGCGCTGGGCCGTCTCGGTCACCCGCCTCCCGCGGTCCAAGGCCGTCACCGTGTGCGAGACCGACCTCGTGCCGGGCGACGGCGCCCTGCTGTCCCCCGAGTGGGTGCCCTACGCCGAGCGACTCGCCCCCGGCGACCTCGGGCCGGGCGACCTCACCCCGTACGTCGAGACCGACCCGCTCCTCACGGCCGGGTTCGAGGCCACGGGCGACGAGGACGTCGACACCGTCGCGTTCTGGGAGCTCGGCCTGGGCCGGGTGCGGGTGCTCTCCGCCGAGGGGCGCGAGGTCGCCGCCCAGCGCTGGTACGACGGCGACAACGGGCCGTCCGCGGCGGTGGCCGTCAAGGCGCCGATGGCGTGTGCGTCGTGCGGCTTCTTCCTGCCGATGGCGGGCGCACTGCGGTCGGTCTTCGGGGTGTGCGCCAACGCGTGGTCGCCGTCCGACGGCAAGGTCGTCAGCCTCGACCACGGGTGCGGTGCCCACAGCGAGGCCGACGTCGAGGGGCCGGCACCGGAGAAGATCGCGCCGCGCATCCTCGACGACGACGACCTCGACCTCACCACCTGACCTCGGCTCCTCGGCGGCGCCGACCGCGCAGCGCTGCCCGGTCTGCCCGGGTCAGGCGCCCGCGGCGTTGCCCCTGCCGCGGCGGACGTACCACCAGGCGAACCCGCCGAGGACGATGCCCGTGACGCAGGCCCACGGCCACCACGAGCGCTCGCCCGCGTGCAGCGCGGGGACCGCGAGGGTGAGCACGAGCGCCAGCGCCCACAGCCCGACCCCGACGAGGATGAGGGTGCGGGTGGGCACGTCGGGCGGGTCGACGGGCGCCGACTCCCCGAAGGCGCGGCGGGGTCGGCTCGGGTCGGAGGGCTGGTCGGTCACGGCGCCAGCGTAGCCAGCAGGCCGCCGGGTCCGGGCGACGGCCGCCGGAGCCGGGGTGTGGCCGGCGGGGCCGGGACGGCGGCGTCCCGCCGAAACATGCCCGTCACCCGCGCCGCCCCGGGCCCCACTACATTGCACGCCATGGCCGAGACCACGACCACCGCCGACGCCACGGGCCGCGCGCCCGACAACGCCCTCGAGCGGTTCTTCCACATCCACCAGCGCGGCTCGACCGTGGGCCGTGAGGTCCGCGGTGGCGTCGCCACGTTCTTCACGATGGCGTACATCGTCGTCCTCAACCCCCTCATCCTCGGGTTCGTGACCGACGCCGACGGCAAGTACCTCGGCGGCGGGGACGCCCCGAACCTCGCGGCCATCGCCGCCGGCACGGCCCTCGTCGCGGGCGTCCTCACCATCCTCATGGGCGTCGTGGCCAACTACCCGCTGGCGCTGGCCACCGGGCTGGGGCTCAACGCCTTCGTGGCCTACGCCATCGCGAGCAAGATGTCGTGGGCCGACGCGATGGGCCTCGTGGTCCTCGAGGGCGTCATCATCCTCGTCCTCGTCCTCACCGGGTTCCGGCAGGCGGTGTTCCACGCCGTGCCCGCCCAGCTCAAGGTCGCGATCTCGGTCGGCATCGGCCTGTTCATCGCGCTCATCGGCCTCGTCGACGCCGGGTTCGTGCGCCGCACCGGGGCCGGGCCGGTTCCCGTCGAGCTGGGGATCGGCGGGCAGCTCGCCGGCTGGCCGTCCCTCGTCTTCGCCCTCGGGGTGGTGCTCATCGTCGCCCTGTGGGTGCGCAAGGTGAAGGGCGCGATCGTCATCTCGATCATCACGATGACCGTCGTGGCCTTCGTCATCGAGGCGGTCGCCAAGGTCGGCCCCAGCGTCACCGGCGTCGACGCCGACGGCAACAACATCGTCAACCCGCTCGGGTGGAACCTCAACGTCCCGGCCTGGCCCGACACCGTCGACCCGGTGAGCTTCGGGACCCTCGGCGAGTTCAGCCTCTTCGGCTCCTTCTCGCGGGTGGGGGTCGTCGCGGCGGTGCTGCTCGTCTTCACCCTCATGCTCGCCGACTTCTTCGACACGATGGGCACGATGACGGCCATCGGCGCCGAGGCCGGGCTGCTCGACGAGGAGGGCAACCCGCCGAACACCCAGCGCATCCTCGTCGTCGACTCGGTCGCGGCCGCGGCCGGTGGCGCGGCCGGCGTCTCGTCGAACACCTCGTACATCGAGTCGGCGTCCGGCGTCGGCGAGGGGGCCCGCACCGGCCTGGCCTCGGTCGTCACCGGTCTGCTCTTCCTCGTCGCCGTCGTCTTCGCACCGATCGTCAAGGTGATCCCCAACGAGGCGGCCGTCCCGGCCCTCGTCCTCGTCGGGTTCCTCATGATGCAGCAGGTGAAGGAGATCGCCTGGGACGACGTGGAGATCGCCATCCCGGCGTTCCTCACGATCATCCTCATGCCCTTCACGTACTCGATCACCGTCGGGATCGGTGCGGGGTTCGTCGCGTACGTCCTCATCAAGGTGGTCCGGGGCAAGGCCTCCGGGATCCACCCGATGATGTGGGTGACCGCGGCGCTGTTCGTCGTGTACTTCTTCATCCAGCCGATCACCCAGGCCGTCTCCGGCTGACCCCGCCGTCCCGACGCCCGCCCCCGGCTCCCGGGTGGCGGGCGTCGTTCGTCCGCGGTTGCCCCGCACCCCTGGCCGGCGTCGGAGGGGGCGGCCGGGACCCTCGTCCCCGCCCTGCCGGGGTCGGCCGGGGGACCGAGTGGAATGCTTAGCACCGGTAATGAGTTGTGCTAAGTATCGACCTGACACCGCTCCTGGAGACCGCCGTGCCCGCACCCGCCCCCACCATGACCCGTTCGCAGAAGGACCGCCTGACGAGCGACCTGCGCATGGTGTGCATGCGCGTCTCGCGCCGGGTGCGCTTCGAGAGCACGGCCGAGGTCGCGCCGCACCAGTTCTCGGTCCTGGCGCGGCTCGAGGACGGCCCCCGCACCCCCACGGAGGTCGCCGAGATCGAGCAGGTCTCCGCGCCGAGCATGAGCCGCACGGTCAACGGGCTCGTCGAGCGCGGCCTCGTGGCCCGGGCCGACGACCCCGCCGACGGCCGGCAGGTCATCCTCACCCTCACCGACGACGGACGGCGAGCCATCAAGGAGACCCGGCGTCGTCGCGACCAGTGGCTCGCCACCCGGCTCGAGCACCTCACCGACGACGAGCGCGACCTCCTCGCCCGGGCCACCGCCCTCCTCGAACGCGTGGCCTCCGAATGAGCCCCACCTTCACCGCCCTCGAGATCCGCAACTACCGGCTGTGGTTCATCGGCGGCTTCGTCTCCAACGTCGGCACGTGGATCGGCCGGGTGGGCCAGGACTGGCTCGTGCTCACCGTGCTCACGGCCGGGTCGGCGACGTCCCTCGGCATCGTCACCGGCCTGCAGTTCCTGCCGTTCCTGCTCCTCGCGCCGTGGAGCGGGCTCATCGCCGACCGGTTCTCGCGCCGCCGCATCCTCCTGGTCACCCAGAGCCTCCTCGCCCTGACCAGCCTCGTCCTCGGCGTGCTCGCCGTCACGGGCACGGCGCAGCTGTGGCACGTCTACGCCATCGCGCTCTTCCAGGGCATGACGACGGCCATCGACAACCCCGCGCGCCAGGTCTTCGTCTCCGAGATGGTGCCCGCCGACAAGCTGACCAACGCGGTGGCCCTCAACTCGGCGTCGTTCAACGCCGGCCGGCTCATCGGCCCGGGCCTCTCCGGGCTCGTCATCGCGTGGTGGGGCACCGGCGAGGCGCTCCTGCTCAACACCCTGACCTTCGTCTTCGTGCTCGCCGCGCTGGCGATGCTCACGCCGTCCGAGCTCCGCTCGCCCGCCCGGGCCAAGGGCCGCGGCGGCATCCGCGAGGGCTTCGCCTACGTCCGGCACCGGCGCGACATCCAGCTCGTCATGCTCCTCGTCTTCGTGCTGGGCACCTTCGGGATGAACTTCCAGATCACCATGGCGCTCATGGCGACCAAGGTCTTCGGCCAGGGCGCGGGGGAGTTCGGGCTGCTCGGCTCGATCATGGCCGTCGGGTCGCTCTCGGCCGCCCTGCTCTCGGCGCGGCGGAAGCAGCCCCGCCTGCGGGTGCTGCTGCTGGCCCTCGTCGGGTTCACGGCGTCGGCCGCCCTCGCCGCGAGCGCGCCCACCTACTGGACCTTCGCCCTCGCCCTGGTGCCCGTCGGCCTCACCGCCCTCACGGCCCTGACGACGGCCAATGCCATGGTGCAGACCCGGGTGGCCCCCGAGATGCGCGGCCGCGTGATGGCCCTCTACATGGCGATCTTCATGGGCGGCACCCCGGCCGGCGCCCCGATGATCGGCTGGATCTCCGAGCAGTTCGGGCCGCGCTGGACGATCGGTGTGGGCGCCGTCGCCGTGGGTCTCACGCTCGTGGCGGTCTCGCTGTGGCTCGCACGGGCCGAGAACGTCCGGGTGAGCTACGAGTCGCAGCGGCGGCCCCGGGTGAGCGTGACGACGACGCCGGTCGCCCACGACGACGGGCCGCGGGTGCCGGTGCCGGAGGCGGCGCGGTGACGCCGGGCTTCCGGCGGCGGATGACCCTCGGGGTCCTCGCGGTGCTGCTCGTCGTGGCGGTCGTCTACGCCGTCGTCCGCTAGGCGGCACGGCTGCGGACCGTCGGCGACCGCAGAGCGCGCCCACTCATTGCGCATCCCCCACCTCGAGGGGGCCGGGGAGGCGCCCCGGAGGTGGGTGAGGGGCAATGAGTCGGTGAGCCGGGGTCAGGCCAGCCGGTCGACCACGTACTCGACCGAGGCGATGAGCGCGCTGACGTCGTCGGGCTCGACGGCGGGGAAGCAGGCCACGCGGAGCTGGTTGCGACCGAGCTTTCGGTACGGCTCGACGTCGACGACACCGTTGGCGCGCAACGTCTTCGCGACCGCGGACGCGTCGACCGCGTCGTCGAAGTCGATCGTGGCGACGACCCGGCTGCGGTGCTCGGGGTCGGCGACGAAGGGCGTCGTGTAGGACGTGCGCTCGGCCCAGTCGTAGAGCCGGCCCGAGGAGTCGGCCGTGCGGGCGGTGGCCCAGGCGAGGCCACCGTTGCCGTTGAGCCACTCGACCTGGTTCGCGAGCATCGCCAGGGTGGCGACGGCGGGGGTGTTGTACGTCTGGTCCTTGCGCGAGTTGTCGATCGCCGTCGGCAGGCTGAAGAAGTCGGGCACCCAGCGGCCGCTCGCGGCGATCTCGTCCACCCGGGCCAGGGCCGCCGGGGAGAACAGGCCGATCCACAGGCCGCCGTCGGAGGCGAAGGACTTCTGCGGGGCGAAGTAGTAGACGTCGGCCTCGGACACCTCGACGGGGAGTCCGCCGGCGCCGGAGGTCGCGTCGACGAGGACGAGCGCGTCGTCGTCGGCCCCCGCGACGCGTCGCACCGGCGCCATGACCCCGGTGCTCGTCTCGTTGTGCGCCCACGCGTAGGTGTCGACGCCGGCCTCGGCCTGCGGGTCCGGGCGGGTGCCGGGCTCGGAGGTGATGACCGTGGGCTCGCCGAGGAACGGCGCGTTCTTCGTGACGGTGGCGAACTTCGCGGAGAACTCCCCGAACGCGAGGTGCTGGGCACGCTCGCGCACCAGCCCGAACGCCGCGATGTCCCAGAACGCCGTCGAGCCGCCGTTGCCGAGGACGACCTCGTAGCCCTCGGGCAGGTCGAAGAAGGTGGCGAGGCCCTGGCGCACGGCCTTGACGAGGTTCTTCACCGGCGCCTGCCGGTGCGAGGTGCCGAGGACGGTGCGGCCGATCGCGGAGAGGGCCTCCACCTGCTCGGGCCGGACCTTGGACGGGCCCGAGCCGAAACGACCGTCGGCGGGCAGCAGGTCGGCGGGGATGGTGACGGGGGCGTCGCTCACGTGTCTCTCCCTGGTCGGGCGGGTCGCCGGTGGACGGCGGTGGCGGTGGCCGCACCCGTGGGTGCGTGCCGGGCGTCCGGTCCGCCGCGCGCGGCACCCCGGACGAGGTGGTCGCGCCGGCGTCGTCGGCGGTCCGCGACCACGCCCATCCTCACAGGGCCTGCCCGGATGGCGGACGCCGGGTCCACTCCGTGGGCAGCGCGGAGCGGTCGACCGCCACGAGGGTCGGCCGCGGCGGAGGGCCGGCCCGACCCCCACGCGGCGCGGGCAGCGGTGCCGACCGGGGCCGCCCCGGGAGGCGGATGGGGGAGCGGATGGGGCAGCTGCCCGATGCCGGCGCGACCCCGCCGGGCGCACGCTCTGTGGGTCGCCGGCACGGTGCCGGCGCAACCACCGAAGGAGAACACCATGCAGCGGTTCATCATCGAGCGCGAGATCCCCGGAGCGAGCAAGCTGACGCCGGCCGACCTCGCGAGCATCGCCCGGACGTCCAACGAGGTCGTCGACGGGCTCGACGCGCCCTACACCTGGGTCACGAGCTACGTCGCGGGCGACAAGATGTACTGCGTCCACGAGGCCGAGGACGCGGAGACCGTCCGCGAGCACGCCCGCCGCGGCGGCTTCCCGGCGAACACGGTCTCGGCCGTCGCGAACGAGTTCGGGCCGCACACCGCCGCGCTCGCCGACTCGTGAGCGGATGGGCGCACGACGCGGCGACGCCGTGGCCGACGGCGGCCACGAGGCACCGGCTCGCCCGCGCCCCGTGGCGCAGCCGCACCGAGTGGTCCGCGCCCTGAGCGGGCGGACGGCCCCGCCCCGCGGGGCCGTCCCCCGTGGCGGGCAGCGCCCGGCGGGACACTCGCCGCCGGGCGGTCCGCGTGCCACACTGCCGCCGATGGTCACTCGGACGCCCGACGTCCGGCCCGGGCCGGACGGCTCCCGCGAGCGCGTCGCGCCGCCGCGGCCCTCCGTGTTGCCCGCCCCCCTCACCTCGTTCGTCGGGCGCACCGAGGAGCGGCGCCGGCTCGCCGACGCCGTCCGCGCCGGCCGGCTGGTCACGGCCACCGGACCGGGCGGGGTCGGCAAGACCCGCCTCGCGCTGGCCGCGGCCGAGGACCTCGCGGCGGAGCTGCCGGACGGCGTCGTGTTCGTCGACCTCGTCGGGGTCAGCGGCGACGACCTCGTCGTCGGGGCCGTCGCCGACGCCGTCGGGGTGCCCGAGCACAGCGGGGCCGCCCGGGGCGCCGCCCTCGTCGCCGCCCTCCGCGACCGGAGCGGGCTGGTCGTCCTCGACAACTGCGAGCACGTCCTCGAGGGCGCCCGGGCCTGCGTCGCGGACCTCCAGCGCGGGTGCCCGTCGGTGCGGGTCCTCGCGACGAGCCGGACGCGCCTCCACCTCGCCGGCGAGACCGTCGTCGCCGTCCCCGGCCTGACGGTGGGCCCGGCCGAGGACCCGTCGGCCGGGGACGCCGTGCGCCTCCTCGTCGAGCGGGTGGTCGCCGGTGGCGGGACGGACCCCGTCGCCGCCGGCGACGGCGAGCTGGCCCGGACCCTCTGCGCGGCCCTCGACGGCATCGCCCTCGGCATCGAGCTCGCCGCGGCCCGGGTTCCCACCTTCGGGATCGACGGCCTGCTGCGCGCCCTCGCCGAGGGGCACGACGTGCTCACCAGCCCCCACGACCCGGACGAGCGCCACGGGTCGCTGCGCGCGGCGATCGACTGGAGCTACCGGCTGCTCGAGCCGGCGGAGCAGGACACCCTGCGCACCGTCGCGGTGTTCGCCGTGCCCTTCGACCTCGATGCCGCCGCCGGCCTCCTCGGCCGCCCGGCCGGTGAGCTGCTCCCCGTCCTCGGCCGGCTCGTCGAGCTCAACCTCATGTCGCTGCGCGCCGGTGCCCCGACCCGCTACCGGGTCCTCGAGACGATCCGCCAGGACGCCGCCGAGCGCTCGGCCGCGCTCGGCGAGCTCGACGAGCTCCACCGCCGGCACGCCCGGTGGTGCCGCTCGGCGGCCGCTGCGCTGCTCGAGCTCGTGCCGGGCGACGCCGGGTGGTGCCGGGAGGTCGACCGCGTCCTCGACGAGGCCCGGGCGGCGCTCACCCGACCCGTGGCCGGCGCCGCGGAGCGCGAGGACGCGCGGACGCTCGCCGTCCTCGTGGCCGAGCTGGCCTTCCAGCGTGGCCGGCCCGGCGAGGCGCGCGCCCGGTACGAGCAGGCCGCGGACCTCGCCGCGGACCCCCGCGTGCGCCACGACGACCTCGTCCTCGCCGCCCGGTGCGCCAGCGTCCGCTACGAGGGCGACGCGGCGGTGGCCCTCCTCGAACGGGCCGCGGCCGTCGCGGGGGCTGCGGGCGACGCCGAGCAGGCCGGGCTCGACCTCGCGCACGTCGTCCTCCTGCGCCACCGGATGGACGGCACGATGAGCGCGCCGATGACGCGGGCGGAGACCGAGGCGGCGCTCGCGCGGGCGGCCGCCCTCGCGGGGGACTCCGAGAAGGTGGCCGGCGCCATCGCCGTCGCCGCCGCCTGCTTCACGTTCGCGGACGCCGACCTGGCGCTCACCGAGCGGGCGGTCGCCGCGGCGACGGTGACCGGCGACCTCCTGCTCCTCGACGCCGCGCGCGACCAGCTGTGCGCGGCCAGGCTGGCCACCGGCGACCTCGACGGCGCCGCCGACGCGGTGCGGACCCGGATCGAGACCCTCCGCTCCGTCCCCGTCGACGCCCGCAGCGGCATGGACCACGCGGACGCCCACTACATGGCGGCCTACGTCGACCTCGCCGCGGGGCGGCTGGTGTCCGGGCGGCGGCACTCCGAGGCGCTCGAGGGCCTGCCCTTCCTCCGGGACGAGCCGCACGTCGGCCGGGCCCGCCGGCTCGAGATCGACGCCCTCGCCGGGGACGTCGAGTCGGTGCTCGAGGTGAGCGAGCGGTTCCGCACCGGATGGCTCCGGGCCGGGCGCCCCGTCGTCAACAACTTCGGCCCCCCGGCCTACGCGGTCGCGATGGTCCACGGCATGCGGGGCGACGACGCCCGGCGGGCGGAGTGGGTGCAGACCTGCCGGGACGTGTCCCGGGTGCCGGACGCGCTCGAGGACGTCTCCCGGGTGTGGCCCGCGACCCTCGACGGGCTGCTGCTCCTGCACCGCGGGGACGCCCGGGGGGCGCTGCGCCGGCTGGCCCTGGCCCCGGACGAGGTCGCGCCACGGTCGACGTGGTACCCGCGGGTCTGGCTGCCCTGGTACACCGCGGCGTGGGCCGAGGCCTCGGTGCTCTCCGGGGCCGACGGCCTCGACGACCGGCTGCGGCTGGCGGCCACCTGGGCGGCGGGCAACGAGGTGGCGCTGCTCGGCATCGAGCGGTCGCGGTCCCTGGCGGCCGGGTCGACGGCGGGGCTCGACGTCGTGGCCGAGCGGTTCGCCGCCCTCGGCTGCCGCTACCAGGCCGAGCGCAGCCTCCTCCTGCTCGACGACCCGAGCGGGCGCACCGTCGCGCAGCGGCCCGCGGTGCCGGCCGGCTCGGAGCTGGAGGTCCTCAGCGTCCGCGAGCTCGAGGTCCTCGCGCTCGTCGCCGCCGGCCGCAGCAACCCGCAGATCGCGAGCGCGCTCTTCATCAGCCGCAAGACGGCCGAGCACCACGTGTCGAACATCCTCGCCAAGCTGGGGGTGGCCACCCGGGCCGAGGCGGCGGCGGTCGCCGTCCGCAGCGGCCTCGACGACGCCACCCACCGCTGACGGGCCGGAGCGTGCCGCCCGCGCGGGTGCCCTTCGCCGGTCGGAGTCAGCCGCGGGCGCGGTAGCCCGGCACGTCCGAGAGCGGGCGCTCGCCCGGGCCGACGTAGCGCGAGCTCGGCCGGATGAGGCGACCGGTGCGCTTCTGCTCGAGGATGTGCGCCGACCACCCGGCGGTGCGGGCGGCCACGAACAGCGGCGTCATCATCTCGCCCGGGACCTCGGCGAAGTCGAGGAGCACCGCGGCCCAGTAGTCGACGTTGGTCTCCATCCGCCGCTCGGGGTAGCGCTCGGCGAGCTCGGCGATGGCGGCCTTCTCGAGCTCGAGGGCGACCTCGTAGCGCGGGGCCCCGAGGCGCTTGCAGGTGTCGCGCAGCACGGAGGCGCGCGGGTCGTAGGCCCGGTAGACCCGGTGCCCGAACCCCATGAGGCGCTCCTTGCGGTCGAGCACGCCCTTGACGTACGTGACGGCGTCGCCCGTGCGCTCGACCCCCTCGATCATGTGCTGGGCCCGCGACGGAGCGCCGCCGTGGAGCGGCCCGGAGAGGGCCCCGATGGCACCGGACAGGCAGGCGGCCACGTCGGCCCCGGTCGAGGCGATGACCCGGGCGGTGAAGGTCGAGGCGTTCATGCCGTGCTCGGCCGCGGAGATGAAGTAGGAGTCGATGGCGTCGACGTGCGCGGGGTCGGGCTCGCCGCGCCAGCGGATCATGAACCGCTCGGGGATGGTGCGGCCCTTGTCGACCTCCGACTGGGGCACCATCGGGCTGTCCTGGCCGTGGGCGGACTGGCCGATGAACGAGATGGCCATGACCGAGGCCCGGGCCAGCTGGTCGCGCGCCTCGGCGTCGTCGATGTCGAGCAGCGGCTTGAACCCCCACACCGGGGCGAGCTGGGCGAGCGCGGACTGGACGTCGACCCGGATGTCGCCGGTGTGCACCGGGAGCGGGAACGGCTCCGCCGGCGGGAGGCCGGGGTCGAGCTCGCCGTCGACGAGCAGGCCCCACACCTGGCCGAACGAGACGGTCCCGACGAGGTCGTTGATGTCGACGCCGCGGTAGCGCAGCGCGCCGCCCTCCTTGTCGGGCTCGGCGATCTCGCTCTCGAAGGCGACGACGCCCTCGAGCCCGGGGTAGAAGTTCGGGTCCTCGGCCGGGGGGTTCGCCATGGCTCTCCTAGGTCGCTCGTCGTTGTCGCGCGCGCCCATTGTGCACGGCACGGCCACCGGAGCCCACCGGCGGGCGGCGTCCGTGGACGGGCCGGCCACCGGCACGCCGTGGGGTCACGGCTCCGTGGTCAGGTGCCGCCACGTCGCCGCGGCGGCCCTCACGCGGCCGGAGCCACCTCGTCCACGAGCGCGGCCAGGGCGCGCCGCATCCGGTCCGCCGACCGCGCCGAGTAGACGAGGCGCGCCGTCGGCTCGGTGCCGGCCTCGGGGTTGTCGTAGGCGTGGTGGGTGTCGCTGAGGAGCAGGAGCCGCACGTCGTTGCCCGCGGCGTCGGCCTCCTCGACGAGGTCGTGGACGACCGACATCGGGGAGACGACGTCCTTCGTGCCCTGCACGAGGAGGACCGGCGCCTCGATGCGCGTGGACGTCCCCACCTCGGCGACCTTCAGGAGACCCGAGCAGACCGCGACCGCCTGCACGCCCGTGGTGCGCCGGGCGTGGTCGAGCACCGGGACGGCCCCCGCGCTGAACCCGACGGTGACGAGCGGGAGGACGCCGCCCACGGCGACCCGCAGGGCCTCGGTCGCCGCGGACAGCGCGGCGACGCCCTCGGCGCGGTGGGTCAGGACGCGCTCGACGAGGGGACCGACCTGCTCGGGGTCGGTCGGGGTCAGGCCGTCGCCGTAGAGGTCGGCGACGAGCACGGCACAACCCAGCGCGGCCAGGTGCGCCGCGTGGGCCAGGGCGAGCGGGCTCGGCCCTCGCCAGTCGGGGAGCAGCACGACGAGGGCGCGGGGGGCGCGGGGGGCGACGAGCCGGCCGACGAACCGGCGGGCGCCGGCCGCGTAGACGAGGTCGTGCCGGGCGAGTCGTGACATGGAGGGCTCCGTTCCCGCGATATCTTGATACTCAAGATAAACGACGAGCCCCGTCGGCTCAAGCCGTCCAGGAGGTGGACCATGGACTCGGTCGCGCAGGAGCTGGCCGGCTGGCTCGACCAGATGGACGAGGTGGACCCCGACGTGGAGGCGGCCCGGCAACGCATCGGCCGGCTGTCGCGGGCCTTCGTCCGGGTCCTGGAGGGGGTCGCGGCCGAGGGTGCGGTGAGCCTGGGGGACCTGGAGACCCTGTCGGTCCTGCGCCGCAACGGGGGCTCGGCCACGCCCGGCGAGATCGCGAGGGCGCTGCGGCTCACGTCGGGCTCGGTCGCCACCCGGCTGCGCCGTCTCGAGGCCGCCGGGCTCGCCGAGCCGGACACGTCCGAGCGGGGCGACGGCCGGGTGCGCCGGAAGCGGCTCACCCCGCGGGGACTGGCGGTCTGGCGAGAGGGCACCGCACGCCGGACCGCGCGCGAGGCCGGGCTCTTCGCCGACCTGCGCCACGACGACCTCGCCGGTCTCAACGCCACGCTCGAGCGGCTGCTGGAGCGCTGCGAGCGGGAGGTGGGGGCGGTCTCCCGGCACGACCACACGTGAGACCGCGCACGGTGCCCCCGGCCGGGCCCTCGCCGTCGTCGCCCTCGGCCGGGGGCCCGCTCAGCCGGCGCGGGGGTCGCGCACGGCCATGTCGGGGCCGCCGGCGTCGCGGATCTCGAACAGGTCGGTGGCCTCGATGAGCTTGCTGAGCTTCGCGTAGCCGTAGTTGCGCGAGTCGAACGAGGACTGGTTGGAGATGCGCTGGCCGACGGTGCCGATCCGGGCCCAGCCGGACTCGTCGGCGGCGCTCTCGACGGTGCGGCGCAGGAGCCCGACGAGCTTGCGGTCCTGGCGCAGCTGGGCGCGGGTGGCCCGCTCCGGTGGGGGCGTGGCGGCCTTCTTCGTCGTCGCCTTGCGCGTGGCGCGGCCGCTGCGGGCCGGCGGCTCCTCCGCGGGTGCCGCCGCGTCGCCGGTCGGCGCGGGAGCGGCGGCGGCAGCGGTCGCCTTGCGGCTGCTGCGGCGCGCCGGGGCCGGGGGCTCCACGGTCTCGGCCACGGCCTCGTCGGGAGCCCCGTCGGTCTGCCCGCTCGGGAGCGAGAGCCGGTCGAGGACGAGGAAGCGGGTGCAGGCGCTCTGGAACGCCGACGGGGTCTTGGCGTCGCCGAAGCCGTAGACCGCGACGCCGTGCTCGCGCAGGTGCATGACGAGGGGGGTGAAGTCGGCGTCCGAGGAGACGATGGCGAAGCCGTCCGGCCGCTGCGTGTGGAGGATCTCGACGGCGTCGACGGCCAGCGCCATGTCGCTCGCGTTCTTGCCCTTGGACGGGTCGAACTGCTGCATCGGGCGGATGGCGTTCTCGTGGAGGATCTCCTGCCAGCCCTTGAGCTCGGACTTGGTCCAGTTCCCGTAGGCCCGCCGGATCGTCGTCTCGCCGAGGGCGGACAGCTCGTTGAGGATGACGTCGAGGCGGCGGGCGCGTGCGTTGTCGGCGTCGATGAGCAGCGCGATGCGCGCGGAGTCCGTCATGCCCGCGAGGCTAGCCCCTGCCACGCCCCGACCGTGGCGTCGTGGCTGGTGGGGGATGATGCGGCGGTGCTGCGCTCCCTGCTCCCGGACCTGACGCCGTTCCGGCGCAGCCGGGACTACCGGCGGCTGTGGACCGGCTTCACGCTGTCGAACGTCGGCTCGCAGATGGCCGTCGTCGCCATCGGCCTCCAGGTCTACGCCCTCACCCGCTCCACCGCGGCGGTCGGCCTCGTCGGACTCTTCGCGCTCGTGCCGCTCGTCGTCATGGGCCTCTACGGCGGGGCGCTCGCCGACCACCACGACCGCCGGCTCGTCGGCCTCGTGGCGACGGTCGTGGCGTTCGCGACGAGCCTGGCGGCCGCGGCCCAGGCCTGGCTGGGGGCGGCGTCGCCGTGGCTGCTCTACGTCATCGTCGGCGTGTGGAGCGGCGCCTACGCGGTGTCGTCGCCGGCCCGCACGAGCATCTACCCGCGCATCCTCCCGCCCGACCAGCTGCCGGCCGCGAACGCGCTGTCGGTCTTCGCGATGAACACGGCGCTGACGGCGGGGCCGCTGCTCGCCGGCGTCCTCGTCGACTGGGGCGGCTACCGGGCGGCGTACACGACCGACGCCGTGCTCACCCTCGGGGCGCTCTACAGCCTCTGGCGCCTGCCGCCGGTGCCGCCGGACCGGGAGGAGGGCGAGGTGGTGCCGCGGCGGGTCGGGCTGCGCTCGGTGCTCGACGGGTTCGCGTTCCTGCGCACCGCCCCCAACGTGCGGATGACCTTCGTCGCCGACATCGCGGCCATGCTCCTCGCCCAGCCGCGGGTGCTCTTCCCCGCGGCCGGGGCGGTGATCCTCGGGGGCGGCGCCCGCACCGTCGGCGCCCTCTACGCGGCGGCGGCGGTCGGCGGCATCCTCGCGATGGGTCTCTCCGGCCGGCTCGGCGGTGTGCGACGGCAGGGCACGGCCATCCTCGTCAGCGTCGCCGGGTGGGGCGTCGGCATCATGGGGCTCGGGGTCGCGCTGCTCGCGGCCGGAGGCGCGCTGACCCGGGGCAGGCCCTCGTCGCGGCGCTGGTCGCGATGGGCGTGGCCGGGGCGGCCGACTCGGTGAGCTCGGTGTTCCGCACGACGATCCTGCAGTCGGCGGCGCCGGACCGGATGCGCGGCCGGCTCCAGGGGGTGTTCATCGTCGTCGTGGCCGGTGGGCCGCGGCTCGGCGAGCTCGCCGGTGGCGGGGTGGCCGAGCGGGTGGGGGAGGGCTGGACGGCGGTCGGCGGCGGGCTGGCCTGCGTGGCCGCCGTCGTCGTGCTGGCCCTGGTCCAGCCCGGCTTCGTGCGCTACGACGCCCGGCACCCCACCCCCTGACCTCCGGCCCCCCGACCTCCGGCCCTGACCTCGGGCCCCCCGACCGCCGCCACCCGGGGCCGCGCGCCACCTCGTCGGCGGGCCCTCGCCCGCGGGCTCGGGTGGCCGCGCGCCTACGCTGACGTCATGGACCCCAGGCGCATCGACTACACCGGCGACGGGATCTCCGAGGAGCAGCTGCTCGCCACCCCCTACGCCCAGGTGCGGGCCTGGGTGGACGACGCCGTGGCCCGGGCCGAGAGCGCCCCCGACGTCGTCGAGCCGCTGGCCGCCGCCGTGGCCACGGTCGACGCCCACGGCCGGCCGAACGTCCGCACCGTCCTGCTGCGCTTCCTCGACGAGCGGGGCCCCGGGTTCGTCACCGACCTCACCTCCACCAAGGGCCGCGAGCTCACCGGCGACTCCCACGTCGCCGTCGGGCTCACCTGGCCCGCGATGTACCGCGCCGTCCGGTTCCGGGGTCGGGCGGTCGAGCTCGACCGTGACGAGGTGCTCGCGTACTGGACCTCGCGTCCGTGGGCCTCACGGATCTCGGCCAGCGCGTCGGAGCAGTCCCGGCCCATCGCCTCGCGGGCCGAGCTCGAGGAGGCGTACCGGCGCGCGGCCGAGGAGTTCCCCGACCACGGGTCGCCGGACGACGTGCCGGTGCCCGATGCCTGGGGCGGCTTCCGCGTGGTCTGTGACGAGGTCGAGTTCTGGGGTGGGCGACGCAACCGCCTCCACGACCGGCTCGTCTTCAGCCGCACCGGCGAGGGCGACCTCGGCGACGCCGGGTCGTGGGAGGTCTCCCGCCGCCAGCCCTGACGCCGCCGGCGGTCGGTCGGGCTGCCCGCGGGCGCCGTCGTCCGGCGGTCCGGCGGACCCTGAGCGCTGGCGTCAGGCCTGGGACCGCAGGGCGGTGAGGAAGCCGGCCGCCTTGCGCCGCACCGATGCCGACCGATGGCCGGTCTGGACCTCGAGCAGGGGGGCGACCTCCTCGGGTGCGACGACACCCTGCCGGGCGAAGGACACGAGCGTGGCCATCGACTGCGTGGCGACGATCCAGTCGACCTCGGTCGTGGTCACCCGGGCGGTGAGCCACCGCAGCGCCGTCTCCTGCTCGGCCGGGGTGAGGGTCAGCAGGTCGAGCAGCTGGGCGACGTGCCACTGGACGGAGGGCTGGTCGCTGCGGGCGAGGTCACCGAGGATGCGTCCGAGGTAGGGCTGCCCGAGCGCCGGGTCCTCGCGGACGAGCTTCTCGAGGGTGTCGACCGCGCGCATCCGCACCCAGGCGTCGTCGTCCTCGAGGCACGCGACGAGCTCGTCGAGCCGGGCGGCGTCGCGGCGCAGCAGCTCGAGCACCTCGGCGGAGCGCCCGAGCGAGTTCGAGTGCCCACCGGCGCGCAGCACCTCCGCGAACGGCTCCACGCCCCCGAGGGTAGGACCGGGGCTGCGCCCTCGGCGAGGTGCGGGAAGGTTCGGCGAGCGGCCGGTTGCAGCCGGCGCCTCGCTGAAGGTTCTGGCATCCGGAGAGAAAGTCGGGGTCAGGAGGGGAGGCGGTGCACCTTGTGCGGCGCGGCCTGGGCGCGGGGCTTGATGACGAGCAGGTCGATGTTGACGTGGGCGGGCCGGGTGGCCATCCAGAGGACGGCCTCGGCGACGTCCTCGGCGACGAGCGGGCCGGGCACGCCGGCGTAGACCGTGTCGGCGCGCTCCCGGTCCCCGCCGAACCGGGTGAGCGAGAACTCCTCGGTCTGCACCATGCCCGGCGCGACCTCGGTGACCCGCACCGGTTGCTCGACGAGCTCGAGGCGCAGCGTCTCGGTCATCACGTGGACCCCGTGCTTGGCCACCGTGTAGCCGCCCCCGCCCTCGTAGGCGACCATCCCGGCGATCGACCCGACGTTGACGATGACGCCCTCCCCGCCGGCGGCGACGAGGGCCGGCAGCAGCGCCTTGGTGACCCGCAGGGTGCCGAGGACGTTCGTCGCGTACATCTGCTGCCACAGGTCGACGTCGCCCTCGGCCACCGGCTCGAGCCCGAGCGCGCCCCCGGCGTTGTTGACGAGGACGCGGACCCGCCCCCCGGCCGCGGCGGCGAGCCGCGCCACGTCGTCGTCGTCGGTGACGTCGCAGGCCACGGCCACACCGTCGATCTCGGTGGCGAGCGCCTCGACCCGCTCGGCGCGGCGCGCGGCGCAGACGACACGGAAGCCGTGCTCGGCGAGGAGGCGGGCGGTCGCGGCGCCGATGCCACTGCTGGCGCCCGTGACGACGGCGGTCGGCCGGTCGGTGGTGGTGTCGGTCACGACTGCTCCCGCGGACGGACGGACTCGGGGTCGACGGCGACCCACACGGCCTCCGCACGGCCGAGCAGCTCTCCGTCCGCCGCGTGCAGCGTGCTGGCGGAGCGGTGGCGGCGCCCCTCGGCCCCGCGCTGCCAGGCGGTGACGACGAGCTCCTCGCCCGGCGCCGGCACCCGCCACACCCGGGCGGTCATCGTGCCGAGGACCATGGGCCGCCCGGCGATGCCGGCCGACCAGCCGCCGGGGCAGTCGAGGGCGGCCCACACCATCGGACGGGTGACGTCGTCCGGCACCGTCCACGACGTCGCGTAGCGCCCCGACCCGTCGGCGAGCGGGCCCGGGCACAGCCGGAGCCCGTCGCCCGGCGCCCGTCCCGTGCCGCAGGCGAAGCACGTCGGGAAGGGGTGCTCGCCGAGGCCCTCGTACCGCTCCTGCGCCGCACGCGCGGCCTCGGGGGTGGCCGGCGCGGGCACGGGCTCGTCGAGCTCGGCGACCGCGGAGGCGGTGGCGACGAGGACGTCGCCGTCGAGCAGGCGGAGCACGGAGAGGCCGGTCAGGGGGTCGGGGTCGTCGCCGACCACGGCGAGCGGCCGGTCGAGGGGCGGCGGCGCCGAGAGTCGCACGCTCACGGCGGGCCGGTCGCCCGAGGCGTGCACGTGCGCGGCGAGGGCGCCGCTGACCCAGCCGCCGTTGCCGGACTCGGGGGGGCCGCAGAAGCGGCGGGGGACGGTGAGCTCCACGTCGGCCAACGTACCCACGTCCGGGCCCGGCGTCGTGTGGTGTGCACCACTCGCCCCGTCGAGGCCGCCGGCGAAGTATCTTGACGTCAAGAGAAAGGTGGTGCCGTGGAGGACTTCTCGCTCCGGCGGATCGCCGTGCCGGCCTTCGGGCCGACCGCGCTGTGGTCGGTGGGGATCGGGGCGGTCCTGCCCGTCGTCGCCCTCAGCGCCCGCGACCTCGGGGCATCCGTGCCCGTCGCCGCGCTCTTCGTCGGGCTCGGCACGGTGTCCGAGCTCGTGTCCGCGGTGCCCGCCGGTGTCGCGGTCGACCGGATGGGGGAGCGGCGCGCGCTCGTCCTCGCCGGGCTCGCCGATGCCGCCGCCTCGCTCCTGGCCCTCCTCGCGCCGTCCCTGTGGGTCCTCGCGCTCGCCGTGGTGCTCAGCGGACCGACCGGCGCCGTCTTCCTCCTGGCCCGCCAGTCCTACCTCACGGCGGCGGCGCCCGCCCACCTGCGGGCCCGCGCGATGTCGACCCTCGGCGGCATCGGCCGGGTCGGCCTGTTCGTCGGCCCGTTCATCGGCGCCCCGCTCGTCGCCGCCTACCGCCCGCAGACGGCGTTCGGCGTCGCCGTCGTCGGCGGTCTCCTCGCGGCGGGTCTCGCGTTCGCCTCGCCGGACCTCGGGGCGCACACAGCGGTCGGCGAGGGTGGCGGGCAGCTGGCGCGGGTCCCCGTCCGCGAGGTGGCGCGGCGGCACCGCGGCGTCCTGCTCACGGTCGGCGTCGGGGTGCTCGCGATCGGCCTGGCTCGCTCCTCCCGGGTCGTCGTCGTGCCCCTGTGGGCCGAGTCGGTGGGGCTGAGCGCCGCGCAGACCTCGCTCGTCTTCGGGGTCGCCGGGCTCGTCGAGGTGCTCCTCTTCTACCCGGCGGGCTCGCTGATGGACCGCCGCGGGCGGGTCTGGGTCGCCCTGCCCGTCACCGTGCTCCTCGGCCTCGGCCTCCTCGTCCTGCCGCTGACCACCACCCTCGTGTCGGTGGGCGCCGTCGCCGTCGTCATGGCGGTCGGCAACGGGCTCGGCTCGGGCATCGTCATGACCCTCGGCGCCGACGCCGCGCCCCTCGCGGGGCGGGCCCAGTTCCTCGGGCTCTGGCGGCTCCTCTCGCTCGTCGGCCACAACGGCGCCTCGGTGGTCGTCGGCGCCCTCACCGCCGTCGCGTCGATCGGGGTCGCGAGCGTCTCGGTCGGCGTGCTCACCCTCGTCGGCGGGGCCTGGCTGCTGCGCTGGCTCCCGGGGTACGACCCCCGGCGACGGGTCGGGGCCCTCGCGGGCTCGGATTAGGCTGACCTTCGTGACCGACCTCATCGACACCACGGAGATGTACCTCCGGACCATCTTCGAGCTCGAGGAGGAGGGGATCACGCCCCTGCGGGCCCGGATCGCGGAGCGGCTGGCCCACTCCGGCCCGACCGTGTCGCAGACCGTCGCCCGGATGGAACGTGACGGCCTGCTCCACGTCGCGGGCGACCGCCACCTCGAGCTGAGCGACGAGGGGCGCCGCCTCGCCACCCGGGTCATGCGCAAGCACCGCATCGCCGAGCGGCTCCTCGTCGACGTCATCGGGCTCGAGTGGGAGTACGTGCACGACGAGGCCTGCCGCTGGGAGCACGTCATGTCGGACCGGGTCGAGCGCAAGATCCTCGCGATGCTGCCCGACCACCTCGAGTCCCCCTACGGCACCCCCATCCCCGGGCTCGACGAGCTCGGCGAGGTCGGCGACCCGGTCGACTTCCGGCTCGGCCTGAGCACCCTCGACGAGGTGGCGACCACCGAGCCCGTCGCCGTCGTGGTCCGGCGGATCGGCGAGCCGGTGCAGGTCGACCACGAGGCGCTCTCGCTGCTCACGAGCGCCGGCCTGCTGCCCGGCCAGCCCGCCCGCGTCCGCCGCGACGGGACGCGGGTCGTGGTCTGCCGGGAGGGCGCCGAGGAGTCGACCGGCGTCTCGCTCCCGGGGGACATCGCCGGGCACGTGTTCGTCGCCCTGGCCTGAACCGAACGGCCCACGCTGCGCCCCGGCCGTCCGGCCCGTCGCGTTACCGAAACGTGACTTCACCGGGGCCGTGCCGTACGGTGGCCGCTGAGCCGTACCCACCCCGGAAGTAGATCTCTCTCGTGTCCACGTCCCACCGCGCCCCTGGCCGGCGCCGCGCGCCCGGTCGCGTCAAGCGCCTCCCCGATGGCTTCCCCCGCCTCGGGGCCTCCTGGGCCACCAAGTCCGCCGCGGGCCTGTGCGTCGTCGGCGGCGCGGCCGTCGCCCTCGCCGTCCCCGCCGGGCTCGCCGACGCCGAGGCCGGCACCGCCGACGCACCGGTGGTCGACGCCGCTGCGGTGGTCCTCGCGGGCCGCACCGCCCCGCCCGCCGCCTCCCGGGCGCTCAGCGAGCGCCGACGGGCGCTGACCCCGGCCGTGGCCGCCCCCGACGGCAGCGCCCCGGTGCGCCCCGACTCCGTCGGCGTCGCGGGCGTCAAGGCGGTCGCCAAGCCCACGCCGAAGCCCACCCCGAGCGCTTCGGCGACCGCGGCCGGTACGGCCGCGGTCGCCACCGGCACGTGGTCCGGCGGGACGACCGGCAAGTGCACGAGCATCGGGCTCATCCCCAACGCCGTGGCCATCTGCTCGGCCGTCGACTCCACGTTCGGCCCCCCGGTCATCGGCGGGCGCCGCAACTCCAACGACGAGCACGGCACCGGGCAGGCCATCGACTTCATGATCGCCAACGCCGCCCAGGGCGACGCCATCGCCGCGTGGGTCCAGGCCCATGTCGCCCAGTTCAACGTCAAGTACCTCATCTGGCAGCAGCGCTACTGGGCGCCGGGCGAGGGCTGGAGCGCGATGGCCGACCGCGGCTCCCCGACGGCGAACCACTACGACCACGTGCACGTCACGGTCAACTACTGACGAGGCGGCCCGGTCGCCGCGCCCCGCGCGTCGCGACCCGGGGCCGACCCGAGTGCCGTCCCGAGGCGCCGCCGGACCACCCGTCCGGCGGCGCCTCTCGGCGTCCCGGGACCGGGGCGGCGGCTGGGCTCGCGGCCACCGGCGGACAACGATGTCAGCCGGTCTGTCGAGCAGCCAAAGAACCTCCTGAGAACCCCTCCGTCACCATTTTGTGACCTTCTCGTGATCCCTGTTAGGTTCGTCCTGCCCGTCGACCCCGGATGGCGGGCACCTGTGATGGGACCGCCGAGTCCTGCCCCCACCGCAGGGTCATCTCTCACGAGTCCGCTGGCAGGAGCGGGGGAACCACTTCGGAGCACCGGTCACGACCGGGGCCCCTAGGGGTGAAGCCGGAAGGTCCGTCCAGGACCACCCGGCCGGGCAACCTCAGCCCGAACCCGACAGCTCACCCCGTAGGCACTGAGAGGTCCCACCGTGTCCGAGCACACCCGCGCCGGTCGGCATCGCCACGCCGCGCGCTACAGCCCCGTCTCCGAGCTCTCGTCGATCGTCAAGACCGCCGGCGAGACGGGGGCCCGCGTCTCCGCCGTCCTCGCCGCCTCCGGCGGCCTCGTGGCGACCTTCGCCCTCCCGGCCCACGCCGCCGCCTCCTCGGTGAGCGGTCGCGCCGTCCACAGCACCACGGCGCTGCCCGCCTCCACCACCGCCGTGCTCGACGCGGCACCGGCCCTGGTCGCCCCGCGAGCCGCCGCCCCGGTCAAGGCCGGACCGGCCGCCGGTGTCGTCGGCGTCAAGGCCGTCGCCAAGCCCAAGCCGAAGCCGAAGCCGGCCCCCGCCGCGGTGGCCCAGGCCGTCGCCCAGCGCACCACCGCGACGGCCAGCCGTTCCACCGCGCGCGTCCCGGTCGCGAACGTCAAGCAGTCCTCGAGCGCGATCGTCAACATCGCCCGTGGCCTGCTCGGCATCGCCTACGCCTACGGCGGCTCGAGCCCGTCCACCGGCTTCGACTGCTCCGGCTTCACGAGCTACGTGTTCGGCCAGGCCGGGATCTCGCTGCCGCGGACCGCGGCCGCGCAGCAGGCCGCGGCCACCCCGGTGAGCAGCCCCCAGCCCGGCGACCTCGTCTTCTTCGGCTCGCCCGCCTGGCACGTCGGCATCTACACCGGCCCCGGCACGATGATCGACTCCCCGAAGCCGGGCGGCGTCACCGCCGAGCGGGCCATCTTCTCCGGCGTCAGCGGGTACGGCCGCTTCTGAGCCGTCCCGGCACCACCCGTCGGCGCGCCCCGGACCTCCACGGTCCGGGGCGCCGTCGTGCCCGGGCGCGGCGACTTCCCCCGAAGATGTCGTGATCCGCGCCCGCGTGGTCGATAATCGTCGTGTCCGGCAGGGGCCGTCGACCCGGGTGGAGTCATGCTCACGAGAACCTTTGGGTTCCTTGCCGCGTTCTGCCTGGCCATCGTCGTCGGACGCCAGACCGTCCAGCCCGACACCGGGCTCGCCCTCTTCTGGCCCGCCGCGGGGGTGGCCGCGCTCTGGGGCGTCCTCGCGGTCTCGGTCCGCGAGGTCGTCCTCGTCGCGGTCGTCGTCGGCGGCATCGCGGGTGTCGGGAACGCGCTCACCGGTGTCCCCCCCGTGGCGGCCGTCTTCCTCGGACTGGCCAACGCGGCCCTCGCCGGCGGGTGCCGTGGCTCCCTGTCGTGGCTGCGGCGCCAGGGGGAGGGCGAGGGCGAGACCACGAGCAACGGGCTGACCCGGCTCTTCGACTTCTACCGCTTCCTCACGGCCGCGACGGTGGCCACCGGCATCAGCGCCGTCCTCGGCATGATCGGGCTCGGCCTCGGCGGGACCGAGGTCACCGGGTCCGCCGCCGTCGCCTGGGTCGTGCGCAACCTCGCGGCGATCCTCGTCATCGCCGCGCCCGGCCTGGCCGTCCGCGACACGGTCCACCTCGTCACCCCGCGTCGGGTCGTCGAGGCCCTTCCGCTCTACCTCGTCACGCTGGCCCTGCTGTGGCTGGTCTTCGGGCCGGGGCACACCCTGCCGCTCGCCTTCATCCCGTTCGTCCTCCTCGTCTGGGCCGGGCTCCGCCTGCCCCTGCCGCTCGCCGCGGCCGAGGGCCTCCTCGTCGCGCTCGGCACGCTCGTCCTCGTCGCCCGCCTCGACGGTGGTCCGTTCGGTGCGATCGCCGACGGAGCGTCGCTCTCGGTGGTGCTCCAGGCCTTCATGGCCACGTCGACCGGTCTCGTCCTCGTCGTCGCCACGGTGCAGTGGGAGCGCAGCCAGCTCGTGCGCGAGCTCGGGGCGGCCGCCCGCGGGGCCCGCGCGCAGGCCGACGACCTCGAGGTCATCACCTCGACGATCCCCGACGCCGTCATGGTCGTGCGCCGTGACGGCGCGGTCCTGCTCCACAACGAGTCGGCCCGACAGTGGATGCAGGACACCGCCGGCGCCGACCACTTCGACATCTTCGCCCTCCAGCCCCTCGCCCTCGACGGGCACCCGGTCCCCGAGGAGCAGCGGCCGGCCCGGCGCGCGTTCGCCGGCACCCGGGTGCGCGGCGACGTCATGCAGGTCCGCGACGTCCAGCTCGACGAGATGCGCATCGTCTCGGTCGACGCCGTGCCCCTCCACGAGGCGGTGCCCGGCCCGCCCGAGCGGGTGCTGCTCGTCGTGCGCGACGTCTCGGACGAGCAGGCCCGGCTCGAGGCGCTCAAGGCCGAGCGCGAGCGCACCGAGCGGCTCATCTCCGACGCGCCGCACGGCATCGCCGTCCTCGACCTCGCCGGGCGCGTCCTCCAGGTCAACGACGCCCTCGCGGGCCTCGCCGGCCGCTCGGCCCGCGGCGTGGTCGGCGAGCCGTTCGCCGACCTCTCCCCGGAACACCGCGAGAAGATGGTCACGCACCTCCAGCGCACGCTCGACGCGCCGGGCTCCCTCCTCGTCGGCGACTGGACCCTCGTGGGCCCGCGGGGCACCGAGTCGCACGTGTCGCTGACCAGCCGGGTGCTGCGCTCGCCGGACGGGACCCCGGACGCGATCCTCGTCAACGTCGTCGACTTCTCCGAGCAGCGGCGCTACGAGGAGCGGCTCACCTTCCTCGCCGACCACGACCCGCTCACCGGCCTGCTCAACCGTCGGCGGTTCGACGAGGTGCTCGACGGCGCGCTGCGCCGGGCCGGGCTCTTCGGCCAGCCCGGCGCCCTGCTCCTGCTCGACCTCGACCACTTCAAGGAGGTCAACGACACGATGGGCCACGGCGTCGGCGACGAGCTCCTCGTCGGGGTCGCGCGCCTCCTCGAGCGCTCGCTGCGGGCCAACGACCACGTCGCGCGGGTCGGCGGCGACGAGTTCGCGGTCCTGCTCGTCGGGGCCGACCCGGCCGCGGCGCGCACCGTCGCCGCCAACCTCGTCGACGCGGTCCGCCAGCACGTCGGCACCCTCGACGGCGTGCGCCGCCGGGTCACCGCGAGCGTCGGCGTCGCGACCTTCGAGGACGCCGCGGAGCAGGGCATCGACCTCCTCGCCCTCGCGGACATGCTCCTCTACGACGCCAAGGACGCCGGGCGCGACCAGTTCGCGGTCCTCGCCTCGACCTCCACCCCGTCGCGGACCGGGGCCCGCCTCGAGGTCAAGGGCCGGATCGAGGCCGCCCTCGAGCACGACGGCTTCCGGCTCTTCCTCCAGCCGCTGCTCGACCTGCGGAGCAACCGGGTCATCGGGGCCGAGGCCCTCCTGCGGCTCTCCGACGACGGGCCGCCGCTCTCACCGGGGCGGTTCGTGCGGGTGGCCGAGCGCACCGGCCTCGCCCCGGCCCTCGACCGCTGGGTGGTCCGCAACGCGGTGGCGATGCTCTCGCGCCTCCACGAGCACGTGCCGGGCTTCGTCCTCGAGGTCAACCTCTCGGCCCACTCGATCGGCGACGTCCGGGTCGAGCAGGAGCTCGTCGAGGCCCTGGCCCGGCACGCCGTCTCCCCCAGCTCGGTCGTCATCGAGGCGACGGAGACGGCGGCGGTGGCCGACGTGCCGGCGGCCAAGGCGTTCGCCCAGCGCCTGGCCGCCCTCGGCACCCGGGTGGCGATCGACGACTTCGGCGCCGGGTTCGGTTCGTTCTACTACCTCAAGCACCTGCCGTTCGACATCGTGAAGATCGACGGCGAGTTCGTCGCGGAGTGCAACCGCTCGGCCGTCGACCGGGCCATCCTCGCCTCGATCGTCGGCATCGCCCGCGACCTCGGCAAGGAGACCGTCGCGGAGTTCGTCGCCGAGCGGGAGGTCCTGGAGATCGTGCGCGACCTCGGTGTCGACTACGCGCAGGGCTACCACATCGGGGAGCCGGTGCCCTACGAGGAGTTCCTCGCCCGGCACCTGCCCGGGGGGACCTCCCCCTGGCGCACCGACGGCTTCGTGGAGCCGCAGTCGGTGGGCTCCGTGGCCGGGTCGCTCGCCCGCTGAGCCGCCGCCGGGCTCAGGAACCGGCGAGGCCGGCCACGGTGGTCGCGACCCGGCGGGCTCGCGTCTCGGGCCTGCGGGCCGCGAGGACCGCCTCGACGTGCCGCCGCTGGTTGCTGTACGAGAGCGCCGCCCAGGCCGTGGCCGCGTCGGGGTCGGCCGACAGGGCGGCGGCCAGGTCGTCGGGCACCTCGACCGTGCGCGGCGCCGTGTCGACCTCGACGGAGACGACGTGCGTCTCGCCTGCGGCGATGCCGGCGGCCTCCCGGACCGCGGCGGAGGCCCCGAGCAGGTAGCGCCCGCCCATGCTCGCGATGCTCGTGCGCCAGGTGTACCCCCGCACCGTGACGACCACCTTCGGGCGCCGGCCCGCGCCGAGCGCCTCGAGGACCTCCTCGGCGACGACGAAGCCGGCGGTCGTGGCTCCCGTGGACTCCAGCTCGGCGGTGAACTCCATGCACCCAGTCTGCCGCACACCGAGCTTCGACAGACCGCAGGTCCGGACCGCGCGCAAGGGCTGAGGGGACCGCGCCCGTGGTTAGCGTCGGGGCGGCCACGGTCGAGCAGCGCGCCGGGTCGTCCGCCACCTCGCACAACCCCTCGGAGGGACCATGCCGCTCACCCGTCGCCAGCTCCTCGGTGCCGCCGGCGTCGCCGCCGCACCGCTCGCCCTCGGCGCGTGCGGAGGCTTCTCCACCGGCGGTCGCGGCTCGGGCTCGGCTGCCTCGGGCACCGTCACCTTCACGACCTGGGGCACCGACGCCGAGCTGGCCGGCTTCCGCGCCGCCATCAGCTCGTTCGAGAAGGCCAACGACGGGGTCACCGTGAGGCTCAACTCGGTGCCCTACGAGCAGATGTTCACCACGGTCGACGCGCAGCTCCAGGCCGGCAACCCGCCGGACGTGTTCCGGGTGCCCTACTACACCTTCGGCAGCTACGCCGGCCGCGGCCAGCTGCTCGACCTCGGCCCGCACCTGCCGGACGGCTTCGCCGACCGGTTCACGCCGCAGGCCTGGCGGGCGGTGCAGAACGACGACAAGGCCTTCGGGGTGCCGCACCACACCGACACCTCGGTCATCCTCTACAACGCCGCGCTCATGGAGAAGGCCGGCATCACCGACATCCCCACGCGGATCGAGGACGCCTGGACGTGGGCCGAGTTCGAGGACGTCGCGCGGCGACTCCAGTCCTCGCTGCCCGACGGCCGGTGGCCCTTCGCCTACAACTGGCAGGGCAACGGCGTGACCCGCTGGCTCAGCTGGCTCTTCGAGGCCGACGGGCGCTTCCTCGCCGACGACCTCGTCACCCCGGCCATCGACTCCGAGCCCGGCCGGCTCGCCGTCGAGTTCACCCAGGGCTTCTTCCGCAAGGACCTCGTGCCCCCGAACAGCTCGGTGAAGTCGTCGACCTACGCGCAGGACCTCTGGTACTCGCAGACCACGGCGATGGACTTTGCCGGCGCGTTCATCATCCCCGACGCCACGCAGACCCTCGACTTCGACTGGGGGGTCACGTTCTCGCCCAGGAAGGTCCGCTCGGCCGGCGACTTCGGCGGCAACGCGCTGGTGGCGACGAAGTCCGCCAAGGACCCCGAGCTCGTCGCGCGGTTCCTCGACCACGTCACCCAGGAGGATCAGATGCGGGCCTTCTGCGCCGGCGCCTCCCTCCTGCCGACGCGCGCGGACCTCGTCGAGTCGGGGATCGACTTCACCGTCCGGCCCGAGCTGTCGCCGGTCTTCCTCGCGCAGGCCGCGGCCGTGCTGCCGCAGGACTCCGGACAGGTCGCCTCGCCGTCGATGTCGAAGATCATCACCGTGCTCAAGGACCAGCTCGAGGAGGCGTTCGTCGGGTCGCAGGACGTCGCGACGACGCTCACGAACCTGTCCGACGGCATCGGCGCCGCGACCGCCCAGTGAGCCCCTCGTGACGGTGACGGCACCGCGCCGCGGCGACCGGACCGGGGAGCCCGCGCCGGAGCCCTCGCAGCGCACCCGGCGGCCCGGGGCGACCCGGGAGGCCCTCGCGGCGTACGGGTTCCTGGCGCCGAGCGTGCTCCTGCTCGCCACGTTCGTCGCCGTCCCGCTCGTCGGCGCCCTGGCCCTCAGCCTCCAGCGGACGAACGGGTTCGGCGACGGCGTCTGGGTCGGGCTCGAGAACTACGCTCGGCTCTTCGGCGACCCGGTGTTCTGGCGGGCCTCGCTCAACACGGCCCTGTTCACCGTCGTGGTGACGCCGGGGTCGATGGCCCTGGGCCTCGCCGCCGCGGTGCTCCTCAACTCGGTGCTGCCGGCCCGCGGGGTCTTCCGCTCGGTCCTCATCCTCCCGATGGCCGTCTCCGGGGTCGCGACCGCGCTCATCGGGGTGCTCGTCTTCGACCAGAACAGCGGCTTCGCCGACTCCCTCCTCGGGGCGCTCGGGCTGCCGCACGTCGACTGGCAGTCCGACGGGACGGCCGCCTTCGTCTCCGTCGTGCTCGTCACGCTGTGGTGGCGCACCGGCTTCAACATGCTCATCTACCTCGCCGGCCTCCAGGGCATCGGCCGCGAGCTCGTCGAGGCGGCCACCCTCGACGGGGCCAACGCCTGGCAGCGCTTCCGCTTCGTCGTCGTCCCGATGCTGGGGCCCTCGTCGTTCTTCCTCGTCGTCATCAACGTCATCTACTCCTTCCAGGTCTTCGACATCGTCTTCGTCCTCACCGGGGGTGGGCCGCGGAACGCGACGACGGTGCTCGTCACGTACGCGTACGACAACGGCTTCGTCGTGCGCGACCAGGGGTACGCGGCGACCATCGGCGTCGTCCTCCTCCTCGTGAGCCTCGCCTTCACCGGGCTGCGGTGGCGCACGAGCCGGACCCGGGACCTCGCCGGATGAGCGCGCCGCCCGCCCTCCGGACCCAGCGGGAGCCCTCGCCCGGGAGCGACCCCGTACGGCGGCGCCGTCGCGACCGCTGGCTCCCCGCGCGCCTGGCCGCGGCCGTGGTCGTCTCCCTGGTGACCCTCTTCCCGCTCTACTGGATGGTCGTCGTCGCCTTCTCGAGCCGGTCCGAGCTGCTCGGCGGCACCCTGCGGCTCTGGCCCCGCCGGCTCACCCTCGAGAACTTCCAGCGGGTGTTCGACGCCTTCCCGGTGGTGACGTGGGTGGGCAACTCGGTGGCCGTCGCGGTCACCGTGGCCCTGCTGTCGGTGACGGTGAGCATGCTCGCCGGGTACGCGTTCGCGCTGCTGCGCTTCCGGGGGTCGACGGCGCTGTTCCTCCTCACCGTCGCCTCGCTCATGGTGCCGCTGCAGGTGATCATGGTGCCGCTGTTCCGGCTCGTCACCTCGATGGGGCTGTTCGGCAGCTACTGGGCCGTCATCCTCCCCACCGCGGCCACCGGCTTCGGGGCCTTCCTGGCCCGGCAGTTCGTGCTCTCCGTCCCGCGCGACCTCCTCGACGCCGCCCGCATCGACGGCGCGGGCCACCTGCGCATCTTCTGGCGGATCGTCCTGCCGCTCAGCCGTCCCCTGCTCGCCGTGCTCTTCTTCATGAGCCTGCTGCAGTCGTGGAACGACTTCGCCTGGCCGCTCGTCGCGCTGCAGGACAACACGCTCTACACGCTGCCCATCGGGCTGCTCTACCTCCAGGGCCAGCTCGGGTCGGACTACGGCGGCACGATGGCCTTCGCCCTGCTGAGCGTCGCCCCGATGGTGGTCCTGTTCCTGCTCGCCCAGCGCTACTTCGTCGAGGGGTTCGCCCGCTCGGGGATCCGGTGAGGTCGTCGCCGCCGAGCGACGTCGAGACCTCCACTTTCCCGCCTGGTGCCGGAACCTTCGGTCGGACACCCCGAACTTCGGGGTGTCCGACGCGGACCTTCCGGTGCCCCGTCGCCCGGCGGTCCCCGTCGGGGCGCAGGGCTGACTCTCTGGGCGCCCCTACCGCCGCCTCCTTCGCACCGTGTGATTGACGAGTGGCTGCTTGCCGGTGCTGCGCCCGGTGGGGCCAAGGCTGCTAGTGGTCCGTGGTCGAGAACGAGGCGGTGAGGGTGGTCCTCAGCCAGTCGCGGTAGTGGGTTCGGGTGTGGCCGAGCTCGCGTCGGATCAGGTCCCAGTTCTCGGGGCCGAGCAGGACGTAGAGCAGCTCTGTCGCCCAGACAGTGTCCACACCAGCAGGCAGCAGGCCGTGCTCGGCGAAGCTCTCGGCCATCACCGTCATGTCCGCGAGGTGGCGCCGCTTGCCGCGGCTCCACAGCGTCTTGACCTGTGCGTCGACCGTGGCCGCCTCACGGGCCACCGCGAACAGGGCGCCGGTGCGGTCGTGCAGGGCGGTGGTGCCCTCGGCCAGCAGCTCCACCTTGTGGTCCAGCTCGGACTGGGCGAGGACCTCGACGAACCACGGCGAGCGGACCGTGGGGACGCCGTGGTCGGCTCCCATGATCGCTGCGTCGACCAGCGCCTTGAGGATCGCCGGCTTGGTGTCGAACTGCAGGTACACCGTCTTCTCCGCCACGCCGGCGGAGTGGGCGATGGAGCGCACCGATGTGGCGCTGTACCCCGACTCGGTGAACAGCCGCGCAGCCGCGTCCAGGATCCGCTGCCGAGTCAGCTGGGCTGCGGCTTCACGAGCCGGTGAACGGTACGGCCGGCGGGAGGAGCTGTGCGCGGTGCCGCCCATCGGTCCCCTCCTTCCGGTGTTGACGCCAGCGTCACTGTAGTGGTTCACTTTCGATACAGCGAGACTGTATCGATTGGAGCGTCCGCCATGGCCCTTCCCCTCCTGGACGTGCTGTCCGTGAAGATCCCCGTGGCGGACCTGGCCGTCAGCCGCCGCTGGTACGCCGCCGTCTTCGAGCTGAGCGAGGAGATGGAGTGGCCCGACGAGGACGGCGTGGTCCGCGGCGTCGGCTTCTCCGGGATCGGGCAGGTCGCCCTCGCCCTTCGAGAGCACCCGGCAGCTGCAGCAGCCACGGACAAGTTCGGGTTCCTCAACGTGCGGATACCGGCCGAAGCCGACCTCGCGCAGTGTGCGGCACACCTGGACTCGCTGGGCATCCCCCACACCCCGATCATCAGCGCCGCCCTCGGACGACTGATCGGGTTCCACGACCCCGACGGCCACGAGCTGTCCTTCTACGCCCGGACCCAGCACGAAGGCGTCCGCCCCGACGCAGTGCGGACCGTGCGCTCCGCAAGGGCCGGCAACGACACCTCAGACCCGCACAACCAGGGCCCGCGATGACCAGCCCCGCGCACGCCGCACCGACGACCGCGCGCTCAGCGACTCACCGCCCGCGAAGCGCACCGATGGCCACAAGATTCGGGTCTTTTCAGATGTGCCGGGGCCGACGTCTCCAGCCACGACGAAGTCCATCTCGAAGCCACCTGACCCGGTCCAACGGCCAGCGTCATAGCGCCGCGAACCCGCTGACCAAACGCTGCATGAGTGGGGGCGCGCTGCTGGGTCGTTGTGCCGGGGTGTGCTGGAGCGCCTCGTGAATCCGACCGTCAGCCGGTGAAGCGCCGGATCTGGGACCACGCGGGATCCGGTGTTGCCTCTGCGACGACTTTCCGCTTGCTCGCCCATTCCATGACGGCTGCGTCGATGTTCTGGTCCTCACCGTCGGTGTATGCGTGGAGCTTGCGCACCCCGCGATGGGTCTCGTGCGCGATCAGGATTCCGCGCTCTCCGAGAAGCGACTCAAGCTCGGACTCGAGCTTTCGAAGGGACTCAAGGGCAGTGGTGTCGGCGGGCAGGCCGTTGTCCTGCGGCTCATACTGCGCCGACACGATCTGGTGCCGATCCAGGGTTGGGTGATCGATCCACCGCAGGCCGCGACGAAACATCGCCAACCCCGGAGTGCCGTCCTTGTCCTGCCACTGGGCGACCGTCCACTCCTCCGGATCCCGTTGCGCTGCGATCTCGGCAACGGCCCCTAAGACCCCACTCCCCGCGACACTGCCCGGGGGAAGCTCGGTGAGAGCCTCCACGTGTCCGAGCCAGCGCTCGACGTCGTCCTCACCAACCAGCCAGTCGAGCACCAAGTAGGTGACCTGCTCCCGGGTACTCTGAGGAAGGTCACCGAACGCCGGGTGGTAAACCCCGACGTGGACGCGCAGCTCCTCGGGAACCGGCTCGACGCGGAATCGAGTGGAGGCCAGTTCGAGCGTGGCTCCACCGATCTCAAGGTCGTTGCTCATCGCGTCCGGGTCGGGCTGTTGGCTGGACCGGAACTCCCACGTCGTGTCCACCCGCGGGGCGGCCCGAAGCCACCTTTCGGCTACCGGGCGTACCTCGGCGACGCCTCCCGCGGAGACGGTCAGACAATGTTCTGCAGTCGCGCCGGCGCCGAAGTGCCAGGTGAGATCCGGGTGGATGGACGCGACCCGGCGGGCGAGCTCATCTGTGGACTCGGACGCCCTCCGTGGATCGATGCGTTGGCCCTCAGCAGCCCACCATTGCCAGAACGCCGCAATGGGATGTTGCCCCGGAGCAGACTCGCGCTTGCGGAAGAGGCCCACGGCCGGAGTCTGCCACGCGCCGCCCTCCTAGGTCCTGAACTCGCCAATCCCGTCTGCACACCCTCGAACAGGCGCGCGGCGCAGCATCGGTCTCTCTGCTGGCTGCTACGAACACCAGACCAACGGCGAAGGCTCGACTTCCCATCGAGCTCACGATGCGCGCCGCCGTGCGCCCCAGATCCCAGCCGAGTGCCCTATCCATCGGCAGATGCTGTCGCAGCTCCAGTCCGTTGGGGTCAGCGGCATTCCGCCGCCTGTCGACCCTGTCGAAGGGCGTGTGTTGTCGGGAGCCCCTATCCGGCGGCAGCGGTTCGCCCGGTGATGGCGCCGGGAGTGCGTCTGTGAACAAACAGGTTCACCGCGAGGAGAAGGTAGCCGAGCGGCGGCAAGAGGAAGAGCAGCAGAAACCACCACAAGGGCTTGAGGCTGATCCATGGCCGCATGAATCCACCGGAGACATGCGCGGCGTAGAGCGCGATGGCCACCGCCGGGAGAAGGAAGAACGGCACGTTGAGCCAGTTGATGTGGAAGCTGACCCCGACGTCATCCATGGCTGAAGGCTAGATGGCTTCAATGGCGTCGGCAGTGGAACGTCGCGACCCGCGCCGATCTGCTGCGCAGGTCGCGTAGCCGCCACACTTGGCGATGCGCCCCACTCCGGCGCCTGCCCTGCGCACGCAGAGCGGGGTCACCGGATTCGCCGGGTGCGGTAATCGCCCTCGAGGATCGCCATGACCACATCGTCATGCCAGCGCCCCTCCAGGCGACAGCTATCGCGCTCACGTCCCTCGATGACGAATCCGGCTCGCTGATAGGACGCGATCGCGGCCGCGTTGAACGCCAGGACACGCAACTCAACCCGGTGCAGATTGAGCACGGCGAACGCGTGGTCGAGCACCAGACGGGTGGCCTCTTGGCCGAGCCCTCTGCCGAGGAACACTGGGTCGAACATGCCGATCGCGTACCGAGCCTTGCGGTCGACTTCGCGGACGTGATGGAGAAACGCGACTCCCGCCAACTGTCCTTCGACATCGATGGCCCAGAAGGTGGGACTGTCCCGGGACTGGATCGCAGCCAGCCAGTGGCGGGCCTCGGCCGTCGACATGGGTCCGTCGGGCCGACTGTCGCCGTAGTTGCGTTCGATGGCGCGGTGCCAGCCGTACTTCCTCCGACGCTCGGCGTCGGCGTCCTCGATCGGGCGGAGCCGTACACGCTCGCTCTCGAGAACTGGGGAGGTCATGAGTCGATCTTGCCGGAGTGTCGATTTCGGATCGACCGGGCAGCGTGACCCGCCAGGGCAAGCAACTGCGTCCTTCACCGCGAAGCCCCATGGGGCGGATATCGGTACCTCGTCGGTGCGACGGTGTCACGGCCCTCTGGCTCACACATCGAATAGGGTCGTCGCGAAGGCCAGCGATGGGCGGTTCGAGCCTTTCGTTTCAGGACACGTCAGGGCATGCGCAGGCGTGCGGTTGTGGGGCGTCGGCAGTACGGGGAGGTAGCAGTGGGCTTTTCAGTGAAGCTGGCGCCGGGGGTTCGTGTGCGCGCATCAAGCCGCGGCATCCGGACGAGCGTCGGGCCTCGGGTGGCTCGCGTTCATGTGGGTGCCGGCAGGACCGGCTTCTCAACCGGCGCTGGCCCGGTCGGCTACTACACGAGCGTGGGTGGCTCAAGTCGAGGCCGGTCGCGTGCGACCAGCGGTTCGGTGAACAGGCAGCTAGCAGCCGCTGCGCGGCAGCAGGCTGCGGCCGACAAGGGCGCCGTCGCTCGACAGCTCGCGGACGCGTTGATCGCCATCACAGAGATTCATCATGAGGAGTTCCCCATGGCGACTTCCCCGGTAGCGCCGTCCCCTGCTTCGGTAGACGAGGCAGCGATTCGGTTGGCGCATCGCAAGAACGCCAAGAAGCAGACGAGTGTCTTCGCCAGGACGGCTCGCAAAGCTGCGCTCACAGCCGCGGGTGCCGCTGCGGATGCGGAGATCGCTGAAGCCCGACGGAGTGGTCTTGTTCAGCAGGCTGAACTCCAAGCTGAGCTAGATGCGTGGTGGGCGGCCCTGGAGCGATGTGAGCCAGACACGGTGTTGGGAACATTGATTGCTGCATTCGCGGACAACGAGGCGGCAGCGACCGCTGTCGGGGTCGAGGGAACCGAGGCGTCGCTCGTGGTACTCGTGCCGCCGGAGTCGGCTGTCCCTGACCGGAAGCCGACCACCACTCAAGCGGGCAATCTGAGCCTAAAGAAGCTTACGAAGACCGAGATCGCTGACTTCTACAAGCTGTTGGTGGCGGGCCACATCCTGGTCACGCTGCGGGAGGCGTTCGCGGTGGTGCCTCGTCTGACCGCTGCGCGGATTGTGGCTATTCGAGCTCCCGAGCGTGATGCCTACGGCGTGCTCAAGCCGGAAGTGTTGATGGCTGGCCGGTGCCGGCGCGAAGCCTTGGAAGGGATCCGGTGGAAGGACGCTGACTCCACCCGGATCTTCAACGACGCGTTGACGGAGAAGGTGGCGCTAGAGAAGGGAGCGACCGGCGCACTTCAGCCCATCAAGCTAGAAGGTGAGCCCGAACTACGCGCGCTGATTGAGGCGATCGACCTCGAGGATCTAGCTGACGGCTGAGCGTGCCGGGCCCCAGCGCCCTTACACCTGCGCCTATCCGCCGCATATGCAGGGACCTCGCAGCGACGGGCCAGCCAGGAGGACGCGAGCGTCGACTATGCGGAGCCGGTCTCGCCGTCCGGGCTCTGCCGTGTCTCGGACCGAGCGCGAGTGCCGTACCGCGTCGAACGATCCCGAACCGCTCACAGCACCGTCGCCGCCGGGTACGGCATCCTGACGTGGTGAGCCCCCGTCCGGGCGCTCCGGGGAGGAGGCCGCTCGTGCGGGTCGCGGTGATGTCGACGTGCCTGGGCGACGCGATGTTCCCGGAGGCGCCGAGGGCGACGGTGCGCCTGCTGCGGCGGCTCGGGGTCGACGTCGAGTTCCCCGAGGCCCAGACGTGCTGCGGGCAGCCGATGGTCAACACCGGCTACCTCGACGAGGCGGTGCCGCTGTTGCGCACGACGGTCGCGGCCTTCGCGGGCTACGACGCGGTCGTCGTCCCGTCCGGGTCGTGCGCCGGGTCTGTGCGCCACCAGTCGCGGCTCGTGGCCGAGCGCTCGGGCGACGCGGCGCTCGAGGCCGCCGCGGCCGGGCTGGCCCCGCGCACGCACGAGCTGTCCGAGTTCCTCGTCGACGTGCTCGGGGTCACCGACGTCGGGGCCTCGTTCCCGCACCGGGTCACCTACCACCCCACCTGCCACTCGCTGCGGATGCTGCGGGTGGGCGACCGGCCGTGGCGCCTGCTCGCGGCCGTCCGGGGCATCGACCTCGTCGAGCTGCCGGGCGCCGAGGAGTGCTGCGGGTTCGGCGGGACCTTCGCGGTGAAGAACGCCGACGTGTCGGTGGCCATGGGCTCGGACAAGGCGCGGCACGTGCGCGAGACCGGTGCCGAGGTGCTGGTCGCCGGTGACGCCTCGTGCCTCATGCACGTCGGGGGGCTGCTCTCGCGGCAGCGCTCCGGGGTGCGCACGATGCACCTGGCCGAGGTGCTGGCCGCCACCGCCGACGACCCGGCCGAGGTGGTCTGATGCCGCGCACGTTCGTCGGGATGCCCCCCTTCCCCGTCGCGGCCCGGACCGCGCTGGCCGACACCCGGCTGCGCCGCAACCTCGCCCACGCCACCGGCACGATCCGGGCCAAGCGGGCGTCGGTCGTCGCCGAGGTCGACGACTGGGAGGACCTGCGGGCCCAGGCGGCCGCGGTCAAGGACGAGACGCTGACCCACCTCGACGAGCACCTGCTCACCCTCGAGGCGGCCCTCACCGCGCGGGGTGCGACCGTGCACTGGGCCCGTGACGCCGCCGACGCCTGCGCCGTCGTGGCCGCGGTGGCCCGCGACCACGGCGTCACCGAGGTCGTCAAGGTCAAGTCGATGGCCACGCAGGAGATCGGGCTCGAGGAGGCGCTGGCCGCGGAGGGGGTCGCCGCGTGGGAGACCGACCTCGCCGAGCTCATCGTGCAGCTCGGGGAGGACCTGCCGAGCCACATCCTCGTCCCGGCGATCCACCGCGGGCGGGCCGAGATCCGCGACATCTTCCTCCGCCGGATGGCCGCCGCGGGCCGACCGGCGCCCGACGACCTCACCGATGACCCCGCCGAGCTCGCGAACGCGGCCCGGCTGCACCTGCGCGAGAAGTTCCTCTCGGCCCGGATGGCCGTCTCGGGCGCGAACTTCGCCGTCGCGGAGTCGGGCACGCTCGTGGTCGTCGAGTCCGAGGGGAACGGGCGGATGTGCCTCACCCTGCCCGAGGTGCTCGTCTCGGTCGTCGGCATCGAGAAGGTCGTGCCGACCTTCGCCGACCTCGACCTGTTCCTGCGCCTGCTGCCCCGCTCCTCCACCGGCGAGCGGATGAACCCCTACACCTCGACGTGGAGCGGGGTCACCCCCGGCGACGGCCCGCAGGAGGTGCACGTCGTCCTCCTCGACAACGGACGCACCCGGGCGCTGGCCGACGAGGTGGGCCGGCAGGCGCTGCGCTGCATCCGCTGCTCGGCCTGCCTCAACGTCTGCCCGGTGTACGAGCGGGTCGGCGGGCACGCCTACGGGTCGGTGTACCCCGGGCCGATCGGCGCGATCCTCAACCCGCTGCTGCGCGGCCCGGGCGACCCCGTCACCGACGCGCTCCCGTACGCCTCGACGCTGTGCGGCGCGTGCGGCGACGTCTGCCCGGTGGCCATCGACATCCCGGGGGTGCTCGTGAGCCAGCGCGTCGCGGTGGTCGACGCCCATCGGGGCGACCGGCGCCCGAAGGCGGAGGCCCTCGCCATGCGCGGCGCGGCGTGGGGGCTCACCGACTCGCGGCGGATGTCGCTGGGGGAGAGGGTGGCCGGGCTCGCCGGGCGGGTGCCCTCGGGCCGGAGGATGCCGGGTGGCCGCGGCGCCCTCGGGTGGCTGCCGTTCCCGGGCTCCCGGTGGACCGGCGCCCGCGACCTGCCGACCCCGCCGCGCGAGTCCTTCCGCGCCTGGTGGCACCGCACAGGCCGGGACGAGGGCGCCGGTGGGCGAGGGGGCCGGCCGTGAGCGCCCGCGACGACGTCCTCGCCGCCGTCCGGGCCGCGCTCGGGCCGCAGCGCCGACCCTCCGTCGCCGTCGACCGCACGTACCGGCAGCGTGACCCCCTCCCCGCGGGCGCCGACGTGCTCGACCTGTTCGTCGAGCGCGTCGAGGACTACCGGGCCACCGTGAGCCGGTGCGGCGCAGCCGACCTCGCGGCGACGGTGGCCGCCGCCCTCGACGGTGCCGCGTCGGTGGTCGTGCCCGACGGGCTGGGTCTCGAGGTGCCGCACGCCGTCGTGGACGAGGGGCTCTCGGCCACCGAGCTCGACGACGTCGCGGCCGTCGTCACCCGGGCCACCGTCGGCATCGCCGAGACCGGCACGGTGGTGCTCACCCACGGCCCCGGCGAGGGCCGACGGGCCATCTCGCTCGTGCCCGACCGCCACGTCTGCATCGTCGAGGAGGCCCAGGTCGTCGCCGGCGTCACGGACGCCGTGGCCCTGCTGGACCCCGACCGGCCGCAGACGTGGGTCAGCGGCCCGTCGGCGACGAGCGACATCGAGCTCCAGCGGGTCGAGGGCGTCCACGGCCCCCGGCACCTGCACGTCGTCCTCGTCGGGGGCTGACGAAGGCCCCGGTCGGGGCGGGTGGTGCCGTCAGAGCGGGGGGATGATCCCGCGCTCCCTGAGCACCTCGAAGAGGTCGAGGAAGGACCGCGCCGAGTCCTGGTGGTCGAGGAAGCCACGACTGCGGCTCTTGCCCATGTCGGCGAAGGTCTCGACCGTGCGGCCGAGGTCGGCGTCGGTGTGCCACCACGAGGCGAGCTCGGTGGCCCGGAAGGGGGCCAGCCCGTGCCGCTCCACGAGCCGGGCCCACACCTCGTCGGCGTGGTCCATCCGCCCCTCGAGCGGCAGCGGCTCGTCCGGCAGCTCGGCCGGCTCGACGCCCAGTCCCTCGGCCACCGTGCGCCACATCTGGCGCCACCGGAAGACGTCGCCGTTGACCGTGTTGAAGGCCTCGTCGCGGGCAGCGGGCTCGGTGGCCGACCAGGCGACGTGGCGCCCGAGGAGCCGGGCGTCGGTGATGTCGGTGACCCCGTTCCACTGCTGCGCGCTGCCCGGGAAGACGAAGGGCTCACCGGTCTCGCGGCAGATGCTCCCGTAGACGGCGAGGGTGACGCCCATGTTCATCGCGTTGCCGAGCGCGTAGCCGATCATCGTGTGCGGCCGGTGCACGGACCACGTGAACCCGTCGCGCTCGGCGGCGGCGAAGAGGGCGTCCTCCTGGGTGTAGTAGAAGTTCTCGACCGGGAGCCGACCCTGGCTCTCACGGAACGGCGTGTCGGCAGGGGCCTTGGCGTAGGCCTCGAAGGGCCCGAGGTAGTGCTTGAGCCCGGTGACGAGGACGGCGTGCTGGAGGTGCGTGGTGCGCCCGACGGCCTCGAGGGTGTTCGCGAGCATCGTGCCGTTCACCCGGCAGTTCTCCGCCTCGGTGGCCTGGCGTTGCCAGGTCGTGAACACCAGGTGCGAGACGTCGCGCCCCGCGACGGCGCGCTCGACGGAGTCGGGGTCGAGCACGTCGGCCTGGACGTGCTCGACGCCCGGGACGGGTTCGCGCACCGTCCGCGAGAGCCCGATGACCTCGAACCCCTTGTCCAACAGGGCCCGGGCCGAGTTCTGGCCGCCGATCCCGGTGATTCCGACGACGAGGGCGGTGCGGTCCATGCGCGCTCCTTCGGGCGTGGGGGTGTGGTTCGGCCGGGTCGGCTCCCCGGTGGTGGCGGGAGCCGGAGGGCCCGGCGGACCCGATGGTGTCGCGATCTGGACAAAGCGTCAAGTGACGATTAACGTTCGCTCCACCGTGGTACCGCCTACCGGCCGACGATGTGGCGTCGGGCAGGCCGCGGCCGGACCCACAACGGAGGACACCATGACGGGGCGCGTCGCGGGCTCACGGATCGTCGTCACCGGTGCGGGCAGCGGGCTCGGACGCGGCTTCGTCCGCGCGCTCGCCGCGGAGGGGGCCACCGTCGGCGTGCTCGACGTGGACGGCGAGGCGGCCGACGCGGCGACCGCGGAGGTGCGGTCGGCGGGTGGCACGGCGGTCTCGCTCAGCGCCGACGTCCGCGACCGCGCCGCCATGGTCCGGGCGCTCGACGAGTTCGTCGACACCGCGGGCGGCCTCGACGTCATGTTCAACAACGCCGGCTACAACCGGCCGATGCACTTCCTGGACGTCACCGAGGAGAACTGGCACGCCGTCATGGACGTCAACGCCCTCGGCACGCTCATCGGCACCCAGGAGGCGGCCCGCCGGATGATCCCCGCCGGGCGGGGCAAGATCGTCAACACCTCGTCCATCGCCGGCCGACAGGGCTACCCGAGCTTCGCCCCCTACTCGGCGAGCAAGTTCGCCGTCAACGCGCTGACCCAGGCCGCCGCCCGGGCCCTCGCCGAGCACGGCATCACGTGCAACGCCTTCGCCCCCGGCGTCGTCGACACCCCCCTGTGGACGCGCCTCGACCACGACCTCATGGAGATCGGCGACGCGAGCCGGGAGGGGCAGGCGATGGAGGACTTCGCCGCGGGCATCCTCCTGGGGCGCCCGGCCACCCCGGACGACCTCGTCGGCACCGCCCTGTTCCTCGCGTCGTCCGACTCGGACTACCTCACGGGGCAGGTCATCATGGCCGACGGCGGGATGGTGCTGGTGTGAGCGCGTCCTCGCGCGCGGGCACACCGCCGGCACCGGCGCACGGTACGGTCGTGGACCTCACACGAACGACGCGGGGAGAGGACACGGTGGCCGACCAGGTGGGCAACCTCGGTGCCCGGCTCAAGGTCGTCCGGCTGGCCACCGGGATGTCGCTGCGTGAGGTCGCCCGCCGCCTCGGGGTCTCCCCGTCGTTCGTCTCCCAGCTCGAGAACGGCAAGTCGCAGCCGTCGGTCGCGACCCTCTACTCGATGGCCCAGCTCCTCGGTGTCTCCATCGACGAGCTCTTCGCCGTCGAGGCCCCGGCCCGGGACGCGGTGGCCGAGCCGGACTCCGTCGAGCCGGCACCCGCGGTGCGCGTCGCGGGGGGAGGGGCGGTGCTGCCCAGCCGGTCCGACCTCGCGAGCCCCGTCGACGCCGTCCCCCGCGAGGAGGCCGCGGGGCGGGTCTCGGTCACCCGGCCCGGCCAGCGCTCGCGCCTCGAGATGGACACCGGCGTGGTCTGGGAACGGCTGGCCAACAACACCGGGAGCGACCTCGACTTCATCGAGATCGTGTACCCGCCCCACAGCAACTCCACGAACGACAGCCGGATGCTCCAGCACGCGGGGTCCGAGTTCGGCTACCTGCTCGAGGGCGAGCTCGAGATCACCGTCGGCTTCGACGTCTTCACGCTCCACGAGGGGGAGGCGCTGGGCTTCGACTCCTCGCAGCCCCACCTCTTCCGCAACCTCCAGTCGACCCCGGCCCGCGGGATCTGGTTCGTGCAGCACCCCGGGCACTGAGCCGACCGCACCTTGACACGACCGGCCTCGGGCGTTCACTCTTACTGAACTCCGATCCCAGACCGGCGCCCTGCCGGTGAACACCCGCCGAGTTGCCGAGGACGTCGATGCGCGCGCTGCAGTTCATGGAACCCGACCACGCCCAGGTCAACGAGATCGAGCCTCCCGGGATCGGCCCGGACGAGGTGCTCCTCGCCAGTCGGAGCGTGGGGATCTGCCACTCCGACATCGAGCTCCTCGCGGGGCGCTACATCATCCCCTTCGAGTACCCCGTGATCCCGGGGCACGAGTGGGCGGCCGAGGTCGTCGAGGTCGGGAAGGACGTCCGTCACCTCGGTGTCGGCGACCGGGTGGTGGGGGAGTGCGTCATCGGCGACGACCACTTCGGCTTCAGCATCAGCGGTGCCGCGGCGGAGCTCTTCGTCGCGAAGGAGTCCTGGCTGCACCGCCTGCCCGACAACCTCAGCTGGACCCAGGGAGCCCTCGTCGAGCCGTTCAGCTGCGGCTACTACGCGACGGTGCGGGCCGACAACCTCGACGCCAGCGACACGGTCGTGGTGCTCGGCGCGGGTCCGATCGGGCTCGGGGTGGTCGCCGCGTCCGCCGCCCGCGGTGCGCGGGTCGTCGTGGCCGAGCCCTCGGCCGCGCGCGGCGACCTCGCCCGCACGCTCGGCGCGGACGCGGTGGTCGACCCGACGGCGGAGTCCTTCCTCGACGAGGTCCAGGACCTCACCTCGGGTGCGGGCGCCAGCGTCGTCTTCGAGGCCAGCGGGAAGCCCGCGGCCATGGCCACGGCCCTCGAGGTGGCCGGCTTCCGGGCCCGCCTCGTGTACATCGGCATCGACGTCGGCGGCACGGCTCCGGCGCGCCTCGGGCTCTTCCAGTCCAAGGAGCTGCAGGCCCGCGGCATCATCGGCTCGCCCGGGGTGTGGCCGCAGACGCTCCGCTTCCTCTCCCGCAGCGGCACCGACCTCAGCCCCCTCGTGACCTCGTCCTACGAGCTCGCCGAGGCCGACCGCGCGGTCGAGGCCGTGCTCCGCGACCCGTCGCAGGTCAAGGTGCACATCACCTCGGCCGCGACCCTCTGAGGGGCCACCGATGCGAGCAGGAGTGCTCCACGCACCGCTCGACCTGCGCGTCGAGGACCGGCCCGAGCCCGAGGCCTCCGGCGACCGGGTGGTCGTCGAGGTCGCGCTCAACGGGCTGTGCGGCACCGACGCCACCGAGTACGCCAAGGGGCCGATGATGGTCCCCCTCGAGGTACGGCACCCCGGGAGCGGGCACGTCGGCCCGACGGTGCTCGGGCACGAGTTCATCGGGACGGTCGTCGACGCACCCGCCGCCGAGCGGGAGTGGGTGGGACGCCGGGTCGCCTGCGGGGCCGGCGTCTCGTGCGGGACGTGCCGCTGGTGCCTGGAGGGGCGGACCAACCTCTGCGCCGGGTACTACACGCTCGGCCTGTCGACCCACGGCGGCCTGGCGGAGCGGGTGGCCGCGCCCGTGAGCACCCTCGTGGCGATCCCGGAGGGGTGCGGCGAGCGCGACGCGGCCCTCGCCCAGCCGCTCGCCGTCGGGCTGCACGCGGTCGACCGGGCCGGGCTCCGTCCCGGTGACGACGTCGTGCTCCTCGGGGCCGGCGCCATCGGCTCCTTCATCCTCGCGGGCCTGGGCGACCACGACGGCCCGGTGACGGTGCTCGACGTCGACGAGGGCCGCCTCGCGGTCGCTCGCAGCCTCGGGGCCACGGCCGTGCACCGGGTCGAGCGCGACGCCTCCGTCGCCGACCTCCACGACCTGCTCGGCGAGCAGCCGCGGGTCGTCATCGAGAGCTCCGGGGCGCCGGGGGCGGCGGCGCGGGCCCTCGCCCTCGCGGCGCGCGGCGGGCGGGTCCTCCTCGTCGGGCTCGTCAAGACCCCCCAGGAGCTGGTCCTGTCCGACACGGTGCTCCGGGAGGTCGACATCGCGACGACCGTCGCGCACGTCTGCGCGACCGACCTGCCGCGGGCGCTCGACCTCCTCACGCGCACGCCGCTCGCCGACGTCGTCGGGGTGTCGGTCGTCGCCCTCGACGACGTGGTCCGGGACGGGCTCGAACCGCTCGTCGACGGGACCGCCGGCGGCAAGGTGCTCGTGGACCCGCGCCGTGGCTGAGCTGGCCCTGCTCGGCACCGGTCGGATGGGGGCGGCCATGGCGGCACGGCTCGCCGAGGCCGGGCACCGGGTGCGGGTCTGGAACCGCACGCCGAGCACGGCGCGCGAGCTCGCCGCGGCGGTGGGCTCCGCGGACCTCGTCGCGGCCGAGCGCGCCGTCGACGCCGTGACCGGGGCCGACGCCGTGCTCACGGTCCTGGCGGACGGGTCCGCGACCCGGGCGGTCGTGCTGGATCCCGAGCTGCTCGGGGCGCTGCGACCCGGCACCCTCGTCGTCGACCTCGCGACGAGCGGGGTGGAGGCCGCCACCACCCTGGCCGCCGCGCTGGCCGCCGCGGGGGTGCGCTTCGTCGACGCACCCGTCTCGGGCAGCGTCCCCGCCGTGCGGGCCGGGACCCTGCTCGTCATGGCGGCGGGGGCGCCGGCCGACGTCGAGGAGGCCGCGGGGCTGCTCGGGGCGTTCGCCGCCGAGGTCCTCAGGGTCGGCGACGCCGGGGCCGGCCAGGCGATGAAGCTCGCGGTCAACCTCGTGGTCCACGACCTGAACGCGGCTCTCGCGGAGGCGCTCCGGCTCGCCGAGGCCTCGGGAGTCGCCCGCGACCAGGCCTACGACGTCCTGGAGCGCAGCGTGGTCGCGGCGCCCTACGTCCGGTACAAGCGGGCGGCCTTCCTCGACCCGTCGACGCCGACCGCCATGAGCCTCGCCCTCGTGGGCAAGGACCTCCGGCTCATCGCCGAGCTCGCCCGGTCCACCGGCGTCGCGCTGCCGGTGACCACCGAGGTGGGAGCCCGGGTCGACGCCGCCGTGGCCGACGGGTGGGGTGGGCGCGACATGGCCGACCTCAGCCGGCACCCCGTCTGACCCCCCGCCCGGGTGTGACCCAGGTCACGGTCTGGTCACGGATCTGTCGAGGGTCGAGTGAACCCCTTGTTAACGGCAGAACGGCTATGTACAGTCCCACACAACACCTGGCCGGTCGCCTCCTGCGTCCGGTCCACCTCACCGCCGAGGAGCAGGGATGACAGCGACCCAGACCCGGACGCCCGCCCGGCGCCGGGCCCTGCCGTTGTCCCGCGGGCTGAGCACCGTCCTGCTGGCCCTGGTCCTCCTCGTCGTCGCCGGTGCCCTCTTCGCCCCCAGCAGCGTGAGCTCCGGGGCCGTCCAGGGGATGCTGCCGTTCGCGGCGGTGCTCGCGGTCGTGGCCCTCGGCCAGACCCTCGTCGTCATGCAGGGCGGGATCGACCTCTCCGTCGCCGGGTCCGTCTCGCTCGTCATCGTCCTCGTGACGCACCAGGCCTACGGTGACGACGCCAAGGTGCTCCCGGTGGCCCTCCTGGCCCTCGGCGTCGCGGTCCTCACGGGGCTCGGCAACGGCTTCCTCATCGGCCGCCTCGGCCTCAACCCCATCGTGGCCACGCTCGGCACGAACGCGCTGCTCTACGCGGCGGTCCTCGCCGTCTCCGGGGGAACCCCCCGGGAGACGACCCGGCTCCTCGCCCGGCTCGCCGGGGGCAGCACCCTCGGGGTGCCGCACGCGGTCGTCGTGGCCGTCGTCGCGACGGTCGGCACCACGGTCCTCGTCAAGAGGACCGCGTCCGGTCGCCGCTTCGAGGCCGTCGGCGCCAACGGTCGTGCGGCCTGGGCCGCCGGCCTGCGGGTCGAGGGCTTCCGGGCCAGCGGCTACGTCTTCGCCCAGGTCCTCTACTGGCTGGGCGGACTGCTCCTCGCCGGCATCCTCAACAAGCCCACCGCCTACCAGGGAGACAGCTACCTGCTGGCCTCCGTGGCCGCCGTGGTGCTCGGCGGCACGTCCCTCCTCGGAGGTCGCGGCAACCTCGTCGCCTCCGCGCTGGCCGCCCTCTTCCTCATCCAGCTCGACCAGTTCGTCCTGGCCCTCGGGTTCGACTACGCCGGCAAGACGCTCGTCCAGTCGGCCGCGTTCGCCATCGGGGTCGCGCTCTACACCATCAACTGGTCGCGGGTGCGGACCCGGTTCGCCCGCCGACCACCCGACACCTCCGTGGCCACCTGAGCCGTCCGGCTCGACCCCCTCCACCTCACCACCTCGCCTCGTCACCCCCGAGAAAGGTCGATCAGCATGTCCCGATCCACCACCACCGCAGCGCGCGCCGCCGCGATCCTCAGCGTCGCGGCCCTGGCCCTCTCGGCCTGCGGCAGCTCGTCCGACACCTCCGGGGGGTCGAGCTCCAGCGCATCCGGGGGGTCCGTCCCCGGCGCACCCGACTGGTGCGGCCCCAAGAAGATCACCCTCGGCCTCACCGACGGGTTCGGCGGCAACAGCTGGCGCCTGGTCACGACGGCCTCGGCCAAGGACGAGATCGCCAAGTGCCCGTCGGTCACGGACTTCACGTACGCCGACGGCCAGGGCGACACCCAGAAGGCGATCTCGGACATCCAGGGCCTCGTCGCCAAGGGTGTCGACGCCCTCGTCGTCTTCCCGGACGCCGGTGAGGCCATGCTCCCCGCGCTGCGCAGCGCCAAGGAGGCCGGCGTCGTGACCGTCCCCTACCGGGTCAACCCGGGCGGCACCGACGGCACGGACTACGACGTCTGGGTCGGCGCCGACTTCGTCACGGACGGCAAGAACTGGGGCACCTGGCTCACCAAGAACCTCCCCGACGGCGGCAACATCCTGTTCCTCTCCGGGCCGGCCGGCAACAGCCAGGGCACCGACGAGCTCAAGGGGATGAAGGAGGTCCTCGACGCGGGCAAGTACACGTTCATCGGGGCCTCGCCCTTCGAGGTCACGAACTGGGACCCGGCCAAGACCCAGCAGGTGCTCAGCGCGGCGATCGCCAAGAACCCCAAGATCGACGCGATCGTCTCGGACTTCGGCCCGTCGCTGGTCGGCGCCCTCCCCGAGTTCGAGAAGAGCGGCCGGTCCATCCCGGCCCTCGCCACCTCCGACGGCAACGTCCTCTCCTGCTTCTGGGAGGACCACAAGGACAAGAACCCGGACTTCAAGCTGACGACCGTCGCGACGGGCAACGACAACGCCCGGCTCGCGGTGCAGTGGGCCGTGGCCCTCGCGACCGGCGGCAAGACCCCGGAGTCCAAGCAGTTCCAGGCGCCGCAGTTCGAGGACTCCGTGAGCAGCTCGCCGAACCCGGTGACGTGCAAGCGGGACCTGCCCGGTGACGTCTACCTGTCCGCCCAGCTCGACGGCCAGGCCCAGGCCGCCCTGCTGAAGTGAGCCCGTGGGCCGGCCGGCCCACGCCCCGAGCGCGCCGGCCGGCCCACGAACCACCCACCGAGAGAGCGAGGACGCCCGTGATCGAGGACACCACGACGCTGGTCGCCGAGTCGACCATGGTCCTCGCCGGCATCAGCAAGCACTACGACGGTGTCGCCGCACTGACCGACGTCTCCCTCGACATCCGGCCGGGGGAGGTCCATGCCCTCCTCGGTGAGAACGGCGCGGGCAAGTCCACGCTCATGGGGGTCGCGTCGGGGGCCGTCGCGCCGGACGCCGGGACGATCACCGGTCACGGCCGACGCATCCCGCACCTGACGCCGGCGCTCGCCACGCAGCTGGGCATCGCCATCGTCCACCAGCACCCGGCCGTCCTTCCCGACATGACCGTGGCCGAGAACATCGCGGTGGCCGTCCCCGGCTCCGTGCTCGGCAACGGCTCGCGACGGCTCGCGACGATGCGGCGGATGCTGGACGACGTCGGGTCGCGCGCGCACCTCGAGGACCGGGTCGCCGGCCTGAGCGTGGCCCAGCGGCACCTCCTCGAGCTCGCCAAGGCCCTCGTCGTCACCCCGTCCCTGCTCATCCTCGACGAGCCCACGGCGCCCCTCGGGCCGGACTCGGTCGACATGCTCTTCGAACGGGTGCGGCGCGCCGCCGACGCCGGCACCGCCGTCGTCTACATCACCCACCGCCTCGCCGAGGTCCGCCAGCTCGCCGACCGGGTGACGGTGCTGCGCGACGGCCGGGTGCGGGGCGCCGCCGAGGTCGACGCGATCACCGACGACGAGCTGCTCTCGATGATCGTCGGCCGCGAGCTGGAGTCGACCTTCCCGGCCAAGCCGTCGACCGACGCCCTGGGGCGCGAGGTGCTCGTGGTCGAGGGGCTCGCCGGCGAGGGCTTCGAGGACGTCTCGTTCTCCGCGCGGGCCGGCGAGGTGGTCGGCGTCTCCGGGATCGTCGGCAACGGGCAGAGCGACCTCCTGCGTGCCCTCGCAGGGCTGGGCTCGTTCACCGGCACCGTGACCCTCGACGGCGACCGCCGGACCGCCCGGGAGCTGCGCAAGCGGTCGGCCTACCTGCCCGCCGACCGCCACTCCGAGGGCCTGATGATGTCGCTCTCGGTCCGCGAGAACGCCGCCCTGTCCGCCCTCGCCCGGTTCCGCTCCGGGGCGCTGCTCAGCCGGGCCCGCGAGGACGAGGCCGTGGCCGGCGAGCTGGAGTCCCTCGCGGTGCGCACCGCCACCCCCGAGGCGGTCGTGTCGTCGCTGTCCGGGGGCAACCAGCAGAAGGTCGTCCTCGCCCGCGCCCTGCTCGGCGAGCCGCGCATCCTCCTGGCCGACGAGCCGACCCAGGGCGTCGACGTCGGGGCGCGGGCGGAGATCTACCGCATCCTGCGCGAGGTCTCGGCCTCCGGCGTGCCCGTCGTGGTCGCCTCGTCCGACGCCAAGGAGCTGGAGGGCCTGTGCGACCGGGTGGTCGTCATGTCCCGCGGCGCCGTCGTCGACGCCGTCGAGGGGCCGGAGGTGACCGAGGAGCGGCTCATCCACTCGGCCGTCAAGGCGACCGGCCACCAGCGGGCCGCCACCCCCGACAGCTCCGGCACCACCCGGCTCGGCCGGTTCCTCAACGGGGACTACGCGCCGGTGGTCGTCCTCGCCCTGGTCATGCTCGCCCTCGGGGCCTACGTCTACTCGCAGAACGACCGGTACCTCGCCCCGTTCAACATCACGTCGGTGATGATGTCGTGCGCCGCACTGGGGTTCATCGCCCTCGGCCAGACCATCGTGCTCATCACCGGGGGCATCGACCTCTCGGTCGGACCCCTCGCGGGGTTCCTCGTCGTCGTCGGCTCGTTCTTCCTCGTCGAGGGCAGCTCGACCGGCTTCATGCTCTTCGGGCTGCTCGTCATGCTCGCCGTGGCCGCGACCACCGGAGCGGTCAACGGGTCGCTCATCCGGTACGCGAAGTTCACTCCCGTCGCGGCCACCCTCGCGGCCTACATCGGGCTCCAGGGCCTCAGCTTCCTCCTGCGCGACGCCCCCGGCGGGATCATCGCCTCGTCGGTGACCGGCCTCATCAAGACCACCGTCGGTCCCGTGCCCCTGGCCTTCGTGCTCTTCGTCGTCGTGGCCCTCGCGCTGGAGCTCGTGCTCCGCCGCACGGGAGCCGGTTTCCGCCTCCGGGCCGTCGGCTCCGACGAGGATGCCGCCCGCCGGGTCGGCGTCCGGGTGAGCCGTGGCGTGGTCCTGGCCCACGTGGTCGCCTCGTCCTTCGTGTTCCTCGGGGCCGTCGTGCTGCTGTCCCAGCTCGGGATCGGCGACCCGTCGCAGGGCATCGGGTACACGCTGAGCAGCATCACCGCGGTGGTGCTCGGCGGGACGAGCCTGCTCGGCGGGCGGGGGACGTTCGTCGGCACGGTGCTCGGGGCCGGCCTGATCGTCCAGGTCCTCAACGCCATGGTCTTCCTCGACCTCTCCCAGACGTGGCAGTACTTCTTCCAGGGCGCGCTCGTCGTGGCCGCCGCCGTCATCTACAGCCAGGTCCGGCGCCGCCGCGCCTGACGCCCGCGCGGCCGAGCCGCGCCCGAGACCCGTAGTCCACCGCGACCCGAAGGAGACCCCCGGTGCGTGCAGCCCGCTTCCATGACCAGAAGGACATCCGCATCGAGGACGTCGACGTCCCGCAGCTCGCGGCCGCCGACGAGGTGCTCGTCGAGGTGGCCTGGTGCGGGATCTGCGGCACCGACCTCCACGAGTACCTCGTCGGGCCGATCGTCACGCCCACGACGCCCCACCCCCTCACCGGGGTGACCCTGCCCCAGACCCTCGGCCACGAGTTCTCGGCCCGGGTCGTCGAGGTGGGCGGTGCCGTCGCGGACGTCGCCGTCGGGGACCGGGTGGCGATCATGCCGGCCATCGTCTGCGGCCGGTGCACGTACTGCCGGCAGGGCCTGGGCCACCTCTGCGAGCGCTTCGCCTGCACGGGCCTGTCCGCCGAGACCGGTGGCCTGGCCCAGTTCGCCGTGCTCAAGGAGTACCAGGTCTCACGGCTGCCCGACGAGGTCTCCGACATCGAGGGTGCGGTGGTCGAGCCCGCGAGCGTGGCCGCGTACGGCATCGACCGCGTCGGCCTGCGCGGCGGTGACGTCGTGCTCGTCACGGGAGCGGGCCCGATCGGGGTCCTCTCGGCGCTCTACGCCGACGCCCTCGGCGCCTCCACGGTGATCATCGCCGAACCGAACGCCAACCGGGCCGCACTGGCCAAGGGCCTCGACGTGGGCCCCGTGCTCGACCCGACGGCCGGCGACTTCGCCGACGCCGTCGCCGAGCTCACCGGCGGGCGCGGCGTCGACGTCGTGGCCGAGTGCTCCGGGACCACCCCCGGGCTCACGACGGCCATGAACAGCGTGCGCACGCGAGGGTCGGTCGTCCAGACCGGCCTGCACACGAAGCCGGCGACACTCGACGCGATGCACCTGTCCGAGAAGGACATCAGCTACATCGGGAGCTGGTGCTACCTCATCACCGACTGGCCGCGGATCATCCGGCTCATCGCCTCCGGCAAGTACCCGGTCGGCAAGGCCGTGACGTCGCAGATCAGCCTCGAGCGGGTCGTGCCGGACGGCTTCGACGTGCTGGTCGACCCCGCCGGCGACCAGCTGAAGATCCTCGTCTCGCCCGGTTCCGTGGCGTGACCCCCCGACCCCTGGAGACCCTGACATGAGCCCCGACATCCGCGCCATCCACCACGTCGGCCTCGTCGTGCGCGACCTCGACCGCTCGATCTACTTCTACCACGACCTCCTCGGGCTGCCCTTCGCCAACGAGCCCACGCCGTGGTTCGAGGGGCCCCAGCTGGAGCGGGGCGTCGGGGTTCCGGGGGCCACCCTCCGACAGACGTGCTTCTGGGCGGGGGAGCACACGATGCTCGAGCTCATCGAGTACGGCAACCGGCCGGCGACGAGCACGGCCCCCGTGCCGAACAACCACCTGGGTGCCGCGCACGTGTGCCTGCGGGTCGACGACGTGCGGGCGACCAAGGCCGAGCTGGAGGCCCACGGCGTCGAGTTCTACTCCGACGTCAACGTCGTCGACGAGGGGCCGCTGGCCGGGTGGCGGTGGGTCTACTTCAGCGACCCCGACGGCCTGGCCCTCGAGCTCGTCGAGGTCGCGTACTACCTCGAGGACGAGCGCCGCGCCGCCGCCGAGGCCTACCTGCGCGAGCGACCGTCCCTCGAGTCCATCGACGCACGACTCGAGGGTGCACCGGCGCCCTCGACGACCTGAGCCCGGACCGACGACGCAGCAGCACGAGGAGCTTGTCATGGTGACCCCGACGTACGGTACGAACTCGGTGGACTGGGAGTCCCGCCTCGACATGGGCCGGCTCCGCACCGAGCGGCTGGCCCGCCTCAAGGCCGAGCTCGAGCGGTCCGACCTCGGGGCCGTGCTCACCTTCGACTTCCACAACATCCGGTACATGACCGCGACCCACATCGGGACGTGGGCGATGGACAAGATGATCCGGTTCGCGATCCTGCCCCGCGGCGGCGACCCCGTGCTGTGGGACTTCGGCTCGGCGGCCCGCCACCACCAGCTCCAGTCGACCTGGCTCGACGAGCCGCACGCCGCCGCCGGGCGGGGTGAGCACTACGGCGCCCGCGCCGGCATCTCCACGCTGCGCGGAGCCATCTCGCCCGGGGCGGGGAGGGCCGAGGACGTCGCCGCCAAGGTGGCCGGTGTGATGCGGGACTTCGGGCTCGAGGGCCAGAGCATCGGCGTCGACGTCATCGAGCCCCCGGTGCTGTTCGCGCTCCAGCAGGCCGGCTTCCCCGTCGTCGACGGGCAGCAGGTCTTCCTCGAGGCGCGGCGGATCAAGACGCCCGACGAGATCGGCCTCCTCACCCAGGCCGCGTCGATGGTCGACGCCGCGTACGAGGACCTCTACGAGTTCCTCCGCCCCGGGGTGCGCGAGAACGAGTGCGTCGGCCTCGTGAGCAAGACGCTGTACGACCTCGGCTCCGAGCACGTCGAAGGCGTCAACGCCATCTCGGGAGAACGCTGCTCGCCGCACCCCCACGTCTTCACCGACCGCCTGATCCGCCCCGGCGACCCCGCCTTCTTCGACATCCTCCACAGCTTCATGGGGTACCGGACGTGCTACTACCGCACCTTCGCCGTGGGGAGCGCGTCGCGGTCGCAGCGGGACGCGTACACGATCTGCCGCGAGCTGATGGACCGCGCGATCGCCATCGTCAAGCCCGGGACGACGACGGCCGACGTGGTCTCCCTCTGGCCGAAGGCCGAGGACTTCGGGTTCGCCAACGAGGAGGCGGCGTTCGCCCTCCAGTACGGGCACGGGGTGGGGCTCTCGATCTGGGAGCGGCCGATCTTCAGCCGGCTCACGTCGCTGGAGAGCCCCGAGGTGCTCGAGGAGGGGATGGTCTTCGCGCTGGAGACCTACTGGCCCGCCTCCGACGGCTGGGGCGCCGCCCGCATCGAGGAGGAGGTGGTCGTCACCGCCACCGGCTGCGAGGTGATCACGAAGTTCCCGGCCGAGGAGCTCCTCGTCGCCGGCCGCCGCTACTTCACGACCGGAGGAGCCCTCCCGACGATGCGCGACAGCCAGTCCCACCTCAACACCCTGCCGGCCACCGCGGACCGGTCGTCCGCCAACGGGTCGGGGGTGAGCGCATGAGGCTCCCGCTGTCCGACCACCGCTACGGCGAGCACGGCGTCGTCCTGCCGCCCGAGGACCCGACCCGCAACGACGGTGCCGACGTCGACCCCGCGACCCGCCTGGCCCTCTACCGGTCGATGCGGGAGATGAGGGTGTTCGAGAAGCGCGCCTACGACCTGTTCATGAAGCAGCTCGTCAAGGGGACGAGCCACCTGTCCCTCGGCATGGAGGCCATCGCCGCCGGCTTCGGCGCCGCGATGCGCGAGGACGACTACACCTTCGCCACCTACCGGGGCCACGCGCACACCCTCGCCCGCGGGGTCCCGATGACCCCCGTGCTCGCCGAGCTCCTCGGACGGGCCAACGGCCTGATGGGCGGCAAGGGCGGCTCCATGCACCTGACGAGCGTCGAGCACGGGATGATGGGCTCGTACGCGATCATCGGCGCCCACCTGACGATCGCCAACGGTGCGGCCTGGTCGGCCCAGTACAGGGGCAGCGGGCAGGTCGCCGTGTGCTTCTTCGGGGACGGGACGACGAACATCGGCGCCTTCCACGAGGCCCTCAACTACGCGGCCGTGTACGCCCTCCCGGTCGTGTTCGTCTGCGAGAACAACCTCTACATGGAGTACACCTCCATCCACGACATCACGGCCGTCGACCGTCCGGCCGCCGACCGTGCCGGGGCCTACGGCCTGGAGCCGGTGGTCGTCGACGGCAACGACGCCGACGAGGTCTACCTCGCGGCGCGACGGGCCGTCGGTCGCGCCCGGGACGGCGGGGGCCCCTCGCTGGTCGAGGCGCTCACGTACCGGCACGGGGGCCACTCGCGGGCCGACCCGGGCAAGTACCGGCCGAGCGCCGAGGTCGAGGCGTGGACGGCGTACGACCCGTTGACGACCTACCGGGCCCGCCTCGAGCGGCTCGGGGTCGACGGCGCCCGGCTCGACGAGATCGACGCCGACGCCCTCGCCCTCGTCGACCGGGCCACCGAGGAGGCGGTCGCGGGCGAGCTGCCCCCGCCCGAGAGCGCGTTCACCGATGTCTGGGCCGATGGAGGATGGTCATGGCGCAACTGAGCTACCGCGACGCCGTCGCACGGGGCATCGCCCAGGAGATGCGGCGCGACGAGAGGGTCGTCCTCGTCGGGGAGGACGTCGCCGGGGCCGGCGGCGTCTTCAAGACCACGGTCGGACTGCTCGAGGAGTTCGGTCCGAAGCGGGTCATCGACACCCCCATCTCCGAGCAGGCCATCCTCGGCGCCACGATGGGGGCCGCGATGACCGGGCTGCGCCCGGTGGCCGAGATCATGTTCTCCGACTTCTTCGCGGTGTGCTGGGACATCGTCGTCAACCAGATCGCCAAGACGCGGTACATGACCGCCGGGCAGGTGACGATGCCGCTCGTGGTCAAGACCGGCAACGGTGGGGGGCTGCGCTTCGGGGCCCAGCACTCCCAGTCGATCGAGAACTGGGCCATGGCCGTCCCCGGTCTCAAGGTCGTGACGCCCTCGACGCCGGAGGACGTCGTCGGGCTGATGGCCGCCGCCATCCGCGACGACGACCCCGTGATCTTCTGCGAGCACAAGGGCCTGTACGCCACGAAGGCCGAGGTGCCCGACGGCGACATCGTCGACACGCTCGGCACCGCCCGGGTCCGCCGCGCCGGCAGCGACGCCACGATCCTCGCCCTGGGGATGATGGTGCCGCGCGCCCTCGCCGCCGCCGACGAGCTCGCCGCCCACGGGATCGACGCCGAGGTCATCGACGTGCGGTCGCTCGTCCCGCTCGACACCCGGACGATCCTGGCCTCGGTCGCCAAGACCGGTCGGCTCTTCACCGTCGAGGAGAACCCGCAGCTGCTCGGGTGGGGCGCCGAGATCGCCTCGATCGTCGCCCACGAGGCCTTCTGGGACCTCGACGGACCGATCGAGCGGATCACCACCCCGCACATCCCGCTGCCCTCGGCCGACTCGCTCGAGGACCTCGTCATGCCCTCCGCCGACAGCGTCGCCAGCACGGTGGAGAAGGCGCTCCAGTCGTGACGCCCCCGGTGCACGACACCGGCGGAGGGTTCCGCAGCGCGCGCCACGCGGCCTCGCCGAGGACCCGCCGCCTCGCCGCCGACCGGGGCGTGGACCTGCACGGCCTCACCGGGACGGGCCCGCGGGGCCGGGTCACCGGCGCCGACGTGCTGCGGGCCTCCGGCTCCGGCGCCCCCCACGCGCACTCGCCGCGGGTCCGTCGCCTGGCCCGGGAGCGCGGCGTCGACCTCGACGCGCTGGCCGGCACCGGGCCCCGGGGCCGCGTGCTGCCGGGTGACGTGCTGCGGGTCGCGCCGGAGGGTGCGCCGCCCCGGGCACCGGAGGCCGAGCGCGCCGCGAGCGACGGGCCGGCCGAGGCCTCCCGCGGCACCGTCGCCCATGACTGGGTCAGCCTCGAGCTCGACACCGGCGGAGGCGCAGCGGCCGACCTGGTCGCGGACGTGGTGGCCGCCACGGCGGCCTCGGTCCGCCTCGTGGCGGGGGCGGGACGCGGGGGAGCGCAGCAGCCGACGCCGGGGGTCGACGTCGTCCTCCACCGGCACGGCACCGGTGAGCCGGTCGTCCAGGTCGTCAGCGACGCCCACGACATGGCTCCCGCCGGGGTGCGCGCGGCCGCCGCCACGGCCGAGCCGAGGGGCGACCGCCCCGAGGCGCCGGACCAGCGCGCCACCGGGGCCACGAGGGTCGCCGTGCACGACCTCACCGGGACGGCGGTCCTCGGGGGTGGGCTGGCGCCCCGGCCCGACGAGGTCCTCTCCGTCACCGTCACCGGCCCGCACCACCGGGCGGTCGTCGTCGACGCGGACGGGGGGCCCGGGGTGGCGGTGCGCAGCATCGCCCGGCTGACCGTCACCTGGGTCGCGGACCGTCCCGGCGCCGTCGACGGCGCCCGCGTCGCGGCCCTCCTCGGACCACGACTCGGCCGGACCCCGACCCCCAGGAGCCACCCGTGACCACCCCCGCCCCCGAGCACCTGGCCTACTCGACGCTCGTGCACCCGGGGGACACCTGGGCCGAGATGCGCGAGAGCCTCCACACCCACGCGCCCGCGGTGAAGGCCCGCGTCTCACCCGACCGGCCGTACGCCGTCTCCCTCCGGATCTCCGGTGCCGCGGCCGAGGAGCTGGCCGGCGACCCCGCCGAGCGCCACGACCTCGCCGCCTGGCTCGACGCGCACGACATGTTCGTCTACACGGTGAACGCCTTCCCCCACGGCCCCTTCAAGGGCCGGGTCGTCATGGAGGACGTCTACGAGCCGGACTGGAGCAGCGAGGAGCGTGTGCTCTACACCTGCCGCGTCGCCGACGTCCTCGCCGAGGTCTCCCCCGAGGGGGTCGCGCCGTCGATCCAGACCGCACCGCTGGCCTTCCGCAGCAAGGTCGTCGACGCCGCGGACCGGCGCCGGCTCGTCGACAACGTGCTGCGGGTCGTGGCCCACCTCGTCGCCCTCGAGGCGCGCACCGGGCGCCGGGTCAAGCTCGCCCTCGAGCCCGAGCCGGCGTGCGTCCTCGAGACGACCGAGGAGACGATCGCGTGGTTCCAGCAGGAGGCCTGGTCGCCGGAGTCCCGCGCCACGCTCACCGGCCTCACCGGCCTCCCGGACAGCGAGGTCATCGGGCTGCTGCGGCGCCACCTCGGCATCGTCTTCGACATCTGCCACCAGTCGGTGCAGTTCGAGGACATCGGCCGGTCGCTGCGCGACCTGCGCGCCGCCGGGGTGCCGGTCTTCAAGCTGCAGGCCGCGGCGGCCCTGCGCGTCCCCGAGGTCACGGCCGAGGCCGTCGAGGCGCTCGAGGCGTTCACCGACACCATCTACCTCAGCCAGACCACCGAGCGCCGGGACGGTGCCCTCACCCGGTACCTGCACCTCGCCGACGCCATCGCCGCGTGGCGGGCCGAGGGGGCCGGCGGGTCCGGCGGTGTGCGCGAGTGGCGGACCCACTTCCACGTCCCGATCTTCATCGACGACCTCGACGGGCTGGGCACGACGCGTGACGGGATCGTCGCGGCCCTCGAGGTGCACGCCGAGCAGGCCGTCTCGGACCACCTCGAGATCGAGACGTACACGTGGGACGTCCTCCCGGAGCGCTTCAAGGACGGTGACATCGACGACTACGTCTCGCGGGAGCTCGGCTGGATCACCGACCAGCTCGCCCGGCTGAGACCGTCCCCGTGATCGACCACGACGCCCTGCGGGCGCGCGCCGAGTCGGTCCTCGACGCCGAGGTGTTCGCGTACTTCGCGTCCGGAGCCGGGCGCGAGCACACCCTCGCCCGAGAGCCCGGCGCCTGGGACGAGGTGCTCCTGCGCCCCCGGGTCCTGCGGGACGTCTCCCACGTCGACACCGCCACGACCGTGCTCGGGACCGCCCTGGCCGCACCGGTGCTCGTCGCGCCGATGGCCTCGCAGCGCGCGGTGCACCCGGACGGCGAGGTCGCGGTGGCCACCGCGGCACGCGACGGCGGCAGCCTCATGGTCCTCTCGATGCGGGCGAGCAGCCGGCTCGCCGACGTCGCGGCGGCCGGCCCCTTCTGGCAGCAGCTCTACGTCCTGCGCGACCGCGGGATCACCGACGAGGTCGCCCGGCAGGCGGCGGACGCCGGGGCCACCGCGCTCGTCGTCACCGTCGACACCCCGTACATCGCCCGGAAGCGCTCGCGGCTGCCGCCCCCGCAGCCCCACGGCCTCGTCGAGGCCCTCGACCTGCGCGACGCCGCCGACCCGCGGCTGCAGCAGGCCCCGGACGTCACCGCGCGCGACCTCGAGCGGCTGGCGGCGGCCACCGGTCTGCCCGTCGTCGCCAAGGGCGTCCTCGGCGCTGCGGCGGCGCGGGACTGCGTCTCCGCCGGCGCGCGTGCGGTCGTCGTGTCGACCCACGGCGGCCGGCAGCTGGACGGTGTCGTGCCGACCCCCCGGGCCCTGCCCGAGGTCGTCGACGCGGTCGGGTCCGACGTCGAGGTCTACGTCGACGGCGGGGTCCGCACCGGCATCGACGTGCTGAGGGCCCTCGCGCTCGGGGCCCGGGCCGTGCTCGTCGGACGGCCGGTCGTCTGGGCCCTCGCGACGGACGGCGGCCCCGGGGTGCGGGCACTGCTGACGGGCCTGCGCGACGAGGTCGAGGAGGCCTTCGCCCTCGCCGGCTGCACGGCGTGCCCGGACGTGGGCCCCGACCTCGTCGCCTGAGCGAACCGCGCGAGGTCCTTCGTCGTCCGGGACGCCCACCCCGACGCGTGCTCAGACCTCGACGGAGTGCTCGTCCCCGGTGAGCAGCCGGTCGAGCGGGGGCCCCGGCGGGTCGCCGAGCAGGGTCGCCGTCACCCAGCGGGCGGCGAGCCCGTCGAAGTCGGCGTGGTGGCGCAGCATCGAGTGGCTGCCGCCGCGCACCGTGACGAACCCGGCCCGGGTGGTGCCCGCGAGCCGCCTCGCCACGTCGACGGCCGGCCCGAGGCGCGCGACGCGGTCGGCGTCTCCGTGGACGAGGAGCACGTCGCGTCCGGCGAGCGGCCCGATGCGGTCACCGGGCGCGAGCCAGGTCGCGAGGCCGACGACGGATCGGACCCGCTCGTCGTCCGCGGCGAGCAGCGCCGCCCGGCCGCCGAGGCTGTGGCCGACGAGCGCGACCGGGAGGTCGCCCAGCTGCTCCTCGACCCGGTCGAGGGCCCACCGGGCGTCGTCGACGGGCGTCGGGTCACCGGCCCAGCCGCGTGAGGAGTTGAGGAGGCGGCGGACGGCGAGCCGGCCGCGGCCCACCCTCGCGACGCGGGCCGCGACGGGCACCATCCTCAGCACCGAGAGCTGGGACGGGCTGACCGCGACCTGCTCCCGGCGCGCGCCCCCGCCGTGGAGCACGACGACGACCCCCTCGGGGTCGCGGGGGGTGAGGGTGTCCACGAGCCGGGAGCGCACGTCGTCCATGTGCTCTTCGTACCCTGCGGTGGCGCTGTGGCACCCCCGGGGTCGCGCACCTTCGACGGCCCGCCGCCCGCGGCCCGACGTCCGCGGGGGACGCTCGGTCCCGCGGACCCACGCCCCTACGCTGGCGTCGTGGAACCTCGGGGTGTCGTGACCTGGCGGCCACTGGCCGCGAGCGATCTTCCCCTGCTGGCCTCGTGGCTGGCCGAACCGCAGGTGGCCCGCTGGTGGAACCACGAGAGCACGGCGGAGGCGGTGGAGCGCGACTTCGGTGACAGCGTCGCCGGGCGGGAGCCGGGCGAGGACCTCCTCGTGTCGCTGGACGGCGAACCGGTCGGGCTCGTGCAGCGGTCGGTGATCGCGGACTACCCGCAGGACCTGGCCGAGTTCGCCTCCCTCGTCGAGGTGCCGGACGGTGCCGTCGAGCTCGACTACCTCCTCGGCGAGGCGTCGCTGCGCGGCCGGGGTCTCGGCTCGCGGATGATCGCGACGGCGGTCGAGCGGACCTGGCGGGACCACCCGGGCGCCCCGGCGGTGCTGGTCGCCGTCGTCGCCGCGAACACCGCGTCGTGGCGGGCGCTCGAGAAGGCCGGGCTTCGCCGCGTCGCCGAGGGCCCGATGGAGCCGGACAACCCGGTCGACGACCCGCTCCACTACGTCTACCGGGTGGACCGGCCGGACGTCCCGTCCTGAGCCGGCCGACACCGGCAGCGCGGGTGTCGTCGCCGGTCGCGACCGGTGCGCACGAGGTCCGCCTCCGACCCCGGCGCGGTGGTTGACTGGAGGTCATGGCGAGTACAGGACGAGGTCTGGGTGTGGTGTCCGCCCGCGGGTGGATGCTGGTGGTGGCTGTCGGCATCGTGGCCATGGTGACGGGCATGGCCACGCACGCGAGCACGGTGGCGTGGGTGGGGCTCGTCGTCGCCGCCCTGGGCGTCGTCGGCCTGGTCGGGCGGTCCGTGCTCGGTCGCTGAGCCGATCTCCGCCGTCACCCCGCCGTGGGGCGCGCCCCGGTCAGGAGGCGCTGCGACGGGAGAGTGGGACGGCCACGGCGGCGACCAGGGCCACGCAGCCGCCGTAGGCGACTCCTGCGGAACGGAGCCCGACCTCGCCCGCGAGGAGCCCGCCGAGCACGGCCGGTACCGAGAAGGACAGGTAGGCCACGACGTAGACGGACGAGATGAGCGCACCCCGCGCGTCGGGGGCGGCGAGCGCCGCGAGGGCGCGGAAGGCGCCGAGGAAGGCGGACCCGAACCCCGCGCCGGCGACCGCCGTACCGGCGAGGAAGACCGCTGCACTGGCCGTGAGGATGCCGACGCTGCTCGCCGCGACCCCGGCGACCAGGGCCAGGCACCCGATGACCATCGTCGTGCGCGGCGGCCGCGCCCGCAGGACGAGGGAGGCGGCCGCGCCGGCACCGCAGAGCAGGGCGATCACCGTTCCGCCGACGAGGCGGTTCGTGGACGCCAGGAGGTCGAGGAGCAGGCCCGGTCCGAGCGAGAGGTAGAACCCGCCGAGGGCCCACGGGGCGACGAGGGCCGGTAGCGCCGCGACGAAGGCGGGCCGCACGGAGGCCGGCACACCGACCCGCAGGCGGAGCGCCGGTCGGCGCCGGCGGGGCACGGTCTCCGGGACGAGGACCATCGCCATCGTGGCGACGGCGAAGAGCGAGAGCAGCACGAGGTAGACCGAGCGCAGCGGGCGCGGTGCGTACTCGACGAGGGCTCCGGACCCGAGTGCCCCCACGGCGAGCCCGATGGTCGGGGTGACGCTGTTGGTCAGCGGGCCGAGCCCCGGCCTTCCCGTGGGCTCGAGCTCCAGGAGCGATGCCGCGATCGCACCGGTGACGAGTCCGGTGGACAGACCCTGGAGCACCCGGGCCAGGACGAGCCACGGGAGGCCGTCGGCGGCCACGAAGGCGAGCAGGGCGACGCCGTGGAGCACGGTGCCCGCCAGGATGACCGGCCGGCGGCCCACCGCGTCGGAGAGTGAGCCCGCGGCGAGCAGGGTGGCGAGCAGGGCCAGGGCGTAGACGGCGAACACCTGGGTGACGGCGAGCGGCGACAGCTGCCAGGTCCGTGCGTAGACGGCGTACAGCGGCGACGGGGCGGCGGCCGCAGCGAGGAAGAGACCGAAGACGAGCGCCACGGTCCAGAACGGACCGCGGGCACCCGGCCGCCGTCCCGGTGGGCGGACGGTCGACGGGTGGCCCGCGTGGACGTCAGGCATGTGGGCACCATATCCAAAGTTTGAATTCAAAGATATAGTTCGATCACGATCCCGTCCCACGAGAGGCACGTCGATGAGCGAGACCCCCGGCGCGAGCGTCACCACCCGCAGCACCTCCGAGCACCACATGGCGGTCGACCTCGTGTCGTCCACACCGAAGAAGGCCCTCGTCGTCGTGGCCAACCCGACCGTCAGCTCCAACAACGGGTGGCCCGTCGGCTTCTGGGCCGCCGAGCTGACCCACCCGTTCCTCGAGCTGACCGAGCGCGGCGTCGAGGTGACCGTCGCGAGTCCCCGAGGGGGCAAGGTCGAGCTCGACGCGCTCTCCGACCCTCGGGATCCCTCCCGGTGGTCGGCCGAGGACCTCGTCTCGCTCGGCTTCGTCAACAGTCCGGAGCACATGCGGCTGCTCGAGGACACCCCCCGCCTCGGCGACCTCGACCTCGACCGGTTCGACACCATCCTCGTCGCCGGGGGCCAGTCGCCGATGTTCACCTTCCCGGACGACGAGGACCTCCAGCGCGCCATCCTGCACTTCTACCTGGCCGAGAAGCCGGTCGCCGCCTACTGCCACGGGGTCGCCGCCCTCGTCAACATCACGCTCCCCGACGGCACCCATCTCGTCGCCGGTCGCACCGTCACCGGTTTCTCCAACGTCGAGGAGGAGTACGGCAACGCGGCCGCCGGGGTGGAGATCATGCCGTGGAGGCTCGAGGACACGCTGCGCGAGCGCGGCGCCAACTACGTCCGGTCCGGCCTCTTCAAGGCGTTCGCCGTCCGTGACGGGCGGCTCGTCACGGGGCAGCAGCAGTACTCCGGTCGGGCCGTCGCGCAGCTGGTCGCGGGCATGCTGGGGTTGTGAGGCCCCGCCCCACGGCCCCGCGGCACCGCTGCGGCGGTCCCGGCCGCGACACGCACCCACGGAGGCCCTGATGCCGACACCGCTCCCGCCCGAGGGCTCGGCCCTGCTCCTGCCACCGGACGCCGAGGAGGTGTCGGTGCTCGCCGGGGGCGTCCTCTCCGCAGTCGGCGGCCGGTCGGCGAGCCCGCTCCAGGAGCTGCTGCTCGGCTCGCTCTTCCTCGCCATGACCGGTCACCACGTCGACGTCGCGCTGCTGCGGCCCCTCGGTCCGGCCGAGACGGGTCATGCCCTCGCCCGCCGGAACGCCGCGTTCCGCCGCCGGATCCTCCAGGTCATCGCCCTCGTCGCGCTCGTCGTCGACCCCGTCCCCGCCGAGACCGTGCGCCGGATCGAGCGCTACGCCGACGAGATGCAGGTCCACGACGACCTCGTCGCCACGGCACGCCACCTCGCCGGCTCGTCGCGGGCGCTGGTCGCGGTGGACTTCGACCGCAACGGGTACCTCGAGGGTGTGGCCCGGGCTCGGGAGGTGCCGGTCGACGAGGACGGCGGGGTCTGGACGGTTGACGACAGCGACCCCCTCCTCGCCGACCGGTGGGCCTCGCTCGGCGGCCTCCCCGAGGAGACGATCGGACGCCGGGTCCACGACTTCTACCAGGCCCGTGGCTTCGAGTTCCCGGGGGCGCCGGGGTCGGCGCCGCCGCTGCTGGCCCAGCACGACTGGGTGCACGTGCTCGCCGACTACGGGACCACCGTGGAGAGCGAGCTCGAGGTGTTCGGCTTCATCGCGCGGGCCAACGACGACCCCCGGGCGTTCAGCCTGCTCGCCATGGTCGTCAGCCTGTTCGAGACCGGCGCGCTGGCCCGGGGTGCCGGGCTCTTCGAGGCGGACCGGGGGCACCTGTCGAAGGCGGGCGTCACCGCGCGCCTGGGCGACGCGATGCGCCGGGGGGCCCTCTGTCGTGGCAGCAACGACTTCCTCGCCCGGGACTGGTTCGCCGTGGCCGACCGCCCGCTCGCCGTCCTCCGCCAGGAGCTGGGGCTGCCGGACAAGCACCCGCGCGCCGTCGCCGCGGGCAGCATCGGTCCGTGGCAGCCCGGGGGCATCAGCCCGTACCAGGCGAGCGCCGGCCGGGAGAAGGCACACCGCGAGGGCCGGGAGTACGACGGCCACGGGGCCACCCCGTCACCCTGACCGCGCCCGGCCACGGACGACGTCGGCCACCCGGCATGATGGGCCCATGGCCAAGGACTCACGATGACGAGGCCGCGGCGGGTCCCACTCGTGGCCGATGGTGTCGACGGGGTCCTGGCGGGCTGGCGCCGTGAACGTCCCGACCTGGCTGTCGGCCCGGTCGCCGTCGTCTCGCGCCTCCAGCGGGTCCGTCAGCGGCTCGACGAGGAGCTCGCTCGCGTCTTCGGCGAGTTCGACCTCACCCCCGCGGACTTCGCCGTGCTCGCCACCCTTCGCCGAGCGGGGGAGCCGTTCGAGCTCGCGCCCGTCGTCCTGGCGCAGCAGCTGGGGCTGACGGGCGGCACGGTCAGCGTCCGGCTCACCCGGCTCATCGACAAGGGGCTGGTCCGGCGTGGCGGGGCGTCGGCGGGCGGGAGGACGAGCCGGGTCGCGCTGCTCCCGCGCGGTCTGGAGGTGTTCGACCGTGTCGCGCCCCTCCACCTCGACAACGAGGACCTGGTCCTGTCCTCCCTCACGCCGGAGCAGCAGCAGGAGCTCGCGGACCTGCTGCGGGTGCTCCTCGTCGGGCTCGAGCACGAGCAGCACGCGAGCCCGCTCGGGGTGGTCGTCCTCCCCGCGCACCGTTCCCGGATGGCGCGTCGCGCGGTCGGGCTGAGCGACACCGCGGGGCTGCTGGTCCACGCGGTCGAGGCCCGGTCGCCGGCGGGTCGGGCCGGCCTCGCGGTCGGTGACCTGATCGTCGCCGTCGACGGACGACCCACCGTGAGCTGCCTGGCCCTCGCCGAGGCGGTGCGGGACGGGGAGGCCGGCTCGGTCCGGGTCACGGTGCTGCGCGGTGACCGTCGGCGGACCCTTCCCGTGCCCCGCTGAGGGCGTGCCCGAGCGGGCCGCCGACGGCCACCATGGTCGACCGCCGGCTCGACGCGATCGTGGCGTCAGGTGTGCTCGACGGCGGCGCGCTCCACGGCGAGCCCCGCCTCGTACCGCTCGAGGTAGACCCGGTAGCCCGCGACTGCTCGCGGGTCGGGTTCCACGACGGTCGTCGTGGCGTCGCCGAACACCTCGTCGTCGAGCCAGGTCGTGAGCTCGGTGCCCTGGTGGCCGAGGTAGCAGGCGAGGACGGCGATGCCCCACGCCCCACCCTCGCCGGCGTCCCGGCCGACGGCGACGGGGGTGTCGAGGGCGGCAGCGAGCATGCGCCTGGGCGACGCCCTCGGTGCGGAAGAGCCCTCCGTGCGCGACGAGCACGTCGAGGGCGACGCCTTCGTCGGCGAGCACGCGCAGGCCGAGGGCGAGCGTGGCGAACGCCCCGTGGACCTGGGCGCGGACGAACGAGCCGAGGGTGAGCCGGCTGTCGGGCGTCCGCAGGTAGAGCGGTCGTCCTTCCGCGAGGCCGGTGACCGGTTCGCCCGAGAGGTAGTTGTACGCGAGCAGCCCACCTCCGTCGGGGTCGGCCGCGAGCGCGGCGGTGAGCATCGAGCCGAACACCTCGTCCCGTCCGGCGTCCGACCCCACGGCCGCGGCGAGCTCGGCGAAGACGCCGGCCCAGGCGTCGAGCTCGCTCGCCCCGTTGTTGCAGTGGACCATGGCCACCGGGTCGCCCGCGGGGGTCGTGACGAGGTCGATCTCCTCGTGCACCCGCTGCAGCGGCTCCTCCAGGACGGCCATGGCGAAGATGCTCGTCCCGACGCTCACGGTGCCCCTCCGTGGGGCGACCGCGTTCGTCGCGACCATGCCGGTGCCGGCGTCGCCCTCGGGTGGGCACATCGGGGCGCCGGGCTGCAGGGTTCCGGACGGGTCGAGGAGGGCGGCACCCTCGGCGGTGAGGTGGCCGGCATCCTCACCGGCCGCGAGGACCCGGGGGAGGAGGTCGGCGAGGTGGAGGCCGGGGTGACGGTCGGCGAGGAGCCGGTCGACGCGGTGCAGCCGCTCGGCGTCGTAGTCGCGCGTCGCCGGGTCGATCGGGAACATCCCCGACGCGTCACCGACGCCGAGGACGTGGCGTCCGCTCAGCCGGTGGTGGACGAGGCCGGCGAGCGTCGTGAGCCGCGCGACCCGGGCGAGGTGCGGCTCGTCGTCGAGCACGGCCTGGTAGAGGTGCGCCACGGACCACCGGAGCGGGATGTTGACGCCGAGGAGCTCGGTGAGCTCGGTCGCGGCCTGGCCCGTCGAGGTGTTGCGCCAGGTCCGGAAGGGGACGAGCAGGTCGCCGTCGGCGTCGGCGGCGAGGTAGCCATGCATCATCGCCGAGATGCCGAGGCCGCCGAGGGCGGTGGGTCGCACCCCGTGGCGGGCGTGCGCGTCGTCAGCCATCGCGCGGTGGGCCGCCGCGAGCCCGGACCAGACGTCGTCCTCGGTGTAGGTCCAGGTGCGGTCGACGTAGCGGTTCTCCCAGCCGTGCCCGCCGGTCGCGAGGACTCGGCCCGCGGGATCGACGAGGACGGCCTTGATGCGCGTCGAGCCGAGCTCCACGCCGAGGACGGCGCGCCCCTCGGAGATGACGGTGGCCCCGTCGGTGTCGGTCGTCATGGTGCTCCTCGTCGGGGACGTCGTCGGCCCCCGCGATGTTAGCGTTCACAGAAGCGATCGGCCAGGGGTGACGGGCAACGAGGAGAGGCCCATCCGCGGCACGGACGGGCGTTGACACGGCGTTCTGTGAACGCTCACAATCAGCGGGCCGCGAAGGAGGTGCACGATGGCCGTCGAGCCGACGAGGCCGCCCGTCATGGGTGACGTCGCGCGCCTCGCGGGGGTGTCGCACCAGACCGTCTCGCGGGTCGTCAACGGCCACCCCCACATCCGGTCCGAGACGCGGGCCCGCGTCGAGCGGGCCATCGAGCAGCTCGGCTACCGCCCCAACACGGCGGCACGTGCCCTCGTGCGGGGCCGCACCGGCATCGTCGGCGTCGTCAGCGCGTCGGGCCCGTTCTTCGGCCCGCGCAGTGCCGAGTACGCCGTGCAGCTCGGCCGCCCGGGCCGCGGGGTACGCCGTCGCGACCGTCGACCTCGGCGAGGTCACCCGGGAGGGCCTGGCCGTCGCCGTCGACGACCTGACCCGGCTCGGGGTCGAGGGCGTGCTCGTCGTGGCCGGCCACGACGCCGCCGTGGAGGTGGCGCGCTCACGGCCGGGTGACGTGCCGGTCGTCGTCGTCGAGGGTGACCTCTCCCGGACCCCGATGACGGTCGGTGTCGACCAGGTCGCGGGCGCCCTCGCCGCCGTCCGGCACCTCGTCGACCTGGGCCACCGGCGGGTCGTCCACCTCGCCGGACCGCGGGACTGGGCCGAGGCGCGGGCTCGCACGGAGGGCTGGCGGCGGGCCATGTCCGAGGCCGCGCTGCCGACCACCGAGCCGCTCGTCGGTGACTGGAGCGCCGCCTCCGGGTACGCCGCGGGCCGGGGGATCGCCGCCGACCCCGCCGTCACCGCGGTGTTCGCCGGCAACGACCAGATGGCCCTCGGGGTGCTCCGGGCACTCGCCGAGCGGGGCCGTCCGGTCCCCGGCGCGGTGTCGGTCGTCGGCTTCGACGACATCCCCGAGGCCGCGTTCCTCCACCCGCCCCTGACCACCGTGCGCCAGGACTTCGACGCGGTCGCGGCCCGTGCCCTCGACCTGCTCGACGCCGCCATCCGCGGCGAGACCCCGTCACCGGTCCCGCTCGTCGCGCCGACCCTCGTCGTGCGCGCCTCGACCGCACCCCCGACCTCCCCCCGCACCGACCGAGAGGCCCCCGCATGAGCGCCGTCGCCGACGTCCAGGCCACGATCGCCGCCCTCCGCCGCACCGTGAGCGACCTGCACCGCGAGCTGACCCGCTACGGGCTCGTCGTGTGGACCGCCGGCAACGTCTCGGCCCGGGTCCCGGGGGCGGACCTCATGGTCATCAAGCCGTCCGGGGTGCCCTACGACGACCTCACCCCCGAGGCCATGGTCGTCTGCGACCTCGACGGCGAGCTGGTCGACGGCGACCACGCGCCCTCCTCGGACACGGCGGCCGCCGCCTACGTCTACCGGCACATGCCGCAGGTCGGGGGCGTCGTGCACACGCACTCGACGTACGCCTGCGCGTGGGCCGCTCGCGCCGAGCCCATCCCGTGCGTCCTGACGATGATGGCCGACGAGTTCGGCGGCGACGTCCCGGTCGGGCCCTTCGCGCTGATCGGCGACGACTCCATCGGCCGCGGCATCGTCGAGACCCTGCAGGACTCGCCGAGCCGGGCGGTCCTCATGGCCGGTCACGGTCCGTTCACCATCGGCAGGGACGCCCGGGACGCGGTCAAGGCCGCGGTCATGCTCGAGGACGTCGCCCGCACGGTCCACGTCAGCCGGCAGCTCGGTGAGCCCCAGCGCATCGCCCGGGCCGACGTCGACTCGCTCTTCGACCGCTACCAGAACGTCTACGGCCAGCGCTGAGCGCGGGCCCGACCCAGGAGGACCCATGTCATCGCCGCTTCCCGTCCGCCCGCTCACCGTCTGGTTCCTCACCGGCAGCCAGGAGCTCTACGGCGAGGAGACCCTGCGCCAGGTCGCCGACCAGTCCCGGGCCGTCGCCGACCGGCTCGACGCCGAGGGCGGCCTGTCCGCCACGGTCGTCTGGAAGCCGGTCCTCAAGGACGCCACCGCGATCCACCGGGCGATCCTCGAGGCGAACGCCGACCCGGACTGCGCCGGGATCATCACGTGGATGCACACCTTCTCCCCGGCGAAGATGTGGATCGCGGGGCTGGACGCCCTGGCCAAGCCGATGCTCCACCTGCACACCCAGGCCGGTGCCCGGCTGCCGTGGGCGAGCATCGACATGGACTTCATGAACCTCAACCAGGCCGCCCACGGGGACCGCGAGTTCGGCTACGTCGGAGCGCGACTCGGCGTCCCCCGCACCGTCGTCTCCGGGCACGTCTCCGACCCGGCGGTGCGCCGACGCGTCGCGACGTGGACGCGTGCCGCGCGGGGCGCCCACGAGCTGCGGACGATGCGGCTCGCCCGCTTCGGCGACACCATGCGCAACGTCGCGGTCACCGAGGGCGACAAGGTCGAGGCCCAGCTGCGCTTCGGGGTGTCGGTCGACGCCTTCGGCGTCACCGAGCTCGCCGACCTCGTGGACGCCGCCCCTGACGACGCCGTCGACGCCGTCGTCGGCGAGTACCTCGACGCCTACGACGTCGCCGCCGAGCTGCGACCCGGCGCCGACCGGCACGCGTCCCTGCGCTACGGCGCGGCCGTCGAGTGGGGCCTGCGGACCTTCCTCGAGGGCGGCGGCTTCACGGCCTTCACGACGAACTTCGAGGACCTCGGCGGCCTGCGCCAGCTGCCGGGCCTCGCCGTGCAGCGCCTCATGGCCGACGGCTACGGCTTCGGTGGGGAGGGGGACTGGAAGACCTCCGTGCTGCTGCGGACGACCAAGGCGATGGCGTCCGGGCAGCCCGGCGGAACGTCGTTCATGGAGGACTACACCTACGACCTCGGGACCCCGGGCGCGGAGAAGATCCTCGGGGCGCACATGCTCGAGGTCTGCCCGACCATCGCCGGCGCCCGGCCGTCCCTGGAGATCCACCCCCTCGGCATCGGCGGCCGCGAGGACCCCGTCCGGCTGAAGTTCACCGCCGCCCCGGGTCCGGCCGTCGTCGTCGGCATGAACGACATGGGTGACCGGTTCCGCCTCGTGCTCAACGAGATCGACGTCGTCGAGCCCGACGAGCCACTGCCCAACCTGCCGGTCGCGCACGCGGTCTGGGAGCCCAGGCCGGACTTCGCGACCTCGACCGAGTCCTGGATCCTCGCGGGCGGCCCGCACCACACCGTCCTGTCGAAGGCCGTGGGCACCCCGGAGTTCCGCGAGCTCGCCGAGATGCTGCGCACCGAGCTCGTCGTCATCGACGGCTCGAGCACCGTCCCCGCGATCCGTGACTCCCTGCGCTGGAGCGCCGCCTACCACCGCCTCGCCTCCGGGCTCTGAGACGGCCCGCGAGCCCGGCGAGGCGACCGGCGGTGGGGCCGGTCGCACTGCCCGTTCCCGTCGGCCCACCGGCCCCGGCCGACCACGGACTGCCTCTTGACGTCGGGGCGACGATCGCGCAAACTCGTGGCCATCGGTTCATCGTCGAACCGGTTCGACAGTGATGGAGGACAGTGGATGAGCACCATCCAGGACGTCGCCCGGCAGGCGGGTGTCTCCCGGAGCACGGTCTCGTACGCGCTGTCCGGCAAGCGCACGATCTCGCCCGACACCCGTCGCCGCATCGAGCAGGCGATCATCGACCTTGGCTTCACGCCGAACGCCGGGGCCCGGGCGCTGGCCACCTCGCAGACGATGGTCCTCGGGCTCCTGCTGCAGTTCCACCAGGACGAGTTCGCCCCGGCGATGCTCCAGTACGTGCTGCCGATCTCGATGCGGGCGCGCGAGCTCGGCTACGACATCCTCATGGTCACCGACCCGGACGGCCCGGCCGCCATCCACCGCATCGCCGACTCGCACATGGTCGACGGCATCGTGCTCCTCGACGTCACCGCCGACGACCCCCGCCTCGAGGCGCTGCGCGAGGTCGGCAAGCCCGGGGTGCTGCTCGGCCTGGCCCGCGACACCCACGGCCTCGACTTCGTCGACCTCGACTTCGGGGAGGCGGCCCGCATCCTCGTCGACCACCTGCACGAGCGCGGTCACCGCGAGCTGGTCCTCATCGCCCCGCCGCACCACGTCGTCGAACGCGGAGGGTCCTACGCCTGGCGCTTCCGCGACGCCGCCGTCGAGCGCGCGGCCCGCCACGGCCTGCAGATCCACGTCTACCACGGTGAGTCGCGCCAGCCGGCCATCGGCGAGTCGGTGAACCGCATCCTCGACGCCCACCCCTCGGCCACCGGCCTGGTCGTCCACAATGACGCGACCATCGCCGCCCTCCCGCCCATCCTGCGGGAGCGCGGGGTCCGGGTGCCCGAGGACCTGAGCGTCGTCAGCCTCTACTCCCGGGACTTCGGCGAGGAGTTCTCGCTGCCGTACACCGCGGTCGAGTCGGCCGCCGACGAGCTCGGGCGGCTGGCGGTCTCCCGCCTCATCGCCCGCGTGACGGACCCCGAGGCCGCGGGGCCCCCGATCCTCCGGTTCGTCGCGCCGGTCCTGCGCGACCGAGGCAGCACCCGCTGACCCGGCCATCGACGGAGCGGTTCCTCCACGACCGGTGTCGAACCGGTTCAACACCTCACAACGAAGTGAAAGGACAGATCATGAACACCACCCGCACGGTGCGGCGGTCCGCCGCCGTCCTCCTCGCGACCGCGGTCGCCACGTCCCTCGCGGCGTGCGGCTCCTCCGACGGGTCCTCGGGCTCGGACGGCGGCTCCTCGTCCGCCGCCGTCACCCAGATCGGCTTCTGGGACCCGTACCCCCAGTACGACGACAGCTCGGACTGGGCGAAGTACGTCCAGTCGTGCGCGCCCAGCGGGGCCACCATCAAGCGCACGACGGCGCCGAACACCGACCTCATCAACAACCTCACCACCGCGGTGCGCGAGGACAACGCCCCCGACGTCGTCTTCCTCGACAACCCGGCCGTGCCCGAGGCCGCCTCGTCCGGCCTCCTCGTCCCGATCGACGAGGTCGGCCTCACCAAGGGCGACGCCGACGCGAACCTCGCCGGTCCCGGCACCGTCGACGGCAAGACCTACGGCGTCCCCATCGGCGCCAACACCCTCGGCCTCTACTACAACGAGAAGGTCCTCGAGGACGCCGGCGTCGACCCGTCGAGCATCACCGACTGGGCGAGCCTGAACGCCGCCCTGGCCAAGGTCACCGGAGCCGGGCACAAGGGCATCACCTTCGCGGGCGTCCCCGGCGAGGAGGGCACCTTCCAGTTCCTCCCGTGGTTCTGGGGTGCCGGCGCGAACCTCAAGGACCCGGGCTCGGCCCAGGCCGTCGAGGCCGGCCAGCTCGTCTCGGACTGGATCGGCAAGGGCTACGCGCCGAAGTCGGCCATCAACGACAACCAGTCGGCCTCGTGGGACCTGTTCCTCACCGGGGACTACGGGTTCGCCGAGAACGGCTCGTGGTTCGCCAAGGCGGCGGCCGACCAGAAGTTCCCCATCGCGATGATGCCGCATCCCGGCCAAGGACGGCGGTGCCGCACCGGTCCCGACCGGTGGCGAGTTCGGCGTGGTCCCGCTGCACAAGGGCAACGCCCAGGGCCACTACGCCGCCGCGAAGTCGGTCATCGACTGCCTGCTCAGCGCCGACAAGCAGGTCAAGACCGACAACATGCTCGGCTACTTCACCGCCAACAAGGCCACGCGTGACGCAGCAGATCGCCTCCGAGCCCGTCTACACGACGTGGACCGACGCGATCGACAACGCCCAGGGCCGCACGACCGACCTCGGGACGAACTACCTGGCGACCTCGGCCGCGGCTCTCGAAGGCGGAGCAGGCGGCACTGAACGCCGCCGGTGACGCCGGAGCCGTCAAGGCCGCCTTCGAGCAGGCGGGTCAGGAGGCCCAGGGCTGACCCTGCGGCCCGGGCGGGTGGAGCCGGCCGGCTCCACCCGCCCACCGCCCCGAACGAGAACGGACCGACCAGTGAGCAGGAACCCCGCAGCACGCCCGACGCTCGAGCGCCGGGTCCCGCGCGCCCGGACCGACGGGGCCGCGGCGACGACCGCCCGGCGGCGGCACCGCCGTCGGCGCCAGTGGACCGGGGTGGCGTTCGTCGCGCCCCTCGTCGTCTACCTGGTGGTGTTCTACGCGTACCCCCTCGTCGAGAACGTGTCGATGAGCCTGCACCGGTTCACCCGGGCGACGTTCGTCACCGGGGAGGCGCCGTACGTCGGGACGCAGATCTACCGCGAGGTCCTCGCCACACCCCAGTTCGTGCCGACGGTGCAGCAGACGGTGATCTTCGTCGTGGGTTCGCTGGTCGTCCAGTACGTCATCGGCCTGGCGCTGGCGGTCTTCTTCCAGAAGCACTTCCCGCTCTCGATCGTGCTGCGCGGTCTCTTCCTCGTGCCCTGGCTGCTCCCGATCATCGTCTCGGCCACCACCTGGCAGTGGATGATGGACGTCGACTCCGGCATCCTCAACCGCTTCCTCGGCGTGCTCGGGGTCGACCCGATCTGGTGGCTCGGCGCCGACAACTCCCTCTGGGCCGTGACCATCGCGAACATCTGGCTCGGCATCCCCTTCAACCTCGTGATCCTCTACTCGGGGCTGCAGAACATCCCCGGCGAGCTCTACGAGGCCGCCGCGCTCGACGGGGCCGGGGCCTGGCGCCGCTTCCGGTCGATCACGCTGCCGCTGCTGCGGCCGGTCAGCGCCATCACGCTGCTCCTGGGCTTCGTCTACACGCTCAAGGTCGTCGACATCATCTGGATCATGACGACCGGGACCGGGACGTCGCAGACCCTGGCCACCTGGGCCTACGGCATGGCCTTCGGCAAGGGGACCTCCGCCGTCATCAAGTACTCTCAGGCCTCGGTGGTCGGGACGATCCTCCTCGGCATCGCCCTGCTGATGGGCCTGGCGTACCTCGCCGTCCAGCGCAAGGACAGGGAGGCCTGACGTGCACGCCTCGAGGACCTGGTGGAAGACCGGTGTCGGTCTCATCCTCACCGCCCTGATGCTCTTCCCCCTGTACTGGATGGTGAACGTCTCGCTCACCCGGCGCAGCGCCATCCGATCCGCCGACCTGTACCCGAAGGCGTTCACGCTGGAGAACTACACGGTGGTCCTGCACGACCAGCTGCCCTACCTCGCCACCAGCCTGGTCGTCGGCCTCGGCACCGTCGTGCTGACGCTGCTCGTCGCGGCGCCCGCGGGCTACGCCATCTCCTCGCTGTTCGTGCCCGGCCGGCGCCTGCTCAACTTCTGCCTCATCGTGGCCCAGATGATTCCGGCCGTGGTCATGGCCCTGGGGTTCTACACCGTCTACACCGACCTCGGGATCCTCGACACCCTCCCGGGCCTCGTCGTCGCGGACTCCACCATCGCGATCCCGTTCGGCGTGATGTTGTTCTCGGCGTTCATGGCGGGGATCCCGCGCGAGCTGCTCAACGCGGCGGCCGTCGACGGCGCCAACAGCTGGGTCACCTTCACCCGGGTCGTGCTGCCGATCTCGCGGAACTCGGCCGTCACCGTGTCCCTCTTCGCCTTCCTCTGGGCCTGGTCGGACTTCATCTTCGCCTCGACCCTCAACCGCGAGGGCGGGAAGGCGCGCCCCATCACGATGGGTCTCTACGACTACATCGGCTCCCAGAACCAGGAGTGGGGACCGTTGATGGCGACCGCCGTCGTCGCCTCCGTCCCCACCGCCATCCTGCTCGTCGTCGCCCAGCGGTACGTCGCCGCCGGGGTGACGGCGGGTGCCGTCAAGGACTGACAAGGACCTCCATGCCGCCGCGTGACACCACCCTGCTCCCCGACGGGTCGCCCACCCCCGGCCCCGCCCCCGACGAGGTCGCCTTCGACGTCCGGGAGATCCCGTTCTCCCGCCGGGGATCCTGGCTCGACCTCTCCCCGGTGGTGGCGCTGCACCACCGGAGCGAGACCATCCACCTGGTCTCGCACCGCAACGGCTTCCACGGGGTGCTCGCGCTGAGCCCCGGAGGTGGACGGCACGGCGGTGGAGGCCGCGTGGACCACCGACCCGGGCACGCTGCGCTGGAGCACCGCCGGGGGCGGCGTCGAGGCCGCGTTCGACGGCCCCGACGCGGTCCGCCTGCGGGGCCGGGGCGTGGCCCTGCGGCTCACCGACGCCGCCGACCGGCTCACGCCGTTCACGGGCACCTACCTGTTCACCGACCCCGGCGACGGGGCCGTCGTCTTCACGAGCTACGAGACCGGGCACCGCTACCGCGTCACGGTGCTGGCCGGTACCTGCTCCGTCGAGGGTTCGGAGGCCCTGGGCGAGGCCGCCCGCAGCGTCCTGCTCGGCAGCGACGGTGCGGACTGGGAGGCCGAGGTCCGCGAGGCCACCTCGCAGCAGGGAGCCGGCTCCGCCTCCACCTTCGAGGAGGTCGTGCGGGCGTCCGCGGCGGACTTCGCCGCCTACCTCGAGGACCTGACCCCGTGGCGTGACGAGCGCACCCCCGCCGCCGCCCGGGCCGCCTACGTCCTGTGGTCGGCGACCGTGGCGCCGAGCGGCCTCATGACCCGCGAGTCGGTCCTCATGTCGAAGCACTGGATGGACAAGCTGTGGAGCTGGGACCACTGCTTCAACGCGCTGGCCCTGGCCCCCGGGCGGACCGACGCCGCGGTGGACCAGTTCCTCGCCCCCTTCGACCACCAGGACGACCGCGGGGCACTGCCGGACTCGGTGACCCACACCGAGGTCCTCTACAACTACGTCAAGCCCCCGATCCACGGCTGGGCGCTGCGGCGGCTGCGCGCCACCGCCGGCCGGCCCCTCCGGCGCGAGGAGGTGGAAGCGATCCACGACCGGCTCGTGCGGTGGAGCGGATTCTGGCTGGACTCGCGCCGGCGGCCCGGGCACGCGCTGCCGTACTACCAGCACGGGAACGACAGCGGCTGGGACAACTCGACCACCTTCGACGTCGACCGCGTGGTCGAGGCGCCGGACCTGGCCGCCTTCCTCGCGCTCCAGCTCGACGTGCTGGCCGACCTCGCCGACGAGCTCGGGCGTCCCTCGGAGCGCTGGCGCACCGAGCGGGACCTCCTGCTGCAGGCGTTGCTCGAGCAGCTCTGGACCGGAACGGACTTCGTCGCGCTCGGGGCGCTGTCCGGCCGTCCCAGCACGGCGACGAGCCTGCTCAACCTGCTGCCCCTGGTGCTCGGCGACCGGCTGCCGGAGGAGGTGCGGGCGGCGCTGGCGCAGCGCCTCGAGGAGCACCTCACCGAGCACGGCCCGGCGACCGAGCCGGTGACCTCGCCGCACTACGAGGACGACGGCTACTGGCGGGGGCCGATCTGGGCGCCGTCGACCGCACTGGTCGAGGACGGCCTGCGCAGCAGCGGATTTCCCGACCTGGCCGACACGGTGAGCGCCCGCTTCCGAGCCCTGTGCGAGCGCTCCGGGTTCGCCGAGAACTTCGACGCCCGGTCGGGCGCCGGGCTCCGTGACCGGGCCTACACGTGGACGGCCGCGGTCTACCTGACCTTGGCGGCCGACCACGTCCGCCGCGACGCCTGACCCCGGTCCGTCAGCCTCGGCCGGTCGTGCCGGACACCTCGGGAGGGAGTGCGGCGAGAGGGTCTCGTGGGCCGCCCGCCACGCGAGGGAGTCGGCCGAGAGGGTGGGTCGCTGGGGGAGCGGGTGCTGCTGGACCCTGACGAACCGGTCGAGGGCGGGCGGCGGGACCACGCCGATGAGCGCCATGTCCGTCACGGCACGGACCAGGTTGGCGGCGGTGCGCCGGGCGTCGGGGCGCTGCGCGTAGCGCCGGGCGATCGTGGTGAAGTCCTCGGGCTCGCGGCCCGTGAGGTCGCGCACGTGGGTCGTGGGTGCGCCGACCTCCCACGTGCCGGCCTTCTGCTCGCGGAAGTACCAGCGGGCCCCGGTGACCTGGTACCGGTCGAAGCCGAACCTGGGGCCCATGACGGTCAGGGCGCGCATGAACACCCAGACGGGGACCTCGACGTGCCGGACCCGCCGCCCGAGCACCTCGCTCAGGGCAGCGGCCATGTCCCGGGCGTCGACGAGCCGGGGCCCGGTCGGTCGGTAGGTCGCCCCGTCGTGGCTCGCGGGGTCCAGCAATGTGGCCGCGGCGACGCGGCCGATGTCCTCGTTCGAGGGTGGCGCGTTGCGGCTGTCCCCGGAGGGCAGGGGGAGGATGCCCAGCTGCGCGGCCAGGCCGATGAGGCCCTGCAGGTAGTTGTCGGCGAAGAAGCCCGGGTTGACGACCACGTGGGCCGCGTCGGGAACCATGGCGAAGAGCCGGTCGACCAGCCAGCTCTGGCGGGTGGCCAGGGACGGGTGGTCGGGTTGGGCCAGCCACTGGGAGAGACCGACGACGGCCTCCACCCCCTCCTCCCGGGCCGCGGTGGCGAAGGTGACCGCGCTGTGCAGCATGTGGGGGTGCCAGGGCGGCACGTAGTAGAGCCGCTGGACGTCGCGCATGGCCGCGCGCACCTGGTCGGCGTCGAACATGTCGGCCACCACCACCTCGGCGCCGGCCTCGGCCAGCCGCCGGCTGCGCTCGTCCTCGGTCCTCACCAGTGCCCGGACGGTCACGTCCGCGGTGAGCAGCGTGTCGACGACGACCGCCCCGGTCTTCCCGGTCGCTCCGGTGACGAGGACCCGGGGCCGGCTCATGCCGCACCGGCGTCGCGCGACACGGTGGTCGGCGCGGGGACGACCGTCTCGACGAGGCCCGTCCCGAGGTCGTAGACGTGCCCGGTCACGGTGACCGTGGGGGGCACGAGCGGGTGTCCCTGCAGCAGGGCGACATCGGCGCGGACCGTCGCGTACGGGTCGGTGACCGCCTCGGCGAGCAGCGCGTCGGCGTCGTACCCGCTCTGCGCGGCGTACGCGGTGCGGAACCCGTCGTCGGCCAGCAGCCGCGTGCCACAGCCCGTGTGGTGCACCACCGCGATCTCCAGCCCGGAGACGGTGCCCGCTGCTCGGGCCATGGCCGTGGTGAAGGACAGGTCCGCGACCACCCGGTCGGTCACCCGTCCGCCGGCGTTGCGGATCACCATGGCCTCGCCGACGGCCAGACCGAGGAAGGCGCCGGGCTCCACTCGCGGGTCCAGGCAGGTCACGATGCCCACGCGGAGGGTCGGCGCCATGCTGGCGTCGGCCCGGCGCGAGGTCTCGGCGACGGAACGGTTGCGGGACAGGAGCTCGTCGAACGCGGTCATCGGGGTGTCCTCTCGGTGTGTATGGTGCATATGCATCACAAGTCCGGAGGCTAGACGATGAGAGGTGCATATGCAACACATTCCGACCGAGGACGCCCAGGTGCTCGCCGACGAGGTGTGGGAGCGGTGCCTGGGGTCGCGGGTCACGCGGCTCCACCGGCTGCTCTCGCTCCGCTACGACCAGGCGCTGGCCGCGGTGGGTCTGACGCTGCCGCAGGTCGAGATCCTCTCGGCCCTCGTCAAACGTGGCCGCCCGGTCGGGGCCTCCGAGATGGGGCGCAACCTCGTCGTGGGGCGCTCCGCGATGAGCCGCAAGCTCGGCGCCCTCGAGGAGCGGGGGTGGATCGAGACGGCGCAGCGCTCCGACTCGGGCCGCTCCATGGCCTGGTCCGTCACCCCGGACGGCGTCGCCGTGCTCGGTGGGGCGCTCGCGGCATGGCGCCGCGTCCAGGCCCGGACCGAGGCGGAGCTGGGCGCCGAGGTGGTGAGCGAGGTCGACGGGTGGCTGGTCCGGCTCACCGATGCCGCGGAGGCGTGAGCCGCCCCGTCGACCGCCGGCGTCCCCGTGGACCGCGAGGCGGACCGTCCCCGTCTCACGACGTGGCGAGGAGGTCCGCGGACGGGGTCCTCCGTGCGGCAGAGCGGGCGGCGAGGACGCCGCCGAGCGCACCGACCCAGACGAACCACACCGTGTAGAGCACCGCGACGCCGGCCGTCTCGGCCCACGCGACGTCCGCCGCGGTACCGACCGGGACCAGGACCGCCCAGCCGGCCGCCACGACGAGCCCGAGGAGGCCGAACCAGCGGGGGAGCACGCGGGCCCGGAGCAGCAGTGCCGCGACGCCGACGGCCCAGATGCCCTGGAGCAGCCAGCCGAGGTGCTCGCCGAGGGTCGCCCCGGCGTAGGCGTTGAGCGTGTCGTACGCGGTGGCCACCGCGTGGCGGGCGCCGGGGTCGTCGCCCGCGGCCCGCCAGAGGTCGGCCTGTACCGGCACGGCGACGACCCACCGCAGCCAGCCGAGCATCTGGGCGAAGGCGCCGAGCACCCCGACCGCCGTCAGTGCGCGGGCGAGGGCGTCGTCCCGGCGGTGGAGGGCCTGGAGCCCGAACGCGGCGGGGACCATGGCGAGGCTGGCGAGGGTCATGACGTAGAAGCCGGCCCGGACGGCCGGCTCGGCCGCGATGTAGGTGTCCAGGGCCGTCGTCCCGGACTCGTCGAGGACGTCGGGCCAGCCGAACTGCGTGCCGAGCACGAGGTAGCCGACGACGCTGAGCGCCGCGGCGGCGAGGAGGAGCGCGCCGGTCCAGGCGCACGAGGGCCCGGGACGGGGTCGGGACAGCCGGGGGTCGTGCCTCGGGGGAGGCGGGGTGGGTGGTCATCGTCGTGCTCCGTTCTCGGTGGGGGTGGCGGTGGTGAGGAGGTCGGACGCGGTCGCCGCCACGACGTCGGTCCACGGGGTGGGGCGCAGCCCGAAGTGGTCGCGGGCGGCGGTGTCGTCGATGACGAAGGGACGGGTGAACTGGTAGGTGACCTCGCGCACCGCCCGCGCCTCGGGGTCGACGAGCCCGGCCAGGCGCAGGATCGCGGAGGGTGTGGGACGGACGGTGGGGGCCTCGAGCCCGGCCGCCCGCGCGACGTCCGTGACCAGCTCCCGCTGCGTGCGCGGGGGGTTGCTGGGCACGTGCCACGCGCGGCCGTGGGCCGTCGGGTCCGCAGCGGCGGCGACGACGAGGGCGGCGACGTCGGGCGGGTACGTCCACGAGTGCGGCTGGTCGGGGCTTCCCAGGACCCGGGCCGTCCGTCCCGCGACGGCCGCGCCCAAGGCCCCGGAGACCGCGGAGAGGGTGCCCGGGCCGACGTAGTCGGCGGCGCGGACCTCGAGGGCCGGGAACCGACCGTCGCGGTGTGCGCGCTCGGCCTCGCGCCACATCTGGACCCGGATCCGGGCCTTGGCGCCCCTCGGGCGGAGCGGGGAGTCCTCGCGCATCGGGCCGTCAGGCGGCCCGTACCCGTAGAGGTTGCCGACCGTCGCGAGGAGCGCCCCGGACGCCTCGGCCGCCCCGGTGAGCGAGCGCCACATCAGGGGCCACTCGGCCGCCCACCGCCCGTACCCGCTGGGGTTGAGCGCGTTGTAGAGCACCGTCCGGCCCTGCGCGAGCCGAGCGACGGCCTCCGGGTCGCGGGCGTCCACGGTCTCCCGGACGACGCCGGGGACGGCCGGGCCGCGCCCGGAGCGGGAGGCGAGGACGACCTGCTCTCCGCGGGAGGTGAGGAGCTCGGCGATCGCGGTGCCGACCGGGCCGCTTCCGAGGACGAGGGGTGAGGTCATGACATCTCCATTCAGTGACAACTGCTCTCTGAAATGAATGGTGCTCACTCTCGGCTCGTCTGTCAAGAGCGCCGCTCTCCGAAAGTTGCGCTGCTCTCTCAGTGCGTGGGACCCTGCTCTCATGGCGACGCCCAGGACGGACACGCGGGCCGCGGGGGTGCGGGCCCGGGCCAAGGAGGCGATGGACGCCGAGATCCTCGCCGCGGCGCGTGAGCAGCTCGCGGCCGGAGGTCCGTGGGGCCTGAACGTCCGCAGCGTGGCGCGTGAGGTCGGGCTGGTCTCCTCGGCGGTCTACCGCTACTACCCGAGTCGGGACGCGCTCCTCACGGCGCTCATCGTCGAGTCGTACGACGCCCTCGGTGACGCCGTCGACGCGGCGCTGGCCTCGGTGCCGCACGACGCCTTCGCGCTGCGGTACCGGACCCTCGCCCGGGCGGTCCGGGAGTGGGCGGTGGCCGAACCCGCCCAGTGGCTGCTCGTCTTCGGCTCGCCGATCCCGGGCTACGAGGCCCCGCAGGACACCGTCGGCCCGGCCACGAGGATCTCGCTGGCCATGGCCCGCCTGCTGGAGGAGGCCACCCGGGCCGGAGCGGTCGCCCCCGGCGCCGAGGTCCTCGCCGACGTCCACGACGCCCTCGAGCTGCGCGAGGCGGTGGGGGGCGACGTGCCCGACGAGGTGCTCGTGCGCGGCCTCGTCGCGTGGACCTACGTCCTCGGTGCGGTGTCCACGGAGATCCTCGGGCACCGGCACCGGGTCGTCGACCCCTCCGGCGCACGGGCGCGTCTTCGAGCACGAGCTCGACGCCATCGTCGACCTCGTGGGGCTCGTCGACCTCGAGGACGACTCCTCGGACGGCGCGGCGCGCGGCGGTCGCTGACGCCCGCCCCCGAGCGCGGCGCCGATCGAGCGCGCGGCCGGCGCGGCCGTGGTCGTCACCGGCCTCGCGGTCGCGTCCCCGCCGGTCCAGCAGCATGGGCCGGCGGACTGCGTCGGTCGACGACGCAGTTTCCGTCGGCCGCCGACGCTCTTCACTGACGCGTCGTGGTGATCCGGCAGGCCTTCGACGTCGAAGGGCGCGACGCCGTGGGCGACCGCTGGGCCAGGGTCGAGCCGTGCTGCCGGCGCGTCAGGTGGACGGGTCCGGTTCGTCGGTGACCCCGTGGCGCGCGTTCGGGTTGCGTGCCCCCGCCGCCGCTCTCACTGCGTTCGAGCGGCTGTTGCTTCTGCCGGGGGCCCCGCCCCCGCCTGCGCTGGCGCGCGTTCGGGTTGCGTGCCCCCGGCAGGATTCGAACCTGCGACACCTTCTTTAGGAGAGAAGTGCTCTTCCCCTGAGCTACGAGGGCGGGAAGACCGCGGGCCAGCCTACGGGACCCACCGGTGGTGGGCGGCGAGCCCGGGGTGCCCCGGCACGGGCGATACTGCACCCGTGACGACCGTGCCGCCCGCGACGACCGGCCTCGACCGCGCGGACCTCCAGCGCCGCACCATCACCTCCCTCGTCTTCTCGCAGATGCTCGGCGGCGTCGGCCTCTCGGCCGGGGTGGCGGTCGGGGCGCTGCTCGCCGAGCAGGTCTCCGGGTCGGCGAAGTACGCCGGCCTCGGCGGCACCTTCCAGGTGCTCGGGGCCGCGCTCATCGCCGTCCCCATGGCCCGGCTCATGGCCGCCCGCGGCCGCCGGCCGGGACTCGTCCTCGGCTACACCCTCGCCGCCGTCGGCGCGGTGGGCCTCGTCACCGCCGGCATCGCGCGCAGCTTCCCCCTGCTGCTCGTCTCGAGCCTGCTCTTCGGCGGCGCGACGGCCTCGAACAGCCAGAGCCGCTACGCCGCCGCCGACCTCGCCCTCCCCGCCCGGCGGGCGCGTGACCTGAGCATCGTCGTCTGGGCCACCACCGTGGGCAGCGTCCTCGGCCCCAACCTCGTCGGGCCGAGCGCCCCCGTGGCCACCGCCCTCGGCCTGCCGCGGCTCACCGGCCCGTTCGTCTTCTCCCTCGTCGGGCTGCTGCTCGCCATCGTGGTCGTCCTCGTCCGGCTGCGCCCCGACCCCCTCGTCGAGGCCCGCCGCCGGGCGCTCGACGAGGGTGACGAGGCGGGGGAGCGGACCCACGGCTCGGTGACGCGGGGCCTGCGGGTCGCGTTCGCCCGCCCCGTCGCCCGGCTCGGCATCGTCACCCTGGCCCTCGGCCACGGCGTCATGGTGAGCGTCATGGTGATGACGCCGCTCGCACATGGCGCACGGCCACGCCGAGCTCACCGTCATCGGGTTCGTCATCAGCATCCACATCCTCGGGATGTTCGCCTTCTCGCCGCTCACCGGCCTGGCCGTCGACCGCGTCGGCGGGCGGGTGGTCGCCCTCGTCGGCGCCGGCATCCTCGCGGCCGCCACGGTGCTGGCCTCGGTCTCGCCGATGGGGGAGTCCTCGACCCTCGTCGCCGGGCTGTTCCTCCTCGGCCTCGGGTGGTCGTGCACCCTCGTCGCCGGCTCGACGCTCCTCACCGCCGACCTCCCGGCCGCCGAGCGACCCGGCGCCCAGGGCGCCGCCGACCTCCTCATGGGCCTGGCCGCGGGCGGTGGCGGCGCCATCGCCGGGGTCATCGTCGACCGGGTGAGCTTCCACGCCCTCGCCCTGACCTCCCTGGGCTTCGCGGCGGCCATCGGGCTCCTCGCGCTCGCCACGCGGGTTCCCGCCGAGCCGCCGCCCGGCCCCGCCACCGCCTGAGGGCCGGCCCGGCGCGCGGCCGCGACCCGCGCCCGAACCTCCCGGGCCCACCGGCCCCCCGTTGTTAGCCTGCTGGGGTGACTGCGAGCGGCCCGGCGCGCGACGCACGGACCCGCACCCGGGCCGGCGACGACGCCTCCGTGCCCGACGACCACCGCCCGGGAGGGCACCTGAGCCTCGCACCGGACCCCGCCACGCGCCGCGCCGACCAGGTCGCCGCGGCCCGGGCGCTGTGGACCCGTCACCTCGTCGAGCTCGGCGGCCCCAACACCCTCCTCTGGTACCGCGACCTGCCCGTCGGCACCCTCGACCTGTCCACCGCGCACCTCGGCTCGCGCAACGCCCTCCTCGCCGGCCGGCCCGTGCGCCTCTCCGAGCTGGTCCGCGAGCCCCACGCCCTCGACGACGCCCGCACCCGGCTCGGCCGCATCCACGACACCGCCACCGAGATCGAGCGCGAGCACGCCGTGCGCACCTGCTTCCTCGGCATCGGGATGGCCTCGTGGACCGTCGTGCTCGACGACGGGCGTGTCGTCCCGCGCCAGCCCGGCGCGCCGGTGTTCCTCCGCTCGTGCACCACCCGGCCCACCGACCCCCGCCGCGGCGACTGGCTGCTCGAGCCCGGCGACGAGCTCGAGGTCAACCCGGCGCTCGTCGACTACCTCGAGTCGACGCACGGCATCACCCTCGACACCGACCGCCTCGAGGCCCTCGCCACCGCCACCGACGGGCTCGACCCCTACCCGGCGTATGCCGCTCTGGCGCAGGCCTGCTCGACGGTGCGCGACCTCTCGGTCGACCCCCGCGTCGTCGTCAGCACCTTCCCGTACCACAAGGCCCCGCTCGTGGCCGACCTCGCGCGGCAGGCCGACACCCTGGCCGCGCACGACGTCGTCGCGCTCCTCGCCGGGTACGTCGACGACGCCTCCGCGGTCGCGGTCGGGGCGGCGGACGGGGGCCGCCCGCCCGGGCCGGCCGAGGACTTCCTCGTCCTCGACGCCGACGCCGCGCAGCGCGAGGCCGTCGAGTCGGTGCGCGCCGGCTCCGACCTCGTGCTCCACGCACCGCCCGGCACCGGCGCGTCGCAGACCATCGCCAACCTCGTCTCGGCGCTCGCCGCCGACGGGCGCCGCGTGCTCGTGGTCTCGCCGAAGCGCACCGCCCTCGACGCCGTCCGCGACCGGCTCGGGAGCGTCGGCCTCGGCGACGCTCGTCCTCGACCTGCCCGACGGCGGGCACGGTCGCCGCCGCGTCGTGCGCGAGCTCGTCGAGGGGCTCGACGCCGCCCTCGCGGCGGCCACCCCGTCCACCGGCCGGGGCCGCGGTCGCACCGCCCACGCCGGCCGTCGACGCCGACACCCAGCGGGCCCGCGCCGAGGCGGCCACCCTGCTCGACGAGCACCTGCGCGCCCTCCACGGACGCCGCGAGCCCTGGGCCGTCACCCTCCACGAGGTGCAGGAGGAGGTGAGCCGCCACGCGCTGCTCGAGCCCCCGCCGCGCTCGCGGGTCCGGCTCGAGGGGGCCGACGCTCGCCCGGCTCGACCCCGAGACCCTCGCCGAGGCCACCGGCGACCTCACCCGGCTCGCCGAGCTCGCCGCGTGGGACGACGACGGCGCCGACGACCCGTGGTTCGCCGCCGAGCTGCGCACCGCCGAGGAGGCGGCCGAGGCCCGCGCGCGGGTCGAGCGGCTCGCCACCTCCCTCGTCCACGACACCCGCAGCACGCTCGCCGACGTCTTCCGGGGCGTCCACCTGCCGGCCTCACCGACGATGCTCGACTGGGACCGCGTGCTCGCGACGGTCGGCGAGGTGCGCGACACCCTCGAGGTCTTCCGGCCCGAGGTGTTCGACATCCCGCTCGACGACCTCGTCGCCGCGACCGGGTCGGCGGCCCAGCGCCGGGCCATGGACAGCGAGCTCGGCCTCGTCGAGCGGTGGCGGGTGCGCCGCCAGGCACGGGCCCTGCTCCGGCCGGGGCGGCCGCCGGCCGACCTGCACGGCGCCCTGCGGGAGGCCCGGTTCCAGCGCTACGCGTGGCGCGAGCTCGCCGGCTCCGGCGGCCGTCCCGAGATCCCCGTCGAGCTCGACCGGGCCCGGGCCGCCCACGACGCGCTCGTCGACGACGTGTCGTGGGTCGACGACCGGCTGCCCCACGCGGCCGACGACCCCGACCTCGTCGAGCTCGACCTCCCGACCCTCCACGACCGGATGACCGCGCTGCACGCCGCCGCCCGCCGTCTCGACGCCGCGCCCGAGATCCGGCTCGCCCTCGACCGGCTCGACCGGCTCGGCCTCACGCCGCTGGTCGAGGACCTGCGCGACCGGCAGGTGCCCGCCGACCGGGTGCGCACCGAGCTCGAGTGGGTGTGGTGGTGCTCGGTCGCCGACGACCTCGCCGTCGCCGACCGCCGCGTCGCCGAGTTCGACGGCCACCGGCTCACCGCGGCCGTCGAGACGCTCGTCGCGTCCGACCGCGACGCGCTCGAGGGCCAGGTGCCGCGGGTGCTCACCGCCGTCGCCGACCGGGTCGCCGGGCTGCGGCGCACCCACGCCGCCGCCGAGACGCGGCTGCGCGAGGAGGCCTCGCGGGCCCGCCGGCCCTCGCCCCTGCCCGACCTCTTCGCCGAGGTCGGCCCCCTCGCCACCGCCGTCCGGCCCTGCTGGCTGGCCAGCCCGCTCACCGTGCCGTCGGTGCTCGGCCCGGGCGAGCACTTCGACGTCGTCGTCGTCGACGAGGCCTCGCTCGTCGCCCCGGCCGAGGTCGTCGCCGCCGTCTCCCGGGGCCGCCGCGTCGTCGTCGTCGGCGACCCGCTCCAGCTGCCACCGGTGCCCTTCGTCGTCTCGGCCGGGGTCGACGCCCCCGAGGACGCCGACCCCGACTCGGTGCTCGACGCCCTCGACGGGCTGCTGCCCACGCGCCGCCTCACCTGGCAGTACGGCGCGCTCGACGAGCGGCTCGTCGCCCTCGCCGACGCCGAGCTGTACGACGGCGCCCTCGTCACCTTCCCCGGCACCGTCACCGAGCCGGTCGTGCGCCACGAGGTCGTCGACGGGCACGGGGTGGTCGCCGAGGGCGAGGCCGCGGTCGAGTCGACACCGGCCGAGGTCGAGCGGGTCGTCGAGCTCGTCCTCGAGCACGCCCGCCGCCGGCCGGAGCGCTCGCTCGTCGTCATCGCCCTGGCGCCCGGCCACCGCAGGCTCGTCGAGACCGCGGTGCGGACCGCCGTCGAGCGGCTCGACGACCGGACCGCCGCCTTCTTCGCCGAGGACCGGCCGGAGGCCTTCGCCGTGCGCGACGCCGACCACGTGCAGGGCGAGACGTGGGACGACGCCATCGTCACCGTCGGCTTCGGGAAGACCCCGCACGGACGCGTGCTCCACCGCTTCGGCCCGGTGGGCACCGACACCGGCCACCGCCGGCTCGGGGTCGCCCTCACCCGGGCCCGCTCGACCCTCACCGTCGTCTCCTCGATCACCGCCGAGGACCTCGACCCCGACCGGCTGCGGACGGCGGGCGCCCGGATGCTGCGGGCCGTGCTCGAGCACGTCGAGGCGGTCTCGGGGGTCGAGGGCGTGCGCAGCCTCGCCCGAGGGCGGCTCGGTCGTCATGGCCGACCTCGCGCGGCGGCTGCGCGGGCACGGCCTCGTCGTGCACGAGCGGGTCGGCGACTCGCCCGTGCCGGTCGAGCTCGCCGTCGAGGACCCCACCGCCCCGGGCCGCCTGCTGCTGGCCGTCGAGTCGGACGGTCCCGACTACGCCGGCGTGGCCTCGGGTCGCGACCGCGACCTCGTGCGGGTCGCGGAGCTCGAGCGCCGCGGCTGGCGGCACGTGCGCGTGTGGTCGACCGAGGCCTTCCGCGACCCTGCCCGCGTGGTGTCGCGCGTCCTCGACGCGGCGGGGGTCCGCCAGGCCCCCGGTGGCTGACCGGCGGTCCCCGGCCGGCGAGCGACCCCGCCGACGAGGACGCGACCGGCACCACCCCCGATGGCGAGGTGCGCCGGGGCCGGGCCGCGCCGGCGTCGACGAGGTCCGCGACGGGTCCGGCGGGCGGCGACGAACCCGAGGACCGACGACGCCCCCGACGTGGCGGCGCCGCGCGAGGCGCCCGGCCCCGGGGAGTCGGCGCACGACGGCTGGCTGCGCGAGCAGCGCCCCCCGCACTGGGAGTAGCTCCCTCGGTCCCGGGGCCGTTCCCGAACCGTCGACCGTGTCCGCTCGGGTCCGCGGGTGCGGGTGCGCGGTGGTCACGAACCGTCGGTGGTGTCCGCTCGTCGAGCGGACCGTGGTGCGGTCAGACGCCCCGCCCGGCCCGGATCTCGTCGCGGATCTCCTTGAGCAGCTCGGTGTTCGGGTCGATCGTCTCGGCCTCGGGCTCCTTCGGGAACATCCGCGCCTGCGCGGCCTGGTAGGGCTTGACGACGAAGAAGTAGATGACGAAGGCGACGATGAGGAACGAGATGAGGGCGGTGAGGAACGCCCCGACGTGCACCTTGCCCGGCGCCCAGTTCGAGAAGTCCGGCGTCTTGCCGATCTTGCCGATGATGTCCATGAACATCGCCGTGAACGACTCGACGACGGTCGCGAAGGCGGCACCGATGACGAACGCGACAGCGAGCTCGACGAGGTTGCCGCGCATGATGAAGTCCTTGAACCCCTTCATGGGAGTTCCTTTCCGTGGTGGGGACCGACGGGGGACACCGTAGGCCCTCGGTGACCATCGTGCGCTCCCGGAGCCAGGGGGTGGGCGGGCCGCGCGGACGGCTCGGGATCGCGGGCCGGCGTCGTCAGCCCGGCCCGGTGACGACGTTGACGAGCACCGGCCCCTCCAGCCCCCCGTGGCCGGCCAGGACCCGTGCTGCCGAGGCGCTCGGCAGGTCGAGGACGACACCCCGGACGGGCCCGGCACCACCGAGGTCGAGCGCCTCGACGGCGGGCGGCGGGTCGACGACGAGCACCGTGCCGTCGCGCGCGAGGGCCTCGCCACCGGCCGCCGGGTACACCGCCACCGGCTGCCCGGCGGCGAGCACGTCGGCGGATGCCGGGTCGGCCAGCCCGACGTGGAGCACGACGTGCCCCGGGCGCAGGCCCTCGGCCACGGTGCGCGGCACGACCCGGGTGGCCGTCAGGGCCTCGCCGGGCGCGAGGGCGGCACCGACCCGCCGGCCGACCAGGGCCGCGGTGTCGACGACCGCCCCCGGCTGGCGGGCGGGGAGAGGGACGCGGGCGGTGGTGAGGTCGGCCGGCCCGAGCACCCCGCCGGCCGGCACCGCGCGCGCCGCGACGACGACGGACACCGTGGGTGCAGGAGGGGGCCGGACGACGGCCAGGCCCGCGAGCACCGCCCCGCCGACGCACCCGGCGGCCGCGACCCGGCGCAGCACCGAGCGCCGCCAGCGGGCGCGCCGACCGGGGCCGGTGAGGCCGGGGAAGGGGCGCGTCGGGTGCATGTCCCGACGCTAGGTCGGACCGTGCTGGCGGGGCGGGCTCAGGAGGAGGGTGTGGACGACGACGACCCCGAGGACGCCCCTGTGGACGACGGCGTCGCTGCTCGCCGACCCGGACGACCCCGAACCCGACGACGAGCCGCCGGACGCGCCGGAGCCGTTCGACCCCGACGAGCCCGCCCCCTCGCCGGAGCCGGACGCCGGAGCCGGAGCCGGTGGAGGACCCGGACCCCTTCGACCCGTTCGAGCCGGCGCCCCCACCGTTCGCCCCGTTGCCGGAGCCGCCGGCCGGAGTCGCTGCGGGAGTCGGTGCGGTAGAAGCCGCCGCCCTTGAAGACGATGCCGACCGCGTTGAAGAGCTTGCGCAGCCGGCCGCCGCACTCGGGGCACTCGGTGAGCGAGTCGTCGCTGAACGACTGCACGGCCTCGAAGCGGTGGTCGCACGCGGTGCACGCGTAGGCGTACGTGGGCACGGTGGTCCTCCTCGGACGACAGCGGGGCGCCGCCGGGCCCGGCACGGTGGTGCGGGTCTCGCGGCGGCGCGGCGTCCCCAAGGATACGCGAGGACGCCGCCCGGGTGGTCCCTGCCAGGTCCCCGGGCGGCGCCTCGGTCCGTGCCGGGCGGGCTACTTCGACCTCCGCCCGGGTGATCCACCACATCCCCGCGGCGAGCGGGAGCACGACCCACAGCCCGACCGAGGTACCGAGCTGGGCCCACTGCTCACCCGTCAGGGACCCGGAGAACAGCGGTTCCATCGTCCGGTTCATGTCGAGCCACTGGCCCGCCTTCTCCGCCTGGGACCACAGCGAGCCGAGGATCGACCACGCGGTCGGGAGGACGAAGTAGGCGACCACGGCGGCGGGGGTGTTGCGGAGCAGCATGCCGAAGCCGATGCCCTGGAGCAGGCCGAGGAGGACGTACCCCGCGGCGCCGAGGAAGGCCGTGCCCGCGAGGTGCCAGTCGCCGGTGGCCCCGCGGAAGGCGATGGCGGAGGCGTGCGCCGCCGCGCCGAGCGCGAACGAGAACGCCACGGCGACGACGCCGACGAGCAGCGCCGCGACCGTCTTGGCCCACGCGACCCGGGTCCGCCGCGCCTCGAGCGTGAAGGTCACCAGGGCCGTGCGCTGCGACCACTCGGAGGTCACGGCCATGATCCCGACGACCGGCAGCAGGATGGCCATCGGCAACGTCGTCGCCTGGAGGTAGTCGCCGAAGGGGTGCTCCCCGCCGGACTGGACGAAGAGGATGGTCAGCGCGCCGGCGATGACCACGCCGATGGCGATGACCAGCCAGCGCCCGGCCCGCGTGTCGAGCATCTTGCGCAGCTCGACGCGCACGAGCCGGGTGAACGGGATGCCCGTCGTCGGCCGGTCGCCGGCGATCGGCTCCGGCAGGTGGGCCGCGTGGCCGGCGTCCGGCCGGGGCGGCGGCGGTGGGACTGCCCTCGCGGACGACGGTGCTCATGCCGCCACCCCCTCGCGGGCCGAGGCGGCGGTGAGCTCGAAGAACATCTCCTCGAGCCCGCGCTCGTCGCCGGAGCGGAGCTCGCGCAGGGCGACCCCGGCGGTGAGGGCGGCGCGGCCGACGGTGTCGGGGTCGGTCTCGGCGAGCAGGCCGCCCGTCGCGCGGCGCCGACGGAGACGCCGGCGGCCTCGAGGGCCGACGCGCAGCGCGGCGTCGTCGCTCGAGCGGACCACCGTGCCGGAGCCGGCGAGCAGCTCGTCGGTCGTCCCCTGGGCGACGACCCGGCCGTTCCCGATGACGATGATGTCGTCGGCGACCCGCTCGATCTCGCCGAGCAGGTGCGAGCTGAGCAGCACCGTGCCGCCGCGCGCGGCGAAGCCCGCGCAGCAGGTCGCGCATCCAGCGGATGCCCGCCGGGTCGAGGCCGTTGGCCGGCTCGTCGAGCACGAGCACCTCGGGGTCGGCGAGGAGGGCGTGGGCGATGCCGAGCCGCTGCCGCATGCCGAGGGAGTAGTTGCGGATCCGCCGGTTGGCCTCCTTCTCGGTGAGGCCGACGAGCTCGACCATCGCGTCGACCCGGCGCCGGTCGACCCCGGTGAGGATCGCGCCGAGGGTGAGGACCTCGCGCCCGGTGCGGCCGGCGTGCTGGGCCGAGGCGTCGAGCAGGAGCCCGACGTGGCGGCCGGGGTTCGGCAGCGTCGCGTAGGGGCGGCCGAGCACGGTCGCGACGCCGGCGCTCGCCGGGGTGAGCCCGGCGACGACCCGCATGGCGGTCGTCTTCCCGGCGCCGTTGGGGCCGAGGAAGCCGGTGACCCGGCCGGGGCGGGCGACGAACGAGACGTCGTCGAGGGCGGTGAACGCGCCGTAGCGCTTCGTGAGGTGTTCGACGGTGATCATGCGGAGCACTCTTCCGGTGCGCGCTCACCCCCACCATGAGGGTCGGACCTGACCCGACCCTGAGCCGCCCCGGGGTCGCTCGGGGTGCGGCCGGGGTGCTCAGCCGTCGGACCACTCGGCGAGCCGGCCGCCCCGGCTCACCTGGTAGAGCCGCCGCTCGGCCGCCACCCGCACCGACGAGGGCGTGACGACGAGCAGCTGGTCGCCGTGCCGCAGGACGTCGCGGTCGCGGGGGACGAACGACGCGCCGTCGCGCACGACGAGCGCGACCGCCGCGCCCTGGGGCAGCCGCAGCTCGAAGACCCGGACCCCGCCGATCCGCGACTCCGGCCCGACGTCGATCTCGAGCAGCTCGGCACCGAGGTCGGTGAGCGGTGTGGTCTCGACCGCGAGGTCGACGCGGTGGTGCGACGCGTCGACCCCGAGCCGCCGGGCCACCCAGGGCAGGGTCGGCGCCTGGATGAGGGTGAACACGACGACGAGGACGAAGACGAGGTCGAACATCCACTCCACCCCCGGCGTGCCGGCCGTGACCGGGACGGTGGCGAGGACGACCGGCACCGCCCCGCGCAGGCCGGCCCACGACAGGAACGCCTGGGTGCGCCACGGCACCCGGAACGGCGTGCACGACACGAGCACCGACAGCGGCCGCCCGAGGAGGAGCACCGCGGCGCCCACGACGAGGGCCGGCACGACCTGCGCGCCGAACCCGGAGGGGGAGGCGAGCAGGCCGAGGAGGACGAACAGCCCGATCTGCGCGAGCCACCCGATGGCGGTGGCGAACCCGATGACGGCCGGTCGGTGGGGCAGGTGCTGGTTGCCGAGCACGAGGGCCGCGAGGTAGCAGGCGATGAAGCCGGAGGTGTGCACCGAGTCGGCGGCGGCGTAGGCCAGCACCGCGACCGAGAGCACCCCGATGCTGAACAGCGCCGACGAGGTCGTGGCGACGAGCCGCAGCAGGCGGGCGCCGAGCCACCCGATGCCCAGCCCGACCGCGGTGCCGCCGGCCAGCTCGACCGCGGCGACGAGGAGGAGCTGCCACCACGGCTCGGGCGCGCCGCCGGGCGCGAGCTGCGCGGCGAGGGCGGTGACGAGGAGCACGACCGGGGCGTCGTTGAAGCCCGACTCGGCCTCGAGCATCCCCGAGATCCGGCGCGGGAGCGGCACCCGGCGCAGCACCGAGAAGACGGCCGCCGCGTCGGTGGAGGCGACGACCGCGCCGATGAGCAGGCTCACCTCCCACGGCCACCCGAGGACCAGGCGCGCGACGGCCGCGACGACGACGACGCTCACCCCCACGCCGACGGTCGAGAGTGCCGCAGCCGGCGCGACGGAGCGCCCGGATCCCCGACCACTGGGTGGTGATGCCGCCCTCGACGAGGATGAGGACGAGGGCGGCGTAGCCGAGCACCTGGGTGAGCTCGGCGGAGTCGTAGTGGATGCCGAAGCCGCCCTCCCCGAGGGCCAGGCCGATGCCGAGGTAGATGAGCAGCGACGGCAGGCCGCTGCGGAGCGAGAGCCGGACGGCGACGACGGCGACGACGAGGACGAGGCTGCCGAGCAGCAGCGCGGTCGAGAGGTCGTCGAGCGAGAACCCCGACACCGCGGACCCACCCGGGGGGGTGCTCGCCCACGCGTGTGTCACCGGGGACCGTCCTCGTCTCGTCGGGGGTGGTGTCCTAGTCTCGCAGGGTGAGTCGCCTCGTCGTCGCCCGTCGCCTCCTCCTGGGGCTGGTCGCTCTCGTCGTCGTGGCGGCCGTCGTCGGCGGCATCGTCGTCGTCACGGCGGTGCGCGACTCGCTGCCCACGCGCTCCGGCGAGGCGAGCCTGCCGGGGCTCGGCGCCGACGTCACCGTCAAGCGCGACGGCAGCGGCATCCCGCACATCTACGGCGACTCGCTCACCGACCTCGCCCGGGCCCAGGGCTACGTCCACGCCCAGGAGCGCTTCTTCGAGATGGACCTGCGCCGGCACATCACCGCGGGCCGGCTCGCCGAGCTCGTCGGGCCCGCCCGGGGTCGAGACCGACAAGGTGGTGCGCACGATGGGCTGGCGCCGGGTGGCCGAGGAGGAGCTGCCCACCCTCGAGCCGGAGACCCGGCAGGTGCTCCAGGCCTACGCCGACGGCGTCAACCGGTACCTGCGCGGCCGCAGCCCCGGCGAGGTCTCGGCCGAGTACACGGTGCTCGGCCTCCAGCTGCCGCTCGCCGACATCGAGGAGTGGACGCCGGTCGACAGCCTCGTCCTGGCTCAAGGCGATGGCCTGGGACCTGCGCGGCGACTACAGCGACGAGCTGGCCCGGGCCCGGCTCACCGGACGGCTCAGCCGGGCCCAGATCACCGCGATCTACCCGGCCTACGACGAGCGACGCCCGCCCGCCGATCCTCTCGGCCGACGAGTGGGCGCCCGGACGGGTGCCCCCCACCGCGTCGGCGGCGGCGTCGTCCTCCGCGTCCTCCGCCGTGCCGAGCGCTCTCACCCGGGGCGACGACGTCGTCGCCGAGACGACGACGCCGGGTGCGCAGGCCGTCTACGCCGAGGTCGACCAGGCCCTGGCGTCGCTGCCGCAGCTCGTGGGCCGCGGCGAGGGGGTGGGGTCGAACTCGTGGGTGGTCTCGGGCGCGCACACCGCCTCGGGAAAGCCCTTGCTGGCGAACGACCCCCACCTCGGTGTCGGCCAGCCGGGCATCTGGATCCAGAACAGCCTGCACTGCCGCACGGTGAGCAGCCAGTGCCCCCTCGACGTGTCCGGCTTCTCCTTCGCCGGGTGTGCCCGGGGTCGTCATCGGCCACAACGCGAACGTGGCGTGGGGCTTCACCAACCTCGGGCCGGACGTGTCCGACTTCTACCTCGAGCGCATCGTCGGCCAGACCTACCTGCGCGACGGGAAGTGGCTGCCGGTGACCTCGCGGGAGGAGACGATCAAGGTCGCCGGCCACCCCGACCAGCGGATCACCGTGCGCGCCACCGGCGCACGGCCCGATCATGTCCGACGTCGTCTCCGCGGCCCGTGACGCCGGCGCCCGCGCCCCCACCCAGCAGGAGGGCGACCAGTGCGCAGGACTACGCGGTCTCCCTCGCCTGGACCGGCCTGGTCCCGAGCCAGACCGCCGACGCCATCCTCGGGTTCGACGCCGCCGGCAGCATCGCGGAGTTCCGGCAGGCCGCCCGCGCGTTCGCCGTGCCGGCGCAGAACCTCGTCGTCGCCGACACCAACGGCCACATCGGCTACCAGGCGCCGGGGCTCGTGCCCGATCCGGCGGGCCGCCCTGCCCAAGAGCCCGCCCGGGTACTGGCCCGCGCCGGGGTGGGACTCGTCGTACGACTGGTCCGGCTACGTCCCCTTCGACGACCTGCCGTGGACCGAGGACCCCGAGGACGGGGTCATCGTCGCCGCCAACCAGGAGGTCACGGCCAGCCGCACGCCCTTCCTCACCACCGAGTGGGACGCCGGCTGGCGCTCGACCCGCATCGCGCAGCGGCTCCCGGGCCTCGACCACGCGACGGCGGCCGACATGGCCTCGGTGCAGATGGACGACGAGGACCTCTTCGCGCAGACCCTCGTCCCCGCGCTGCTCGCCGTCCCGCTGCGGGCGCCGGAGGGCGAGGCCGACCAGCAGGACCTCCTCGACTTCACCGAGGAGGCGCGCGACCTGCTCCGCGGCTGGAACCACACGACGCCCGCCGCCGACTCCAAGGCGTCGGCGGCCGCCGCCTACTACAACGCGGTGTGGCGCAACCTCTGCGAGCTGCTCTTCGACGACGAGCTGCCCGCCGACATGAAGGCCGACGGTGGGGCGCGCTGGCGGGCCGCGGTGCAGAAGCTGCTCGCCGACCCCGAGAGCGAGTGGTGGGACAACAAGCTCACCCCGAACATCACCGAGGGCCGCGACGAGATCCTCCGCCAGGCCCTCGTCGCGGCGCGCCTCGAGCTCACCAAGGCGCTCGGCAAGGACCCGACCCAGTGGGACTGGGGCCAGCTGCACCAGCTGACCCTCGAGCACAAGGTCCTCGGCGGCGAGTCCGTCCCCGGCCCGGTGCGCTGGCTGTTCAACGAGGGGCCGTACGACCTGCCCGGCGGCTCGGCCATCGTCAACGCCAACGGCTGGGACGCGAGCGAGGGCTACGGCGTGAACTGGGGCCCGTCGATGCGCATGGTCGTCGACCTCGCCGACCTCGACGGCTCGACGTGGGTCAACCAGACCGGCGTCAGCGGGCACGCCACCGACGACCACTACGCCGACCAGATCGACGACTGGGTGGCCGGCCGCCAGCGGCCCTGGCCGTTCTCCGCCCGGGCGGTCGACGCCACCGACCCCGACGTCATGACCCTGCACCCCGACCCGGCGCCCGGCACGGGCTGACCGGCTGAGCCGACCCGGCCCACGGCGCGACGTCGGGGCCGGCGGCGCACGCCGTCGGGGCCTGCGGCCGCAGGTCGGTGACGCCGTCGGCGGTGAGGACGGCGTCGACGGGCACGTCGTGCGGCTCCCGCGGCAGTGGCTCGTCGTCGGGGCCGAGCAGCTCGCCGGGGTGCAGGAGCACGACGACGGGCACGCCGGCCCGGCGTCGGGGGAGGGCCTTGTCGTAGCAGCCGCCGCCCTGCCCCATCCGGGTCCGCCGGTCGGTCGACGGCGAGCCCCGGCGCCAGCACGAGGTCGGCCGCGGCGACGGCGCCGAGCCCCAGGCGGGAGCCCGTGGGGTCGGCGAGGTCGTGCCAGTCGAGGTCGAGGTCGGCGAGGGTGTCGGGGACGAGCACCCGCAGCCCGGCCGCGACGAGGGACGGCGTTGAGCGCGGCGGTCGGGCGGCTCGCCGGGCACCGACTCGTAGCAGAGGACGACGCGGCCCGGGCCCAGCCCGAGCCCGGCGGCGACGGTCGAGGCCCTCGCGGGCCAGGGCCGCGCCGTCGGCGGCCGCGTCGCGCGCGGCCGCCAGCTCGCGCCGACGGGCCCGCAGCGCCCGACGGCGCTCGGACTTCGGGGTGCTCGCCATGGGCTGCATCGTAGGGTGGCGCCATGACCAGCGACGCCCTCCGCGCGGCGACCGACCGGATGCGGGAGGCCGAGGTCGACGATCTCGCCGATCCGCGTCTTCGCCCGCTACCACGAGCAGCTCGCGGCCGACGTCACCGGCACGATCGCCGAGGACACCGTCGACCCGCTGCCCGACCCCCCGTCGCTCGAGGCGCTCGAGCCCCGACCCCGCCGCCGTGCGCGAGGCCCTCGCGGGCACCGTCGTCGTCAAGCTCAACGGCGGCCTCGGCACGAGCATGGGCGTCCAGGGGCCGAAGTCGGCCCTCGAGGTGCGGGAGGGGCGCACCTTCCTCGACGTCATCGCCGAGCAGGTCCTCGCCCTGCGCCGCACGCACGACGTCGAGGTGCCGCTGCTGCTCATGGACTCCTTCCGCACGAGCGAGGCCTCGCTGGCGCTGCTGCGCCGGCACCCCGGCATCGAGGTCGACGGCCTCCCGCTGGACTTCCTCCAGAGCAAGGAGCCCAAGCTCCGCGCCGACGACCTCTTCCCCGTCGAGCACCCGGCCGACCCCGAGCTCGAGTGGTGCCCGCCCGGCCACGGCGACGTCTTCGTGGCGCTGCGCACGACCGGCCTGCTCGACGAGCTCCGCCGCCGCGGCTACCGGCACCTGTTCCTCTCCAACGCCGACAACCTCGGCGCCACCTGCGACGGCTCGGTGCCGGCGTGGATGGCGGCCGAGGGCATCCCGTACGTCGCCGAGGTGAGCGCCCGCACGCCGAACGACCGCAAGGGCGGCCAGCTCGTCGTCCGCCGGTCGGACGGCCGGCTCGTGCTGCGCGACTCGGCGATGGTCGTGCCGGGGGAGGAGGAGCACTTCCAGGACCTCGAGCGGCACCGCTGGTTCCACACGAACAACCTGTGGGTCGACCTCGACGTGCTCGCGGCCCGGCTCGACGAGACCGACGGCGTGCTCGGCCTGCCGATCATCGTCAACCGCAAGACCGTCGACCCCACCGACCCCGACTCCACGCCCGTCGTCCAGGTCGAGTCGGCGATGGGCGCCGCGGTCGAGCTCTTCGACGGGGCCCGGGCGATCGCGGTGCCGCGCAGCCGGTTCCGGCCCGTCAAGACGACCAACGAGCTGCTGCTCATCCGCAGCGACCTCTACCGGGTCACCGACGACGGCGTCGTCGAGGCGGTCAGCGACCGACCCGACCCGTTCGTCGACCTCGGTCCCGAGTACCGCCTCCTCGACGGGTTCGAGGCCCGCTTCCCGCACGGTGCGCCGTCGCTGCGCGAGTGCACGAGCCTGCGGGTCGAGGCCGACGTCACCTTCGGGGCCGACGTCGTCTGCGTCGGCGACGTCCGCCTGGCCGGGGAGGCTCGCACCGTGCCCGACGGCACGCGGCTCGAGGGGGACGCCTGATGCGCACCGTCGCCGAGCACCGCGCCGCCGTGCTCGCGCTCGTCGCACCGCTCGGCACCGAGAGCGTGCCGGTGGGCGCCGCGCTCGGCCGGGTGCTCGCCGCCGACGTCACCGCCGCCGTCGACCTCCCCGGCTTCGACAACTCGGCGATGGACGGCTACGCCGTGCGCGCGGCCGACCTCGAGGCGGCCGGTGACGACGCGCCCGTCGCTCCTCGCCGTCGACGGCGACATCGCCGCGGGCGACACGACGCGCCACGTGCTCGCCCCCGGGCGGACGATGCGCATCATGACCGGCGCCCCGCTGCCCGAGGGCTGCGACGCGATCGTGCCGGTCGAGCGCACCGACGGCGGCGCCACCGAGGTCGCGGTGCGCCTCGCCCCGGAGGTCGGCCGGCACGTCCGCCACCGGGGCGAGGACGTGCGCGCCGGCAGCGTCGTGCTCGCCGCCGGCGCCCGCCTCGGGCCGGGCCACGTCGCCCTCGCCGCCGCCTCCAACGTCGACACCCTCGTCGTCCGCCGGCGCCCGCGGGTCACGGTCGTCTCCACCGGCGACGAGCTCGTGCCCGTCGGTGGCCGCCTCGAGCACGGCCAGATCGTCGACTCCAACCACCTCATGCTGCGCGCCCTCGTCGAGGCCGCCGGCGCCGAGGTCGCCGCCGGCGTGCACCTGCGCGACGACGCCGACGCCGTGCGCGCCTTCCTCGCCGCACCGGACGGCGACCCCGACCTCGTCATCACCACCGGCGGCGTCTCGATGGGGGTCTACGACACCGTCAAGGAGGTGCTCACCGCCGACGGCGGCGTCGAGTTCGTCAAGGTCGCGATGCGCCCGGGGATGCCCCAGGGCTGCGGCGCGGTCGGCGGCTCGGGGCTGCCCGTCGTCACCCTCCCCGGCAACCCGGTCAGCTCGTTCGTCTCCTTCCACGTCTTCGTCCTGCCGGCGCTGCGGCGCATGGCCGGCCTCGACCCGGACGCCGACGGCGCCTTCGAGGCCGTCGCCGGCGCCTCGTGGGGCACCGCCCCCGGGCGGGCCGAGATGACCCGCGTCGTCGAGGACGGCGGCGTGGTCCGTCCGTCCGGCGGGCAGGGCTCGCACGTGCTCGGGGCGCTCGCCGAGGCGACGGCCCTCGCCGTCGTGCCGGCCGAGGTCGAGCGGGTTGCCGAGGGCGACACCCTCCGCTGCCTCCCCCTCCTGGGGCATCATCGGGGCTGTGGCTGACCACCCCGCCCCCGGCCGGGGGCTCACCCACGTCCGCGCCGACGGCACGGCGCACATGGTCGACGTCTCGGCCAAGGCCGTCACCGCGCGGCGGGCCGAGGCCCGTGGGCGCGTGCTGCTCTCGGCCGCTGCGGTGGCCGCCCTGCGCGACGGCACCGTGCCGAAGGGCGACGCGCTCGGCCGTCGCGCGGATCGCCGGCATCCAGGCGGCCAAGCGCACCCCCGAGCTCGTGCCCCTCGCCCACCCCGTCGCGGTCCACGCGGTCGAGGTCGACCTCGACGTCGCCGACGACGGGGTCGACCTGCGCGCCGAGGTGCGCACGGCCGACCGCACCGGCATCGAGATGGAGGCGCTCACCGCGGTCGTGGTCGGTGCCCTCGCGCTCGTCGACATGGTCAAGGCGGTCGACAAGCACGCCCGGATCACCGACGTCCGGGTCACCGCCAAGTCCGGTGGCCGCTCGGGCGACTGGGTGGAGGAGCCGTGAGCGACGGCCCCCGACCTGCGCGGGCGCACGGCCGCCGTCGTCACCTGCTCGACCCGGGCGTCGCAGGGGGTCTACCCCGACCGCGGCGGCGCCCTCATCGTCGAGGCCCTGCGCGGCTGGGGCTGCACCGTCGGCGAGCCCGGTCGTCGTCCCCGACGGTCCGGCGGTCGGCGAGGCGCTGGCGGCCGCGCTGGCCGGCGGCCCCGACCTCCTGCTCACCACCGGGGGCACCGGGCTGACGCCCACGGACGGCACCCCGGAGGCCACCCGCCCGCTGCTCGACCGCGAGGTGCCCGGGGCTCGCCGAGGCCGTCCGGGCCCGCGGCGTCGCCCAGGGCGTGCCGACGGCCGTGCTCTCCCGGGGGCTCGCCGGGCTGGCCGGGCGGCACCCTCGTCGTCAACCTGCCCGGCTCGTCGGGCGGGGTGAAGGACGCGCTCGCCGTCCTCGCCGAGGTGCTGCCGCACGCGCTCGACCAGGTGCGCGGGGGCGACCACTGATGTGGCGCCGGCGGCGGCGCGCCGACCGCCCGGCGCCCGCGGCCGAGGTCCCGGCGGGCTGGGTCTGGCCGCTGCGCCTCGCGGCGACCACCCCGGTGGGCGTCCCGTTCGTCCTCCGGCCGCTCGACCGTCGACGACGGGCCGACCTTCCAGGCCGTGCGCCGCGTCAACGCCGAGTGGCTCGAGCCGTGGGACGCCACCTCGCCCGACCCGGACGCCCCGCCGCGCACCTTCGAGGACATCGTCCGCCAGTACGACGCCGACGCCGCGGCGGGGCGCGCCCTCCCGCTGGCCGTCGAGTGCGAGGGGCGGGTCGTCGGGCCAGGTGAACGTCGGCACCGATCGTCCTCGGGTCGTTCCGCTCGTGCTGGGTGGGCTACTGGGTGAGCCGCGCCGTCGCGGGGCAGATGGTCGTGCCGACGGCCGTCGCGGCGGTCGGCGACCACCTCTTCGAGCGGGTCGGGCTGCACCGGATGGAGGTCAACATCCGGCCGGAGAACACGGCGAGCCTCGCGGTGGTCCGCAAGCTCGGGTTCCGGTCCGAGGGGCGGCGCCCGCACTACCTCCACATCGACGGCGCCTGGCGCGAGCACCTGTCCTTCGCGCTCACCACCGAGGACCTCGCCGGCGAGTCGATGACGGCCCGGCTGGCCCGCCTGACGGCGTCGGCACAGTCGTCACACGAGTCACTTGCGCGACACACCGAGGCGGGTCCGTGAGCCCGAGCGTGTGCGCACCTACCGTCGGAGCGTGCAGTCCCCGTCGAGTCTGATCTTCCTCGTCCTCCTCGGGGTCTGGGCTGCCTATTTCGTGCAGTACTGGGTCCGCCGTCGCGACCACCTCGCGACCGCCCGGTCGGTCGAGCAGTTCAGCGCCGCGATGCGCGTCCTCGAGCGTCGCGCGCCCATCCCCCGCACCGACCTGTCCGACCCGACCCCGCGGTCGTGGTCGGTGCACCCGGCCCGGCCCAGCGGTCCGCAGGTCGTCGTCAAGCGCGCCGTCCCGGCGGAGTCGCCCTCTGTCGCGACCCGTGTCGGCCCCCGTCCCGGCCGCGGCGGCCCGGACCGCGGCCGGCGCCCGGTGCCGCGTCACGTCGCGTGCGGGGCCTGCTGCTGCTCGCCTCGCTGCTCGCCCTCCTCGTCACCGGGCCCGCTCGCCGTGCTGGCCCTGGTCCCCGTGTGGGCCCCCGGGGTGGCCCTCCTCGCCCTGACCCTCGCCTTCGCCTGGGTGCGCTCGGGCGTGCGCGCCCGGCAGGCGGCGCGCGCCGCCCGCCGGCGCCGCGAGGCGCAGGACGTGCGACGCCGCACCACGGCGGCGCCCGTCGGCGCGCGCCGCGGCAGCGAGTCCGGCCCCCCGGCCCGCCACGGCCAGGCCGCGGCGGAGGCCGTCGAGCACGACGCCGGCGAGGTCGCCGGGCTCGCGCCCGAGGTCGCCGCGTCGCCCGCCGAGGTCGTCGACCCGGTCGAGGTCGCGCCGGTCGTTGCGGAGGTCGCCCGCGCCCCAGCCGGAGCCGGAGCCGGAGACGGTCATCGAGTACGTCCACCTCGTCGACGAGGACGACATCCCGCTCACCTGGGAGCCGGTGCCCGTGCCCCGCCCCACGTACACGATGAAGGCCAAGGCCGAGCGGCCCGAGGTGGCCCCGGCGGCGGTCACGCCCGACCCGGTGCCGTCCGCGGCGCCGCGACGCGTCCGCGCGGACGACCTCGACGAGCGCCGCGTCGCCGGCGCCTGACCGCACGTCCCCGGGAGCGGCCCGGACGCCTGCGGGCGGGGCTCAGCTCTGCTCGAGGTCGCTGGTCTCCGTCTCCTCCGGCTCCGTCCCGAGCCGGCGGGCCTCCGCCGCTTCCGCTTCCGCCTCGGCCCGGCTCAGCGCCCTCGTCGCCGAGGACGTGCCGTGCCGTCATCGGCCCGTCGTGGGGCAGGTTGGCGCGGCGACTCGTCGGAGTCGAGGAGGTGGTGCCCGACCGCGTTGAGCACGGCGACCGTCGGGACCGCGATGAGTCCGCCGATGATGCCGGCGACGATGATGCCCGCCGCGATGGCGAGGATGACCGCGAGCGGGTGCAGGCGCATCGCCCGCCCGATGAGCAGCGGCTGGAGGAGGTGGGCCTCGACCTGCTGCACCCCGATGATGATGCCGAGCATGATGAGCGCCTGGACCGGGCCGAGGGCCACGAGCGCCAGCAGCACGGGAACCGCGCCGGACACGGTCGCGCCGACGATCGGGATGAAGGCGCCGAAGAAGACCAGCAGGGCGATGCCCGAGGCGAACGGGACTCCGAGGATCGCTGCTCCGACGCCGATGCCGATGGCGTCGGCAGCGGCGACGAAGATCGTCGCGCGGGTGAAGGCCGACAGCTGGCCCCAGGCGATGATCCCGGAGGAGTGCACCCTCTCGCGCGCGCCGCGGGGGAAGAGCCGCACGAGCCAGGCCCAGATGCCGGCGCCGTCGTAGAGGAAGAAGAAGAGGGTGAAGAGGGCGAGGAAGAACCCGGTGAGCACGTGGCCGACGGTGAGCCCGGCCGCCGCAGCGGTGTCGGTGATGCTGCCCGAGCTCAGCGCGTCCCGGGCCCGGGCGATGTAGTCCTGCAGCTGGGTGTCGGTGATGCCGAAGGTGCTCTGCACCCACTGCCGCACGGTCTCGATGCCGTCGGCGACCTTGGTCGTGATGTCGGTGAGCTGGCTGGTCAGCTGCGAGCCGACGAACGAGATGAGCCCGATGACCACCGCCATCGTGCCGATCACCGTGACGAAGGCCGCGAGCCCGCGGGGGAGGACGCGGGCGAGGAGGTCGTGCAGCGGGTGCAGCAGCGCGCTGATGAGGAGCGCCACGACGATCGGGATGACCACCTCGGAGAGCACGCTGGCCAGCCAGAGCAGTGCGGCGCCGGCCAGGCCGATGAGGATGCCGCGCCAGGCCCACTCGCTGGCGGTGCGGACACCGCGCGGGACCGACCACTCTGCGGACCGGCGTGGGTCGCCCGCGGCCAGGGGCTCGACGCCGGTGGACGGGAGGCGCACCGGGAGGTCGCTGGGGCCTCGGCCCGCGGTGGGTGGCCGCAGGGCGTCCGGCAGTCTGAGTCGCATGCGCAGACTCTAGGCGGTGGGCGGCGGAGGGAGGTCTTCGCGGACCGGGGTGTGGGGGGGGCCAGTGGAGGCCGCCCGGGCCGGTGGTGGCATCGGTGTGCCCCACGGGTGCCTCGACCGATGGACTCCGGACGCGGCCTGCTCGGGCCGTCGCCTGGTCGATTTCGCTGTTGGCGAACAGGATTGGCCTAGCGGGAGGTTGATGACATGGGCGTACGGGTGTACGATTGAGCCAGCGAGGGAGGGGGGAATCCGATGGCCACGACAGCCGGTCCGCAGGACGTACTGGACGCCGTCGCGGCTGGCGCGCTCGGCGCTCGCGGGGGTCGCGGAGCCGTCGGCGGTGCGGGGCTCGCGTGACGAGTGGGCCGAGGTCGTGGGTGCGCTGCAGGGGCTGGTCAACGCCGCGTCCGCGGCGCAGGACGAGGCGATCACCGGGTTGGCGTGCATCGAGGCTGAGTGGGCCGAGGACGGCACCGAGCTCGAGGTGCACAAGGCGCCCGGGCACGTCGCGCTCGATGCGCCGGCGATCGTCTCGGGGGTGCTGTCGGTCTCGGCCGTGCACGCCGAGCGGCGGGTGCGCGAGGCGGTCGCGCGGGCGGCTGACACCAGCGCGGCACCGACGGGGCTGGGTGGGCTGCACGCCGCGATGGCCGCCGGGGCCCTGGACGCCTACCGGGCGCAGGTGGTGGCCTTCGAGCTCGAGGAGGTCCCGGCCGACGTCGCCGCCGCGGTCCTGGACACGATCGGGTCGTGGTTCGAGGTCGAGGACGCCTCCCACCTGCGGCGCCGGGTGCGAAGGGTGCTGGCCCGGATCAGCCCGGACCTGCTGCGCCGGCGCGCGGTCCGGGCCCGCTCGCAGTGCCGGCTGGAGCGGTGGGTCGACGAGCCGGGCGTGGACACCTGGCACGGCACCTTCCCCTCCGAGGAGGCCTGCGCCGCGTGGGCCGCGATCGACGCCCTGGCCCAGCAGTACGTCGCCGACGGGACCTGCGAACGGATCGACCGCGCCCGCGCCAAGGCCCTGACCGACCTCGTCACCGGCCACGCCACCATCGAGGTCCAGCTCACCCTCACCACCCCCGCCACAGCCGTGCCGGACCGCCATAGCACGTGGCGGCGATGCGTCGGCGACCGACCTCGTCCAGGTCCACGGTGCCCGCGCCGGGGAGCCGGTCCTGGTCCAGCCGGGCCTGGCTCGAGCGAGCAGTCCGCGGTCGGACCGGCGCCAGCCGGCGGTGCGACCCGGCTGCCACGCCTCGGTGGGGAGGCTCCGCTCGTGGCGCGTCCGCCACCCTCGAGTGCGACCCCGTGAGCGGGGCGCTGCTCGACCCCGACAACCGCTCGCACCGACGCCTACCGCCCCGGCCGAGGGCTGGCCGGCTGGTGAAGGCCCGCGACGGACGCTGCCGCTTCCCCGGCTGCAGCGTCGCCGCCCGGTTCTGCGACCTCGACCACGTCACCCCCTGGCCCGCCGGCCCCACCACCGCATCGAACCTCGCCTGCCTGTGCCGGCGCCACCACCGCGTCAAGCAACGCCCCGGCTGGACCGCCGCCCTGCACCCCGACGCCACCCTCACCTGGACCGACCCCACCGGACGCACCAGAACCACGCACCCCCTGGACCACCGCCCCCTCACCCTGCCCGACACCGGAACCGACACCCCACCACCGACACCGGGCACCCCCAGCCTCGTCCACCCGGACGGCCCCCACTCCACCCTCGAGTTCACCCTCGAACACCACCTCGGCCCACCCCGACCCCGACCACCCTGCCGCGTCGAGGTCCGCCACCCCACCGGCCGACCCGTCGACCGGATCCCGGTCGACCTCGGCGAGCACCCCAAACGTCACCGGTGGCCGGCGCCGGCCGTGCCTCCGTTCTGAGCCGACGCACCCCGCCGCGAGGAGGTGTCGCCGTTTCGGACGCCGGTCGCGCTGGTGTTATCGTTTCTCCCGCACTCGGGGCTGTGGCGCAGTTGGTAGCGCGTCTCGTTCGCAATGAGAAGGTCAGGGGTTCGAATCCCCTCAGCTCCACTCGATGAAGGGCCGGCGCCAGCCGGCCCTTCAGTCGTGTGGGGTCGGGATTCGGGAGCACGGCGGGTCCCCTCAGCCCCACCCACCGGAAACCCCGTTCGACCAGCGCACCCGTGCCGGCCCGGGCCGGGTTCCCTCGTCGTGGTCCGGTTCACTCCGGGCTCGACGCAGGGCGCCGGTGGCTCTCGTCCTCGCCGGCCGGCCCACCCGGCTCGGCCGCACGGAGGCGCTGAGCAGTGCGGCCCGGGTCCTCGGGATGCCACTCGCGCCGCCGGGTCCCGTCCGGACCGCGAGGACCTGGTTGACGCCGAGCCGGTTGGACTGGAAGCCGAGGGCCGAACCGGCCATGTAGAGCCGCCACACCCGGGCCCGCCCGGCGCTCGAGTGGCGCACCGCCTCGTCCCAGTGCTCTTCGAGGTTCCCCACCCAGGCGCGCAGCGTGTCCGCGTAGTGCTCACGGAGCGACTCGACGTCACGCACCTCGAACCCCGCCGACTCCAACGTGTCGACCATCGTCGACAGAGGGTGGAGCTCGCCGTCGGGGAAGACGTAGCGGTCGATGAACGAGGTCTTGTCCCCCTTGGGGTCACCGGGGGGTCCGGGTCGCCGCGAGATCGCGTGGTTGAGCAGCCGCCCGGCGGGGGCCAGCAGGGCATGCAGGTGCGCGGCGTACTCGCCCAGCTGGGACAGGCCGACGTGCTCGGCCATCCCGATGCTGGCGATCGCGTCGAAGGGTCCGTCGGCCACGTCGCGGTAGTCCTGCACCCGGATCTCCACCCGGTCGGCGAGACCCTGCGACTCCACCGCCGCGCGGGCGAAGGCAGCCTGCTGCTCCGAGATCGTGACCCCGACGGCGCTCACCCCGTACTCGCGAGCAGCGTGCAGGACGAACGAACCCCACCCGCAGCCCACGTCCAGCACACGCATGCCGGGAGCCAGCCCCAGCTTGCGGGCGACCAGGTCGAGCTTGGCGCGCTGCGCGTCCTCGAGCGTGTACCCCGCGGACGGCGCCTCCTCGAAGTACGCGCAGGAGTAGACCATCGACGGGCCCAGGACGAGGGCGTAGAAGTCGTTGCCCACGTCGTAGTGGTGCGAGACCGCCCTCGCGTCCCGGCCGCGTCCGTGCCGGCGGCCGGAGAGCCGGATCTCCTCGGCCGGGGGCCGCGGTGGCGGACCCAGGGCGCCGAGCCGTAGGACGGCCTTGGCGACGGCCTTGCGGGTGTCGGGCCCGACCTGCACTCCCGGTCCCCGCTCCGGGTCGGCCAGGGCATCGAGCCGGGTCAACGCCTCCACGACATCGCCCTCGATCTGGACGTCGCCGGAGACGTAGGCGCGCGCGAACCCCAGCTCGTTGGGAGCCCAGACCAGGCGCCGGAGGGCGCGCCGGGTCGTGAACCGGACCACCAGGTCAGCGTCCGCCGGCCCGAAGGCGCTGCCGTCCCAGCACTCGACCCGAAGCGGCAGCTCCGTTCCCAGCGAGGCATCGACCAGCGGTCGCAACACCGTCGCGGCGTCCATCGCACCTCCCAGCGCCCTCGACGGCCAACATACCCATCCGCCACCGGGAACACACCGACCCGACCGGCGGCGGTGTGCTGCAGGCCCCCAGCCTGGCCCTGGGTCGTGCGGACTGGCCGGCTCGGCGGCACCGGCTTCGTCGCACCCTCGCCCGGCGCGGGGATGCCTCACGCCGAGAACAGGAGGAGCAGTCCGCCGATCGTGTACGCGACCATGACGACGAGTACCGGCACCTGCCCGAGCACAGCCAGCCGCCGTGGGAAGAGGCGGAGGGCGATGTCGTGGGCCACCACCAGGCCCACGACGTGTCCGACGACGATGGCGCTCACCTGGACCACGGCCGTCAGCGTCGGCTGGATCAGCAGCGCGGACGGCTGGTGGCCGGCCGAGCCGAGGTAGTTCGCCCCGGTACCGAAAGGGTCCGACAGCAGCACCCAGGTCACCTGGCCGCCGAAGACGAGCAGCGACCAGTAGTGGGCGACGAGGTATCCGGCCGCGATCGGGACGATGGATGGGGCGAAGGCCGTGGGGACCCCGCGAACCGGTTGCCCGGCCAACCGGGCCGCGACGGCGCCGGCCGTCCCGAGCGTGCCGGCGACGATCCCGACAGCCCCGAGAAGGCCGACGGCCTGCCAGAGCAGCGGCCTCGCGGAGGACTGCACGAGGACGGTCCACCACAGGTTGCCCTGGAAACCGTCGTACGCCGTCGTGGCGAGCATCACCGAGGTCAACGGCAGGAGGCCCGGCGCGGCAGGAACTCGCCGGAGGCCGGCCACCGGCCCCGATGCGACCCACCTGCCGTCGCGGCGCCGGCCCGGTAGCGCCAGTGCGCCGTAGAGCTCGGAGAGAGCGCCGAAGGGGTCGCCTCGACGGAACCACGCCTCTCCCATGACGAGCGAGGCGGCGACGGACACGACGAGGAACGTGGAGACGTAGGTCAGCAGGACCATCCGGGTGGTGCGGTCGGGCTGGACGAGCTCCAACCACGCGAAGGCCGCCAGCCCCAGCGCCGCCGGCCAGTAGCCGACCTTCTGGGGTGCCGGGCCCAGTCCCTCCCTCGGGTCGACCCTGGCGACGGCGGCAAGCGCGCGGTGCACCCATCGGAGGGGGTTGAGCACCCGCCAGACCGGGCCGAACAGCAGCGCGAGGGCCGGAAGCCCGATCCACAGCCAGACGAAGACGACATAGGGAGCGGGGTTGTCCGGCTCGTCGGACCCGACCAACAGAGCGACCACGGTGACGATCGTCAACAGGCCGGCGAGGCCGGCGAGCACGCCGCGCAGCGCCCGCTGGTCGAGAACGGCGACGAGCCACCGTGGTAGCGGCCAGCCCGTGACGTCGGGCTCGCGTGGCTCCGCCCGCCACAGGGCCAGCGCGGCGAAGGAGACGACGAGGACGACACAGGCGCCGGTGACCACGAGGCCGAACGGCAGCGGCAGGTCGTGCCGGTTGCCCACGCCGTGGGCGGGCAGCACGGTCGGTGTCCGAGCGGTGAGGATCATCGGACAGTGCCGGCGATCTGCTGCAGCGAAGGTGCCTGAAGGGGAGAACCGACCACCGCGACGATCGCGGCCGTCCGTGCGACAGGCAGCGCGGTGTCGCATCGCGGCCGAGGTCTGCCGCAGTCGCTCGTTCGCGCTCGGCAGCAGTGGGATCCGCCTAGGATCGGGGAGTGGGTCGAGCCCGTGCCGTCAGCGTCATCTCGGTGGGTGCTGCCCTCGTCGTGGCGATGCCGCTCTGGTCTGCGAGCTCCGCCGCTGCCCACTCGCCGGTCTCGTCGATCACGCTCACCGTGGGAGGTGAGGGGGAGTCGTTGAACCTCACCGCCGAGGTTCGCTACCCCGACCACGACGCCGTCGTGGGGGAGACGGTGGTCGGTGTGGCGTACGACAACGCAACCGCGCAGGTCGAGCAGGTGGTTCTGTCGGCCCTCCCGGGCCGGCCGGGCTTCTACCGGGTCTCCGTGAACCTTGCGCCCGGCCCGTGGCGGGTCGAGGTCGATGCGGTCGCCAAGACCCAGGGGCTCCAGAGCATCGGCTTCACCGCGATGGGCACGGGGCCGCCCAGCGAGGTCTTCTCGCCGGCACCCCTCCCGGCCTCGGTGCCGGCTCCGGTCGTTCCGGGAGCCGCCGGCGTCACCGCCCAGAAGGCGCCACCCTCCTCCACGATGTCCGCGGTCACCGTCGGCACGCTCCTCGTCCTCGTCCTCGCCGGGCTGGCCGTCCCGGTGGTCCTGCTGCGCAGGCGGGCGGCCGCCGTCCGCTCGTGACGGCCGGCGCGCACCGTGGGGTCCGCGCGCCGACGTGCACGGGGAACCCGACGCGGGTGACGGCGAGTCCCGCCGGGCGTGGTGCCAGGCCTTCGACCGCGGGGCTCGCGGGCTGGGGGAGGTGTCCCCGGGCTCAGGCCGCATGGTCAGCGGACGGCGATCTTGAGCAGCGTGAGGGCGGGGTGGTGCATCTCGACCTCGTAGATCCCGGGTTCCTTGCCCGTCAGGACGAGGGTGACCGTTCCACCGGCCTCGACCTCCTTCTCGACCTCGAAGCCGTGGGCGTGCACCTCGTCCGCGTGGTCCGACGCCACCGTCAGGGTGAGGGTCTCCCCGACCGGCAGGTCGACGGTCGACGGCGCCGGCTTCACGGTGCTTCCGGTGACCGAGACCGAGAGCGTCCTCCCCGCAGGCACGGACGGTGTCGGGGACGGCGACTCCGGAGTCGGCTCGGCCGCCGGGGACGAGGTGGTGGCCACGGAGCTCTCGCTCGCGCTCGTCGACGGTGCCGGTGTGGAGCCACCGCACCCGGCGAGGGCGAGCGCGGAGGCCAGCACGGCCGAGCCGAGCAGGGCCGCTGGAGGGCGTGAGCCCCAGTGGTTGGTGGTCGGTGTCATGGCAGCTTCTCCTCGTGGGATGTGGTCGGCGGCAAGGGACTGCGAGCCTGAACCGCCGGCCGGACGTCAGGTGGGATCGTGAGAGTGCGGGACGCTCCGGTGGTGCCGTGCGTCGATGGCGTGGGCGGCCCGGCCCCCGCCGCACGGACGAGGGCCGGGCCTGGCGGTCACCTCGGTGACGGCACCGCGGAGAGTGACGGCACGACGGGTCGGCACGGCGGGTCGACCTCGACGCCCGCGACGACGCCAAGCGGACGAGCAGGGCCCGTGTCGTCTGCCTCGCCGTGATCCATGCGTGTGGCCCGGTCGAGCTCGTCGGCGTCGAGGCAGCGCTGCCTGCAGAACACGGCTCCGCCAGCGTCGACGATGGCGAGGTCACGGAGGACGTCGCCCTCCCGGCCGCACCCCGGGTAGGCACACCGGAAGGGGAGGTCGTCCACCCCCTCGTCGTGCTCACGCACGACCGAGAGCCGTCGTAGCGGGGTGGGCCGGTGGTCGGTCCTGTCGTGGTTTCCGTGGCCGACGAGGTCGACCGACCATCGCCCGGGGGGCGGGGGTCCCGGCCGGGGCTGGGCCGGGGGGATGGCGTGGGTGGGGGCAAGGTTCTGGGACATCGGTTCTCCTGGTGCTCATGGCACTGGGCGTCGCTCTCGCGGACATGGCCGCGGTCGCGGGTGTCTGTGGCACGCCCCGCCGACGGAGTCGCGGGTGGCGTGAGTGGGACCGGACGTCGAGGTCCGGCCCTGGAGCGTGAAGGGCGCTGGTCTCAGGCCGTCGCGGCCAGTGGCGGACCGCGCCGCCGAGGCCTCAGGGCGATGACCTGGCTGAGCGCGCCGAGTGGCGCCCATCGAACGGGTAGCCCACTGCCCACAGCCACGGCCACAGGGCGAGGCCGTGAGCCGTCGAGGTAGCGCAGGGCCCGGCCGAGAGCGGCTTCCAGCAGCCGCCCGACGGCTTCCTCGGCCCGGGCCATCGCGACCAGGACGGCAACGGCAGCGAGCGAGTGGGTGGCCACCATCGCCCACCCTGCCGCATCGGGCAGCACGTCCGCCCAGGTGGCGGCGCCCCCGGGTGAGGCAGGCAGCATGGCGTGGCCGTGGTGCCCCTCTTGGGCCATGCCGCTCGTCGCGGCGTGCCCCAGGCCGACGTGCCAGAACAGCTGGAGGGCCACGATCGCCGGGCCCGTCACCCAGACAGGACGTCGGTCCCAGCCGAGCCACGTCACCGGGCCGCCGGTGAGCAGCGTGAGCACGGCGACGGCGCCGACGGTCACTTGCCCCATGGCAGCCGCGTGCGCCACCGACGCCGAGAGGGCGGTGGTGAGGAGGAGAGCGACGACCCTCGGCGCGCGAAGCCCCTGCTGCACGGGCGAAGTCTAGGGTCGGGGACGTCGGCCCCGGGACGGTTTGGCAGCCTCTGTTCGCCAACTGTCAGCGGAGTGTCATCTGCCGCCGCCTGGGCCCGGGGCGACGACTTCGGAGCTCGGGTGCCCCACGCGCAACCCCCAGCCGGCCGGCCCACCTGTGCGGCGACCCCACCGTGGTCCAGAATCAGGTGTGCCCAGGGAGCTCGCCGACATCGCCTGGCCCGTCTCGACGCCACGGCTGACGCTGCGGCGAGCGCGCGCCGACGACGCCGAGACCGTCCGCTCCTACCGAGCCGCACCATCGGTCGCCGAATGGGTCGGCCCCCCACCGGAGGACTTCGCCGACCGGTTCGTCGCACCCGAGCGGCTCGGCCTGCTGCTGGTCATCGAGCGCGAGGGTGCCGTCGTCGGTGACCTCATGGTGAAGATCGAGGACGCGTGGGCCCCGGCCCACCTCGCGTCGTCGGCCCGGGGGGTGCAGGCGGAGCTGGGCTGGGCGCTGCGACCGGAGGAGACCGGGAAGGGCTACGCCACCGAGGCCGTCGAGACGGCCCTGCGCCTCTGCTTCGACGACCTCGGGCTGCGTCGCGTGACGGCCAGCTGCTTCGCCGACAACGTCGCCTCGCGTCGCCTCATGGAGCGGGTCGGGATGCGCCGTGAGGCAGCCACGGTGCAGGACGCCCTCCACCCGAGCGGGGAGTGGAGGAGCGGTGTCGGGTACGCACTGCTCGCCGACGAGTGGCGGCGACACCACGCGGAGCCCGCCGGCGAGCAGCCTCCGCGGTGATGGTGGCCACGCCCCGAATCCGCTTGCCACGTGGGGCACCTGACCGCTTGGGTGAGGCCCATGAGTGACATGTGGGTGGACCCGGCCGACGACCCCAGACCGCACGGCTCGCCGGTCGGCGAGCTGGCCACGCTGCGCGAGTACCTCACGCACTACCGCCTGACCCTCGGCATGAAGTGCGAGGGCCTGGACGCCGAGCAGCTGGCGCGCCGCTCGGTGCCGCCGAGCGACCTCAGCCTCCTCGGGCTCGTCCGGCACCTGGCGGTCGTCGAGCAGTACTGGTTCCACCACGTGCTGCGCGAGCTGCCGGTGGACGAGCCGCTCTACGCCGACCCGGACGACCGCGACCACGAGTTCACGACGGCGGTCGACGACCCCGCGGTCGTCGAGGACTCCTTCGCCATGTGGCGCCGCGAGGTCGACTCCGCCGACGCGTGGCTCGAGACGCTCTCCGACGACGACCTCGGACGGCACCGTGCCGCGCGGCGACGAGCAGCTGCCGGTCCGCGACGTGCTGGTGCACATGGTCGAGGAGTACGCCCGGCACGTCGGGCACGCCGACCTGCTCCGCGAGTGCATCGACGGCCGCACCGGCCAGTGAGTCAGCGGGGCACGACCTCCGGCACCAGCTCGCCCGCCTCGCTCGGGGGCGAGCGTCGGACGGCCGAAGTGGTACCCCTGGGCGACGTCGATGCCGACCTCCCGCAGGGTCTGCGCCTGCTCGGCGGACTCCACTCCCTCGGCGCACACCCTGGCCCCCATGCTGCGGGCCCACCCGACGAGGGCGCCCAGGGCCTGCTGACGCCGGACGTCGTCGAGGTCGGTGAGCAGGCTCCGGTCGAGCTTGACCACCTCGGGCCGCACGCGCATCATCCGCTCGACGTTGGAGTACCCGCGGCCCCAGTCGTCCACGGCGATGGACGCCCCCCGGGCCCGGAGGTCGTCGATGACGGCGATGACCTCGTCCCACTCGCCGGTGTCGGTCTGCTCGGTGATCTCCAGGACCACGCCCCGCAGGTCCGCCGGGAGGGCCGAGCGCACCTGCGGGCTGACGAGGGCGCCGACGCTGACGTTGAGCGAGAGGTACCCGTCGTCCGGCCGGTGCCGCAGCGCCGCCCGGATCGGCGGCGGCCTCGAGGGCGAACCCGTGGCCCGACCGGTGGGCGTGGGCGAAGACGGTCTCCGGGTCGCCGTGAGCGAACCGGCTGAGGGCCTCGTACCCGACCGTGGTGCCGGCGCGCAGGTCGACGATCGGCTGGTAGGCGATCTGCACCGGCGGCGTGGAGGCGCCGGCGTCGCTGGCGTGCGAGATCCGCGCACAGGCCCGGCCGGCGTGCTTGGCGTCGTAGAGGGCCTGGTCGGCGAGCTCGACGAGGCCGGCGGGCCCGGCGCCGGGCTCCCACGCGACGATGCCCGCCGAGAAGGTCTGGCCCCGCGGAGTCAGCGCCTGCATGAGGCGGCAGCCGCTCGGCGGCGTACTCGACCCCGGCGCCGGGCAGGAGCAGGCCGAACTCCTCGCCGCCGTAGCGGGCGAGCAGCTCACCGGGCCCGAGCAGCGAGGACCAGGCCGCGACGGCCTCGCGGAGCAGCAGGTCCCCGGCCTGGTGGCCGTGCGTGTCGTTGAAGCGCTTGAAGTGGTCGAGGTCCAGCAGGGCCACCGGTGAGCAGCGCCCCGCCGTCCTCGGCCTGCTGGACCGCCCGGCCGAGCTCGTGGTCCCACGTCCGCCGGTTCGGGGCCCCGGTGAGCCCGTCGCTGCGGGCGAGGGCGGCCAGCTGCACCGCCTGGACCTCGATGGTGCGCACGAGCAGCCCCATCCGCACGAGCACGAGGACGGCCATGAGCATCGCGCCCACCGACACCGCCCGCCACGGCACCTCGTGGCCCGAGGAGGCCGTTGACGAGCAGGGTCAGCCCGGGGAGCACCAGGCCGAACCCGAGGGCCACGAGCCGGCGGCGCGCGGACGTCGCGGCCTCGCCCTGGGCACCCGCGCCGGTCCGGGCCGCGGAGGGGGAGGAGGCCGCCGCCGCGGTGGCGAGGTACCCGAGCAGCCAGAGCATGTCGAGCCACGCGCTGGTCTCGGCCTGCGGGTCGGCCAGGGCGACGACGTTCCAGACGACGTCGGCGACCAGCGTCGCAGACGAGGCCGAGGGTCAGCAGGCGGAGGGCCGGGGTGCGGGCCCCGACGGTGATCCAGAGCCGGACGAGGACGGCGAGCAGCAGGACGTCGGCGACGGGGTAGGACGAGGCCACGAAGCGGCCGGGGACCGAGAGCGTGGAGTCGGCGGCGACGGGGGCGATGAAGAAGGTCCACGACGACGATGCCGAAGCCGACGCGCGACGATCGCGGCGTCGAGCATCGGGGTCGGGTCGGAGCGGTTCTGCCGGCCGCGGACGAGGTGGAGCAGCCCGGCCGCGATGACGCCGTAGGACAGCAGGTACACGGCGTCGCTCGGGGCCGGGTAGCCGGCGTACCCGACGACGTTCTGCTCGACCGAGAAGACGACGTCGCCGAGCACCCAGCCGCCGAACCCAGCGACGACGAGGGCCATGCCGCGACGCGCGGGCGGGCTGCAGGCGGCCGACGCCGAGCAGCCCGACGAGGATGGCCAGGGCGGCGACGGCGTCGTAGTACGCCATCGCGCCCGGTGCCTGCCGGCAGGAGCGGGTACGCAGCACCAGAGGACGCCGAGCAGCACGAGCGCGCGCAGGCACGCCGGCGACGATCCTCACGCAGGACCCATCGGCAGGTGCCGCCGGTTCCTGAGGTCTGCGGGCGACGGAGTCGCGACCGGGAGGTGGGCGAGCTGGGCGCGGTAGGCGGACCTCAGGCGGACGCGCGCACCGGTGGCGCGGTCGCCCGGTCGGTGCGTCGAGCGTGCGGCGTCGCCCAGGCGGAGGAACGCCCCGAGGGCCAGGAGCTCGGTCGGGGCTGCGGGGCGAGAAGTCGGTGAGGACCTCCGAGCGGACGACGAAGGCCGAGTGCTGCGCCTCGCGAGATCGCGACGTTGAGCCGGTGCCGGTCGAGGAGGAACCCCATCCCGCGCGAGACGTCGGAGTGCGACGACGCCGCCATCGACAGCACGGCGACCGCCGCCTCCTGGCCCTGGAACTTGTCGACCGTGCCGACGGGGACGTCGACGAGGCCGGCGTCGTCGAGGAGTCGGCGGAGCAGGCCGACCTGGGCGTTGTACGGCGTGATGACGATGACGTCCGCCGCGGCCAGCGGCCGCGGACCCACGGGTCGCCCGTCGCCGTCGCGCTCGGACGGGTCGTGCCACGTCCGGCCGAGCAGGTCGCGGACGAGGTCGACGACCACGTCGGCCTCCTCGGCCGAGTGCGTGGAGTTGTCGCGGTGGTCGACGAGCCGCACGTGCAGCCCCGGCTCGACGCCGTCGAGGGTGCGCGCCGCCGTGACCTCGTCCTTCGCCGCGCAGGCGCCCGTCGTAGGCGAGGTCGGACACCGGTGCGGTGAGGGCCGGGTGCATCCGCCAGGTCGTCGCGAGGAAGTACCCGAGCTCGGGCGGGACCACGGCCGCGCCCTGCGTCGAGCCAGGCCAGGGCGGCGGTGTCGACCGGCTCGGCGTGCGTGCCCGTGGTGACCTGGGGGAGCTGCTGCGGGTCGCCGAGCAGGAGCAGGCGCCGGGCGGCGACCGACACCGCGAGGGTCTTGGCCAGCGAGAACTGCCCGGCCTCGTCGACGACGAGCAGGTCGAGCTGCCCGCGGGCGACGCGCGCCGGGTTCGTGAGGTCCCAGGCCGTGCCGCCGATGACGTACCCCCGCCCGGCGGCCCGGTGCGCCGCGGCGAACCCGGCGAGCTCGTCGGCCTTGGCCAGCGCGGTCCACGCGGGGTCGGCGCGTGGCCCGGGCGACCTTGCCGACCTGCTCGCCGGCCACCTCCGCGGACGTGACGAGCTTGGTGAGGACGTTCTCGACCGCCGCGTGGCTCTGCGCGCAGACCCCGACCGCCCAGCCCCGGGCGACGAGCCGGGCGATGACGTGGGCGCCGACGTGCGTCTTGCCGGTGCCGGGCGGCCCCTGCACCGCGAGGTAGGAGTCGTCCATGCCGGTGAGGGCCGCGGTGATGGCCTCGACGTAGCCGTCGTCGCCCGGGCCGACCGCCGGGAGGGCGCCGCCGCCGCGCAGCCGCGGCGGGTGGCGCAGCAGGATGTCGGTGCCGGCGCCGACCGGCACCGACCCGGTGTCGCGCACCGCGGTCGCGACCTCGGCCAGGGCCCGGTCGATGGGCGCCGAGCTGACGTTGTCGTTGGGCACGAGGGCGACCGGCGACGTCGACGTGCGGCTCTCCGTCCTTGGGCTGGAGCTCCTCGACGAGCAGGCTCTGGTGCAGCCGGCCGTTCTCGGCGAGCCACTCCTGCGGTGCCGAGGACGGTGACCCCGGCGGTGCTGCGCGCGTTGGCGTGCAGGGCCTCGGCCGCGACGCCCGGGGGAGGCGGTGCCCCGTAGACCGCCGACACCTGCGCGCCCTCGCGGATGCCGCTCTGCCGCATCGGTTCTCCGTGCAGGCGCAGGGTGCGACGCGGCCGCTGCCTCGGGGTGTCGTGGTGCCAGTCGTCGACGACCTCGGCGCGTTCGACGAGGAAGACCCCCTCGGCCGGGCGCCAGTCGCCGACGGGCAGCCGGAGCCGCTCGAAGTGCTCCTGCCACTTCGGCTTGTCCTCGCGCGCGTGGAAGAGCACGGCCGAGCCGACGAGCGCGATGGCGTGGTGCTCGGGCGTGCGCTCGGCGACGACGACGTCGTCGACGAGGGCCCGCACCGCTGCCTCGAGCTCGAGGGCGTCGCGCCGCTTCTCGCTGACCTCGACCTCGCTCACCTCCTCGGGCAGGGCCGGGCCCCAGTCGTCGCCGACGGTCTCGGCCCGGCGGGCCAGCAGCCAGTCGCGCAGCTTGAGGGTGGAGACGCAGTCGTCCTCGTTGTAGTGGGCGATCTCGGCGATGAGCGCTCGGGCCTCGTCGTCGCGGCCCTCGGTGCGGGCGGCGGTGAACTGGTGGTAGACGACGATGCTCTCCGCGCCCCCCTGGACCTCGCCCTCGCGGGCGTCCATGTAGAGGGGCTCGAGCTTCTTGATCGAGTACGAGCGCTGCGACACCCGGATGCCGGCTCGCACGACGGAGTAGAGGTCGACGAAGACGCCGTCGCGCAGCAGCTGGTCGACGTCGTCCTCGCACACGCCGTGCCGGGCGGCGAGCCGCAGCAGCGCCGCCGGCTCGTAGGGCGCGTAGTGGTAGACGTGCAGGTCGGGCCAGCGGCGGCGCCGGGCGGCGAGGTGCTCGACGAAGTCGACGAGGGCGCGCCGCTCCTCCGCCCGGTCGTGGGCCCAGAAGGCCCGGAACCGTGGCGCGCCGGAGTCGACCTCGACCATCCCGAAGAGGTACTCCAGGCCCCAGGACGGCGACCCGCGCTCCTGCCACAGCGGGTCGCCCTCGAAGTCGAAGAAGACGTCGCCCTCGCTGGGGCGGGGCATCCGGCGCAGGGCGTCGGGGTCGACGACCTCGTGCCGGACGCCGCCCTCGGGGTCGGCGTCCTGGGCGAGCTGGAGGCGGGCCTGCGCGCGGAGGCGCTCGAGCATCGCCGGGCGGACGTCGGCGACCGTGCCCTCGTGGGCCGCGAGGTCCTCGACGGTGGAGACCCCGGCGTCGAGGAGCCGGCGGCGGGTGGGCCCGCGCATCCCGGCGACGAGGAGGAGGTCGCGGTGGGCCTCGACCTCCACCTCGCACACGGGGCACCGCCCGCAGGCCAGCCAGCGCGGGTCGCCCCACCGGGCCGGGCCGCCACCCTCGAGGTGGTCGGCGAGCAGCCCCTCGAGGCGGCTGCGCCGCGAGCGGTAGACCGGCAGGACGTCGGCCAGGGGGACGTCGTGCACGTCGCCCCCACCGAGCACGAGCCGGGCCACCGGAGCCACCGGGACCCCGGCGCCGTCGAGGAGGGCGGCGTAGGCCGCGACCTGGAGCAGGGCGGGGACGTTCTCGTGCCGGGCCAGCTTGGTGTCGCTGACCAGCCACCCGTCGTCGGTCCGCTCGAGGAAGTCGGCCCGCCCGACGAACCGGCCGTCGAAGAGGGTGGCCTGGGAGAGCACCACGGCGTCACCCGCCAGGGCGTCGAGGGTGGCGCCCATCGCCTCGGCCAGGCCCGCCGGGGAGTACTGCGGCGACGGCAGCTGGCGGACCCCACCGGGGTGCAGCCGGCCCAGCCGGCGCAGCTCGGCGTTCTCGTGCTCGTCGCCGAGGGCCGAGACCCGGGCGAGCATCGGGTCGGCGGGGTCGTCGACCGCCTCGCGCAGCCCCCGGACGACGTCGAGCCCGGCGACGAGCGCGAACTCGCACAGCGACGCCGTGCGCAGGTCGCTCGCGCTGATGACGAGGCGCTGCTCGTCGCCGAGGAGGAACATGACCCGAACCTACGCCGGAGCTCTGACAACCTCGGGGAGCGGCGGCACCCGCCTCAGATCCAGCTGGGGAACCACATCCGCCAGTGCCAGTGCTCGTAGGGGATGGTGTCGGCGACGTAGACGGGGTGGAAGAACGCGAAGAGGGCCAGGGTGAGCAGGAGGTAGCCGCCGACGACGAGCACCCGGCCGCGCCAGCGCACCGGGTCGGGGGCGCGCCGCCCGACCCACAGCCCGATGAGGAAGGTCACGGCGAGGACGACCCACGGCTCGAAGGCGATGGCGTAGAAGGTGAAGATCGTGCGGCCCTGGAAGAAGAACCACGGGAGGTAGCCGCCGACGAAGCCGGCCGCGATCGCCCCGGCCCGCCAGTCGCGGCGCACGAGCCACCACCACAGGACGACGAGGAGGGCGAGGATGCCCAGCCACCACACCGAGATGGTGCCGATCGGGTTGATGGCCTGCGAGCACTGGGCGACCCCGCAGCCGTCGACCCCCTGGGTGGGGCTCTCGTAGTAGAACGACGTCGGCCGGGTCTGGAGCATCCACGACCACGGGTTCGACTGGTAGGGGTGCGGGTCGTGCAGGCCGGTGTTGAAGGCCAGCTGGTCCTGGTGGTACTTCAGCCAGTTCCGCAGCACCGGGGGCAGCCACTGCACGCCCTTGCCGGGGTTGAAGGTGTCCCAGTGCCGGTGGTAGCCGTTGTCGGAGAGGAACCACCCCGTCCACGACACCGTGTAGACGACGGCCGCGGTGACGACGGTCTGCACGGCGGCGAACGGGCCGTCGACGAGGAGGGACCCGCGGACCCAGTGCCGGACCCCGGCGGCCCGTCGGGCGCCGAGGTCCCACCACACCGTCATCAACCCGAACGCCGCGAGGAAGAACAGGCCCGAGATCTTCGTGCCGACGCACAGCCCGAGCGAGACGCCGGCCAGCCACCGCCACGGCCGCCACCCGAGCCACGGCCCGACGCCGCCCGGCCACTCGCCGCGGGCGAGCGCGCCGACCTTCACGGCGAGCACCTCGCGGCTCCGGTCGCGGTCGACGAGGAGCGCCGCGAAGCCGCAGAGCGCGAAGAACATGACGATGATGTCGAGGATGCCGGTGCGCGACATGACGAAGTGCGAGCCCTCGAAGGCCAGGAGGAAGGCGGCCACGCAGCCGAGGGCGGTCGAGCCGAAGAGCCGTCGGGCCACCCGCCCCACGATGAGGATCGAGAGCGTCCCGAGGAGCGCGACGGAGAACCTCCACCCCCAGCCGGAGTCGGCGCCGAGCAGCCACTCGCCCGCCCCGATGACCCACTTGCCGACCGGGGGGTGCACGACGAAGTCGCCGTCGGTGGTGTTGAAGACGTCGGGCATGCCGCCGGCGAACGCGTCGTCGGGCTTCTTGAGCGAGGACTGGACCCGCATCTCGACGCCGTAGCGGATCATCGAGTAGCCCTGCTTGACGTAGTACGTCTCGTCGAAGACCAGGGCCTGCGGGCGGTCGAGGGTCCAGAAGCGGAGCACGCCGCCGACGAGGGCGATGAGCCCGGGGCCGAGCCAGCCCCACAACCGGTCGGTGGGGCGGTACCCGAGCAGGCGGTCGCGCAGCTCGTCCGTCCGGGTCACCGGCACATCGTAGGTGGGGCGCCTGCGCGGTCCGCGGACCGTGCGAGGATCGCGCCATGACCGACGGAGTGCTCGTCCTGGCGGCCACCCCGATCGGCGACCCGCGCGACGCCGCACCGCGGCTGGCCACGGAGCTCACCGGCGCCGACGTCGTGGCCGCCGAGGACACCCGGCGGCTCCGGCGGCTCTGCGCCGACCTCGGCGTGTCGCCGACCGGGCGGGTCGTGTCCTTCCACGAGCACAACGAGTCGGGCCGCGCGGCCGACCTCGTCACCGACCTCCTCGCCGGCGCCCGGGTGCTCGTCGTCACCGACGCCGGGATGCCGTCGGTCTCCGACCCCGGGTACCGGCTGGTCGCGGCCGCCGTCGAGGCCGGGGTGCGGGTCACCGCCGTGCCGGGGCCGTCGGCCGTCCTCACCGCCCTCGCGGTGTCCGGGCTCCCGGTCGACCGGTTCTGCTTCGAGGGCTTCCTGCCGCGCAAGGACGGCGAGCGTGCGCGGGCCCTCGCGGCCCTGCGCACCGAGCCGCGCACGATGGTGTTCTTCGAGGCCCCGCACCGGCTCGCGCGGGCCCTCACGACGATGGCCGAGGTGCTGGGCGCCGACCGCCCGGCGGCGGTGTGCCGCGAGCTGACCAAGACCTACGAGGAGGTGCGGCGCGGTGGCCTCGCCGAGCTCGCCGAGTGGGCCGTCGAGCACGCCCGCGGTGAGGTCACCGTCGTCGTCGGCGGGGCGAGCGGTCCGTCGCGCAGCCTCGAGGACGCGCTGCCCGAGGTGCTCGAGCGGACGTCCGCCGGCGAGCGCCTCAAGGACGTCTGCGCCGACGTCGCGGCCACGACCGGCCTGTCGAAGAAGAGCCTCTACGACGCTGCCGTGGTGGCCCGCCGCCGGTGACCGCCTGCGTGTCTGCGGGGGCGACCCCGCCCGTCGAGTGAACAGAACACGCCGTGTGCGAGGCACCTCGTTCGGCGTGTCCTGTTCACTCGACGGGGTGCGTACCGGGCGGTAACCGGGTGAACGTCACACCGGCACAGCCCTCGACACCCCTCGATCCGGTCCGGGGCGGAGGCTAGGGTTGCTGTTCGTGGCCACAACGACTTCCTCGCGTCCCGCGACGGCCCGCCGGACCACGATCGGCCTGAAGATCCTCATGGCGGTCACCGGCTTCGTGTTCGTCGCGTACGTCCTCCTCCACATGTACGGCAACCTCAAGGCGCTCGCGGGGGAGTCGGCGTTCAACACCTACGCCGAGCACCTGCGCACCATCGGTGAGCCGATGCTCCCGTACGGCGGGCTGCTCTGGGTGATCCGGGTGGTGCTCCTGCTCAGCCTCGCCGGGCACGTGTACGCCGCGTTCACCCTGTGGAGCCGCGCCGGCGGTGCCCGTCGCACGAAGTACGCCGCGGTGAAGACCGCGATGCGCACGGCGTGGATGCGCTGGGGCGGTGTCTTCCTCCTGCTCTTCCTCGTGTGGCACCTGCTCGAGTTCACGATCCTCAAGGTGTCGGTCAACCCCGACCAGCAGGGCGTCGACGTCTCGCAGAACCCGTACCGGCTCGTCGTCGCGAGCTTCCAGGTGCCGTGGCTCACGCTCGTCTACGTCCTCGCGATGGTCGCGCTCGCGTTCCACCTCTCGCACGGCGTCTTCAGCGCGCAGCAGACCCTCGGCTGGACGATGACCCCCCATGCGTACCGGCGGGCCAAGCTCGCCGCCCACGCGGTGTCCGCGGTGGTCGTCGTCGGCTTCCTCATCCCCCCGCTCGCCATCCTCTTCGGCCTGATCTCGTGAGGCAGACATCCTGATGACCACCACCGAACCCGTGAACGCCGGCATCGCCCACGGCCTCTACACCGAGGGCGAGCCCGTCGCCGACACCAAGGCCCCCGCCGGCCCGGTCGCGGACATGTGGACCACCCGCAAGTTCGAGGCCGCCCTCGTCAACCCGGCCAACCGGCGCAAGCTCGACGTCATCATCGTCGGCACCGGGCTCGCGGGCGGCTCGGCCGCGGCGACGCTCGGCGAGGCCGGCTACAACGTCAAGGTCTTCTGCTTCCAGGACTCCCCGCGCCGTGCGCACTCCATCGCGGCGCAGGGCGGCATCAACGCGGCGAAGAACTACAAGGAGGACGGCGACTCCGTCTACCGCCTCTTCTACGACACGGTCAAGGGCGGCGACTACCGCTCGCGCGAGAGCAACGTCTACCGCCTGGCCGAGGTCAGCGCGAACATCATCGACCAGTGCGTCGCCCAGGGCGTCCCCTTCGCCCGCGAGTACGGGGGCCTGCTCGACAACCGCTCCTTCGGTGGCGTCCAGGTGTCGCGGACGTTCTACGCGCGCGGGCAGACCGGCCAGCAGCTGCTCATCGGCGCCTACCAGGCCCTCGAGCGGCAGGTCGCCGCGAAGACGGTCACGCAGTACACCCGCCACGAGATGCTCGAGGTCGTCGTCGCCGACGGCCGGGCGCGGGGCATCGTCGCCCGCGACCTCGTCACCGGCGAGATCGAGACCCACCTCGCCGACGCGGTCGTCCTCGCCTCGGGCGGCTACGGCAACGTCTTCTACCTGTCCACCAACGCGATGGGCTCCAACGTCACGGCGAGCTGGCGCGCCCACCGCAAGGGCGCCTACATGGCCAACCCCTGCTACACGCAGATCCACCCGACGTGCATCCCGGTCTCCGGCGAGCACCAGAGCAAGCTCACCCTGATGTCGGAGTCGCTGCGCAACGACGGCCGGATCTGGGTGCCGAAGAACCGCGAGGACTGCGACAAGGACCCGCGCGACATCGCCGAGGAGGACCGCGACTACTACCTCGAGCGGATCTACCCCTCGTTCGGCAACCTCGTGCCCCGCGACATCGCCTCGCGCCAGGCCAAGAACGTCTGCGACGAGGGGCGCGGCGTGGGCCCGATGGTCGGCGACTTCCGGCGCGGGGTCTACCTCGACTTCGCCGACGCCATCGAGCGCCTGGGCAAGGACGCCGTCGAGTCCAAGTACGGCAACCTCTTCGACATGTACGCCCGGATCACGGGCGAGAACCCGTACGAGGTGCCGATGCGGATCTACCCCGCCGTGCACTACGTCATGGGTGGCCTGTGGGTCGACTACGACCTCCAGTCGAGCATCCCCGGGCTCTTCGTCACCGGTGAGGCGAACTTCTCCGACCACGGCGCGAACCGGCTCGGGGCCTCGGCCCTCATGCAGGGTCTCGCCGACGGCTACTTCGTCCTCCCGAACACGATCCGCGACTACCTCGCCAAGGGCCCGTTCGACGAGCTCGCCCCCGACCACCCGGCCGTCGCCGAGGCGCGACGCTCGGTCGAGGAGCGCACGGCCCGGCTGCTCGCGGTCAACGGCGAGCGCAGCGTCGACTCCTTCCACAAGGAGCTCGGCAACGTCATGTGGGAGTACTGCGGGATGGAGCGCTCCGAGGAGGGGCTGCTCAAGGCCATCGACCTCATCCGCGGTCTGCGCGAGGAGTTCTGGCGCAACGTCCGCGTCCTCGGCGCCGCCGACACGCTCAACCAGAGCCTGGAGAAGGCCGGCCGCGTCGCCGACTTCCTCGAGCTCGGCGAGCTCATGTGCATCGACGCCCTCCACCGCCGGGAGTCCTGCGGCGGGCACTTCCGCCAGGAGAGCCAGACCGAGGACGGCGAGGCCCTGCGCCACGACGACGAGTTCGCCTACGTCGCCGCGTGGGAGTTCGGTGGCGGCGAGGGCTTCGGCGAGATGCGCGAGCCCGTGCTGCACAAGGAGGACCTCGTCTACGAGGCCATCGAGCTCAAGCAGCGGAGCTACAAGTGACGCCGGCCGCCGGGCGCCCCGCGCCGGCCCGCCGCGCCACGGCAGCCGCGCCCACGACCTCCCGCCGACCGACCACCCGAGGGGTGACCGCATGAACCTCACGCTCAAGATCTGGCGCCAGGCCGGACCGCGCCACCGCGGCGAGCTGATGACGTACAAGGTCAGCGAGATCAGCGAGGACATGAGCTTCCTCGAGATGCTCGACGTCCTCAACGAGCAGCTCAACGCCAAGGGCGAGGAGCCCATCGCCTTCGACTCCGACTGCCGCGAGGGCATCTGCGGCATGTGCGGCCTGATGATCTCCGGCAACGCCCACGGCCCCGAGAAGACGACGACCTGCCAGCTGCACATGCGCAGCTTCACCGACGGCGAGGTCATCACCATCGAGCCGTGGCGGGCCAACGCGTTCCCGGTCATCAAGGACCTCGTCGTCGACCGTGGCGCCTTCGACCGCATCATCCAGGCCGGCGGCTACATCTCGGTCAACACCGGCTCGGCCCCGGACGCCCACGCGACGCCCGTGCCGAAGCCGCACGCCGACCGGGCCTTCATGGCCGCCGAGTGCATCGGCTGCGGCGCCTGCGTCGCGGCCTGCCCGAACGCCTCGGCGATGCTCTTCATGGGCGCCAAGGTCACCCACCTCTCCGAGCTGCCGCAGGGCCAGCCGGAGCGGGCGGCCCGGGTCGTGTCGATGGTCGACCAGCACGACGCGGAGGGCTTCGGCGGCTGCACGAACGTCGGCGCCTGCTCGCAGGCCTGCCCCAAGGGCATCCCGCAGGACGTCATCTCGACCCTCAACAAGGACCTGCGCAGCGCCCTCCGCGGCTGAGGTCTCCGCTTTCCCGCCTGATGCCGGAACCTCCGGTGAGGCACCCCGAACGTCCGGGTGCTCTCACCGGAGGTTCCGGTGTCGCGGCCGGCGAGGAAGGGGCTCCGCGCACCGGCCTAGCCCTGCGGGGTGTCCGCGCTTCGGCTCACGACGTCGGCGGGTACGGAGTCGACGAGCTCGCTCAGGATGACGACGGACACGAGGTCCGGATACCCGCCACCGCGGGCGCCCTCCTCGACCAGCGCGGCCGTCGCCTCGTCGAAGCAGGCGTACTGCCCGAGGCCCAAGGGCAGCGGCTCGGCGTAGCCCACGCGCAGACACGGGCGTCCGTCCTGCGTGAGCGAACGACTCGTCTCGATGTCCGGCAGGCGGGCCAACGTCGCGATCATCGCCCGCTGGACGGAGGGCGGGGCATACCCCGTCCCGAGGGCGTCGCGCAGGTACACGAACATCGCGGCGTCGGCGGACGCCGAGCGCCCCACGCGGGGTCGCAGGTACTGCTCGAGAGCCGCCGGCTCGGTGGGTAGGGACTCGAGCGTCCGTGGCGAGGTGTCCAGGGAGGTGCCGACCGACGAGGCAGGGTCGAAACGCCAGAACTGTTCCGTCCCATCGGCGTCCCGGTCGTGCCGCCAGAGCGTGCCGTCGGCCGCGGACCAGCTTTCGAGGGTGCGGGGGTAGACGTCGGCCCCGTCGCCGGTGATGAGCGACCCGCCCCGGGGGTTGTCGACGGTGACGCGGTGCAGGTAGCTGCCCTCGACGACGACCAGGCCCGGCTGCTGGGCCGCCGTGGCGGCGAGCCGTTGGAGGGCCTGGACGCCGGCGTCGTCGCGGCGCAGGGCTGCGGGAAGCACGACGGCGCCGGTGGTGACCGCGGCGACGCCGGCGCCGAGGAGCAGCCGTCGACGCACCCGGGACGTGGGGACCGCGCGGCGCCATCCGACGTCGGTGAGCGTCCGGGCGAGGACCGCCTCGAGGGCCGGGTCCTCGGCGTCGTCGAGCCGCGGCGCGTGCCGGGTCAGGAGGTCGGCGGGAGTGGGGGTCATGGCTGCTCCAGGAGGGCGAGGAGGCGGGCGGTGGCGGAGTGGTCCTCCGAGGGGTCGGACGCGGTGAGGGCCCGGTCGAACCGGGCGCGGGCCCGGCTGAGGCGCACCGTGAAGGCGCGGGTCGAGCACCCGGCGACCCGCGCGGCGTCGGCGTGCGCGAGGCCCTCCCACGCGGTCAACAACAGCGCCTCGCGCTCGAGGTCGCTGCACTGGGCGAGAGCGGAGAGCGCCTCGTCGCGGCGGAGCAGCTCCTCCTCGGGTGAGGCCTCCGGGTGGTGCCAGTGGGTGCGGACCGCCTCGAACCACAGCGCCTCCGCCCGCCGGCGGCTGCGCCAGTTCCGACGGGCCATGTTGTGGGCGACGACGAGCAGCCACGGCAGCGGCCGCTCCGGTACCCGGTCCAGCCGGCGCCAGGCGACGGTGTACGTCTCGGCGAGCGCGTCGTCGACCGCGTCGGCCTCCACGTGGCGGCGCAGGTAGCTCCGCACCGCGGGCGCGGTGGAGCGGAACAGGTCCTCGAACTGGTCAGGGCTCCACGGCGGGCTCATACCTCGTCATGCCCCCTCGACCCCCCGATGTCACACGTCGGGCGACATCCTCCTCCCGTCGCCCCCTGCTTGCACCCGACTCATTGCCCGGCACCCACCTCGAACAGGCGAGGAGGCCGCCCCCGAGGTGGGTCTCGGGCAATGGGTGGAGGAGTCAGAGCCAGGAGACGTGCGGCTTGAGCAGCGAGTAGCCGACGAAGGCGACGACGTCGAGGATGGTGTGCGCGACGACGAGCGGCATGACCCGCTTGGTGCGCGTGTACAGCCACCCGAAGAGCAGGCCCATGACGATGTTGCCGACGAAGCCGCCGAAGCCCTGGTAGAGGTGGTAGGTGCCGCGGATCAGGGCGCTGGTGACGATGACCCGCCACGGCCCCCAGCCGGCCTGGCCCCAGCGCCGGAAGAGGTAGCCGACCATCACGGTCTCCTCGAGCACGGCGTTCTGCGCCGCGGCGAGCACGAGGAGGGGCACGGTGAACCACGCGGCACCCTGGAGGTTGGCGGCCGCGACGGTGGCGTTGACCCCGACGGCCTTCGCGACGAGGTAGAGGCCGAGGCCGGGGATGCCGACGAGCGCGGCCAGCCCCGCCCCGCGGGCGAGGTCCTGGAGCGGGCGGCGCAGGTCGAAGCCCATCGTGTGCGGCTCGTCGGGGTCGTCGCGCCGCAGCAGGTGGATGGCGAGCACGACGGGCACGAGAGCCAGGGCGATGCCGACGAGCTGGTAGGCGACGTCGAGCCACGGCCGGTCCGGCGTCACCGAGCTGTTCATCGCCGCCGTCTGCTGCGAGAGCTTCTCGGCGCGGGTCAGCCGGTCGACGATGCGCAGGAGCGCGTAGACCGCCGAGGAGCCGAGCGAGACCCCCAGGACGAGCCAGGTCTCGGTGAGGTGCCGGCGCCGCATGGGGGCCAGCGTAGGTGGCGCGGCCCGGGCGCCCGCTGGGAACCGCCTGCACGCCCGCTGGGCGGACGCGGGCGCGGCCGCCGTCGGGTCAGTGCGCCGGCGTGAGGTGGTAGTACGCCGGGATGCTGAGCCGGCGGCGGATCCGGTCGTCCCGGGTGCGGCTCACGGTCGGGACGACGACGGCGAGGGTGAGGCCGGCGACGAGCGCGCCGAGGAGCACGGTGGCCCAGAGCAGGGTGGTGGCGATGACGGAGAGTCCGGTGAGTGGTCCCATGACGGGGTCCTTTCTACTGATGTAGAGGATTCTACAGAAGTAGAACCCGTCGGTCCACTCCGGTGTTCCCCGACCTCCGGCGCGACCCCGGAGGGCGCACGAGGAGAGCGCCGCGCCGGTGCGGAGGGTGCGCCGAGGCCGCCCGGAGGCTGGCCGGAGGCCGCCCGAGGCCGCCCGGAGGCCGCCCGGAGGCCGCGCGGTGCGCCCGATGGGGCCACGCGGACGCGTCGCCCCCGCCCACGTCTCGACTCCTCGCGCGGCACAATGGCCCCGATGCCCCCACCGCCGCACCGCGCCCCCACCGCCGTCGATGACCCCGGCGCGCCCACCGGCCGGCGGGCCGAGCTGCTCGCCGCCGCGGTCGAGGTGGTGGCCGACGCCGGCCTGCGCGGGCTCACCCACCGCGCCGTCGACGCGCGGGCCGGCCTGCCCGAGGGCACCTGCTCGGCCTACCTGCGCACCCGCATCGCCCTCCTCGTCGCCCTCGCCGAGTTCGTCGGGCGATCCCTCGAGCAGCGGGTCGCGGCCCTGGCCGACGACCTCACCGGCTGCGCCGGCGACCCGGAGGCGGTGGCGGCCGCCGTCACCGACCTCACCCTCGGGTGGGTGCGCGAGCCCTCGCTCGTGCGCGCCCAGGCCGAGCTCTCCCTCGAGGCGGCGAGGCAGCCCGACCTCATGGCCGTCTTCGAGCGGTGGCGGCGTGGCCTGCTGAGCACCGTCGCCCAGCTCGGGGAGGCGGCCGGCCGCCCGAAGCCCCTCGACGACGCCGTGGTCGTCGTCGCCGCCGTCGAAGGCCTCCTCGTCACCGCCGTCCGGATGCCCGCGCCGCAGCGCGAGCCCTTCCTGCGCGGAGCGGTGCCCCTGCTCGTCCACGCGCTGCACGACGGACGATGAGCCCCGGACGCCTCCGCCGGTCGGCCGCCGGCGCCGTGCTCGTCACCGTCGCCGCGACCGGCGGGCTGACCGGGTGCTCCGACCTGACGCCACCGCGGCTCCCGACCCCCACGACGACGAGCCCCGACCCGTCCCCGTCGCTGCCGAGCACCGGGCAGGCGTTCCGGGACGCCCGGACCTTCGCCCTCTCGGCCGACTCCGGGCACGTGGTGGGCACGCTGGGCGCGGGCGCCACAGCGGCGCGCATCGACCTCGAGGGAGCGGCCGGGCAGCCCAACGCCCAGCTCGTCCGGTCGGTACCCGGTCGGGGGACCGCCGTGGTGCGCACGGTGGGGGAGGCCCGCTGGGTCGCCGGCGACGAGGCGTTCTGGACCGCGGTGTCCCCGAGCCGGGCCGCGACGAGGGTGGGGCGCTGGGTCCCCGCGAGTGACGCCCTGCTCGCCGCCGCCGGGACCGAGACGCTGCGCGGTGTCGTCACCTCCGTGCTCGCCGCTCCCGCGGTCGCCCGGCTGGAGGGCAGCACGGCCCCGGTGACTCCCGAGGACGTGGGGGGCCGTGCGGCCTGGCGGCTCGGCTCGCCGAGCGGCGGGGCGCAGCTCTGGGTCGCGGCCGACGGCGGAGGTGAGCTGCTGCGGGTGAGCGTCACCGGCACCGGCGCGGCCGACCTCGTGTTCGACCGCTGGGAGCGGGCCACCCGCTGGGACCCTCCGGCTCCGGGCGAGGTGCCCGTCGTGCCCGACCCGGCGGCGACGGCGACCCCGACGTCCACGTCCACCCCGAGCCCCACGTCCACCCCCGGCCCCACGTCCACCCCGACGCCCGTCTTCACCCACGCGGGCTGAGCGGGCGCGGGCTCGGGGCCCTCGGGGGTCAGGGCCCGGCGTAGGAGGGTGGTCGTCGGGAGCGCCGCCAGTCGCGGACCCGCAGGGCCATCCACACGAGCAGCCAGACGAGCAGCCCGAGTGCGACGACGACGAACACCGGCGCGAGGATCGCGATGACCGACAGGCCGATCGAGGCGCCGTCCTCCACGGTGGAGACGATGGGGGCCCCGAAGCCGACCGTCGCGCCGTTGACCACCGGCCGCGCGGCCATCTTCCCGGTGTGGATCACCCCCGAGATGAGGACACCGAGCACCACCGAGACCCAGGGGTGGTCGGCCATCCACGTCGAGTGGTCGAGGTCGGAGGCGGCGTTCGTGGCCGCGAAGATCAGCCCGCCCATGCTCGGGCGGATGAAGGTCTGGATGGTGTCGTTGACGGTGTCGACCGCCGGGACCTTGTCGAGGACGACCTCGGCGAGGAGGAGCACGGCCCCGATGCCGATGGCCCAGCCGCTGGAGATCCACTCGTAGCCGCTCGGCAGCGTGATGAGGTCGGTGAAGCGGGCGACGAGCGCCACGATGAGGAACGGGATGTAGGCGTTGAGTCCTGCCGCCGCGGACAGTCCCGTCCCCGTGAGGGCAGCCAGCACGGCGACCTCCTGACCTGTGGCAGCCACCGGTCGTGGCCGCACCCGGGAGAGCAACATCGCTCCGACGTCAGGCTAGTCCCGGCCGGTTCCGTCGTGACCGAACCGTTGTCGACGGCGGGCGACGTGGGGTGGTGCTGGTTCGAGGTGATGCTGCGTCGTGTGGGGCTGCGGTTTCACCTCGACCGGGCGCGGGGTGTGCTGGTTCGAGGTGATGCTGCGCCGCGAGGGGCCGCGACATCACCTCGACCCGGCCGGCCGACCCGCAAAACCGGTGGCCGAGCAGGCCCGGAAGCGGCACGATCCTGCCTGATGCACACCGACCCCGCCGCCCTCCTGCGCGTCTACGACGACCAGCTCCGCTCCGACACCGAGACCCCGGGTGCCCTCTCGGTCGAGCGCCTCGGCCCGATCCGGCTCGCGACCTTCCCCGGCGGGCGGGGCTTCGTCAGCTACCGCGACCTCGGCGGGGCCGACGCCGCCACGATCCGCGGCTGGGTGGGCGAGGCCCTCGAGCACTTCCGGGCCGACCCCTCGGTGGTCGACGTCGAGTGGAAGACCCGGGGGCACGACGTCACGCCCGGGCTGCCCGAGGCGCTGGCCGACCACGGGTTCGTCGCCGGGGAGCAGGAGTCGGTGATGATGGGCGCTGCCGCCGGGCTCGCCGCCGACGTGCCCCTGCCGGAGGGGGTCACCCTCCGGCGGGTCACCACCGAGGCCGACGTCCGGGCGATGAGCGCGATGGCCGACGAGGCCTTCGGCGACCCGGTGTCGACGCGGCGCGCCGACGACCTGCTCTTCCGGCTCTCGCGGGACGACGGGATGGAGCTGTGGGTGGCCGAGGCGGACGGGGTGATGGTCAGCTCCGGGCGGCTCGAGCCGGTGCCGGGCACCGAGGTCGCCGGGGTCTGGGGTGGGGCGACCCTGCCGGCCTGGCGGGGCCGCGGCATCTACCGGGCCCTCACCGCCGTGCGCGCCCGGTCGGCCCTGCGGCTGGGGAAGACGGTGCTGCACAGCGACTCCACCGAGTACTCCCGACCGATCCTCGAACGCTCCGGCCTCGTCAAGGTCACGACGACCACCCCGTACGAGTGGACCCGGTGACCGGCCGGCCGACCCGTGGCCGGCGCGGGGCCCGCGTGCCCGGCACCTAGGATTCGGGCATGAAGGTCCTCTCCGCCGTCGCCTGGCCGTACGCCAACGGCCCGCGCCACCTCGGCCACGTCGCCGGGTTCGGTGTGCCGTCCGACGTGTTCAGCCGGTACATGCGGATGGCCGGCCACGACGTGCTCATGGTCAGCGGGTCCGACGAGCACGGCACGCCGATCCTCGTCCTCGCCGACCAGGCCGGGGTGACCCCGCGCGAGTTCGTCGACCGCAACCACGCGGTGATCGCCGCCGAGCTCGCCGACCTCGGCTGCACCTACGACCTCTACACGCGCACGACGACGGCCAACCACTACGCGGTGGCCCAGGAGCTGTTCCGGCAGAACTGGCTCAACGGGTACATGGTCGAGCGCACCCAGCAGGGCGCCATCTCGCCGTCCACCGGCCGCACCCTGCCCGACCGCTTCATCGAGGGCGAGTGCCCGATCTGCCACTACCCCGACGCCCGGGGCGACCAGTGCGACAACTGCGGCAACCAGCTCGAGCCCGAGGACCTCATCGACCCACGGAGCAAGATCAACGGCGAGACCCCGGAGTTCGTCCAGACCCAGCACTTCTTCCTCGACCTGCCGGCCCTGGCCGATGCCCTCCGCGAGTGGCTGGCCGGCCGCGAGGCCTCGGGCACCTGGCGGCCCAACGTCATCAAGTTCAGCCGCAACATCCTCGACGAGATCAAGCCCCGGGCCATGACCCGTGACATCGACTGGGGCATCCCCGTGCCCCTCGACGGCTGGCGCGACAACCCGGCCAAGCGCCTCTACGTGTGGTTCGACGCCGTCATCGGCTACCTGTCGGCCTCGATCGAGTGGGCCCGCCGCCTCGGTGAGCCCGAGCGCTGGCGCGAGTGGTGGAACGACCCCGAGGCCCTGACGTACTACTTCATGGGCAAGGACAACATCACCTTCCACTCCCAGATCTGGCCCGCCGAGCTGCTCGGCTACGCGGGGAAGGGGTCGCGCGGCGGTGAGCCGGGCGTCTACGGCGTGCTCAACCTCCCGACCGAGGTGGTCTCCAGCGAGTACCTGACGATGGAGGGCAAGCAGTTCTCCACCTCGCGCGGGTACACGGTGCTCGTCCGCGACGTCCTCGACCGCTACGGACCCGACGGCATCCGCTACTTCATCTGCGCGGCCGGGCCGGAGAACCAGGACAGCAACTTCACCTGGCGCGAGTTCGTCCAGCGCAACAACTCCGAGCTCGTGGCCGGCTGGGGCAACCTCGTCTCCCGCACGGCCGCGATGGTGGCCAAGAACTTCGGCGAGGTCCCCTCGCCCGGTCCCCTCGAGCCCGTCGACGACGAGGTGCGGGCCACCGTGCTCGCCGGGTTCGACTCCGTCGGAGGGCTGCTCGAGGAGCACCGGCAGAAGAACGCCATCGCCGAGGCCATGCGGGTGGTCGGTGAGGTCAACGCGTACGTGTCGCGCACGGAGCCGTTCAAGCTCAAGGGCGACGACCAGCGCGAGCGGCTCGCCACCGTGCTGCACACCCTCGTCCAGTGCGTCTCCGACCTCAACACGATGCTCGCCCCCTTCCTCCCGCACGCCGCCAACCGGGTGCACGCGGTGCTCGGGGGCGAGGGCGAGCTCGTGCCGATGCCGCGGCTGGAGACCGTCGAGGGCCTCGACCCCGAGGACGAGGGCCGGTCGTGGCCCGTCATCACGGGCGACTACTCGGGCGGCGCCCGGTGGGGGTCGCGCCCCGTCGTCGTCGGCACGCCGATCAGCAAGCCCGCGCCCGTCTTCACCAAGCTCGACGAGTCGGTCGTCGACGACGAGCTGGCCCGCGCCGGGGCCTGAGCCGGTGTCGTCGCAGCCGAGCCGGCGGGGCGAGCCGGAGGCACCGGACCCCCTGCCGATCCCCGTCGTCGACAACCACACCCACCTCGACATCAGCCGGGAGGGTGTGGCCGTGACGGTCGCCGACATCGCCCCGGCCCTGCGGGCCGCCGCCGCCGTCGGGGTCGACCGGGTCGTGCAGGTCGGCTGCGACCCCGCGGGCAACGAGTTCGCCGTCGCCGCGGCCGAGGCCCACCCCGGAGTCCTCGCCGGCGTCGCGCTGCACCCCAACGAGGTGCCGCGGCTGCTCGCCGAGGGGGCGTTCGACGACGCCTTCGACCGGGTGGCGGTCCTCGCGGAGCACCCGAGGGTCCGGGTCGTCGGGGAGACGGGCCTCGACCACTACCGCACCGGCCCGGACGGGCGTCCCGCGCAGGAGGAGTCCTTCCGCCGGCACGTCGCCCTCGCCAAGGCCACGGGGCTCGCCCTGCAGATCCACGACCGCGACGCCCACGACGACGTCCTGCGGGTGCTCGCCGACGAGGGGGCCCCCGAGCGCACGGTCATGCACTGCTTCTCGGGTGACCTCGCGGTGGCACGCGAGTGCGTCCGGCGCGGCTACCACCTGTCGTTCAGCGGGACGGTGACCTTCAAGAACGCCAAGGACCTGCGTGACGCCCTCGCGGTGACCCCGCTGGAGCTGCTCCTCGTCGAGACCGACGCCCCGTACCTCACCCCGCACCCCTGGCGCGGCGCCACCAACAGCCCGATGCTCGTCCCGCTCACCGTGCGGGTCATGGCGTCGGTGCTCGGGGTGGCCGTCCCGACCCTGTGCTCGGCCCTCTCCGAGAACGCCGAGCGGCTCTACGGTCCCTGGTGACCGGAGGCTCGGCGGTCCCGGTCACCCGGGCGCTTCGACGCCACGAGGTGCCCGCGGCGCTCGGTGCCCTCGTGTGACGGATGGGGCGGGTGGGGCGGTTCGGGCGACCACGGCCGGTCCATCCTGTGAAGCGGCCGTTACCGAAACTTGACCTTTCGGTGCCGTCTCCTGCACGGTTGACGCAGAAGGCCGGGGCCGGAACGCCCCGGACGTCACGTACGCAGCGCCCTCCGGCACCGTCGCCGGACGGCGCCTTCGTACGCTCGGCCCCGTGGCCGTGGTCCGTTCTCGGCTGGCGTCCGACGTCCGGTGCCCGGGACGAACCACCCCTGGAGATCTCTTGCTGTCCCGCTCCATCCGCCATGCCGCCCAAGGGGCGGCGGCCCTCGCGGTCGCCGTCGGCTCGGTCGGCGTCGCCCACTTCGACAAGGCCGTCGCCCTGACCGTCGACGGCGCGCCGCAGTCGGTGCACGTCTTCGGCGGCACCGTCCGCGACGCGCTCGACAAGCAGGGCATCACCGTCGGCGCGCACGACGTCGTCGTCCCGTCGCTCGACTCCTCGATCGACGACGGCGACCGGATCTCGGTGCGCTACGGCCGCAAGCTCGTCGTGACCGTCGACGGCCGGACCCGCGAGTACTGGACCACCGCCACGACGGTCGACGCCGCCCTGGAGGACGTGGGCGTGCGGGCCGAGGGTGCGGTGCTCACCGCCTCGCGCTCGGAGCCGCTGGGCCGCCAGGGCCTCGAGCTCGGCGTGACGATGCCGAAGCGGGTGACCGTGGTCGTCTCCGGCAAGGCCCGCACCGTCACGACGGCGGCCCCCAAGGTCTCGGGGGTCTTCGGGGAGCTGGGCGTCAACCGCAACGCGGCCGACGCCGTGTCCCCGGGGCTCGACACCCCGGTGAGCGAGGGCATGCGCATCACCCTGAAGCGGGTCGTCACCAAGACCGCGACGCGGACGGAGTCGATCGCGTTCCCGACGACCAAGCGCTCGGACTCCTCGATGGCCAAGGGCGAGAGCAAGACCGTCACCCGCGGGGTCCAGGGTGAGCGCAAGGTCACCCGCGAGCTCCGCTACGTCGACGGCCACCTCGTCTCGAGCAAGGTGGTGCGCAGCACCGTCACCCGTCAGCCCACGGCCGCCGTCGTCACGGTGGGCACCAAGGCCGCACCGGCGACGCCCGCACCGAGCGCCGGCAACGTCTCGGGCGCCGGGCTCAACCTCGCCAACGCCGCGATGTGGGACCGGATCGCCCAGTGCGAGTCGAGCGGCAACTGGCACATCAACACCGGCAACGGCTACTACGGCGGGCTCCAGTTCGCGACCGCGTCGTGGCTGGCCAACGGTGGCGCCGACTTCGCGCCGCGCGCCGACCTCGCCTCGCGCGAGCAGCAGATCACGGTGGCCAACCGCTACTACGCCAAGGCCGGACTCGGCCCGTGGGGCTGTGCCGGCGCGGCCTGAGCGCGACCCCGCGGCTGCCCGCCGCCCCCGGCTTCGTCCGCGAGACCCCGGTTCCCCGCCGGGGTCTCGCGGACGTCTCGGGGTGACCCCGACGTGTCGACCGACCCCCGGGCCTAGGGTGACGGCGTGACGGACAGCCCGCCCGGCGAGGGCACCCTCCTCGGAGCGGCCCAGGTGCGCGAGCTCGCCACCCGGCTCGGCATCCGGCCCACCAAGTCGTGGGGCCAGAACTTCGTCGTCGACGGCAACACCGTGCGCCGCATCGTGCGGGTCTCCGGCGTCGGGCCGGACGACGTCGTCGTCGAGGTCGGCCCGGGCCTCGGCAGCCTCACCCTCGCCCTGCTCCCCGTCGTGCGCCGCGTCGTGGCCGTCGAGGTCGACCCCACGCTCGCCGCGGCGCTGGGGGAGACCGTCGGTGCACTGGCCCCCGGCCTCGCCGGGCGGCTCGAGGTGCTCCACGCCGACGCGCTCGCCGTCACCGACCTCCCCGGCCCCGCCCCCACGGCCCTCGTGGCCAACCTCCCCTACAACGTGTCGGTGCCGGTCGTGCTCCGGATGCTCGAGCGCTTCCCCACCCTGCGGACCGTCCTCGTCATGGTGCAGCTCGAGGTGGCCGAGCGGCTCGCGGCCGGACCGGGCTCGCGCACCTACGGGGTGCCCAGCGTCAAGGCGGCGTGGTACGCCGACGTGCGGCTGGCCGGGCAGGTGCCCCGCAGCGTCTTCTGGCCGGTGCCCAACGTCGACAGCGGGCTCGTCGCCCTCACCCGGCGCGACCCGCCCGTGACGACCGCGACCCGCGAGGAGGTCTTCCGGGTCGTCGACGCCGCGTTCGCCCAGCGCCGCAAGACCCTGCGGGCCGCGCTCGCCGGCTGGGCGGGCTCGCCCGCGGCCGCCGAGGAGGCCCTCGTCGCCGCCGGGGTCGACCCGCGCACCCGGGGGGAGCAGCTCGACGTCGCGAGCTTCGCGCGGATCGCGGCGGCCGCGGCCCCCTGACCCGCCCCCGCGGTTCCCCGACGCCCGAGCCACGCTTCCCTGACCCACACCGCGGTTCCCGACCCGCGCCACGGTTCCCGGAGAACGACGGTCCGGCACGGGCCGGAGCACCCCGGCCGTCTGACTAGGGTGGAGGACATGTCCTCGGCCCCGCTCGCGCCCGGTCCGGTGACCGTGCGCGTCCCGGCCAAGGTCAACCTCGAGCTGCTCGTCGGCGCGCCCCGCGACGACGGCTACCACGCCCTGTCGACCGTCTACCAGGCGGTGAGCCTCTACGACGACGTCACGGTCGCCGAGGCCGACACGTGGGGTGTCACCGTCTCGGGGTCCCTCGCCGGCGGGGTGCCCACCGACGGCGACAACATCGCCCTGCGGGCCGCCCGCCTCCTCGCCGCCCGCTACGACGGCGTGCCGGTGCACGTCTCGATCCGCAAGGGCATCCCGGTCGCCGGCGGCATGGCGGGGGGCTCGGCCGACGCCGCGGCCACCCTCGTCGCCCTCGACCACCTGTGGGACCTCGGGCTCGACCGCGAGGACCTCGAGGGGGTCGGCGCCGAGCTCGGCAGCGACGTGCCGTTCCTCGTGTCCGGGGGGACGGCGATGGGCAGCGGCCGCGGCGAGCTGCTCGCGCCGGTGCTGGCCCGCGGCACCTACCACTGGGTGCTCGCCCTCGCCGAGGGCGGCCTGTCGACGCCGGCCGTCTACGCCGAGTACGACCGGCTCCGCGACCCCGACGTGCCCGCGCCCGTCGCCACGCCCGCGCTCATGGCGGCGCTGCGCACCGGCGACCCCCACGAGCTCGCGCCCCAGCTCGTCAACGACCTCCAGGAGGCCGCGGTGAGCCTGCGGCCCGACCTCGGGGAGGTGCTCGCCGCCGGCATGGAGTACGGCGCCCTCGGGGGTGTCGTGTCGGGGTCCGGCCCCACCATCGCCTTCCTCGTCGAGGGCAACGAGGCCGGCATCGACCTCGCCGTCGCCCTCACCGCGAGCGGCGTCGTCCGCGACGTCCGCCGCGCGAACGGTCCGGTGCACGGCGCCCACGTCATCCACCACCGGGTCGACTAGTGGCGAGCCTGGTCTCCGTCGAGCGCGCCTCCCTCGCCCTCGGCACCACGCAGGTGCTCGACGCCGTCTCGCTCGGGGTCGCGGGGGGCGACCGCATCGGGGTCGTCGGCCGCAACGGCGGCGGCAAGACGACGCTGCTGCGCGTGCTCGCGGGAACGCGGGCCGTCGACGACGGACGGGTCGCGCGCACGGGCGGCCTGCGGGTGGGGGTCCTCAGCCAGGACGACACCCTCGATGCCGCGGCCACCGTGCACGAGGCCGTGCTCGGCGACCTCGCGGAGCACGAGTGGGCGGCCGACCCCCGCGTCCGCGACGTCCTCACCGGGCTGCTCGGCGGTCTCGACGCGCCGGTGGTCGGCGGCCTGCGGGCGGCGGTCGGCCCGCTCTCCGGCGGAGAGCGGCGCCGGGTGGCCCTCGCCGCCCTCCTCGTCGCCGGACCCGACCTGCTGCTCCTCGACGAGCCGACCAACCACCTCGACGTCGAGGGCGTCGCCTGGCTCGCCGAGCACCTCACCGCCTCGTTCGCCCGCCCCGGCACCGGCCTCGTCGTCATCACCCACGACCGCTGGTTCCTCGACGCCGTCGCCACGCAGACGTGGGAGGTCGAGGGCGGGGGCGGTGCAGCAGTACGAGGGCGGCTACGCCGCCTACGTGCTCGCCAAGACCGAGCGGGAGCGGATGGCCGGCGTCGTCGCCGACCGCCGCGACAACCTCCTGCGCAAGGAGCTCGCCTGGCTGCGCCGGGGCCCGCCGGCCCGCACGAGCAAGCCCAAGTTCCGCATCGACGCGGCCAACGCCCTCATCGCCGACGAGCCGCCGCCGCGGGACGACGTCGAGCTCATGCGCTTCGCCTCGACCCGGCTCGGCAAGGACGTCGTCGACCTGCTCGACGCCACCCTCGCGGTCGGCGACCGGGTGCTCCTCGAGCGGTTCACCTGGCGGCTCGGGCCCGGTGACCGGGTCGGGGTCGTCGGCGTCAACGGCGCCGGCAAGTCGACCCTCCTGCGGGCCCTGGCCGGGGAGGCGGCCCTCGCGGCCGGGAAGCGGCGCGTCGGTGTCACCGTGCGGCTGGCCTTCCTCACCCAGGAGGTGCGCGAGCTCGACGCCTGGGCGGGGCGGCGCGTCATCGAGGCCGTCGAGGACGTCCGCTCGGTCGTGCGGCTCGGCGGCAAGGAGCTGTCGGCCTCGCAGCTGGCCCAGCGGCTCGGGTTCACCGGCCCCCGCCAGCAGACCCGGGTCGGCGACCTCTCCGGCGGCGAGCGGCGGCGCCTCCAGCTGACCCGGCTCCTCATGGACGAGCCGAACGTGCTGCTCCTCGACGAGCCGACCAACGACTTCGACATCGAGACGCTCACCTCGCTCGAGGACCTCCTCGACGGCTGGGCCGGGACGCTCGTCGTCGTGTCGCACGACCGCTACCTCCTCGAGCGGGTGTGCGACCGCCAGCTGGCGCTGCTCGGCGACGGCCGGCTCCGCGACCTGCCCGGCGGGGTCGAGGAGTACCTGCGGCGCCGCCGCGAGCTCGTCGACCGTGGCGAGGGGGTGCGCGCGCTCGAGGGGGACGGGGACGAGCCGGCCGCCGACGGGTCGGGCCGGGGGCGCCCCGCCCACCGGGCCGAGCGCGGTCGAGGCGCGGGAGGCGCGCAAGGCGATGGCCCGGGTCGAGAAGCAGCTCGCCCGGCTCGCCGAGCGCGAGGACCGCATCCACGCGGCGATGGCCGCCGCGGCCACCGACCACGAGCGGGTGCTCGAGCTGAACGGCGAGCTGCGGGCGGTGGTCGACGAGCGCGAGGTCCTCGAGCTCGAGTGGCTCGAGGCGGCGGACGTCGCCGGCTGAGCGGCCCCCACTGACCTCGACGGTTCGGGGTGACCCCGACGTGCCGACGAGACACCGGTTCGGGCGACGGCCCGCCGGGCGCCGGGTCAGCCGCGGGCGGACTCGAAGGGCCGGAGCAGGCGGCGCAGGAGGCCGGCGAGGACCTGGCGCTCGGCCGGGTCGAGCTCGGCGAGGAGGTCGTGCTCGTCGGAGAGGAGGTGGGCCAGGGCGGCGTCGACGACGGTCATCCCGTCGGCGGTGAGCCGGACGAGGACCCCGCGCCGGTCACCGGGGTCCGGGTGGCGCTCGACGAAACCGCGCGCGGCGAGCCGGTCGACCCGGTTGGTCATCGTGCCGCTCGTCACGAGGGTCTCGGCGACGAGGTGGCCGGGGCTCAGCTCGTAGGGCGACCCGCACCGGCGCAGGGCGGACAGGACGTCGAACTCCCAGCCCTCGAGCCCGGTGCCCGCGAAGGCGCGCGTCCGGGCGAGGTCGAGCCGCCGGGCCAGCCGGGAGACCCGCGAGAGCACCTCGAGGGGGGTGACGTCGAGGTCGGGGCGCTCGCGGCGCCACGCCGAGACGATACGGTCGACGTCGTCAGCGGCCATGGCCCGAATGCTACTCCTCGTCAAGTTTCTTGATGTCGAGACAGATGGTCCGGCCGCCCGGCACGACGTCGAGGAGGACGCATGAGGACCACGCCGAGCTGGGACCCTGCCGCGTACGCGCGGTTCGCCCGCGAGCGCTCGCGGCCGCTGGCCGACCTCGTCGCGCAGGTCGGGGCCGACGCGCCTCGTCTCGTCGTCGACCTCGGCTGCGGCCACGGCCCGGCCACCCTCTCCCTCGCCCGCCTGTGGCCGGAGGCGCGGGTCGTCGGCGTCGACTCCGCCGACACGATGCTCGAGGCGGCCCGCGCGCTCGACCGCGACGACCGGGTCGAGTGGTTCCAGGGCGACCTGCGCGACTGGGACCCGCTCTCGCTCGGCGAGGCGCCCGACGTCATCGTCACGAGCTCGACCCTCCAGTGGGTGCCGGGTCACCTCGACCTCGTCGACTCCTGGGTCGAGTCCCTTTCTCCCGGAGGCTGGTTCGCCCTCCAGGTTCCGGGCAACTTCGACGCCCCGAGCCACCGCCTCATGCGCGAGGCGGCCGAGGGGCACCCGCGCGGCGGCGAGATCACCGCGGCGCTCGACGTGCCGGCCGTCGGGGAGCCGGCGACCTACCTGCGCCTGCTCGCCCGCCTCGGGTGCGACGTCGACGCCTGGGAGACGACCTACGTCCACGTCCTCGACCCCGACGCCGAGGAGGAGAACCCGGTGCTCGAGTGGGTCACCGCCACCGGGCTGCGTCCGGTGCTCGACCTCCTCGAGGACGACGAGGAGCGGGCGGCGTTCGTCGAGCCGTACGCGGCCGCCCTCGCCGAGGCCTACCCGCGAACGTCCGCCGGCGTGCTCTTCCCGTTCCGTCGGGTCTTCGCGGTGGCGCACAAGGGGTCCTGACCCGGCCGGTCGCCGGCCGGACCCGGGCGCCTGCGGGGTCAGGAACCGGGCGGGGGGTCGGGCGTGAGGGTGGGCCTGGCCTCGAGGCCGGTGAGCCCGTTCCACGCGAGGTTGACGACGTGCGCCGCCACCTCGTGCTTCTTGAACCTGCGCGAGTCGAGCCACCACTGACCGGTGAGCGCGATCATCCCGACGAGCATCTGGGCGTACATCGGCGCGGCCTTGGGGTCGAGCTTGTGGCGCTTGAACTCGGCGGCGAGGATGTGCTCGACCTGGCTCGCGATGTCGCTCATGAGGCTGGCGAACGACCCGGTGGCCTGACCGGCCGGGCTGTCGCGCACGAGGATCCGGAAGCCGTCGGTCGAGGTGTCGACGTAGTCGAGGAGGGCGAGCGCGGCGTGCTCGATGATCTGGCGGGACGAGCCGCCGGAGTCGAGGGCCCGGGTGACGCCGGCGAGCAGGGCCTCGATCTCGCGGTCGACGACGACCGCGTACAGGCCCTCCTTCCCGCCGAAGTGCTCGTAGACGACGGGTTTGGAGACCCCGGCCGAGGCGGCGATCTCCTCGATGGTGGCCCCCTCGAAGCCACGGTCCGCGAAGTGCTTGCGCCCGATGCCGATGAGCTGCTCGCGCCGCTCGCGCCCCGTCATCCGGGAGCGCGAGCTCCGTGACTTCTTGGCCGCCGGGTCGTCGCTCACCGGGTCATTGTGCCGCGCCGGCGGGTGGCCGCCGCACCACGCGGGGTGCGTGCGCGGTGCGAGGCCCGGTGCGCGAGGCGGGTCGTGCCGCTCCACTACCCTCGATGCAGCCGTCCGCGGACGGCGGTCCCCGGTTGGTCTGCTGGTAGGGCCCGCCTGACTTTGAATCAGGACAAGCGACGTAGGTTCGATTCCTACCCGGGGAGCAGGCGATGCGGAGCGAGCCGGCGCGCCGGGGAGGAGTCCGGGAGCGGGGTCCGGCGGGGTGAGGGACGAACCCGGCCGGCGCCGCGGGCCCTACCCGGGGAGCTGGCGATGCGGAGCCGTGCGCGCCGCGGGCCTCGCGGGGAGCGGCGAGTGAGGCGGGCATCGCGTTCCGGCGTCACCGGAGCGGCCAGTGGGGCTGATGTGGCCAGTGGGGCGAACGAGGGTCGAACGTTCGGCCCTACCTCTCCACAAACCCTCGATGACTTGGCACGATACGTGCTATCGCGTCGTCGAGTCCGAGGAGCAGGGGATGAGCCTGGACATGATCAGCACCGCGTTGCGGTGGACCTTCTGGTCGCTCCTGTACCTCGGGTGCGCCCTCACCGCCTTCCTCGTGTGCTTCGGGATGGCGGGTCCGTACCTTCCGCTGTGGGGCCGGTGGGTCGCTCTCACGGTCTTCCTCCTCGGCATCGCCCTCGACGTCCACGTCAAGACCCGCCCCGCCCGCCCCGACCCGCCGGCCGACGGCGAGCCGGTCCGCGTCCGGGCCGGCCGCCGCCGCTGACCCGCGCTCCGCCGCCCGACGCCCCCGTGAGGCCCCCGCCTCCGGGGGCGTCCTGCGTGCGCGCCCGGGCCGCCCGCCCATGACATTTGTCATGGACTGCGGATTCGCGTGCACCGCGGCCACCACGCCCCCCACCTGCGGCGTTACGGTGCCGAACGGCCCAGCAACCAGACCACCCGCCCGGTGGGCCGAGGCCGGCGGAGGCCGACGCGCACCGGAGCGGGCCCGCCGAGAAGGGGTGCGCCGTGACGACGACGGAGTCGACGACAACCGAGGAAGAACCGGTCAAGAGCCTCATCCCGGCGCGGATGCACGACATGCCGTGGGTGAAGTTCCACTGGCTCGTCATCTTCGGGCTCGGGACGGCCTGGATCCTCGACGGGCTCGAGGCGCAGATCGTCGCCGCGGGCGGCTTCGAGAAGTCGCTGGACATGACGGCGGCCGACGTCGGGCTCGCGGGCACCGTCTACCTCATCGGCCAGGTCTTCGGCGCCATCATCTTCGGGCGCCTGACCGACACGTGGGGGCGCAAGAAGCTCTTCACCCTGACCCTGGCGCTCTACCTCGTCGCCGCCGCCGCGGCCGGCCTCGCGCCGAACATGATCCTCTTCCTCGCCTTCCGCTTCATCTCCGGGATGGGCATCGGGGGCGAGTACTCGGCGGTGAACTCCGCGGTCGACGAGCTCATCCCGGGCCGGTTCCGCGGCCGGGTGGACCTCGCCATCAACGGCACCTACTGGGCCGGCGCGGCGATCGGCGCCTTCGCCTCGACGATCCTGCTCGACACCGACCGCTTCGACCAGAACGTCGGCTGGCGCATCGCGTTCTTCATCGGGCCGATCCTCGGCCTCGGCATCATCTACCTGCGCCGGCACATCCCCGAGAGCCCGCGGTGGATGGTCACCCACGGCCACCGCGAGGCCGCCGAGAAGATCGTGTCCGACCTCGAGGACGACGTGCGCGAGGCCGGCAAGGAGCTGCCGGAGCACTCCGACGACGACGCGATGTGGATCAAGTCCCGGGAAGGGCTGACACCCAAGCAGCTGCGCTACGTCTTCTTCTCGATGTACCCCAAGCGGACGGTGCTCGGTGCGACGTTGATGATCACCCAGAGCTTCCTCTACAACGCGATCTTCTTCACCTACGCCCTCGTCCTGCAGAACTTCTACGACAAGTCGGCGTCGGAGGCGGCGCTGTACTTCTTCCCGTTCGCCATCGGCAACCTCCTCGGGCCGCTGCTCCTCGGGCCGTTGTTCGACACCATCGGTCGACGCCGGATGATCGCCGGCTGCTACTCCTTCGCCGGCGTCGTCCTCGCCATCTCGGCGTGGCTGTTCCAGCAGGACGCCATCAGTGCCGTCGTGCACACCGGCTTCTGGTGCGTCGCGTTCTTCTTCGCCTCGGCGGGGGCCTCCGCGGGCTACCTCACCGTGTCGGAGATCTTCCCCCTGGAGGTCCGGGGACAGGCGATCTCGTACTTCTTCGCCATCGCGCAGATCTTCGGCTCGATCGGCCCGGTGTTCTACGGCTGGCTCATCGGTGACGGCAAGGACCGGACGCCGATGTTCTGGGGCTACATCATCGCGACGGTCATCATGCTCCTCGGGGCGCTGGTCGCCGCCGTGTGGGGGGTCGACGCCGAGAACAAGTCGCTCGAGGAGATCGCGCCACCGCTCACGAGCTACGACGAGCAGGGCAACGAGACCGTCCACCTCCCGGTCTGAGGGGAGCCGACCATGACCGAGCACACCTACACCGTCGTCGTCGGGGTCAGCCCCCGCTCGAGCTCCCCGACCGCGCTGCGCTGGGCGGTCGAGCAGGCCCGGGCCCACGAGGGGCGCGTGGTCGCCGTGCGGGCCTGGCGCACCGGCGGCCCCCAGGCCACGCCCTCGGGGACCACCGCGGCCCGGGTCCCCAGCGCGACCGACACCGAGCACGAGGCGCTGAGCCGGCTGGTCTCCGACGTCGCCGGCGTGCTCGGTCCCGACCACGGTGTCGACGTGCGGGTCACCCGCGGCGACCGGCACCGGGCGCTCCTCGGAGCGGCGGAGGACGCCGACCTGCTCGTCATCGACGCACCGCGCTCGGTGGCCAGCGCGCCGTTGTTCGCGCACCGGCTCGTGTACGCCGCCAGCTGCCCGGTCGTCGTCATGCCGCCGCGGATCTCCGGTGAGCCCGAGACCGGCTTCGAGCGCGCCTCGCGGGCGGCCGGCCGCGCGGGTGTGCGCGCCGCCGGCACGGCCGGCCGCCCCGGGCTCGGTACGCGCCACTGAGCCCGTGCGGGTGGCTGCCGGCGCCGAGCGGAGGCCGGCCCCGCCCGTCGAGTGGGCCGCGTCGGTCGCCGTGGCCCGCGGTCGGCCGGGGGTCGGCCCCGCCGGTAGAGTGACGCCGTCCGCCGCCGCCACCTCCCGGGAGCACCCGCGCGTGAACGCACGACCCGCCGCCGTCATCGTCCTCGCCGCCGGCGAGGGAACGCGGATGAAGTCCTCGACCCCCAAGGTCCTGCACCGCATCGGCGGCACGACCCTCCTCGGCCACGCCGTGCGGGCCGCCCGCCACACCGGTGCCGAGCACGTCGCGGTCGTCGTCCGGCACGCCCGTGAGCAGGTCGTGGCGTTCTGCGCCGAGCTCGACGACGACCTCGTCATCGCCGACCAGGACGAGGTCAAGGGCACCGGTCGCGCGGTGGAGTGCGGGCTCGACGCGCTCCCCCGCGAGGTGACCGGCACGGTGCTCGTCACGTACGGCGACGTCCCCCTCCTCACGGGGGAGACCCTGGCCCTCCTCACCGAGGCCCACGCCGAGTCCGGCAGCGCGGTCTCGGTCGTCACGGCCCACCTCGAGGACCCGACCGGCTACGGACGGGTCGTGCGCGACGCCGACGGCCGGGTGGCCCGCATCGTGGAGCACAAGGACGCCAGCGCCGAGGAACGAGCCATCACCGAGATCAACTCGGGGATCTACGCCTTCGACGCCGGGCTGCTGCGCGAGGCGCTGGCCTCGGTGGGCACCGACAACGTCCAGGGCGAGAAGTACCTCACCGACGTCGTCCAGATCGCCCGCGAGGCCGGCCGGCCGGTGCGCGCCCACGTCGTCGACGACCCGTGGCAGACCGAGGGGGTCAACGACCGCGTGCAGCTGGCCCAGCTCGGCCGGGTCCTCAACGAGCGGGTCTGCGAGCGGCACATGCGCGCCGGGGTGACGATCGCCGACCCCGCCACGACGTGGATCGACGTCGACGTCACGATCGGCCAGGACACCACGGTGCTGCCCGGCACGCAGCTCCTCGGCGCGACGAGCATCGGCACCGAGGCGGTCATCGGGCCCGAGGTCACCCTCACCGACACCGAGGTCGGCGACGGCGCCGAGGTGACCCGGGCGGTGGCCCACCTCGCGGTCATCGGTGCCGGCGCCACGGTCGGCCCGTACTCGTACCTGCGCCCCGGCACCCGCCTCGGGGTGGGCGGGAAGATCGGCGGCTTCGTCGAGACCAAGAACGCCGAGATCGGCGACGGCGCCAAGGTGCCGCACCTCACCTACGCCGGTGACGTGACGATCGGCGAGGGCGCGAACATCGGCGCGGGCACGGTCTTCGCCAACTACGACGGCGTCGCGAAGCACCACTCGCGCGTCGGCGCGCACAGCTTCGTCGGGTCCCACACCGTCGTCATCAGCCCGGTCGAGGTCGCCGACGGCGCCTACGTCGCGGCCGGCAGCGCGCTCACCCAGGACGTCGGCCCCGGCCAGATCGCCGTCGCCCGCGCCCGTCAGCGCAACGTCGACGGGTGGGTGGCCCGGGCCCGCGCGGGCACCCGGACCGCCGAGGCCGCCGAGCGGGCCCTGGCCGCCCGGTCGAGCACCGACACCGACGCCACCCCGGAGGACCCCGCCCCGTGAGCAAGGAGACCCGGCCGCCGTCGGCCAACATCCGCAAGCGCCCGAAGAAGCAGATGATGGTCTTCTCGGGCCGGGCCAACCCCGGGCTCGCCCAGGAGGTCGCGGCCCAGCTGGGCACCGAGCTGGTCCCGACCAGCGCGTACGACTTCGCCAACGGCGAGATCTACGTCCGCTTCGAGGAGTCGGTGCGCGGCTCGGACGCCTTCGTCATCCAGAGCCACACCAGCCCGATCAACGAGAACATCATGGAGCACCTGCTCATGGTCGACGCGCTGAAGCGGGCGAGCGCGAAGCGGATCACCGTCGTCATGCCGTTCTACGGCTACGCGCGCCAGGACAAGAAGCACCGGGGCCGCGAGCCGATCAGCGCCCGCCTCGTCGCCGACCTCTTCAAGACCGCCGGCGCCGACCGGCTCATCTGCGTCGACCTGCACACCGACCAGATCCAGGGCTTCTTCGACGGACCCGTCGACCACCTCATGGCCATCCCCGTGCTCTCCGAGTACGTCGCCCGGCGCTACGGCGACGAGGACCTCGCGGTCGTCTCGCCGGACGCGGGCCGGATCAAGGTCGCCGAGCAGTGGAGCAAGCGGCTCGGCGGGGCGCCGCTGGCCTTCATCCACAAGACCCGCGACATCACCCGGCCCAACGAGATGGTCGCCAACCGGGTGGTCGGCGAGGTCGCGGGACGGGTCTGCGTCCTCGTCGACGACATGATCGACACCGGCGGCACGATCACCAAGGCGGCCGACGCCCTCATGGCCGACGGGGCCAAGGACGTCGTCATCGCCGCGACCCACGCGATCCTGTCCGAGCCCGCCGTCGAGCGGCTCGAGTCCTGCTCCGCGCGCGAGGTCATCGTCACCAACACCCTGCCGATCGCCCCGGAGAAGGAGTTCGACGGGCTGACCGTCCTGTCGATCGCGCCGCTCATCAGCGCCGCGGTCAAGGAGGTCTTCGAGGACGGGTCGGTGACGAGCCTCTTCGGCGGCCGCGCCTGACCCTCCGCGCGGCCGCGGCCGGGGCGCGGCGTCAGGCGAGGTCGGCGGCCTTGCGGGCGCGGTAGGCGGCGACGTTCGCCCGGGTGCCGCAGGTGCCCTCGCAGAACTTGCGCGAGCGGTTGCGGCTGAGGTCGACGTAGACGTCGTCGCAGTCGTCGGCCGAGCACACCGCGAGCCGCCCGCGCTCGCCGGCGCGGATGACGTCGACGAGCGCCATCGCGAGCTCGACGGCGAACCGGTCGGCGAGCGGCGCGTCGTCGTCGGTCGCGTGGATGTGCCAGCCCTGGTCGTCGTGCTCGACGAGCCGGGGGAGGGCCCGGCCCGCGGCGAGGAGCGCGTTGACCTCGGCCACCTGCTCGGCGAGGTCGGCGACCCAGAGCCGCTCGGCACGGGCGCGGACCCGGTGGAGGGCCTCGACCTCCGCCCCGCTGGCCGGGCGCCCGCCGCTCCAGCCCCAGTCGTCCATCCAGCGGCGGACGGACCCGACGTCGGGCAGGTCCTCGCTGCCGCTCGACCCGTGCCCGGGCGCGGTGTTGACCAGGGCCGCGGCGTGCCGGAGCACGAGGTCCGTGTCATGAGTGAAAACCACGTTGACTCCTGACGAGGGCTCGCGTAATGTCAGGACCAAGATAACAGTTGACTCCTGACAGCTCCTGCGCCGGCCCCAGCAGCGCCGGGACGGCGGGCGTCCGAGCGGAAGGACCCGGCATGGTGGAGGCGGTGCGGCGGCACGTCGGCGTGGGGCTCGTGGCCCTCGTCCTCTCGAGCGCGGCGTTCGGCACGTCCGGCCCCTTCGCCAAGGCCCTCATCGAGGCGGGCTGGAGCCCGGGCGCCGTCGTCCTCGTGCGCATCGCCGGGGCCAGCGCCCTCCTGCTGCCGGTCGGGCTGTGGCAGGTGCGCGACCGGCTGCACGACGTGCTGCGCGAGCTGCCGCTCACCACCGGCTACGGCTGCCTGGCCGTCGCCGCGGCCCAGCTCGGCTACTTCCAGGCCGTCGGGCGGCTCACCGTCGGGGTCGCCCTGCTCATCGAGTACCTCGGCATCGTCCTCGTCGTCCTCTGGGTGTGGCTCGTCACCCGGCGCGCCCCGCACCGCCTCACCGGGGTGGGCGTCGTCCTCGCCCTCGTCGGCCTGGCCCTCGTCCTCGACGTCACCGGCCAGCGCACGCCCGACCTCCTCGGCGTGCTCTGGGCGCTGCTCGCCGCCACCGGCCTCGCCGGTCACTACGTCCTCGCGGCCCGCGAGACCACCCTGCCCCCGTTCACCTTCGCCGCGCTGGGGCTGAGCGCCGGCGCGGTCGTCCTCGCCCTCCTCGGCGCCGTCCACGTGCTGCCCGATGACGGTCGGCGCCTCCCACGTCGACGTCGCCGGAGCGCAGGCCCCGGCGTGGCTGGCCCTCGCCGAGCTCGTCGTCGTCGCGGCCGCCGTGGCCTACGTGCTGGGGGTGCTCGGGGCACGCCACCTCGGGTCGACGCTCGCCTCCTTCGTCGGGCTCACCGAGGTGCTCTTCGCCGTGCTCTTCGCCTGGCTGGTCCTCGGCGAGCTCCCCGGCCCGTGGCAGCTCGTGGGCGGGGTGGTCGTCCTCGCCGGCGTCGTCTCGGTCCGGGTGGGGGAGCGCCGGGAGGCCCGAGCGGCCAGCGCAGCGGCCGATTTCGACGTTCCGTCCCCGGTCGCCTAGACTCTCGGGGTTGCCTCGGCGAGGGACGTCGCACCGGACGAAGGAGTCCGACCGGCCACACGGCCCGCGACCTCCGTGATCGACGCTGGCGGCGCGCTGACCCCCGGGTCCGCGGGCCGTTCGCGCGCCGGTCCGGTGCCACGTCCCGCGTCGAGGACCGACGTCCACTCGTTCCGACCCACCCCAGGAGTCCCCCGTGTCCACCGAGGTCACCAAGCTCGTCGCCGAGACGCGCACCCAGTTCGGCAAGGGCGCCGCCCGCAAGATCCGGCGCGCCGACAAGATCCCCGCCGTGATGTACGGCCACGGCACCGAGCCGGTGCACATCACCCTCCCGGGCCACGAGTCGATGCTCGCGCTCAAGCACACCAACGCCCTGCTCACCCTCGTCATCGACGGCACCGAGCACCTGGCGCTCGCCAAGGACGTCCAGCGCGACCCCATCAAGCCCGTCATCGAGCACGTCGACCTCGTCGTCATCCGCAAGGGCGAGAAGGTCACCGTCGAGGTCGGCGTCCACGTCGAGGGCGAGGCCGCCCCCGAGACGGTCGTCTCCCTCGTCAACTCGACCCTCGAGCTCGAGGTGCTCGCCACCGACATCCCCGAGTGGATCACCGTCTCCGTCGAGGGCGCCCAGGCCGGCACCCAGCTGCACGCGGGCGAGATCACCCTGCCCGAGGGCGCGAGCCTGCTCACCGACCCCGAGTGGCTCGTCGTCAACGTCACCCAGCAGATCACGGCCGAGGAGCTCGAGGCCGAGCTCGAGGAGGCCGAGTCCGAGGCGGGCATCGAGCGCGAGGAGACCGACGAGGAGGCTGCCGAGGGCGCCTCCGCCGACGCGGGCGACTCCGAGGCCACGGCGGCCGGCGACTCCGACGAGTCCTGAGCCCCACCCTCCCCGACGGGGCCCGGTCCGCGACGGACCGGGCCCCGTCGGCGTCCCCGCCCCGGGTGGCATGATCGTCGGCGTGACCGACACCGGACCCTGGCTCGTCGTCGGCCTCGGGAACCCCGGGCCCGGCTACGCCGGCAACCGCCACAACGTCGGGGCGATGGTCGTCGACGAGATCGCCCGCCGCACCTCCACGAGCCTGCGCACGCACAAGGCCCGGGCGCGGGCGGCCCAGGTCCGCCTCGGCACCGGCCCGGGCGGCGTCCCGGGGCCGGCGGCCGTCGTCGCCGTCCCGTCCTCCTACATGAACGAGTCCGGCGGGCCGGTCAAGGCCCTGCTCTCCTTCTTCTCGGTCCCGGTCGAGCGCCTCGTCGTCGTGCACGACGAGCTCGACCTCGACGCCGGCACGGTGCGCCTCAAGCGCGGTGGGGGAGAAGGCGGCCACAACGGGCTGCGGTCGATCAGCTCGTCGGTCGGGACCCGTGACTACCACCGCGTGCGGGTGGGCATCGGGCGTCCACCCGGTCGGATGGACGCCGCCGACTTCGTGCTCCGTGACTTCTCGTCGACCGAGCGCAAGGAGCTGCCGTTCCTCCTCGACGACGCGGCCGACGCCGTCGAGCAGCTCGTCACCCTGGGCCTGCTCGACGCGCAGCAGCGCGTGCACGCCCCTCGCTGAGAGCGTGCCGCACGCCACCTGAACGGGACCTGCACGCGTTCCCGGCGGGGCGCCCGAACGTCAAGAGAACGTCAAGAGAACTTCTCCAAAGGGCATGTGGCGCCCCCGGTGACGGGCTACAGTGAGGCCTACAACAGACGCCACGGCCGGAAGCAGGGCCGGTCGTGACGTGAGGATAGACGGGGATGCCGCCCGGTTGCAGGGGCCGACGTCATCGTTGATCTTCGAACACGTTTCGATTTGCAGGGGTCGACGGTTCGATGAGCATCGCTCAAGGTACTGACGCGCGCCCGTGGGTTACTCCGCGAGGCGTCGCGCACATTGATCTGGCCACCTTCGGCCACGCCCGGGTCAGGTCCGGGCTCAGCGAGTGGGAGCGGCGACACCGCCGGTCCACGATGGGGGTCGACGCAGCGGCCGCCGTCGTCGGGGTGCTGGTCGGCCTCGTCGGGCGCAACGCGGTCCTCGGGTCGTACACCGGCCTCTGGGGCCCGAGCGGCCCCGCCCGGTTCACCCTCTTCGTCGTGGCCGCGGCCTGGATCGTCCTCCTCGCCAAGAACGGGGCGTACGCCACCCGGTTCGTCGGGGCGGGCAGCGAGGAGTACCGGGCGGTCACCCGGTCGGCGGTGGGGCTGGTCGCGCTCGTCGCGTTCGGGTCCTTCGCCCTCCAGCTGGACTTCTCCCGCGGGATGCTGCTCCTCTCCGTGCCGACGATGACGGTGACGACGCTGCTCGGTCGCTACGAGCTGCGCCGGCGGCTCGCGGCCGCCCGGGCCGGCGGCCTCCACCTCCGTCCCACCCTCGTCGTCGGCGACGCCCGCGCGGCGCTCGACGTCGCCCACCGGATCGAGAGCGACCCCCGCACCACGGGGATGGCGGTCGTGGCCATCTGCGTCACCGACCTCGCCGACCCCGTCCTCGCCGTCGAGAACCACTCCGGCATCCCGGTCGTCGGCTCCGAGGCCGACACCCTCCACGTCGTCGACCGGCTCGCCGTCGGTGCCGTCGCCGTGGCGAGCAGCCCCGCGATCGCCGGGCACGCGCTCCGCCGGCTCGGGTGGGCGCTCGAGCAGCGCGACGTCGACCTCCTCGTCGCGCCGGGTGTGGTCGAGGTCGCCGGCCCGCGGCTGACGATGCGCCGGGCCGCGGGCCTGCCGATGCTCCACGTCGAGCGCCCCGTGCAGAGCGGCTGGCGCTACGGGCTCAAGCTCATCGGCGACCGGGTCCTCGGGGTCACCGCGCTCCTCCTGCTCGCGCCCGTGCTCCTCGTCATCGGCCTCCTCGTCCGTCGTGACTCCCCGGGCCCCGCGCTCTTCCGCCAGGAGCGCGTCGGTGAGGGCGGCCGGGTGTTCTCCATGTACAAGTTCCGCACGATGGTCGTCGACGCCGACGCCCGCCGCGAGGAGCTCGCCGCCGACAGCGACGGCAACGACATCCTCTTCAAGATGCGCCGCGACCCGCGGGTCACCCGGGTCGGCGCGGCCCTGCGCCGGTTCTCCCTCGACGAGCTGCCGCAGCTCCTCAACGTCGTCCGGGGCGAGATGTCGCTCGTCGGGCCGCGGCCTCCTCTGCGGGCCGAGGTCGACCAGTACGAGAGCGACGCCGTGCGCCGTCTCCGGGTCCGTCCCGGGATGACCGGCCTGTGGCAGGTCTCCGGGCGCAGCGACCTCTCGTGGTTCGACTCCGTCCGGCTCGACCTCTGGTACGTCGACAACTGGTCGCTCGCCCTCGACATGCAGATCCTCCTCCGCACCGGGCAGGCGGTCCTGCGCGGCCGCGGCGCCTACTGACCGCGCAGCGTCGCGCCCCACGCCGCCACCGCGGCATCCCGGACCACGGCGGTCCACCACTCCACCGCCGCCCCGACCCGAGCCCGGACGATCCCGGGCCACCCCATCCGAAAGCAGGGACCATGTCACTCCTCTCTCCCACCCGCCACCCCGCGAGCCTCGGTCGCGGAGACGGCCCGACCCTGCTCGTGGCCTCCACCGGAGGACACCTCGAGCAGCTCATCCGGCTGCGCGAGCGACTCGGCGAGGACATGGGCCCCTTCGAGTGGGCGACCTTCGACGGCAACCAGTCGCGGGCCCTGCTCGCCGGCGAGACGGTGCACTACGTGGGCTACATCAAGCCGCGGGACTTCGGCGCCGTGGCGCGCGACCTCCCGGACGCGATCCGCCTCATCCGGGAGGGCCACTACCGGGCCGTCGTCTCCACGGGCTCGGGCATCGCGCTGCCGTTCTTCGTCGCCGCCCGCCTGCACGGCGTGCCGTGCCACTACATCGAGAGCGCGGCCCGCTCGGACGGGCCGAGCCTCACCGGCCGCCTGCTCGGGGCCCTGCCGGGCACCCGCCGCTACACCCAGTACGAGGCACTGGCCACCCGCCGGTGGGCGTACTGCGGCTCGCTCTTCGACGGGTTCGCCGCCGACGCGGCCCCCGCGGTGAGCACCGAGCCGCAGCGTCCGCTCTCGCGCGTGGTCGTCACCCTGGGGACGATGCCGGGCTACGGCTTCCGCAGCGCCGTCGAGCAGCTGACGCGCCTGCTGCCCGAGGTGTGTGCCCCGGACGTGGAGATCCTCTGGCAGACCGGAGCCACCGACCTCAGCGGCCTCGGGGTCGACGGGCACGACCAGATCCCCGCGACCGTGCTGCGCGACGCGATGCGCGAGGCCGACCTCGTGGTCGCCCACGGTGGCATCGGGTCGGCGCTCAACACCCTCGACTCGGGTCGGGCCCCCGTGCTGCTCCCGCGACGGGTCTCCCGCGGGGAGCACGTCGACGACCACCAGGTCCTCATCTGCGAGCAGCTCGACAGCCGGGGGATCGCCGTCGGGCGCGAGGTGGAGGACCTCACCGTCGAGGACCTGTGGCGCGCGGCCCGGACCACCGTGCACTCCACGACCGACGTCGTGCCGCTCGAGCTGGTGGGCACCTCCCACTGACCTCGACCGGGCCCGGCGGGGCTCGCGGTGCGCGGGTAGCGTGACCCCCGTCCCGTCCGGACTCGCCCGGGCCCGCGGGAGCCGCATGCCGGGCAGCGACCGGGGAGGAGGTGCGCCGTGACCAGTGTCGTCATCGCGGCGTACGACGAGGCGGCGGTCATCGGTGACTGCCTGCGTGCCCTGTCCGGCTCCGGGCTGGACGTCGTCGTCGTGCCCAACGGGTGCCACGACGACACCGCCGCGGTCGCCCGCGGCTTCGGGGTGCGCGTCCTCGAGCGCGAGCAGCCGGGGAAGGCCGGTGCCCTCAACGCGGGCGACGCGCTGGCCGAGGGCTTCCCGCGGGCGTACCTCGACGCCGACATCAGCGTCGAGGCCTCCGACCTCGACCGGCTGTGCGCGGCCCTGGGGCCGACGACCCTCGCCGTCGCCCCGCGCCGCGTGCTCGACGCCCGGGGGTGCGCGCTCCCCGTGCGCGCCTATGCCGCCGTGCACCAGCACCTCCCGGTCATGGCCGGCAGCCTCTTCGGCCGCGGCCTCGTCGTCCTGTCGGAGGAGGGCCGCGCCCGCTTCTCGCAGTTCCCCGCGCTCGTCGCCGACGACCTCTTCCTCGACTCGCTCTTCGGGGCGGACGAGAAGCAGGTGGTGGAGGCCGTGAGCGTCCGGGTCCGGATGCCGTCGCGCACCCGCGAGCTGTACGACCGGCTCGTCCGCGTGCGGCGGGGCAACCGGGCGCTGCGTGCGCGCGCCGGCACCGACGGGGTACCGACCGGCGTCGCCCGGGGGAGCCGCACGGCCTGGCTCGGGGTGGCGGTCCGCCGGCCGTGGCTCGCGCCCGCGGTCGTCGTCTACGGCGCGCTGACCCTGGCGGCCGAGCGCGCCGCCCGCGCCGGCGGCGAGACCGCCTGGCGTCCGGAGGCCCGGGGGGCGTAGGACGAGCGCCTCCACCGAGGGCCGTGACCTGCGGCTAGCGCAGCCAGTCGGGGCCGGGGCGCTCGCGCATCCGCGAGGGCGACACGAGGGCGCCCAGGGCCGCTCGGCTGGTGGCCGACCCGCGAGCCGCCCGGCTCGCCTCCCGCAGCACCAGCGCGCCCCAGAAGGCGGTCGAGGCCAGCGCCCCGTGCCGCTTGCGGTACAGCCGCCACCGGTTCGCCACGAGGAGCGGCCAGAGGCGCGCGGACGTCGAGGATCCGCCGGTGAGGTGGGTCGCGGTGGCCGAGGGGGAGAAGAGCACCCGGTACCCGGCGTCGCCCAGGCGCAGGGCGAAGTCGGTCTCCTCGGAGTAGAGGAAGAACGACTCGTCCCAGGGGCCCACGGCGTCCCACGCCGCGCGCGACACCATGAGCGTGGACCCTTCGGCCCAGTCCACGGCGCGCGGCGCGTCGTAGGCCCGCGGGTCGGTCACGACCTCGCCGAGGCGACCGATCCGGCCGGCCCGCCGCGCTCCGATGACCGCGTCCGCGAGGGCTCGGAGCACCGTCGGCTCGCGCCGGATCGAGGGGTGCAGGGCCCCGTCGCCGGTCCGCAGCAGGGGGGCGGCCATCCCCGTCCGAGGATCGGCGACCAGCTCGGACAAGGTCGCCGCACAGCCGGGTTCCAGCCGCACGTCGGGGTTCAGCACGAGGATGGCCCGACTGGGCGGACCGGCGGCGACCCCGATGTTCAGCCCGGCGGCGTAGCCGGCGTTACGGCCCGTGCGGACGACCGTGGCGTCCGGCCGGAGCCGCTGCGCCTCCTCCGGGCTGCCGTCGGCGCTGTCGTTGTCGACGACGACGACCGACGTGCGGAGGCCGGCGAGACCGGCCTCGAACGAGGCGAAGAGGCCGGGGAGGAGCTCGGCGCTGTTGTAGGTGACGACGACCACGAGGACGTCGGTCTCGACCTCGGTCGGCGGAGCCATGGCCGGACCCTACCGGGCCGCTCGACCGCCGCCGACCGTCGCTCCCGGGCCCCCGGACGGCCGCCGACTCCCGGATCCCGCCACGGCGACGTCGCCGTGCGTGCGACAATCGCGTGTCCGAGTCGTCCAGGGGTGAGCGAGAGCGCTGATGACGCAGTCCCACGCAGATGCCGAGCGTGCCCAGGCCGGGAAGTCGGCGGGCGCGGTGTGGCAGAACATCCGAGCCGCCTCCCGGATGCTCATGCGTGCCGACAAGAGGACGTTCCGGTTCGCGATCGCCCTCCAGCTCGTCGGCGCGCTGAGCGCGACCGGTGTGGTCGTCGCGGGCAAGCTCGTCCTCGACGCGCTCGGGACGCTGGGCGGCGAGGTCGACGTCAGCCGGCTCGTCTGGCCCGTGGTCCTGCTCTCGGTGACCTCCGCCCTCGCGTCGTCCGCGAGCGTCATGCAGGTCCAGCAGGGTCGTCTGCTGGGCGAGGCGGCGAACCGCGACATCTGGCGCGAGCTGCTGGCCGTCTCCTCACGCGTCGACCTCGAGACCTACGAGCGCCCGGAGTTCTACGACCGGTTCAACCGCGTCGCCACGAACGCCGTCCGGCAGCCCATCCAGATGGCCCTCGGCGTCCTCAACCTCATCGGTGGCCTGATCGGCGCCGGCATGCTCGTCGTCGTCCTGGCCGCCATCCAGCCGGTGCTCCTCGTGCCGTTGCTCCTCGGCGCCGGGCCGGCGCTGTACTTCGCCCGCCGCTCGGGGGCGCTGGAGTTCGCGTTCGCCCGGGACTCCGCGGAGATCTACCGGCGCCGCGAGTACTTCCGCGAGCTCATGGGGCGGCGCGAGCCGGCCAAGGAGGTGCGGGCCTTCGACCTCAGCGCGGCCCTCGACGAGCACCAGACGTACCACTCCGACCGGTACCTGGCGCTCCTGCGCCCGCACGTCCGGCGCCGGCAGCGCTACGCCATGGGCACCGTCCTCACCTCGGCGCTGCTGCTCTCGGTCGGCATGATCCTCCTCGTGGTGCTGCTCAACCGGGGCGTCCTCGACTTCGCCGAGGCCGGTGCCGCGGCGATCGGCATCCGCATGCTCGGCAGCCAGCTCGGCACCCTCTTCCAGGCCATGAACCTCATCGCCGAGGCGAGCGTGTTCGTGGCCGACCTCACCGACTTCCTCGAGACGACGCCGGTCGAGCCGGCCTCGACGCCGGGCACGTGGCCACTCAGCACGTCGGTGCGGCTGCGCGACGTCACCTACAGCTACCCCGACGCGCCGGTGCGCACGCTCCACGGTGTCGACCTGACGATCCACCGCGGCGAGATCGTCGCCCTCGTCGGCGAGAACGGGTCGGGCAAGACGACCCTGGCCAAGGTCGTCGCCGGGCTGTACCCGGCCGAGTCCGGCGAGATCCTGTGGGACGAGCGCCCCGTCGAGGACGCCGACGACCGCGTGGCGATGCGGTCGTCGGTCGGCGTGATCTTCCAGGACTTCATCAAGTACCAGCTCCCCCTGCGCGACAACGTGCTCTTCGGGGACGCCACGCAGCGTGACGTCGCCCGGGAGACGCTCGACCCGACGATCCGCGCGGCCCTGGACCGGGCCGGAGCGGCCTTCACCACCGCCCTCCCCCAGGGGCTCGACACCCTCCTGTCGCGCGAGTTCACCGGCGGCACCGAGCTCTCGATCGGTCAGTGGCAGCGGATCGCCCTCGCCCGCGCCCTCTTCCGCGACGCCCCGCTCGTCATCCTCGACGAGCCCACCTCGGCCCTGGACCCGCGCAGCGAGTACGAGCTCTTCTCGACGGTGCGCTCCCTCCTCGGCGACCGCGCCGGCCTCCTCGTCTCGCACCGCTACGCGAACCTCCACCTCGCCGACCGCATCTACGTCCTCCAGGACGGACGGGTCGTCGAGCACGGGTCGCACAACGAGCTCATCGCCCGGGACGGCGTGTACTCCCGCCTCTACCGGCTCCAGGCCGACGCCTACGACCTCTCCTCGAGCGTCGAGCGGTGAGCCCGGCCGCCGGACCGGACGTCGTCCCGGTCCCGGCCACCGCGCCGGGACGCCGACCGGAGCTGGTCTCGGTCGTCATCCCCACCTACAACGCGGTCGACACCCTCGGTGAGCAGCTCGACGCGCTCGACGCGCAGGACTACGCGGGCGCGCTCGAGGTCGTCGTCGCCGACAACGGCTCCACCGACGGCCTCGCCGCGTTCCTCGCGGCCCGCCCGGCCCGGCTGCCCGTGCACCTCGTCGACGCGAGCGACGCCCGCGGGGTGAGCCACGCCCGGAACGTCGGGTGCCGGGCCGCGGCCGGCGACCTGCTGCTCATCTGCGACGCCGACGACGTCGTCGTCCCCGGGTGGGTCGCGGCGATGGTGGACGCCGCGGAGGCGGCCGAGCTCGTCGGCGGGCCACTCGACGCCGGCGTCGTCAACGCCGGCCTCGACCCGGGCTGGCGCTTCCCCCACCCGCCGGACCGGCTGCCCGTCAAGCTGAGGTTCCTGCCGTACGCCCACGGGTGCAACATCGCCGTGTGGCGCGAGGTGTTCTCGGCCGCCGGCGGCTGGGAGGAGTCCTTCGGGCCCGGGGGCGAGGACGTCGACTTCGCCTGGCGCGTGCAGCTCGGGGGCGGGCGCCTGCTCAACGCCGAGCGGGCCGTGGTCCACTACCGGCACCGCGCGTCGGCGCGAGGCCTGGCCCGGCAGATGGCGGGCTACGCCGAGGCCGACGTCCTCCTGTACCGGCGGTTCCGGGAGGTCGGGGCCGCTCGCCGGGGCACGTCGGCCGCCGTCAGGGACCTGTGGTGGCTCGCCAGCCGGGTGCCCCTGCTCCGGCGCGGAGACGTGCGAGGGCTGTGGATGAACCGGGTCGGGCAGATGTGGGGGCGGGCGCGAGGGTCACTGCGCTACCGCGTCTACTACCCCTGACCCGGTGACGGCGAGGGCTCTCCGGTCCACTGGACCCCGGGCAGGTCCGCGCCGGCGAGCTCGCCGTAGCGGTGGTCCGGGCCGAAGGTGTTGTCCCGTCCGACGACGGCGCGGGCCGTGACGTCGGGCCGGAAGTTCACGGTGTAGTTCCCGCCGTTGAGGTAGTTGCCCGCGATGAGGACGTCGTCGATCGTCGTCTTCCCGGCACCCACCATCACGGCCGCGTTGAACAGGTCCCCGCTGCGGGCGTCGAAGGCGTCGAGGGTGTTGTGCAGGACGCGGATGTGCTCGCCACCGGCGATCTGGACGGCGTCGTTGTGCGACCCCTCGGTGCGGGACAGGTTGTGGACGTAGGAGTCCTGGATGCGCGTGTTGCTGCCGAGGCGCGGGCCGTCGACGACGTCGTGGATGTCGACCCGCAGGAGGGTGTAGTCGGAGAAGCCGACCGCGGCGCTGACCACCCCCGTGCCGTCGATCTCGACGTCCTCGACGACGAGGTCGGTGCGGCCGTCCTGGAGGCGGATCGCGGTGGTGGGGCGCGAGCAGGTGATGCGGGAGCTGCGGATCGTCACGTGGTCGGCGAGGACGTCGACGCACCCGTCGATGTCGAGGCCCTCGACGACAGCACCGTCGGTGGTGACCTCCAGGGCCCCGGACGGCGTGAGGGTGACGCCGTCCGGCACGCCGGTCGAGCCCTCGTCGGGGAACGGCTCCCCGCCGGCGATGCTCTCGGACGGGGTCGGGCTCGCGGAGGCGCCCGGCGCCGGCGCGTCCGTCCCACGTCCTGCGAGCCGGACGACGAGCGCCGCGAGCACGAGAACCACGACCACGGCGACGGCGATGACGACGGTGCGTCGCCCGACGCGCGGCCCGCTCATCCGGCGGGCCGTCCGGGCTGCAGGGACGCGTAGAACGCCACGATGCGGGGACCGATGCGCTCCCAGTCGAGCTCCCGCAGGTCGGGTCGGGCCCCCGAGGCGACGAGGTCGGCCGCGGCCGCGGCGAAGCCCTCGAGGTCGTCGGCGGTGAGCGGGGGCTCGAAGAACCGGACCCACTGCGGGCCGACCTGACCGCGGACCTCGGCGAAGACCTCGGTCTCGGGGACGAGGACCGGGCGGTGGCCGGACAGCGCGAGGAAGAGCGACCCGCTGTTGAAGACGTCGTGGTACGGCAGCACCGCGCCGACCGCCGCCGCGACGATGCGCTCGACGTCGGCGTCCTCGACCCGCCCCGTGACGACGACCCGCTCGTCCTCGCGCGCGGCCCGGTCGACCTCGGCGAGGAGGTCGGGCTCCGGGCCGGAGCCGGCGACGACGAGCCGTGCGGCCGGGTCGCTGACGTCGGCGAACGCCCGCAGGAGCCCGGGCACGTTCTTGTAGCGCCGGACCTGGCCGAAGAACAGCAGGGGCCGGGCGGCGGACGGGAGGCCGACGGAGGCGCGCGCGGCCTCCGGCGTCCCGTCGAAGGGCGGGTAGAACCCGGAGTACGAGCCGTGCGGGACGACCGCCGAGGCCGTGCGCGCGAGCCGGGGGAAGGCCCGGACGGCCGCGGTCCGGCCGGCCGCCGTGAGGAAGATGCAGCCGGAGACCAGGCGCGTGAACACCGGCCAGAACGCTCGCTCCACCCCGGGGTGGAGCCGTTCGTGCGGCCCGAGGTTGTGGACGGTCCAGACGACCGCACGGCGCCGGGCCCGCACGAGCGCGGCCATGAGCAGGACGCGGGCGCCGCCGCGCAGGCTGAGCCAGGTCGTGGACCGGCTGACGAAGTGGTCGGGCCAGTGCAGGTGCAGGACGTCGGCGCGCGCGGCCTCGGCGAAGGACGCGCCGACGACCCGGACCCCGTCGGCCTCCAGCCGCTCGACCATCTGGTGGAGGAAGGGGTTGCCACGCGGGCTCGGCAGGGGGACCATCGCCACGCGCAGCGCGGGAGTGCCGGTCGGCACGGTCATCGCTCCACGGTGTCGGGCACGGCGAGGATCGCGTCGATCTGGGCGGCCCAGGTGTCGAGCACCTCGGGCAGGGTCGTCGCGAGACGGTCCCGGGCGGCGTCGTGGTCGCGCCACAGGGCGACGAGCTCGGAGACGATGCCGTCGCTCGGCGTCGACCTCGCGTCGACCACCGGCTGGTCGAGGCGCTCGAAGACGGGCTCCATCTTGCGGCTGTACGCGACCCCGCCGGTCGGGACGCCGGAGGAGAGGGCCGCGATCGTCGCGTGCATGCGGGCACCGGTGAACCACGCGCACCGGGCGATGACCGCCTTGGTCTGGCCGGGCGTGCGGCACCCGTCCGCGAGGTGGACGCGCTCCGTGCCGAACTCGGCCTGCAGGCGACCGGCGACCTCGCGGGACACGGCGACGTCGGAGTCGAGCCCCTCGCCGAGGACGTGCGGCACCACGACGACCCGCCACTCGGAGCCGTCGAGGATGCGCCGCGCCACCTCGGTCATCTCCTCGCGGTGGGTCGGGGTCACCCCGTAGGCGCGGCTGGCGTCCGGCTGGTTGACGAGCAGGCCGTTGACGTTGACCCCGGCGACGGGTTCGGGCGAGGCGTCGAGCCACTGCTGCCAGGCGTCGCCCTCGGCCCCCTCGAGGGGCGTGCGCGGCAGCCCGAACGCCATGTCCACCCCGAGTCGGGTGCGCTCCTCGCCGATCAGCTCGTCGGCGGTCTCCCGGCTGCGCGGGTCCCTCGCCCACACCGCGCTCGCACCGCGCAGCAGGCGGGCCGCCTCCTCGCGGAGACCGGGGTCGCGGAACGGGCCGTACGTCTGGGGCAGCAGGACCAGGGGGCGGCCGGCCGCGAGGGCGAGCCGCTTCGGCCAGGCGACCGTGCGGAACCTCGAGGGCCCGTAGAGGTCGGCGAAGCTGTCGCCCCCGCTCACGTCGAGGACCGCGGCCGACTCGAGGATCTTGCGTGCTCCCGCGTTCCACGCCCCGCCCACCGCGATCGCGGCCCGCATCTGCGCGAACGACTCCGGGCGGTGGTAGCGCCGGGAGTCCCGGCCCCCGCAGAAGGTCACGGGCCCCTCGGGCGTGGTGGTGGGGCGCACGCCCCACCCGTCGTCGAAGACGACGACCTCGGAACCCGGCAGGGCCCGGTGGACCGCGTGCGTCGTCGCGTCCCTCAGGGCGCCGACGCCGAGGTTGAGCTGGGCTCCGGGCGTGCCGAACAGACAGAAGCTTCGGGTGGGCAGCGATCTCTCCTCTGCTTGGGGCACCCCCCATGATCTCGGCAAACGAGATCGCACGGCGCAACCGTCGAGTAGCATATGGCACGAGACAGCAGGGGTCAGGAGCGTTCGTGGATCTGTGGGATTTCGTCAAGGTGCTCTTCCGTCGGTGGTACCTGACGGTGCCGTTGCTGGCGCTCACCGCACTGGCCGCCGGCCAGGCCGGTCAGGGCGTCCAGCCGACGTACACCGCCAGCGCCAGCGGCGTCTTCCTCGAGCCCCCCGTCACGATCCCCATCGACCAGCTCTCGCCGAACCCGTGGGCGACGGCGGGCGTGGCCACCACGGCGGCGGCCACGATCGACAGCGTCGTCGACCCCGTGACCAAGTCCAAGGTCGTCGCCGACGGGTACTCGGGTGAGTACACCGTCCTCCTGGCCTCGCGCAGCGTGCTCTTCACCGTCTTCGCCCCGGCCCCGAGCACCGAGGGGGCCACGCGCACCCTCGACCACGTCATCACCCTGATGCAGGACGACCTCAGTGCCAAGCAGGCCCGGTACAAGGTGCCGGCGAACCAGCGCATCCTCATCCAGGTGACCACCGGCAAGAGCCTGGTGACGACCCGCGACGGCCTCAAGCAGGTCCTCCTGGGGGTCGGCGGGCTGGGGGTCGTCCTCACCGCCGCCATCGTCATCACGGTCGACTCGCTCCTCGCGCGCCGGCGGCGCCGTCGGGCGGCCGACGGCGACGGCGGCGACGGCGACGGCGAGCCTCTGGACGAACCGGGCGCGGACGACGACGGCGACGCGGCCCCGGTCGGCCACGGGGCCCCGGGCGACCACGCGGACCCGGACGACGACCCCGAGGTGGACGAGGACCGGCTGGGCGAGTCCCCGGTGCTCGCGGGGTCCTCCCCGCCGCGGGGAGGGTCGTCCCGCGGCGGTCCTGAGTGACCGCCCTCGCGTCGCGCCCCACCTCGCAGCTCGCGGACCACGACGCCCGGCCGACGGCTCGCTCCTCGGTCCTCGACCCGGCGCACCTGCTCTCGGCCGCGATCGTCCTCGTCTTCTTCCTCCCCGCGCGGGCGGTCCTCAGTGGCATCGGGGCGGCGGGCCGGCCCCACTTCGTCCTCGCGGTCGGGCTCCTGGCGTGGTGGCTGACCTCGGCCATCCACCCCCGCCTGCGGACCCGGGTGAGCAGCCCGCTCGTCATCGCCGTCCTCGTCTACGTCGGCTGGCTCGTCCTGGCGTGGTCGGCGGGGTACGACCGCGGCCTCACCGACGCCGAGAGCAGTGGCAGCGACCGCACGATGATCGCGGCCCTGGCCTACCTCGGGATCGTGCTCGTGGCCGCCACCGGGTTGCGGAGCCGACGACAGGTCGACATCGTGCTGCGGACCGTCGTCGCCGGGTCCGCCTTCTCGGCCCTCATGGGCTGGATCCAGTTCTGGCTGGGCCGTGACCTCTCCGGCTACCTCATGCTCCCGGGCCTCCAGGCGAACCAGCCGCTCGTGGGGATCTCCGGTCGCGGGGCCGAGGACTTCGCCCGCGTGGCCGGCACCGCGGGCCACTACATCGAGTTCGGCGTCGTCACCGCCGTCACCCTCCCCTTGGCGCTCCACTACACGCTGACGAGGCCGAAGGGGCAGCGGAAGTACGGGTGGGCGACGGTGCTGCTCATCGGCGGGGCCGTGCCCTTCTCCCTCTCCCGCAGCGCGATCGTGGGCTTCGCCCTCACGGCGCTCGTCATGCTCGTGGGCTGGCCGAGCCGGACCAGGATCAACTCCATCCTGGCGCTCGTCCTCGCCGTCCCGGTCTACATGGTCGTCAAGCCCGGGCTCCTCGGGACGATCAAGTCGCTCTTCCTCAACGCCGCCAACGACCCGAGCATCACGGGGCGGACCGAGGACTACGCCGTCGTCTGGGGGTACGTCACCGAGCGCCCGTTCATCGGCCGTGGCCCCGGGACCTTCACGCCGGAGCAGTACATCCTCCTCGACAACCAGTGGCTGCTCAGCATCATCGAGACCGGCTGGGTCGGGATGGCCCTGCTCGCCGTGGTCCTCCTCGCGACCTGCCGCACCCTCATGACGGTTCGCCGCCGGGCGGCGTTCCTCGGCGACGCGCAGACCGCCGACCTCGCCCTCTCGCTGCTGGCCATCGTCGTCACCCTCACCGTCTCCGCGGCCTTCTTCGACGAGTTCTTCTTCACGACCGCGACGACCCTGCTGTGGCTCACCGTCGGGATCGCCGCCGCGTTGTCGGTCCAGCAGCGCCGCCGGCTCGTCGCCAGCGGTGTGTCCCCGCTCACCGCGAGGGAGCGCGTGCGGGCCCTCGTCGACATCGCGCGCGGACGGGACCCCGAGGTCGACGAGGCGCGGTGGGTCTGACGTGCCGGCGACCGTCGACATCCTCATGATCACCTACGAGCGACCCGACTACGTGCGGCGGTCGCTCAAGGCCCTGCTCGACAGCTGTGACGAGGACGCTCGCGTCTGGCTGTGGCACAACGGAGACGACCGCGCGACGCTCACCGCGGTCCACGAGTTCACCGACCACCCGCGGGTCCACCGCCTGCACGTCTCCGAGACCAACGCGGGCCTGCGCGCCCCGACGAACTGGCTGTGGCAGGAGTCCGACGCCGAGTTCGTCTCCAAGGTGGACGACGACTGCCTCGTCGACCCGCAGTGGCTCACCGTCCTGCGTGAGGCGCACGACGGGGCGCCCTCGCTCGGCGTGGTCGGCAGCTGGCGCTTCTACGACGAGGACTTCGACGACCGCGCCCTGCGCAAGGTGGTCCCGCTCGACAACGGCCGACGGCTCATGCGGCACCCGTGGGTCCAGGGGAGCGGGTACCTCGCCAAGCGGGAGATGGTCCAGCAGATGGGGCCGCTCGTCGAGGGGCAGTCCTTCACGCAGTGGTGCGTCGCGGCGGCTCGTCGCGGCTGGGTCAACGGCTGGGTCTTCCCGTTCCTCCACGAGGAGCACATGGACGACCCGCGCTCGCCGTACACGATGTACACCGACGACGACGCCTTCCGGCGGTGGCGTCCCCTCTCGGCGAAGACCACCGGAGTCGACACCGTCGACGCGTGGACGGCCCAGATGCGCGAGTCGGCCCGCATCCTCCAGACCTGGCCGTCGGACGCCCGCGCCTACTCCGGCTGGCGCCGTCGCGTGCGGAGCGCCCGCCGCCGGCTCCGGGCGGGCCTGGGCCGCGCGGGCTGGTGAGCCTGCTCCGTCCGGGCCAGGGACCCCGGGCGGCGGGCGGGCGGGCTCAGACCGCCGGCGTCGACGTCCCCACGAACACGTTGGAGGCATCGGCGGACATGCCCGGGGCCCCGCGGTACGGACCGAAGCGGAAGTTCTTCGTGAACACGTTGTTCCGGACGACCACGTTGCGGCCGTCCAGGTCGTCCCGGGCCAGGATCGAGTAGTTGCCGCCGTCGAGGTAGTTGCCCTCGATGAGCATGTCGCGCAGCGGCGCGAACTCGGAGCCGATCATGATCGCCGCGTTCATCGGGTCGCCGTCCGTGAACGGGACGATCCGGTTGTGGCGGATCGTGATGTTCGAGCCACCGGTCGTCTGCATCGCGTCGTTGTGGCTCCCCGGCGCCCGGAAGAGGTCGTGGACGAACGAGTCCTCGATCGTCACGTTGCTGCCGAGGCGGGGGCCGTCCTCCACGTCGTGGATGTCGACGTGGGAGAGGGTGTAGCCGGAGCCGACGACGGCCACGTGCACGCTCCCGAGGCCGTCCAGCTCCACGTACTCCGCCGTGACGCTGCCGGACTCCACGTCGATCCCGTAGGTGCCCCCACAGCGGATGCGCACGTCCCGGAGGACCACCCGCGGGGCGGCGATGGTGACGCAGCCGTCGATGTCGAGGTCCTGCAGGACGGTCCCGGCCTTGGTGACCTTGACCGAGCCGGAGGCCTTGAGGCGGTGGCCGGCACGCGGGCCGGTGGTCCCGGCGTCGGGCCAGGACCCGGGGCGCGAGGCGGTCGTGGTCGTCGGCCTCGGCGTCGAGGACGGCTTCGTGGGGGTGGGGCGGGGCGCCGCCGGCGTGGGGGTCGGTGCGCTGGACGGCTTCGGGCGCGGGCGGTCCAGGTCCCGGGACGTCGGGCGGTCACGGTGGTGGCGCGGGTGGGTCCTCGGCCCGCTGCGGTCGTGCGGAGCCCTCCCCCCGTGGTGCGTCGCGACGGCGCGCCCCGGGTCCGACGGGGCGGTGCGGGCGCGCTCGGCGGCGGTCAGGGGCGCAGCGGCGACCGAGCCCGACAGGGGCATCCCGACGACGAGGAGGGCGGCCCCGACGAACGTGGCGCGGGTCCGCGTCCGGCGCTCGGGGAGCGCCGGATCAGGTCCGGGGGAGGGGCGATGGGCTCCGCGGTGACGAGCCATGGGGGTGGGTCTCCTCGTGATGATCTGCTCCGCAGGACCGGCATCGACGGGGGTCGCGGCGTGGGCGGAGCACAGGGGGGAATCGGATCACGTGTCGGCGGTGGTGTTCATGACCGTAGGTGAGTTACCGCGTGAGGGGAAGCGCCGAGGACCACGACGGAGTGCGGCCACGCGGGTCGGGGCGCCGGGTCCGGGCCGTCCGACGCGCCCCGCCACGCCGCTGACCTGCGCAGACCCACCGCCGGGGTACGACCGTGAGGTCTCGATCGGGTCACGATGATCCCGTCCGTTCTCTCAGGCGACTCACAGTGTGGTAAACGACTCGACCGGCTCCGCCGGTGCCGGACCCCACCGGGTGGGCGGCGCCCAGCGGCTACCCTGTCGTCGACCTCCCGGAGCCCCTCGACGACCGTCGACGGCCCGGGGACGACGACGGCCGAGAGGGGGCGACCGATGCCCGGACGCGCTCCGCGGAGCATCGCCGAGGTGGTCGACCAGCACCTGTGCTCGGGGTGCGGCGCCTGCAGCTACCTCGAGCCCGAGGTCCTGGCGATGACCGAGGTGCGCGACCAGGGCATGCGGCCCCTCCCGATCGCCGCCGTCAACGGCCGACCCGTCGCCGGGGCGGCGCTGCGCGCGTGCCCGGGCCACGGGCTCCGGCACCCCGACGGCGCCCTCGCAGGGGCTCCGGAGCACGGGGAGTGGGGGCCCGTCCTCGAGGTGCACGAGTGCTGGTCGACCGACCCTGAGCTCCGGCACCGCGGTTCGTCCGGTGGGGTGGTCAGTGCGCTGGCCGCCCACGCGCTCGAGCGCGAGCACGCCGTGGGCGTGCTCCAGACACGGGCCTCCGGATCCGACCCGCTGCGCAACGAGGTCGCCCTCAGCCGGACGCGGGAGGACGTCCTCGCCGCGGCGGGGTCGCGGTACGCGCCGGCCAGCCCCTGCGCCGGCCTCCAGCTCGTGGAGGACGCCGGCGGCCCGTGCGTGGTCGTCGGCAAGCCCTGCGACGTGTCGGCGACCCGGGCGGCCGCGTCCGAGCGGCCCCGGCTCGAGGAGGCCGTGGCGCTGACCATCGGGATCTTCTGTGCCGGAACCCCGAGCCGCGCCGCGACCGAGTCGGTGGTCCGCGACCTCGGGATGGCTCCGGAGGACGTGGCCCGCGTCGACTACCGCGGAGAGGGGTGGCCGGGCCTGTTCCGGGCCACCGACCGCGACGGCCACCGGGTCAGCGCCACCTACGCGGAGGCATGGGCCCAGCTCAGCCGGCAGCGCCAGTGGCGGTGCATGGTCTGCCCCGACCACAGCGGGCAGTTCGCCGACATCTCGGTGGGCGACCCCTGGTACCGACCTCCGCAGCCGGGTGAGGACGGCCGCTCGCTGCTCGTCGTCCGGACCGAGCGGGGCCGGGCGGCCGTGGCCGCCGCCTTCCGGGACGGCGCCCTCGAGGGCCGGCGGGTCGACCCCGCGATCATCACGGCCTCGCAGCCGAGCCTGCACGCCACGCAGCGCACGGTGTGGGGCCGGGTCCTCGGCCTCCGCCTGGCCGGGATGCGCGCGCCGGACTACCGCGGGATGGGCACCCTCGCCGCCTGGGGTCGGCTCGGGGCTCGCGACCGGGTCGCGTCCGTGCTCGGCACGGTGCGTCGGGTGCGCACCAAGGGCCTGCGCACCCCGGAGCGCGCCGAGGGCTGAGCCGGCCACCGAAGGCTGAGCCGGCCGCCGAGTCAGTCCTGCTCGCCCACCTCGAGGAGGAGGGCGGCCAGGGCCGCCGCCGGCTCGTGCGCGTAGAGCGCCTCCGTGTGCGCCCGGGCTCGACGCCCCATCGCGGGCAGCTCGGCGCGCACCGCCCAGAGCCGCTCGAGGGCCACGGTGAGCGCGTCGACCGTCGGGGCCGCGGCGAGCAGGCCGGTCCGACCGTCGAGCACCGACTCGGGGATGCCCCCGACGGCGGTGCCGAGCACGGGGCGCCCACAGGCCATGGCCTCGGCGATGACGATGCCCCGCGACTCGCGCCGACTGGGCAGGACGAGCGCCTCGTGGTCGCGCCACACCGCGGCGAGGTCGTCGGCACGGCCGGCGAGCCGCACCCGGTCGGTGAGCCCGTAGTGGTCGACGAGCTCGCCGACGTAGCCGAGGTCCGGCCCCTCCCCGTACACGTCGAGGCTCCAGTCGGCCCCGCGCCAGCTCGTCGCCGCGAGGGCGGCCACGAGGACGTCGTGCCCCTTCTGCTCGACGTCGACGCGGGCCACCAGGGCGAGGCGCAGCGGCCCCGGCTCGGGCCACGGCAGCGGCGGGTCGTCGAGCAGGGGTGTGGGCGTGGCGATCTCGACCCACCGGGGGAGGTCGGCGGCCAGCTGCCGCTCGAGGTCCTCGGCCACGCTCGTGGAGGGGACGACGACGGCGGCCGCCGCCCCGTAGACCTCCCGCAGCAGATCGCGGTTCCGGGGGGTGATCCGGCGCTCGACGATGCTGTGGGGGGCCAGGACGTAGGGGACGGAGGTCTCCCGCGCCCGGCGCACCATCGCGCGGGGGACGACGGCGGTCACGAGGTCGTGCGCGCTGGCCAGGTTCGCGAGGAGCACCTGGCCGCCGTGCAGGGGTCCGCGGGCCAGACCGGCCTTGGTGAGGACCCGGCGGGGTCGGCCGGCGCGCCGCCACCCGGACCGCTCGAGGCCGGCCCGGGCGAGCGCGGCGAGAGCGGGCGGGACCGGGCCCGAGCCCGGCCGGTGGGTCACGGCGTGCACCGCGTGGCCCTCCTGCAGCAGCCGGTCGGCGGTCGCCGACCAGAGCACCTCGCTGCCGCCCCACGCAGCGCTGGTCAGGGTCGAGACGACGGTGACCTGCACCGGTTCTCCCTTCGGACCGGTCGCGACGGTCGCCGCGACCTCCGCCGTGGACTCTAGCCACGGAACGACTGCGCGCGCGGGCCGATGACGGATACCATGAGCGCGGCCACTCGTTACTAGCAGGGAGTCACGATGGCGTCACACCCCCCGCGATGGGGCATGCCTCCACGGCGCAGCCGTGGTGTGGTTCTGACGGCTGTGCTCGTGGCCGTCCTGGGTCTCGTGGGGCTGGCGCCCCCGGCCCTGGCGTCCGGGTGCGCCCGGAGCACCATGTACGTCTCGGCCCACGAGGACGACTCGTTCCTCTTCATGAGCCCTGACCTCCTCGACGACGTCCGGGCCGGCTCCTGCGTCCAGACGGTGTTCGTCACCGCCGGGGACGCCAACCGCGACGCGTCGTACTGGTCCGGCCGCGAGGACGGCGCCAAGGCCGCCTACGCCTCGATGGCCGGCGCCGCGGACCAGTGGCAGGACACCACGCAGTCGGTCGCCGGGCACCAGGTGCGCGTGTCCCGGCTCGCTGCGGACCCCGACATCTCCCTCGTGTTCCTCCGGCTCCCGGAGGGCGCCAGCCTCACCGGCGACGGCGGCTCGACGTACGGCTACCAGAGCATCAAGAAGCTCTGGTACGGCACGCTCGCCCAGGTCTCCACGGTCGACGGCGCGGCCACCTACACCCGCCAGGGGCTCATCGACACGCTGCAGGCCCTGATGGCCGCCGCGCAGCCGAGCCGGATCGGCACCCACGACGTCGTCGGGAGCCCCGGGGACCCCGACAACGTCGACCACTACGTCACGGCGTACTTCACGCAGGCCGCCCACGCGCAGTACCCGGTGCCGCACACCCTCGTGTCGTACCTGGGGTACGCGTCCCAGACGCTTCCGGTCAACGTGTCCGGCGCCGACTACAGCGCCAAGAGCGCCGCCTTCTACGCCTACACGCCGCACGACCCGCTGATCTGCCAGAGCCAGGCGGCGTGTGCTGCACGCCCCGAGAGTGCTTGGCTCGCACGGCAGTACGTCGTCTCCTCGGACGAGGTGCCCGCGCCGGCACCGCAGGCGCTCGTCGACGTCGCTCGGTCGGCCACCGCCACGGCATCGTCCTCGGACGGCGCCCAGACCCCCGACCGCGCGATCGACGGCGTGGTCGGCGGCTACCCCGAGGCTCCCCTCAACGAGTGGTCGTCGAAGCGCGGCACGGCCGGCACCTGGTTCCAGCTGTCGTGGTCGAGCTCGCAGGCCCTGACGCGAGTCGTCCTCCACGACCGCCCGAACCCGGCCGACCAGGTGACCGCCGGGCTGCTCCAGTTCAGTGACGGCTCGCAGGTCGCGGTCTCGTCGCTGCCGAACGACGGGTCGGGGGCCACGGTCTCGTTCAGCTCCCGCGACGTGTCGTGGGTCCGCTTCACCGTGACCTCGACCTCGGCGACGACCCAGAACGTCGGGCTGGCCGAGGTCGAGGCCCTCGCCGTCTCCTCGGGCGGGGGCGGCGGGGCGACGCCGCCGGTCGCGGACGCCGGGGCGGACCAGTCGGTCGCGTCCGGCGCCGCCGTGAGCGTCGACGGCTCGGCGAGCACGCCCGGCACGGGCGGCGCCCTCACGTACACGTGGTCGCAGGTCTCGGGGCCCGCCGTGGCGCTCACCGGGACCGGGCCGGTGGCCTCCTTCACCGCCCCGCAGGGCCCGACCACGGTCGTCCTGCAGGTGGGCGTCGCCAACGCGGCGGGGTCCGCCACGGACCGGGTGAGCGTCGACGTCGCCGCTCCGACCGGCGGTGGCACCCCGCCCGTCAACGTGGCCCGCACGGCGACGGCGACGGCCTCGTCGTCGGACGGCGAGCAGACGCCCGACAAGGCGATCGACGGGGTGGCGGACGGCTACCCGACGGCACCGCTCAACGAGTGGTCCTCGAAGAAGGGCAAGACCGGTACCTGGATCCAGCTCTCCTGGCCCGGCCCGCAGACCCTCACCCGGGTGGTCCTCGACGACCGCCCGAACACGACCGACCAGGTGCGTGGGGGCACGCTGCAGTTCAGCGACGGCTCGCAGGTCGCCGTGGGCGAGCTGCCCAACGACGGCAGCCCCCTGGAGGTGACGTTCCCGTCGCGGTCCGTGACCAGCGTCCGGTTCCTCGTGACCTCCGTGCTCTCGGGCACGCGCAACGTCGGTCTCGCCGAGTTCGAGGCGTGGACGCCCGGCTCGACGTCGGGCGGCGGTCCCACGCCGCCGGTGGCGGATGCGGGGCCGGACCGGTCGGTGGACTCCGGTGCGGTGGTGTCGGTGGACGGGTCGGCGAGCTCGGCGGGGTCCGGTGGGGCGTTGGCGTTCTCGTGGTCGCAGGTGTCGGGGCCGTCGGTGGTGTTGTCGGGTTCGGGTGCGGTGCGGTCGTTCTCGGCGCCGGTGGGTCCGGCGAGCGTGGTGTTGGAGCTGTCGGTGTCGAACGGGGCGGGGTCGGCGACGGATCGGGTGACGATCTCGGTGGCTGCTGCGCCGGTGACGCCGCCGGTGGCGGATGCGGGGCCGGACCGGTCGGTGGACTCCGGTGCGGTGGTGTCGGTGGACGGGTCGGCGAGCTCGGCGGGGTCCGGTGGGGCGTTGGCGTTCTCGTGGTCGCAGGTGTCGGGGCCGTCGGTGGTGTTGTCGGGTTCGGGTGCGGTGCGGTCGTTCTCGGCGCCGGTGGGTCCGGCGAGCGTGGTGTTGGAGCTGTCGGTGTCGAACGGGGCGGGGTCGGCGACGGACCGGGTGACGATCTCGGTGGCGGCACCGAGCACGGGGCCGGTGAACCTGGCCCGCTCGGCGACCGCGACGGCGAGCTCCGAGGACGGCGACCAGACCGCGGCCCGGGCGATCGACGGGGTGTCCGCCGGCTACCCCGACTCACCGCTCAACGAGTGGTCGTCCCTGCGCGGCATGGTCGGCACCTGGCTGCAGCTGGACTGGTCGGCGCCGCAGACCGTGTCCCGGGTGGTCCTCCACGACCGCCCCAACCCCACCGACCAGGTTCGCGCGGGCGTCCTGCAGTTCAGTGACGGGTCCCAGGTCGCGGTCGGGTCCCTGCCGAACGACGGCAGCGGGCTGACGGTGACCTTCCCGGCCCGGTCGGTGACCAGTGTGCGCTTCGTCGTCACCAAGGTCTGGTCGGGCACGCGCAACGTCGGGCTCGCCGAGCTGGAGGTGTGGGGATCCTGACCCGGTCCGGCCCGCCGGGACAGCCGGTCCGGGACCCCAGGGGTGCGCTACCATCCCCGGCGTGCCCGTCCGCGACACCACCAGACCCGTTGCCCGGGGGGCTCGTGTGACGCGGCGTCCCCGGCTCGCGGTCCTCTTCGACGAGGAGTCGGTCGACGCCTTCGCCCTGGCCGAGGCGATCTGCGACCTCGCCGAGCTCGTGTGGCTCGTCGACACCGAGCACTTCCCGTCCCGGGGTGCGGGGCGGTTGCTCCAGCGGATGGGGGAGGTCGTCGACCTCGCGGGCCGCACCCCGGCCGAGGTCGCGGCGCGGCTGTCCGCACCCGTCGACGGGCTCATGGTCATGAACGAGACGCGGTTGGCCGACGTGCCGCCGCTCGCCGAGGCCCTCGGGGTCTGGGCGTTCTCGGCCGCGACGGTGGAGGCGCTCACCCACAAGCACGTGCAGCGGGCCCGGTTCCGCGAGGCGGGCGTCCCGTCCCCTGCGGCCACGCTCCTGCCGGCCGGCCTCACCGAGGAGGAGGTGCTCGTCGCGCTCGGTGACCTCGGCTATCCGCTGGTCGCCAAGCCCGTGCAGGGACGCAGCTCCCGCCGCACCGGCGAGCTGCCGGATCCCCACACGGCCAGGCAGTTCTGGCAGGCCGTCGGGATCCCGCTCCAGGAGGCCTTCGTGGCCGAGCAGCGGATCGTCGACGGTTGGCCCGTCGAGGAGCGTCCTGCGGCGGACGTCGTCTCCGTGGAGTCCTTCCTCGTCCAGGGTGAGGCCAGGCACCTCTGTGTCACCGGTCGGCCGAGGCCGGCGAGCGGCTTCCGCGAGACCGGCCTCGTCGTCCCGGCCGACGTGCCTCCCGAGGAGTGGCCCGGGCTCACGGCCCTCGCGGAAGCGGCGATCCGGGCGCTCGGTACGGATCGGGGTGTCTTCCACACCGAGCTCAAGCTCGGTGCGGACGGCGTGCGCGTCGTGGAGGTCAACGGCCGGCTCGGCGGAGGGCTGGTCCCCCTCGTGGAGTCGGCCACCGGCATCTCGATGTGGGAGCTGGCCGGCCGGGTCGCGCTGGACCTCCCGGTGGGTCCGGGGCAGGTCGAGTTCGCCCGCGTCGCCTACGAGTACGACCTCCAGCCGCCGGCCGACGCGCGCTCGGTCCTCGCCCTCCACGGCCTCGACGAGGCCCGCGGCCTGTCGGGTGTCGACCGCGTCACCGTGTTCCGGGGCGAGGGATCCGCCGTCGACGTCGTGGAGCAGGGCACCTGGAGTGCCGTCCTCGGCGTGTGGGGGTCCGGTGCCACCCACGAGGACGTCTGGGCGACCATCGACGAGGTCTGCGCGACGATCCAGGTGGAGTACAGCTCGTGACCGCCTCCCCGACGCCCGCCGTCCACCGCCCCAGGCTCGGGGTCCTCTACGACCCGACGTCGGTGCAGGCCCTCCACCTCGTCGAGGCGTCCGCGGGCGAGTGGGGTCTCGTCTGGCTCGTCGACCGGGACCTCGCCGAACCCGGCACCATGGCCCGGCTGCTCGAGCGGCTGGGCCGCGTCGCGGACATCACCGGCCTCGACGCACGGCAGGCGGGAGCCGTCGACGGGGAGCCCCTCGACGGTGTCATCGCCTTCAACGACTCGTTCCTCCGCCGGGCGGCGGGCATCGCCGCGGCGCACGGGCTGCCCTACGACGCCGAGGACGTCGTCCTCCGCCTCACCGACAAGACGGCCCAGCGGGCGGCACTGAGCGCGGGGGGCATCGAGGTGCCCGCCAGTGCTCGCCTGCACGGCGACGGCGCGGAGCAGGACTGGGTCCGAGCGGTCGCCGGGATGACGGGCCGGCTCATCGTCAAGCCGGTGAGCGCGAACGGAAGTCGTGGGGTGTTCGCCGTCGACGGCGCGGACGCGGCGGTCGCCCTGATGGGGGAGCGGGCCCGGTCGGGTGCGGCGGAGGACATGGTCGTCGAGGAGCGCTTCGTCGACGGCTGGCCGCAGGGCGAACGCCCCTACGGCGACTTCGTGACCGTGGAGACGTTCGCCTCGGGGGGCACCCTGCGCACGTTCGGGGTGACCGGCTGCATGCCCATCGCCGACGGCTTCCGGCTGACGGGCAACTTCTGTCCCTCGGCCCTCGCCCCGGACGAGGAGCGGGCCGCGGTGGCCCTCGCCGAACGCGCGGTGACCTCCCTCGGCTGCCGGACGGGCGTCTACCACACCGAGGTGAAGTTCACGCCCGACGGGCCCCGGGTCATCGAGGTCAACGGACGCCTCGGAGGAGGGGGCGTCCCGCGGATCGCGGCCGCCGCCTCCGGGCGCGACCTGATCCGGGCCGCCTGCCTCGTGGCGCTCGGGCGCGACCCGGCGCCGGAGGTCGAGGGCCGGACGACCGACGGCGTCGCGTACTTCCACCGGGTCCAGCCCCCGCCCGGGGCGTCCCGGGTGCTCGCGATCGACGGGATCGAACGGGTCCGGTCCGTCCCGGGCGTCCAGGAGGTCGCGGTCAACCGCCGGCCCGGCGACGACCTCGGGGCCGCCGACCAGGGCACGCGGGGCTTCGTCTACTCCGTCTTCGGGACGGCCGAGGATCATGCCGCGTTCTTCGGCACGCTCGAGGGGATCCTCGATACCGTGCACGTGAGCTACGACTAGGCAGCGCCCGTCCCGTCGTCGCCCCGGACCGGAGGGAAACCCACGCATGTCGAGCCTCGTCGCCGCCCTCGAGGAGGTCGCCGACCGCCACGCCGACCGCGTCGCACTCGTCCAGCGCGAGGACTCGGTCACCTACCGCGGGCTGTGGGACACCGCCCGGGCGGTGGGTGCGACGCTCGTCGAGCGTGCGCCGTCGGTGTCGGAGGCGGCCTTCGTCGGGGTCATGGGGGGCCGGTCCCTCCGGTGCTACGAGAACCTGCTGGCCGTCGCCCTCGCCGGGCGGGGCTACCTCCCGCTCGAGGTCGAGCTGCCACCTCGGCGCCTCGCCGGGCTCATCGAGCGGGCCGGTGTGCGCTGGCTCGTCACGCCCGCAGCGGAGCTCCCCCTCGTCGCCGAGGTGTGCGCGGCGGTCGGCCACCCGCTCACGGTCCTCGTGCCGGACGGTGACGCCCACGACGCCGCCTCGGTCCCCGCGCCCCACGTCGTGCTCACCGCCGCCGACCTGTCCGCGCCCGCCCCGGGGGGCGACGGCGTCGCGAGCGACGACGACCCCCTCTACCTCCTCTACACCTCGGGCAGCACCGGGGTGCCCAAGGGGGTCGTCGTCGAGCACCGCAACGTCAGCGCGATGCTGGCGGCGATGCGCACGCGGGTCGACCTGGGGCCCGACGACGTCGTCGGCCAGCTCTTCAAGCTGTCCTTCGACCCCTCGGTGCTCATGGTGTTCCTCGCCTGGTCCGCCGGTGCCGCCGTGGCCGTGCCCGGCGCGGACGACGGCGTCCTCGACGAGGCCCGCCTCATCGAGCGGCACGGGGTCACGGTCTGGGGCGCCGTCCCGTCGCGCTCGACGATCATGCGGCGCCTGCGGCAGCTCAAGCCGGGCGCCTACCCGGGCCTGCGCTACGTGTTCCACGGCGGTGAGGCCCTGACGACCGACCTCTGCGACGCCTGGACGGCCGCGGCGCCCGCCGCACGCATCATCAACCAGTACGGCCCGACCGAGGCCACCGTGTGCGTCACCGACTACGCGTGGGACGCCGAGACCTCCCCGGCCGAGTGCGAGGGGTCGCGCGTCCCGATCGGGGAGCCGCTCCCGGGGGTGCGCGCGGTGGTCGTGGACGCCGACCTCGCCGAGGTCGCTCCCGGGACCACCGGTGAGCTGCTCGTCGGCGGCGACCAGCTGGCGCGGGGCTACCTCGGCGACCCCGAGCGCACCGAGGCCGCCTTCGTGACCCTCCCCGCCCTGGGCGGTCGCTTCTACCGCACCGGTGACCTCGTCCGGCGCGCGGGGGGTGGGCCGCTGCTCTTCGCCGGCCGCGCCGACGACCAGGTGAAGGTGCTCGGGCGGCGGATCGAGCTCGGAGAGGTCGAGGCCGCGGTCCGCGACGTCCTCGAGGTGCCCGAGGCCGCGGCCATCGGGTGGCCGGCGACCGGCGGCGGCGGCTTCGACGGCATCGAGGTGTTCGTCGTGGGCGCTGCCCCGCAGGACGCCCGGGAGCGGCTGGCCGCCCGACTGCCCCCGGAGGCGGTCCCACGCCGGATCCACGACCTCAGCGAGATGCCGATGAGCGGCAACGGGAAGATCGACCGCGCCGCGCTCCGGGCCCGGCTCGGGGCCTGAGCCGGCTCAGCCTCCCGACGCGGTGCGCACCGCGTCGGCCAGGGCCCGCACGCTCTGGAACGTCGAGCGCCGCAGGAGCTCCTCGGGGAACTCGATGTCGAGCTCGTCCTCGAGCGCCAGCATGACGCTCACCGTCGCGTGCGACGTGAGGCCCGCGCTGTAGAGGTCGTCGTCGTCGCCCAGCGAGCCGACGTCGACGGCCAGCTGCCCCTCGGCCGCCAGGGCGCTGCGTACCGTCTCGACATACACGACAACTGTCTCCTCTGCGGCGGGCGTCCGTACGCGGCCCATGATGCCGCACGTTCCGCCGGACCCAGGTGGCGGTCCCGGTGTGTCCCTATCATGGTCGCCGTGGTGGTGGACGGAGGGAGCCCGATGGTGGCGCAGCAGCTCCGGGTGGGGACGGACCTCGCCTCGGTGTCGGCGGTCCGCGGCGCCCTCGAGCGGTTCGGGCCCCGGTACCTCGCCCGCGTCTACACGGCGCACGAGGTCGACACCTGTGGTGCCACGAGCCCCGACCCGGCCCGCCTCGCGGCCCGCTTCGCGGCCAAGGAGGCCGTGATCAAGGTGCTGCGCCCGGCCGACGACCCGGTCGACCTGCGCGACATCGAGATCCACCGGGCCCCCGACGGCAGCAGTGAGGTGGTCCTCCACGGGGGCGCCGCCCGGCTGGCCCGACGCTCGGGGGTCACCGACGTCGTGGTCTCGATGAGCCACGAGGCCGACTTCGCCGTCGCGACCGCCCTCGGCACGGTGTCCTCGGGGTCGCTCGGATGACCGCTGCCCACGGCACCACGCAGGAGACCTGGTTCGGTCCGGTGGGGTCGCCGCTCTTCGGGGTGTGGCACCTCCCGGCCGGGGGCCGGTCCGACCGGGTGGTGGTCATCGCCCCGCCGGTGGGGATCGAGATGTTCGTCGCGCACCGGGCCCTGCGGACGCTCGCCGACCGGCTCGCCGCCCGCGGGGTCGCCGCCCTCCGCTTCGACTACCGCGCCACGGGGCACTCCGCCGGTGGGCCCGAGGACGGCGACGAGGTCGGCGGCTGGCGCGACAGCCTCGACGAGGCGGTCCGGTACGCCCGCGAGCTGGGGACGGGGCACGTCTCGGTCGTGGGCCTGCGCCTCGGTGCCACCCTCGCCGCGTCCGTGCGCGAGCGCGTCGACGCCCTCGTCCTGTGGGACCCCCTCGCCTCGGGGGCCCGCTTCCTCCGCGAGGAGGAGATGGTCTTCCGGGTGGGTGTTCCGGCCGCACCGACGACCGACGGCAGCGGCGGGGTCTACGGGCCCGGGGCGCGGTACGGGGCCGAGACCGTCGCCGACCTGCGCGAGGTGACCCTGACCAGCCTGCTCCAGGAGGACGGCAGCGGGGTTCGGGACGGCCTCGGCCGGGTGCTCGTCGTCTCTCGCGCCGACTCCCCACCGCGTCGGGGTGTCCGCGAGGTCGCCGCCGCGCCCGGGGTCGAGGCGGTGGCCCTGCCGGGGCAGGACGCCCTCTTCGACTGGCGGACGCTCACGGTCCCCGAGGCGACCATCGAGCACGTCGCCGGCTGGCTCGCGGCGGGGCCGGGAGGCACCGACCGGGTCCTCGACCCGGCCCTGCGCACCGACGTCGTCGTCGCCACCACGTCGGACGGGCTCGAGGTGCACGAACGGGCCGTCCGCGTCGGGGCGTCCGAGCTCTTCGGTGTCCTCTCCTGGGTCGAGGGGAGGGCCGGCTCCGGGCTGGTCTTCACGAACGCCGCGCCGCCCGCGGTCAGCGTCGGCCCGGCCCGGATGTGGGTCGAGCTCGCCCGCCGGCACGCCGAGCACGGCCCCGCGCTGCGCTTCGACGGCCGGGGTACCGGGGAGAGCGACGGTGCGTTCGCGCTCACGTACCCCGCCGTGTACGTGGACGGCGTCGTGGCCGACATCGTCGACGCCGTCCGCTGGATGCGGGCCCGGTCCGTCACCGACGTGGCCGTGGCCGGGCTCTGCGCCGCCTCCTGGGCCGCCCTGCGCGCGGCCGACCGGGAGCCGGTCGACCGGGTCCATGCGCTGAACCCGTCGGTCTGGGACGTCCGGCCCGGTGGCGCGCTGACGAGTCCGTGGCCGCCGCCCGCTGACGGGGCGTCCGCCGGGGGCCCACCGGCCGCCCGCGCCGGCGCCGCCCGGAAGGCCCGACGCCTCGCCCGCGAGCTCGCCCGCGCCGTCCTCCCACAGGGGCCGTGGGCCGGACTCGCCCACCGCGGCCTCGTCGAGGCACCGGCCGGGCTCCTCCTGCCGCTGCTGCGGGCCGGCACCGACGTCCACCTCCTCCTCGGTGAACGGGAGGCGGAGCGCTACGGCCGGCTGGGTGCGGTGCGCAGGCCGCGCGGCGCCGGGTCCGGGCGGGTCGTCATCCGGCACGCGGCCGAGGTCGACCACGCGCTGATGAGCGCGGAGTCCCGCAGCATCGTCAGGAGCCTGCTCGACCCCACGGCCTCGCCCGGGGCCTGAGGGTCGGCCGGTGCCGGCACCACTCGCGGGTCAGCCGCGCCACTGGACGCCGGGGATGTCGGCGCGGGTGATCTCCCCGTAGCGGTGGTCGGGTCCGAAGACGTTGCCGCTCGCGGCCACTCGTGCGGCGTTGGTGTCGGCCCGGAAGTTCACCGTGTAGTTCCCACCGTTGAGGTAGTTGTTCGTGATGGTGAGGTCACGCAGCGGCGCGAACTCGGACCCGATCATGATGGCGGCGTTCATGAGGTCGCCGGACTTCGCGTTGTAGGCGTCGAGGGTGTTGCCGATGATCTGGATGTCCGTCCCACCGGTGATCTGGACCGCGTCGTTGTGCGAGCTCGCCGTGCGGACCAGGTCGTGGACGTAGGAGTTGAGCAGCCGCGTGCGGTCGCCCAGCCGCGGTCCGTCGACGACGTTGTGGATGTTGACCCGCTGCAGGGTGAAGTCGTTGAAGCCGACGGCCGCGCTCACCACGCCACCTCCGTCGATCTCGCTGTCCACCACCACGAGGTTGCGGACGCCGTCGTAGACGCGGACGGCCGTCGTGGTCCGGGCGCAGCGGATCCGGGTGTTCTTGATGACGACGTTGCTGGCCCGCACGTCGACGCAGCCCGCGATGTCCAGCCCGTTGACGACCGTGCCGGCGGTGGAGATGGTCAGGCCGCCCGAGGCCTTGAGCCTCGTCCCGGCCGGGACGCCCGTGGCGGGCAGGTCCGCGCTCGCCGTCGGGGACGCCAGCCGGGCCGCGACGGAGCCGGAGACCGAGACGGTGCCGCCGAGGACGACGATGCGCTGGGGCTTGAGGCGGGCCAGCTCGGTGGCGACGGAGTCGGGGACCGAGGTGGGTCGCACGAGGAGGACGGGGCCGCCGTGGGCGCCGCCGGCGGGGCCGCCGGAGAGGGCGTCGGGGAACTTCTCGCCGGTGGCGACGTAGGCGACCGGGACTCCGGGGGAGAAGGTGGTGGCGCTGAGGTTGGCCGAGACGTCGTAGCGGTCGGCGCCGTCGAGGCGGGTGACCGCCCCGGTCGTGTAGGCCCCGAGGGCGGTCTGGACGGAGCCGGAGACCGAGACGGTGCCGCCGAGGACGACGATGCGCTGCGGCTTGAGCCGGGCCAGCTCGGTGGCGACGGAGTCGGGGACCGAGGTGGGTCGCACGAGGAGGACGGGGCCGCCGTGGGCGCCGCCGGCGGGGCCGCCGGAGAGGGCGTCGGGGAACTTCTCGCCGGTGGCGACGTAGGCGACCGGGACCCCGGGGGCGAAGGTGCTCGCGCTGATGGCGGCCGAGACGTCGTACCGGTCGGCGCCGTCGAGGCGGGTGACCGACCCGGACGTGTACGCCGCGAGGGCGGTCTCGACGGAGCCGGAGACCGAGACGGTGCCGCCGAGGACGACGATGCGCCGGGGCTTGAGCCGGGCCAGCTCGGACGCGACGGAGTCGGGGACCGAGGTGGAGTGGACGAGGAGGACGGGGCCCCCGTTGACGCCGCCGGCGGGGCCGCCGGAGAGGGCGTCGGGGAACTTCTCGCCGGTGGCGACGTAGGCGACCGGGACGCCGGGGGAGAAGGTGGTGGCGCTGAGGTTGGCCGAGACGTCGTACCGGTCGGCACCGTCGAGGCGGGTGACGGTGGGGCCGACGGCGGCGGTCACGGCGCCCGACGCCGTCGTGGACGCGGCCAGGGCCGGGGCCGAGCCGTACAGCATCGCGGTCGACGCAGCAGCCAGGGCGATCGCCGCGACGGCGCGGCGACGAACAGGGGCGTTCATCCTTCTCCTCCTCGGAGACGATGTCGGCCCGCCTGCGTCCGGTGCGGTCGCGGTGCTGAGGTGCGGTGCCGACGAGGTCCCGGCAAGCGCCCCTGCGCCCTTTCCGGTGCTTTTCGCCTCCGAGGCTAGGGGGACCCCGGCGGCGCGCGTGGAGGAAGGAGAGGGGGTCGTCCGTTCGTCCGACCGGCCATGGGCCGATCGTCCGAGCGCGCCGGCGGCAGGGCGTCGTGCCGGCGGCTCATCCGCGCGCAGCCGCAGCGCGCGGGTGGGACGGTCAGCCCGCGGCGCGGCCCACGCGGGCGACGAGCCCGAGGTGGTCGGTGCCCGCCACGTCGACCCGCTCGAAGGAGGTGACGGTGAGGGCCGGGCCCAGGAGGACGTGGTCGATGGCCACGGCCGGCGGCAGCCGGAGGCCGTGGGTGTCGTGGAGGCCGTGCGCGGGGAAGGTGGGGGCCCACCCGGCACCCGCCATCGTCGCCGCGTCGCGCAGGTCGGCGGTGCGCAGCAGGTCCCGGAAGGGGCGCTGGTCCCGGGTGGAGTTGAGGTCGCCGAGCACGATGACCGCCCCGTCGCTCGCCCGCCCGGCCGCCGCCAGCCCGACGCCGATCTGGTGGAGGTCCCGTCGCCAGGCCTGCGTCCCGTCGACGTACGGCGGGTTCGGGTGGGCCGCCGCGAGGACGAACGCGCCGACGGGTGAGGAGGCCACCTCCTGGACTCGGGAGCGGCGGTCCGGGGTGAGGTCGCCCGGGTCCCCCAGCGGACGGCGGCTGAGCGTCACTGTCCCGCCGTCCGCGGTCACCGGGCCGGCCGAGAACCGCTGGAGGAGTGGCGACGCCTGGACCGCCGCCGCCTGGCCGGGGCCGAGGTCGACGAGGACGAGGACGTCGACGTCGTGCTCCTCGACCACCCGGGCGAGGTCCGCGACGTCGCCGTACTCGAGGTTCTGCACCATGACCACCAGACCGGGCCCCCGGGCGGCCGGCGGAGCGGACCCGGTGAACTGCGGTGCGAGCCAGCCCGCGTGCAGCGCGACGAGCCCGAGGGCCAGCGCCGCGGCGAGGCCGGTGGGCCACCGGCGTGCGGACACCACGAGGGGCACGAGCAGCACGAGGGCGAGCAGGCCGGTGACCAGGCCGAGGGGTGTCGCGGCGGCGAGGACCGCGAGGGGGTAGGAGCGGGGTTCCAGCAGGCGCGGCACGGTGAGGGCGACGGTGGCGACGAGGGCGAGGACCCCGGCCCCGGCGGCGAGCGCCCGGACGACGGGCCGCCGACGTCGACCGGCGCCCGTGGCGCGGTCCCGAGCCGGCATGTGCACTCCCTCGCGTGGTGGCCGCGGGCCCGGGTTCGGCACCCTCACGTGACCGGTGGACGGGCCCCAGCCTAGGTCAGCGCGGGCGGGGGACCGACGTGTCGTCGCCCGCCACTACGCTGGAGGGCGACATGCCCTCACTCTCCCCGCTGCGCACGCGGCTCGCCGCGCTCGAGCAGCTCTCCAGCCTCTCCGACGCCCTCGCCGTCCCCTCCGCCGAGGTGACGGCCAGTCGCACCGCCCGGCGCCCGGCACGCGGTGGTCTCGGTGCTCGCGCCGCGCCCGTCCGGCGCGCCCGTCCTCGCCGTCACGGCCACCGGCCGCGAGGCCGAGGACCTCCGGACGGCGCTCGTGGCCACCCTCGGGCCCGACGCCGTCGCCCACTTCCCGTCGTGGGAGACCCTTCCGCACGAGCGGCTCTCGCCGCGCAGCGACACCGTCGGGCAGCGGCTCTCGGTGCTGCGGCGGCTGGCCCACCCCGACGCCGCCGACGCCCAGCACGGCGCCCCCGCGGTCGTCGTCGCGCCGGTGCGGGCGGTGCTCCAGCCGATCGCCACCGGCCTCGGCGAGCTGCGCCCGGTCGAGCTCGCCGCCGGTGACGAGGCCCCTCTCGAGCGGGTCGTCGAGGACCTCGCGGCCGCGGCCTACGCGCGCGTCGACCTCGTCGAGCGGCGCGGGCGAGTTCGCCGTCCGCGGAGGCATCCTCGACGTCTTCCCGCCCACCGAGGAGCACCCGCTGCGGGTCGAGTTCTGGGGCGACACGGTCGAGGAGATCCGCTGGTTCAAGGTCGCCGACCAGCGCTCCCTCGAGGTCGCCGAGCACGGGCTGTGGGCCCCGCCCTGCCGCGAGCTGCTCCTCACGCCGGCGGTCCGCGAGCGCGCCGCCGCGCTCGCCGACCAGCTGCCCGGCGTGGCCGACATCCTCGACAAGCTCGCCCACGGCATCGCCGTCGAGGGGATGGAGTCGCTCGCGCCGGCGCTCGTCGACGGCATGCAGACCCTCCTCGAGGTGCTGCCCGCCGACTCCGTGCTCGTCGCCTGCGACCCCGAGCGCGTGCGCACCCGGGCCCACGACCTCGTCTCCACGAGCGAGGAGTTCCTCCAGGCGGGCTGGGCCAACGCCGCCGGCGGCAGCGCGGTGCCCATCGACCTCGAGGCCGTGCTCGGCACGGCGTCCTTCCGCACCCTCGCCGAGCTGCGCGAGCAGGCCCGCGGGCTCGGGGTGCGCTGGCTCGACCTCACCCCGTTCGCCGGGGACGGCGACGACGACACCCTCGACCTCGGGCTCGTGGCGTCCCCGACCTTCCGCGGCAGCACCGAGGACGCCGTCGCCGAGCTCGGCCGCCTCGTCGCCGACGACTGGGCCGTCCTCGTGGCCACCGAGGGCCCCGGGCTCGCCAAGCGGGTCACCGAGGTCCTCGGCGAGCACGAGGTGACGGCCCGGCTGGCCACCGAGCCGGTCGAGGCCGAGGCCGGCCTCGTCACGGTCACCACGGGAGCGGTCGGCAACGGCTTCCTCGTGCCGGGGGCCCGCCTCGCCGTCGTCACCGAGGCCGACCTCACCGGCGCGGCGGCCGGCGCGGGCACCTCGACCAAGGACATGCGGCGGATGCCGTCGCGTCGCCGCAACCAGGTCGACCCCCTCCAGCTGCGGCCCGGCGACTTCGTCGTCCACGAGCAGCACGGTGTCGGCCGGTTCGTCGAGATGGTCCAGCGCACCGTCCAGGGCGCGACCCGCGAGTACCTCGTCCTCGAGTACGCGGCCTCCCGGCGCGGCCAGCCCGCCGACCGGCTCTACGTCCCCACCGACCAGCTCGACCAGGTCACCCGCTACGTCGGCGGCGAGCAGCCCTCGCTCAACAAGATGGGCGGCTCGGACTGGCAGCAGACCAAGGGTCGGGCCCGCCGCTACGTCAAGCAGATCGCGGCCGAGCTCATCCGCCTCTACTCGGCGCGGATGGCCACCACCGGGCACGCGTTCGGCCCGGACACCCCGTGGCAGCGCGAGCTCGAGGACGCCTTCGCCCACGTCGAGACCCCCGACCAGCTGAGCACCATCGACGAGGTCAAGGCCGACATGGAGCGCGAGGTGCCGATGGACCGCCTCGTCTGCGGCGACGTCGGGTACGGCAAGACCGAGATCGCCGTGCGGGCGGCGTTCAAGGCGGTGCAGGACGGCAAGCAGGTGGCCGTGCTCTGCCCGACGACGCTGCTCGTCCAGCAGCACCAGAACACGTTCTCCGAGAGGTACGCCGGGTTCCCGGTCGTCGTCCGGTCGCTGTCGCGCTTCCAGACCGACACCGAGGCCCGGGCCGTCCTCGCGGGCCTGGCCGACGGCTCGGTCGACCTCGTCATCGGCACCCACCGGCTGCTCTCGAAGGAGGTGCGGTTCAAGGACCTCGGCCTCGTCGTCGTCGACGAGGAGCAGCGCTTCGGCGTCGAGCACAAGGAGCAGCTGAAGACCCTGCGCACCTCGGTCGACGTCCTCGCCATGTCGGCGACGCCCATCCCGCGCACGCTCGAGATGGCGGTCACCGGCATCCGCGAGATGTCGACGCTCGCGACGCCCCCCGAGGAGCGCCACCCGGTGCTCACCTACGTCGGCGCGTACGACGAGAAGACCGTCACGGCGGCCGTCCGCCGCGAGCTGCTGCGCGAGGGCCAGGTGTTCCTCGTGCACAACAAGGTGTCGACGATCGACAGGGCGGCGGCCCGGCTGCGTGAGCTCGTCCCGGAGGCGCGGGTCGCCGTGGCGCACGGGAAGATGGGCGAGCACAAGCTCGAGCAGGTCGTCGTCGACTTCTGGGAGAAGCGGTTCGACGTCCTCGTGTGCACGACCATCGTCGAGACCGGCCTCGACATCAGCAACGCCAACACCCTCATCGTCGAGCGGGCCGACCGGCTCGGCCTCAGCCAGCTGCACCAGCTGCGCGGGCGGGTCGGCCGCGGCCGCGAGCGGGCGTACTCGTACTTCCTGTACCCGCCGGAGACCCCGCTCACCGAGACCGCCCTCGACCGGCTGCAGACCATCGCGAGCAACACCGACCTCGGCTCCGGGATGCAGGTCGCGATGAAGGACCTCGAGATCCGCGGTGCCGGCAACCTGCTCGGCGGCGAGCAGTCCGGGCACATCGCGGGGGTCGGCTTCGACCTCTACGTGCGGCTCGTCGGCGAGGCCGTCGCCTCCTTCCGGGGCGAGGGCGAGGTGGCGCCGGCCGAGATCAAGATCGAGCTGCCCGTCGACGCCCACCTCCCGCACGACTACGTCCCCCACGAGCGGCTGCGGCTCGAGATGTACAAGAAGCTGGCCGCCGTGGTCGACGAGCAGGAGCTCGCCGAGATCGAGGGCGAGCTCGTCGACCGCTACGGCCCCGTGCCCGAGCCGGTCCGCAACCTCCTCGAGGTGGCCCGGCTGCGCACCGTGGCCCGGGCCGCCGGCATCGCCGACGTCAGCGTCCAGGGCCAGCACGTGCGCTTCGGGCCGGTCGAGCTCCGCGAGAGCCAGCAGCTGCGGCTCCAGCGGCTGCACCCCCGGTCGATCCTCAAGGCCGCCACGGGCGCCATGCTCGTGCCGGCTCCGCGCACCGCGCCGGTGGGCGGACGGCCGCTGCGCGACCGTGACATCCTCGAGTGGGCCGCGCAGGTGGTCCGCACCGTCGTCATGGACAATGTCGGTGAGGCCGCCCGTGCCGCGACCGCCCCCGCCCGGGGGTGACCCGATGAAAGGACAGCTCGTGACCCTCCCGGTTCGCCGCGTCGCCGCGGTGCTCATCCTCGGTGCCGCCCTCGCCACCTCGGGCTGCGGCTCGACCGAGGCCAACCGCGCGGCGACCGTCGACGGCCGCGTCATCACCGAGACCGACGTGCAGACCGTGATGTCCGAGATCAACGGGATGCAGCCGGCGCTGCTCACCCAGAAGCTGGCCCCGAGCGACGCCGTCACGGCCCTCGTCCGCGCCCCCGTGGCCATCCACGTTCTTCGCCGAGAACGGTGTCGTCGCCTCCGACACCGTCGCCCGCCAGCTGGCCCAGCAGCACGGCCTGCGCGACCCCGCCGACGCCACGGTCGAGGTCATCCGCTTCGTCGACGCCCTCAACCAGGCCTCGAGCAGCCAGCAGTTCACCTCGGCCGACGAGGTCGAGCTCACCCAGCGGCTCACCCGGCTCCACGTGTCGGTCAACCCCCGGTACGGCACGTACGACCCCGCGCAGGCCGCGGTCGCCGGCAGCCTCCCGGCCTGGGTCAAGCCCTACACCGCGAAGTGACCGCCGGCCGGCTCGGGCTCGTCGTCACCTCGCCCCGGGTCGCCCCCGGGCTGCTGTCGCACTCCGCGTGGGCCGCGGTCGACGCCGCCGACCGGCTGCTGGCCCGGGCGCCGGACGAGCCCCTCGTCGAGGCGGCCACCGACGCGGGCCTCGCCGTGGAGTGCGTCGGCGACGTGGCTCCGGCCGCACTGGCCCGCACGCTGGTGTCCGCCGCCGCCGACTCCGCCGTCGTGTGGCTCGGGTCCGGCGACGGCGACCCCGGGCTCTCCGACGCGGTGGCCTCCGAGGTCTCCCGCCTCGAGGTGCCCCCGGACGTCGAGCTCGTCGTCGGGTCGTGGGACGTCCAGGGCGGACGCCTGCTCGACGTCGTCGCGGCCATGGACCGGCTGCGCTCGCCGGGAGGCTGCCCGTGGGACGCCGAGCAGACCCATGCCTCGCTGGCCCCGTACCTCGTCGAGGAGGCCCACGAGGTGCTCGAGGCCATCGACTCCGGTGACCCCCGCCTGCTCGCCGAGGAGCTCGGCGACGTGCTGCTCCAGGTGGTGTTCCACGCCCGGGTGGCCGAGGACGCCGGTGCCGAGGCGTTCGACGTCGACACCGTGGCCGGGCTGCTCGTCGACAAGCTCGTGCGCCGCCACCCCCACGTCTTCGCCGACGGCGACGCCTCGACACCCGAGGAGGTCGAGGAGGAGTGGGAGCGGATCAAGGGGGACGAGAAGAGCGGTGACTACGCCGGCGACCTCCTCCACGGCGTCCCGGCCTCGCTGCCCCCCGGGCTGGCCGCCGCGAAGGTGCTCGCGCGCGTGCGGCGCCGGGGTCTGGTCGCCGACGCCGCGGCCCGCGCCGCGCTCGAGGAGGCCCTGGCCGCCCTCGCCGCCGCGGAGGAGCGGGCCCGGGAGGCCCTGCGCTCGCTCGCCGACGCCGCCCGCCCCGCCGGCTGACCCCACCGGGCCCGCCCGGTGCGCAGGCCCCCGCGGCCCGGGCGCCGCGGGCCGCGCCGTCCGGGCGTCGCCGGGGCGTTGCCAGGGTGCTTGCAGGGATGAAGGTGCTTTAGAGTTGCAAGCATGCGGTTGACCGAGCGGGAGCAGGAGATCGTCGCCCTCCTGCGGGGCGACCCGCTGCTCGACGCCGCGGGCCTCGCCGAGCGACTGGGGTCGACGCGGGCGGCGGTGTCGGTGCACCTCTCGCACCTCACCCGCAAGGGGGTCCTCCTCGGGCGCGGCTACCTCCTGCGACCGGAGCCGTCCGCGGTCCTCGTCGTCGGCGGGGCCGTGCTCGACGCCAAGGTGCGCACCCGGGTCCCGCCGGTGCTCGGCACGAGCAACCCCGGCACCTCGTCCTCGACCGTCGGCGGGGTGGGCCGCAACATCGCCGAGAACCTCGCCCGGCTCGGCCGCCCGACCGGCCTCGTCGCGGCGGTCGGCGACGACCTCCCGGGCCGGACGGTCGTCGCCCGCAGCGAGGCCGCGGGCGTCGACTGCCGCCACGTCGTCACCTCGGTGCACCCGACGGGGTCGTACACCGCGGTCCTCGACGACGGGGGCGACCTGCTCGTCGCCGTCGCCGACATGCGCGCGACCGACGAGCTCGCGGTCGGCGACCTGGGCGTCGTCCCGACCCTCCTCGGCGGGGCGGACGCCCTCGTCGTCGACTGCAACCTCGGCCTCGACGTCATCCGCTGGCTGCTGACGAGCGCCGCGGCCGCCGGCGTCCTCACGGTCCTCGAGCCGGTGAGCGTCGCCAAGGCCGGCGAGGCCGCTCCCGCGCTCGACGGGAGCGTCGGCGTGCACACGGTCACCCCGAACGTCGACGAGCTCGCCGCCCTGGTCGGTGCGCCGGTCGACCCCGGCACCGCGGGCATCCGGGCCGCGGCCGCGGTGCTCCACGCACGCGGGGTCGAGCACGTGTGGGTGCGTCGCGGCACGCGCGGCAGCCTGCTCTCCAGTGCCCCCGCCGGACGGCCGGCCGAGGCGCGCGCCGTCCTCGTCGCCGCGCCCCCGACGTCGGTCGAGGACGTCACCGGCGCCGGCGACGCGATGACGGCGGGCTACGTCCACGCCCTGCTCGGCGGGGCCGACGTGCTCGAGGCGGCGCGGTACGGCCAGGTGCTCGCCGCCCTCACCTGCGCCTCGCCCGACACCGTCCGCGCCGACCTCACCCCGGCGCTCGTCGCCGCCCACCTGACCCCCGACGCCCCGTCCACCGAGGAGCTCACCGCATGACCACCACCCCCCACCCGATGCTGTCCGTCGCCCCCGAGGTGCGCGCGGCGCTCGCCGAGGGCCGTCCGGTCGTCGCGCTGGAGTCGACGATCATCAGCCACGGCATGCCCTACCCGCAGAACGTCGCGATGGCGCGCGAGGTCGAGCAGATCGTCCGCGACGGGGGGGCCGTGCCGGCGACCATCGCGATCCTCTCCGGCCGCCCCACGGTCGGCCTCGCCGACGACGAGCTCGAGATGTTCGGCGCCGACGGCGGCATCCGCAAGGTGAGCGTCCGCGACCTCCCGCACGTCGTGGCCACCGGGGTGCACGGGGCGACGACGGTCGCGAGCACGATGCGGATCGCCGCGCTGGCCGGCATCCGGCTCTTCGTCACCGGCGGTCTCGGCGGGGTGCACCAGGGGGCCGAGCACTCGATGGACGTCTCGGCCGACCTCACCGAGCTCTCGCGCACCGAGGTCGCCGTCGTGTCGGCCGGGGTGAAGTCGATCCTCGACATCGGCCGCACCCTCGAGGTGCTCGAGACCCTCGGCGTCCCCGTCGTGGGGTACGGCACCGACGAGTTCCCGTCGTTCTTCTCGCGCTCCAGCGGCATCGCGGTGCCGATGCGCGTCGACACCCCGCAGGAGGCGGCGGCGCTGATGCGCGCCTCCTTCGGGCTGGGGCTCGGCAGCGGCCTCTCCATCGCCAACCCGGTCCCGGCCGAGCACGAGATGC
>CAVVYI010000036.1:0-12619 GCA_963752445.1 uncultured Actinomycetota bacterium | reverse complement strand
CCGATTCGAGACCTACCGCGTCTCATCGCCCAGGCCGGGCCACCTCCACTTTCCCGCCTGATGCCGGAACCTTCGCTCGGGCACCCCGAACCTCGGGGTGCCCGGGCGGACCTTCCGGTGCCCCGGGCCGGCCGTGCACCCACTCGTCGTGGTGAGTCGGCAGGGGCCGGAGCGTCAGGGGCGGGGGAGCCGGCGGGGCTCGAGGCGCTCCTCCCGGGCGGCGTCGCCCTGCCGCGTCACGACGTACGCGCCCTGGCCGTCCCGCTCGGCGACGGCCTCGACCAGCTCGGTGCCGCGGTACACGAGGCCGACGCCGTCGTCGGTGCAGTGCGTCTCGGGAAGGGCTCCGGCGGAGACGAGCTCGTGCACGAGCGGTCGACGCCGCTCCTCGGAGTCGTAGTGGACGCCGTTGCCGTAGGGGAGCAGCGCCAGACCGTTGGTGACCGCACGCAGCTCGGGTCCGAAGGAGTCGGTGGTGCCGCCGACGTACCAGCAGATCGAGCCGGCCGAGACCCCGGAGAGGACGACCCCGGCCTCCCAGGCCGCCCGCAGCGCCGGGCGCAGGTCGTGGACGTCCCAGACGGCGAGGAGGTTGGCGACCGAGCCGCCGTTCACCCACACGACGTCCTGCTCGAGGAGGTGCCCGGGCACGTCGTCGAGGTTCGGCATGGGGAAGAGGTCGAGGACCGTCACGTCGAACCCGGCGAGCCGCCCGGCCTCCTGGGCCTCGTAGGAGAACCACCGCGGGTCCCCCGAGGCCGTTCCGACGACCGTGACCCGGGGGCGTCGGCCGTGGGCGCCGGAGAGCTCGACGGCGTGGTGGACGAGGGCGTCGAACTCGAGCCGGGTGCGGCTCCCCGCGCGGTAGCCACCAGAGGTGGCGAGGATCGTGGGCTGGTCGGTCGTCACCCGGCCCAGCGTAGGGCGGGACCTGTGGACAACCGCGCGGCGGCGGCAGGCGCCCGCGGCAGGCTGGGGGGATGGAGACGACGGGTCCGCCGGCCGTCCCGGGGGTCGAGCTCGGGGCGCTGCTCGGTCGCGGTGGCGGCGGCGAGGTGTGGGAGGGCTGCCGTGTCGCGGACGGGCGCCGGGTGGCGGTCAAGGTGTCCCGCGGTGACGCGGCGACGGCCGAGGCGGCGGTGCGGGAGGCTGCGGTCTCCGCGCGGATGGCGGCCGAGCACGTCCTCGGCGTCGAGTCGTGCACGGCCCTGCCCGGCGGCCGGGTCGCCCTCGTCATGCCCCTCATGCGTGGGGGCAGCCTCGCGCGCCTCGTGCGGGCCCGCGGTCACCTGTCGCCGGGGGAGGTCGTCACGGTGCTGGCACCCCTGGCCGGCGCGCTGGGGCGGTTGCACGCCGCCGGCGTCGTCCACGGCGACGTGTCGCCCGGCAACGTGCTCCTCGACCTCGACGGGCGGCCCGTGCTCGCCGACCTCGGCGTCGGGCGCGTCGTCGGCGACGCGCCCGCGCCGGTGTGGGGCACGCCCGGGCACACCGCGCCGGAGGTGCTCATCGGCGCCGAGCCGTCGCCGGCGGCCGACGTCTACGCGCTCGGGGCGCTCGGCTGGCTGTGCCTGGCGGGTGAGGTGCCCGGGCCGCCCGGGCTGCGGCCGGCGCTGGCCGAGGTCTCCCTCGCCGGCCCCGGGGCGGAGGGCGTCCTCGCCGCCGTCGAGGCGGCGGTCCGCCCCTCGGCCGAGGAGCGGCCGGGCGCCGACGAGCTCGCGGTCCTCCTCTTCGGCGCGGCCGAGCCCGAGCCGCTGCACCTCGTCGTCGGCGACGACGACGCGAGCGCGGTCACCTACCGGCTCCGGGCGGCGGCGGGTCGGCCCCCGGAGCGAGGGAAGGCCACCGGTGGGCGCCACCGCCGGGGGCCGGGCGCGCCGGCTCCGCGACCGCGGGCCGTGATGCGACTCGCGGACCGGCTCGGGACGCCCACCCGTGGGCGGCCCGGTGCCGTCACCGCGCGCGGGCTCGAGGCCCTCACCCGCCGGCGGTGGCTCGCCGTCGCGGCCGTCGTCCTCGCCGGCGGGGTCGGGCTGCTCGCCGGGCCGGGGGCGAGTGCGCTGCGCGACGACCCGACCGGGGCGGGACGGGCGGTGCCTCCCTCCGCATCGGTGTCCGCGTCCGCGTCCGCTCCCGCCGCGACCGCACCCCCCGCGACCGCGCCCGTCGCGGCCCCGGCCCCGGCCCGGGCGCCGGTGCCCGCCGACCCGCGCAGCGACCCCCGCGCCCCCCGCACCGACGCCACCAACCTCCTCGTCGCGCTCGCCGCCGAGCGGGCCCGCGCGTACCGAGAGGCCGACCCCGGTCCGCTCGCGGCCTCGGAGTCGGCCGGCGGCGAGCTCTACGCCCGCGATCGAGCGGCGGTCGAGGCGCTGCGCGCGAGCGGGCTGCGCTACGCGGGCCTCGAGTACGTCGTCGAGGAGGTCGCCGTGGTGACGGCCTCGGACACGCGCGCGGTGCTCCGGGCGCGGCTCGGCGTCGCTCCCTACCGCGTGGCGGGTGCCGACGAGGAGGTGCCGAACCCCGGGTCGGCCGCTGCGCCCGTGCTCGTCGACCTCGTCCGCGGTGGGGAGGGCTGGCGGGTCACGGCCCTGCGCGACGGCTGAGGGGGCTCAGGCCACGAGCCAGCGTGCGGCGGCGTCGAGGTCGCCGTGGGTGTACCGGTAGCCGCTGGAGCGCAGCACCTCGCCGACGATGCGCTGGCTGCCGAGGATCTCGCCGGCGAACTCGCCGACGACGAGCCGGAGGGCCGGGGTGGGCGCCGGCAGCACGGCCGGGCGGTGCAGCGCCCGGCCGAGGGCGGCCGCGACGTCCTTCTGACGGGCCGGGGACGGTCCGCACAGGTTCACCGGTCCGGTGACCTCCGGGTGGTCGAGCAGGTGCAGGAGGGCCCCCACCTCGTCGACGAGGGTGATCCAGGGCCAGAACTGCCGACCCCACCCGAGCGGTCCGCCGAGGCCCAACCGGGCCAGCCGCAGCAGCGGCTCCATCGCCCCGCCGTCGCGCGCCATGACGATGCCGGTGCGGGCGAAGGCCACCGGCGCGCCGGCGTCGACCGCCGGCTGGGCGGCCGCCTCCCAGGCGAGGACGACGTCGGCGAGGAACCCGGTTCCGGCGGCGTTGGCCTCGGTGAGCTCCTCGTCGCCGCGGTCACCGTAGAACCCGACGGCCGACCCCGAGACGAGGCGCACGGGGTGGTCCGCGGCGGCGACCGCCCCGGCCACCGCCGTCGTCGAGTCGGTGCGCGAGGAGAGGATCGCGTGCTTGTACGAGGGCGTCCACCGCTTGTCCCCGACGCCGGCGCCCGCGAGGTGGACCACGCCGTCGACGCCGTCGAGCGCCGACGGGTCGAGGTGCCGGCTCGCGGGGTCCCACCGCACCTCGTCCGGTGAGGACGGTGGCCGGCGGACGAGGCGCACGACCTCGTCACCGCGCTCACGGAGCGCGGCGACGAGGGCGGTGCCGATGAGCCCGGAGGACCCGGTGACGGCGATGCGGGCCACGGGCGGGGGCGTCAGAGACCGAGGTCGGCCTCGAACGCACCTTCCTCGAGGCGTTGCTTCATCGTCGTGAGGAAGCGGGCGGCGTCCGCTCCGTCGACGATCCGGTGGTCGTAGGACAGTGCGAGGTAGACCATCGAGCGGATGGCGATCGTCTCGCCACCGTCCTCGCCCCGGACGACGACGGGCCGACGCACGACGGCCCCGGTGCCGAGGATGCCGACCTGCGGCTGGTTGATGATCGGGGTGTCGAACAGCGCACCGCGGGACCCGGTGTTCGTGATCGTGAAGGTCCCGCCGGCGAGGTCGTCCGGCATGATCTTGTTGCTCCGCGTGCGCTCCGCGACGTCGGCGATGCCGCGGGCCAGCCCGGCGATGTTGAGGTCGCCGGCGTTCTTGAGGACGGGGACGATGAGCCCCTTCTCGGTGTCGACGGCCATGCCGAGGTTCTCGGAGCCGTGGTAGGTCACCTGGTCGTCCTCGATGCTCGCGTTGACCGTCGGGTGCGCCTTGAGCGCCTCGACGGCGGCGAGGGCGAAGAACGGCAGGTAGCTGAGCTTGGTGCCCTCGCGCGCCGCGAAGTCGGCCTTGGCCCGGTCGCGCAGCCGCGAGATCCGGGTGACGTCGACCTCGACGACCGTCGTCAGCTGGGCCGAGACCTGGAGCGACTCGACCATCCGGCGGGCGATCGTCTTGCGCAGCCGCGACATCGGCTGGGTGGTGCCGCGCAGGCTGGTGTCGACGGGCGCCTTGGTGGGGGCCGCCGGGCCGCCCGCCGCCGGGGCCTGGGCCGCCGGCGCCTGGGCCTGCGGCTCCGGCTCGGGCGCCTTCTTCGCCTCGGCCGCCGCGAGGACGTCCTGCTTGCGGATCCGGCCGCCGATGCCGCTCCCGGTGAGGGTCGACAGGTCGATGCCGTGGTCGGCGGCGAGCTTGCGGACCAGGGGCGTGACGTACGCGCTGGCGTCGGAGTCGCCGCCACCGGAGGCGTCGCCGGAGCCGGAGCCCTCGGCGGACGGGGCACCGTCGGCCGACGCCGCCGCCGCGTCCGGGGTCTCCTGGGCGGGGGCCTCCTCGGCCGGTGCGGCCTGCTCCGGCTGCTTCTCGGGCTCGGGCTCGGGCTGCTTCTCCGCCTCCGGCTCCGGCTGCTTCTCGGGCTCGGGCTCGGCGTCCTTCTCCGGCTCCGGCTGCTTCTCCGCCTCCGGCTCGGGCTGCTGCTCCTGCTCGGGCTCGGACTCCTGCGCGGAGGACCCGCCACCCCCGGAGCCGCCGACGACGGCCAGGTCGGCGCCGACCGGCACGGTCTCGTCCTCCTGGACGAGGATGCTCGTGAGGGTCCCGGCGACCGGGGAGGGGATCTCGGTGTCGACCTTGTCGGTGGAGACCTCGAGCAGCGGCTCGTCGACGGCGACCTCGTCGCCCTCGGACTTCAGCCACCGGGTGACCGTGCCCTCGGTGACGGACTCGCCGAGCGCCGGCATCTGGACCGTCGTGCCGTCGCCGGAGCCGCCCGACCCCTGCGACGCGGCGGGGGCGGACTGCTCCTCGTCGTCGTCGGACTGCGGCTCCGCGGGCTCCTGACCGCCCTCGTCGCCGGCCTCGGCGACCGCCCCGCCGTCGGCGGGGTCCTCGACCTCGTCGGCCGGCCCGTCCGACCCGCCGTCGTCGGAGGACCCCTCGTCGGAGGACCCCTCGTCGGCGGACGAGCCGTCGGCACCGTCGGACGCCTCGTCGGCGGACGAGCCGCCGGAGTCGCCGTCGCCGTCGGAGGGGGCGCCGTCGCCGATGACCGCGAGGTCGGCGCCGACCGGCACGGTGTCGTCCTCCTCGACGAGGATCTCCTGGAGCACCCCGGCCACGGGGGAGGGGATCTCGGTGTCGACCTTGTCGGTCGAGACCTCGAGCAGCGGCTCGTCGACCGCGACCTCGTCGCCGACACTCTTCAGCCACCGCGTCACGGTCCCCTCGGTGACGGACTCGCCGAGTGCGGGCATCTGTACACGTTCGGACATCAGTGGTGCTCTCCTTCGTGGGCGCTGGCGGTCATCACTCTAGTTGTGTGCGTGGAGCGGTTTGCCGGCGAGCGCCAGGTGGGCCTCGCCGAGGGCCTCGTTCTGGGTGGGGTGGGCGTGAACGAACGGCGTGACGTCCTCGGGGTGGGCCTCCCACCCGACGACGAGCTGGGCCTCGCCGACCTGCTCGCCCATCCGCGAGCCGACCATGTGGACGCCGACGACCGGGCCGTCGGTGACCCGGACCAGCTTGACGAAGCCCTGCGTCCCGAGGATCTGCGACTTGCCGTTGCCGCCGAGGCCGTACTCGTACGCCTCGACGGCGTCGCCGTGCCGCTCGCGCGCCTGCTCCTCGGTGAGGCCGACCGAGGCCACCTCGGGGTCGCAGTAGGTGACCCTCGGGATGGCGCTCTCGACCACGGGTGCGGGGTCGAGCCCGGCGATCTCCTCGGCCACGAAGATCCCCTGGGCGAAGCCGCGGTGGGCCAGCTGGAGCCCGGGGACGATGTCGCCGACCGCCCACAGCCCCTCGACCCCCGTGCGGCAGCGTTCGTCGGTGACGACGAAGCCGCGCTCGAGGGTGACGCCGGCCTCCTCGTACCCGAGGCCATCGGTGACGGGTCCGCGGCCGACGGCGACGAGCAGGAGGTCGGCGACGAGCTCCTCGTCGCCGTCGAGCCGCACGGTCACACCGGTGTCGTCCTGCTGCACCGACTCGAACCGCACGCCCGTGCGCACGGTGATGCCGCGCTTGCGGAAGGCGCGCTCCAGCGCGGTGCTCGACGCGGGGTCCTCGGCCGCGACGAGCCGGGGGAGGGCCTCGACCACGGTCACCTCGGCGCCGAAGGACCGCATGACGGAGGCGAACTCGACGCCGATGACACCGCCGCCGAGGACGACGACGCGCCCCGGCACCTCCTCGAGCGCGAGGGCCCCGTCGCTCGTCACGACCCGGCCGCCGAGCTCGAGGCCGGGCAGCGTCCGGGCGAAGGACCCGGTGGCGAGGACGACGTGGCGACCGACGAGGCGGCGGTCGCCGACGACCACCGTGGACGGCCCGTCGAGCCGGCCGGAGCCCTCGACGTACTCGACCTCGCGGGCCCGCACGAGCCCCTGGAGCCCCTTGTGCAGCCGGGAGACCACGCCCTCGCGGTAGGTCGTGACCGACGGGAGGTCGATGCCCTCGAGGGTCGCGCGCACCCCGAAGCGGCCGGCGTCGCGGGCCGCGTCGGCGACCTCGGCGGCGTGGAGGAGGGCCTTGGTGGGGATGCAGCCGCGGTGCAGGCAGGTGCCCCCGAGGAGGTCCTTCTCGACGAGGGCCACGCTCAGCCCGAGCTCGGCGGCGCGCAGCGCGCACGCGTAGCCGCCGCTTCCTCCGCCGAGGACGACGACGTCGTGGGTGGGTTCGGCGCTGGCCGGCATCCGGTGCTGCTCCGTTCTCGCGGTGGCGGGCGGTGTCCGGCGTCGCTGCGGGTGGGCGGGCCGGCGCTGCCCCGCATCCTGTCACTCCCGGCGGTGCGGCACGAGGCGGCGACGCGCCGGGCGTCCGGCCGACGTGCAGGTCCAGCCCCTATCGTGGGCGCCATGGCCTGGTGGAGACGCGGCCGGGGCCGCGCGAGGGCTCCGCACGACGGCAGCGACCTCGAGAGCGCGACGGCACACCTCACCGACTTCGTGCGCACCCGGCGCGGTGTCGAGGCCTACGTCGAGCCGGCGACCAACGTCACGGCGACGACCCTCGTGCTCATCGCCCACGACGGTGAGTGGACCCGGCGGGCGCTGCCCTCGCGGCCGCAGGCCTTCGAGGTCGCCCGCGGGCTCGACGTGCCGGTGTACGACGTCAACCTCACCGGGTACCCGGCGCGGATGCGGGCCTGGACCACCCAGCAGCGGCGCGAGGGACGGGCCTGAGCGGAAAGTGGTCGCGGGGCGGTCCCGTCCGTGCGACGGTGGACCGCACGCCCACCGCCCGACGAGAGGACCGCCCATGGCAGCCAAGGACCGACCCCGACCCGCGGTCGACGACGACGTCAAGGCCAGGTTCCGCGCCGCCCTCGACGCCAAGCAGGCGCACCGGGCGGCCGACGCGGCCGAACGGGCCGAGCACGGCAAGGTCGACCACGCCCACGGCCCGGAGACCAGCGCGCGCCAGCAGATGTTCCGGCGCAAGAGCGGCTGACCCCGCGCCACGACACGCGAGACGGCGGGTCCCCTCGGGGGCCCGCCGTCTCGCGTGTGCTGCCGACCCGCCCGGGTCAGCGCTTCGTGCCGTGGCCCTCGACGAGCGCGACGAGGGTGGAGACGCCGAAGCCGGTGCCGCCCTTGGGGGTCCGGCCGCGGGGGGCGCCGCTGTTGAACGACGGCCCGGCGATGTCGACGTGGGCCCACGGGATGCCCTCGCCGACGAACTCCTGGAGGAACAGCCCGGCGGTGAGCATGCCGCCCTCGCGGTCGCCCTTGTGGGCGATGTCGGCGACGGGGGTGTCGAGCTTGGCCCGCAGGGCGACCGGCAGGGGCATCGGCCACGCGCCCTCCCCGGCCGTGTCGGCCGCCGTGACGACGCGGGAGCGGAAGGCGTCGTCGTTGGCCATGACGCCGGCGATCTCGCCCCCGAGGGCGATCATCTGGGCGCCGGTGAGGGTGGCGATGTCGAGCACCCAGTCGGGCTTCTTCTCGCTCGCCAGGCACAGGCCGTCGCCGAGCACCATCCGGCCCTCGGCGTCGGTGTCGAGGATCTCGACGCTCGTGCCGTCGCGCATGACGACGACGTCGCTCGGGCGCTGCGCGGTGCCACCCGGCATGTTCTCGGCGAGGCAGAGGTAGCCGGTGACGGCGACCGGCAGGCCGAGCTCGGCGGCGGCGAGCACGGCGCCGGCCACCGCGGCGGCACCGGCCATGTCGCACTTCATCGTCACCATGCCGGTGGAGGGCTTGAGGTTGAGGCCGCCGGAGTCGAAGGTGATGCCCTTGCCGACGAGCGCGACCGAGCCGGTGGCGCCCGAGGGGGAGTACGACATGGTGACGATGCGCGGCGGGTTGACCGAGCCCTGGCCGACGCCGACGATGCCGCCGAACCCGCCCTTGGCGAGCGCCTTCTCGTCGAGGACCGACACGGTGATCTTCGCGGCGGAGTCCGAGGCCCGGCGGCGGGCCGCCTCGGCGAAGGACTGGGGGAAGAGGAGGTTCGGCGGGGTGTTGACGAGGTCGCGGGCCCAGTCGCGCGCGGAGCCGACGATGCGGGCCCGCGCGACGGCGTCCTTGACCGCCTTGCCCTGCCCGGCGGCCGACACGACGGTGATCTTCGGCCCGGCCGACGGCTTCGTGGGTGCGGGGCGCCCGCGGCGGGGGGCCGGCAGCGGGGCGCTCTTGTCGTAGAGGTAGCAGCCGGACCAGGCGCCGTCGGCGACGGCGCCGACGCTCTCGACGTCGGGGGTGGGGAGGGCGACGCCCACCGAGGCCTTGCCGCGCACGCTGCGCAGGGCGGAGGCCGCCGCCTCGCGCAGCGCCGTGTGCTCGTACGAGGTGCGGCCGGACGAGCCGTCGCCGAGGCCGGTCACGACGACCGAGGTGGCCCTGACCCCCGGCACCGCGACGACCCGGTGCACGTCCCCGGCCTTGCCGGTGGCCTCGAGGTCGGCGAGCACCGCCTGCAGGTGGACCACCGCCTTGCGGGGGAGGCCGTGCCCGGCGGCGAGGTCGGCACCGTCGGTCGTGCGCACCGACCCGACGACGAGGGCGTCGACGGGCAGGTCTGCGGAGGTCTTGGTCGTCACGGTCAGTGAAGTCATGTCGGCAGACTATCCGGGCCCGGCGGGGCCCTCGGGCGGGGCGGTAACGTGCCCACCATGACCGACCTCAGGCACTCGCCCATCCACGACAGGCACCTCGCGCTCGGGGCGAAGATGGCCGACTTCGGGGGGTGGTCGATGCCCATCGAGTACCCCGGCGGCGGGGTGGTGGCCGAGCACACGGCGGTGCGGGAGCGGGTCGGCCTCTTCGACGTCTCCCACCTCGGCAAGGCCCGGGTGAGCGGCGCGGGCGCGGCCGACTTCGTCAACCGGTGCCTCACCAACGACCTGCGGCGGATCGGCCCCGGGCAGGCCCAGTACACGATGTGCTGCACCGAGGCCGGGGGCGTCGTCGACGACCTCATCCAGTACCTGCGCTCCGACGACGACGTCTTCCTCGTCCCGAACGCCGCGAACACGGCCCGGGTCGTCGAGCTGCTCGCGGCGGCCGCCCCCGAGGGCCTGGTCGTCGAGGACCTCCACGACTCCTACGGCGTGCTCGCGGTGCAGGGGCCGCGCTCGGACGAGGTGCTGGCCCGCCTGGGCCTGCCCGTCGACCACGACTACATGAGCTTCGTCGAGACCACGTGGGAGGGGCTGCCGGTCATCGTCTGCCGCACCGGCTACACCGGCGAGCGGGGCTACGAGATCGTCCCGGCCTGGGACGTCACGGGCTCGGTGTGGGACGCCCTCGCCGAGGCCGTCGCCGCCGAGGGCGGGCTGCCCGCCGGCCTGGGCGCCCGCGACACGCTCCGCACCGAGATGGGCTACCCGCTCCACGGCAACGACCTCTCCCTCGACATCACCCCGGTGATGGCGGGCGCCGCGTGGGCGGTCGGCTGGGACAAGGACGCCTTCTGGGGGAAGGAGGCCCTCGCGGCGGAGCGGGCGGCCAAGGAGACCCGGCTGATGCGCGGGCTCGTCGTCACCGGCCGGGGCATCCCGCGCTCGCACTGCACGGTGCGCGACGCGAGCGGGGCCGAGGTCGGCGAGGTCACCTCGGGGACGTTCTCCCCGACCCGCAGGCAGGGCATCGCCCTCGCCCTCCTCGACCGCTCGGTCACCCTCGGCGACGACGTCGTCGTCGACGTCCGCGGCCGGGACGTCGCCGCGACCGTGAGCAAGCCGCCCTTCGTCGAGGCGGGGGTGCGGTCGTCGTGAGCGAGCAGTGGACGTGGACCTTCGCCGACGCCGAGGGCGCCCCGGTCACCGGGGAGCCGACCTCCGACACCGCGTTCCCGACCCAGTCCGACGCCGAGAGCTGGTTCGGCGAGGTGTGGCACGAGCTCGCCGAGGCCGGCGTGGCCTCGGTGACGCTGCACCGTGACGCGACGGTCGTCTACGGCCCGATGAGCCTCGAGGCGGCACCGTGACCGGAGGGCTCGGCCGGAGCCGGTATCAGCCGCGCCCGAGCTGACCTCCTCGGGTGAGGACGCGCCCGGGCACCGGGCGCCGGACGAAGGAGTGGCCCGTGGCCGACAGCGACGCGCCGATCCGCAGCGCCTTCCGGAGCATGCTGCCCGCGACCGGGACGGCAGCGGTGGGCGCGTGGGCGTCGGCGGTCGTCGGGGTGCTCATCGCCCTCGCGGAGGTCGACGGTCTCGTCGGGCAGGTGGTGGCCGGCGGTCGGACCTACTCGCTCACCGGGCTCACCGGCCTCGGCGCGGTGTTCTCCGGCGCGGGCACCGCCGACTCGTGGTCGGTGCTCGCCGAGCGGGCGAGCGCCGTCCCCGAGCTGGCCCGCTGGGTCGTCGTCTACGCCCTCGTCGACCTCGGGTTCGTCGCCCTCTACACGCTGGGGGTGGGACGCCGGCTCCGGGCCGCGCGCGAGCGGTGGGGGTCCGGGCGGACCGGCCTGGGCCGCGAGCCTCGTGGCCCTGGCCGTCGGAGGGGCCGCCGACGCGGCCGAGTCGGTGCTCCTGCTCGACCTCGCCGACGGCCACGGGCGGCCGGGCTGGCTCGTGGCGGCCACGACGGCGAAGTGGGTGGGGCTGGTCGTCGCGGTGCTCGCCGGGGTCGTCGCGGCCCGCCAGTCGGGGGACACGCCCCGGGGGCCCGACGACCCCACCCCGTACGACGAGGACGACGTCCACCGGCCGGCCGGGCCCGTCCGGCGGGTGCTCCCCGCCCTCTACACCCACCGGTTCTCCCTGCTCGTCGTGGTCCCCTTCGCCGCCCTCGGGCTGGCCAAGGGCACCGACGTCCTCGACCAGCTGCCCGACGTCCAGCGCCAGTGGGTCGACTCCGGGGCCGGGTCGCGCATCGCCGTCAGCGCGTTCCTCACCGCCGTCGTGGCCCTCGTCGTGGTCGTCGTCGGCCGGCTGCGCAGCCACTACGTCGCGATGCGCGTCCTCGGTGACACGACCCCGCCCCACGCGGCCCCGTACCGCGCCCCGTCGCTGCTGCCCTGGTTCGTCACGGCCGGCGTGATCGGCGCCGGCGTCCTCGTCTCGCGCCTGCTCCTCGGCGGCTGGGACGTCATCTGGCCGCGGGTCGGCATCGCGCTCGTGGTGCCGCTCGTCGTCGCCGCCGGTTCCCTGCTGCTGCGGCGCGGCGGCGCCCCGCCGCCGTGGAGCCCGTACCGCCGTCCGGTCACGCCCGAGCAGGCCGCCACCACCCGCGTCGTCGGCGACGTGCTCGGGCTCCTCGTCCTCGTCATCCCCGGGCTCGGGCTCGTGCGGGCCTTCGCCGCGCCCGTCTTCCTCGGGACCCTCGGCTGGGACCTCGCCCTCCTCGTCGGCGGGTTCGTCGGCGCGCTCGTCACCTGGCCGGCGGGTCGCTGGGTCGGGGACCGGGTCGCCGGCGGGCCCCCGAGTGGGCCCTGACGGCCCTGACCCCGGGCGCCGTCCTCGACCCCACCGAGGCCCGGCGCACCCGCACCGGCGGATGGGCGCTCCTGGGCCTCGGGGTCGCGCTGTTCGTCGCCCTCGGCGTGTGGCCGCGCCCGCTCGCCGACGCCCTCGGGGTGATCGGCATGATGCTGCTCGCCGTCACCGCCGTCGCCCTCCCGCTGGGGGCCACGGTCATCCTCCTCCAGAGCGGCGGGGCCCCCGACCTGCTGTCGCGGCCGAACACCCCGCTGCTGCGCACGGCGCCCGTGATGTCGATCGTCGTCCTCACGGCCCTCACCGTGGGGCTCACCGGCAGCGACGCGCGGGTGCACGGGCTGCGCACCACCGACGCGGCGGCGCCGACCCCCGCCCAGCGCACCGACCTCGTCGCCCGCCTGGGCGACCTGGCCCGGCAGCCGGGCTGCGGCGTACCGCTCCCGGGCACCGACCTGCGGGCCCGGCCCGTGTTCCTCCTCGCCGCGGAGGGCGGC
>CAVVYI010000035.1:0-39316 GCA_963752445.1 uncultured Actinomycetota bacterium | reverse complement strand
ACCGGAACCTCCGGTGACGCACCCCGAAGGTCGCGGTGCCTCGGCCACCTTTCCCGCCCCGGGCGGGAAAGGTGGGGCTGAGCTGGGACGGGCGTGCCAGGCCGTGAGGAGGGCGCGCTCGTCGTCGTCGGCGAGGCCGGTGCGCCGTGGCTGGTCGGCCGGGCGCTGCTCCTCCCACGCCAGGGTTCGCGGAGGGTGTCGGCGAGGGGGCGGTCGTGAGCCCGAGCCCTCGGGCCGCTGCACCGGAGCGGGCGGCGAAGGCCCGCGTACTCGGGGAACGGCAGCCAGAGCGGGAGGGAGCGCGGACCCATCCAGGCGGCCACCTCCTGCTCCTCGAGCCAGCCGGGCCCGGCCGCCACCGGCTCGGCGGTGCTCGCCGCGGCCGCCCGGGACGCCGCCAGCACCTCACCGAGGCTCGTCGTCGGGCCGACCGCGTCGACGACGCCGGCCACGCGCTCCTCGGCGCAGCGCACCAGCCAGGCGGCGAGGTCGCGCGCGTCGAGCACCTGGGCCGGGTCGTCGAGCGCGTCCGGGACGAGCACCTCGGCGTCGGCGGCCGGGTGGGCGAACCGCCACGGGTACCAGCCGGTGCGGCCGGTGGTGTCGCCCGGGCCGCCGAGCAGGCCGGCCCGCGCGACGAGCACGTGCGCGGTGCCGACGCCGTCGAGCACGTGCTGCTCGCAGGCCACCTTCTTCGCGCCGTAGTCGTCAGGCCCGTCACCCCCCTCCTCGAGGGGCGCCAGCAGCGCGGTGGACTCGTCGGCGCCGACGACGGAGTGGTCGGCGTAGACGTTGCCGGTGGAGACCTGTGACCAGTGCGCGACCCGCCCGGCGAGCGCCGCGACGGCGCGCCGCACCTGCGAGGGCTCGCGCGCGACGTCGACGACGGCGTCCCAGCTCTCGTCCTCCACCCCGCCGAGGCCCTCGGCGCTGCGGTCGTGCCGCACGAGCGCGGCGCCGTCGGCGACCGCGCCGGAGGACCCGCGCGCCACGCAGGTGACGTCGTGGCCGGCGAGCAGCCCGGCTCGGGCCACCTCCCGGCCGAGGAACGCGGTGCCGCCGAGGACGAGGAGTCGCATGGCGCCAGCCGACCACGTGGCCCCCGGTCCGGGGAAGGGCTGTTCGCCGACGGCGCAGCGGTGGCCGACGGTCGACGGGGCCGAGGCGCGGACATCGCGGGGTGGCCCCCGACCTGTCGACCGGGGGGGTCAGTGCGCGATGCCGCCCACGTCGCCCGGCGGCCAGAACCGCAGGACCACGGGCCCGACCACCCGGTCGAGGGGCACGAACCGGGCGCACCCGTTCGCCTCGGTCGCGCCGCGACAGCCGATGACCGAGTCGGCGGACTGGGAGCGGTGGTCGCCGAGGACGAGGAGGTTCTCGCGCGGCACGCTGATCTCGGGGAAGCAGCGGGTCGACCGCGGGGTCGTCGAGCAGTCGAGCGTGCCGGCCGTGAACGGCAGGTCCTCGAAGAGGTAGGGCTCGTCGAGGGGCCGGTCGTCGACGGTCACCCGGCCGTCGGTGCTGCAGCAGGCGACCCGTTCCCCGGGCAGCCCGACGACCCGCTTGACGGTGTACGAGGTGTTGCTCGGGCCGATGCCGGTGAGGTCGCCGACCCAGCGCAGCGCCCGCACGAGGGGGTTGCCCGCCTCGGGCAGCCGGGGCTCCTGCCACGAGGTGCCGTGCCCGAAGACGACGACGTCGCCGCGGGCCACCGTGTGGTCGAGCCGGTTGACGAGGATGCGGTCGCCGATGTGGAGGGTCTGCTCCATCGACTGCGACGGCACCCCGAACGGCTTGACGAGGAAGGCCTGGACGAGCGCCACGGCGACGAGGGCGACGAGCACCTCGGTGAACCACGGCAGACGGCGTCGGCGGCGTGGGGACGGCGGGGGCCCCTCGGCGCCGACTTCGGTCACGCGCGTCACCCTAGTCCCGTCCCGTCACAGGTGTCGACGCGACGCGGCGCGTCCGCGGAGGGCTCGCGTCGTCCCCGGGTCGGGCGTCGGCCGCGTGTGGTCGAATGAGGCCACCCCGACAGTGAAGGAGCCGCCCGGATGAGGTCCGGCATCGATCGCTCGGCCGTCGACGAGACGGTGCGCCCCCAGGACGACCTGTTCGCCCACACGAACGGCGCGTGGTACCGCCGCACGGAGATCCCCGACGACCGGGGGCGCTACGGCACGTTCGACGTCCTCCGGGAGGCGGCGGAGGAGCACGTGCGGACCATCATCGAGGAGGTCGCGGCCGGGGCCCCCGCCCCGGGCACCGTCGCGGCGAAGGTCGGCGACCTCTACTCGTCCTTCATGGACGAGGCCACGGTCGAGGCCCTCGGCGCGGCCCCGCTGCTGGGCGACCTCGAGCGGGTCTCCGCGGTGCGCGGCCCGGGCGACCTCGTGCGGCTGCTCGGTGAGCTGGCCCGCGACGGCGTCGGCGGCCCGGTCATCCCGTTCGTCAGCACCGACGACCGCGACCCCGACCGCTACGTCGTCTACCTCGAGCAGGCCGGGCTCGGCCTCCCCGACGAGTCGTACTACCGCGAGCCCCAGCACGAGGACAAGCGCGAGGCCTACCTGCCGCACGTCGCGCGGATGCTCGAGCTCGTGGGGCACCCGGGTGCGCAGGGCGCGGCCGACCGCGTGCTGGCCCTCGAGACCCGCCTGGCGGCCGGGCACTGGGACAAGGTGAGCAACCGCGACCCCGTGCGCACGTACACCCTCGTCGACCGCGCCGGGCTCGAGGCCCTGGGCCCGGGCATCGACTGGTCGGCCTTCCTCGCCGGGATGGGCGTGCCCGAGCGGGCCTTCTCCGCCGTCGTCGTGCGCCAGCCCTCGTACCTCGGTGTGCTCGCGAGCGCCCTCGACGAGGTGCCGGTCGAGGCGTGGCGCGACTGGCTCGCCTGGCACGTCGTCCACGCCCACGCGCCGTACCTCTCGTCGGCGTTCGTCGAGGAGAACTTCGACTTCTACGGGCGCACCCTCTCCGGGGTGCCGCGGCTGCGCGACCGCTGGAAGCGCGCCGTCACCCTCGTCGAGGAGGCCCTCGGCGAGGCCGTCGGCCAGCTCTACGTCGAGCGCCACTTCCCGCCCCACGCCAAGCAGCGGATGCTCGAGCTCGTCGACCACCTCGTCGAGGCCTTCCGGCAGAGCCTGTCGTCGGTGCCGTGGATGGGGGAGGCCACCCGTGCCGAGGCCCTGGCCAAGCTCGAGGCGTTCACGCCGAAGATCGGGTACCCGGACGTCTGGCGCGACTACTCCGCGCTCGCCGTCGACACCGACGACCTGCTCGGCAACGTGCGGCGGGCCAGTGCCTTCGAGCTCGACCGCACCTTCGCCAAGCTCGGGGGGCCGGTCGACCGCACCGAGTGGTTCATGACCCCGCAGACGGTCAACGCGTACTACAACCCGGGGATGAACGAGATCGTCTTCCCGGCGGCGATCCTCCAGCCGCCCTTCTTCGACGTCGACGCCGACGACGCCGTCAACTACGGCGGCATCGGGGCCGTCATCGGGCACGAGGTGGGCCACGGCTTCGACGACCAGGGGTCGCAGTTCGACGGGCGCGGTGAGCTGCGCGACTGGTGGACCGAGGCCGACCGCACCCGCTTCCAGGCCCTCGCCGACGCACTCGTCGCGCAGTTCGACGGCCTCGAGACGCGCGACGCCCCCGGCCGCACCGTCAACGGGTCGTTGACCGTCGGCGAGAACATCGGCGACCTCGGAGGGCTCACGATCGGCCTCTCCGCGTACCGCATCGCCCTCGACGGGCAGCCGGCGCCGGTGCTCGACGGGCTGAGCGGGGAGCAGCGCTTCTTCCTCGGCTGGGCCCAGCTCTGGCGCGGCAAGTCCCGTGCGGCCGAGGCCGAGCGGTTGCTGGCCATCGATCCGCACTCGCCGATGGACCTGCGCGCGAACGCGGCTCGCAACCTCGACGCGTTCCACGAGGCCTTCGGCACCCAGCCCGGCGACGGCATGTGGCTGCCGGAGTCCGACCGCGTCCGCATCTTCTGAGCGCGGACGTCGGCGCCGCCTGGTTTGGGCGGCGGCCCGGCGCTTGACAGGATGGCGGCGTGACTGAGTCGATCTGGGCCTACCTGGGCATCGCCGTGGCCGTCCTCCTCGTGGCCGGGGGAGTGGTCCTCGGGCTGCTCCGGGGGCGCGGGGCCGCGCGCGAGCGCGAGCTCGACCTCCCCGAGGCGCCGGGCACCCCCGGCCCGGGCGACGCCGACCTCGCCCCCGACGGTGCGATCGGCACGATCGAGCACCCCGGCGAGGTCGTCGAGGAGGAGCCCGAGGCGACCGACCCGACCGCCCCGGCGGCTCCGCAGGAGCAGGTCCAGGAGGTGCCGACGGCGCCCGCCGGCCGGCTGCGGCGGCTGCGCGCCCGCCTCGCGCGCTCGAACTCCTCGCTCGGCCAGGGCCTGCTCGCCCTGCTCGCCGGCGGCCGGCTCGACGACGCCGCGTGGGAGGAGGTCGAGGACACCCTCCTGGCCGCCGACCTCGGCGTCGCCGCGAGCACCGAGCTCGTCGCGGCGCTGCGCACCCGCGTGGCGGTCGAGGGCACCACCGACGAGGCCTCGGTGCGCCGGCTGCTGCGCGAGGAGCTGCTCGCCCTCGTCGACCCGTCGATGGACCGCTCCCTCGCCGACCAGCGGGTCGACGGCCGCCCGGCCTGCATCCTCGTCGTGGGGGTCAACGGCACGGGCAAGACGACGACGGTGGGCAAGCTGGCCCGCGTGCTCGTCGCCCAGGACAAGGACGTCGTGCTGGGCGCCGCCGACACCTTCCGGGCCGCGGCGGCCGACCAGCTCGAGACGTGGGGCGGGCGGGTCGGCGTCCCGACGATCCGATCCGACCGCGAGGGCGCCGACCCCGCCGCCGTCGCGTTCGACGCCGTCCGCGCGGCCGCCGAGCTCGAGGCCGACGTCGTCCTCGTCGACACCGCAGGCCGCCTGCAGAACAAGGTGGGGCTCATGGACGAGCTGGGGAAGGTCAAGCGCGTCATCGAGAAGCAGAGCCCGGTCGACGAGGTGCTCCTCGTGCTCGACGCGACGACGGGGCAGAACGGGATGCGCCAGGCCGAGGTGTTCGCCCAGGTCGTGGGCATCACGGGCATCGTGCTCACCAAGCTCGACGGCACGGCCAAGGGCGGCATCGTCGTCGCCGTGCAGCGCGAGCTCGGGGTGCCGGTCAAGCTCGTCGGCCTCGGGGAGGGCCCCGACGACCTCGCACCGTTCGACCCCGAGGCCTTCGTCGACGCCATCATCGACTGACCCGGCGCGGGTCGGGCCGTCTTGTGGCCCGGTGAAGGTATGCCTTACCTTAGTCTGAGGTACCGCCCCTGAGCCGAAGGAGTTCGATGTCCCCGCTGTTCGCCGCGCTGCGCGAGCGCTCCATCGAGCCCGCGGCGGACCACACCGGCAGCGCGACCAGCACGCTCGCCGACCTCGCCCCGGGGGCCACCGCCGTGGTCCTCCACGTGCGCGACGAGCTCGACCCGGCCACCGCCCGCCGGCTCGTCGACCTCGGCTTCGCGCCGGGGGCACGGGTGCGCGTCGTGCGTCGGGCGCCGATGGCCGACCCGGTGATCTTCCGCGTCGCCGGTGGCGAGCTGGCGCTGCGCCGCAGCCAGGCGCGCTGCGTCAGCGTGGCCCTCGCGCCGTGAGCCACGAGCACGGGTCCGGTCGCACGACGCTCGTGGGGGCGGAGGACCACGTCCGCCTGGCCCTCGTCGGCAGCCCGAACTCCGGCAAGACCACCCTCTTCAACGCGCTCACCGGGCTGCGGGCCAAGACCGGGAACTACCCCGGCGTGACGGTGTCGCGGTACCAGGGCGTCACCCGGGTCGGCGACCTCCGCGCGGTGGTCGAGGACCTCCCCGGCAGCTACAGCCTCGACCCGATCAGCCCCGACGAGCAGGTGCTCGCCGACGTGCTCGACCCGCAGAGCGAGGGCATCGCCTCGCCGGACGGCCTCCTCGTCACCCTCGACGCGACGACCCTGCAGCGCTCGCTGCGGATGCTCGCCCAGGTACTGAGCACCGACCTGCCCGTGTGCGTCGTCCTCACCTTCACCGACGAGCTGATGCGGCGGCGGGGGGCGGTCGACTCGGCCGCGCTCGCCCGGGCCATCGGGGTCCCCGTCGTGCCCGTGACGAGCGGCCGCAAGCACGACCTGCTCACCCTGCGCGAGCTGATGGCCGACCCGCTGTCCTGGGTCCGGCCGGTCGTGCTCCCGCCCCAGGACCCGGCCGGGGTCTCGAGCTGGGTCGACTCGGTGCTGGCCGCCGCGGGCTACCGCCTCCCCGACGAGGACGAGCGCACCCGCCGGGTCGACGCCGTCCTCCTGCACCCGGTGTGGGGCACGCTCGTCTTCTTCGCGACGATGTTCGTCTTCTTCCAGGTGATCTTCACCCTCGCCGCGCCCCTCCAGGACGGCATCGAGCGGCTCTTCGGCTGGCTCGGCGGGGTGGCCGCCGAGCACATCGGCAACGGCGTCGTCCGCAGCTTCGTCGCCGACGCCCTGCTCGGCGGCGTCGGTGGCGTGCTCGTCTTCCTGCCCCAGATCGCCCTGCTCTTCCTCATGATCTCCCTCCTCGAGGGCGTCGGCTACATGGCCCGGGCCGCCTTCCTCATGGACCGGGTGATGGCCCGGGCCGGTCTCGAGGGGCGGGCCTTCGTCGCGCTGCTGTCGTCGATGGCCTGCGCGGTGCCCGGGATCATGGCGACCCGCACGCTGCCGTCGGCCCGCGACCGGATCGCGACGATGATGGGCGCGCCGCTCATGACGTGCTCGGCCCGCCTCCCGGTCTACGTGCTCCTCATCGGCCTCGTCGTCGACCCCGGGACCCGCTGGGGCCCGGTCGGTGCGCAGGGCGCCACCCTGTTCGGGCTCTACCTCCTCGGGGCGCTCTCGGCGATGACCTCGGCGTGGGTCTTCTCCCGGCTGGGCCGCAGCCGCGGGCCCCTCCTGCCCTTCTACATGGAGATCCCGCCGTACCGGGTGCCGTCGCTGCGCTCGGTCGGGCTCACCGTGTGGGACTCCGTGCGCACGTTCCTGCGCAAGGTCGGCAAGATCATCCTCGTCACGACCGTCGTGCTGTGGGTGCTGCTCACCCTGCCGGCGCACGGCACCGCCGACCTCCGGCAGGCCGGTGTCGACCCCGCCGACCGCACCGCGGTCTCGGCCTACGTCATCGACCACAGCTACGCCGCGTCGGTCGGCCGGGCCGTCGAGCCGGTCTTCGAGCCGCTGGGCTTCGACTGGAGGATCAACATCGGGGTGCTCGCCTCGCTGTCGGCGCGCGAGGTCTTCGTCGCGACGGTCGGGCAGGTCGCCTCCGCCCAGGACCCCGAGCACCCCGGCACCGCCCTGCAGTCGCTGACCGTCGACGACGGCCCGCGACAGGGCCAGCCGCTGTTCACGCCACCGGTCGTCGCCTCCCTCCTCGCCTTCTTCCTCTACGCCCTCCAGTGCATGTCGACCATCGGGGTGCTGCGCCGCGAGTCGGGCTCGTGGCGCTGGCCGGCCATCGCCTTCGGCTACATGTTCGTCCTCGCCTGGAGCATGGCCTGGCTCGCCGGCACCGTCGTCCGGGCGGTGACCTGACGTGGACCGTCCCCCCGAGCCCGTGGCGGGCGCGCCGGCCGCTCCCGTGCCCGTGCACCCCGAGCCGGTCCCCGGCGACGGGCAGGCGCTGCGCTGGTCGGTCCCGGCCGGTGTCCTCGGCTTCGTCGGGGTGCCGAGCGGGCTCCCCGCGCCGCTGGCCGCGCTCGTCGGCTCCGGCGTGCTCACCGCGGTGTCGGTCGAGCCGGCGGGCGTGTGCACCACGCTCGCCGACGGACACGGCTGGCGCGAGCAGGGCGCCGCCGTGCGGGACGCCCTCCAGGCCGCCCTCGCCAGCCCCGGGGCCTGGACGCCGCCCGACGGGGGCGCCGGCGCCGACGCGGTGCTCCGGATGGCCGTCGACGAGGTCATCGACGGCGAGGTCGGCGACTACATCCGTTCGCACGGCGGCCGGGTCGAGCTGCTCGACGCGCACGACGACGAGGTCGAGCTGCGCCTCAGCGGAGCCTGCACCCACTGCCCGGCCTCCGGGAGCACCCTGGGCGAGCGGGTCGAGACCGCCCTGCGCGCCCGCTACCCGGACCTGCGACGGGTCACGGCGCGCCAGGACCCCGGTCTCGCCGGCGGTCGGCGGATGCTCGGGCTGCGCCCCACCCCCCGCGCCTGACCCCCTCGCCCGACCCCCTCGCGCCGAGCGGCGCCGCGGGGCGGCGAGGCCCCGCCGGAGGCGGTGGCGGCCGACCGGCCGGTGACCGGCGCGGCACCGGTCACCGTCCCAGCGGGTCTCACCATGCGGGACCGGGCGGGGGGCGAAACCGGATGCTTACACCGCACCGGCGGTGGCAACACGGGCGTAACACGACACGGTGCACCGCGAAACGTCGGTCCCCGACGCTGTCTCGGGTACGCGGACGGGTGCTCTCGGCCGGGACTGAGTCGCCCGGTACACCCGTCCGACAGATCGAACACTGGAGGATCCTTGGACGGCTACTACGCCTTCATGCTGGTCGCGACAGCCCTCGTGCTGATGATGACCGTGCCGGCACTGGCGCTCTTCTACGGGGGCATGACCCGCTCGCGGTCGGTCCTCAACATGATGATGATGTCCTACGGGGCCTTCGGCATCGGCGCCATCGTCTTCGTCCTCTGGGGCTGGTCGATGGGCTGGGGCGGCGCGGGCAACGGCGCACTCATCGGCAACCCCTTCGAGCTCTTCGGCCTCAAGGACGTCAGCTGGCACAGCACGGCCGACGGCACGGGCAGCCCCTACGTCGGCGTGCTCTTCCAGCTGACCTTCGCCACGATCACCGCCGCCCTCATCTCGGGCGCGATCGCCGACCGGGTGAAGTTCTCGTCCTGGATGGTCTTCGTGCCGCTGTGGCTGACCTTCTGCTACTTCCCGATCGCCCACAACACCTGGGGCGGCGGCTTCATCTACAGCCACCTCGCCCAGCAGGACTACGCGGGCGGGACGGTCGTGCACATCAACGCCGGTGTCGCCGGTGGCGTCCTCGCCCTCATCATCGGCCGCCGCACGGGTTGGCCCAAGGAGCCGATGAAGCCGCACAACCTCACCCTGACGATGGCGGGCGCGGGCCTGCTGTGGTTCGGCTGGTACGGCTTCAACGTCGGCTCGGTCGTCCTCGCCGGTGACACCGCCGAGGCGAGCACCGCGCAGTTCATGTCCGAGACCGGGTTCACCTTCATGAACACGACCCTCGCGACCTGTGCGGCGATGCTCGGCTGGCTCGTCGTCGAGCGCATCACCCACGGCAAGGCCACCTCGCTCGGTGCCGCCTCCGGCATCGTCGCGGGCCTGGTCGCCATCACCCCGGCGTGCGGCGCGGTCGGCCTGGCCGGCGCCATCGCCATCGGCGCCATCGCCGGTGCGGCGTGCGCGTGGGCGGTCGGCCTGAAGTTCCGCTTCGGCCTCGACGACTCGCTCGACGTCGTCGGCGTCCACCTCGTCGGCGGCCTGCTCGGCACGATCCTCATCGGGCTCTTCTCCACCTCGGTGGCCCCCGGTGGCGTCGACGGTCTGTTCTACGGTGGCGGCTTCTCGTCCCTCATCAACCAGACCGGGGCGGCGCTGTTCACCGTCGCGTGGACCGGCGTCTTCACGGCGATCATCGCCTACGCCATCAAGTTCACCATCGGCTGGCGGGTGTCGGACGACGAGGAGGTCGAGGGCATCGACTACAACGAGCACGGTGAGTCCGCGTACGAGCTGGCCGGCCGGGGCGGGCGGATGACCTCCGCGTCGTCCTCCGCGCCGTCGCCCAGCCGGGCGAGCACGGAGAGCCTCGACCTCGAAGGAGCCAAGTGATGAAGCTCGTCACCGCCATCATCAAGCCGCACCAGCTCGACGAGGTGAAGGAGGCCCTCGAGGCCTTCGGCATCCAGGGCATGACGATCAGCGAGGCCCAGGGCTACGGCCGCCAGCGCGGGCACAGCGAGGTCTACCGCGGGGCGGAGTACACGGTCGACTTCGTGCCGAAGACCCGACTCGAGGTCCTCGTGGACGACATGGACTCCGCGTCCGTGGTCGACGTCGTCCTCAAGGCCGCGCAGACCGGGCGGATCGGTGACGGGAAGGTCTGGGTGACGCCCGTCGAGGAGGTCGCCCGGGTCCGCACCGGGGAGCGCGGGGTCGAGGCGATCTGAGCGATGACCCCCTCCTCGAGCGACATCGGCTCCCGGAGGCTCGACCTGGCCGGCACCCGCGACTTCCACGTCGCCGGTGCCGGCCGGGCGCGCCGGGCGGCCCTGTCGACGTTCAACCGCGAGTGGCTCGCCGAGGTGTGGCGCTCCGCGACCGGCGGGACGCGCATCGAGGGGGTGGCCCTCGCGGCCGTCGGCAGCCTGGGTCGGGCCGACGCCGGGCCGCTGTCCGACTACGACCTCGTCCTCCTGCACTCCGAGCGCTCGCTCCCGGCCAAGGAGCTCACCGCGCTGGCCGACCGGATCTGGTACCCGATCTGGGACGCCGGGGTGCGGCTGGACCACAGCGTCCGGACCGTCACCCAGTGCCGGCAGGTGGCGGCGGCCGACCTCACGGCGGCCGTCGGGCTGCTCGACCTCGCCCCCCTGGCCGGCGACGCCGAGCTCGTCGCGGCGGCCCGCTCGACGGTCGCCCACGACTGGCGGGGCAACGCCCGCAAGCGGCTGCCGCAGCTCGTCGAGGCCCAGGCCACCCGGCACGCCCGCCAGGGTGACCTGGCCCAGTCGATCGAGCCCGAGCTCAAGGAGGCCCACGGCGGCCTGCGCGACATGACCGTGCTCGCCGCGCTCGCCGAGGCGTGGCTCACCGACCGTCCCCACGGCGGGGTCGACGCCGCCCACGAGCTCCTCCTCGACGTCCGCGACGCCGTGCACGTCGTCACCGGTCGCGGCCGCGACCGGCTGGGCCGCGAGGACCACGACGCCGTCGCGGCCCTCCTCGGCTACCCCGACGCCGACGACCTGCTCACCGCCGTGTCCGGCGCGGGCCGGCTCATCGCCTACGCGCTCGACGGCACGGTCCGCCGGGCCGGCCAGTCGCAGCGGGCCCGCACCCTGCGCGTCGGCCCCCGCCGGCCCCAGATGACGCCCCTCGGCCACGGCCTCTTCGCGAGCGACGGCGAGGTGGTCCTCGGGTCGGCCCGCCTCGCCGAGACCGACTCCGCGATGGCGCTGCGGGCCGGCGTCGTCGCGGCCCGGGCCGGCCTGCCCGTGGCGCCGGCGACCCTCGAGAACCTCGCGGCGACGGTGTCCGACCTGCCGACACCCTGGCCGGTGGCCGCGCGCGACCTGCTCGGCGACCTCCTCGCCTCGGGGCAGGGGCTGGTCACCGTGTGGGAGGGCCTGGACCAGGTCGGCATCGTCGAGCGCTGGCTGCCCGAGTGGGCCGCCGTGCGCTCGCGCCCGCAGCGCAACGCCGTCCACCGGCACACCGTCGACCGGCACCTCGTCGAGACCGTCGTCCGCGCGGCGGGGCTCGTGCGGCGCACGTCGCGGCCCGACCTGCTCCTCGTCGCGGCCCTGCTCCACGACATCGGCAAGGTGCGCGGTGCCCACGACCACTCCGTCGTCGGGGCCGAGACCGTGCGCACCATCGCCACCCGGTGGGGCTTCTCCCCGCGCGACGTCGAGGTGCTCGTCACCCTCGTGCGCGAGCACCTGACGGTCATCGAGCTCGCGACCCGCCGCGACCACCAGGACCCCGCCACCGTCGACGCCGCGGTCGCGGCGGTGGGCGGTGACCGGGAGGTCTTCGAGATCCTCCTCGCCCTCACCGAGGCCGACGCGTCGGCGGCCGGCCCCCTGGCCTGGACCGACTGGCGCGCGGCGCTGCTCGAGCAGCTGGCCGCCGCCGTCCGCGCGCGGCTCGACGCCCCGCGACCCGAGCCGGGGTCGCCGGCGCCCACGGCCACCCCGGAGGGCTCGGGGCGCTCGACCCGGAGGTCGCCGCGTCCGTGCGGGCCGGGGAACCCCGGGTCCGGGTCGTCTCCGGGGGCGGCTCGCACCGCCTCGACATCCTCGACGTCGACCGGGTCGGGCTCTTCGCCGACACCGCCGGGCTGCTCGCCGCCGAGGGGCACACGGTCCGGACGGCCATCCTGCGCACCGTCGACGGCGTCGCGATCGACGAGTGGCACGTCGAGTCCCCGAGCGGCGCGGTGCCCGACCCCGAGCGCATCGTCCGCGGGCTGGCCCGCCTGGGGCGCGGCGACCGCGGCCCGCTGCAGACCCTCGACCGGCGGCGGGCGCACCTGCCGCGGCCCTCGGGGGAGTCGGGCATCGGCTCGCCCGGCCAGGCCCGGGCCCTCGTCGTCCCCGGCGCGAGCTCGGAGGCCACCGTCCTCGAGGTCCGCGCCCAGGACCGGCCGGGGCTGCTCCACGAGCTCGGGGCCGCCTTCGCCGGGGCGCGGATGTCGGTGCGCTCGGCCCACATCGCCACCTACGCGGGCCAGACCCTCGACACCTTCTACCTCACCGGGTCCGACGGCCGGCCGCTCCCGCCGGCCCGGGTGGCCCAGGCCGTGAGCATCGTCATCGACACCTGCGACGGCGTCACCACGTCCTGACGCGCCGCGGCGTCAGCGGCCGGTGCGCGCCAGGAGGTCGGCACCGACCGTGGCCCCGACCCGGGTGAGCAGGGTGCGGGTGAGCGCCGGGTCGTGCGCGGGGTCGGCGTCGGTCAGCGCGACGAGCTCGTGCACCGCCGCGAACCCGTGCCGTCGGGCCGCGGCAGGAGTCAGGTCGCTGCGCCCGACGACGAGCTCGACGCGGGTGCCCGCGCGGCGGGCCACGACCGAGGGGAGCTTGCCGTCGAGGGTCTGGACGTCGAGGCGCCCCTCGCCGCTCACGACGAGGTCACGCCCGCGCGCGGCGTCGTCGAACCGCAGGAGGTCGAGGAAGTGGTCGGCCCCGGAGACCACCCGGCCGCCGAGCAGCAGGGCCGCGAAGCCGAGCCCGCCGGCGGCGCCGGCCCCGGGGCGCCGGGCGAGCTCGGGCGCCGCCGGGGTGTCGCGGGCGGCGACCGCCACGAGGTGGGCCAGCCGCTCCTCGAGGAGGGCGACCGTCGCCGGGTCGGCACCCTTCTGCGGCCCGAACACCGCGGCCGCCCCGGACGCGCCGAGCAGCGGGTTCGTGACGTCGGTGGCGACGACGAGGTCGAGGCCGTCCGGGAGGACGCCGGCCGGGCGCACGCGCTCGACGGCGGCGAGGTCCACGGCGCCGGGGCCCGGCGCACCCCCGGGGCCGGACGTCGCGCCGAGGACGCCGAGCAGGCCCAGCCCCCCGTCGGTGCTGGCGCTCCCGCCGAGAGCGAGGACGAGCCGCCGGGGGCGCAGGCGAAGGGCCTCGCGCACCGCCACGCCGAGCCCGGCGCTCGAGGCCTCGAGCGGTCGGAGCCGCTCGCCGCGGAGCAGGGCGAGGCCGCAGGTGTTGGCCACCTCGACGACGACGGTGTCGCCGCGCACCGCGACGACGGCCCGGCCCGGCCGCCCGAGGGCCCCCGGCACGTCGACGGGGTGGGGCGCGAACCCGGCGGCCACCGCGGCCGCGACGCTGCCGTCGCCGCCGTCGGCCAGGGGGAGGCGGGCCACGTCGAGGCGCCCGGCGCCCGCGCCGGCCAGCCCGGCGGCGACGGCGTCCGCCACCTCGGCGCTGGTCAGCGAGCCCTTGAACGCGCCGGGGGCGACGAGGACGGAGGGTGCGGGGACCTGGGTCATCGCGTCGCGGGGTGCGCGCGGCCGGCGGCGACGGGCGGGGCGGGGCGACGGGTCGGGGTCCGCACGTCGGCCTCCTCGGGATCGGGCAGGCCCGACCCTACCGACGGCCACGGGTCGGGGCCGCGACGCCCAGACGTTAGCCTTGGGCGGTGTTCACGAGCCTGTCCGACCGCCTGACCGAGACCTTCCGCAACCTGCGGACCAAGGGCCGCCTCAGCGAGTCCGACGTCAACCGGACCGTCCGCGACATCCGGCTGGCCCTCCTCGACGCCGACGTCGCGCTCCCCGTCGTCAAGGCCTTCACGCAGAGCGTGCGCGAGCGGGCCCTCGGTGCGGAGGTCAGCGAGGCCCTCAACCCGGCGCAGCAGGTCGTCAAGATCGTCAACGAGGAGCTCGTCGGCATCCTCGGCGGGGAGACCCGCGGCATCCGGTTCGCCAAGCAGCCACCGACGGTCATCATGCTCGCCGGCCTGCAGGGTTCGGGCAAGACGACGCTCGCCGGCAAGCTCGGCCACTGGCTCAGGGAGCAGGGGCACACCCCGATCCTCGTCGCGGCCGACCTCCAGCGCCCGAACGCCGTCACCCAGCTCGAGGTGGTCGGCCAGCGCGCCGGCGTGCCCGTCTTCGCGCCGGAGCGCGGCAACGTCTCCGGGCACGACGCCGTCGGGGCCGACGCCGAGGGCACGCGGTCGCACGGCGACCCGGTGGCCGTCTCCCGCGCCGGCATCGCCGAGGCCCGGGCCCGCCAGCACGACGTCGTCATCGTCGACACCGCGGGCCGGCTCGCCGTCGACACCGACCTCATGCAGCAGGCCGCCGACATCCGGGCCGCGATCTCGCCCGACGAGGTCCTCTTCGTCATCGACGCGATGATCGGCCAGGCCGCCGTCGAGACCGCGGAGGCCTTCCAGGAGGGCGTCGACGTCACCGGCGTCGTCCTCTCCAAGCTCGACGGCGACGCCCGCGGTGGGGCCGCCCTGTCGGTGGCCTCGGTCACCGGCCGGCCGATCATGTTCGCCTCCACCGGGGAGGGCGTGAAGGACTTCGAGGTCTTCCACCCCGACCGGATGGCCTCGCGCATCCTCGACATGGGCGACGTGCTCACCCTCATCGAGCAGGCCGAGAAGGCCTTCGACCGCACCCAGGCCGCGGAGCTGGAGCGCAAGTTCCTCGCGGCCGAGGACTTCACCTTCGACGACTTCCTCCAGCAGATGGCGGCCATCAAGAAGATGGGCTCGCTGAAGTCGATCCTCGGGATGATGCCCGGCATGGGGCAGATGAAGGCCCAGCTCGAGAGCTTCGACGAGCGCGAGTTCGACCGGGTCGAGGCGATGGTCCGCTCGATGACGCCGTTCGAGCGCAACCACCCCAAGCAGATCAACGGCTCGCGGCGCGCGCGCATCGCCAGGGGCTCCGGTGTCGGCACCTCCGAGGTCAACCAGCTGCTCGAGCGCTTCGGCGAGGCCCAGAAGATGATGAAGCAGCTCGCCAAGGGTGGCGGCATCCCCGGGATGCCGGGGATGCCCGGGATGGGGTCCGGGCCGGGCAAGCGCGGCAAGCAGCAGCCGCAGCGGAAGAAGTCGAAGTCGGGCAACCCCGCGAAGCGGGCGGCCGAGGAGCGGGCCGCGGCCCAGAAGGCCACCCAGCGCCCGCCCGCCGGCTCGAGCTTCGGCGGCAGTGCCCCGGACGCCGACCCGGCGGCCTTCGACCCCGCGCAGCTGCCGAAGGGCTTCGAGAAGTTCCTGGGGAAGTGAGCCTCCTGCGCGACGGACGGACGACACGACGGCACCGGCGATCCGGGTCCGTGCAGGTGGGTGCCGCTGCCGTCGCGGGTCGTGTCGTCGGTCCGTCGCCCCGGGCGGCGCGGCCCCTCCCCGACGCCGCGTCGTGAGCGGGTCCCTCAACACCCTGGCCGTCGGGACCGCCGGGCCGCGGGTCGCCTTCCTCCACGGGCTCTTCGGGCAGGGCCGCAACTGGACCCAGGTCGCCAAGGCGCTCGCCGGCCCCGACGGGGCGCACGCGCGGTGCCTGCTCGTCGACCTGCCCGACCACGGCCGCTCCCCGTGGACCGAGGCGTTCTCGTACGAGGACTACGCCGCGGCCGTCGGGGCGACGCTGGCCGAGGAGGCGCCGGGGGAGGAGTGGGTCGTCGTCGGGCACAGCCTCGGCGGGAAGGTCGCGATGGTGCTGGCCCTCACCCACCCCGACCTCGTCACGAGCCTCGTCGTCGTCGACATCGCCCCCAAGGACTACGGCGACCTCGACCGGTTCCGCGGGTACATCGACGAGATGCGGGCCCTGCCGCTCGAGGAGCTGACGAGCCGGGCCGACGCCGAGCAGCGGTTCCGCGAGCCCGACCCCGGGGTCAAGGCCTTCCTCCTCCAGAACCTGCGCCGCTCCGGCACCGACTGGTCGTGGCAGGCCAACCTCGGGCTCATCGCGGCCGACGCCGAACGGGGGAGCGGCTCGGCCATCGCCGGGTTCCCCGACCTCGGTGGGCGCACCTGGGACGGCCCGGTCGTCTGGCTCGTCGGCGGCGAGTCCGGGTACGTGCGTGACGCGGACGTCGCCGACATGCGGGCCCTGTTCCCGCACACCCGGATCGTCACGGTCAAGGGGGCCGCGCACTGGGTGCACACGGACCAGCCGGCGGTGGTCGTCGAGACCCTCCGCCGCGTGGTCCGCTCGGTGGGCTAGGCCCCGCCGGGGTCGGGGACGTCGTCGAGCGACCGGACACCGAGCAGCGGGCTCCCGACGAGCCAGCCGACGGAGAGGGCCGCGGTGACCGCTCCGAGCGCGATGGCCGGGCCGGTGCCGAGCAGGGCGGCGAGCAGGCCGCCGAGGGCGGCGCCGAGGGGCCGCACCCCGTAGTTGACCATCGTGAACGCCCCCTGGACGCGGGCCCGGACGGCGTCGGGGATCACGGCGGTCATCACCGCGTTGACGTTGACGTCGAAGAGCATCACCCCGAAGCCGGTGACCGCCTCGACGGTGGCGAGGACGGACACCGTGACGAGCTCGGAGCCGTGCGCGAGGGGGAGCGTGGCCATCGGCAGGGTGAAGACCAGCGCGCCGACGACGGCGGTGCGCCCGATCCCGATCCGGCGCGAGATGCGACCGGCGAGGACGGCGCCGAGCAGACCGCCCGTGGCCCCGATGCCGAGGGCGAGGCCGATGGTCCCCGCCGAGAGCCCGAGGTCGCGGCTGGCGAAGACGACGAGCAGGGCCTGGACGACGAAGGTGAAGAGGTTGATCCACGAGACGCAGCGCAGCAACGGGGCGAGGAACGGGTCGTGCCGGACGTGCCGCACCCCGTCGGCCAGCCGGCGGCGCAGCGACGACCCGTCATCCGCTGCGGGGGTGCGGTCCGGCACGTCGGCCGCGCCGAGCAGGGTGGCCGAGGCGAGGAACGAGAGGGCGTCGACGAGCAGGGCGTACGGCGCGGTGAGGAGCTGGACCAGGCCGCCGCCGAGCGCCGGCCCGGCGATGAACGAGCCGGAGCGGGTGGCGCTGAACAGGCTGCCCGCCTCGACGTAGCGCGCCCGGGGGACGAGGGCGACGTAGAACGGCTGCCAGGCGGAGCGGAAGAGCGTCGACCAGGCGCCGAGGAGCAGGGCGACGGCGAGGAGGTGGGTGAAGGTCAGCCGGCCGAGGACGGCGGCGACGGGCACGGTGACGACGACGGCGGCGCGGACGAGGTCGGCGGTGACGAGCAGTCGCCGGGGCCGCGCCCGCCGGTCGACCCAGGTGCCGACGAGGAGGGCCAGGAGGCTCGGCAGCCAGACGACGGCGGTGAGCAGGGCGACCCGCGAGGCGCTCTCACCGAGGACGGTGACGGCGACGAGGGGGAGGGCGAGCTCGCTCACCCGGTCGCCGAGCTCGGAGACGGTCTGGGCGCCCCAGGCCGTGGCGAACCTCCGCCCGCGCCAGAGCGCGCCCGGCGCCGGGGCCTCGGTGGCCGGCGCGCCCTCAGCCACGGTCGCCGTCGCCGTCGCCGTCGCCGTCGGGGAGGGTGTGGCGCAGCACGAGCACCGTGCGTGCCCCCTCGGGAGCGGCGCCGGGGTCGTCCTTGCGCAGCACGTACGGCGCGAGGAGGTCCTCGACCGCCGCCTCGAGGGCGAGCAGCTCCTCGCGGGTGACGAGCACCCGCGTGCTCGAGCGGCCGGAGACCTCGAGCCACTCGCGGGGCAGGGCGGGCTCGACCTCGCGGTGCCAGTCGCCGACGACGTCGCCCTCGGCCACCTCGATCGCCTCCGTGAGCAGGCGCCCGGCCTCGGCCGAACCGGGCCCTCCGCGGGTGAAGCGGAAGCCGCGGCCCCTCGCCTCCCACCACCGTTCGCGCCCGCTCCCTCGGGCCTCGGCGTCACGGACGAGGCCGTGCTGCGCGAGGTGTCGCAGGTGCCAGCTGGTGACCGACGGCGTGGCCCCGACGGCGGGGGACAGGCGGGTCGCGGTGCTCGGGCCGTGGCGCTGCAGCTCGCCGAGGATGCGCACGCGCACCGGGTGGGCGAGGGCCCGCATGCCCGTGGCGTCGAGCTCGACGTCGCCGTACGGGTTGGTCACGGTGCACTCCTCGCGTCGGTCCACTGATGTGAGAGGACCGTATCGAGAGAGTTCTCTCAGGTCAACGTGGGGCGTCCACCGACTCGGCGTCCGGGGCGCCCGCGACCGTGGCCGCCAGCTCGGCGGCGCCGGGAGCCCGGAGCGCGACGACGACCGCGGCGACCGCCAGCACGGCGGCGGCGACGAGGAAGGCCGAGCCGCTGGCGTCGACGAAGGCCGCCCGGGCCGCCTCGAGCACGCGCGCCCCCTGCTCGCCGAACCGCGGCGCGAGCTGCTCGACCGCCGCGAGCGAGGACGTCACGGCGTCCGCGGCCTGCGCCGGCAACTGGCGCGCCACCGGCTCCAGGTTCGCCGCGTAGGCGTCGGTGAGGACGCTGCCGAGCACCGCGATGCCCAGGGCCGACCCGAACTCGCGCGAGACGTCGTTGACCGCCGACCCGACGCCCTGCTTGCTCGCGGGCAGCGACGAGGTGATCGCCATCGTCGCGGGCGTCGTCGCCAGCGCCATCCCCGCGGCGAAGACGACGACGGCCACGGCCAGCTGCCAGTAGACGAAGTCGGTGCTCAGGCGGGTCATCAGCAGCATCCCCACCGCCGCGAGCGCGAGGCCGAGGCCGGCCACCCGGTTCGCGCCGAACCGCAGCGCGAGCCGGGGAGCGGTGCGCGCCAGCGGGATGAGCGTGACGGGGAGCGGGGCGAGCGCGCACGCGGCGAGGAGCGGGGAGAGGTCGGCGACGTACTGGAGGTACTGGAGGATGATGAAGAAGAAGCCGAAGCTCGCGAAGAACTGCACCGTGATCGTCAGGCTCCCGATCCCGAAGCCGGCCCGCCGGAAGAGCCGCGGGTCGAGGAGGGGGTCGTGCCGGCGCCGCTCCCAGAGCACGAAGCCCACCGCGGAGAGGACCCCGACGACGAACGCCGCCACGGTCAGGGGGTCCGACCACCCCCGGGACGGACCCTCGATGAAGCCGTAGACCAGGCCCGCCACGGTGAGCAGCGAGAGCACTCCGCCGACCGCGTCGAGACGCGGTGCCTCGGCGTCCCTGGAGTCCGGGATGACGAGGAGGGTCCCGATGAGCGCCAGGGCGCCGAGGGTGACGTTGAGGGCGAAGAACGAGGACCAGTCGAAGAACTCGAGGAGGATCCCGGAGCCGAAGAGCCCGATCACGGCACCACCGCCGGCGACGCCGACCCAGACGCCGACCGCGTGGGCTCGTTCGGCGGGTGGGAACGACGTCGTGATGACCGAGAGGGTCACCGGCATCACGGCGGCGGCGCCCAGGCCCATCACCGCGCGGACCGCGATGAGGACGCCGGGGTCGTCGACGAGCAGGCCGACCGCTGCCGCCCCGGCGAAGAGCAGGATCCCGGCGGCGAGCACCGGCCGCCGGCCGAACCGGTCGCCGACCGCGCCGAGGAGCAGCAGCATCCCCGCGAACACCAGCGTGTACGCGTCGACGATCCACTGCACCTCGGTGGCGGTGGCCCCGGTCTGCCGCTGGAGGTCCGGGAGGGCGACGTTGAGGCCGCTGACGGCCGAGACGACCATCATCAGCGCGAGGGCGACCACCCAGAGGATCGCGCGCCGGCGGCGGGGGCCGAGGTCGCCCGCCGGGACGGCGGCGCGGGCCGGGGCATCGGAGGAGGGGTGTGACATGGCTGGCTCCTTAGTTCAACGGACGTTCAATTAAGTATTCTGTACGCGTTGAACTCCTCCCGTCAAGGGCGGCGATGGAGCGGACGTGGCAGGCTGGCGCCGGACCAGGAGGACGGGAGTGGGAGCGATGGCGACGAGCCGCGGCGCGGGACGGCGGACGGGCCCCTCGACGAGCCGGGAGGAGATCCTCGCGGCCGCGCGGCCGCTCTTCGCCGAGCGCGGCCTGCACCGCACGAGCGTGCGCGCCATCGCGGCCGAGGCCGGTGTCGACCCCGCCCTGGTCATGTACTTCTTCGGCACCAAGCGCGGCCTCTTCCTCGAGGCCATCGACCTCCCGGTCGACCCGGCGGTCGTCCTGCCGGCGGTGCTCGACGGTGACCGGGCGGAGGTCGGCGAGCGGCTCGCGCGGTTCGTCGTCGGCGCGCTCGAGGACCCGGGCCGACGCCAGCGCCTCGCCGGGCTGCTCCAGTCGGCCAGCGCCGACCCCGAGATCGCCGAGATCCTCCGCGCCCGGCTGACCCGGGACATCCTCGAGCCGATCGCGCAGGGGCTCGGCACGGACCGGCCGGAGTTCCGCGCGGCGATGGCCATGTCGCAGATCGCCGGGCTCACCGTGGCCCGCCACGTCGTCGGGCTCGACGCGCTGCGGGGGGCCGGTGCGGACGAGCTCGTCGCCGCCCTGGCGCCCGCCCTCCAGCTGCACCTCGTCGGGAACGCTCCGCCCGCCACGCCCCGGCGGTCGGTCGCGCCGGGGGCGGCGGCCGGTCCCGGCTAGGGTCGGGCCCATGGCTCAGGTGCTGCACCTCACCGGACCCGTCCTCGTCGGCCCCGAGGAGGAGCGCCGCGAGGCGTGGGTGGTCGGCGGGCGGCTGACCTTCGAGCGTCCGGTCGGGGACCACGACGTGACGACGCTGCCCGGCTGGGTGCTCCCCGGCCTCGTCGACGCGCACTGCCACGTCGGGCTCGTCGCCACCGGGGCCACCGACGCCGCGACCGCCGAGGCCCAGGCCACCGCCGACCGCGACGCCGGCACCCTCCTCATCCGCGACGCCGGCTCGCCCTCGGACACCCGGTGGGTCGACGACCGCACCGACCTCCCGAGGATCGTCCGGGCCGGGCGGCACATCGCCCGCACCCGCCGCTACATCCGGGGCTTCGCGTGGGAGGTCGAGCCCGACGGCCTCGTCGACCAGGTGCGGGTCGAGGCCCGGGCCGGCGACGGCTGGGTCAAGCTCGTCGGGGACTGGATCGACCGGGACGCCGGCGACCTCACCCCGTGCTGGCCGGCCGACGTGCTCGCCGAGGCGGTCGCGGCCGCCCACGAGGAGGGCGCCCGGGTGACGGCCCACTGCTTCGGCGAGCAGAGCCTCCACGACTTCGCCGCCGCCGGCACCGACTGCATCGAGCACGCCACCGGGCTGGTGCCGGAGAGCATCGAGGCGTTCGCCGCGCAGGGGATCGCCATCGTGCCGACCCTGGTCAACATCGACACCTTCCCGGCGATCGCCGAGCCGGCCCGCGAGAAGTACCCCGAGTACCACCGGCACATGCTCGACCTGCACGCGCGGCGCTACGAGACCGTGGCCGCCGCCCACGACGCCGGCATCGCGGTCTACGTCGGCACCGACGCCGGCGGCTCCCTGCCGCACGGCCTCGTCGGGGAGGAGGTCGAGCGGCTCACCCGCTGCGGCTTCTCCGGCGTCGAGGCGCTGACCGCGGCCACGTGGGGCGCGCGGGAGTGGCTCGGGCGCCCCGGCCTCGAGGAGGGCGCCGAGGCCGACCTCGTCGTCTACGCGGCCGACCCCCGGGTCGACGTGGGGGTCCTGGCCCACCCCGACGAGATCGTGCTGCGGGGCGCGGTCGTCGGCTGACTCGCCGATTCGGCCGCGCGGCGCCGTTCTGGCAGACTGGGCGGCTGTACCCGTCCGGTCGAGCCGCAGCGCCTGGCCCGGATTGGACGCCTACACCGAGCAGTCGGCACCCCGCGCGAACCGTGCGCGGTCTCGCCGCGCTCACAACCGCACAGGAGCACCACCGTGGCCGTCAAGATCCGCCTCAAGCGCATGGGCAAGATCCGTGCACCGTTCTACCGCGTCGTCGTCATGGACTCCCGCACCAAGCGGGACGGCCGGGCCATCGAGGAGATCGGCAAGTACCACCCCACCGAGGAGCCCTCGGTCATCCAGATCGACAGCGAGCGGGCCCAGTACTGGCTCGGCAACGGCGCCCAGCCCACCGAGGCCGTCGCCGCCCTGCTGAAGATCACCGGCGACTGGCAGAAGTACAAGGGCGAGCCCGGCACCGAGGGCACCCTGCGCCACGCCGAGCCCAAGCGCTCGAAGAAGGACCTCTACGAGGCCGCCCTCGCCGCCGCCGGCAAGACCGGTGACGACGGCTCCGCCGCCACCACGCCGCGCAAGAAGGCGGCCAAGAAGGCCGCGGAGGCTCCCGCTGCCGAGGCTCCCGCTGCCGAGGGGAGACCCCGGCCGCCGAGGCTCCCGCTGCCGAGGCTCCCGCTGCCGAGGAGACCCCGGCCGCCGAGGCCCCTGTCGCGGAGGCCGCCGCCGCCGAGGAGACCCCCGTCGCCGCCGACACCGACTCCGGTGCGGCCGCTGCCGAGGGCACCGACGTCGACGCCGACAAGGCCTGACCGTGCTGGAGGAGGCCCTCGAGCACCTCGTCACCGGGATCGTCGACCACAAGGACGAGGTCCGGGTCCGCCGCAAGGAGCTCCGTCGCGGCGAGATCCTCGAGGTCCGGGTGCACCCCGACGACCTCGGGCGCGTCATCGGCCGATCGGGCCGCACGGCGAGCGCGCTGCGCACGGTCCTCGGGGCACTCTCCGGTGGCCACCAGGTCCGCATCGACATCGTCGACACCGACCGGGTCCGCTGACCCGCGTCCCCCACGGCGGGGTGTGCCGGGAGGAGACTCCCCGGTGCACCCCGCCGTCGTCGTCCCCACCGACCTCGTCCCGAGGAGTCACGCAGTGAGCGAACGCATCGTCGTCGCCCGGATCGGCAGGCCGCACGGCCTGCGCGGCGAGGTGACCGTCCAGCTGCACACCGACGAGCCCGAGCGCCGCCTCGCCGACGGGGCCGTGCTCACGACCGAGGCCGACGCCGGCTCCGGCGTCCCGCGCGAGCTGACCGTCCTCTCGACGCGCGTGCACCAGGGTGTCTGGCTCGTCGCCTTCGACGGGGTGCCCGACCGCACCGGCGCCGAGGGGCTGCGCGGCACCCGGCTCGTCCTCGACGTGGACGAGCCCGACGTCGCCGACGACGACGCCGACACCTTCACCGAGGACCAGCTCGTCGGCCTCGCCGTCGTCGACCCGGCCGGTGCGCCGGTCGGCGAGGTCGTCGCCCTCGAGCTCGGCGCCGCCCAGGACCGGCTCCTCGTGCGCCGGGCCGACGGCCGGGAGGGGCGCGTCCCCTTCGTCGCCGCGCTCGTGCCGGAGGTCGACCTCGCCGGGGGGCGCGTGGTCGTCGACGCCCCGGCGGGGCTCTTCGACCTCGAGGGCTGACCCGGTGCGCGTCGACGTCGTCTCGATCTTCCCCGAGTACCTCGAGCCCCTCGGCCTCTCGCTCATCGGGAAGGCGCGCCGGGCCGGGGTCCTCGACGTGCACGTCCACGACCTGCGCGACTTCGCCCACGACCGGCACCGCACCGTCGACGACAGCCCGTTCGGCGGCGGCGCCGGCATGGTGATGAAGCCCGAGCCGTGGGCCGCGGCGCTCGACCACGTCGTCGCGTCCGGCGGGGACGGTGCGGGCGGCGCGGCCGCGGTGCCGCACCTCGTCGTCCCCGGCCCGGGCGGCACCCCGTTCACCCAGGCCATGGCCCACGAGCTCGCCGCCCAGCCGTGGCTGGTCTTCGCGTGCGGGCGCTACGAGGGCCTCGACGAGCGGGTCCTCGAGCACGCGGCGGAGCGGATGCCGGTGACCGTGGTCTCCCTCGGCGACTACGTCCTCAACGGGGGAGAGGTCGCGGTGCTGGCCATCGTCGAGGCGGTCGGGCGGCTGCTCCCCGGTGTGGTGGGCAACGCCGAGTCGCTCGTCGAGGAGTCGCACGAGGGCGGACTGCTCGAGTACCCCGTGTACACGCGTCCCGCCTCGTGGGACGACGGCGGCCGGGTGCGCGAGGTGCCCCCGGTGCTGCTCTCCGGCGACCACGCGGCCATCGCGGCCTGGCGCCACGAGCAGCGCGTGCTCCGGACGGTCGCCCGCCGCCCCGACCTCGTCGCGGTGTCCGCGGCCGTGGCGGACCTCGACGACCTCGAGGTGCGCGTCGCCGTCCCGGCCGACGCGGCGGAGCTGCTCGTGCTGCAGCGGGCCTGCTGGATGCAGGAGGGGCGGCTCTCGGGCAGCTGGCACATCCCGCCGCTCGAGGAGGACCTCGACGACGTGGTGGCCGGGCTCGCCGCCTGGACGACCTGGGTGGCTCGGGTACCGGCCGAGGGCTCGACACCGGGCCGGCTCGTCGGGTCGGTGCGTGGGCGACTGCGCCCCGGCGACGCCACGGTGTGGGAGACCGGCCGGCTCATGGTGGCCGCCGACCTCCAGGGCCGAGGGCTCGGCCGGGCGCTGCTCGGGCTCGCCGAGTCCGCCGCCCCGGACACCGTCGCGACCTACTGGATCAACACCGGACGGGTCAGCGAGGGCAACATCCGCCGCTACCGGCGCGCCGGCTACCGGCTGGTGCCCGGCGAGGGCGCGTTCCCGGGCACCGTCGACCTCACCAAGCCCCGCCGCTGACCCCGACATCTCGGGGTCGCCCCGCCGTGTCGACGCGACAGGGGTTCGGAGCCGGGGTCTCGCCGACGAACCGGTGCCTCGGGCCGCCGCGCGACCGGATGGCCCGCGACGACGGGCCCTCGCGCGGGTCGAGGTGAAGGCGGGCCCTCGCGCGGGTCGAGGTGAAACTGCGTCCTCTGGTGCAGCGGTATCACCTCGACCGGGTGGGATCCACGGCGGTTCGAGGTGAAATTGCGTCCTCTGGTGCAGCGGTATCACCTCGACCGGGTGGGATCCACGGCGGTTCGAGGTGAAACTGCGTCCTCTGGTGCAGCGGTATCACCTCGACCGGGTGGGATCCGCGGCGGTTCGAGGTGAAACTGCGTCCTCTGGTGCAGCGGTATCACCTCGAACCGGGGACATCCGGCTCGCGTCAGGGTCGCAGCGAGGCCCGCAGGTCGTCGGGCAGGAGCAGGGCCCGCGCGATGAGCCGCTCGGCGACGACCGCCGTCGTCGTCTGCGCGGCCATGATGCCGACGAGGACGAGCACCTGGGCGGCGGCCGCCTGGGCCGGGGTGCCCCCGCCGAGCAGCACGCCGATGAACGCCCCGGGCAGGGTGACGACGCCGGCCGTGCGCACCTGGTCGAGACCGGGCACGAGCGCCTCCGGCACGCGGCGGTGCACGACCTCCTCGACGGCCTGGGCCCGGGTGAGCCCCAGCGAGAGCGCGGCCTCGTACTGGCCGTGCTCCTCGCGCAGCGCCGCGAAGGCGCGGCGGCAGGTGAGGGTGTGCCCGTTCATCGTGTTGCCGGCGATGATGCCCACCACGGGGATGAGGGCCAGCCCGGTCGGCGGCACGGTGCGGGTGGCCAGCACGACGACGACGACCGGCACGAGCCCGGCGAGCATGGCCACCGTCGCCCACGGCCACGCGGCGCGCGCGTCGACCCGCCGCACGGTCGTGACCACCGCGATGGTGAACATCACGACGAGCAGCACGACGGACAGGGCCAGCGAGCGCACGACGGTGGTGATGACGAGCGCCGCGACGCCCAGCTGGCCGATCGCCCGGGCCATGGCCAGCGCCGGTGACGCCGGGCCCGGCAGCCGGCCGAGGAGGTACATCGCGACGGTGAGCCCGAGGAGGACGACGACCGCGAGGGCGACGGGGATCCCGGGGTCGATCGTCACGGCGGCAGCCTACGGCCGAGCGCCGACCGCGCGGATTTCTCCCGGGCCGGGCCCCTCTGGCAGACTGGGTCGCTGCGCCCCGCCGAACCACGGCCCCCGCCACAGGGGGAGTGCCACGCGGACCACGGTCCCACCCCGGCATGAGGCCCGGACGGGCGCCGATCGACTCCAGAGCAGCACCGAGAAGCGCGGATGACCTGTGGCAGCCCGCGAGAAAGCGACACCGTCATGCAGCGTTTCGACGAGATCGACAGCGCCTCCCTCAAGGCCGACGTCCCCGACTTCCGGGCCGGCGACACCGTGAACGTCCACGTCAAGGTCGTCGAGGGCACCCGCTCGCGCATCCAGGTCTACAAGGGCGTCGTCATCCGGCGCCACGGCGGCGGCGTCGGCGAGACGTTCACCGTCCGCAAGGTGTCCTTCGGCGTCGGCGTCGAGCGGACCTTCCCGCTGCACACGCCGATCATCGACCACATCGAGGTCGTCACCCGCGGCGACGTCCGCCGCGCCAAGCTCTACTACCTGCGCGACCTGCGCGGCAAGGCCGCCAAGATCCGCGAGAAGCGCGACACCCCCGCGGGAGCCTGAGCGACCCACCGCCCACCCGGCCGCGGCCGGCCCGCCGGGGGGCTACCCTCGACGGAGTGACCGCACCACCCGCCACCGACCCGGCGCTCGCCCCCGCGGCGCGCACCGGGTCGTGGCGTCCCCGGGGGGCGCTCGTCGTCCTCGTCGCCGGGGTGGTCCTCGCCGCCCTCGTCCGGGGGTTCCTCGTCGAGTCCTACCACGTACCGTCCGGCGCCCAGGCGCCCAGCTTCGAGCCAGGAGACCGCGTGCTCGTCCTCAAGACCGACCGCACGGCCGAGGTGGGCGACACCGCCCTCGTCGAGGACGCCGACGGGGCGCTGCGCCTCGTGCCGTCCGCCGACGCCGCCCGCTCCGGGGGCGAGGTCGTCGGCTCCCTCGTGTGGCGCTTCTGGCCGCTCGACCGGCTCGGTTCCGTGACCGGCGTCGCACCGGTGGCCCCGTGAGCGCGCCCGAGCAGACCCGTGAGGGCGCCGAGGACCCGCCCGAGGACGACACCGTCGACGTCGACGAGCGGCCCGGCGGCGGCCGCGGCGCGGGCCGGGTCCTCGGCGCCGCCGTCAAGGAGGTCGCCCTCGTCCTCGTCATGGCGATGGTGCTCTCCTTCGTCGTCAAGACGTGGTTCCTCCAGGCGTTCTTCATCCCGTCCGGCTCGATGGAGGACACCCTCCTCGTCGGCGACCGGGTCGTCGTCTCGAAGCTGACCCCCGGCCCCATCGACCTCGCGCGCGGCGACGTCGTCGTGTTCGAGGACCCGGGCGGCTGGCTCGGCGACGTGCCCGTGGTCGAGCGCACCGGGGCCTCCAAGGCGGTCCACGACGCCCTCGTCTTCATCGGCCTGCTCCCCACCGAGTCCGAGGACCACCTCATCAAGCGCGTCGTCGGGCTGCCGGGCGACCACGTCGTCTGCTGCGACGCCCAGCGCCGGCTCACCGTCAACGACGTCCCCCTCGTCGAGCCGTACCTCAAGCCGGGCGACGTCCCGAGCTCGCTGACCTTCGACATCACCGTTCCCGCCGGCCGCATCTGGGTCATGGGCGACCACCGCTCCGACAGCGAGGACTCCCGCTTCCACGACGAGGCCGGCGACGGCAGCGGGGGGTCGGTGCCCATCGACCGGGTCACCGGACGGGCGGTCGCCGTCGTCTGGCCCTTCTCGCGCTTCGGCTGGCTCTCCGACTTCCCCGACACCTTCTCGGGCGTGCCCGCCCGCACCCCGGGGTCGTGAGCCCCACCGCGCCCTCGAAGCGCCCGAGCCTGCGGGTCGAGCGGGCGCTCCAGCGCGACGGTCACCGCGTGCTGGCCGGGATGGACGAGGTCGGCCGGGGTGCGCTCGCCGGGCCGGTCAGCGTGGGGGTCGTCGTCATCGACGAGTCGTGCCGCTCGGCGCCCCAGGGCGTGCGCGACTCCAAGCTGCTCCAGCCGCACGCCCGGGAGGCGATGGTGCCGCGGATCGAGCGCTGGGCCCTCTGCCACGCGGTGGGCCACGCGAGCGCGGCCGAGATCGACGAGGTCGGCATCATCGCGGCACTCCGGCTGGCCGGCACGCGCGCACTGGCGTCCTGCGGCGTGCGCCCCGACCTGGTGATCCTCGACGGCAACCACGACTGGCTGACCGCACCCCAGGACGTCGGGCTGTTCGCCTTCGCCCACGAGGAGACCGTGGTCACCCCACCGGTGACGACCATGGTCAAGGCCGACCTGCGCTGCTCCTCGGTCGCTGCCGCGAGCGTCCTGGCCAAGGTCACCCGCGACCGCCTCATGGTCGAGCTCGGCGCGCCCGACGGCGAGCACGCCGTGTACGACTGGACGGGCAACAAGGGCTACGCCGCGCCCGAGCACATCGAGGCCCTTCGCGTGCACGGTCCGTCGGTGTGGCACCGCCGCTCGTGGCGGCTGCCCGGTGCGATGGACGATGATGGCCCGGTGCCGGAGACGACGACCGACCTGACCAGCGTGGGGGAACGATGAGCTCGGAGGACCTCGAGAAGTACGAGAGCGAGGCCGAGCTCGCGCTCTACCGCGAGTACCGCGACGTCGTCGGGCTGTTCAGCCACGTCGTCGAGACCGAGCGCCGGTTCTACCTGTGCAACTCCGTCGACGTCAAGGTGCGCAGCGACGGCGGCGAGGTCTTCTTCGACGTGACGATGCACGACGCGTGGGTCTGGGACATCTACCGGCCGGCGCGGTTCGCCAAGACCGTGCGGGTCGTGACCTTCAAGGACGTCAACGTCGAGGAGCTCGCCAAGAGCGAGCTCGAGCTGCCCAAGGGCGAGTTCTGAGCGACCCGGTCCGGTCCCTGACCCGGCCCTGACGCTGGCCCGGCTCGGGCCGGGGACCGGGCCGGGCCCCGGTGCGGTCCGCCGGACCGCGCGCCGACCGGGTGCGCCGTCGTCCACAGGGCCGCTCGGGCGGCCCCGTCGTCCACAGATGGGCTCGCCGGGGTGCCGTGCCGCCGCGGCGGCGGCTTGGCTCTCCCCATGACGACGCCCAGCACCCCCGGCCCGCAGGGCGAGCGCGCCCGGCTCGGGCGCTACGGGGAGGACCTCGCGGCCCGGTACCTGCGTGAGCGCGGTCTGCGCGTGCTCGAGCGGAACTGGCGCTGCGAGCACGGCGAGGTCGACATCGTCGCGCTCGACGGTGGCTGCCTCGTCATCTGCGAGGTGAAGACCCGCCGGGGCACCGGCTTCGGCGAGCCCGTCGAGGCGGTGACCGTCGCGAAGACCCTGCGGCTGCGGCGGCTGGCCGCGGCGTACGCCCGCGACCGTCCGGAGCGGTCGGCGGCGCTGCGCATCGACGTCATCGGGGTGCTCTGCCGCCCCGGTCTCCCGCCCGAGCTGCGCCACGTCGTGGGGGTGGGGTCGTGACCCTCGGGCTGGGGCGCACCCGGGCGGTCGCGCTCAGCGGCCTCGACGGCGCCCTCGTCGACGTCGAGGCCCACATCGGGGCCGGCCTGCCGTGCTTCTCGGTCGGTGGGCTCCCCGACCCCGCCTGCGCCCAGGCCCCCGACCGGGTGCGGGCGGCGGCCGCCTCGGCCGGCCACCCGGTGCCACCGCACCGGGTCACCGTCAACCTGTCCCCGGCCTCGATCCCCAAGCGCGGGTCGGCGTTCGACCTCGGCATCGCCGTCGCCGTGCTCGCCGCCGCCGAGGTCGTGCCGCGCCGGCTCGTCGAGGACGTCGTCCACCTCGGTGAGCTCGGGCTCGACGGGCGGCTCCGCGGGGTGCGCGGAGTCCTCCCCGCGGTGCTCGAGGCGAGCCGGCGCGGGGTGGGCCACGTCGTCGTCCCCGTCGAGAACGTGGCCGAGGCCCAGCTCGTCGAGGGGGTCACGGTCCACGGCGCGGCCTCGCTCGCGGAGGTCGTCCACTGGTACCGCGAGGCCGGGCAGGGCGTGGCGCTGCCGGTGGCCGGCCGGCGACCCCCGCCACCGGTCCATGCGGGGTCGGGGGCCGACCTCGCCGACGTCGTCGGGCAGCCCGAGGCGCGGGTCGCCCTCGAGCTCGCGGCGACCGGGGGGCACCACCTGCTGATGACCGGGCCGCCCGGCGTGGGGAAGACGATGCTCGCCGAGCGGCTCGTGACGATCCTCCCGCGGCTCAGCCGGGCCGAGGCGCTCGAGGTCCACGCCGTGCGCTCGCTCGTGGCACCGGTCGGCGAGGTCGTCACCCTCGACCCGACGCCGCCCTTCGTCGCGCCGCACCACAGCATCTCCGTCGCCGCCCTCGCCGGAGGGGGCTCCGGTGCCGTGCTCCCCGGCTCGGTGTCGCGCGCCCACCACGGGGTGCTCTTCCTCGACGAGGCCCCGGAGTTCCGGTCCTCGGTGCTGCAGGTGCTGCGCCAGCCGCTCGAGAGCGGCGAGGTGGTCATCGCCCGGGCCCGCCAGGTCGTGCGCTTCCCGTCCCGCTTCCTCCTCGTGCTCGCGGCCAACCCCTGCCCCTGCGGCCGGGCGTACGGGAAGGGTGCCGAGTGCACCTGTGCACCGCGGGAGATCCGCACGTACGCGGGCCGGCTCTCCGGGCCGCTCCTGGACCGGGTCGACCTGCGGGTGCACGTGCCCCCGGTCCGCCGGGCGGCCTTCGCCGAGGAGGCGGGGGAGACCAGCGCCGTCGTCGCCGCGCGCGTGGCCGCGGCCCGGGCGGTCCAGGCCGACCGGTGGGCGGCGGGCGGCTGGGCCGTCAACGGGCTCGTGCCCGGCCACGTGCTGCGCCGCGCCCCCTACCGGCTCGCCGCCGGCACCACGGTGGCCGTCGACCGGGCCCTCGACGCCGGCCGGATCACCCTGCGCGGCTACGACCGCGTGCTGCGGCTCGCCTGGTCCTCCGCCGACCTCGCGGGCCGCACCGTCCCGACGCGCGACGACGTCGCGACCGGGCTGGCGCTGCGCCGGGCCGAGGGGGTGGCGGCGTGACCCGCCCACCCGACCCGCGTGAGCGCGACGACCGGTGGGCCCGGGTCGCCCTGTCCTTCCTCGTCGAGCCGAGGCACGGGCCCACCGTCCGCACCATCGCCGCCCGCGGGGCGGTGGCCGCCCTGGCGGCCATCCGGGAGCGTCGGGCCGAGGGCGGGGACGAGGTGTACGTCCGGCTGGACGACCTCGACCTCGCCGGCATCATCGACGCCGTCACCGCCCAGGGCGTGCGGGTGCTCGTCCCCGGTGACCCCGAGTGGCCCCTCCAGCTCGACCGGCACGAGTGCCCTCCGTACTGCCTCTTCGTCCGCGGTGAGCCCGACCTCGCCGGGCTCACCGAGCGGGCCGTCTCCGTCGTCGGGTCGCGAGCCGCGAGCGAGTACGGGCTGCGGGTGGCCGCCGAGCTCGGCGAGGGGCTGGCGGCGCGCGGCTGGACCGTGGTGAGCGGCGCCGCCTTCGGCATCGACGCCGCGGCGCACCGGGGTGCCCTCGCGGCCGAGGGCGCGACGGTCGCGGTGCTGGCCTGCGGGGTCGACGTCCCCTACCCGCGCAGCCACGAGCACCTCATCGGCGCGGTGGCCCGCTCCGGCGCCGTCGTCAGCGAGGTGCCGCCCGGAGTCGAACCGCAGCGGGGTCGCTTCCTCGCCCGCAACCGGGTCATCGCGCTGCTCTCGCGGGCCACCGTGGTCGTCGAGGCCGGGCTCCGCTCGGGGTCGCTCTCCACGGCGCGCGAGGCCCGCGAGCACCACCTTCCGGTGGGGGCGGTGCCCGGGCCGGTCACGAGTGCCACCTCGGCCGGCTGCCACCAGCTCGTCCGCGACCACGGGGCCGTCCTCGTCACCGACGCCGCCGACGTCGGCGAGCTCGCCGGACGGATCGGTGACGACCTCGCACCGGAACGGGCTCCCGAGGCGCGCGCCACCGACGTCCTCGACCCCGTCGAGTACGCCGTGTGGGCCGCGGCACCGGTCCGCCGGCGGCTGCCTCCCGAGCGCCTCGCCGCCGTCGCGGGGGTCGACCCCGGACGGGTCCCGACGGCGCTCGCCGTCCTCGAGGCCCTGGGGATGCTCGAGCACGACGCCGGTCGGTGGCGCAAGAGCGCCGCGTCGCTCGGGACGCGGGCCGAGGACGGCGGCGGTACGGCCCTCCGGCCGCCTGACTGGACGAACGGCTGACTTTGCGGCGGTTCTCGTTGCGTCGCCCGCACCCGGGTGCGACGGTGTCGGCGTGAGTGTCGTGAGCCACGAGGTGGTCTCCGCGTTCGAGCGCCACCTGCGCGCCGAGCGCGGTCGGGCCGAGAACACCGTGCGCGCGTACAGCCGCGACGTCACGGCGTTCCTCGACGGCGCGGCGGTCGACGACGACGACGCCCTGCGCTCGGTGACGCTGGCCGACCTGCGGGCCTGGCTCGGTGCGGTGGCCCGCGGCGGTGCCGCCCGCTCCACCCTGGCCCGCACGTCGGCCTCGTTGCGTACGTTCTTCCGCTGGTGCGAGCGCACCGGCCGCGTCGAGCACGACCCCTCGCTCCGGCTCGGGGCGCCCACCCGGCACCGGACCCTGCCGCCGGTCCTCTCCCAGGGAGCAGCCGCCCGACTCCTCGACGTGGCGGGGGTCGCCGCGGACGACGCCGACCCGATCCACCTGCGGGACCGCGCCGCCGTCGAGCTCCTCTACGCCACCGGCATCCGCGTGGGCGAGCTCACCGGGCTCGACCTCGACGACGTCGACCTCGACGACCGGGTGCTCCGGGTCATCGGCAAGGGTGACAAGGAGCGCCGGGTCCCGTTCGGGGTCCCCGCCCGCGACGCCGTGCGGGGCTGGCTCCAGCACGGGCGCCCGCTCGTCGCCACCGGGTCGAGCGGACCCGCCCTCCTCCTCGGCCGGCGCGGACGCCGGGCCGACCCCCGTCAGGTCCGCGAGGCCGTGCACCGCCTCCTCGCGCACGTCGCCGACGCGCCCGACCTCGGACCGCACGGCCTGCGCCACAGCGCCGCCACCCACCTGCTCGAAGGGGGCGCCGACCTGCGGATGGTCCAGGAGCTGCTCGGTCACGCCTCCCTGGCCACCACCCAGATCTACACCCACGTCTCCGTCGACCGGCTCAAGCGGTCCTACACCCAGGCCCACCCCCGTGCCTGAGGACCAGGTGCCCGGCACCAGCCCGCCCGACCCGCAGCCCGCCGACTCGGGTTACTCGGAGTGGGTCTCGGAGGTGCGCCGCCTCTACGTCGAACCGAAGACGGTCGGCGACGTGCGGTACCCGTCCGCCGACGTCAACGAGCACGACGACGACGCCGCACGCCCCCGGGGCCGCGGGCTGCTGCCCCGAATCGGCCGTGCGCGGCGCCAACCCACCGCCGAGCCCGCCCCGCCCCGCCCCCGCCGGTGCCCGGGACGACCCGGGTGCCGAGCCTCGCCGAGCTCATCGCCCCGTCGGCCCCCGCCGCCGCGCCGCCTCCGCCGCCGCCGCCGGCCCCGGGGCCGGTCGAGGCGGACGAGGAGGCCTTCGTGCTCACCCGGGCCGTCCTCCCACCGGCCGCCGACCGGTGGACCCGCGGCCTGCGTCCGGGCGCCGGGACGAGCGACCGGTTCGGGACCGACCGCGACGTGCGGCACCACCAGCCGGAGCCGGTCGCGGCCGCCCCCGGGTGGGAGCCGGTCAGCGAGCCGGACGTGGTGGAGCCCGACGACGTGACCGGGCTGGACCCCGTGCTGGACGACGTGACCGAGCCGGGGCGCCGTCGACGCCGCCACCGACGGCATCGCCGACCTCGAGCCCGGGACCGGGACAGACCTCGTCCCCGAACACCGATGCCCTGCCCGAGCCCGGGACGGAGGGCGTGGACGCCGATGCCCTGCCCGAGTCAGAGGCCGAGGCCGAGGCCGAGCCCGGGACCGGGACAGACCTCGTGGACACCGATGCCCTGCCCGAGGCCGAGCCGGGGGCCGTCGACGCCGCCACCGACGGCATCGCCGACCTCGAGCCCGGGACCGGGACAGACCTCGTGGACGCCGAAGCCCTGCCCGAGCCCGGGACGGAGGGCGTGGACGCCGATGCCCTGCCCGAGTCAGAGGCCGAGGCCGAGGCCGAGCCCGAGCTCGGGGACACCGATACCCCGCCCGAGTCAGAGCCCGACGCCGAGCCGGATCTCGGCGACGCCGAGGCACCGACCGACGCGGAGACGGAGCCGGCCGAGCCCCCGCGGCGGCGGTCCTGGTGGGACGAGTCGCCCCTCGACGACGCCCCGACGGACGAGGCCGCCGCGGAGCCCGAGCCGGTGGTCGACGAGGCGACGGAGGTGCCCGCGGCCACCACCGCGCTCCCCACCGGCCGCGAGGACGACCTGCCCCGGCGCTCGGACCGCCACCAGGGCGGCCGGCGTCCGCGCGCCGCCTCTGCGAGCCGCGCGCCCGGTACGCCCCCGCCGCCGGTCCGCCCGGCCGACCACGCCGTGCCGGCCGCGTCGACCGCCGCCGGCACGGGGGAGGAGGGTCGGCCGACCACCCGGGCCGAGGCTCGCGCGGCAGCAGCGGCATCGTCGGGCTGGGCCCGCCGCCGTCGGGCCCTCGTGGCCATCGTCGTGCTGCTCGTCGTGGTGGCCGCCACCTGGTTCCTCACCCGGCCCGACCAGCCCGCATCGACCGGTCCGACGACCGCCCAGCACGCCTCTGCGGCAGTCGATCTCAGTCACGGCGGCGACACGCACCCGTCCGTGCTCGCCTAGCCCGAGGCCAGACCCGTCGCCGCCAGCGGCAGCAGGCGGATCCGCAGCCCTCCCGTCAGCAGGGGCCACGGGTCGAGGTAGCCCGCGTCGCGGCGCGCACCCAGGTGCAGGCACGAGCGAGCACCGCAGTGCGCCCCGAGAGCCGCGTCGACGGAGCCACCGGACCGACCCTCGACGACCCCGACGACCTCGCCGACACCCACGAGGTCTCCAGCGTGCAGCGAGGACCGCACGGGTTCGTAGGTGCTCCGGAGGCCGCCGGCGTGCTGCACGGTGACGGTGCCGCGTCCGGCGACGGTGCCGGCGTGCGTCACCCGCCCGGCCTCCACGGCGAGCACCGGCGTGCCGGGAGCGGCGGCGAGGTCGAGCCCCCGGTGGCCGGAACCGTAGGGCGACACCGGGGCGACGAAGCGCCGGAGCACGTCGGGCCGGGGCGTGAGCGGCCAGTGCCAGCGCGGTAGGGCGACCACGGCCCCGGCGCCGGTCACCCGCGACGCGGCAGCCGACGGGATGACGGATCCGGCCGGCCCCGTGGGGGCGGCGTCGGTGGGCGCCGCGGCGAGGGCGCCGGCCGCCCGCGTGAGGGCGTCGACAGGCAACGCGGCGCGGGTCTCGGCGGGCGCGGCGACGAGAGCCCCGGTCGGCCTTCCCGGCCACGGAACCACCTGGGTCGAGGCGACCGTGGCCGCGGCCACACCGAGCGCGGTGGAGGCCAGCGCGAGACAGGTGGCTCGGGTGGCTCGGGACGGCGTCATCGTCCGAGCCTGACCCGGTCGTGCGCCGGGCGGCCTCCCGACCGCCGATCTGTGGACGACGCGCGCCTCGGGCCGAGCCTGGGGACGGCCGGGCCCCGTGGCGGACCGCCGTGCCCTCCGTCGACGAGTGCGGTCCGGCGCGGTCAGCCCGGGGTGCCCGTCCGCAGCGCCGCGAGCCGGCGGCACCCCTCCTCGAGCACGGCGTCTTCCTTGCAGAAGGCGAACCGGACGAGGGTGCGGGCGGCGTCGGCGTCGTCGTGGAAGGCCGAGGCCGGCACGCCGACCACCCCGACCCGGTCGGGCAGCTCGAGGCAGAAGGCCTCCGCGTCGGTGACCCCGAGCGGTGCCGCGTCCGCGAGGACGAAGTACCCGCCCTCCGGCACCGGCACCTCGAAGCCCGCCGCGCGCAGCCCCGCCACGAGCCGGTCGCGCTTGCCGGCCATCGACGCGGCGAGGCCCTCGAACACGGCGTCCGGGAGCCCGAGTCCGACCGCGATCGCGGGCTGGAACGGTCCCGACCCGACGAACGTCAGGTACTGCTTGACCCCCCGCACCGCGGCCACCGCCTCCGCCGGGCCGACCACCCAGCCGACCTTCCAACCCGTCGTCGCGAACGTCTTGCCCCCGGAGGAGATGGTGAGGGTGCGCTCGGCCATCCCCGGCAGCGTCGCCATCGGCACGTGCCGCCGGCCGTCGAAGGCCAGGTGCTCGTACACCTCGTCGGTCACCACCCAGGCGTCGTGCTCGCGGGCCAGCTCGGCGACGAGCTCGAGCTCCGCGGGGGTGAACACCTTGCCGGTCGGGTTGTGCGGCGTGTTGAGGAGCACCATCCGCGTGCGGTCCGAGAACGCGGCGCGCAGCGAGGCCTCGTCGACCGCGAAGTCCGGGAACCGCAGCAGGGAGGTGCGCCGGACGCCGCCGGCGAGGGCGATGGTCGCCGCGTAGCTGTCGTAGTACGGCTCGAACGTCACGACCTCGTCGCCCGGGCGCACGAGGGCGAGCACGGTGGCCGCGATGGCCTCGGTGGCCCCGACCGTGACGAGCACCTCGCGGGCGGGGTCGACCGGCAGGCCGTAGAACCGCTCCTGGTGGGCGGCGACCGCGCCGCGCAGCTCGGGGAAACCGATCCCGGGCGGGTACTGGTTGCGTCCCGAGCGGATGGCCTCGACGGCGGCGTCGAGGACCTCCCGCGGGCCGTCGGTGTCGGGGAAGCCCTGCCCGAGGTTGACGGCGTCCTTCTCCAGCGCCAGCTGGGTCATCGTCGCGAAGATCGTCGTGCCGAACTCGGTCAGTGCGGGGTGGCCGGGGATCGAGGGCATCCCCGCAGGCTACGCGGGCGCCGGCCCGCCGACCGGGCCCGGACCGCGGCCACCACCGGTTTCCTGCGGCGCCTCGGCGTGGGCGATGTGGTCGAGCCGGCGCCACACGAGCAGCAGGGTGGCCCCGGACCCGGCGAAGGCGAACCAGAACGGCGCCGCCGCCCCGAACCGCGCCGCGAGGACGCCCCCGAGGAGCTGGCCGACGAGCAGGCCCCCGACGAGCCCCACCCAGTACACGCTGCCCACCCGTCCCTGGTACTCCAGCGGCGTCGCCCGCTGCCGCACGGCCGAGGACAGCGAGCCCCACACGAACGCGTAGCCGCCGAAGACCACCATGACGGCGAGGGCGACCGCCCACACCGTCGTCAGGGCGAGCGCGAGGTGGGTCAGCACCTCGAGGGAGAGGCACACCTTCATGAGCCGTCCCAGCGGCACCCGCCGCTCGAGGGTGCCGTACGCGAGCACGGCGACGAGGCCGCCGAGCGCCGTGGCCGTCGTCAGCAGGCCGAAGCCGACCTCGTCCACCCCGAGGCGCTCCTGGGCCCAGTACACGAGGACCCCCCACGGGGCGCCCCAGGTGATGTTGAAGACGACGATGACCAGCGTCAGCGTCCGCACGGCCGCGTGCCGCCGGATCCAGCGCAGCCCGTCGGCGATGTCCCGGCCCACGTGCTGCTCGGGCCGTTCGTGGTGCGTCGACGGCAGCCGCACGCGCGCGAACAGCCCGGCCGCGAGCAGCAGCGCCAGGGCCTGCACCCCGAACGGGACCGCCGACCCCACGGCGAACAGGGCCGCGCCGACGGCCGGCCCGACCAGCTGGTTCGCGACGAGGAAGCCCGACATCATCCGGGCGTTGGCGATGCCGAGGTCGGCGGGCGGCACGATCATCGGGAGGACGGCGCGCCACCCGGTGTCGGCGAACAGCTCGGCGACCCCCACGACGAAGAGGACGAGGAGGAGCACGGTGATGGACACCGTGCCCGTGACGATGGTCGCGCCGAGGACGGCGAGCACGACCACCCGGGCGAGGTTGGCGGCGAGCACGAGCCGGCGGCGGTCGACCCGGTCGGCGACCGCACCGGCGTAGAGCCCGACGAGCAGCGCGGGCAGCCGCTGCACCATGGCCGCGGCGGCGATGAGGACGGGGGAGCGGGTCTGCGAGGCGACGAGCAGGGGGCCGGCCGCGAGGGCGATGCCGTCGCCGACCTGGCCCACCCACGACGACGTCAGCTGCCACCGGAACGCCGTGCCGAGGCGCGGCGGCGCCACGAGGTCGACGAGCCTGCTCACGAGGTCGGGACGCTACCCGCCCGGGCCGGTCGCGGCACCCGCATCCGGTCCCGTGTCGGTGCCTCGCGACGATTTCGTGCCCGGGCCCCGCGGCCCGTACGATGTGCGGTGGCCCCCGTGTGCGTGCACCCGGGAGCCGTAACTTCGCGCGTCACCCTCCTGCGACGAGATCCTCCGAGCAGGGGCGCACCACGGCAGTGGCGGATGCGGTCCCCAGCGACCGCAGCCGTCCGGGGTGCGTCGCGGCGCCAGGCAGGTGGGTCCACCCCCCGGGGCTCGGGCACCACCGACGACAACTGACAACCACAGAGCAAGGAGAACGACGATGGCCGTCGTCACCATGCGCCAGCTCCTCGAGAGCGGCGTCCACTTCGGGCACCAGACCCGTCGCTGGAACCCCAAGATGAAGCGCTTCATCATGACCGAGCGCAACGGGATCTACATCATCGACCTGCAGCAGTCGGTGACGTACATCAACAACGCGTTCGAGTTCGTCAAGGAGACCGTCGCCCACGGCGGCACCATCCTCTTCGTCGGCACCAAGCGCCAGGCGCAGGAGCCCGTCGCCGAGCAGGCGACGCGGGTCGGCATGCCGTACGTCAACCACCGCTGGCTCGGTGGCATGCTCACGAACTTCCAGACGATCTCCAAGCGCCTCACGCGCCTCAAGGAGCTCGAGGAGATCGACTTCGACGACGTGGCCGGGTCGGGCCACACGAAGAAGGAGCTCCTCATGATGCGGCGCGAGAAGGACAAGCTCGAGAAGACCCTCGGCGGCATCCGGTCGATGTCCAGGGTCCCCTCGGCGGTCTGGATCGTCGACACCAAGAAGGAGCACCTGGCCGTCGACGAGGCCCGCAAGCTCGGCCTCCCGGTCATCGCCATCCTCGACACCAACTGCGACCCCGACGAGGTCGACTACAAGATCCCGGGCAACGACGACGCGATCCGCTCGGTCACCCTCCTCACCCGCGTCATCGCCGACGCCGTCGCCGAGGGCCTCATCGCCCGCTCCGGTGGCCAGGCCGCGACCGGCGAGGAGGCCCAGGGCGAGGAGCCGCTGCCCGAGTGGGAGCGCGAGCTGCTCGGTGGCGACGCGGAGGCCTCGGCCGACGCCGTCGCCCCCGAGGCGGGCGAGACCGCCGCGGCCCCGGCCGCGGAGGCCACCGAGGCCGTCGCCGCGGAGCCCGAGGTCGCTGCCGAGGCTCCGGCCGAGACGCCCGAGGTCAGTGCCGAGCCCGAGGCCGCTGCCGAGTCCCCCGAGGTCGCTGCCGAGGCTCCGGCCGAGACGCCCGAGGTCGCTGCC
>CAVVYI010000034.1:0-70681 GCA_963752445.1 uncultured Actinomycetota bacterium | reverse complement strand
GCTCAGCATCGAGGCCGTGAAGATGACCTTGCCGCTGCCTCGGGCGACCATCGAGCGGCCGATCTCACGGGTGAGGACGAACTGGCTCGTCAGGTCGACCTGCAGGACGCGGTCCCAGTCCTCGTCGGTGTGCTCGGCCGCAGGTGCGCGCGCGATGGTGCCTGCGTTGTTGACCAGGACGTCCACCGGCTTGCCGAGGTCATCCAGCCGTTGGGCCAGCCTGCGCACGTCCTCCGGGTTCGCGAAGTCGGCCGCGAGTCCGGTGAACGCGCGCCCCCACGCTCGTACTCGCTGCTCGAGGACACTGCCGTCGGCCTCCATGGAGGCGCTGACACCGATGATGTCGGCGCCGGCTTCGGCGAGCGCCTCCGCCATGGCCAGGCCGATGCCGCGGCGTGCGCCCGTAACGACGGCGAGCCGGCCGCTCAGGTCGAAGAGCCTGGTCACGCGTCGGCGCTCGCTCGGCAGTCGACGAGGACCTTCATGACTCCGCCGCCGCTCTCGAGCTGCACGAACGCGTCGGGGGCTTCCGCAAGTGGGACCACGGCTGAGACGAGGGCGTCGGCGGGGACGACCCCGGCGGCGATGAGGTCGACCGCGCGCTCGTAGTCAGCACGTTCGTAGACGCGCGCGCCGATGACGGTGAGCTCACGCCAGAAGAGCCGGAACAGGCTGACGGGTCGCGGCTGTGGATGGATGGCGACGACCACGAGCCGCCCGCGGACGCCGAGGGCCTCGACGGCGGTGTCGAGACCGGGCTGCGATCCGGACACCTCGAAGGCCAGCGGGACTCCGGCGCCGCGGGTCCAGCCTTCGAGGTAGGTGGGAACGTCGTCTCGCGTCGGGTCGAGCACGTGGAGGCCGAGGCCCGTGATGACCGAACGTCGGTGGGCGTCGACCTCGAGGACCAGGACCTCGCCACCGGCCTCGCGGGCGACCACCGCGACGAGCAACCCGATGGGTCCGCCACCGACCACGAGGACCCGGTCGCCCTTGGCGACCTGACCGCGCCGGACGTCGTGGACGGCCACGGCTGTGGGCTCGACCAGCGCTGCATCCCGCAGCGAGACCTCGTCCGGGAGCCGGACCAGGATCCGCGACGGCACCGTCCAGGAGGACTGCATGGCGCCGGGGGAGTCGATCCCGACGAATATCAGTCGCTGGCAGATGTGGTGGTGCCCGGCCAGACATGCGGGACACCGACCGCACCACTCCAGCGGCATCACCGTGACGGGGTCGCCGACCGTCCAGGCGTCGACCCCGGCTCCGATCTCGGCGATGCGTCCGGACATCTCATGGCCAAGAACTGCCGGCACGGTCACGCGTTGATCCATGTCCCCATGGAGGATGTGAAGGTCGGTTCCGCAGATACCGGTGTATGCCACGTCGATGCGGACCTCCCCCGGCCCGGGGGGATGGGGGTCCACCGGGGAGACGTCGATCGTGTGCCCACCGACGTAGCGGGCGGCCCTGGTCTCGGTCGTCACGACTTCGCCTGGGTCGTCCACACGCGCCCGTCAGGGAACTGGTAGTTCTCGAGGGTGTCGGCATGCATCTGGCTGCTGAACCCCGGCATGGTCGGGGCGAGGTAGTGCCCGTTCTGGATGAGCGCCGGGTCGAGGAAGTGCTCGTGGAGGTGGTCGACGTATTCGATGACGCGCCCTTCGCCGCTCCCACTGACGGCGACGAGGTCGAACATCGCCAGGTGTCGCACGAGCTCGCACAGCCCGACGCCACCTGCATGCGGGCAGACCCGGACCCCGAACTTCGCCGAGAGCAGCAGGATCGCGATGTTCTCGTTGACACCGCCGACCCGGGTGGCGTCGATCTGCACGATGTCGAGGGAGCCGGCGGCGAGCATCTGCTTGAAGACAACGCGGTTGGCGACGTGCTCGCCGGTCGCGACGAGCACCGGGGCGACCCCGGCGCGGATGGTGGCATGGCCCAGGATGTCATCGGGGCTGGTCGGCTCCTCGATCCAGTACGGGTCGAACTGGGAGAGCTTGTTGATCCAGTCGACGGCCTCGGCGACCTCCCATCGCTGGTTGGCGTCCACGGCGATGGCGATGTCCGGGCCGACCGCGGCTCTGGCGATCGCCATGCGGCGGACGTCCTCTTCGAGGTCGCGGCCCACCTTCAGCTTGATGAAGCGGAAGCCGTCAGTGACGGCCTCCACAGACAGCCTGGCCAGCTTCTCGTCGTCGTAGCCAAGCCATCCCGGGGTCGTGGTGTAGGCGGGGTACCCGGTGGTCAGGAGCTGTGCGGTGCGGGTCGCCCGACCGGGCTCGGCCGCACGAAGGATGCCCAGGGCCTCATCGCGGGTGAGCGCATCGCTGAGGTAGCGGAAGTCGACCAGGTCGACGATCTGCTCGGGGGACAGGCTCGAGAGCAGCGCCCACAGCGGTTGTCCGGCGCGCTTTGCGCGCAGGTCCCACAAGGCGTTGAGGACCGCTCCGGCCGCCATGTGCACGACGCCCTTCTCGGGACCGAGCCACCGCAGCTGGGCATCGCCGGTCAGCTCACGACCGAGGTCCCCGAGTGTGTTCAGCGTCTCCTCGACGTCGCGTCCCACGACCCAGCTGCTGAGTGCCCGGATCGCCACGGTCTGGATGTCGTTGCCGCGCCCGGTGGTGAAGACGAAGCCGTGACCCTGATGCCCGTCGTCGGCGTCGGTGGTGATCACGACGTAGGCCGCGGAGTAGTCCGGGGCGGGATTCATGGCATCAGAGCCGTGCAGGCCAACAGATGTGGGAAATCGAATGTCCCGTGTCTCCACGCTGATGAATCGCGTCACTGAAGTGGCCCCCTCGGGTCAGCGGTTTCGAGGCCGCTGGTGAACGCCCACCCACGGGCATCGACTGTTGCGCCACGTGTGAGTCGTGGCCGGTTGCCCGTGGGGTTGATCGTCATCTGGACTCCCAGGCCCGTGCGTAGACCTCCAGCGCTGTGGCCCGCATGACTCGGTCCCTTTCGCGCGCGGAGAGGTCCGACACCGAGTCAAGGACGAGGGAGACCCACCCTGCGTAGGAGATCTGGAGACTGGCGTTCGGCCAGTCGCTGCCGAACATGCAGCGGTCGGGTCCGAACGCGTCGACGGCTGCTCGCAGGTATCGACGGATGTTGTCCGTGCCACGGGTGCCTTCGTCTGCCTCGGTGGTCAGTCCTGACAACTTGCAGCGGACGTTGGGCAGGTGTGACATGGCTCTGATGTCGTGGAGCCACCCAGTCCACTGGCCCGCCGCGACGTCCGGCTTGCCCAAGTGGTTGAGCACGAACATCACCTCCGGGCAGAGTTCGCCGAGCTTCGTCACCTCGGCGATCTGATGGGTCCGCACGCACAGGTCGACGGTCAGCCCGAACTGGCCGGCCAGGCGGACCGCGTCCACGAAGTTCGGCTGCAGAGCGAATCCTTCGGGTTCGTCCTGAATGAGCTGACGTACCCCGGCCACCCCCGACTCGTGGCTGAGTCGTTCGAGGGAGGCACTGACTGCGGCTGGGCCGCGGTCGAGGGGCACACCGGTCACCAACGCCTGGATTCGCCCATCGCGCCCGCGGAGGTGCTGGACCCACGCGGTCTCCTGGTCCACCACGTCCCACACGGGGTTGGCCTGGACGAAGACCAGGGCTTCGATCTGCACGTCGCCCACCTCGAGGTCCGCTGGGACGAAGGGGCGGTTCAGCTCGCTGAAGCCTTGGAGCCACGGGTAGTCGAATCGATGGGTGTCCCAGAAGTGGATGTGGCTGTCCACCACGGCCTGTGCCGTTGTCACGAGTCGCACTCCGCAGCCAGGCCGATGAGGTCGTCGACGGAGTGTGGGCCGATGTCGGTCTCGTGCGGAGCACATGGCCCGGCACTGACCGGGAGCGACGGCCCCCTCGGATGGTCATTCGGCCCGCGTCCGAAGCGTGCTCCCATGCGGAAGACCTACTGCCAGGCCGACGTGAAGTCGGCCGCGTTGTCCTTTGTCACCAGCGTGGTCCCGGTGTCGATGGACTTCACGTAGTTCTCACCCTTGAGCGACTTGATTGCCGCCTCGACACCGAGGTTCGTCATCTTGAACGGCGACTGGGCCATCGTGGCAGTGGTCTTGCCGGCCTCGATGAGCTTGGCCATCTCCGGGTCGCCGTCGTATCCGAAGATCTGCAGCGGGTGCCGCTTGGACTCCACCACGGCCACGGAACCCATCGCCGGGGAGTCGCACGCGGAGTAGATCGCAGTGAGATTCGGGTACTTGGTGAGGAGGTCCTGCGTGACCGAGGCGCCGGTCTTGGTGTCACACAGGGTTTGCTGGGCACCGGTCACGACCTTGACGCCTGTGCCTTCGAGGGCTGCCTTGACGCCGTCGATGCGCTGGTCGAGGTTCGGCACGCCACGTACGGCTTCGAGGAGACCGATGGTGTCGCCGGACTTCAGCTGGGACTTGATGTAGGCGCCAGCTGCTTCGCCGCCCTTGACGTTGTCCGTCGCGGCGACCGCATCCGGGACGACACCGGGGATCGTGTTGTCCACGAAGACGATGCGGACGCCTGCCTGCTGGGCCTCGTTGAGCGCGTCGGTGACGCCGACACCCATGGGCGAGACGACGATGGCCTGCGCTCCCTTGGTGACGGCGTCCTGGATCTGCGCGATCTGGCAGGGCGTGTCGTCGTTGGTCTTGCAGGCGTTGGTCGTGAGCTCGATGTCGTTCGGGTGGTCGGTCTCGTACTGCTTGGCGCCGGCGATCATGGCGTCCCAGAAACCGCCTGTGGCCTTGGTGAGAAGCGTGACCTTGATCTTCTCGTTGGTGGCCCCGCTTCCGCTCCCGGACGGCGCCGCGATCCCCCCGTCGCCGCTGCTGCAGGCGGTGACGAGCATCGCCCCCGCTCCGAGCACGACCAGTGCCTTCAGTCGAGTCGACATGAGTTGCTCCTTCTTGTCGGATCTGCCGCACGTGTCGTCGCGCGTTCAGGTGGTGAAGCGTCAAACGGTTGTGCTCCCTCGGGCCCCGACGATCCAGGACACGAGTTGTTCTTGGTTGTCCGCAGTTGCCGGCGCTTCGCCGATCTTGCGTCCGCGGCGCATGACCACTGCGCGGTCCGCGACCGCCATGACGTGGTCCATGCTGTGAGAGATCAAGATGACCGCGACGCCGGACGTCCGGAGGCGATCGACCAGCTCCAGGACCCGCGCCGACTCCCGAAGCCCGAGGGCAGCGGTCGGCTCGTCGAGGATGACGAGCTTCGAGGAGAACGCCACGGCTCGCGCGACCGCCACGGCCTGGCGTTGGCCCCCGGACATCAGCGCGACGTCAGCATCGAAGTCAGGCAGCCGGATCTGCAGACGGTCGAGAAGGTCCTTGGTGCGGGTGGACATCTCCTTCTGCCTCATCCACTGCAGACCGCGGGGCAACCAGGACGGCCCCGCCACTTCGCGGCCGGCGAAGAAGTTCGCGGTGGGGTTGAGGTTGTCGAACAGGGCCAGGTCCTGGTAGACGGTCTCGATCCCGTTTGATCGGGCGTCGGCGGCCGAGGTGATCTGGACGGGCACCCCGTCGATCTGGATCTCGCCCCGGTCGAGTTTGTGGACGCCGCTGATGCACTTGATGAGGGTCGACTTGCCGGCACCGTTGTCGCCGAGGAGGGCGAGGACCTCACCGGAGCGGACCTCGAGGTCGACGCCGTCGAGTGCGACCACGGCCCCGAAGGTCTTGGTGGCACCACGAACGCTCAGGACGGGTTCCACGTCGGAGGGCACGGAGGCGTGGACGGCGTCAGTCATGCGAGCCTCGCCTGCATGCTGCGGAATCGGTTCTCGACGAAGGCCCGCAGGACGTCGAGCTCGACCGCGACGACGACGACGACTCCCACGGCGACGTACTGGAAGTTCGGGTCGAGACCGAGCAGGTTGAGGCCGTTGTGCATGACCCCGAGGATCAACGCACCCGTCAGCGCGTTCAGGACGCCGCCACGGCCCCCCAGGAAGCTCCCGCCGCCGATGATCACCGCAGCAATGGCAGTGAGCTCCAAGCCCACCCCGGTGAACGGAGAGCCGGCGTCCGCGGTCCCGACGAAGAGCATGCCCCCGATCGCCCCCGACAGCCCGCTCATGACGTAGACCGAGATCAACGTCCCGTTCATCGGCACGCCCGTGCGGACCGCGGCCTCGGGGCTGCCACCGACGGCGTAGATCCAGCGGCCCCACACGAGCTTGTGCAAGATGACGGCACAGATGACCGTGAAGACGATCACCACGAGCGTGGCGTAGGGGAACCATCCGATGTCGCCCGCGCCCGGGATCCCAGGGATACGTCCGCCGCCGAGCTTGTGCACGATCCACGGGGAGCCCAGGACGGTGGAGCCACCGGCGATGTAGAGGGCGAGGCCGGCGCAGATGCTCAAGGTGGCGAGGGTGGCGATGAAGGGATGCGGCAGACGCCCCCACACCAGCAGCAGCCCGTTGACCAGACCGACGGACAGCCCCGCCAGCAAGGTGACCCCGATTGCCAGCCACGCCGAGTTGGTGTCGCGGTAGAGGACGGTGACCATCACGCAGCACAGCGAGACGTTGGAGCCGATCGACAGGTCGATGCCGCGCGTGAGGATCACGAGCAGCTGTCCCAGAGCGATGATGCAGACGCCGCCGGACTGCTCGAGGACGTTGCCGATGTTGCCGAACGTCAGGAAGACGTGGCCCTCGGTGGCCGCCCAGAGGAACAGCATCATCAGCGCCAGGATGAACAGCGGGCCCGCCTTCAGCGCGAGCAGGACACCCTTGATCGCCCGTGACGACCGGTCGTTGCCCGCATCCGGCCCCTCCCCGAACTCGGGCTGAGGGCTCGCCGCGTCGACGCTGAGGTCAACACGACTGGCCGACTCGTCGTCGAGCACGTCGCGCCTCCTTCCCTGCATCATCGGGAGTTGCAGAGGGACCATATCATAGACCCTATAGGATAGAGAGGATTGGATGCTGTAGCCTAGCCCCTAGAACAGTCGACACGCGAAGGCCGAGATGGACCGGTACCAAATCGAAGCAATCCACGAGTCCGCCGCCGGACAGCGCCTGGCCCAACGCCAGGCGTTGCCTGGCTCGGTGTACGAGATCGTCACCGACATGCTCATGACCCACGCCTTCGAACCGGGCGCCCGACTCAACATCGAAGAGCTCGCCCGCACCCTCGGCGTGTCGCCGACACCGGTGCGCGAGGCGCTGGCGCGCGTCGAGGCTGATGGTTTGATCGTGAAGCAGCCAGGGCGCAGCTACACGGTGGCGCCGCTCATGGGGATAGAGCAGGTGCGCGAGCTCATCGAGCTCCGGTTGCTCGTGGAACCCGCCTTGGCCGCCAGGGCCGCTGCCCAGGCGGAGCCGAACGAGATCAAGGAGCTACGCCGCGCTGCCCTGGCCGGTGGAGCCGGCGCCGAGATCACGGCTGCGGCGAACCGGTTGGACATGGTCTACGACGCAACCTTCCACGCCATGGTCGCCGACCTCGCCGGCAACCAGATCATCAGCGACATGCTGACCCGACTGCGCAGCCACCTGCACACCTTCCGGCTCTACTACCACGCTGGCCTGCACTCGGTGACGAAGAACGAGCACCTGGCGGTCGTCGATGCGGTCGCCCGGCAGGATCCCGGCGGGGCCGAGGAAGCCATGCGCGCCCATCTGGTGTCAGCGCTGGAGCGGCTGGAGACGTTTGTCGTCGGCGGGAGTGCAACCGATGAGGCCACGCGGATCCCGAAGCGGGAAGGCGCTCAGGGTGCCTGACGAGACACTGGGCGGTCGGGTCGCGCTGGTCACGGGTGGAACGCGTGGGCTCGGCAAGGAGTTTGCGCGCGCGCTGGCGGGAGCAGGGGCCCGCGTCGCGGTCATCTCCCGCGACCAAGCCGACTGTGACGAGACTGCGGCGCAGATCTCCGCTGCCGGAACCCTCGCGATCGGCGTGGAGGCTGACGTCACCGACCGAACCCAGCTGGAGCACTGCCGCCACCAGATCGAGGAGAGGCTGGGGCCGGTCGACATCCTGGTCAACAACGCGGGCATCGCCTTGAAGAAGGACGCTCTGGACGTCTCTTTCGAGGAGTGGAGCCACGTCCTGTCAGTGAACCTCGACGGGGTATGGAACTGCTCTCAGATCTTCGGCCGGGGCATGGTGGCTCGTGGGCGGGGGTCGATCATCAACATCGGCTCCATGTCTGGACTGATCGTCAATCGACCCAACAACCAACCCGCCTACAACGCCTCGAAGGCAGCGGTCCACCACCTGACTCGAAGCCTTGCGGCCGAGTGGGCACCGCATGGCGTCCGGGTCAACGCGATCGCCCCCGGCTACGTGAAGACAGAGATGTCTCCGGTGGACGACCCTGATCTGCGGCGGTGGTGGATCGAGGACGCACCGATGCGTCGCTACGCAGAGGTAGAGGAGTTCGGACCGGCCGTGGTGTTCCTGGCCGGTGACGCATCGTCGTTCGTGACGGGAAGCGTGCTCGTGATGGACGGCGGCTACACGCTCTTCTGAGCCATCGGCCCGATCGGTTTGGTGGTGTCGCTCACCTCGGTAGCACGAATCGCGCGACCCGTGGGCGCCCTCTCCTGCTTCACCTGCTGCTGGGCGCCCGGGCTGGGTGTCCTGACGAGCGCCCTTCCGGTCGACCGTGAGGTGCGCCAGGTCGACCGTCGCCTCGACGGCGGCGACCGCCTCGTCGAACGTCAGTCGGCCGTCGGCGTCAGGCACGCGGCCCGGCCTGGCGGCGGAGCTCGGCCTTGGCGAGGGCGTTCTTGTGCACCTCGTCGGGCCCGTCGGCGAAGCGCAGCGTCCGGTTGCCGGCCCACGCCGCAGCGAGCGGGAAGTCCTGCGAGATGCCGCCGGCACCGTGCACCTGGATGGCCTTGTCGAGGATCCACTCGACCGTCGCCGGCGTCGCGATCTTGATGGCCTGGATCTCGGTGTGCGCCCCCTTGGCGCCGACCTGGTCGATGAGCCACGCGGCCTTGAGCACGAGCAGTCGCAGCTGCTCGACCCGGACCCGCGACTCGGCGATCCAGTCGCGGACGACGCCCTGCTCGGAGAGCGGCCTGCCGAACGCCACCCGCTCCTGCGCGCGGGCGCACATGAGCTCGATCGCCGTCTCCGCGACGCCGATCGCCCGCATGCAGTGGTGGATACGGCCGGGGCCCAGGCGGGCCTGGGCGATGGCGAACCCCGCACCCTCCTCCCCGACGAGGTTGCTCGCCGGAACCCGGACGTCGTGGAACGCGAGCTCGGCGTGGCCGCCGTGGTCGCGGTCGTCGTAGCCGAAGACCTCCATCGCTCGGACGACCTCGACGCCCTCGGCGTCACGCGGGACGAGCACCATCGACTGCTGCCGGTGCCGGTCGGCCGACGGGTCGGTCTTCCCCATGACGATGAGGACCTCGCACTGCGGGTTCATCGCGCCGGTGATCCACCACTTCCGCCCGGTGATGACGTACTCGTCGCCCTCGCGCCGGATGCTCGTGGCGATGTTCGTCGCATCCGAGCTGGCGACGTCGGGCTCGGTCATCGCGAAGGCCGAGCGGATCCGGGCGTCGAGGAGGGGCTCGAGCCACCGCTCCTGCTGCTCGGGCGTGCCGAACATCGCGAGGACCTCCATGTTGCCGGTGTCCGGCGCGGCGCAGTTGAGCGCGGCCGGCGCGAGCCGCCCGAGCCGGCCGGTGAGCTCGGCCAGCGGCGCGTACTGGAGGTTGGTCAGACCCGCCCCGAGCTGCCGACCGTCGTGCTCACCGGGGAGGAAGAGGTTCCACAGCCCGCGACGTCGGGCCTCGTCGCGGAGCTCCTGGAGAACCGGAGCGGTCGACCAGGCCCACGGGTCGTCGAGCCCCTCGAGCTGCTCGTGAACGATGGCGTCGGCCGGGGTGACGTGGGTGTCGAGGAAGTCGCGGAGCTCGGTGCGCAGCTCCTCGGTGCGGGCGTCGTGCGCGAAGTCCATCGGTGCTCCTCGGGTGGTGGTTCGGGGCGGTGCGGGTCAGGAGTCGCCGGCCACGGCGGCCAGGCCGGCAGCGAGCAGCGGGTCGACGACCGACCCCACGCCCGCGAAGCCGTCGCCGACGGTCTGTCCGGCGAGGTAGCGGTGGTGGATGCCCTCGAGGATCGCGGCCAGCTTGTACGCGGCGAGCCCCACGTGGAAGTCCAGCGACACCGGCCCGAGGCCGCTCGCCGCGGCGTACCGGTCGAGCATCCCGGCCTCGTCGAGGTGGCCCGGCGCCCGGACGGCGTCGGCGACGGCGCCGGGCGCGAGGTCGGCGAGCCGTCCGTAGAGGACGAGGAGCGCGAGGTCGGTACGGGTGTCGCCGAGGGTGGCCATCTCCCAGTCGATGACGGCCGCCATCTCGTCGGCGTCGCTCGTGAGGATGTTGTCGAGCCGGTAGTCGCCGTGGACGATGCCCGGGCGGGCGTCGGCTTCCGCGGCCCCGACCCCCGCGGCGAGAGCCTCCGCGAGGCGGGCCTCGAGCGGGCGCTCGGTGGTCAGCGACTTCTCCATCTGCCCGCGCCAGCGCCGGACCTGCCGGGTGAGGAACCCGTCGGGGTGGCCGAAGTCGGCCAGCCCCACGGCGGCCGGGTCGACCGCGTGCAGGGCGGCGAGGGTGTCGACCATCCGCTCGCTGATCGTGCGCGTGCGCGCGGGACCGAGGGCGGCCAGCTCGGCCGCGGTGCGGTACGGCGTACCGGCGACGTCCTCCATGACGTAGAACGGCGCGCCGAGCACGGCGTCGTCCTCGCACAGCGCGAACGTCGCGGGAACGGGGACCGCCGTGGGCCCGAGCGCGCTGATCACCCGGTGCTCGCGCGCCATGTCGTGGGCCGTGGCGAGCACGTGCCCGAGCGGCGGGCGGCGGACGACCCAGGTGCGCCGTCCGTCGCCGACGCGGTACGTGAGGTTCGACTTCCCCCCGGCGACCAGCCGGCCGGTGAGGTCACCGGCGAGGGCCGTCGCGTCGTCGCCGCCGAGCCGCTCGCGCCACCACGCGGTGAGCGCGGCGGGGTCGAGACCGGGCAGCGGCTCGGGGTCGGGCACGGTCGTCAGCCCCGCGGCCCGCCCGCGACGTACAGCACCTGCCCGGAGACGAAGCCCGCCCCCTCGCTGCAGAAGAACGACACGGCGTGGGCGATGTCCTCCGGGCGGCCGGTGCGCGCGACCGGGATCTCCTGTGCCGCAGCCGTCTTGAAGTCCTCGAACGACATCCCGACACGCTCCGCGGTGGCCGCCGTCATGTCGGTCTCGATGAACCCGGGCGCGATGGCATTGGCGGTGACGTTGTACCGGCCCAGCTCGAAGGCGAGGGTCTTCGTGAACCCCTGCATCCCGGCCTTGGCCGCCGCGTAGTTGGCCTGGCCACGGTTGCCGAGCGCCGAGGTGCTCGACAGGTTGACGATGCGGCCCCACTTCTGCTCGACCTGGTGCTTCTGCACGGCGCGGCTCATGAGGAAGGCGCCGCGCAGGTGCACCGACATCACGGCGTCCCAGTCGTCGACCGTCATCTTGAAGAGCAGGTTGTCGCGGATGATGCCCGCGTTGTTGACGAGCACGGTCGGGGCGCCGAGCTCGGCCGCGACGCGCTCGACCGCAGCGCCCACGGCGGCCTCGTCGCTGACGTCGCAGCCGACGGCGAGGGCCTGGCCCCCGGCGTGCACGATGTCGTCGACGACGCCCTGGCACGCCGACTCGTCGAGGTCGATGACGGCGACGGCCATCCCGTCGGCGGCGAGGCGGCGGGCGACCTCGGCGCCGATGCCGCGGGCGGCTCCGGTGACGACGGCGGTGCGGGCGGTGCTCATGGTGCTCCTTGCGGGGTCGGGGTCGGGGGGTCGGCGACGACGGCGGAGTCGGCGAGGACGGCGGAGTCGGCGAGGACGGCGGGGTCGAGGGCGCCGGCCGCCTCGAGCTTGCGCTGGAGGCCGTTCATGCCGGCCAGCCAGCGGTCGGGGTCGGCGGCGCGGGCCGCGTAGTAGCCCGCGACCTCGGGGTGCGGCAGGACGAGGAAGCGGTCGTGGGCCAGCGCCCCCACGGCGAGGTCGGCCACCTCCTCGGGGGTCCGGGCCTCGTCGCGGCTCAGCAGCTCCTGGAGACCGGCGGCCGCGTCGAGCATCCGGGTGCGCACGCCCTGCGGGCAGATGGCCTGGACGACGATGCCGCGGTGCCGGTAGGTGGCGCTCAGCCACTCGGCGAAGGCCACCGCACCGTGCTTGCTCACCGAGTAGGTGGGGCTACCGAGCATCGTCAACAGGCCTGCGGCAGAAGCGGTGACGACGAGACGCCCCGAGCCGCGCTCGAGCCAGCGCGGCACGAGGAGGCGCGCCGCCCGGACGTGGGCGAGGACGTTGACTGCGTCGACCCGTCCCCACTCCTCGTCGGTCGCGTCGAGCCCGCGCCCGACGTCGATGCCGGCGTTCCCGAACCACACGTCGATGTCGTCGAGCACGTCGAGCGCGGTCGCGACGAGGGCCTCGACCCCGGCGGCGGTCCCGACGTCGGCCCGCACCGGGTGCGCCCCGGTCTCGGCCGCGAGCGCGGTGAGGGCGTCGCCGTCGAGGTCGGCCGCCACCACCCGCAGCCCGTCCGCGACGAGCCGACGGACGAGCGCCGCACCGATGCCGTGCGCGGCTCCGGTGACGACCGCCGTCGTGGGCGGCGCCGAGGCGTCGGCCATCAGACGCCGCCGGTCAGGGTGACCCCGCCGTCGACGACGAGGGTCTGCCCGGTGAGCCAGCCCGCGTCGTCGGAGAGGAGGAAGGCGACGACGCTGCCGATGTCCTCGGGCACGCCGAGGCGCTTGAGCGGGTACTGCGCGGCGACCTGCTCCTCGCGCCCCTCGTAGAGCGCCTTGGCGAACCGGGTCTTGACGACGGCGGGGGCGACCGCGTTGACCCGCACACCGGGCCCGAGCTCGACGGCGAGCTCGGCGGTGAGGTGGATGAGGGCGGCCTTGCTCGTGCCGTACATCGCGATGCCGGGGGCGGGCTTGGTGCCGGCGACCGAGGCGACGTTGACCACCGAGCCGCCGTGCTCGCCCATCCACGCGGCGTGCGCGGCCTGGGTCCAGCCGAGGGTGGCGGTGACGTTGACCTCGAGGATCTTGCGGGCGGCGTCGAGGTCGAGGTCCATGAGCGGGCCGTAGGCCGGGTTGATGCCGGCGTTGTTGACGAGCAGGTCGAGGCTGCCGAAGGTGTCGACGGCGGCCGCGACGGCGGCCGCGCGGTGCCCTGCGTCGTCGGCCCGGCCGGCGACGGCGAGGGCGTGCTCCGGCCCGCCGAGGTGGGCCACGGCCTCGGCCAGTGCCTCCTCGTTCCGGGCGGTGAGGACGACCCGGCCGCCCTCGGCGACGATCCGCTCGGCGATGCCGAGGCCGATGCCCCGGCTGGCGCCGGTGACGAGCGCGGTGCGGCCCTCGAGGCGTCGACCCGGGTTCGCGGCGGGGTTCGGGACGGTCCCGTCGGCGGGCATCGGCGCCTCCTGGTCTCGACAGCGCGGCGGCGCCCGGGTGTGCCGACGGCGCGACCCGGTGTCGGGCACGGCGGCACTAAGCGCTCGCTCAGTTGCGTGCATCCTGCCACGCCCGCCCGGGCCGGCGGCACCCCACCCGTCGCCGACCGAGCGCGCCGAGCGCGGTCACTCCTGGAGGAGGTCCGCGTGCCGGTGGAAGAGCTTCCACTCACCGTCCTCGCGGCGGTAGAGCTCGGTGACGCGCAGGTCCATCGGGACCGGGTCGTCCTCACCGGCCAGCCGGACGACCGAGCGCTGGATCCCGGCCCACCAGCCGAGGTCCCCCTCGGAGCCGGAGTGCGAGACCTCGAGCTCGTTGCGGTCGGCGCCGCGGAAGCGAGACGACCCGCCGGCGTTGCTCTCGTTGACCGCCTCGGGACCCTCGACGACCGTCCCGGGCGGCCCGAAGATCGACGCCGGGGCGGAGGTCGTCGAGACCGCGAACAGGGGCCGGGGGTCGCCGGCGACGAAGGCGTCGGACGCCTCCCGACGCCGTCGGAGGTAGGCGTCGAAGTCGGTATCGGCGCTGTCGGTGCCGGCGCCGTCGGTGCCGGCGCCGTCGGTGCCGCTGGTGTCAGTGCTCTCGGTCATCGGTCGTCCTTCCCGGGGGGGGTCCGGGCCGCGTCGGTGAGGCGCAGCAGGAGGTCGGCGAACGTCGCACGCTCGTCGGGGGTGAACGCCTCGAGCAGGCGGGCCTCGTTGGCGAGGTGCTCGCCGATCAGGCGGTCGACGAGCGAGACGCCGGTCGGCGTCAGGCGCACCTCGCGGAGCCGGCCGTCCCGCGCCGAGGTCCGGCGCGCGACGAGACCCTGGGCCTCGAGCCGGTCGACGCGCTTGGTCGTCGCGCCCTGCGTGACGAGCGTCGCCGCGGCCAGCGCCGTCGGGGATGCCGCGTACGGCTCCCCCTGCCGCCGCAGCGCCGCGAGGACGTCGAAGTCGCCGGAGGCCAGCCCGGCCGCCGCGAACGGCGGGCGCAGGGCCGCGTCGACGGCGGCGTCGGCCCGGGCCAGGCGCCCGAGGACGACCATCGGCGAGGCGTCGAGGTCCGGTCGCTCACGGCCCCACGCCTCGACGACGCCGGACACGGCGTCGCCTCCGTCGCGGTGGTCGACACGGCCTCGCCCTCTCCTCGCCGAGCATGTCCTTTCCCGGGAAAGTACCACCGCCCGCGGCTATCGTCACCCCATGGATGCGCGCCGTCGGCCGGATGCGAGGACGCCGTGAGCGGCTTCGCCGGGATCCCGGCCGACGCCCTGGACTTCTTCGACGAGCTCGCCGTCGAGAACACCCGCACGTGGTGGCAGGCCCACCGGGCGCGCTGGGAGACGCTCGGTGCGCGAACCGATGGAGGCGCTGCTCGACGCCCTGGCCGACGAGTTCGGCGAGGCCCACCTCTTCCGGCCGCACCGCGACGTGCGCTTCAGCGCCGACAAGTCCCCCTACAAGGACCACCAGGGCGCCCTCGTCGCACCCCACCCCGGCATCGGCTGGTACGTCCAGGTCTCGGCGGAGGGGCTCATGGCCGGCGGCGGCTTCTACCCCACCGGGCCGGACCAGACCCGCCGCTACCGCGCGGCGGTCGACCGGCCCGAGGCGGGGCAACGGCTGGAGGAGGTCACCGCCGCACTCGTGGCCGACGGGTTCGCGCTCGGCGGTGACCGCGTGGCGACGCGGCCGCGCGGCGTGCCGGCCGACCACCCGCGCCTGGAGCTGATGCGGCACAAGAACCTCACCGCGGGGCGCCACCACGGGGCGCCCGCGTGGCTCGAGACCGGCCGAGGTCGTCGACCGCGTGCGGGCCGACTGGCGCGCGGTGCGGCCCCTCGTCGAGTGGGTGCTCGCCGAGGTCGGGCCGAGCGAGGAGCCCCGGCGGCGCTGAGGGCCGGCCCGTCGGGGGGTCCTGCGGACGCGGACCGTCCGGTTCCGCCCCTACCGTCGGCGGATGGACCTCATCCTCGTCGCCGGCCTGTGGCTCCCCTCCTCCGTCTGGGCGGAGGTGGCCGACGAGCTGGCCGCCCTCGGCCACCGCCCGCTCCCCCTCGCGCTCCCCGGGGTCGACGACGGCTCCGCCTCCGCCACGCTCGCCGACCAGGTCGAGGCCGTCGTCGCGGCGGTCGACGCTGCGGACCGGCCGGTCGTCGTCGCCCACTCCGCCGCCGCCACGCTGGCCTGGCTCGCCGCCGACCGCCGCCCGGAGGGGGTCGCGCAGGTCCAGCTCGTCGGTGGCTTCCCCGCCGGCGACGGCGAGCGCTACGCCGACCTCTTCGAGCCGGCGGGGGGCCTCATGGCCTTCCCGGGGTGGGAGCCGTTCGAGGGTCCGGACTCCGCGGACCTCGACGCCACTGCTCGGCAGCGGGTCGACGGCATGACGCTCCCCGTCCCGGAGGGGGTCAGCCGGGGGGTCGTGCGGTACCAGGACGAACGGCGGTTCACCGTCCCGGTCGTCCTCGTGTGCCCGGAGTTCGGCCCGGACGAGGCGCGGCAGTGGATCCTCGACGGCGACGCCCCCGAGCTGGCCCGCGCCCGGGACGTGACCTTCGTCGACGTCGACTCCGGGCACTGGCCGATGGTGACCGTGCCGGCGCGGTTCGCCCGGGTGGTGGCGCAGGCGCTGCCCCGCTGACGTCGTCGCGTCACCGGTGCGACCACGCGCGCAGCCGGACGAACGCGGCGGGGCTCAGCCGCGGTCGAGCGGGATGCTGCCCTCGCCCCAGTGCAGGACCCGCTGCGGGAAGGGGATCTCGATCCCGACGCCGTCCAGGGCCCGCTTGACGGCGACCGCGACGTCGCTGCGCACCCGCCGCAGGGTGGCGATGTCGGAGGCGTGCCAGTACATGAGGTCGAGCACGATGGCGCTGTCGGCGAACTCGCGCACCCACACCGCGGGCTCGGGGTCGTGGAGCACCCCGTCGACGCCGCCCGTCGCCTCGAGCACCACGCGCCGGGCCTGCTCGAGGTCGGTGTCGTAGCGGACGCCGACCTCGAGGGTCGTGCGCCGCTGCGGGGTGCGCGTGTGGTTGACGATGGCCCCGCCGAGCACCTCGCGCGCCGGGAGGATGACGTCGAGGCCGTCGAAGGTGAGCAGCCGCACGGCCCGCATGTCGACGTCACGGACGACCCCGTCGTACTCCATCACCGTCACCTGCTCGCCGACCCGGAAGGGCCGCCGCACCTGGATGATGATGCCGGCGATGAAGTTCTGGAGGATGTCCTGCGCGGCGAAGGCGACGGCGATGCCGGTGAGGCCCAGCGCCCCGAGCAGCGGTCCGATGGAGATGCCGAGCGCGCCGAGGGCCCACACGAAGCCGACGATGACGACGACGACGCTGAGGATGCGCCCGAGCTGCCGGCCGAGCACGCGGCCCGGCTCGCCCCGGTCGAGGGCCCGCGGGAGGCCGGCGCGCAGGGCGAGGGCCCCCGCGAAGGTGAGCAGGAGCACCGCGCCCGCAACCCACCACGGCCGGGAGATCCCCAGCAGCTCGGGTGCGTCGGCGAGTTCCACCCGGCTCAGCCTACCGAGACCGACGGTGACGCCCGGGGCCGCCGGCGCGTGGGGACTGCCGCGAGCAACGCCCGGGCCCGGCGGGCGCGGGGCCGTGGGCGACTCCCGGGCCCGAAGGGGCTGGGGGCCGTGGGCGACTCCCGGGCCCGAAGGGGCTGGGTGCCGGGGCGACTCCCGGGCCCGAAGGGCTGGGTGCCGTGGGCGACTCCCGTGCCGCCGGGTGCGCCGGCCGAACGCGCGACGACCGCCCAGGCCGCCGGGGTGCGCGGACCGGGGCGATCCACGGCACGCGAAGTCGGCGCAGCATGAGGGCGCTGCGCCGACGTCCATGTGCTCCGAGATGTGAGCCGCCCCAGCCATCCCCTCCCGCGCCCCACCCTCTGGAGCACATGGCCCTGTGCTCCACGGAGCCGGGTCGGGGGAGGCCGTCGGCGGCGCGACCGGCCCACCCTCTGGAGCACACGGACCTGTGCTCCACGACCGGAGCCGGGTCGGTGGTGAGGCCGTCAGCGGCGACGACCGGTCCACCCTCTGGAGCACATGGCCCTGTGCTCCACGACCGGAGCCGGGTCAGTGGTCGGGCCGATCGCGGTGACGATGGCCCAGCAGCTGGAGCACATGGACGTCCCGGGACACACCACCTCCACACCGGCCCAGCCGGGGACTGCCGTCGCGCCGCTGGCCCAGCAGCTGGAGCACACGGACGTCCCCGGCACACCGCCTCCCGCACCGGCCCAGCCGGGGACTGGCGTCGCGCCGGCTGGCCCAGCAGCTGGAGCACATGGACGTCCCCGCACACACCACCTCCCGCACCGGCCACCCGGGACCGCCGTCGCGCCAGCTGGCCCAGCAGCTGGAGCACATGGACGTCCCGGGACAGACCACCCTCCGCACCGGCCCAGCCGGGGCTGCCGTCGCGCCGGCTGGCCCAGGCTGGAGCCACGGACGTCCCGGACAGACCACCTTCCGCCCCGGCCACTCCCGCGCCCACCCGGCGCTACCCCGCCCGGCGCACCGCGCGCCTCCCCCCGCCCCCGGTGAGGGAGAATCGGCGGCGATGACGCTCACCGACCGCCTCACCGGCGACACCGCCGCCGGCAGCGCGGGCATCGGCGCCGACGCCGCGCTCGACGTCTTCGTCGAGTGGGCGGGCGAGCGCGGCTTCGCCCTCTACCCGGCCCAGGAGGAGGCGGTGCTCGCCCTCGCCGAGGGCGCGCACGTCGTCCTCGCGACACCCACCGGGTCGGGCAAGTCGCTCGTCGCCGTCGCCGCGCACGCGCAGGCGCTCGCCACCGGTCGCCGCTCCTGGTACACCGCGCCCATCAAGGCCCTCGTCAGCGAGAAGTTCTTCGCCCTCGTCGAGACCTTCGGCGCCGAGCAGGTCGGGCATGCTCACCGGCGACGCGGCCGTGAACCCCGGCGCACCGATCATCTGCGCGACGGCCGAGGTGCTGGCCAACCACGCACTGCGAGAACGCGACGCCTCCGACATCGGCCTCGTCGTCATGGACGAGTTCCACTTCTACGGCGAGCCCGACCGCGGGCTGGGCGTGGCAGGTGCCGCTGCTGCTGCTGCCCGACACCCAGCTGCTCCTCATGTCGGCGACCCTCGGCGACACCCGCGCCCTCGAGCGCGACCTCGCACCGGCGCACCGAGCGCGACGTCGTCGCCGTCACCGGGGCCGAGCGCCCCGTCCCGCTCGAGTTCGAGTGGGTGCTGACCGCCGGTCCACGAGACCCTCGAGCTGCTGCTGCGCGACGACCGCGCCCCCGTCTACGTCGTGTCGTTCACCCAGGCCGGCGCGGTCGAGCAGGCCCAGGCGCTCTCGTCGGTCGACATCGTCTCGGCCGGAGCGCAAGGCGGCGATCAAGGAGGCCGTCGGGCGGCTTCCGGTTCGGGAAGGGCTTCGGGCAGGCGCTGCGCCGGCTCGTGCTGCACGGCATCGGGGTCCACCACGCGGGGATGCTGCCGAAGTACCGCCGGCTCGTCGAGACCCTCGCCCAGGCCGGCCTGCTCGCCGTCATCTGCGGCACCGACACGCTCGGCGTCGGCATCAACGTGCCGATCCGCACCGTCCTGCTCACCTCGCTGACGAAGTACGACGGCCGCCGCCAGCGGGTGCTGCGGGCGCGCGAGTTCCACCAGATCGCCGGGCCGCGCCGGCCGGGCCGGGCTTCGACACCGTCGGCTACGTCGTCGTCGAGGCGCCGGAGCACGTCGTCGAGAACGCCAAGGCCGCTGGCCAAGGCCGGCGACGACCCGAAGAAGCGGCGCCGGATCGTCCGCAAGAAGCCGCCGGAGGGCGTGCTGTCGTACGCCGAGGCCGACCTACGACAGGCTCGTCACGGGCGCCGCCCGAGCCGCTGCAGTCGCGGATGCGGGTCACGCACGCGATGGTCCTCAACGTCCTCGACCAGTGGGAGGGCCAGCAGGACGCGCTGCACACCCTGCTCCTGGACAACCACGAGCCGCGAGGAGCGGCAGGACGCCGCTCGTCGAGCGGGCGGTCCAGGTGCTCGGGTCGCTGCTGCGGGCCGGCGTCGTCGAGCCCGACGACGGGTCGTCCCTCGAGGACTGGCTCCCGCCCGAGCCCGACGCCGGCCGGTGCGAGCCGAGCGCGCGTCGGACGCGGCAGGAGACGCCGAGCCGGCAGCCGATGACGTCGCACGCCGCGGCGAGGGCTCGGCGCGCTCGGCGAGGCCCTCGCCGCCGCCGGCCTCGCCGCCGGCCGAGCCCGACCCCTGCGACGAGCCTGCACGGCGAGGCGCGCCGGGACCGCCCACGGGGTCCGGCGACCCGCGTCCGCCGACGGTCTGCCGGCCGAGGGAGCGCCGGGCCCCCGCCGCTCGAGCGGTTCCTGCGCCGGCGAGGGCCGCCGCTACGACGAGGGACCGTTCCAGGTCGCGCATGGACCTCCACGAGGGGTTCGCCCTCAACCAGGCCGCTCTCCGCGTTCGCCCTCGCGGCCCTCGAGCTGCTCGACCCCGAGGCACCCCGGCTACGCGCTCGACGTCGTCAGCGTCATCGAGGCGACGCTCGAGGACCCCCGCCCGGTGCTCATGGCCCAGCAGTTCGAGGCCCGCGGCGAGGCGGTCGCCGCGATGAAGGCCGACGGGCTGGAGTACGAGGAGCGGATGGAGGCCCTCGACGACGTCACCTGGCCCAGGCCGCTCGCCGACCTGCTCGAGCAGTCGCTGCGCACCTACCGGCAGCGCCACCCGTGGGTCGACCCGCGCGACCTCTCGCCCAAGTCGGTCGTCCGCGAGATGTTCGAGCGGGCGATGACGTTCGGGGAGTTCGTCGCCCACCACAAGCTCGCCCGCGCCGAGGGCGTCGTCCTGCGCTACCTCACCGACGCCTACCGCGCCCTGCGCTCGACGGTGCCGGACGTCGGCCCGCACCGAGGAGCTCGACGACCTCGTCGAGTGGCTCGGGGAGGTCGTGCGGCACACCGACTCCAGCCTCCTCGACGAGTGGGAGTCGCTGACCCACCCCGACGCCGAAGCCCGGAGCCGAGGTCGCGCCCGCCACCGAGGGGCGGGCCCTCTCCGACAACCCGCGCGCCCTGCGGGTCATGGTGCGGCAGAGCATGTTCCGTCGCGTCGAGCTGCTGGCCCTCGGCCGGTACGAGGCGCTGGCGGCGCTCGACGGCGGGCTCGACGGCCGAGCAGTGGCAGGACGCCGCACGCCGGTACCTCACCGAGTACGACGCGATCGGCACCGGCCCGGCGGCGCGCGGGCCGGCCCTCTTCGCGTCGAGGAGGAGCCGGACGACGGCGCGCTGGACCGCTCACCCAGATCCTCGACGACCCCGAGGGCGACCACGACTGGCGGATCACCGCCGAGCTCGACCTCGCCGCGACCGACGAGGCGGGCGAGCCGGCGCTCACCGTCACCGGCTTCGCCCCGGCGACCGCCTGACGCCGCCACCCTCCCCGCGAACGTGTGTGAAGACCGGCGCCATGACGCCGGTCTTCACACACGTTCGCGGAAGAGGAGGAGGGGAGGTTGAGGAGGGGTGGCGCAGGTGTGACGTCGAGGTGACGTCCTCGTGCCCGCGGTGGCCTCCTGTCGGTGGTCTGGGTGAGGATGGACGGCACTGACCGGCTACCCCGACGAGAGGACCCCGGCCATGACCACGACGACGTGGGACGCCACCACCCTGACCGACCCGTTTCGACGAGGTGCGAGCGCACACCGAGCGCCTCGCCGCCCCGCTCTCCCCCGAGGACCAGACCGTCCAGTCGATGCCCGACGTCTCACCGACGAAGTGGCACCGGGCGCACGTCACCTGGTTCTTCGAGACCTTCGTGCTCGCCGAGCACGAGCAGGGCTTCGCCCCGTTCCAGGACCAGTACTGGTTCCTCTTCAACAGCTACTACGAGAGCCTCGGCCCGCGGTACGCCCGCCCCGACCGGGGCCTGGTCACCCGCCCCGGCGCCCACGACGTCGGTGTCTACCGCGGCAACGTCGACGACCGGATGCGCGACCTCGTCGCCGGCCTCGACGACGGCACCCTCGAGAAGCTCACCGCCGACCATCGAGCTCGGCTTCCACCACGAGCAGCAGCACCAGGAGCTGCTCCTCATGGACATCAAGCACGTGCTGTCGCGCAACCCGCTCGCCCCGGTCTACGCCGGCACCCGGCGCGCGCCCGAGCGAGCCCGACGCCGCTCGGGTGGGTCGACGTCGAGGGCGGGCTGGTCGAGGTCGGCCACGAGGGCGACGGGCTTCTCCTTCGACAACGAGCTGCCCCGGCACCGGCAGTGGCTCGAGCCCTACCGCCTCGCCGACCGCCTCGTCACCAACGGCGAGTGGCTCGAGTTCATGGCCGACGGCGGGTACCGGCGCCCCGAGCTGTGGCTCTCCGACGGCTGGGCCAGGGTGCAGCGCCGACGGCTGGCGAGCCCCGTTCTACTGGACCGAGCACGACGGCGTCTGGCTCGAGCACACCCTGCACGGCACCTGGCCGGTCGACCCCGGCCTGCCGGTGAGCCACGTCAGCTTCTACGAGGCCGAGGCCTACGCCACGTGGGCCGGCAAGCGGCTGCCGAGCGAGGCCGAGTGGGAGCACGCCGTCGTCGTCGACGGCCAGGCCGACGCCGCCCACTCCGGCGGCAACCTCGCCGACCTCGAGCACTTCCACCCGCGCCGCCGCCCCGGCCGCGGGCGGCGAGCACCGGCTGCGCCAGGTCTACGGCGACTGCTGGGAGTGGACCTCCTCGGCCTACCACCCCTACCCCGGCTTCCACCCGCCCGCGGGCGCCATCGGCGAGTACAACGGCAAGTTCATGTCGAACCAGATGGTGCTGCGCGGCGGCTGCGCGCTCACCCCGCCGGCCCACGCCCGGCTCACCTACCGCAACTTCTTCCCGCACGCGTCCCGCTGGGCGCTCTCGGGCGTCCGGCTCGCCGACGGCGGCGCCCCGAAGGACCTGTCGTGAGCGGCGTCGTCGAGCCCCGCGTCCAGGTCCTCCTCGACCCCGACTGGGCCTCCGGCTCGCTCGTCGAGGACGTCCGCCGCGGCCTCGGCGCGCCGGCCCCGCCGGCTGCCGCCGAAGTGGCTCTACGACGACGTCGGGGCCGGGCCTGTTCGACGAGATCACCCGGCTGCCCGAGTACTACCCGACCGAGGCCGAGCGCTCGATCCTCAACGCGCACGCGGCCGACATCGCCGCGCTCTGCGACGCCGAGCACCCTCGTCGAGCTCGGCAGCGGCACGAGCGACAAGACCCGCACCCTGCTCGACGCCTTCCGCCGCCGGGCGCCGCACGGGCCGCTGCGCCGGTTCGTGCCGGTCGACGTCTCCGACGCCACCCTCCGCGGCGCCGCGGCCATCGCTCAGCGAGCGCTACCCCGGGCTGGCCGTCGAGGCCGTCGTCGGCGACTTCACGCTGCACCTCGGGCACCTGCCCGCGCGGCGACCGTCGGCTCGTCGCCTTCCTCGGCAGCACGATCGGCAACTTCTACGTCGAGGAGCGGGCCGCCTTCCTCGGGGCCCTCGCCGACTCCCTCGACCCGGGCGAGTGGCTCCTGCTCGGCACCGACCTCGTCAAGCACGTCGACCGGCTCGTCGCCGCCTACGACGACTCCGCGGGCGTCACCGAGCGGTTCATCCGCAACTGCCTCACGGTCGTCAACCGCGAGCTCGGGGCCGACTTCGACCCGGGCGCCTTCAGCTACATCCCGTTCTGGGACCCGCGGATGGAGCGGATCGACATGCGGCTGCGGGCCGAGGAGCCGCAGGTGGTCACCGTGCCGGGCGCCGGGATCGTCGTCGAGCTCGCCACCGGCGAGGAGATCTGCGTCGAGATCTCGACGAAGTTCCGGCCCGACGGCATCCGCGCCGAGCTCGACGAGGCCGGCTTCGCCGTCGCCCAGACCTGGACCGACCCGGCCGGCGACTTCGCGCTCACCCTCGCCCGGCGCCGCTGACCGGCGGCCGCCCGGCGGCACGCGAACCTTCGACACCGGCCGGCGCCGATGCCGGGCCGCACGGGCCGAGCACGCAGACTGGCCCGATGCGCCTCCACGACCGCCACGTCCTCCTGACGGGCGCGACCGGCGCCATCGGTCACCACCTGGCCGAGCAGCTCGCCGCCCGCGGGGCGCGGCTCACCCTCGTGGCCCGCACCCAGGAGCCGCTCGACGCGCTGGCCGGGGCACCGGAGGCGTGGCCGTCGCCGCCGACCTCACCGACCCCGGGGCGCCGGCCGACGTGCTCGAGCGGGCCGAGGCGGCGCACGGCCCGGTCGACGTCGTCGTGCACAACGCGGCCGTCGAGACCGTCGGACGCCTCGACGAGCTCGCCCCGGGCGACGTCGAGCACACCATCGCGCCTCAACCTCACGGCTCCGCTCGTGCTCACCCGGCTCCTCCTGCCGGGGATGCTCGCGCGCGGCCGTGGGCACGTCGTCGCCGTCTCCTCCCTCGCCGGCGTCGCGAGCTTCCCGGGGCTGGCCGTCTACGGGGCGCACCAAGGCCGGGCTGACGCACGCGACGGCCGCGCTCGCGCCTGGAGCTGCGCGGCTCCGGCGTCGGCACGACCACCGTCGAGCTCGGGCCCGGTCGACCTCGCCGATGATGGACCGCGCCCGCCGCGACCCCGCGTCCGGCGGCGCCTTCGCCCGGGCGGCCCGGCTGCGGGTGCTGCGCGACCTCGACCCGCAGGAGGTGGCCCGGGCGGTCGTCGAGGCGGTCGAGGCCGGACGGCGCACCGTGCGCCTGCCCCGGCGCGCCGCCCCCCTCGCCGCCCTGGCCGCCGCCCCGCGTGCCCTCGTCCGGCTCGCCCTCACCGGCGTGCCCGTCGGTGGACCGCCGCACCGCTGGGAGAGTGCCCGGTCGGACGCCGCCGGCCTGCCGCGGCCTCCCCCGACCGGGCCCGCCGGTGAGCCGCCGCCCCGTCCGGCGCACGATCGCCGCCGCCACCTGGCGCGCGCCCACGGAGGGACGGATCCACGCCCGGACCGGTCGTCGACGTCACCCCGGCCCTGGCCCACCTCGAGCACCTGCGGACGACCACCGGGGTCGGGTCACCCTGACCCACCTCGTCGGTGCCGCCCTCGGGCGGGCGCTGCGGGCGGTGCCCGAGGCCCGCGCCCGCGTCGTCTTCGGCCGGGTCGTCCCCATCGAGGACTGCACCGTCGCCTTCGCCGTCGACATCGAGAACGGCGAGGACCTCGGCGCCGGTCCGCGTCGAGCACGCCGACCGCGCGACGACCCTCGAGGTCGCCCACCGGGTCGAGGGGGCCGCCCTCGCGCTGCGCGGGGACGAGGACCGCCACCACCGCCGGACGACGCGCTCGTCCGGCTCGCCCCCTGGTGGGTGATGCGGCCCGTGATGGCGACCGCGAGCCTGGCCGTCGGCGGCCTCGGCCTGCCCGCGTTCGGCCAGCCCGGGCGGCCGCTCGGCACCGCGTTCGTCTCCAACGTCGGCACCCTCGGGCTCGACGAGGCCTTCCTCGCTCCGGCGCCGTTCGCCCGCACCCCCGTGTACCTCGCGGTCGGGGCGGTCCGCGACCGCGCGGTCGTCGTCGACGGCGAGGTCGTCTCCCGGCCCGACCACGGTGCTCGTCGCCACCGCCGACCACCGGATCATCGACGGCGCGCACGCCGGACGGCTCCAGCAGGTCGTCGTCGAGCTGCTCGCCGACCCGGCCCGTCTCGACGGCTGACCGGGCCGTGCGCCGCGGCGCCGTGCCGCACCGCTCAGGACGGAGCGCGGGTGCTCGCTCCGCCGGGACGGGCGGTGCCGTCGAGCGACCCGGCCGGGAGCCGGTGCGCGGTCGTCCCGAGCACCTCCCGCGCCATCACCCCGCTCGCCGCGAGCCCGCGCATGATGCCGTCCCGCACCCCCCGCCCCACGGCGCCGGGCATCTTCGCGCTCGTGGTCCGCGCGCCGGCCCGCACGACGCGCTCGACCCGCCGCCGCCGCTCGGCCTCGTAGCCGGCGAGCCCGCCGCGCCCCTCGGTGCGCAGCCGCGCGACGAGCACGGCCGCGTCCTCGAGCGCGAGCGCGGCCCCCTGGCCGGAGCTGGGCGACGGGCGCGTGCACGGCGTCGCCGACGAGCGACGCTCGCCGGGCCGTGCCAGACCGGGACGTGGGCGAGGTCGTGGGTGTTGTCGCCGGCGAGCTCCAGCCGCCCGGCGGCGATGAGCTCCGCGGCCGGTCCCTCGTCCGCGCCGGCCAGCTCGGCCAGCCAGACCGCCACTGCTCGTCGGAGGTGGCGTCCCGCTCGCTGCGCTCGATGGCGGGCCGCGGGACGTTGACGAACCAGACGACCCCGCCGTCGTCAGCGGAAAGCACCCCGTGAAGCAGCGCCGACCGAAGACGAAGTGCCACGCCTGCGGGGGCCAGGTCGCCCGACCAGCGGTCCGCCGCGGTGATGCCGCCGAAGTTGGTCTGTGCCCACGTAGCGGGGGGCGGGTGCGCGCGGGGTCGAGCCGCGCGCCGCACCCCGCGACCAGACGCCGTCCGCGCCCACGAGCACGTCGCCGCGTCCACCGTCGTCCCGTCGCCCGAGCGCCACCCGGACGCCGTCGGCGCCGCGGCCGCCGGTCTGGCGACCGTGGCACCGAGCCGCAGCTCGGGCCCCGGCCCGCCGCGCGGCCTCGGCGAGCACCGAGGCGAGGCCGAGCGCTTCATCGTCAGGGCCACCGTCCCGTCGGCCAGCGGGGGTCCCGAGCGGCACCTCGCCGAGCAGCCGCCCGCGGCTCGTGAACAGCCGGTTGGTGTGCCCGTGCTAGCCCGACCGCTCGCGCCGGCCTCGAGCAGCCCGAGCCGGTCGAGGACGTCGAGCCCGTTGGGCGCGAGGGTGATCCACGACCCCTCCTCCGGGTCGAGGCGCGCGCGGCGCTCGAGCACCGTCGCGTCGAGCCCGGCCGCGCGGCGGCGCAGCGCGGTCGCGCACCGGCGACCCCCCTCCGACGACGAGTAGCCTCATCCCCGAGCTCCATTCCGTACGATGATCAAATATTTCGATAATCGAAAGACTAGATCGATGAGCACCGCCGTCAAGCTCGGTCGCCGCCCTCGGCGCGGCCATGCAGCGCTACCAGCGCAGCGTCCAGGCCTACGACGACGCGGTCGGCCGAGCCCTCGACCTCGGCCCCGCCGACCTGCGCTGCCTCGACTGGCTCGTCGACGGTCCGAAGACCGCCGGCGCCCTCGCGGCGGCCACCGGCCTGCGCCCGGCGGCGACCACGGCGCTCATCGACCGCCTCGAGGCCCGCGGGCTCGTCGAGCGGGTCCGGGACGAGGCCGACCGCCGGCGGGTGCTCGTCCGGATGACCGACGAGGGCTCCCGCTCGACCTACGCGATGTACGCCCCGCTCGTCGAGGAGGGTCAGGAGCTGTTCGCCGACGCCGACGGGGACCCGAGCTCGCGCGCGATGGCCGACCTGCTCGAGCGGATGCGCGAGATATCAGACGGAGCGGCACGGGGAGCGGCTGAGATCGGCGAGTCCCTCGGCCGTGGCGCGACGCCTCGCTGACCCGGGACGCCCGCGACACGCGCACTGCGACGCCGCGCCGGCGCGGCTACGGTGGGTCGGTGGCGACGATGCGGCGGGCGAGCCCGGCGGACGCCGGCGGACCTCGCGCTCGTGTGCCTGCGCACCGGCGGACTCGGGGGCCGACGCCACGGCCCTGCACGCCGACGCCGACCTTCCCGGCGCTCGTCTGGGCGGTGCCCTACCTGCACGCGCCCGGGGCGGTCGCGCTCGTCGTCGACGAGGGCGCCGACGCCGCACCGGCGGTCTCCGGCTACTGCGTGGCCGTCCCGGACACCTCGGCGTTCGAGGACTGGGCCGAGACCTCGTGGTGGCCGCCGCTGCGGGCACGCCACCCGCGCGGCAGCGGCGCCACCCCGGCCGACGCCGCGCTGGTGCGCCGGCTCCACGCCCCGCCGCGCACCGACCCTGCCGTCCTCACCGGGTTCCCGGCCCACCTGCACGTCGACCTGCTGCCCCGGCTCCAGGGCCGGGGCTGGGGGCGCCGGCTGGTCGAGGCGGTCCTGGCCGAGCTCGCCGCGGCCGGCGTGCCCGACTTGCACCTCGGCGTCGGAGCGACCAACCTCGGCGCCCAGGCGTTCTACGACCGGCTCGGGTTCGTCCGGCTGGCCACGGACGCGGCGGGCGGCATCGTCCTCGGACGCCGGCTCGTCGGCTGACCCACGGTGGGCGAGGCGCCGCGCCGCCCCACCCGGCGGGCCGGGCGCCTCTCCGGTCCGCGGACCCTTCACGCCGGTGCCCGGCCCTGCTAGACAGGGCCGCACACCCGCCTGCCCGCGAGCCCGCCCGAAGGGACCTGCCATGCCAGCGTCGTCCGCTCCCCCCGGCTTCACCTGCTCGCGCGTCGAGACCCCCCGGCTGACCAGAACGTCTGGACCGCCGGCCCCGCCGACGGCCGGCCGGTGCTGCTCGTCCACGGCAACCTCACGACCGGGGGCTTCTGGGCCTACGTCGCGCAGGCGCTGCCCGACGACGTCCGGGTCATCGCGCCCGACCTGCGCGGCTTCGGTCTCACCGACCCGGAGCCGGTCGACGCCACCCGCGGCCTCGGCGACATGGCCGACGACGTGCACGCCCTCCTCGAGGCCCTCGACCTGGCCGGGCGGCAGGGCGTCGTGGCCGCCGGCTGGTCGATGGGGGGAGGCGTGCTGCAGCAGCTCGCGGTCGAGCACCCGAGCGACCTCGCCGCGATGGTCCTCGTCGCACCCCTCTCGCCCTACGGCTTCGGCGGCACGGTCGGTGCGGAGGGGCGGCTGGCCTTCGCCGACGGTGCGAGCACCGGGGGCGGCGCGGCCAACGCCGAGTTCGTCCGCCGGCTGGCCGGGAAGGACACGTCCGAGGGCGAGCCGAGCAGCAGCCCGCGGCTCGTCCTGCGCAGCTTCTTCGGACCCGAGGACAACGCCGACGCCGTCGACGAGGACTTCCTCGTCGACGAGCTCCTCACCACCCGCACGGGCGAGGACTTCTACCCCGGTGACGCCCGCGCCTCGGAGAACTGGCCGACCGTCGCGCCCGGTGGCCGCGGCATCCTCAACACCATGGCCCCGACCGTGTTCCGCGTGGCCGAGGGCCTCGTCGCCCTCGAGCCCAAGCCGCCGGTCACGTGGGTGCACGGGACGGCCGACCAGATCGTCTCCGACACCTCGCTGTTCGACCTCGCGACGCTGGGCGCGATGGGTGCCGTGCCGGGGTGGCCGGGCGCCGACGTCCTGCCGTCGCAGCCGATGGTCGGGCAGATGCGGGCGGTGCTCGCGCGCTACGCCGCGGCCGGCGGAACGACCCGCGAGGTCCCGCTCGAGGGTGTCGGGCACGGCATCCCCCTCGCCCGACCGGGAGTGGTCGCCGAGGAGCTGGTGGCCCTCCTCGGCTGAGGGCGGAACCGTCAGGCGGGGTCGGCGACCACGTCGCGCAGGCCTCGCTCGACCCCGTCGAGCCACCGGCCGACGTTGGCCCGGGCCTCGGGGGTGTCCGGGTACCGGCACCGCAGGTGCAGCCCGTCGCGGTTGACGACGAACCACACCATCACGCCGTCGGTGCGGATCCGCGCCGAGACGTACTGCAGCTCGAGCGCGGGGTCGACGTGCACGGGGAGGCGCCGCGTGTCGAGCCACGACACCGCGAACATGCCCGGTGCCTGGGGCATGCCGCCCCACGGCGCGAGGATGGGGGCGAGCGGCCACGACCCCAGGGCCAGCGCCTCCCGGACCGCGGCCGCACAGGCCACGGGGTCGGGGTCGAACGACTCGAGCACCGCGTTGGTGATGAACCACCCGCATGCGTCGTGCCACCGGTCCTCGGAGCGGCTGTGGACGGGGAAGACGGCCCGCAGCGGCCGGTCGGCGACCTACCCGGGTCACGGCGGTGAGCACCGAGGTCGCGAGGGCGATCATCCGCACTCCCCGCTCCCGCGCCTGCTCGGCGAGGCGCTCGACGGCAGCGGCGTCGAGGACGTCGCGCACCTCCACCACCTCCGGGCGAGGCGCCGAGACGTCGCCGAGCGGCAGGGGGAACAGGGGCATCACCCCGCCCTCGGCCTCGAGGACGTCGGCCCACCGCCGCCGGACCGGGCCCGGGGCGGGCGGCAGCCCCTCGAGCGCCGCCGTGTGCTCGGCGAACGAGGGCACGGGGGGAAGACCGGCGCCTGGGGGACGCCCGGCACCGAGGTCGTCGAGCGCGGCGAGGAGGTCGCGCACGAGCACGACGAGGCTCCACATGTCGACGTGGGCGTGGTCGGCGGCGATGACGAGGGCCGGCCGCGGGTCGGCGACTGCCTCGTGCGGCTCGACCAGGCAGAGCCGGTGCGACGGAACCGAGTACGAGCGGCACGTCGAGTCCAGGGCCTCGCGCAGCACGTCCCGGGTCGCTCGCCCTCCCGAGGGGTGGTCGACCCACCGGCCCGGCCCGAGCTCGACCGAGTGCAGCGCGACCTCGCCGGTCGCGTTGCGCGAGAACGCCGTCCGCAGCGTCCCGTGACGGGCGACCACCAACGACCACGCCGCAGCCACCCTCGTCGTCGGAGCGACCGGCAGCCGCACCGCCACGGCCATCCACGAGCCCGGCCGGTCTCCCTCCCCGACGTGCCGCCGCTGGTCGAAGGACACCGGAAGTGCACGACCCGGACCGCCCACGGCCGGCCTCGAGGCTGCGCACGCGCCCGGTGGGGAGGGCCATCTGCGCGACGTTGGTCAGCCGCATGCCGCCGTACTCTAGGGCCATCCCGACGACGGTTTTCCCTGGAGGCCGCGTGCCCTCGCTCGACATCCCCGGTGCGACCCTCGACTACGAGGTGCGCGGGCGCGGGCCCCTCGTCGTGCAGCTCCACGGGCTCACGTCCTGCCGCGAGCGCGACCGCAGGCTGGGCCTCGACCTCGGGCGGGCCCTGACCCGCCACCGGCTGCTGCGCTACGACGCCCGCGGCCACGGACGCTCCACCGGCGTGCGGCACCCCTCCGGCTACGCCTGGCACCGGCTGGCCGACGACCTCCTCGCCCTCCTCGACCACGTGGGCCCGCGCGAGAAGGCCCACGGGGTCGGGCCCTCGATGGGCACGGGCACCCTGCTGCACGCCGCCGTCCGGGCGCCGGGGCACTTCGCCAGCCTCACCCTCGTCGTGCCGCCCACCGCGTGGGAGACCCGTCGGGCCCAGGCCTCGACCTACCGCGCCAACGCGGACCTCGTCGAGCGGGAGGGGCTGGCAGCGCTGGTCGCGCAGGCCGGTTCGGCGCCCCCGGCCCTGGCCGACGCCCCGCTCACCCACCCCTCCGTGGCGAAGGACCTCCTGCCCACGGTGCTGCGCGGTGCGGCGCGCACGGACCTCCCTGCGCCCCAGGCCCTCTCGGCCGTCGACGTGCCCACGCTCATCCTCGCGTGGACCGACGACCCCACCCACCCCCTGAGCACGGCCGAGCAGCTCGACGAGCTGCTGCCCGACAGCCGGCTCGTCGTGGCGCGCACCCCGGCCGACGTCGTCCGCTGGCCCGCGCTGTTCGCCGACCACGTCGACCGTCACGGGGACGGCCGGCCCGGGGGCGCCGGCACTACGCTCGCCGCATGGACGAGACGACCGAGCGTCCCGGGGGGCTCACGGCCGAGCGGATGGTGTTCTTCACCGACGCCGTCGTGGCCATCGCGATGACCCTCCTGGTGCTGCCGCTCATGGAGAGCGTCACCGACGCCGCAGCGCGGGGCCTGTCGACGGCCGAGTACCTCGACGAGCACGGCAGCCAGCTGTTCAGCTTCGCCCTCTCGTTCACGATCATCGCGGTGTCCTGGCTGAGCCACCACCGGCTGTGGCTGCGGGTGCGGCTGCTCGGCGGCCCGCTGTTCCTGCTCAACACGCTGTGGCTGCTCGGCGTCGTCTGGTTGCCGGTCGCCACGGCCATGGTGGGGCAGATGGAGACCGACCGGCTCCAGGCCGTGCTCTACATCGGGGCCATGCTCCTCATGAGCGTGTCGATGGGCCTGGTCTCCCGGTTCGTCCTCACCCACCCCGAGGTCGCGACGCCGGGGTCGACGACCGGGGCGCTCCGCGGGCTCCGGGTCACGACGGTGACGTCGGTGCTCTTCGCCGTCGCCCTGGCCGTCACGGTCGCCTTCCCCGGCACCGGCTACGCCTCCCTGTTCGTCCTGTTCCTCACCGCTCCGGTCAACGCCGTGCTCCGCCGCCGCGCGGAGGGCCGGGTCGACGCACCGGAGTCCACGGGCTGAGCGCACCGCGTCGGCCCCTGCGGACCGCCGCGCCGGGCACAGGGTCCGCGCCACGCAGCCGCGGCCCGCGTCCACAGCCCGCGTCCAGCGGGCACCCAGCGGGCTCCCGGTGGGCCGGGCCATGGTGCGAGTCGTGCCTCCGTCACGGCAACTCGCCCCGGCCCCCCGTTCCGCCCGCGTCCTGACGGCCACCTACGCCCTGGCGACCGTGACCGCAGCCGGCCTGCTCCTCGTCGGCCGACACCGCGGCCCCACCCTGCCCGAGCTGCTTCTTCGGCCTGGTCAACGTCCCCGTCGCCCCCACCTTCCTCTCGGTCGTCGTCCTGGCCCTCGTCACCCGGGCCCTCCTCGGGCCGCAAGCGGATCGGGCTCTGGCTCGTCATGGCGTTCCAGGCGCGTCGGCATCTACCTGGGCCTGCTGGCCCTCCTGCCCGCCCGGCACATCGGGGTCGCGGTGCTGTGGCGGACGCACGGTGGGCTCGGCCGAGCGATCGACGTGGCGGGCATCGCCATCGGGTCGTCGCCCTGGTCCTGCTGTGCGCGGGCCCGCGCCTGCGTTCCCGGGTCGGCTCGACCGCGGCTCGTGGACCCTCGCCGGGCTCGCCGCCCTCGCCGGGACCGCCCTGACCGTCGGCACCGCGTGGCTCCTGCTCGGCGGGCGGGGCGCCTCCGGGTCGCAGGTCGACGCCCTCGTCGACGTCGTCGCGGCCACCCTCGGTGGGGCCGACGCACCGTGGCCCGGCCGGGGTCCCCCCGTCCGTCCTGCTCCTCACCGAGACCCTGGCCGCGGGGACGGTCCTCGTCTCGACCGTGCTGTTCCTCGGGTCGGCCCGACCGGTCAACCGGTGGTCGGCCGACCGCGAGGTCGCCCTGCGGAGCCCTGCTCGCCCGCCACGGCCGCCGCGACTCGCTGGGCTACTTCGCCACCCGCCGCGACAAGGCGTCGGTCTTCTCGCCCGACGGTCGGGCCGCGGTGACCTACCGCGTCCTCGGCGGGGTCTCCCTCGCCTCGGCCGACCCGGTCGGCAGCCCGGACGCGCTGGCCGGCGGCGATCGCCGCGTGGCGCTCCGAGGCCCGCGTGTACGGCTGGCAGCCGGCGGTGGTCTCGGCGAGCGAGGCCGGGGCCCGCGCGCTACGCCGCCGCCGGGATGCGCGTGCTCGGGATGGGGGACGAGGCCGTCCTGCGCCCCGAACGCTTCGAGCTGAGGAGCGGCGCGATGGCCCCCGTCCGCCACGCCGTCGCGCCGGGCCCGGCGGGCGGGGGTCACGGTGCGCATCCGCCGCCAGGGCGAGGTCCCGCCCGACGAGCTCGCGGTCGTCACCGAACGCGCCCGGGCCTGGCTCGGCGGGCACCGCGACCGGGGCTTCTCCATGGCCCTCGGCCGCGGCGGCGACCCCGCCGACGCCCGCGTGCTGCTCGTCACCGCCCACGACGCGCGGGGCCTCGTCGGGGTGCTCGGGTTCGTGCCGTGGGGGTGGGGCGACGTGAGCCTCGACGTGATGCGCCGCCGGCCCGACGCGCCCCACGGCGTCACCGAGCTCATGGTCGCCGAGCTCATGGCGGCCGCGCCCCGGCTGGGCATCCGACGGGTCTCGCTGAACTTCTGCATGTTCAGGTCGGTCTTCGAGGGCGCGGCCCGGGTCGGCGGCGGCACCGTAACCGCCTCAACGCCGGCGTGCTCGGCGCGCTTCGACCGGTTCTGGCAGCTCGAGCGGCTCTACCGCTCGAACCTCAAGTACGACCCCGAGTGGCTCCCGCGCTTCCTCTGCTACGACGACGCCGTGGCCCTGCCCCACGTCGCCGTCGCCGCCGGCGCCGCGGAGGGCTTCCTCCCGTGGCCCGCCCTCGGGCGCCGGGACGAGCACGCCGGCCTCGACGCCGGGCACCTCGGCAGGTCCGCGAGCTGGAGGCGCACCCGCCGACCCCCGGGCCGTCGGCCCGGCGCGTGCCCGACCAGGTGCGGCGGCGGCTCGAGGTCGTCGAGCACCTGCGCGCCGCCGGCGAGGACCCCTGGCCGGCATCGGACGGCGCGGCGGTGACCGCCCTCGCCGAGGTGGCCGGCCGGCTCGGCGTGCGGACCCGCCCGGCGGCCGACCGGCTCGTCTCCGTGCCGGTGCGGCGGTCGGCCCGGTCGGGGTGGTCGGAGCAACCGGCGCGGTCGGGGCCCCCGCCGCGGGGGTGCCGGAGGCGGAGGCCGGGCTCGTCGGGGACGAGGTCGTCGTCGCCGCCCGCGTCCGGGCGGTCCGCGACCACGGCGCCGCCGTGTTCGTCGACCTCGTCGAGGACGGCCACCGCGTCCAGGTCGTCCTCGACGCGCAGCGGCTCGGCGCCGACCGCCTGCGCCACCTCGCCCGCGTCGTCGACGTCGGCGACCTCGTGCGGGTGAGCGGGGTGCTGGGGTCCTCGCGCGCCGGCACGCCGAGCCTGCTCGCCGACGCCTGCCGCATCGACGCCAAGGCGCTGCGCCCCCTGCCCTTCGGGCGGCTCACCGACCCCGCCGCGCGCGGCCGCGACCGCTCGGCCGACCTCCTCGTCAACCCCGGCGGCGCCGACCTGCTGCGGGTGCGCTCGGCCGCCGTGCGGTCCGTGCGCCACGCCCTCGAGGACCGCGGCTTCCTCGAGGTCGAGACCCCCGTGCTGCAGGCCGTGCACGGTGGCGCCTCGGCACGGCCCTTCCGGACGCGCAGCAACGCCCACGGTGTCGACCTCAGCCTGCGGATCGCGCCCGAGCTGTACCTCAAGCGCCTCGTCGTGGCCGGGATGGGACCGGTCTTCGAGCTCGGCCGCAACTTCCGCAACGAGGGCGCCGATGCGACCCACAACCCGGAGTTCAGCGCCCTCGAGGTCTACGAGCCGGGCGGCGACTACACGACGATGCGCCACCTCGCGGAGGACCTCGTGCGGGCGGCGGCCCGCGCCGTCCACGGCCGCGAGGTCGTGCCGGTACCCCGGGCCCCCGAGCAGGTGCGCGAGGGGCTCGCCGGCGTCGAGCTGCTCGACGTCAGCGGGCCGTGGCCCGTCGTCGACGTCCTCGACGCGGTCTCGGCGGCGGTGGGCCGGCCGGTCGGCGTCGACACCGACGTCGACGAGCTGCGCGCCCTGGCCCGCCGGCACGGGGTGGAGGTCGGCAGGGAGTGCGGCCCCGGAGGCGTCGTCGAGGAGCTGTACTCCGCGCTCGTCGAGCCCGCCACGTCGGCCCCGACCTTCTACGTCGACTTCCCGGTCGAGACCTCGCCGCTCACCCGTCCGCACCGCAGCCGTCCGGGCCTCGCCGAGCGCTGGGACCTCGTCGCCGCGGGCACCGAGCTGGCGACCGCGTACACCGAGCTCACCGACCCCCTCGAGCAGCGCTCCCGGCTCGTCGAGCAGTCGGCCCGGGCGGCCGCCGGCGACCCCGAGGCGATGGAGGTCGACGAGGACTTCCTGCGCGCCCTCGAGCTGGGGATGCCACCCACCGGCGGCCTCGGCGTCGGCGTCGACCGGCTCGTCATGGTGCTCACCAACTCCCCGATCCGGGCCGTCCTCGGCTTCCCGTTCGTCCGCCCGCTCGAGGCGGTGACCCGATGACGTCGCTCACCGGCCCTGGCCTCGTGTGGGCGCTCGCCCTCGCTCGCCGTCGCGCTCTTCGTCCTCGTCGTGCTCGGCCGACCCCGCCCCGGGCGGCGGTGGCTGCGCCTGCTGGCCCGCGCGGGCTCGGTCGCCGCCCTCAACGGTGTCGTCGTGCTCGTCGTGCTCGCCGTGCTCAACGACCAGTACGTCTTCTACACCGACTGGACCGACCTGTTCGGCTCCGGCGGGCAGCAGGTCGGGGTCCACCATGGCGGTACCGCGAGCTCGGGCGTCACGGCGGCCGTCGTCGGGCCGTCGCTCGCCTCCGTGAACGGAGCACCGCGACTACGTCCTCCCCCAGCCCGGCCGGCGGCTCCAGCACTACCAGGTGCCCGACCCGGGCCGCGCCGGGCGCACCCTCCAGGTGCTCGTCTCCCTCCCCGTCGGCTACGACCCGCGGCTCACCCGGACCTACCCGGTCGTCGTCGCGCTGCACGGCTACCCGGGCGGCCCGATGAGCGTCGTCAGCCAGTCCTTCCTCCCCGACATCGACGCGCTCACCGCGGCGCACGCCCTCGCCGCGACGATCGTCGTCGTCCCGCAGATCGACGACCCGAAGACCCTCGACACCGAGTGCGTCAACGGCCCGCCCGGCGACCCCCAGACCGACACCTGGCTCTGCTCGGCCCTCCCGGACTGGGTCGTCCGCCACCTGCACGCGCGCACCGCCCGGACGTCGTGGGCGACGCTCGGCTACTCGTACGGCGGCTGGTGCGCGGCGTCGGTGACCGTGCGACACCCGTCGGTCTACGGGGCCGCCGTCGTCTTCGAGGGCTACTTCGAGCCGGACTTCGGCACCGGGTACGACCCCCTGCGCGCCACCCAGCTGCGGGCCTACGACCTCGTGGCCATCGCCCGGCAGTCGCCCCCGCCCGTCGCGATCTGGGCCTTCGCCTCCCGCCAGGACTCGCTCTCGTACCCGTCCACCGCGCGCTTCGTCGAGGCCGCGCGAGCACCCCTGTCGATGACGGCCGTCATCGTCAAGCACGGCGGCCACCGCGAGAGCCTCTACACGCCGTACATCCCCGGCGCGCTCCGCTGGCTCGCGCAGACGATGCCGGGCTTCCGTGGCTGACCCCACGCCCGACGCGTGCCGCGGGGCGGCGGCGGGCGGTCGTCCTCCTCGGCGGGGCCGTCGCGGTGGCCCTGCTCGCCGTGGCCGGGTGGTGGTGGGGGCCGTCCCGCCCGGCCCGCCGCCCGGGCCGGCTCCACCGGCCCGACGTCCTCGGCCGCCGCGCCCGTCACCCGCCCCGTCCCCCTCCGCCCGCCCGAGCCCCCCACCCCGTCGAGCCGCCCGCCCGGTCGCCCCCTGCGGGTCGTGGGCGTCGGAGACTCGGTGCCGTCGGCCGACGCCTGCGGCTGCGCCGGCGACCTCGAGCAGCTGGCCACCTCCGCTGCGCCGCACGACCGGCCGCGCGGTGAGCCTGGCCAACGACGCCGTGAGCGGGCTGCACCTCCGCACGACGTCCTCGACGACCTCACGCAGGGCCGCTCGCACGACGACGTCGCCCGGGGCGCCGACCTCGTCGTCGTCGAGATCGGGGCCAACGACCTCGACCTGTCGCGACTGTCCGACGCCACGTGCGCCCCGACCGGTACCACCCCCTGCTTCGCCGACACGCTGGCCGACGTCCGGAGCACGCTCGCCCTGGTGGTGGCGCAGGTGCGCCGCCTCGACCCGACCCCCGACCCGACCATCGCCCTGCTCGGCTACTGGAACGTCGGCCCCGACGGCGCGGTCGGGCGGGCCCTCGGACCCGGTGTACGTGCGCAACAGCGCCGCCCTCACGGCCCGGCTCAACACCGTCGTGCGCGACGTCGCCGCCGACAGCGGCGCCCTGTACGTCGACGTGCTCACCCCCTTCCTCGGACCGTCCGGGCACCCGCGACCCGACGGCCGACCTGCTCCCGGACGGCGACCACCCGAACGCGGCCGGCTACCGGCTCATGGCGACGGCGGTCCTCGACGCGCTGCGGGGCACGGGGGACCTCGCCCGCTGGTCCGGCGCCGGCGGCTGACCGCGCCACTCAGCCGCCGGCGGCCCCGTTGCCCTCGCCGGCGTCCCGCCCGGCCCGCTCCGGCGGCCCCCTCCGGGTCGCCAGTGCGGCGGGTCGGCGGGGGCGAGGTCGGGGTCGTCGTCGGCGAAGGTGCGGATCCGGCCGACCGGCGGTGTGCGGCCCCTCGAACCGCACCGTCACCCGGCCGACGCCGCTGCCCTGCACCCAGCCCCGCCCGTGCTCGGCGTGCTCGACGTCCTGGCCGGGCCGCCACCCCGGCCGGGCGGGCACGGCCGGCGCGGCCGGCGCGGGCCGCGGGCCCGGCTCGACCGGGTCGTCGACGACCGCACCGCCGGCGTCCGGCCGGACGAACTCCTCGTCCTCGGCCGGGGTCGCTCGGCGCACCGGGGGCTCCACGTCGTCGAGCAGGCCGTCGAGCAGGTCGGGCTGGGTGTAGAGCGAGAGGCCCGAGACGCCGACCCCGATGAGCCGCAGCCCGTCGGCGACGTCGAGCCCGGCGAGCAGCCGCTCGGCGTGCCGGACGACGACGGCGTCGGCGTCCGTGGGCTGGTCGAGGGTCGTCGAGCGGGTCTGGGTGCTGAAGTCGTGCCGCCGCACCTTGAGCACGACCGTGCGCCCGGACAGCCCGTCGGCCCGCAGCCGCTCGCCGACCCGCGCCGTGAGCCGCCGCACGTGCTCGCCGAGCCGCACCCGGTCGGTGACGTCGACGTCGAAGGTCGTCTCGGCCGACACCGACTTCGCCGCCCGCTCGGTGACCACCTCCCGGTCGTCGACGCCGCGGGCGAAGGCGTGCAGCTGCGTGCCGTGCGCCTTGCCGAGGAGGGCGACGGCCTCGTCGAGCTCGAGGGCGGCGAGCCGGCCCACCGTCGAGACCCCGTGCGCCGCGAGCCGGGCCGCGGTCGCCGGACCCACCCCGGGGACGGCCCGCACCGACATCGGCGCCAGCCGCTCGGCCTCCTCCCCGGGCGGCACGACGAGGAGGCCGTCGGGCTTGGCCAGGTCGGAGTGGATCTTCGCGACGAGCTTGCTCGTGCCCGCGCCGACCGACGCGGTGAGGCCGGTGCCGGCCTCGATCGGCGGCCCGCAGCTCCTCGGCGACGGCCGTGACGGACGCGACGTCGGCGTCGGGTGGGTGGGCGTGAGGTCGAGGTAGGCCTCGTCGATCGAGACCTGCTCCAGGAGCGGCGTGACGCGCGCGGGCCAGCTCCATGACGCGCACCGACGCAGTCGCGGTAGGCCTCGAAGCGCGGGGCCAGGTAGGCGGCGTGCGGGCAGCGCCGGCGGGCCTCGGCCGTCGGCATCGCCGAGTGCACCCCGAACACCCGCGCCTCGTACGACGCCGTGGAGACCACGCCCCGGCCGCCCACCCCGCCGACGACGACCGGCTTGCCCCGCAGGGACGGCTTGTGCAGCTGCTCGACGGCGGTGAAGAACGCATCGAGGTCCAGATGGAGGATCACCGGCCGGGCACGCACCCACCCAGTCTCCCCCGCGCCGCCGACATCGGCGCCCCGGTCGCCGCGGAGGCCTGGGGCAGCTTCGGCGGCCGGAGAGCATCAGACGTCCGCCGACGGTCGCCGGTCAGCGGTCGGGGCGGCAGCGCGCGTCCGCGAGCGGGCCGGGTGCCCCCTCGCCGTGCCGCGCCCGCCGCCGTGCAGCACCGGTCAGGCGGCGAAGTGGGGGGGGCGATCAACCTTCTCGTCCGTGCGCAGGCCGACGGTCTGCGCACCTGAGCATCGCGTTCCCCCTGGGGGACGAGCGCGCCTCCCTGGTCCGGGTACTCATAGCGTCGCCCGGCCGGCGTTCTCCATGCCGCGGGCGGGGCCGGTCGAGCAGGATGGGCGAGGCGGTCCCGCTCGAAGCCAGTCGCCACCACGCGGGCGACTCCATGAGTCATTACTCCGGGAGGCAGAAGGTGCGGGTCTGGCAGGACGAGGTAGCCCGAGGAGTGTCGGCCCATGGCCTCAGCGCACGCCTGCCTTGCTCCCCGAGGTGCTGCCCACCAGCGTCCAGGACCCGGGGTTGCGCGACGGTGTATTGCACGACGACGACCGGTGCCGGGTCGGCGGTCCCCGGACCACTTCGGTGCTCGGCATCCACGCCCACCCAAAGGCGCCTCGCGGGCGGGTCGTGAGGTGCGTCGTGTCCCGGTCAAACACAGGAGTCTGAGCCCAGGTTCTGGGAGCCGCCCCGCCCGGGTTGTCTGGGGCAGGGAGACGCGGTTTCTCTACGCCGCCCGTCGACGCGCGTGAGCTGTATCGCGCAGGTGCCCACGATCACATAATCAATGCAGACATTCGCACCAGCTCGCCAGTCGGCGGCGAGCGACCGTTCCACGACCGCGTACCCCGTCCAGCAGGACGACAGACGCATCGCCGACCTGGGTCCCGGCGTCATTGAATTACCAGGCTGCTTGATCGAACGTTTAGCTTCAGCAGCGTCGTCGTGGTGCGGGGTTGCGGTTGAGGGTCGCGGTCGGCGCGTCGAGCTCGGTATCGTCGTCGAGGTCGGGATCGCGCTCGGCGTCGGCGTCGCGCTTCAGGGTGGGAATGGCTCAGGAGCGCCTCGCCCGTCGTTTTCAGCGACTGCGTGCGCAGGTGCACTTCACATTCAAGGTACCGGTCCGAACACCGTCGCCCGCACCACCACCGCGTTCGCGCGGCCGCAACAGCCAGGGCGACCGGCCACGCGCGACGGACACCGCCCCCGGTCCCGAGGTCGATGGGCGGGGCGGGACGGTCCACGGGCACCACGGCCGTGGCCGAGGCCTCGAACGCGGCGCGCAGCCGCTCCTCCACCTCCGCGGTGGACGGGCGCCCGTCGCGCCCGGGGTCGGGTCGTCCGGTGGTCTTCACAGCGAACCTCCAAGCTGGTCACGAAGGGTGGCGATGCCACGGCTGGCGCAGGACTTGACGGTCCCGCGGGAGATGCCGAGCGTCTCGGCGATCTCGGCCTCGGACTGGTCCGACCAGTACCGCAGGACGAGCACCTCACGCTGGCGGCGGGGGAGACGGTGGAGCGCGGCGAGCACCTCGCGGTGCTCCTCGGCGATGAGGACGCTCTCGGAGGCCGGTGCCGCGGTCTGCGGCCCCGCCTCCCGCAGGTGGCGCCGGGCGGTGATGCGCCGGCGCAACGTCGAGCGCGACCGGTTGACGACGGCGGTCCGCAGGTAGGCCGTGACGGCGTACGGCTCGCGGATGCGCCGCTGCTGGCGGTGCAGCGCGATGAACGCGTCCTGCACGACGTCCTCCGCGGTCGTGACGTCGTCGACGAGGAAGACGGCGAGCCGCAGCATCGACGTCCAGTGGGTGCGGTACAGGGCCTCGACATCGACCCCGTGCGACACCTCGGCTCCGGTGTGGACCGTCATGGTCCCCCTTCCTGATGGCGCGGTCATCGTGCTCACTCCTCCTAGTCGCCCATGGACCCCCGGAGGTTGCCTCGGGGGCGGCGCGGGTTTCGGCCGAGCCGGTCGCCCCCACCCGGCCCGCCTCCCGGGTGCCCACCATTCCCCACCGCGGTTCCCACCGCTAGCCTCCGACACGTGGACGGTGGCGTGGTGCCCGCGGTGGAGGCGCCCCCGCGCCCGGCCGCCCGGCCGTGCGTGGCGCCGCCCTCGCTGCCACCCTCGCCGCCGCGGTGTGGGCGCTCGGGTGCGCCGTGGGCCGGGCCTCACCGAGCGGGGTCTCGTGGCACTGGTTCGCCGACGGCTCGCCCGGCTCTCGACGACGGCCCCGCCGTGTACGCGCGGCACCCGGACCTCCAGGTCGGCCCGCTGAGCCTCCTCGCCGTCGCCGCCGCGCGGTGTCGCCGGCGCGCACGCGCTCGGCGTGGTGCAGGCGCTCTCGACGGCCTGCCTCGCCGTCGTCGGCTGGTCGATGCTGCGGCTGCTCGGTCCGGCGCCCGAGCCGCGTGCGGCTGGCGGCTTCGCCGGCTGGGTGGTGCTCGCCCCGGCGTGGGCGGTGCTCTCGGTGCGCTGGACCCACCCCGACGACGTCCTCGCGCTCACCCTGCTCGCGGTGCTCGTCGCCGTCGTGGCCCGCCGCGGGCCGGCCGCGCCCGCCGTCGCGGGGCTCGCCCTCTCCCTCGCCGTCGCCGCGAAGCCGTGGGCGGTCGTCGGGCTCCCCCTCCTCCTCGTCCTGCCGCGCGGCCGGTGGCGCGCGGTGGCCCTCGCCGCGGCCGCCGTCGGCGTCGCCTGGCTGCCGTTCCTCCTCGCCGCGCGCGGGACGACGGGAGCGCTCGCCCCGCCGGTGCGGGTCTCCGACACCTCGGTGCTGTGGTGGCTCGGGTGGCACGACGCGGGGGTGGTCCCGGCCTGGGTGCGCCCGGCCCAGCTGCTCGGGGGGCCCGCGGTCGCGCTCGTCGCGGTGCTGCGCCGGCGGTGGGCCGGGGCGATCCTCGCCGGGCTGGCCCTGCGCCTGTTCCTCGACCCGCAGCACCTCGGGTACTACGCGGCCGGCGCGGTGCTGGCCGCGCTCGTCGCCGACCTCGCGAGCCGGCGGTGGTCGATGCCGTGGCGCACCCTGGTCACGGCGGCCGTGTTCTGGCAGCCCTTCGTCACCGACTACGCCACCCGGCTCACCGGCACGACGGGCTCGACCACTGGTGGTTCGCCCACCCCCAGCTCGTCGCGTGGGCGGGAGGCGCCTGGGCGGTGCTCGCGATCGTCGACCCGTCCTGTGATGCGCCCGACCCCGTCGGCCGCCGACGACGGCGTCCGCGCTCGGACGGCCGCGCTGTCGGTCGCCCGCCCTACCGTCGGGGGATGAGCGAGCGGCGGTACTGGGTCCTCGTCGCCTCGCGCGACCACGCCCGGCGCGGCCTCGAGGGCGGCTTCGTCATGGCCAACCACGGCAAGCGGGCCCCGCTGGCCCGGATGGCCCTCGGGGACGCCGTCCTCGTCTACTCGCCGACCACGGCCTGCCCCGGTGGTGAGCCCCTGCGCGCGGTGACGTCGTCGGCGAGGTCACCGGCGACGAGCCCGAGCCGAGCAGCGCTCATCCCCGGCGGCTTCCGGCGGCGAGCGGCCCTGCGCGAGGTCGAGCCGATCGTCCGCTCGCCGACATCCGCGACCACCTGCCGACCGTCGCGCCTCCGGTTCGGCTTCTTCGAGCTCGACGCCGCCGACGGCGAGGCCGTCCTGGCCGTCGTCGCCTCCTGAGCGCCGGGGACGCGACGGCCCGCCGCCCCGGCCGGGCCGCGCCGGCGGGATCGCCGACGTCGGCGCCGCCGCTGGTTACCGGCGGGTACGGTGTCGGGATGAAGCGGCCCGACCTCACCGTGCTCGCCATCCCCGCCTTCGTCGGGGCGATGGCGGCCGAGTACTGGTGGCAGAAGCGCCATCCCGCCCCGGCCGGCACCACCCGCGCCGGCGACTACGAGCTCGCCGACACCATCGCCAGCCTGACGATGGGCGTCGGCAGCCTGCGTCGCCCCGTTCGTCGCGCAGCGGCTCCTCGACCCGGTCACCCCGGGCGTCGGCCGTCGCGCCCGCTGGCTCATGGGCACGGCCGTGGCCGCGAGCGCCGCCACCACCGTCCTCGACGTCGTGCGCCGGCACCGGGCCGAGGGGCGGCCTGCCCGACGCGGGGTCGATCCCCGAGGCCGCGCGGCCCGTGCGGCCCGACGTCGCGGTGACCGGTGCGGGCGAGGTGGCCGCGGTGCCGTGACGACCTCGTCCTCCTCGTCCCGACGGGCGGCGGCGACCGAGCTCGGCGCCCTGCGCACGGCGACCGGCGGGATGGCCGTCGCCGCGGTCGCCTCGACCGCGCTCACCGTCGCCACGACGTGGTCGGCGCAGACCAGCGGCACGCGGCTCTTCGCGCTGACCCGCCGCGACCTCGGCACCGGCCTGCTCGCCAACGCCGTCGCGCTCCTCGGCTGGGACGCCATCTACTACTGGAACCACCGGTTCAACCACGAGAGCCGGTGGCTGTGGGCGATGCACGTCGTGCACCACAGCAGCGAGCGCTACAACCTCTCGACGGCGCTGCGCCAGCCCGTCGCCGAGGGCCTGACGATGAGCGTGCCCGTACGGCCTGCTGGCCCTGGCCGGCGTGCGGCCGAGCGTCATCGAGAACGCCCGCGCGCTCAACCTCATCTACCAGTTCTGGATCCACACCGAGGCGGTCCGCTCGATCGGCTGGCTCGAGAAGGTGCTCAACACGCCCTCGCACCACCGGGTGCACCACGGGTCGAACTCGCGCTACCTCGACCGCAACCACGGCAGCATCCTCATCGTGTGGGACAAGCTGTTCGGCACGTTCGAGCGCGAGGACGAGCCGGTCGTCTACGGGCTGACGAAGAACATCGGGTCGTACAACCCGGCCGTCATCGCCACGCACGAGTGGCGTGACATCGCCCGCGACGTCGCCGGCGTCGACTCTGGCGCGACCGGTGGAGCTTCCTGCTGCGCGGGCCGGGGTGGGCCTACGAGCGGCACCGGGCCCTCGCCGCCGCCGGCGACCCCGGGATGGAGCCGGCGCCGACCGCACCGGTGGCCGCCTGACCGGCCGTCGACCCCCGACGAAGGCACGCCCGCGTCGACCATCGCCCGTACGCACCGGACGCACCGGGCACTCGCCGAGACCGGTCGGGCCATCTCCGAGCTCACCCTCGACACCACCCACCGAGACCAACCCCGGACACCGGAAACCCCCGAACCTGACGGTGCGGGGGTTTCCGGTGTCCTGAGACATCACATCGGTGCGCAAGGGGGGATTTGAACCCCCACGCCCGTAAGGACACTGGCACCTGAAGCCAGCGCGTCTGCCGTTCCGCCACTTGCGCGTGGTGCTCGAAGAGCCGTCCCAGTGTGCCCGATGCACCCCCGATCGGCCAAAGCGGTGTCTGCATCCAGCAACTTGCGCATGATCCGGAGCACACGACCGGTTGCTCCGGGACCTGGGACGGACCCCGGCACACGGTGGGTCGTCACCCGGCTCTGGTCCGGTCCACGGGGTCATGGCGAGAAGTCACCACCACCCGGCACATCGGACCAGAGCCGGCACACCCGACCAGAGCCCGCACATCGGACCAGAGCCGGCACACCCGACCAGAGCCGCCACACCCGACCAGAGCCCGGCGGGCCCGGGCGCTACGAAAGTGGCGGGGCCTCAACCGCCGGTCGGCGACCCGGAGCAGACGGCCGGTTGCTCCGGGGCTTGAGCCGGATGCCGGGCAACGCGGGCGCCGGGATGCGGCCGACGGCACCCTGGTACCCCATGACCACGCCGAACCTCCCTCCCCGGGACTCGCCGTCGGACCCTCCGGCCTCCGCGGACGCCGGCACAGCGGTCGCACCCGGCTCGCCGGCCGCGAGCGCCCCATCCGCCGCCCCGCCCTCCCAGGCCGCGAGCGCCCCATCCGCCGCCCCGCCCTCCCAGGCCGCGCGCGCCGCGGCCACCTCGTCGTGCGAGCGCCCCACGAAGTTCCACCACATGACGATCTCCTCGCGGAACGGTTCCCCCGCGAGGACGAGCACACGCGCACCCTCGGGCCCGGCTGCCAGGCGCAGCCCCTCCGGCCGCGGAGCGCCGTCCGTCCGGTCCGGGGCGCCGGCACCCTCCGCGGGCACCGGGCCAGCACCTTCGACCACCCCGAGCTCGGCCGGCTCCAGCCGGGCCCCGCAGAACCCGACCGTCCCCTCGTCGACGAGCACCCCCACCTCGAACCCCGCCGGCACGGGCAGCTCCACGGACGCCCCGGCCGCCAGCCGCACCTCTGCCCCCAGCAGCGCGGACTCGACGCGCACCGGCGACGACGCGCCCCACAGCGACCCCACGAAGACCTGCGCCGTCACCCCCTCGGCCACGTCCACGACCGGCGGGACGTGGTGCTCGAACCGGGGCTCCACCGCCGCGGCCGACTCCGGCAGCACCACCCACAGCTGCACGCCGTGCAGCACCGTCGTCGCGGGCGTCGAGACCTCGGAGTGCGAGATGCCGCGGCCGGCCGTCATGAGGTTGACCTCGCCGGGCCGCACGACCGCGACCGTCCCCAGCGAGTCGCGGTGCTCCACCTCGCCCGAGAAGAGCCACGACACCGTCGCCAGCCCGCAGTGCGGATGCGGCGCGACGTCCATCCCGCCGGTCGCGGCGACGTCGTCCGGCCCGTAGTGGTCGGCGAAGCACCAGGCGCCGACGAACGAGCGCTCGCGGGAGGGCAGCGTGCGCCGCACCGTCATCGCCCGCGGCCCGCCGAGGGGCACCTCACGCGGACGGAGCACCTGCACGCTCCTCGCCATGGGTCCACGGTACGCAGCAGCGCCGTCCCTCCACCGCGAACGTGTGTGAAGACCGCCGTCATTGCGCCGGTCTTCACACACGTTCGCGAGAGAAGGGAGGGGGGGAGGGAGGGGGAGGTCACCAGCCGTCGGGGCCGTCGGACCCGGCGGCGTACTCCTCCATCGGCACCGAGCCCTTGGCGAAGGCCCGCAGCACCGGCGCGACGATCCGCCAGCACTCCTCGGCCGAGTCGCCCCGCACCGACAGCAGCCGCGAGCCGTCGAGCACCTGCCCGAGCACCTCGCCGTAGGCCTGCATCCGCGGCGGCGCGAGCGTCGCCGTCAGCACCTTCTGCTCGAGGTCGAACGGGTCGCCCTCCGCGTTCATCGTCATCGTCAGGTCCATCGAGCCCGGCTTGAGACCGATGACGAGGCGGTCCGGCCCGGGCCGCCCGGTGAAGCCGCCCGGCACGTGCGCCACCTCGCGGAAGGTGACGACGACCTCCTTGCGCGGGGTGCCGAGGGCCTTGCCGCTGCGCAGGACGAACGGCACACCCGCCCACCGGTTCGTCGCGACGGCCAGGGTCACCTGGGCCAGGGTCTCGGTCATCCGCGCCGGGTCGACGCCCTCCTCGGCGGTGTAGTCCGGCACCTCACGGCGCCCGATCCGGCCGGCGGTGTAGCGGGCCCGGCGCGCCGACCGGGCCGCGCTGCCGCCCCACGGCCGCACCGCCCGCAGCGCCTGGCCCTTCTGCTCGTGCAGCTCCTCGGCGTCGAGCGAGGCGACCGACTCCATCGCGAACAGCGCGAGCACCTGGAGCAGGTGGCTCTGGAGCATGTCGCGCAGCGCCCCCGCGCCGTCGTAGTACCCGGCACGCCCCTCGAGGGCGAGGTCCTCGTCGTAGACGATCTCGACCCGCTCGACGTGCTCGCGGTTCCACACCGGCTGGAGCAGCCGGTTCGCGAAGCGCAGCCCGACGAGGTTGAGCACCGTGTTGACGCCGAGGAAGTGGTCGATGCGGAACACCCGGTCCTCCGGCACGACCCGGTGGAGCAGCGCGTTGAAGCGCGGGCACTCTCGAGGTCGGTGCCGAACGGCTTCTCGAGGGCCAGCCGGGTCACCTCGGGCAGCGGCACGTCGGCGAGCAGCTCGCAGCAGGCCATCGTCACCGACGGGGGCAGCGCGAAGAAGATGACGAGCGGTCCGTCACCGCAGGACGCGACGAGCGCGGCCAGCGACTCGGGGTCGAGGATGTCGGCCGCGACGTACCGCGTGCCCTTGACGACCCGGCCGCTCGACCACCTTGGGGGCGCCGACCGAGCCGAACGCCGCCTCGACCCGGCCGGTCCACTCCTGCGCCGACAGCTCGGCCCGGTCGGCGCCGACGACGTGCACCCGCCGGTCGCGCTCGGTGTCCAGGAGGGTCGCCAGCCCCGGGAGGAGGAGCCGGCGGGTGAGGTCACCGGCGGCGCCGAGGACGAGGAGGGTGGTGGGCGCGGAGGGACGAGGGACCATCCCTCGATCATGGCCGACAGGGCTGGGCGTCCGGTGGGAGCGCGACGACCCGACACACGGGTGGGCGGCCAGCCCGGCCCCGCCGGATACGCTGGACCGACGTCTGACGCCCGCGACCCGGAGGAGGAGGTGCCGCCGTGGGTCTGCTCGACCGCCTCGAGGCGGGGATCGAGCGTGCCGTCCAGGGCACCTTCGCCCGCCACCTGCGCTCGGCCGTCCACCCCGTCGAGATCGCGAGCAACATCCGCCGGGCCATGGACGACCGGGCCGTCACGTCGTCCGGACGCGCCATCGTGCCCAACGTCTTCGTCATCGAGCTGAGCCCGAGCGACTTCGACCGGCTCCAGCCCGACCTGCGCAGCGTCGAGGACGACCTCGTCGCGGCCGCGGAGGAGCACTGCGACGGCCAGCACTACCAGCCGGCGGGACCCATCGACATCGTCTTCGAGGAGCACGACGACCTCGAGACCGGCGTCTTCCGGCTGCGCCCGTCGAAGGCCTCCCGGCCCCGGGCCACGGGCCAGACCGGTCAGGAGCGGGCGGTCCGCCGCGGCGGCGCCCGCCCCCGCGCCCGCGCCGGCCCCCCTCCCCGGACCGGCCGACGACGACGGTGACGACGACGAGGTCGACGACGGCCCCACCCGGCCGAACCAGCAGGCGGCGCCGCCGTCCCGGCCCCGGCGGGTCAACCCGGCCGACCGCCCGTGGCTCGACGTCGACGGCGAGCGCTACCCGCTGATGGGCGCGATGACCATCCTCGGCCGCGACGACAGCGCCGACATCATCCTCGACGACCCCGGCATCTCCCGGCGGCACAGCGAGCTGCGGGTCACCACCGACGGCCCGCACTTCGTCACGACGGTGCGCGACCTCGGCTCCACCAACGGCACGTTCGTCAACGGCGAGCGGGTCTCGAGCACCCACCTCGACGACGGTGACCGGATCACCGTGGGCCGCACCTCCATCACCTTCCGCGCCGGACGGCGGTGAGCGCCCGGTGCTGAGCGAGCTGACCCTCACCGTGCTCCGGCTCGGCCTGCTCGTCGGGCTGTGGGCGTTCGTCTTCGCCGTCGTCGGGGTGCTGCGCGGCGACCTCTACGGCACCCGCGTCAACAAGCGGTCGGCCCCGGCCCCGGCCCGCCCGGTGGGGGCCAACCCGGCGCCCGACCGCGGCCGCGGGCGCACCCCGAAGCCGTCGAAGAAGGGCCCGACCCGCCTCGTCGTCACCGCCGGCGGCCTCTGCCGGCACCACGCCTGCCGCTGCGCCCGGCCGGCACGCTCATCGGCCGCAGCCCCGAGTGCGCCCTCGTGCTCGACGACGACTACGCCTCCGGCCGGCACGCCCGGATCTACCAGGACGACGCGGGCACGTGGCTCGTCGAGGACCTGCGCTCGACCAACGGCACCTACCTCGGGGCCACCCGGCTCACCGAGCCGCGCGAGGTCGTGGCCGGGAGCGTGCTGCGGATCGGGCAGACGACGCTCGAGCTGCAGAGGTAGCCGATGCCGTTCGCCTTCCACTACGCCGCCCGCTCGGACGTCGGCATGGTCCGCTCCAACAACGAGGACTCCGGCTACGCCGGGCCGCACCTGCTGGCGATGGCCGACGGCATGGGCGGCCACGCCGGCGGCGACGTCGCGAGCTCGACCGTGCTCGCCGCCCTCGTCGAGCTCGACGGCGAGTCGATCTCGGGACGCGACGCGAGCCAGGCCCTCCTCGACCGGATCCGCGCCGCGAACCACGAGATCGGCGCCGCGGTCGACGAGAACCCGAAGCTCGACGGCATGGGCACGACGCTCATCGCGATGCTCCGCACCGGCGACCGCATCGTGCTCGCCCACATCGGCGACTCGCGCGCCTTCCTCGTGCGCGACGGCGAGGTCACCCAGGTCACCAAGGACCACTCGTTCGTGCAGAACCTCGTCGACGAGGGCCGGATCACCGCCGACGAGGCCACGACCCACCCGCAGCGCTCCCTCGTCACGCGCGTGCTCACCGGCGCGGAGGGCGACGAGCCCGACCTCGTCGTGCGCCAGGGCAAGGCCGGCGACCGCTACCTCATCGCCTCGGACGGCCTCACCGACTACGTCGCCCGCGACACCGTCCACGAGGTCCTCCTCGGCACGGCCGACCCCGGCGAGTGCGCCGACCGGCTCGTCGCCCTGGCCCTGCGCGCCGGTGCGCCCGACAACGTCACGGTCGTCGTCGGCGACCTCGTCGACATCGCCAAGGTCACGGCCCCCCCGACCCAGCCCCAGGTCGTCGGCGCGGCCGCCGCGCACCGCAGCGGGACCCGGCCCATCCCGGTCACCCCCGCCGAGAAGGCCGCCGCGCTCACCAAGTCGGCCACCGCCGGCGAGGACGACGACACCGTCACCCTCGCCGAGGAGGGCCCCCGCACCCGCCGCGGCACGGTGCTGCGGGTCGCCGCCGCGCTCGTCGTCACCGTCGTCGTCGTCGCCGGCGGGTCGTACGCGGCGTACGCGTGGTCGCAGCAGCAGTACTACCTCGGCGAGCAGAGCGGCATCGTCACGGTCTTCCGCGGCGTCGACCAGGACCTCGGGCCGTTCTCGCTGTCCTCGCCCGAGTACGAGACGACGATCCCCGTCGAGGACCTGCCCGCCTCCTACCAGCAGAGCCTGGCCCGGGGTGTCGAGGTCGCGAACCGCGCCGAGGCCGACACCCGCGTCTCGGCGCTGCGCCTGCAGGCCACCGCGTGCCGGTACTCCCGCAGCCAGGGCGAGCCCTGCCGCAGCGTCCCGTCGACCTGGGTGCAGCCCACCCCCACCCCCACCCCGTCCCCGTCGGCGTCGGGCACCTCCACCGTGACGCCGGGCAGCAGCGCCACGGCGCGTCCGACCGCCACCCTGCCCTCGCTGCCCGCCGTCCCGCAGGTCACGCCGTCCCTCCCGGGCCCGCGCTCGACCCCGACCGTCCCCCCGCCGGCATGAGCGTCGTCTCCTCCGTCGCGCCGCGCTCCGGCCGCACGACCGAGCTCGTCCTCACCCTCGGTGCGGTCGCCATCGTCGGGCTCGCGTACGTCAACCTCGGTCTGGCGACGACCGGCTCGGTGCCCCCGGGCCTCACCGCCCTCGGCGTCGGCTACCTCGGGGTGGCCCTGGCGTTCCACCTCGTGCTGCGGTGGCGGGCCTCGTACGCCGACCCCCTGATCCTCCCGATCGTCACGCTGCTCAACGGCCTGGGCCTGGTGATGATCCACCGGGTCGACATCGCCGAGGGCCGCGACATCGGTGACGGCGTCGCGCTGCGGCAGCTGATGTGGAGCACCCTCGCCGCCGCCATCGCCGCCGGGGTGCTCATCGTGCTGCGCGACCACCGGCTGCTGCGCCGCTACACGTTCATCGCCGGTGCGGCCGGTTTCGCCCTGCTCCTCATGCCGCTGCTGCCGGTCATCGGCAACCAGCAGTACGGCGCCCGCATCTGGATCCGGGTGGGGGGCTTCTCGTTCCAGCCCGGTGAGATCGCCAAGCTCGCCCTCGCGGTGTTCTTCGCGGGGTACCTCGTCCAGACCCGGGACGCGCTGTCGGTGGCCGGGCGCAAGATCCTCGGGCTCACCCTGCCGCGGGCGCGCGACCTCTTCCCCATCCTCATCGCGTGGCTCGCCAGCCTCGGCGTCCTCGTCTTCGAGAAGGACCTCGGCTCCTCGCTGCTGTTCTTCGGGCTGTTCGTCGCGATGCTCTACGTGGCCACCGAGCGGGTGTCGTGGATCGCGATCGGCCTGGCCCTCTTCGGCGCCGGCGCGTACGTCGCCTACCTCTCCTTCGGCCACGTGCAGACCCGCGTGCTGCTGTGGCTGCACACGTTCAGCCCGGAGGCCCTGCAGACCTCCGACCAGCTGGCCAAGGGGCTCATGGGGATGGCGGCCGGCGGGATGGTCGGCACCGGGCTCGGGCGGGGGCGCCCCGACCTCACCTACCTCGCCGAGTCCGACTTCATCATCCCGAGCTTCGGCGAGGAGCTGGGGATGATCGGCCTGTTCGCCATCCTCGTGCTCTACGCCCTGCTCGTCGAGCGCGGCCTGCGCACGTCGCTGGGCACCCGTGACGGCTTCGGCAAGCTCCTCGCCGCCGGGCTGTCGTTCTCGCTGGCCCTCCAGTGCTTCGTCGTCGTCGGCGGCGTCACCCGGGTCATCCCGCTCACCGGGCTCACCGCGCCGTTCCTGTCCTCGGGCGGGTCCTCGCTGCTCGCGAACTGGACCCTCGTGGCCCTGCTGCTGCGGATCTCCGACCACGCGCGCCGACCGCTGCCCGACACCGCCGCGACGAGCGCCGTCGCCGAGGCGCGCACGGAGGTGGTGAAGCTGTGAACGCCCCCGTCCGACGGCTCGCCTTCCTCGTCGCGGCCCTCTTCGCCTCGCTCCTGGTCTCGACGACGCTCATCCAGTACGTCTTCGCCGCCGACCTCAACTCGCGCCCCGACAACCGGCGCACCCTGCTCGCCACGTACGCGCGCGAGCGCGGCGAGATCCTCGTCGGGCAGAAGTCGGTGGCCACGTCGGTGCCCACCGACGACGAGTTCAAGTTCCAGCGCGAGTACGACGACGCCGAGCTCTACGCCCACGTCACCGGCTTCTACTCCTTCTACGGCGCGGTCGGCGGGCTCGAGCAGGCCGAGAACTCGCTGCTCTCCGGGTCGAGCGACAAGCTGTTCTACCGGCGCATCTCCGACCTGTTCACCGGGCGGCGGCCCCAGGGCGCGACCCTCGAGACCACCCTCGACGCCCGCGTGCAGAAGGCCGCCTTCGACGGGATCGGCGCCGCACGCGGGGCCGCGGTGGCCCTCGACCCCAAGACCGGCGCCATCCTCGCCATGGTCAGCAAGCCCTCGTTCGACCCGAACACGCTCGCCGGGCACGACCTGAAGACCGTCGACTCGAACTACCAGAAGCTCACCAAGGCCTCCGACCGGCCGCTGGTCAACCGGGCCATCGGCGGCGACCTCTACCCGCCGGGCTCGGTGTTCAAGGTCGTCACCGCGGCCGCGGCCCTCTCCGACGGCGAGTACACCGAGGACTCCGTGCTGCCCGGCCCGGCCCAGCTCGACCTGCCGCTCACCGACACCCCGCTGCCCAACCACGACGGCGTCGCGTGCAGCCCGTCCGGCGAGGTCACCCTCAAGCAGGCGCTCGTCGTCTCGTGCAACACCGCGTTCGGCGACCTCGGGATGAAGCTCGGCGCCGCCAAGCTCCGCGAGCAGGCGGCCAAGTTCGGCTTCGGCGACTCGCCGAGCGTGCCGATGCGCGTGACGCCGAGCAGCGTGCCGGCCGAGCTCGACGCCCCGCAGCTCGCGCAGTCGGCCATCGGCCAGTACGACGTGCGCGTCACCCCGATGCAGATGGCGATGGTCGCCGCGGCGGTCGCCAACGACGGCGCGGTGATGCAGCCCTACCTCGTGCAGTCGGTGATCGGCTCCGACCTCTCGGTCATCGAGTCCACCGAGCCCACCGAGCTCTCGCAGGCGGTGACGCCGGCCGTCGCGGCCTCGCTCACCGACATGATGACCGCCGTCGTCGAGCAGGGCACGGGCACCCGCGCCCAGATCCCGGGCGTGGCGGTGGCCGGCAAGACCGGCACGGCCGAGCACGGGACGGGGCGCCGGGCCCACGCGTGGTTCATCGCGTTCGCCCCGGCCGAGGACCCGCAGATCGCCGTCGCGGTCGTCGTCGAGGACGGCGGCACCGCGGGGAGCGAGACCGGGGGCGGTGCCGTCGCGGCACCGATCGCCCGGGCGATGATCGAAGCACGGCTGAGCCGATGAGGAGTGCACGCCATGAGTGACGTCCCGGAGCTGCTCGGGGGGCGGTACGAGGTGGGCGACCTCCTCGGCCGCGGCGGCATGGCGGAGGTCCACCTCGGGTTCGACACCCGCCTCGGCCGACCCGTCGCGATCAAGATGCTGCGCAGCGACCTCGCGCGCGACGCCACCTTCCTCAGCCGCTTCCGCCGCGAGGCCCAGTCGGCCGCGGCGCTCAACCACGCCTCCGTCGTCGCCGTGTACGACCACGGCGAGGACCACGTGCACACCGAGTCCGGCGGCGCCAAGGTCAACATCCCGTACATCGTCATGGAGTACGTCGACGGCAAGACGCTGCGCCAGATCCTCACCGAGAGAGGGCAGTTCGAGCCGAACGAGGCGGTCCGGATCACCGAGGGCGTCCTCGACGCGCTGGGCTACAGCCACCGCCAGGGCATCGTCCACCGCGACATCAAGCCCGCCAACGTCATGATCGGCGACGACGGCGCCGTCAAGGTGATGGACTTCGGCATCGCCCGGGCCCTGGCCGACGCCAACGCCACCGTCACGGCCACCCAGGCGGTCATCGGCACCGCGCAGTACCTGTCCCCGGAGCAGGCCCAGGGCCACTCCGTCGACGCCCGGTCCGACCTGTACTCGGCGGGCTGCATGCTCTTCGAGCTGCTCACCGGCCGGCCGCCGTTCCTCGGCGACAGCCCGGTGGCCATCGCCTACCAGCACGTCGGCGAGGCCCCGGTGCCTCCGTCGCGCTACGCCGAGGCCGTCTCCGACGACCTCGACGCCGTCGTGCTGCACTCCCTCGAGAAGGACCGCGAGGAGCGCTACCAGGAGGCGTCCGAGTTCCGGGCCGACCTCCAGGCCGTGCGGCTCGGGCGCCCGATCAGCGTCGCCGCCCGCTCCTCCGCGGCCGCCGTCGCCGGGGCCGCCCTCGCCGGCGCCACCGAGGCCCTGCCCTCGACGGCCCACGTCTCGGACGGCACCGCGGCCTACGGGGTGCCGGTGTCGACCCAGACCCCGCCGCCCCCGGACGACGACGAGCCCCTGACCCGCCGCGAGCGCCTCGAGGAGGACGACCGCGGGCCGGGTGCGGCCCGCTGGGTGCTGCTGGCCATCGCCGTGCTCGCCGCCCTCGGCCTGCTCGGCTACGGCCTCATCAGCTACTTCGGCCAGGACCCGGTGAAGACCACCCAGGTGCCGACGGTCGTCGACGCCCCCGAGGACGCCGCGACGGCGACGCTGACGACGGCCGGGTTCCGGGTGCAGTCGGTCGTCGCCGCGTCCGACACCGTCGACCAGGGCCTGGTCATCAGCCAGGACCCGGCGGGCGGCACCCGGGCCGAGACCGGGTCGACCGTGCGGATCACCGTCTCCGGCGGGCCGGACAACGTCGAGGTGCCCGACCTCGCCGGGCAGCTCGCTCTCCGACGCCAAGCAGCTGCTCAAGGACCTCGACCTGACGCTCGGCACGGTGAAGTCGGTCGACGACCCCGACGCCCAGAAGGACGAGGTGATCTCCAGCGACCCCCCGAGCGGCGTGGCCGTCAAGCCGGGGACGCGGGTCGACCTCCAGGTCGGGTCGGGGAAGGTCGAGGTGCCCAACGTCAAGGGGCTGACCCTCGACCAGGCCGCCCTCGCCCTGCAGAAGGTCGGGCTCACCTACGAGAAGAAGACCAAGGAGGACGCCTCCGCCACCCCCGACACGGTCATCGCCCAGGACCCGGACAGCACGAAGACGGCCGACATCGGCAGCTCGATCACGCTGACGGTCGCCACGGCGCCGACGCCGACGGTGACGACGACGGTGTCACCGTCACCGACCCCGACGGCCTCGCCCACGCCCGTCGGGCAGCGGCACGCCGCTCACCGCCGCCGAGCCCCTGACGCCCTGACCGCCCGGTCCCGCGCTCGGTCCCGCGGCCGGTCCCGCGGTCGGTCCGGGGGCTCAGCCGGCGGCGACCATGCGGGCCACGCCCGCGGCGTCGTGCACGAGCGGCGACAGCCCGTCGGCGCGCTGCACCGCGTCGTCCATCCCGGCGAGCCGCAGCCAGTTGGCCAGCATGAGGTGGCCGCCCTCGGTGAGCACCGACTCGGGGTGGAACTGCACGCCGTGCAGCGGCAGGGTGGCGTGCCGGACGGCCATGACGATGCCCGTGGCGGTGCGGCCGTTGGGCAGGAGGACGTCGGGGAGGGTGGCCGGCTCGATGGTCAGCGAGTGGTAGCGGGTGGCGGTGAAGGGGTCGGGGACACCGGCCAGCACCCCGGTGCCGTCGTGCTGCACCCGCGAGGTCTTGCCGTGCAGCAGCTCGGGGGCCCGCCCGACGGTCGCGCCCATGACGACGCCGAGCGCCTGGTGCCCGAGGCAGACCCCGAGCATCGGCTGCGCGCGCTCGGCGCAGCCCTCGATCATCGCCATCGAGACGCCGGCCTCCTCGGGGGTGCCGGGGCCGGGGGAGACGAGGACCCCGTCGAAGTCGGCGGCGTCGGCGGGTGCGACGGCGTCGTTGCGCACGACCTCGCACTCGGCGCCGAGCTGCTCGAGGTAGCCGACGATCGTGAAGACGAAGCTGTCGTAGTTGTCGACGACGAGGACCCGGGTCATGCCCCCATGGTGCCCGCTGCCGCCGGCCCCGGCGACCCCCGTCCACCCGCCGCCCCGCGCCTCGCTGCGCCTCCCCGCGAACGTGGGTGACGACCGGCGCCCGGACGGTCGTGCGTCACCCGCGTTCGCGGCGGGAGGGTCAGGGGCCGGAGGGTCAGGGGCCGACGGTGTTGTCGTTGAACGGGACGAGCCCGGCGACGGCGGGGAACACCCAGAGGAAGAGGACGGCGACGACGGCGACGAGCAGGACGAGGCACTGCAGCGCCTTCGCCCACCTCGGGCCGGGGAGGACCCGCCAGAGTGCTGCGTACACCGCTACCCCTTCACCGTCGACCAGTCGGCGAGCCGCCACTGCGCCCGCGGCACGGCCTCGACGAGCCGGCCGTGCGTCACGTACCGGTACTGCGCGCTGTACTTCGGGTGGCACGAGGTCATCGTCAGCAGCCGGTCGCTCGGCGCCTCGCCCGGCTGGTCGGGCACCGGCGCGATGACCTCGGTCTGCCACGGCCGGACGATCTCGTGGCCGGTCACCTCGTAGACGTACACCGTCGGACGCGGTCTCGACGATGACCCGGTCGCCGTCGCGCAGGGCGTCGATCTCGTGGAACGGCCGGCCGTACGTCGTCCGGTGGCCGGCCACGGCGAAGTTGCCGACGGCGCCGGGCTCCGCCGTCCCCGGGTAGTGGCCGACGCCGAGCTCCAGCACGGGGCGCTCGACGCCCTCGATGACCGGCCGGGCGTAGTCGGCGCCGAAGCGTGGCACCCGGATGATCGCGAACGCCGTGGCCGACCCGAGCTCGGGGAACGCGTCGTGGCCCACCGTCGCGGTGCCGTCGCCCCCGCCCCGGAAGTCGTCGCCGAGCACCTGGACGAGCTGGTCCTGGGCGCGGTTGGCGGTGACGTCGGTCCACCACAGCTGCCAGGCGACGAAGAGGAGCACGACGACGCCGGCGGTGATGAGCAGCTCGCCCAGCCAGCCGACGAGGCGGCGGGTCACGACGGTGCGACCTCCGCGTGGGCGGGGGTGATGCTGCCGGTGTACGCGGGGAAGGTCTGCTCACCGGCGTCGTCGACCTGGTAGCCGAGCCCGAAGGCGATGGCGTACTGGCGGATGAGGTCGACGTCGGGGTCGGTCTCGAGGCCCTGGCGCAGGCGCACCGGGTCGCCGATGGCGGTGACGACGTAGGGGGGCGAGTAGACGCGGCCCTGGAGGATGAGGGTGTTGCCGACGCACCGGACCGCGCTCGTCGAGACGACGCGCTGGTCCTGGAGCATCATCGCCTCGGCCCCGCTGCGCCACAGGGCGTTGACGACGGCCTGGACGTCCTGCTGGTGGATGACGAAGTCGTCGGGGTCGGCGCCGACGGGCACCTCGCCGCCGGGCAGCGGGGCGTCCTTGAGGCTGACCTTGAGGGCCGGCCCGCGCACCGCCGTGCGCCCCGCGGCGGTGGCGATCTCGGCGGCCTGCCGCTCGAGCCGCTGGGTGGTGAGGTCGCCGGGGGCCATCGCGGCCGTCGCCTCGTCGACCTGGGTCCGCAGGGCCTCGGCCTGGGCGGCGCGCTCGGCGTTGGCCCGGGTCTGCTCGCGGATGAGGTCGGGGAGGCGGGTGTAGTCGGAGCGGAGGTCCTCGCCGGCCGAGGCACGCACGCTGGAGGCGAAGAGCGCACCGGCGACGAGGGCCGCGACGGGCACCAGCCACGGCCAGGGCGAGGGCCGGTTGGTGCGACCCGCGTGCGTGCCCGGCACCCTGGCTCCCCTCTGTCGTCGGCTCGGCCTCTACGCTAGGGCACCAGTCTGAACGAACCGGAGGAGTTCCCGTGCCCGAGTCCAAGGGTCGCAAGAAGCCCGCCTTCACGCCGCCCCCGCGCCCCTCGCAGTCGACGGCGCCCGGGCCGAACCCCGTCTGGTACGTCCCGGTGATGCTCACGCTCATGGTCGTCGGGCTGCTCTGGGTGGTCACGTACTACATCTCGGGGGTGCACGAGTTCCCCGTGCCGCCGCTCGGCCGCTGGAACCTCGGCGTCGGCTTCGGCCTCATGCTCTCCGGCTTCCTCATGACCACCCGCTGGCGCTGACCCCCGCCCGACCCCACCGCTGACGCCGCAGGCGCCGACGCGCTCGCCCCTCCGGCCCGCGACCCGACGCCGCGCGCGGGCGCCGCTCGCCCCTCGCCGCCCGACCCGACTTCTTGCCCGTCAGCCACCTCGGAGCGCCCCTGACGGGCCTCACGGGTGGGCGAGGGGCAATATGTCGGCTGGGGACCGAGGGGTCGGCCTCCCGGAGCGGTTGTCCACAGGAGTTGTCCACACTGGGGATGAATGACACCCGTGTAACCCACGCCCCGCCGGTCGGGCGGCCGTGCAGCCCTCACCCCAGGTCGTCGTGCAACTGTCAGCCCGCGTCGGGCGTGCAGCCCTCAGCGGTCGGGCGGGCCCAGGCGCGTGCAGCAGCGCTCGGGCTGCGGAGGCGCTCGGGCGTGGAGGCCCGAGCGGCGTGGAGGCTCAGGCCGTCGCGTACTTGAGGACGGCGAGCGCCACGAGCACGACGAGCAGCCCGGCGAGGGCGACCCAGTGCACGCCGCGGTCGGACGGGCGCATCAGCCCCTTGGAGCGGCCGAGGTAGGCGATGGCCGTCGCCCCGATCGCCCCGGTGACGAGGCCGCCGAGGTGGGCCTGCCAGGCGATGCCGGGGATGACGAAGCCGAGGACGGCGTTGATGCCGATGACGACGTACATCCCGGCCGCCGACCGGCCGAGCCGGCGCTGGAGCACGAGGAACGCGGCGAACAGGCCGAAGACCGCCCCGGAGGCGCCGACGGCGCGGGTGTACCAGCTCCCGCCGTCACCGGCCGCGATCATCTCCACGCTGGGCGGCGACGCGAGCAGCAGGTAGCCGACCGAGCCGCCGACCGCGCTCAGCAGGTAGAGCGCGGCGAAGCGGGCCCGGCCGAGCAGCGGCTCGAGGTACTGCCCCATGATCCACAGCGCGTACATGTTGAACGCGATGTGCAGCAGGCCCGGCCGTGGGCGAAGCCCGAGGTGAGGAACCGCCACGGCTCGGTGTCGCCGAGCACCGGGACGAAGGCGATCCGGTTCGTCAGGCCGGGCACGGCCTGCTGGAGCACGAAGACCGCGACGCAGATGCCGATGATCGACGGTCGTGACGAGCGGACGGCCGTCGGTGGCGGCGCCGCCGAACACCGTGCGCGCCGGCCGGACCGACTTCGAGCCCTCCCGGACGCAGTCGACGCACTGGATGCCGACCGCGGCCGGCCGCTGGCACTCGGGGCAGGTCGGCCGCCCGCAGCGCTGGCAGCGCACGTACGACTCCCGGTCCGGGTGGCGGGGGCAGACGGGGACGGTCTCCTGCGCCTCGGCCGGGATCGGTGGTTGCTCGGCCACGTCGGTCTCCGGAGCTCTCGTGCCTGGGGCGGGGTGTCAGTCCTCGATCTCGACGCGCTCGATGACGACGTCGTCGACCGGGCGGTCGCCCGCGCCGGTGCGGACGTTGCCGAGCGTGTCGACGACCTCGCGGCTCGCGGAGTCGGCGACCTCACCGAAGATCGTGTGCTTGCCGTTGAGGTGCGGGGTGGGGGTGACGGTGATGAAGAACTGCGAGCCGTTCGTGCCCTTGCCCATCCGCTTGCCGGCGTTGGCCATGGCGAGCAGGTACGGGCGGTCGAACTTCTTGTCGGGGTGGATCTCGTCGTCGAAGGTGTAGCCGGGGCCGCCCATGCCCTGGCCGAGCGGGCAGCCGCCCTGGATCATGAAGTTGGGGATGATCCGGTGGAAGACGAGGCCGTCGTAGAACGGCGTGGGGTTGGTGCGGCCGGCGTCGTCCTTGTACTCCTGCTCGCCCGTGGCGAGGCCGACGAAGTTCTTGACCGTCTTGGGCGCCTCGTTGGGGAAGAGGTCGACGACGATCGGGCCGTGGTTCGTGTGCAGGGTTGCCTTCATGTCCCCGATCCTCTCACGCGGGCCTGCGGCCGATGGCGTGTGTCGCGGGGGCGCGCACGGGGCGGCCGGACGGGCCCCGGCGCGTCACTCGGGCCGCCCCTGATGTGCCCCGATCAGCGGAAACAGGGCAGGATGGGGGGAGAGACGTCCAACATCGAGGAGGACTCGTGTTCCGCAGCAAGAGCAGGACCGACCAGGCGGTCGACGCCGTGACGGACGCGGCCGACCGCGTCAGCGCCGCCTCCCGGGAGGCGGCCGACCGGGCCGCCGAGCAGGCCCACGACCTGAGGAAGAAGAGCCGCGCCGAGGCCAAGGACCTCCGCAAGAAGTCGCGCAAGGCCTCGAAGCAGGCCGCCGGTCAGTACGACTCGGCGCGCAGCGCGGCCCACGACTACGCGGGCAGGGCGCACGACTACGCCGACGCCGTCGGGCCCAAGGTCCGTGAGGGCCGCGAGCGCGCCCAGGACGCCGCCGAGACCGCGCGCGAGCGCGCCGAGGACGCCCTCGAGGCCCTCGCCCCCAAGATGGAGCAGGCGAGGGAGACCTTCACCGACGACGTGCTGCCGAAGGTCATGGCCGCACTGACGGCGATCGCCGCGAGCGCCGCCGCGGCCAAGGAGCAGGCCGCCGACGCCGCCGAGCGCGCGCCCGACGCCTACGCCGTCCTCAAGGGCGACGCGAAGGCGAAGCAGAAGAAGGGCAAGGGGGGCTGGATCCTGCTCCTCGGCGCGGTCGCCGCCGGTGCCGCCGTCATGGCCTACCGCAAGAGCACCGAGCGCCCCGACCCGTGGGCCAGCGCCGGCTCGTACACGCCGCCGAAGTCGGCCTCCGCCCGGGTCAGCGACACCGTCGACGCCGCGAAGTCGGCCGCGAAGGACGCGGCGGGCGAGGTGCGCGAGAAGGTCGCCGAGACCAAGGAGACCGCCTCCGCGCGCGCGGCCGAGCTCAAGGACAAGGCCGCCAGCACGTCGGCCGACGCCAAGGACAAGGCGACGAGCAAGACCGCCGCGGCGAAGCAGAAGGCGGCCGACGCCAAGGACTCCGCGGCGGGTGCGGGCGACGACGCCGCGGCCACCTGGGACGACGCCGGCACCGGTGACGACACCGTCCCCTCGACCACCGGCACCTCCGAGGGGTCCGACCTCTCGACGCCGAACCTCGAGGGCGGGTCCGACAAGGGCTGAGGCCCTCGCCGCGGTACCGGCCTCCGGTCGGTCACCGCGGTGCACACGTTGAGGGCGCCGGCCGCTCCCCGTCGGGAGCGGCCGGCGCCGTCGTGTCCGGAGGGTCCGGCCCCCTGCTGACCTGACCGTCCGGGGCGCGACACAGAGGTCCGCGCACGCTGGTGAGATGGGTGGCGTCCCGGGCCAGTGGAGGGGGGTGCGGCCATGCGCTGTCCGCGTCATCGGCCCGGGACGTCGGCCCTGTCGACTCCTTCCTCGTGAGGCCCCTGCTGGAGTTGACGACCACGAGAGTAGACCCGCCGTTCGGCACGGCGGAATGGCTCGATCGGGCCATTCGTGGCCGCTTTCGCCGCGGGGTCGGTGGGTCGGCATACTCGGTGCGGAGCGACCCGTCGTCGGCAGGCCCGGTGAAGGGTCGATGGCGGCCGATCAGATGCGCGAGGAGAGCCGTGCACGTCGTGATCGTCCCGGGGATCGGTGGGTCCGGTCCCGCGCACTGGCAGTCGCTGTGGGAGGCCGAGGCCGCGGCCGGGCGCGACGTCCCGATGACCCGGATCGCCCCGGCGTCGTGGGACCGCCCCGCCCTCGACGACTGGTGTGCCGCCATCAGCCGGGCCGTCCTCGCGGCCGGGCCCGAGCCCGTGGTCGTCGTGGCGCACAGCCTGGGCTGCCTGGCGTCGGCGGCCTGGGCGGTGCTGGCGCCGGCGGCCGAGACCGCGCGGGTCGCGGGGCTGTTCCTCGTCGCGCCGCCGGACAGTGGCGGCCCCCTCTTCCCGCCCGAGGCGGCCGGCTTCGCCCGTGACGAGCTCGGGCCGGTCGGCCGGCCCGGGGTCGTCGTCTTCAGCGACGACGACGTCTACTGCTCCCCGGAGCGGGCCGGGGAGCTGGCCGGCCTCTGGGGCCTGCCGGCGCTCGGCGTCGGCCGCCGCGGCCACGTCAACGACGCGAGCGGGCTGGGGAGCTGGGACGAGGGCCGGCGGCTCCTCACCGCCTTCACCGCCGGCCTTGGGCTCGCCCCCTGACCCCCTGCTTGCAAAATCCCCGAAGGGGTTCCGCGAGAGGGTGATTGAGCACGGGTGAGGCGTTGTGGGGTACCCGATCGCGCCGGTTTCGTGAGCTACTGCAGTACTTTTCTGGGGTACGAAACCACGTCTGTCGGCCCTGTCCCAGCCCAAGCGTAGGGCGGGGCAGTGAGCCGCCCTTCCCCGCGACGTCACCGCGCTCTACGTGGATCGTGCCCTGTGCTGCATTCCCGCTACAGAGTTCCAGACGGCCGCTCTCGGGCGAGTGCCTGTAACAAGTCCCGCTCGTTGGCCCGCCTCCACGAGACTCTCCGCCATCCACCATGATGCAGTTAGGGACGCAGCTTGCGTTCGCCGAGCGCGGCATCCCCCTGGGGGTGGGGCCCTCTGGAGAAGCAAGGAGAGCGTTGGTAACCGGCATCGTTTCTGTGGGCTACGAGGGGCGCGACCTCGAGGGCTTCGTCGACCTCCTCGTACGGCATCAGGTCGTGACCGTGGCTGATGTCCGCCTGAACGCGATCAGCCGACGCGCTGGATTCTCCAAGACTCGTCTCGCGGCAGCTCTCCAGGCGAAGGGCATTACGTACATGCACCTCAAGTCCTTGGGTAACCCCAAGGACAACCGGGATCGCTTTCGTCGAGGGCCACTCGATGAGGGCGTCGCCATCTTCAATAAGGTGCTCGCACACGAAGACGCCGAGCGCGCGATCGAAGCTCTTGTTGCCAAGATCGACGAGGGTGTTGTTGCCGTGATGTGCTTCGAAGCGAACCACGTTCGGTGTCATAGAGACGTCGTCACGAATGTGCTCAGCGCCCGCACGACCGCGTCTGTGCAGTGCCTCTAGCTGCGCGGCGGGTAGTACATACCGATAACGCTGAAGGTGTTCCTGTGCTTCGCCTGGTTTCCCACGTAGAAGCAAGTGTCCTTGCGAGGATCGCAGACCATGCCAAAGAACCGATCGTAGATTGCCTGCTTGGCCTTCGCGTCTGATGCTCGGCCTAGCCTCCGTTGGTAGGCGACCAGCTCCCAATCGAGGATGCCCTGACGATGGCGGCCGGTACAGCCGATGTCGCCGCACCGGTAGACGTACCACGCCTTGAATCTGGGTGCCTCGAGCGGGGTCTTCTCCGCATCGTCGAAGAGTTCATATTGGTTTACGTAGGCATCGATCTTCCGCTGTTCATCGTGAGTCCAACCAGGATGGGGTTCGATGTCGAGCCCCAGGATGGCGGCCGGACGGACCAGTGCCAGGGAAGGGGCCGACGGTGACGCGGACACGCCGGCCAATAGGGAACACATAGATGGCTGGATCATCGGATCCACCCATGGCCGCCTGTCCCATGATCGCTTTTGTTGCGACATGACCTGGAGTGTGGTCATGTCCGGCTTCCAGCTCTCCGTGCGGGAGTCGGATCTTGCCGGAGCGGCGTCCACCTCAACGACGTCGTACTTCCGGAACCGAGCCCCCTCCCCCAGATGCCGGAGGTTCACGGGGTAAAGACGGACCCAGCTCGTTTGTTCGACACCCACCTCCAGTCCTGCGACGCAGACGGTCTCACCATGACTGGCTGAGGGATTGGGTGCTGCCGTAACTGTGATGAGCACGCGAAGGCGCCGCCGACAGCGAGCCTCGTCCGGCGGCTGCGCGGTAGATTCCCCCGAAATGCTGAACAGACTGTCCTGCATGGCTGACAACGTAACCCACGCGCTGGGTGACTCGAGTTGAAATGGCCCACAACGCACAAACACTCTTGGGGAAAGTCCCAGACCGAGGGACCGCTACAAGCGCGACCTCAGGGATTGACTTGTACCCACTGGTACCCCCTCGAGTTGCTCATGGAACTGTGGTTCGTCGACGTGCCAAGGGGACTCGCCATGAGGCCTGCCCGGAAGGCCCAACAGTCAGTGGATATGGCGCTGCTTCGACGTTGCCGACTCGGCCACGTCCCAGGCTTCCCTGCTAGGGAGTCCTGCGGGTTCCGAGCTGTCGACCACGGCAAGGAGGCGGTCCTCGCACCCAAGAGCTAGGCAGTGAGGGCATTCGTCTTCGGCCGATTCTCCCTGCAGAGCCGGAAGGAACGGCCACTCCTGCCAGAAACCTGGCAAGCTGCGTCAAGTGAGGGACGGGGACGACAGCCTTCTCGAGGGGCTTTACGAGAGTCTGATCACGCGCGCACTTGAGAAGCGCCTGGCGCGCCCTCCCGAACCTCGATGTGCAGCGGGGAGTGATCGACGAAGCTGACGAGCCGGACGTTCTGGCAAGGCACGTCCGTGATGTCACCCTGCGCGCCCTGCGCCAGGAGAGGGACGCGGGGCGTCGGCTGGCACTCGTCAACCGGCTCGTGGGGGAACTGGGGGCTTCTGACGATTCACTCTCAACCGCTGGGCAACTCCTCGCGGTTGCGATGCCGGCCGTGCCCGGCACCGTGGTCCGTGCGCTTCGTGAGCGCCCGTCCACCCCACTCTCAGATGCCGCGCTCCTCACCAACGCTCCCGGAGAGCCAGGAGTCGGCCACGAGATCCGCGCCGAGCTGGCGAGCGCTGACCGTGTCGACGTCATCATGGCCTTCGTCAAGTGGTATGGCCTGCGCCTCTTCGAGGACCGGCTCAAGACAGCGCGCGAGCGTGGCGTCCCCCTCCGCCTGATCACGACGACCTACATGGGAGCAACCGAGCGGGCCGCCCTGGATCGGCTCGTGAGGGACTTCGGGGCCGAGGTCAAGGTCCAGTACGACGCTCAACGAACTCGGCTCCACGCCAAGGCGTGGCTCTTCCGGCGCAACACCGGCTTCGACACGGCCTACGTCGGCTCCAGCAACCTCTCCCGCGCCGCGATGCTCGATGGCGTCGAGTGGAACGTGCGCCTGTCGTCGGTGTCCACTCCGCCCTTGCTGCAGAAGTTCCTCGCGACATTCGACAGCTACTGGAACGACCCGACTTTCGAGAGCTACGACCCCGACGCCGACCGCGACAAGCTGGACGACGCGCTGGCCGAAGCGGCCGGCAAGCGGCTCAACGACAGAGTGACCCTGACACTCTCGGGCCTGGAGGTCCGCCCATACCCGTACCAACAGGAGATGCTCGACCAACTCGAGGTCGAGCGGGTCGTTCACGATCGCCATCGGAACCTCTTGGTGGCGGCGACCGGTACCGGCAAGACTGTTGTCGCTGCCCTCGACTACCGGCGCCTGGCCGCCGACGCTCCGACGCTTCCGGGACTGCTCTTCGTCGCGCACCGGCGCGAGATCCTCCAGCAGTCCTTGCGGACCTACCGCGAGGTTCTTGCCGACGCGAACTTCGGTGAGCTCTACGTGGACGGTCGTCGCCCCGAGCGTTGGGAGCATGTCTTCGCTTCCGTGCAGTCACTGTCGGCTTACGGCATCACGAACATCCCAGCGGGGGCCTACCGAGTCGTCGTCATCGACGAGTTCCACCACGCAGAGGCGAAGACCTACCGACGGATCCTCGACCACCTCAACCCCCGTGAGCTGCTCGGCCTGACAGCCACCCCCGAACGTGGCGACGGCCTGGACGTGCGGTCCTTCTTCGGTGGCCGCACTGCGGCCGAGCTGCGCCTGTGGGATGCCCTCAAGGCGGACCTGCTGACCCCGTTCCACTACTTCGCCGTCGCCGACGGGATGGACATGACCGGGGTGGACTGGAAAGCCGGCGCCTACGACACGGGCGAACTGTCGAATCTGTTCACCGGCAACGACGCTCGAGCCAGAATCGTCCTGAAGGCTGTTCGTGACAAGGTCGCCGACCTCACCGCCATGAAGGCGCTGGGCTTCTGTGTTTCCCGCGACCATGCGCGCTACATGACCAAGGTCTTCAACGATGCCGGGATCAAAGCAGCGACAGTGCTCGGCGACACTGCCTCCAGCGACCGCGACGCCGCGGTGCAGGACCTTCGAGATGGCGCCGTACAGGTGGTGTTCACCGTTGACGTGTTCAACGAAGGAGTCGACGTACCGGCCATCAACACCGTGCTCTTCCTCCGACCCACGGAGAGCTCCACCGTGTTTCTGCAGCAGCTCGGACGAGGGCTGCGTCGTGCGAAGGACAAGGCGGTGCTCACCGCGCTCGACTTCGTGGGTCACCACCGCAAGGAGTTCCGCTTCGACCAACGGTTCCGGGCGATGACGGGCAGTACCCGCGCCGCGCTCGAGCGCGACATCGAGCAGGGCTTCCCGTTTCTTCCCGCCGGAACGCAGATCGTGCTCGACCGCCAGAGTCAGAAGCTCGTTCTCGACAACATCAAGAGTCAGGTCACCAAGCGCTGGCCGAACATCACGTCCGAGTTGCGAGCCCACCCCACCGACGACCTGGGCAGGTTCCTCGACGACTCCGGCGTGGAGTTGGCCGACGTGATCCGCGGCGATCGCTCCTGGGCTCGCCTCCGTCGCGAGGCAGGGCTCGAGGTGCCTCAAGAGGGACCGAAGGAGGTGGCTCTTCTGAAGCGGGCTCGCGCCTTGTGCCATGTCGACGATCGCGAGCGCGCGGAGGCCTATCTCGTGTGGTTGCGTGATGACGCACCGCGCTACGACTCCGCCGACCCGGTGCTTCAGGCCTACGGGCGGATGCTGTTCTTCTCGCTGTGGCCGGACGGGGGTGGGTTCGATTCGTACGGCGCCGGGCTCGACGCCCTTCGGCAGGAACCTGCCGTGCGTGAGGATCTGAGGGCCGTGGTCGGACTGGGGCTGCAGGGGGCCGAGCGAGTCGCTACTCGACTGCCGGGTGAGCTGGGCATGCGGCCGCTGCGGGTCCACGCGCGGTACACACGGGAGGAGATCGTCTCGGCGCTGGACTATGTGTCGATCGACGGACGGAAGCCCAACAGCTTCCGGGAGGGGGTCCTCTTTTCGCCGGCGGCGAATGCCGACGCTTTCCTTGTGACGCTGCACAAGTCCGAGGCGGACTACTCACCGACGACGATGTACCAGGACTACGCGATCAGTCCCGACCTGTTTCATTGGGAGTCGCAGTCTGTGACATCGGTTGCCTCCAAGACCGGCCAGCGTTACCTCAACCACCGCGCCAACGGCAGCCACGTCCTGCTCTTCACTCGCCCGCAGAAGGTCTCCGCTTTCGGCACGGGCGCGCCGTACCTCTTCCTCGGAGAAGCGGACTACGTCGAGCACCGTGGGGAGCGACCGATCGCGATCACCTGGCACCTTCGGACCCCGATGCCGGCGGCCGATTTCGCTGTGGCCAGCGTGGTTCTCTAACTGTCAGTTCGTGGCTTAGCGAGTGGCGCGATGGCTCCTGTCACCGCGGAGGCGCAACCGAGTGTGCGGATCTCCCCGCTCTATGGGTAAGTTGCCGCGCGCTCCTCCCTCTGTCGTCAAGCAGCCGCTCGGGCGAAACCACCTCTGGGGGGAAGGCCTCTTCCCCCACTGAAGCCAGCCGCCGATCCAGCCGGGACTGATGCGTCGCTGCGGCCGAGGCGTTGAGGGGACGGCCGGTCGTCCGGGCCTCGGTGACGGGAACACCGTGGGCGGCACGCCAGACGGCAAGGTCGCCGACGAGTTGGGGGTCTGCGTCTGGGTGGAGAGCTCGCATCCAGGACGCGCCCTCCAGGAAGCCCGGTCCACTTGCCTCGTCGCGGACGCGATCACTCAGCTCCTCGATGCGCCCAGTAAGTCGCTCGAGGTAGTCGTTGGCGTCCGGACTGGCTCGTAGCGCAGATGGAGCCTCGGGGAGCCAGGGCAACGGCCCTCCACCACACGCCCCGAGGCCCCCGTCGCTGACTCGCGACGCAAGCACCGCGGCCGGGTCGTCACCCTCCCTGAGGATGTCCCTTCCGCCGAACCATGTGGCTGAGTCGATCACCGCCTTGGGGGCCTCCCCGTCGACCCACCGCAGCGCGAGGTGACCGCGAAGGCCTGGGTATGCCGGCTGACGGGTGATGCCCGGCAGCCACGTTTCGAAGGCGGCGTCCAAGTCGGCCATTCGCCGCTCACCGAGGACTTCTTGGGCGAGAACCGGCAGGGCATCCTGGTAGCGCAGCACAGCCTCGCGGAGCTCACGCGCTGCGTCGCCTCGCCCGGTGGTCATGGCGGAATCCTGGCGACCGTCGCGCTCGAGGATCGCTGCGAGGAGCTCTCGGGGACCAGCGGCCGGCTCCTCGAGGCCGAGCCCCACCCCGTCCATGGTGGCTGCGGGCGGACCGACGTACAGGTGGTTAGCTTCCCGGCCACGTGAGAGCGCAACGTACAGCGACTGTCGGGTCTCGGTCCCAATGAGGACGGTGTGGGTGGTGTCGACGGTGGCGCCCTGGGCGCCGTGGATGGTGCTGACGTAGCCGAGCTGGACGTGTTGTGCGACGTACGCACCAGGGAGCGCCATGCGAGCCGTCGCGCTGGGGGACTTCCGGCCCAGAGGCTCGAGAGCGATGCCTCCATCTGGGTGGACGCCGAGAACGCGCCACCGCTCGCCGTTCTTGACCCAGGAGCCGTCGCGCGACCGGAGGGTGCGGTCGTTCTGGCGGGTGACGACAACGTCCCCGGCGCTGGCACGGGTGCCGTCCGCCAACCCCACCTCGGTGCCGAGCGGCCCACCGAGCGCGTCGAGTCGATCCTGTCGGGCCCGCTCGTTGAGCTCGCGGACGGTATCCCGGGTCGCAGCGAGGAGGAGGCTCGACTTGCCTTCCTGCTGGTCGGCGGTCCAGGCGGTGTAGGCCGCCTCGGCCGATGTGGCGACGTCGCCGGCGTGAACCCTGCCGTTGTCGAAGTAGTGGTCCAGGGCGGATGCGTCGCCGTCCCGAATGGCGAGCGTGGCCGCGGCCTCCGAGGGATCGGCGAACCGGTGGAGTTCGGTCAGAGTCACGGTCGTGCCGTGGGCACGTCCCTGATTGGCGAGGTCCCGGAACACCCCGCTCGCGGCCACGGCGCTGAGCTGCTGGTCGTCCCCGACCAGGCGCACGCTGCCGCCGGCCCTGACGATGTGGTCGACCGCGGCGGCCAGCTCGCGCGTTCCGGTCATGGCCGCTTCGTCGAGCAGGACCAGGGTGCCCGGCCCGATCCCCATCACCCGGTCCGCGTCGTCCCGGCCTCGGGAGTTCGCGCCCGACACGTCTCCGTTGACCTCATGGAGGAACTTCGCGAGCGTGTCGCTCCTGACCCCGGCGGCCCGACCCAGCTCGTCGGCGGCGACAGCCGTCGGTGCCAGCCCGACAACCGCACCCCCCGATGCCTCCCAGGCGCGGGCGAGGACCGCCAGCGCCGTCGTCTTGCCGCTGCCGGCAGGAGCGAGCGCCACCTGGACCCGGCATCCGCTCGTTGCCAGGCTCCGCACCATCGCCGCCTGGGAGCGGTCGAGCACCAGCCCACCCTTGGCTGCATCGGCGATGACCGCGTCGACCCGTGCAACGTCGACCTGACGGCCGTCCCTCCGGACGCCCAGCTCGAGCAGGTCTCCCTCCGCGGCCAGAATGGCCGTCGACGTGTAGGCCGCGCTCCCGTGGACCTCGTACGCGGACTGCCCGTCCGGGCGTCGCAGCACCTCGGGCTCGCCGAGGTCCGGCGCGACACCGACGGGGACCGATAGCTCCTTCAGGACCCGCTGTTCGACCGTCCGCACGTACTCGTCGAGCTCGGTGATGGGGACCTCGACAACGCGGGCCTGACGTAGTGCCTCGGCCCTGACATGCCAGACCTGCCAGGTCGCCCTCGAGGACTCGAGCGTCTCGAGGACGCGGTGTGCGACGACCTCCGGACCCACGTCCCTACCTGCGACCAGGGAACGTCCCTCCCTCGTCCCCAGCACTGAGGCGACCATCTGCGCGACCTGAGCGTCCCCGCGGGCCGCGCCCCCGGCATACACAGCATTCGCCTGTTGCCTCCACTGCGCACGCTGTTCGGCCTCGCTGCGCGGTTCATGCTTCGTGGGCCTTGTCTCGAGGTTCGCCCGCTGCGCGAGAGCGAGGGACTCGATCGCCGTAGGGGCACGGTGGTGCTCGGCGAGGAACGCGGAGGCGAGGTCCCGCTGACGGTGCTCGATGGCGTGACGTCGGCTCGACCACGCCTCCAGGAGCGCAGGATCCATGCCGGCGATCTCGCGTACCGGCCTTCGTCCCTGGGGGGAGGGACGTTCGACGAGGCGGACACCGAGCCGCGCGACGAGGCCGGCCTCGAGCTGGGTGTTGTAGTGCTCCGAGGCCATCACCTTGGCCTTGAACATCATCCGCCCGTCGAGGGTGAGCCAGCGTCCCCCTTCGCTTGGCAGGGCCTGCACCTTGTTCGAGACGACGACGTGAGTGTGCAGGTCGGGGTCGCCGGTGCGGGAGTCGCGGTGGTCGAATGCCGCGGCGACCAGGCCGGTCACGGGCACCTGCCGGATGCCGCCCTTGCCGACCCGGGTGAACGCGACCTCAGCCTCCAGCAGGGTCAGGGTGCTGCGGACCGCGGCCTCGTGAACGGCCGCGATCTCGCGGGCGACCTGTGGCGGGGCCAACGCCCACAGCGCCGACACGGACTTCACGGGTGAGAAGGTCAGGTCGTACCCGGCGACGGGGGTCTGGGCGGGGCGTGACGATGTGGCGACGAAGCCGGTGAGCTCGGCCTCGTCGACGGGGCCGCGTCCGTGGCGCTCGACGAATGCCTCGCGGGCGACCTCGGTCCTGATGCGCGCCCGCTCCGCCGGAGGAACGGGGTGGTTCCACGCGAGGCCCTGACTCATGTTGTGGTCACTGAAGGCCCGAGCCGTCAGCTGGCGCAGGCTGGTCGCGTCGAACGTCGGGAAGGCTCGCCCGAGCGGCCCCCGGCCGCGGGCCTCGGCATCCGGGTGCCCAGCGAGCGGGTGCCGGCCCTCGCCGAAGAGGAGCTTCATCTGCTCCTCGGTCACGACGTCGCCGTCGGCAAGGTCGAGACCCGTGATGCCGCTGCCCAGCCAGCGGCCCGGGACTCGCCCTTCTCCTCGTAGTAGGCCGCCAGCCCGAGCTGGCTCCGCTCGGTGGTGTCGTGGGCAGCGACCTGCCGGGTCAGGTACGTGTACCCGGTCCCGGCGGTGAGCTTGTGCAGCGTCATCACAGCCCCCAAAGCCGCCGGGGAGGGTC
>CAVVYI010000033.1:0-15807 GCA_963752445.1 uncultured Actinomycetota bacterium | reverse complement strand
CCGGTGCACTGAGCGGTGCACTGGGCGGTGCACTGGGCGGCGCGCGGAGTGGCGCGCGGAGTGGTGCGCGCAGTGGTGCGCGGAGTGGTGAGCGGAGCCGGGAGCGCCGTTGCTGCGCGGGGCCGTCCCCACCACGCCCTCGTTTCGGGGGGGCGGGGTAGCGGGGTGGCACGGTTCGAGGTGAAGCCGGGGCGTGTGCGGGTGCGCTGTCACCTCGACCGGGTGGGCGTGGCGGGACTGGATCGGGGTGGGGCCGGGGCGTCTGCGGGTGCGCTGTCACCTCGACCGGGTGGGCGCGGCGGGCCTCGGCGGGTGGCCGGGGCGTCTGCCGGGGCGCTGTCACCTCGACCGGGTCCGAGGGGTGGACGCTCCTTGGTCGGTGCGGAATGCGGTCACATAATGCGGAGTTATGGCGAGCATCGTTCTGTTATCGGATTCCCGGCCGTCGTCAACGAGAAGGCGGCTCGCGCGGTCGCCGGGATGGTCGTCGTGGTCGCGGCGCTCGCCCTGGCCGCCGGGTGGCTGTGGCTGAGCGCGGTGCTCGCCGTCGGGTTCGCGCTTCGCCTCGCGTCCGGGCCACGCTTCGACCCCTTCGGGCTGCTGGCCACCCGGGTGCTCGCGCCGCGGCTGGGTGATCCCCGGCTCGTCGCCGGCGCCCCGAAGCGCTTCGCCCAGGGCGTCGGTCTCGGGTTCACGCTGGCGGCCACGCTGGCGCTCGTGCTCGGCGCCCCCGCGGTGGCCGTCGGGCTGCTGTCGGTGCTCGTCGTCTTCGCGCTCCTGGAGTCCGTCGTCGGGTTCTGCGCGGGCTGCTTCGTCTACGGGCGCCTCATCCGGCTTGGCCTGGTCGCCGACGACACCTGCGTCGAGTGCGCCGACATCTCCCTGCGCCGCCGCGAGCCCGCGACCGCCTGAGCCGGTGGTGGCACACCCGCGGGCTGCCCGGGAGGGTGTCGGCACCGGGACGTCCATGTGCTCCCGCATCCGGGCCGCACACCCACTCCTCGGAGCACATGACCCGATGCTCCGCGGGCTGCGCGCCTGACCCGTCCCTCGGTGCACAGGGTCGCGTGCTCCGCCAATCACGGCAGATGCTCAGCTGCCGGAGCACAGGGCCGGGTGCTCCGAAGGGTGCGCCAGAGGCTCAGCTGCCGGAGCACAGGGCCGGGTGCTCCGAGAGGCGGGGGGTTGGCTCGGGACCGGGAGCACATGGACGTCTCGGGACGCCCCCCTGACGGGGCCCGTGCCGGCCGTCGAGAGCTCGTCCTCGGGGCGCGGCACGACGCCTCCGCAGGGGTGTGGCCGGACTCACGCTTGCCTCAGTTTGCATTTTGCTAACCAGAGCAAGCACAATGGACGCATGAGCAAGAACCCGCTGAACGACCTGGGCGAGAGCCTCGGCGAGTACCTGCGCGAGCAGCGCACGTCCGCCAAGCTCTCGCTGCGTCAGCTGTCCGAGCTCGCCGGGGTCTCCAACCCCTACCTGTCCCAGATCGAGCGGGGCCTGAAGCGCCCGAGCGCCGAGATCCTGCAGCAGCTGGCCAAGGGTCTCGAGGTCTCCGCCGAGTCCCTGTACGTCCGGGCCGGCATCCTCGACGCCGCCGCCGCCGTCCCCACGGCGGACTCCCCGGACGTCCGCCGGGCCGTCGCCCAGGACCCCCTCCTGACGGCCCGACAGAAGAAGACGCTCCTCGACATCTACGAGTCGTACGTCGAGGACGACGCCCGGCACTGACGCCGCACCGCCCCCGGCAGCGTCGCCGACCGGGCCACCCGAACCGCAGCACCCTCCACCCAGAAGGAGCCCACCATGGCCGTCATCGACGACCTCCGCAAGACCATCGACAGCACCCCGCTCTACGCCCTCGCCGGCGCCACCGACCTCGCCGTCGAGAAGGTCCGTGAGGCGCAGAAGCGCGCCGACGCCCGCCGCGCCGAGCTCGCCAAGCGCGCCGAGGCGGCCCGCGCCGACCTCAGCCCCGCGGCCCTCCAGGCCCGTGTCGGCACCATGACCGAGCAGGTCAAGGAGCTCCCGGCGCTCGCCCTCAACCAGGGCCTCGTCGTCGGCGGCAAGGTCACGGAGGGCTACGGCGACCTCGCCACCCGCGGCAAGGACCTCGTCGGCCGCCTCCGCACCCAGAAGGCCACCCAGGACCTCGTCGCCCAGGCCGAGACCACCGTCGCCCAGGCCAAGGGTGCCGTCACCACGGCCCGCAAGGCCGCGGCCGAGATCGAGCGCTCCGCGAAGGCCACCATCACCACCGGCCGCCACGAGGCCGTCAAGGTCGCCACCGTCCTCACCGACTCCGTCGCCGAGGAGGCCAAGGAGGCCCAGACCGAGGTCGCCGCCGCCACCAAGCGCACCCGCACCGCGGCCAAGCGCACCTCCACCACGACGAAGAAGGCCGCGAAGCGGACGACCTCGTCGGCCAAGGGCGCGACGACGAGCGCGCGCAAGACGGCCAAGGCCACGACCAAGGCCACGGAGAAGGCCGCCGACAAGGTCGGCGCCTGACCCAGCCGACGGGGTCCGACCCCGTCGAGTGAACAGAACACGCCGTGTGGGCCGACGCCCACACGGCGTGTTCTGTTCACTCGTTCACTCGAGCCCTGGGGTGGGCCGGTGGACGCAGGCCGTGCGGGCGCCGGCGCTAAGGTCGGCGGGTGCCCCACCCCGACGTGCCCCCCGCTGCCTCCGCCGGACCCGACGCCGCCGCCTCACCCGCCGCAGACCGCCTCCCCGCGCCGCACCCGACGCCGCCCCGCCTCCCCCCGCGCCCCCGCGCCCCTCCACCCCGCCCGCCCTCGCCGAGGCCCCCGTCGTCGCCCACGTCGTCCGCAACGGCGTCGTCGAGTCGGCGCACCGGGCGAGCGTCGCCGTCACGGGCCCGGACGGCGAGCTCCTCGAGGCCTGGGCGACCCCCACGACCCCGTCTTCCCCCGGTCGTCGAACAAGCCCCTCCAGGCCCTCGGCATGCTGCGGGCCGGCCTGCGCCTGCCGCCCCGGCACCTGGCCCTGGCCTGCGCCAGCCACAGCGCCGAGCCGATGCACCTCGACGGCGTGCGGGAGATGCTCGCCGACGCCGGCCTCACCGAGGCCGACCTGCGCAACACCCCCGACCTGCCCTACGAGCCGGCCGAGCGCGACGTCTGGGTCGCCGCCGGCCGGGCGGCGCGGCCGCTGGCCCAGAACTGCTCGGGGAAGCACGCCGCCATGCTCGCCACCTGCCGGGCGGCCGGCTGGGACACCCGCACCTACCTCGACCCGACCCACCCCCTCCAGCAACGCATCGCCGAGACGATCGAGGAGGTCTGCGGCGAGCCGGTGGCGGCCACGGCCGTCGACGGGTGCGGCGCCCCGGTGGCGGCGGTCTCGCTCGCCGGCCTGGCCCGCGCCTTCGGACGGCTCGCCACGGCCGGGCCCGGCACCGACGCCGCGCTCGTCGCCGACGCCATGCGGGCCCACCCCGAGCTCGTCGGCGGCAGCCGCCGCGACGTCACCGCCCTGATGCGCGGCACGACCGGGGCCGTGGCCAAGGACGGCGCCGAGGCCGTCTACGCCATCGGCCTCCCGGACGGCCGGGCCGTCGCGCTCAAGGTCGCCGACGGCGGCGCCCGCGCCCGCACCGTCGTCCTCGCCGCGGTCCTACGGCGGCTCGGCGTCGAGTCGGCCGCCTACGCCCGGCTCGAGGACGCCCCCGTGCTCGGGCACGGGGAGCCGGTCGGCGCGGTCGTCGCCGTCGGCATCACCGGCCGCGCCGGACCGACTCCGTGAGGACGGTCCTCCAGCGGGTCACCCGGGCCTCGGTCCGGGTCGAGGGCGAGGTGGTCGGCGAGATCGACCGCCCGGGCCTCGTCGCGCTCGTCGGGGTCACCCACGACGACGGTCCCGAGCAGGTGGCGACGACGGCCCGCAAGATCGCCGAGCTGCGCATCCTCCACGGCGAGCGGTCGGTGCTCGACGACGCCGCTCCGGTGCTCGTCGTCTCGCAGTTCACGCTGTACGCCGACACCCGCAAGGGGCGGCGCCCGTCGTGGAACGCGGCCGCGCCCGGACCCGTCGCCGAGCCCCTCGTCGAGGCGGTCGTGGCGGCCCTGCGCGAGCGCGGCGTCGAGGTCGCGACCGGCCGGTTCGCGGCGCACATGGAGGTCGAGCTCGTCGGGGACGGCCCCGTGACCATCGTCCTGGACGTCTGACGCCTAGGCTGTGCCCATGCAGATCCTCGGCAGCCTCCAGTCCTGGATCGTCCTCGCCCTCTCCGTCGGTGCGCTCGGGGTCGAGGTCTTCGCCCTCGTCGACTGCGTCCGCCGGCGCTCCGACGCCTTCACGGCGGCCGGCAAGCGCACGAAGAACTTCTGGCTGCTCGTCACCGGCATCGCGACCCTCCTCGGGGTCGTGGCCCTCGGCGGCCTCGGCCTGCTCGCGATCATCGCCATCGTCGCCGCCGGTGTGTACCTCGCCGACGTCAAGCCCGCCCTCGACCAGGTGATGGGCCGCGGCAGCGGTCGCCAGGGCCCCTACGGCCCCTGGTGAGGGGCGACGGCGTCCCAGGCGAGGGTCAGCTCGCCGAGGCGCCAGCGTGACGGCCCGCCGAGCACCGGCCACCCGGCGTCCCGCAGCGCCGACACGGCCCCGATGAAGCGCTGGCGCACCCCGTAGGCCGCGAGCGCCGCCTGCCGCTCCCACGAGTCGTCGAGGGCGCTGAGCAGGGCGTGCACGGGCTCGCCGGGGACGTTGCGGTGGATGAGGACCTTGGGCAGCCGCTCGGCGACGACCCCCGGACGGTCCAGGCCGCGCAGCCGCCAGCCGAGGGTCAGCGACTCAGGCCCGCCGGTGCCGACGGCCACCCACGCCGCGAGCCGCCCCAGCTCGTCGCACGTCCCGTCGACGAGCAGGCCCCCCGGCGCGAGCCGGGCCACGGTCGTCGCCCAGGCCGCGGCCACGTCGGCCTCGTCGTACTGCCGCAGCACGTTGAACGCCCGCACCACCACGGGACGCCCCCCGCCCGGCAACGGCACCTCGAACCCCCCACGCACGAAGCGCAGCCCGGCACGCTCGAGCGGCCGGGCCGCGGCGACGCGTCCGGGGTCGATCTCCACGCCGACGACCTCGACGTCGGCCCGCACGCGGCGCAGGCGCTCGTGCAGCTCGAGGGCCGTCACGGGGGAGGCGCCGTAGCCGAGGTCGACGACGACCGGCGCCGGCCCTGCGCGCCGCAGCCGCCACGCCTGCGGCCCGGCGAGCCAGCGGTCGCACCGGCGGAGGCGGTTGGGGCCCGTCGTGCCGCGGGTGACGACCCCGACGGGGCGCTGGGCGGGCACCGGGCCAGCCTAGGCCGAGCCCTTCGGGGCGGGTGCCGCGCCGCGGCGCCGGTCGACCGCCGGTCGACCGCCCGGCGCCGCTCCCGCCCTCCCCGCCCTCCCGGGGGCCGCGGTCAGGGTCGCGGCTTAGGCTTTCCGGGTGCTGGAGTGGTGGCGGTCGGAGGAGCGCGAGCAGCGGGTGAGCCTGTCGATGCTCGCCCTCGTCGTCTCGCTCCTCGGGCTGCTCGGCCTCGGCCTCCTCTCGTGGGTGCCCAAGGTCATGGCCCAGGACATCGGCATCACCGACGTCGAGCCCGGCCTGCTCAGCGTGGCCCAGAACGCCCGCGGCGTGCAGTCCCTCGGCGACGACCTCACCGTGACCCTCTACGACCGGGGCTTCCGGCTCTCCCGCGGGTCGACCGTGCTCGCCGACACCGTCACCAAGGGCGCGCCGGTCATCGCCCTCATGGGACGCGTCGAGGCCGGTGACGAGCACCCCAGCGAGCGCGTGACGGGGTCCCTCGCCGACGTCTCGATCGACGCCGTGACCCGGGAGGGTGACCGGGTCAGCTACCACGGGCTGGTCAGCGACGGCGCCCGCACCCTGCCGCTGCGGGTCACCTTCGAGCCGATGGACGGCCGCATCCGGATGGACGTCGCGGTCCAGGGGGCCTCCGGGCTGGCCCTCAACCTCGACTGGCGGGCCGCGACCACGGGCATCGCCCCCGCCCTGCCCGCCCGCAACCTCAAGCAGCGCGCGTCGTGGGTCGACCCCTCGACCGTCGAGCAGCCCGCGTTCACCTGGGTGCTCGGCACCGACGTGGCGATCGGCCCGGTCCAGGTGCCCCGGGCCGTCGACCTGCGCCAGGACGGCCGGATCGCCATCCACGTCTGGTCGCCGCGAGCCGTCGTCACCGTCACCGACACCCCGCGCGTGGAAGACTCGGGGGCATGAGCGACGCCGACGGCGGTCAGCGGCCCGGGCGGGTCGCGATGGTCACCGTCCACACCTCGCCGCTGGCCCAGCCGGGTACCGGCGACGCCGGGGGGATGAACGTCTACGTCATCGAGGTCGCCCGACAGCTGGCCCGGCTGGGCACCGCCGTCGACCTGTTCACCCGCACGACGAGCGCGGCCCAGCCCGACGTCGTCGAGGTCGAGCCGGGCGTCGTCGTCCGGCACGTCGCGGCCGGTCCGTACGAGGGCCTGTCCAAGGAGGACCTGCCCGGGCAGCTGTGCGCCTTCGCCGCCGGGATGATGCGCGTCGCGGCGCACGCCCCGCCCGGCTACTACGACGTCGTCCACTCGCACTACTGGCTCTCGGGGCAGGTCGGCTGGCTGGCGGCCGACCGCTGGGGCGTCCCGCTCGTCCACACGATGCACACGATGGCCCGGGTCAAGAACCTCCACCTCGCCGACGGTGACGAGCCCGAGCCGCGGGGCCGCGAGATCGGCGAGGCCCAGGTCGTCGACGCGGCCGACCGCCTCGTCGCGAACACCGCGCGGGAGGCCGCCGAGCTCGTCGAGCTCTACGGCGCCGACCCGGAGCGGGTCGCGGTCGCGGAGCCGGGCGTCGACCTCGTCACCTTCTCGCCCGGGCCCGCCGCCGAGGCGCGCGCGGCGCTCGGCCTCGCTGCGGACGCCGTCGTGCTGCTCTTCGTCGGACGGATCCAGCCGCTCAAGGGACCCGACGTCCTGGTGCGCGCCGCCGGCGAGCTCGTCCGCCGCCGACCCGAGCTGCGCGACCGCCTCGTCGTCGGAGTGCTCGGCGGGGCGAGCGGGGCGGGCGTCCGGACGCCGATGGGCCTGGAGGACATCGCGGCCGGCCTCGGCATCGCCGACCGGCTCATGGTCGTGCCGCCGGTCGACCGCCCGACCCTCGCGCAGTGGTACCGCGCCGCCGACGTCGTCGCGGTGCCGTCGCACAGCGAGTCCTTCGGCCTCGTGGCCGTGGAGGCCCAGGCGTGCGGCACGCCGGTGGTCGCCGCCAACGTCGGTGGCCTGCCCACCGCGGTCGGCGACGGCGGCCTCCTCGTCGACGGCCACGACACGGCCGACTGGGCGACCGCCCTCGGACGGGTCGCACTCGACCGCGAGCTGCGGGCGACGTTGTCGCGCAAGGCCGCCGAGCACGCACAGGGCTTCGGGTGGGTGCGCACCGCCGAGAAGCTGCTCACGGTCTACCGGGCGGCCCTCACCCTGCCGAAGGACGTCTCGATCAACGACGCCGAGCGGATCTCGGACGTCCCCCAGGCGGTCATCCCGTGAGGTCGGCCGACCTCGCCGGCGTCGTCCGGGCGTTCCTCGACGAGTCGGGCCTGGAGTGGGAGGCGGGCGCGCGCGACGACGAGCTCGTCGTGTCGCTGCCCGGCGAGAAGAAGCTCACGGCCGTCGTCTCGCTCGTCTGCGGTGACGCGGCGCTGTCGGTGTCGGCCTTCGTCGTCCGCAACCCCGACGAGAACCACGAGGCGGTCTACCGCTTCCTGCTGAGCCGCAACCTGCGCCTGCCCGGGCTGGCCTACTCCGTCGACCGCTCGGGCGACGTGTTCGTCACCGGGCGGGTGCCGTCCGCCGGGGTCGACGCGACCTACCTCGACCAGCTCCTGGGCGTCGTCCTCTCCGCGGTCGACGAGCCGTTCAACGAGCTCCTCGTCCTGGGCTTCCTCGGCTCGATGCGCAAGGAGTGGGAGTGGCGCGTCTCGCGCGGCGAGAGCCTGCGCAACCTCGAGGCCTTCCGCCCCATCCTCGAGCGCCCCGGCGACCCGCCCCGGGCGGACTGATCGCCCCCGCCGCCTCCGCACCCCCGTCGCTAGGCTGGACGGCATGACCGAGCACACGCTGATCCTCCTGCGCCACGGCGAGTCCGAGTGGAACCAGCAGAACCTGTTCACCGGCTGGGTCGACGTCGACCTCACCGAGAAGGGCCGGGCCGAAGCCGTCCGTGGGGGCCGCCTGATCCGCGACGCCGGCCTCCTGCCCGACGTCGTCCACACCTCGGTGCTGCGCCGCGCCATCACCACGGCCAACCTCGCCCTCGACGCCTGCGACCGGCACTGGATCCCGGTGCACCGCAGCTGGCGCCTCAACGAGCGGCACTACGGCGCCCTCCAGGGTCTCGACAAGGCGGCGACCCGCGAGAAGTACGGCGACGAGCAGTTCATGCTCTGGCGCCGCAGCTTCGACACCCCGCCGCCGCCCATCGAGCCGGGGAGCGAGTTCGACCAGGCCGGCGACCCCCGCTACGCCGGAGTCGACGTCCCCGCGACCGAGTGCCTCGCCGACGTCATCCCGCGGATGATGCCCTACTGGGAGAACGAGCTCCGCGACGACCTCGGCGCCGGGCGCACCGTCCTGGTCACGGCCCACGGCAACAGCCTGCGGGCCCTGGTCAAGCACCTCGACGGCATCGGCGACGACGACATCGCCGGCCTCAACATCCCCACCGGGATGCCCCTGCTCTACCGGCTCGGCGACGACTTCATGCCCACCGGCCCGGGCGAGTACCTCGACCCCGAGGCCGCTGCCGAGGCCGCCGCAGCGGTGGCCAACCAGGGCCGCTAGGCCCGGCTCGGGCGCCGGTGTGCCCCGCCCCGCCCCGTCAGGCCGGGTTCGGGAGCACCGGGATCCCGCCGGGACCGACGCCCTCGTCGGGGCCGAACAGGTCGGCTCCCTCGGCCGGCACGGCGTCGTGGACGGTGCGCCCCGTCGCGTCCCGCAGCACGAGCCGGTAGTCCAGCGCCGCGTCGGCGTTGACCACCGCGACGACGGCCACGTGGTCGACGAGCGGCACGACGGTCGAGACCGGCCGACCGGTGGGGGTCGTCGCCACGAGCTGGGCGGTCGTGGCCCGTCCGGGGGCGATGACGAGGAAGCGGCCGGCGTGCGGCAGGCCGGCGTCGAGCCGTTGCACGAAGGGGCGCTCGGCGTCGTCGGCCGGTAGCACGACCGGGCCGAAGGCGATCTGCCCCCGGGGCACGGTCCGGGTGCCGTCGGAGATCCGCACCGTGCGCACCAGCGCGCCGTCCGGGGTCGTCACGTGGACGACGACGACGTGACCGCCGCCCGGGGCGCCGGCCACGAGGATGCGGGTCGGGGTCGTGGCGTCGACGACGACGGTGGCCCGCAGGTCCTCGGCGGGCACCCCGGTGGCCGTGGAGACCGCCGCGAGGGCCGCCGGGACGGCGTCGTCGGAGGTCGGGGTGTCGGGGGTGGACCACGCCTCGGGGGTGGGCACCGCACCGACGTAGCGGTCGCAGTGCACCCGCATCGCCCCGCCCCAGGGCCGGTCGAGGAGGAGGGAGCCCACCCCGTCCTCGAGCGCGACCGGGCGGAAGGTGCGCTCCACGGTGCCCGCGCGGGTCGGGCGCACGGTCGCCGACAGCTCGGCCGCGGCGACGCCCGGGCGGGTCAGCCCGACGAACAGGGCCCCCGTCGGGTGGGGCACGCCGAGCGCGACGACGTCCTCCACGCCGTAGATCGTGGTGAACGCGTACGGCACCTCGATGAGCTGCTCGGCCGGGGCGCCGACCGACCCGGCCCACACCTGCAGCCGGGAGCTCCGTGGCGGGCTCTCGAGGAGGTCGAGGGCCACGACGAGCCGGACGTCGTGGACGTCGTCGGCGTAGAGCAGCCGGGCGGTGTGGTAGCCCTCGGCCCGGGCCTGGATGCCCAGGTCGGACGCCAGGGTGCCGCGTGACGGCCAGCGGCGCGTGCTCGCCCACGCGGGGTCGTCCGGGCCGGCGGTCGTCGGTGACGCCGCCCGGGGGCGGGCCGGGGCGGGTGCGCTCGCCCGCGCGGCCACGGCCCACCCGAGCAGCCCGACGGCGGTCGCGCCGCCGGCCGCGAGCGCCAGGGTGCGTCGTCGAACGCGCCGGACCCGCTCCTCGACGAGGCTCGTCGGGTCCGGGGGGTCGGGCTGGGCCGCGGCGAGCCGGTGGGTGAGGGACGCGAGGTCGGCCTCGAGGAGGTGGTCCGCGGGGCCCGACCCGTCACCGGCTCGGGCCTGCCGGTGGGCGGCGACCAGGTCCCGGCGCGCCGGGGCGAGGTCGACGCCGCCCCGGCCGGCGGCTCCGGCGAGGCGGTCGAGCTCGTCGGCGGTGAGCTCCCAGAGCGACCCGGCCGCCACGAGCGCGCGCACCACCGGGGGCTGCGCCGCGAGGGCCTCGAGGAGCGCCGCCGGCACGCCGGAGTCGGGGTCGGCGGCGAGCGCCAGCAACCGGGAGGGGGCGCCGGTCGGCTCGGTCGTCCCGCGCGGCGACGGCGCGGCCGCGAGGCGCTCGACGAGGGCGAGGCGGACCTCGGCCGTCGGCGACCCCGAGTCCAGCGTCCTCGTCCAGTGCGAGCGGACCGCCGCGAGCGCCGCGGCCGTCACCGCCCGCGCGGTGGTCGGGTCGAGCAGTCCGACGAGCGCGACGGCCTCGAGGTCGGGCCACCGCGCCGCGACGAAGGCGCCGAAGTCCTCGTCCACGGTGGCGGTCACCGTCCCATCCTCACCCCGACACCCGGCACGGCGGGAGCGCGACGTCGGACCGAACGCATCGTCAGCGGCCGGGACCGAAGTCGAGCAGGGCCCGCCCGGCCGGTGGCACGGCGGCGTAGGTCCGGCGCAGGGCCTCGTCCCACAGCTCGAGGGTGAGGGGCCGGCGGTCGCCGTCGGCGGTGAGGACGGCGACGCCGTGGGGGAGCGGGACGGTGGCCGTCCCGGCACCCTCGGGGCCGACGAGCCGGCAGCGTGCCGCGCCCGGCGCGACGACGAGCAGGCGGCCGGCCCCCGCGGTCGGCAGGGCGAGGACGACGGGGGCGTCGACCTCGGCCTCGGGGAGCACGGTCGACGGGGCGAGCAGCGGCGGCCGGCCGGCGCCCCCGTCGTCGGAGACGTGGACCGTCCGTACCGTCGCGCCGTCCGGGGTCCTCGTCCGCAGGACGAGGACCCGTCCCGCCCCGGCCCGGCCGGGGGCACCGGAGGGGTCGAGCACCCCACCGTCGACCGTCGTGTCGAGGACGACCTCGGTGCGCAGCCGCGCCGGGGAGACGCCGGTCGCCGAGGCCACGAGCTCGGTCGTCGCGAGGGTGACGCCGTCCGGGGTCGGTGGTCGCACCGGGACGAGCGCACCGCCCGCGACCGGTCCGTCGTAGGCCTCGCACTGGAGGCGCGCCGCGGCCCCCGGTGCGTCGACGGGCACGGTCGCGACGCCGTCCTCGAGGTGCACGATCGACCACGTCCGCTCGACGCTGCCGTGCGACGTCGGGTGCACCACGGGGCTCCACGCCGCGACGGCGACCCGGGGCCGGCTCAGCAGCACGAGCAGCGCCGACGCGTCCTGCCGTCCCCCGCGGAGCGCGGCGAGCACGGTGCCACCGTCCCCGCGCTCGCTGCCCGGTGCGTCGCCACCGGACGCGCTCGGTGCCGGGGTCGGAGCGCCGACCCGACGGGGGACGGCGACGGCCACGACGCTCGTCGAGCCGTCGATGCGGTCGAGGGCGAGGGGCAGGGGGGTGAGGTCGGCCGGTGGCGTGCCGGAGGGTCCCGACCACACGGCGACGACGGTGCTCCCGCCGGCGGCGTTCGGGCGGTCGAGCAGGCCGGCGACGACGACCCGCACCCCCTCGACGTCGGCGGCGTAGAGCAGGCGGGCCGTCGGACCGCCGTCCCGCGCGACGAGGGCCCGCACCGCGGCGTCGCCGGCCAGGCCACCGCGGGGCGGCCACCGGTCGGAGTACCACCACGACGCGTCGTCGAGACCCGCGACGGGGGCGTCGCCGGAGCGCCTGGGGACCGGGGGTGCGACGCCGGGCCCGTCGCCGCGCACGAGCCACCCGCCGGCGACGCCGAGGGTGGCGACGGCCAGCCCGCCGGCGACGAGCGAGCGGCGGCGCACCCGCGACACCCGGGCGCCGACCAGCCCGACGGGGTCCGGCGGGTCGCCGGCCACCGCCGCGAGCCGGGCCACCGCGTCGGCGAGGTCGGGCTCGAGGCGCCCGTCGGCGGGCGGCCGGTCGGTGGCCGCGAGGGCCTCGCGGTGGGCCGTGAGGAGACGGCCGCGGGCGGCGGGCCGGGCCGCAGCGAGCTCGTCGGGGAGGTCGCCCGCCGCCACGGCGGCGTCCGTCTCGCCGACCCCCCACGCGACCTCGGCGGCGAGCGCGGCCCGCACCAGGGGCCGCTCACGAGCGAGCGCGCCGAGCAGGGCGGCGCCCACGGCGTCGTCCGGCCCGGTCGTCCACGACGGCACGGGCAGCAGCTCGGTGGCCGGTCCGGGGCCACCCGCCGGCGGGACGCCCGAGAGGGTGCGGCCGGCGTCGGGTCGGTGGGCGACCCGGCGCAGCAGCGCGGCCCGGGCGGCGCGCGTCGGCGCACCGTCCTCGAGGACGAGGGCCCAGCGCCCGCCGAGCTCGGCCAGGGTGGCCGCCGTGAGGTCGCGGGCCGAGCGTGGGTCGAGGGTGGCCGCGAGGGCGACGGCCTCGAGGTCGGGCCAGCGGGCCGCCACGAAGCCGCCGAAGTCGTCCTCGACCGAGAGCGTCACCCGGCCATTGTCCCCCGCGGCGGGCGACCCGACCCCGGCCGTCGACGCCCTCAGAAGTCACCGACCTCGACGGACGAGAAGTCCTCGAGCGGCCGGGACGCCGGCACCTCCCCGTCGTAGACCGTCCGCCCGGTCGAGTCCTCGACGTGGATCCGGGGCGAGCCGAGTGCGACGTCGGGGAGGTGGACGGCCGCGAGGTGCGCGCGCACCGGTGTCACGTCCGAGGGCCGACCCTCCGGGGAGGTCAGCCGGACGGTCCGGCCCGCCCCCGGAACCATGACGACGGCGGCGGACTCGAGGAACAGCAGGGCCGGGGAGCCGGCCTCGACGGCCGGCACGACCATCGCGCCGTCCCCGGCGGAGTACGAGGAGTCGGGGCCCGTGACCTCGACCCAGAACGACCGCACCACCGCACCGTCGGGCGTCGTCACCGTGACGAGCTGCGCGGCGCCCGACCCGTCCGGGAGGCCGAGGTCGAAGGGCAGGGGGTGCGGGAGCCGCGCCCGGAGGCTCTTCACCCGCAGGCGCGCCGGGGCGATGCCGGTCGCCGAGGCGACGTCGAGGCGGGTGCGGTCCACGAAGCTCGGCGGCTCGGTCTCGTAGGGGCTCCACGCCTGCGGCCGGGGAACGGGTCCGTTCCAGTCCCCGCACCGACCCCGCAGGGCGATCCCGACCGGGGCCGGCGTGAGCACCGAGCCCACGCCGTCGACGAGCGGGACGCTCGTCCAGTCGCGCGCGATCGTCCCGTCGGGCCGGGGCCGCACGAGGGCGGAGAACTCGGCTCGCTCCACCCCCGGGCGGCTCAGGGCCAGGAGGATGCGCTGCGTCGGGTGCGGGACCCCGAGGACCACGACGTCCGGCGCGTCGAAGAACCCGGCGAAGGTCAGGGGGACCTCGGTGAGCCTCCCGGCGGGGGCACCGGCCGGCCCGGTCCAGAGCTTGAGCGTCGTGGCGGCGCTGCCGAAGTCGACGTCGGGGTCGTTGACGACGACCACGCGCACGTCGTGGACATCGTCGGCGTACAGCACGCGGGCGGTGGGCCGGGCCCGGGTGGCCAGGGCCCGGACGGCGGAATCGCGGCCGGCGGCGCCCCGGGGCGGCCACCGGGACGTCGAGGCCCAGACGGGGTCGTCGGGACCGGCCGTCGACGGGGTGGGGGTCCCCCCGGCGCGCACCGGCGGCCGGGGCTCCCGGGCCGTCGCCACCCACACCGTGGCGCCCGCGACCGCCGCGGCGGCGCCGCCCGCGAGCACGACCCGCCGGCGCGGCCGGGACCCGGCCGCCCCGACGAGGCCGGCGGGGTCCGGGGGGTCGGCGGCCCGGGCGGCCACGCGGCGCACGACGTCGGCGAGGTCGTCGTCGAGCCGGTGGTCGGCCGGTGCGCGCCCGTCGGCGGCCAGCGCCGCGCGCTGCGCCCCGAGCAGGCGCACCCGGGCGGCGTCGACCTGCGCCCCCGTCTCCTCGAGCCGTCGGCCGGTGAGCGCGGCGACGGCGGGCACGCCGAGCTCCCAGACCACGGCGGCCGCGAGCGCGGCCCGCACGACGGGGCCCTCGGCCGCGAGGGCGTCGAGCAGGGCGCCGGGCACGGGGTCGTCCGGGTCGTCGACCCCGGCGCGCAGGACCTCGTCGGGAGCGCGGGGGTGCCGGCCGGTGTCGCCCGGCCCGGCACCCTGCCCGCCGTTCGGCCGCGCGACGCCGGCGCCACCCCGGCGACCCGGCCCGACGGGGCCGCGCCACCGCGTCGGCGGCCGGTCGAGCCGGCCGACCCGCTCGAGCAGCGCGCGACGGGCCGCACCGGTCGGTGACCCCTCCTCGACCGTGGCGGCCCAGCGGTGGCGCAGCGGGCCCAGGGCCGCGACGGTCAGCTCCCGGGCAAGGGCGGGGTCGAGGGTGGCGACGAGGGCGACGGCCTCGAGGTCGGGCCAGCGGGCCGCGACGAAGCCGTCGAAGTCCACCCCCGGGCCGTCGGTCACCGACCCATCCTCACCCCTGGCGTGCCGGACGGGCCACGGTTCGGTCGATCAGGCGCTCACAGCCGCGGGAGCACGCGGTCGGTGTGTTCGCCCGCCTCGAAGATGCGCGACGCCGGGCCGACGATGAGCGGGTCGGGCCGGCCGACGACGTCGGTGTCCTTGCTGCGGTACTCGACGCCGTCGAGCACGACCCGCATCGCCTCGAGCCGGGCCCGCTTCTTGTCGTTGCTCTTGACGACCGTCCACGGGGCGTCCCCGGTGTCGGTGTAGAAGAACATCGCCTCCTTGGCCTCGGTGTAGGCCTCCCACTTGTCGCGGCTCGCGAGGTCGGTGGGGGAGAGCTTCCACTGGCGCACGGGGTCGTTCTGCCGGGAGGCGAAGCGGGCGGCCTGCTCCTCGCGGCTCACCGAGAACCACAGCTTGACGAGGTGGATGCCCGAGTTGACGAGCATCCGCTCCAGCTCGGGGCACTCGCGCATGAACTCGAGGTACTGGGTGGGCGTGCAGTACCCCATGACCCGCTCGACGCCGGCGGGTTGTACCAGGAGCGGTCCATGAAGACGATCTCGCCGCCGCTCGGCAGGTGCTCGACGTAGCGCTGGAAGTACCACTGGGTCCGCTCGACCTCGGTCGGCTTCTCGAGCGCGACGACCCGGGCGCCGCGCGGGTTGAGGTGCTCCATGAAGCGCTTGATGGCGCCGCCCTTGCCGGCCGCGTCGCGGCCCTCGCACAGGACGAGCACCTTGGCCCCGGTCTCCTTGACGTGCAGCTGGAGCTTGAGCAGCTCGATCTGGAGCAGGCGCTTGGTCTTCTCGTACTCCTCACGGTTCAGCTTCTTCGCGTAGGGGTAGCCGTGCTGCCACGCCTTGCCGGTCGTGACGCCCTCCGCGACGTCGACGCCGTCGGCCTCCTCGAGGTCGTGCAGCTCCTCGAGCTCCTCGGCGAAGTCCTCGGTCACCGACCGGCGCGGCTCGTCCACGGCGCGAGCGTAGCGCCGTGCCGACCCCGCACGCAGG
>CAVVYI010000032.1:0-33456 GCA_963752445.1 uncultured Actinomycetota bacterium | reverse complement strand
CGCCGTCGCCTTCTTCGCGGTCGCCTTCTTCGCCGCCGGGGCGGCGGTGCCCGCCGTACCGGCCGGGGCCCGACCCGTGGCCGGCGCGGCCTTGGGGAGGCTGCTCGGCTTCTTGACGAAGGACTTGAAGGCCGTGCCCGGGCGGAAGCGGGGGCTCTTGCTCTTGGGGATCCGCACCGAGGTGCCGGTGTGCGGGTTGCGACCGGTGCGGGCGGCCCGCTCGGCGCGGTCGAAGGTGCCGAAGCCGGTGATGGCCACCTTCCCGCCCCGGACGATCTCCCGGACGATGGTGTCGAGCACCGTCTCCAGGGCGTCGTTGGCGGCCTTGCGGTTCCCGAGGGTCTTCTCGAGCTCCTTGATGAGGTCTGCCTTGTTCACGTGGTTCCTCCATCGGTGGGCACCGGGCGGAAGCTCCGGCGCTGGTGGCGTGAGGGCCGGATGACCGACCTTGGGACGACGGTATGCCTGTGTGACAGGCACGTCCACCACTCGCTCGGCGTGTTCTGGTTGCGCCACAGACGCTTTGGGCCGGAGCCGGTCGTCACACAGGCCCCACGCACACCACGGCCGCCACCGGGGCGGTGGCGGCCGTGGCACGGACCGGTCCGAGTTGGGTTCTCGGGCAGCCCATCAGGTCAGATGACGACGCGAGGTTTCCACGCGGGGCGAATTGCCTCGTAGGCCGTGATGTCGGCCTCGTGCCGCAGCGAGAGGCCGATGTCGTCCAGGCCCTCGAGGAGGCGCCAGCGCGTGTAGTCGTCGACCTCGAAGGCGGCGACGAGGTCGCCCGCCGTCACCGTCCGCGACACCAGGTCGACGGTGACGGAGGTGCCGGGCTCGTTCTCGAGCAGCTTCCAGAGCAGCTCGACGTCGTCCTGGCTGCACTGGGCCGTGAGCAGCCCCTGCTTCCCGCTGTTGCCGCGGAAGATGTCGGCGAAGCGGGAGGAGATGACCACTCGGAAGCCGTAGTTCATCAGCGCCCAGACGGCGTGCTCGCGCGACGACCCGGTCCCGAAGTCCGGCCCGGCGACGAGCACGGACCCGGCCGAGTAGCTCGGGTCGTTGAGGACGAAGGTCTGGTCGCCGCGCCAGGCGGCGAACAGGCCGTCCTCGAAGCCCGACCTCGTGACCCGCTTGAGGTACACGGCCGGGATGATCTGGTCGGTGTCGACGTTGCTGCGCCGCAGCGGAACCCCGACGCCGGTGTGGGTGGTGAAGCGCTCCATCAGATGCTCTCCTCGGTCACGGGCGGGAGGTCCGCCGGGCTCGAGAGGGTGCCGCGCACCGCCGTCGCGGCCGCCACGAGGGGGCTCACGAGGTGGGTGCGCCCGCCCTTGCCCTGCCGGCCCTCGAAGTTGCGGTTGGACGTCGAGGCGCTGCGCTCGCCCGGCGCCAGCTGGTCGGGGTTCATCCCGAGGCACATCGAGCAGCCGGGGAGCCGCCACTCGGCGCCGGCGGCGGTGAAGACCGCGTCGAGACCCTCCCCCTCGGCCTGCAGCCGTACCCGCGCCGAGCCGGGGACGACGAGCATCCGCACGCCGTCGGCGACCGTGCGGCCCTTGATCACCTCGGCCGCGGCCCGCAGGTCCTCGATCCGGCCGTTCGTGCAGGAGCCGACGAAGACGGTGTCGACGTGCACCTCGCGCAGCGGGGTGCCGGCGGTGAGCCCCATGTACTCGAGGGCCCGGCGCGCGGCGACCTTGTCGTTGTCGTCGCCCATGAGCTCGGGGTCGGGCACCGCCTCACCGAGCGGGCTGCCCTGGCCGGGGTTGGTGCCCCAGGTGACGAAGGGCGAGAGGGAGGCGGCGTCGAGGACCACCTCGACGTCGAACTCGGCGTCGTCGTCGCTGCGCAGCTCGCTCCACGCGGCGACGGCGGCGTCCCAGTCCGCTCCGCTGGGCGCGTGGTCGCGACCCTCGAGGTACGCGAGCGTCGTCTCGTCGGGTGCGATCATCCCGGCCCGTGCGCCGGCTTCGATCGACATGTTGCACACCGTCATCCGGGCCTCCATGGAGAGCGCGCGGATGGCGCTCCCCCGGTACTCGATGACGTACCCCTGTCCGCCGCCGGTGCCGATCTGGGCGATGACGGCGAGGACGACGTCCTTGGCCGTCACGCCGTCGGCCAGCTCGCCCTCGACCGTGACGGCCATCGTCCGGAAGGGCTTGAGGGGCAGGGTCTGCGTGGCGAGGACGTGCTCGACCTCGGAGGTGCCGATGCCGAAGGCCAGCGCGCCGAAGGCACCGTGGGTCGAGGTGTGGCTGTCGCCGCAGACGATGGTCATCCCCGGCTGGGTGAGCCCGAGCTGGGGGCCGACGACGTGGACGATGCCCTGCTCGGCGTCGCCCATCGGGTACAGGGTGACCCCGAACTCCTCGCAGTTGCGCCGGAGGGTCTCGACCTGGGTGCGGCTCACCGGGTCGGTGATCGGGCCCGGCGTGGTCGGCACGTTGTGGTCCTCGGTGGCCAGCGTGAGGTCCGGGCGGCGCACGGGACGGCCGGCCTCGCGCAGGCCGTCGAAGGCCTGGGGGCTGGTCACCTCGTGGAGGAGGTGGAGGTCGATGTAGAGCAGGTCCGGCTCGCCGTCACCGCGGCGCACGACGTGCTGCTCCCAGACCTTCTCGGCGAGCGTTCCGGCCATCCCGGCCCCTTTCGGACGCGGACCGCGAGGCGCGGCCCGGACGAGTGCACGAGGGCGAGAGGCACCGGAGCGTCCTCGCCGTTCTCCCGAGATTCGCACGCGGACCGACCCTCTGGACTTGCGTCTCAGGCAATGAGACGTCAATATCAAGGCATGGACAACAGCAGTGGGGTCGGCGTCCTCGACAAGGCGGCCATCGTCCTGTCCGCCCTCGAGGCCGGCCCGTCGACGCTCGCCCAGCTCGTCACCGCCACCGGTCTCGCGCGGCCCACGGCCCACCGGCTCGCCGTGGCCCTGGAGCACCACCGCCTCGTGACCCGCGACCTCCAGGGCCGGTTCGTGCTCGGTCCGCGGCTCGGCGAGCTCGCCGCGGCGGCCGGCGAGGACCGGTTGCTCGCCGCCGCCGGGCCGGTGCTCGGCGCCCTGCGCGACCACACGAACGAGTCGGCGCAGCTGTTCCGCCGGCAGGGCGAGTACCGCGTCTGCGTCTCGGCGGCCGAGCGGCCCGTGGGGCTGCGCGACTCCATCCCCGTCGGTGCCACCTTGTCGATGCGGGCCGGGTCGGCGGCGCAGATCCTCCTGGCCTGGGAGGAGCCCGACCGGCTCCACCGCGGGCTGCAGGGTGCCGCGTTCACGGCCACGGGGCTCTCCGGGGTGCGGCGCCGCGGCTGGGCCCAGAGCGTCGGCGAGCGCGAGCCCGGGGTCGCGTCGGTGTCGGCGCCGGTGCGCTCCCCGTCCGGGCGGGTCATCGCCGCCGTGTCGATCTCCGGCCCGATCGAGCGCCTCTCGCGCCAGCCCGGTCGCCTGCACGCCGCCACGGTGATCGCCGGTGCCACCAAGCTCACCGAGGTCCTCGCGCGGCACGCGGCGCAGCAGGACGTCCAGAACAACGCCTGACGGGCGGTGCCCTCGGCCCCTTCCTGACCAGCCGGAGTCCAGAAGTTCACCGGGTGGTCACCGAGCGTCCCTCCACCGGGCCGGGGCCGCCGACGAGGGTGGACGGCGACGGCCACCGTCCCGGGTGGCCGCACCACCGTGCCCTGGAGGACCCGTGACAGACACCCACCTTCGCCGCCGATCGTTCCTCGGACTCACCGCCGCCGGCGTCGGGGCGAGCGCCCTCGTCGGCGCCCCCGCCGCCTCGGCGAGCTCCCGCCGCGACGACCACGGCCACAGCCACGACGACCACGGCCACGACGACCACGGGCGGACCGTGGGCTACGGACCGCTCGTCACGGACCCCGACGGGCTGCTCGACCTGCCCGCCGGCTTCTCGTACACGGTCCTGGCCGTCGCGGGGAACAGCGGCAACCCCGTCGACGCGACGACCCTCGACGACGGCGGCGAGCTGAGCCCCTCGCGCTACGACGGCACCGGTTCCTTCCCCCGCCGCGGCGGTGGCTGGGTGCTCGTGTCGAACCACGAGAACGGCAACGGCAACCCCTACCCGGTGACGGCCGCCGTGCCCCACCGCGCCGGCGTCACCTACGACGAGGGCAGCCCCCAGGGCGGCACGACGTCGATCACCGTGGACCGTCGGGGCCGGCGCGTCTCCGAGGTCGTCTCGCTCGCGGGCACCTGGTCGAACTGCGCCGGCGGGGTCAGCCCGTGGGGCACCTGGCTCACCTGCGAGGAGACCGAGCAGCTGGCCGACCCGGCCCAGGACATCCGCAAGGACCACGGGTACGTCTTCGAGGTCGACCCGCAGGACCCCCGAAACCCCCACAACGCGAAGCCGATCAAGGCCTTCGGGCGCTTCCCCCACGAGGCCGTCGTCGTCGACCCCCGGCGCGGCCACGTCTACGGCAGCGAGGACGCCGGCGGCCCCAACGGCCTGCTCTACCGCTGGAGCCCCGACCGCCACGCCGTGCGCCGCCGCGGCTTCCACCACCTGGCCGACGACGCCGGCACGCTCGAGGCGATGTACGCGACCGACCACGGCGCCTTCGTGCCCGACCTGTCCGTGTACACCCGCCTCGGCACCACGCTGAAGGTCCGCTGGAAGGCGGTGCCCGACCGCGACGCGCGCACCACCTCGACCCGCAAGCAGTTCGCGTACCCCGGGGTCACCGACGCCCCGGGAGGCGACATCACCCGGGCCCGCAAGCTCGAGGGCATGTGGTGGGGCCGGGACGGCTTCTACGTCGACTCCTCCTTCGCCCGGCTCTCCGACGGCTCGGCGGCCGAGCACGACGGCCAGGTGTGGTTCTACGACGCGGCGCGCGGCACCCTCACGCTCAAGAGCTACTACCCGTACACGCCGGCCGACCAGGACACCGACCCGGACGGGCCGGACAACATCACGGTGAACCCGTACGGCGGCCTCGTGGTCTGCGAGGACGGCGACGGCGTCAACCACCTGGTCCTCGACGACCTGAGGGGCCACACGGCCTTCCTCGCCCGCAACCGCCAGGACAGCGAGATGGCGGGGGCGAACTTCTCCCACGACGGACGCTTCCTCTTCGCGAACTCGCAGGACCCGGGGGTCGTCTTCGCGATCACCGGGCCGTGGCGCGGTCGCGGCCACGAGCACGACGACGACTGAGGCCAGGCCGACGACGCGGCGGCCGCCCGGACCATGGGGTCCGGGCGGCCGCCCCGCGTCCGGGCGGCGGAGGCAGGACGCAACACGGATGTCACACGTGGCGCGTCGGCGGGCAACATCCGGGGAGGAGGGTGGGGCCACCCGGTCGAGAGGAGTACCCGTGCCACCGCCGCCCACCCCGCACGTCGCCCTCGACCGCACCCGGCTCCTGGCCTTCCCCCGGCCCGACCGCCCGGCCGTCGTCGTCGGCGGCGGGCTCGTCGCCGCGCGGCGGGCGGCGGACCTGACCCGCTCGCGCACCCCGGTCATCGTCTTCGCCCCGCACCTGTGCGACGACGCGTTCGACCTGCTCGCCGAGCGCCTCGTCACCTGGGAGAGCCGGTGGCCCACGGCGGCCGACCTGGCCCCCGCCTGGATCGTCCACGCCGCGACCGGCGACCCCCGGCTCGACGCCCGGGTGTGCACGCTCGCGGTCGCGGCCCGGCGCCGCGTCGCCTGAGCCCCTCGCCCTCAGGCCAGGCCCGACCCCATCCGCTGGCGGGCCGTCTCGCCGCGCCGCCGGACGGGTACGGTCCCGGCGAGGGCAGCCAGCCCGAGCGGCTTGGGACCGGAGTAGAGGCTCTCCGCACCGTGCTCGGCGAGCGAGAAGGTCTCGTGCCAGATCGTCACGGCCGACGGGTCGGCGCCGGCCAGGCGGTAGAACTCCAGCCAGGCGGGGCGGTGCGCGTGGTCGGCCGAGCCCGCGTAGGCGTAGATGTCCTCGACGCTGCGCCAGTACTGGATCATCGTCGTCGCCATGAGGTGGACGGTGGACCGGCTGCCGAGGTACCCGAGGTGCTCGGCCTCGCCCCGCTCCGCGGCCGCCTTGTTCTGCTCGAGCTCGATGATCATCCGTGGCATCGCCGTCCCGGCCTGCTGGACGATGCGGCGCTTCCAGGGCTTGTGGACCCGCAGGCCGATGAGGAAGACGGCCAGCGGCCCGTCGTAGGCGTGGGTCACGCGGTCCATGGGGGCTCCTCGGTTGGATAGTGTGGATCTCCAATGGGCCATTCTGGACAGTGGCACTATCCAGTGTCAAGGGTCCCCGACGCCGAGGAGGGCGGATGCGCATCTCGGAGCTCGCCGAGCGGACCGGCGTGCCGGTGCACACGCTCAAGTTCTACCTGCGCGAGCGGGTGCTCCCCCCGGGCCGGACCACGAGCCGCACCCGCGCGGAGTACGACGAGGGCCACGTCGACCGGGTGCGGCTCGTGCGCGCGCTCGTCGAGCACGGTGGCGTCGCGCTCGCCGGCGTGCGCTCGATCGTCGAGGCCCTCGACGCGCCGCCCCCGTCGCGCCACGAGCTGCTCGGGGTCGCCCACCAGGCCCTCCCGCCGCCGGCCCCCGCCGGGGAGGTCTCGGACCTCGTCCGCACCCTCCTGGACGACCTGGGGTGGCCGGTGTGGCGTGACGGCCCCCTCGTCGGGGCGCTGAGCCGGGCGGTGGCCGTCGCCCGTGACTGCGGCGTGCCGCTCGACGCGCGCATGCTCCGGCGGTACGCCGAGGCGATGCGGTCGGCGGCCGAGGTCGACCTCGACGTCGCCCGCGAGGCCCGCACCCCGTCCGAGGCGCTGGGCACCGTGGTCCTCGGCACGGTCCTCGTCGACCCCGTGCTCCTCACCCTGCGGCGCATCGCCCAGGAGGCCGCGAGCGCCGGGCGCGGCTGAGCGGGAACCGGACACGACGAAGGCCCGGTCCGTGCGGACCGGGCCTTCGACCGATGTAGCCCCGACGGGATTCGAACCCGCGCTACCGCCTTGAGAGGGCGGCGTGCTAGGCCACTACACAACGGGGCCGTGGTCGTCGTCCGGCCGTTCGCGACGGGCCGGGCAACGGGAGAGAACCTTACCGAACGGGAGGGCCTTCTCCGAAATCGCGACCGGCCGGGCGCCGGGAGCGATGGCTGGGGTACCAGGACTCGAACCTAGAACGGATGAACCAGAATCACCAGTGTTGCCAATTACACCATACCCCATGGGGTATCCCGTCCGACGGCCCGGCACGGGCCGACGAGCGGTGAACCGAGTGGCGATACTACCGGCCCGGCCCGAACGACCCAAATCGCCCCGAGCCGGTCCCGACGAGGCCGAGCAGGTCGCCGAGGGAGCGGACGACGGGGATCTTCCGGGCCTCGACGAGCCGCAGCGCCCGCTCGTCCGGCTCGCCGTCACGCACCAGCCAGGCGGCCAGCAGGCCGGCGTCCGCGGCACCGATCGGGTCGGTGGCCGCCTCGTCCCCGACGTAGAGGGTGCGGGTGTGGTCGGAGCCCAGCCGCCGGCACGCCTCGTGGAAGGCCCGCGGGTCGGGCTTCCCGATGCCGAGGGTGTCACGGCTGCACACGACCTCGAACAGGTCGTCGAGGCGGGCCGCGGCGAGCTTCGCCCGGGTGTACTCCCCCGAGGAGTTCGTGAGGATGCCCACGGTGAGACCGCTCGCCCGCAGGGCCGCCACCGCGCCGCGGACGTCGTCGAAGGCGGTCATCGCGGCGAGGAAGGCGGGCTCGTAGTGCTCCTCGAAGGCCTCGGCCCAGCCGTCGTCGGCCCGCTGGCCCACCCAGGCGGCGAGCTCGGCGATGCGCGCCCGGCGCATCTCCTCGAACTCGAGCTCCCCCCTCGCGTAGGCGACGAAGTGGCCCTCGGGGTCGTCGCGGAACCGCACGCCGGCAGCGGCCAGCCGCTCCGGGTCGGCCTCGGGCCAGAGGGCGGTCGCGGCCGCGGCGCCGGCGACGTGCATCGCGGTGCGGGTGTCGTACACGGTGTCGTCGGCGTCGAGGAGCACGGCCTCGACCTCGAGGTCGGCGAGCCGGGGGGTCACGGGGTCGGTCGTCATGGGGAGCCCCTCAGAGGGTGGCGCGCAGCGCGGCCAGGCGGGTGAGGGTGGCGTCCTTGCCGAGGATCTCCATCGACTCGAAGAGCGGCGGGCTGACCCGCCGCCCCGACACCGCCGTCCGCAACGGCCCGAAGGCCAGCCTCGGCTTGAGGCCGAGGCCGTCGACGAGCGCCGCCCGCAGGGCCGCCTCGACCGGCTCGGCGCTCCACGTGGCCTCCGAGCCGAGGACGCCCTCGTGCCGGTCCGGGAGGTCGGCCAGGGCGGCGATCGCGGCGTCGAGGACCTCGGCGGACCCCTCCCCCAGCTGGGCCCGGGCGTCGTCGCTCACCTCGACGCCGTCGTCCGGGACGTAGAACGGCGCGACGAGCTCGGAGGCCTCGGTGAGGTGGGCGATGCGGGTCTGGATGAGCTCAGCGACCTGCTCGAGGCGGCCCAGCTCGCCGAGCGAGGGGTTCGGCCCGAGCACGCCGTCGCGCTGGAGGAACGGCAGCAGGCGGGAGGCGAAGTCGCCGAGCGCGAGCCCGCGGATGTGGACGCCGTTGATCCAGTCGAGCTTCTTGAGGTCGAAGATCGGGCCGACCGGGTTGACCTCGCGCCAGTCGAAGCGGGCGGAGAACTCCTCGAACGTGAACACCTCGACGTCGTTGCCCTCCGCGTCGTGCGCGGGCGGGTAGGCGAGCAGCCCGAGGAAGTTCACCAGCGCCTCCGGGAGGTAGCCCTCCTCCTCGAACCAGGTGAGGCGGGCCTCGGGGTTCTTGCGCTTGCTGATCTTGGACTTGTTCGTGTTGCGCAGCAGCGGCATGTGCGCGAACTGCGGCGGCTCCAGGCCGAGCCAGCGGTAGAGCAGGACGTGCTTGGGGGTGGAGGAGATCCACTCCTCGCCACGGACGACGTGGGTGATGCCCATCTCGTGGTCGTCGACGACGACGGCGAGGTGGTAGGTCGGGAAGCCGTCGGCCTTGAGGATGACCTGGTCGTCGGGGCGGGGCGCGGTGGTGCGGCCGCGGATGAGGTCGTCGAAGGCCAGCTCCACGTCGTCGGGGACGAGCATCCGGACCACGGGGGTCTCGGAGAACCCGGGCAGCTCGCGCCGCTCGGCCTCGGTCTTCCCGACGCACAGGCGGTCGTAACCGGTGGGCTGCTTGAGGCGCTGCTGCTCCTCGCGCATGGCCGCGAGCCGCTCGGTGGAGCACCAGCAGTGGTACGCGTGGCCCTCGGCGAGGAGCCGCTCGACGTAGGGCCGGTAGGTGCCCAGCCGCTCGCTCTGCCGGTAGGGCGCGCACGGGCCGCCGACGTCCGGACCCTCGTCCCAGGTGAGCCCGAGCCACCGGAGGGTGTCGAAGACCTGCTGCTCGGAGTCCTCGCGGAAGCGGGCGCGGTCGGTGTCCTCGATGCGCAGGAGGAACCGGCCGCCCTGCTGGCGCGCGAAGGCCAGGTTGAACAGGGACATGTACGCGGTGCCGACGTGGGGGTCGCCGGTGGGTGACGGCGCGACCCGCAGCCGCACCGGGCCGGGGAGGTCGCCGGCCGGGCTCGTCGGGGAGGCGGCGGGGTCGGGGATGTGCTCGCTCATGGTGGGGCCAGCGTAGTGACGTGAGCGGGCCGACCCCTCATCGACGGCAGCCGACGCCCGTCCGCGGCTCAGCCCACGTCGTAGCTCGTCGTCGCCGAGTACCACTCGCCGCCGACGCGCAGCCGCATCGAGACCTCCCAGCGTCCGGGCCCGGGCACGCTGACCAGCGTGTCCTCGACCCCCTGCCCCGGGGTGACCGGCGCCGGGAACTCGATCGGGCCGATGCCCGTCCCGCGGTTGAGGAGGCTCACGGTGGCCACCTCGACCGGCACCGCACGCCCGGACGGGTCGCTCGCGTGCACGGTGAGCCCCTCGAACCCCGGCGTCGTGGGGCGGACCAGCACGTCGAGGGCGATCCGGCCGCCGCCGGACGCCGTGCCCGTCACGGCGGTCTCGAAGCTCGGCCGGTAGGTCTCGGCGGCGGGCGCGGTCGTCACGAGGGCGGCGCTGACCCCGACGACGACGGCGACGACCGCCGTCTCGGTCAGCACGAGGCGCCGCAACCGGAAGGCGTCCGCCGCGGCGGTCGACCACCGCCGCACCGTGCGGTGGCTGCCGGCCGCCACGAGGAGCACGACGGCGAAGGAGAAGACCTTCACCGCGACGAGGCGGCCGTAGTCGGTCCCCCACAGGGCGGGCACGCTCCCCACGTCGCGCACGGCGGCGACCGCGCCGGTGAGCGCGATGGTGGCGACGCTCGTCGTCGCGACGACCGACCAGCGGGCGAGGACCGCCGACAGCTCGCCGTCGCCCGGGTCCGGCCGGTGGGGGTCGTGACGCTCGACGGGCCCGCCTCCCCCGGCGCCGACCGTCACCGCCACCGGGGCGGCGACCCGCGTCGCGGCCCGCGCCGGGGGACGCAGGACCGCGGCGGCGAGCACGACGAGGCCGCCGAACCACGTGGCCGTCGCCGTGAGGTGCAGGGCGTCGAGGGTCGTCGCGACCAGGGGCATCGAGCCGTGCCCGGCGTGCCCGGCGAAGCTCGTCGACTCGACGACGAGCAGCCACAGGGCGACCGCGTCGAACCGGCCCAGCGGCCGGCCGGCCCGCCCGGCGTGCCGCCACGCGACGGCACCGGCGAGGAGGGTGAGGAGGCGCACGACGCCGAGCCGTCCCTCGGTGGTCGCTGGGCACGGCGGCGAGGTTCGCCGCTCCGAGGACGTCGACGAGGCTCCCCCCGGCGCCGTAGGCCGGGCCGAGCAGGAGCAGGGCCACCGCACCGAGCACCGCTGTCACCCACGCGGTGCTCACGACGCGTCCCGTGCCCGGCCGGGTCAGGCCCTCGGGCCAGAGGAAGAGGAGGAACGCGACCGCCCCCCCGAGGGTCAGGGTGCCGGCGAGGGCCAGCAGCCGGGCGAGCCAGTGCGCCACGTCGAGGAGGCGGTCGGGGGTGGCCGCGGGCGGGCTCGGCGGCGGCGCCGCGGGAACCCCCACCCCGAAGGTGAAGTTCCCCGAGACCGGGTGCCCGTCGTCGGACACCACGTGCCACACCACGAGGTACGAGGCGCGCGGGAGCCCGGGCCGCAGCCCGACCGACCCGGACGCGGCGTCGCCCCCCGGGTGGGTGACCGCCCCGGTGTCGACCCGGTGCGAGGCGGCGTCGAGCACGACGATCGCGCGCGCGGGCAGGCTCACCGCCTCGTCGAAGGTCACGGTGACGGCGGACGGCTGGGCGGCGACCTCGCTGCCGGCGGCCGGGCTGGTCGACTGGAGCTCGGCGTGGGCGGACGCCGGACCGGCGCCGAGCACGAGCAGGGCGAGGAGCGCGACGAGGGTCGAGGCCCCCCGTCGGACGGTCGCGGCGAGCGCAGTGGGCGACCCTGCGGCCACGGCCTAGAACCGCAGGAGGACGTCGAGCGCGAGGACGAGGAACACGCCGCTGAGGTAGGTGATCGAGGCGTGGAACACCCGCAGCGGCCGGAGGGGGGCGTCGGCCCGCAGCTGGCGCCGCAGGAGCACGACCTCGCGGAGGAACCAGCCCCCGAGGGCGGCGACGCCGACGCCGTAGAGCGGTCCGAGCCCGGCGAGCGGCCAGAGGGCCAGGGTCGCCCCGACGGTGAGGACGGTGTACCGGAGCATCCGGGCGACGACGACCTCCGCGGGCGCGACGACCGGCAGCATCGGCACGCCCGCGGAGGCGTAGTCGTCCCGGAACCGGATGGCCAGGGCCCAGAAGTGCGGTGGCGTCCAGAAGAAGACGACGAGGAAGAGGACGACGGCGGTCGGGCTCACCCGGCCGGTGACGGCGGCCCAGCCGATGAGCGTCGGCAGGCAGCCCGCGGCGCCACCCCACACGATGTTCGAGGCGGTGCGCCGCTTGAGCACGAGCGTGTAGCCGACGACGTAGACGGCGATGGCGAGCGCCGTCAGGGCGGTGGCCAACGGCGTCGTCGTCGTCCACAGGAGGACCAGCGAGCCGACGCCGAGGGCGGAGCCGAACACCGTGGCGCCCCGCACCGAGACCGCCCCCGTGCTGAGGGGCCGGTTCGCGGTCCGGTTCATGACGTGGTCGATGTCGCGGTCGAGCACGCAGTTGAGCACGTTCGCGCTGCCGGCGGCCGCCGTGCCGCCGACCATCGTCGCCAGCACCAGCCCCGCGCTCGGCCACCCGCCCCGGGCCAGGATCATGGCCGGCAGGGTCGTGACGAGCAGCAGCTCGATGATCCGGGGCTTGGTCATCGCGACGTACGTCGCGACGACCGCCCCCACCCCGGCCATGGGGCGGCCGGCGACGTCGGTGGTCATGCGGTCGCGGTCGTCAGGGACGTCGTCAGGGCGATGACGACCGCCGTGGCGGCCATCCACCGCCACCAGTAGCCGACGAGGTGGAGGTGCCACCGGTCGCGGTCGAGCCGGCCCTTCGTGAGCCGGACGACGATCCCGGCCCCGAGGAACAGGGTGATGAGCAGGTGGACGACGTGGTAGCCGGCCAGGGCCATCCACGCCGAGTGGTAGGCCCCCTCGCGGGGGGTGAAGCCGGCGCCGATCATCTGGGCGAGCTGGAGCCCGAGGTCGACGACGACCACGGCCGACGCGACGACCACACCCGCCCGCACGACCGCGAGCGGCCGGTCACCGCGCTCGGCCCACCAGTACGTCGCCCAGCCGAGCACGGCCACCACGGCGATGACCCAGGAGAACGACGTGCTCACGGCTGCCGGCTGGTCGGGACCGAGCCACAGCGCCTCGGTGTTGAGGGCCCGCAGGTACAGGTACGTGAAGACGAGCGACAGGACGAAGGTCGCGTCGCCGACGATGAGGAGCACCACGCCCAGCCGCTGCATCCGTCCGGTCGACTCGAGGGCGGCGGCGCTCACCGGCTCGTGGTGGGTCTCGGTCGTCATCGCGCCGGCACCTCCTCCGGCTCGGCGGCCACCGGGTCGTCCTCGCCGTACCCGTAGAAGTCCCCGGTGACGACCGGCAGGACCTCGAAGTTCTCCAGCGGCACCGGCGTCGGCACCTGCCACTCGAGGGTCTTGGCCCCCCACGGGTTGGCCGAGGCGACCTCGCCGTGCCGCCACGAGTGGACGACCGCACCGAGGAAGACGAGCATCCCGATGCCGATGACGTAGGCGCCGAGGGACGCCACCAGGTTGCCGACCGCGAAGTAGGTGCCGGGGTCGGCGACCCGCCGGGGCTGGCCGGCCAGCCCGACGGCGAACATCCCGAGGAAGGTGACGTTGAAGCCGACCTGGGCGGTCCAGAAGCCGATGGTCCCCCACCGCTCGTCGAGCATCCGGCCGGTCATCTTCGGGAACCAGTACGCGAGCGCCCCGAGGGCCCCGGTGAGCCCGGCCCCCATGAGCGTGTAGTGGAAGTGGGCGGTGACGAACATCGAGCCGTGCATGGCCTGGTCGACGGGCACGTCCGAGAGGTAGATGCCCGTGATGCCGCCGATGGCGAAGTTCCACAGCAGGGCGTAGACGGCCATGACGGGCAGCCGCATCCACACGCGCCCCCGCCAGAGCGTGCCGAGGAGGACGAGGAAGAGCAGCCCGGTGGGGATCGAGATCAGCTCCGTGGTCACCATGAACGGGCCGTTGAGCGCCGGCGCCCAGCCCGCCACGTACATGTGGTGCGCCCAGACGAACACGCTGAGCCCGACCATCCCGCCGATGCCGACGACCGCCGCGGTGAAGCTGAAGAGCGGCTTGCGGGTGAACACGGGCGTGATCTCGGTGAGCGCGATGATCGCCGGCAGGAGGATGACGTAGACCTCCGGGTGGCCCATGAGCCAGAACAGGTTCGAGTACAGCCAGGGGCTGCCCCCACCGGAGGCCACGAAGAAGTTCGCGCCCATGCCGCGGTCCATCCCGAGCTCGAGCATGGCCACCTCGAACATGGGGAAGGCGATGAGCCCGAGGACGACGCTGGCCACCGTGCCGAAGACGAAGATCGGCGTGCGGCTCCACGTCATGCCCCGGGCGCGGAGCTTCACCGCGGTCGTCGTGATGTTCATGCCGGCGACACCGGTGGAGACCGCGAAGAGCACCATGGCCACGAGGAAGCTGTCCATCCCGAGCTTCCCCTGGTCCGACAGCGGTGCGTACGCCGACCAGCCGGTGGGGACCCCGCCGACGAAGAACGCGCTGAGCAGGACCGGGACCGCGGCGAAGAGCAGCCAGAAGCTCAGGGCGTTGAGCCGCGGGAACGACATGTCGCGGGCCCCGATCATGATCGGGAGGATGAAGTTCCCGAACGGGCCGCTGACCATGATGATCGTCGCGATGATCATGATGATCCCGTGCATCCCGACCAGGGTGTTGTACGTCTCGGTGTCGATGAAGAGCGAGCCGGGTCGCAGGAGGTTGGTCCGGATGAGCATCGCCAGCGTCCCACCGACGGCGAAGAGCGCCATCGTCGTGACGAGGTACTGCAGGCCCACGACCTTGTGGTCGGTGGTGAACTTCAGGTAGCGCATGCGGCCGCCGTCGAGACCGGCGAGGTACATCTCGTCGTCGTGCGTGAGGTCGCTGCCGACGAGCCAGCGGAACGGGCCGACGAACGCGCCCACCCCGACGAGGAAGCCGATGCCCCACCCGGCGAGGGTGACGAGCCACACCGCGTCGTCCTTGTGGTTGCCCTCCTCGAGCTCGGGGAAGAAGGCGTTGGCGAGCAGCCAGGCCACGACGGCCAGGCCGAGGCCGAGGCCGATGCCGGTGAAGACGTTGAGCCGGCGCATCAGCCCCCCGGCCGTCGGCGGTGCCTCGGTCGTGGTCGGGGGCTCGGCGGTCACCGCGGCCACGGCGAGGACCCCCTCGGTGCGCACGGTCGGCTCATGGCGTCGCTCCGCTCTCGTTCTGGGCCCACGCCGCGAAGTCGTCGGCGCTGAGGACGTGGACGGTGGTCTGCATGTAGGAGTGGAGCAGGCCGCACAGCTCGGCGCAGCGGACCGTGAAGTCGCCGGTCATCGTCGGCGTCACCTCGGCGGTCGTCACCTCACCCGGGTTGGCGTCGACCTTGGCCCCCATCTGGACCAGCCAGAAGGAGTGGACGACGTCCTTGGACGTCACCTGGAACAGCACGGGCCGGTCCACGGGCAGGTAGAGCTCGTTGGTCTGCCGGCCGTTCTCGTCGGGGTAGGTGAAGTTCCACACCCACTGCTGTGCGGTGACCTCGACGACCATCGGGGCGACGGCCTGCGCCGCCGTGCGCTGCGTCGGTGGCTGGAGGACCACGAGCCCCCACACGAGGAGCACCAGGCAGAGCAGGCTCGACACGATGACCCACACGCCGAAGAGGCGCGCGTTGCCCCGGACCGGGTCGTCGGTGTCGGGCGGTGGCTCGACGCCGCGGTGGCGCCAGCGGAGGGCCGAGTACAGGAGGATGGCGACGACCATGGCGGCCACCGGCGCCGCGAACACCGTGAACCAGGTGACGGTCGCCTCGACCTCCTCCATCTGCGTGGAGGCGGCGGGGCCCATGAGCCGGGCCGGCACGGTGACCGCGAAGACCAGGAGCAGGAGGGTGACCACCGCCCAGATGCCGAGGATCGGCAGGATCGGCGCGCGGCGCCAGGCGGGCCGGCCCTCGCGGCGGACCGGCGCGTCCGGGTCGTCGGGCGGACCGGGGCGGTCGGCGTCGAGCATCGTCGTCATCGCTGCGCCTCCCGCGTCCTCATGCCGTCACCGTGATGGTTCCGGCCATGTAGCCCTGCGTCGACATCGGTCCGCCGAAGTTGGCGTACGTGCCGTCACCACAGGGGAACTCACAGTTGAAGACGTAGTCACCCGGGCCACCCGTCATGAACGAGAACTGCACGACGTGCGGCTTCGGGTAGCCGTCGGCCCCGACCGGTGCGTCCTCGGCGACGCCGGGCAGGGGCACCGAGACGAAGAGCTGGTCCTGGTCCTCCACCAGGCTGTGCACGGTGAAGGTGTGACCCACGTGGGCGGGGTCGACCTCCGACACCGTCTGGCCGTCGACGGTGATCGTGCCGCCGACCGTCCCGTGGGCCTTGGCGAAGTAGGGGTTGGTGATCTCCTCGCCGCTGTCGTACTGCTCGATGGTCATCGTGACCAGGCTGTGGGCGGGTAGGGCCAGGTTGGTGGTGGGGCCGTAGGTCACCCAGTCCGGGTGCGGCCCACCGTCCTTGCCGTGCGGACCGGCCATGCTGTCGGGCCAGATCTGCAGCTCGAGCTCGGCGTGCGGGACGGTGCCCGACGCCGTCTGCACGGTGCCGACGGTTTTGGCCGTGAGCACAGGTTGGTCGTTGTTCTGCGATGCCAGTGCGGCACCGCCCAGCGCCACTGCCAGGGCACCAGCAAGGACAGTCGTCAGTACAGCGATCCGGGGCTGCATAGGTCGTCACCTCTAGGGGCGAGCGGGGCCACCCGCTGCTCGAATTGGCGTCCGCTCAGACGTAGGGTGGCACTACGCATGGTCGTTGGCAAGGGCCTGTCGAACCCGGCCGCCGGCCCGGCCGGCCGCGCGGCGCGACCTGTCGGCCCGCCCCGGGCCGGGTCTACAGTGCGACCGTGCGCCACCTGGGTGAGTTCCTCGGAACGTGGGACCTCGCGTGGCAGCCCGTCGGCCTCCTCGTGGTCACGGCGGCCGCCTACGCGTGGGCGGTGGCCCACGTCCGTGCCGCCGGGCGGCACTGGGAGACAGGGCGGCTCGTCGCGTTCGTCACCGGCCTCGCCCTCGTGGCCGTCGTCATCGTCGGCCCGGTCGGAGCCTTCGACGACGACTTCATGTGGGCGCACATGGTCCAGCACATCGTCCTCATGATGGTCGCCGCCCCGCTCCTCGTGCTCGGTGCGCCGGTGCTGCTCCTCCTCGTGGCGTGCCCGCCCGGACCGCGCCGCAGGTACGTCGTCCCGGTGCTGCGCAGCCGGGTGGTCCGGTGGCTCACCCTGCCGACGGTGGGTTGGGTCCTGTACGTCGGAACCGTTGTCGGAGCGCACTTCTCGCCGTTCTACAACTACGCGTTGACGCATCCCCTCGTCCACGACTACGTCGAGCACTCGCTGTTCCTCACGGTGGCCCTCGTCTACTACTACCCCCTGGTCGGTGCCAACCCCGTGCCCCACGGGCCGGCCCCCCTGGCCAAGATCGTGTCGCTCTTCCTCCAGATGGGGCCGATGGCCCTCACCGGCTTCTTCATCTACTCGGCGCGCAGCGTGCTCTACCCGGCCTACCTCGACGCCGAGCGGCCCTTCGGGCCCGACGCGCTCGGCGACCAGCAGCTCGCCGGCGGGATCATGTGGTGCTCGGCGATGGTCATCGACGTCGTCTGGCTCAGCCTCGCCATCCGGGCCTGGCTGAGGAGCGAGGAGCGGAGGGCGACCCGGCTCGACGCAGCGATCGCGCGCGAGCGCCTGGGCCGCGCATGAGCGCGTCGCCGTCGGCGCCCCGCCGGACCGCCTGGCTGACGGCCGCGGCCGTCGTCGGCGTCGTCGTGTCCCTCGCCGCCGGTGCGTTCGAGCTCGACCGCGCCCTCGCCGGGAACCCGCTGAGCTGGGTCTACACGGTCGAGTGGCCGCTCATCGGTGGCTACCTGGTCTACGTCCGGCACCGGCTGGTCCGCGACGCGTCGCATCCGCACCGGCGTGCGACCCCCGGCCCCCGGTCCCCCGCGGACCGGCTCACGGGGACGAGCGCCGGTCCCGTGACGGAGGACGACGCCGACCTCGCCGCGTGGCAGGACTACCTCGCGCGGCTGCGGGCGTCGAGCCCGCCGGGGGGCCCGCCCTCCTCGCCCAGCGCACGGGGGGACGTCCGATGAGGGAGGGGTTCCCGGCGCCGACGCGGGCGCAGAAGTGGCTCGTCGTCGGGACGGTCCTCTGCTACGCGGTCGGGTACCCGCTCGGGATCGTCCTCGACTCGGCCGTGGGCTGGGTCCTCGTCTCACTGGGCGGCCTGGGCCTGCTCGCGCTGGGCGTGGTGACGGTGCGCCGGGTGCACCGCGGCTGAGCCGCCCGACCCCACACCTGCCGTCGCCGGGAAGGCCTCTGCGGCACCGCACCTGAGAGCCTCTCAGGTCGCCGGCCCCGTCCCCGGTATCAGCACCCGGCGCGCACCCTCCTCGCAGGGGAGACGAGCCGACGACGGCGCGCCCGGAGCGAGGAGCCCGACATGGCCGGTACCTGGAACACGTTCAACGCCCCGTCAGGAGTCGCCGCCGACACGACGATCCTGCTCACCGACGGCACGGTGCTCGTCCACGACGCGACGACCACCAACGACTGGTACCGGCTGACGCCGAACGCCCAGGGCGACTACCGCAACGGCTCGTGGTCGGGGAAGCTCTCGATGGCCATCGGTCGGCAGTTCTTCGGCTCCGGGGTGCTCAAGGACGGGCGGGTCTTCGTCGTCGGCGGCGAGTACTCCACCGCGGGGGCGCAGGACACCGAGGCGACGGCGGAGATGTTCGACCCGGTCGCGAACACGTGGAGCAGCATCACCAAGCCGGCGAGCGTCAACTTCGTCCTGGGCGACTGCTGCGCGATGGTCCTCGCCGACGGACGGGTGCTCTTCGGCGCCGTCACGGGCGGCGCCCAGACGGCCATCTGGGACCCCGACACCAACGACTGGCAGGTCGCCGGAACCCAGTTCGGCACGACGAGCAGCGCCAAGGTGGGCAACTGCAACGAGGAGAGCTGGGCCCTGCTGCCCAACGGCAACGTGCTCACCGCGCAGATCACCGGGGCCACGGCCACCCAGGACGCCGAGATGTACGTGCCGGACCTCGACCGCTGGGTGAGCGCGGGCAAGACCACCCAGGCCCTCGTCGTCAACAGCTTCAACGGCACGCTCGTCAACGAGATCGGCCCCGGGATCGCGCTGCCGGACGGGCGGGCGCTGTTCGTCGGCGGGACGGGACGGACGTGCTTCTACACGCCGGGGGCCACGACGACCGCGACGGGCAGCTGGGCCAGCGGCCAGAGCTTCCCCGCCGACTCACCGAACCCGAACTCCCCCACCGGTCTCGAGACGGTCATCGACGGCGCCTGCGCAATCCTCCCGAACGGCGACGTCCTCATCACCGCGGGGCCGACCATCAAGGACTCCCGGGGCAACTTCTGGTCCAAGCCGACGCGGATCTACAGCTACGACACGGGGGCGAACACCCTGACCCGGCTGGCCAACCAGCCGACCAACGCCCCCGACCAGACGTGGATGTCCTGCATGCTCGTCCTGCCGAACGGGAAGGTCCTCCTCACGGGCGAGCAGAACAGCATCGCCGAGTACTCCCCCGACGCGGCCGAGAGCACCCCGAACGCTGCGTGGAAGCCGCGCCTCACGACCGCACCCTCGGCCCTCATCGCGGGCCACGCCTACCGGCTCAACGGCACCCTGCTCAGCGGGATGACGCACGGCAGCGGCTACGGCGACGACCGGCAGAACAACAGCAACTACCCCATCGCCCGCCTCACCAACGCCGCCGGAGACGTCCGGTACCTGCGGACGCACGACTTCACGACCTTCGGGCTGAACACGGGCAGCGACAACCACTCCTTCACCCTCGAGGTCCCGCCGAGCACCCCCGCCGGCGCGTGGTCGTTCCAGGTCGTCGTCAACGGCATCGCGAGCGACCCCCTCGCCGTCACCGTCGGCACCCGCGACTGCTTCCTCATCATGGACCGCAGCACGGTGAGCGAGGGTGAGGTCCGGGCCCTGCTCGACCTCGGCCCGGCGCCGGCGGTCGTCCGGCCCGCCGTGCTCGTCGTCGTCGAGGGGTACACGCCGGCCGAGCTCGGGCTCACACCCGGCACCCTCGACGCGCCGCCGAACGTCCCGACGATGACGAGCTCGGACGGGATCACCCTCGCGCGCTGCGGGCCGGTGCTGCCCGAGAACCCGGCCCTCCCGGCGAACGAGCCGCAGCGCCTCACCTTCCAGTTCGAGCTGCACTTCCCCGATGCGAACGCCTTCGGCTTCGCTCCCGCGACCAAGGACCTCGGGGTGCTGGCCCAGGTGTCGGCGGCCGGCCACGACGTGGCCAACGCCGGGGTGCTCACCCTCGTCAAGTCGCCCACGCCGTACATCCTCGACGGCCTCGGGACGAACGAGGTGCCCTGGTACACGAGCATCGACATGCGCGTCCTCCAGGTGCGGGCGGGGGTGCGCCGGTTCGGCGTGACCCTCGCGACGAGCGGCTCCCAGACCACGGTCGCGACGTCGTTCATCCAGAGCGTCCTCACGAACCTCAACGACCCGACCCACCCGACGCTCGGCGCCGAGTTCGACGCCATCCCGGCCGGCGAGCAGCCCGAGGCGCTGACCCTGTCGCCGACCGACCCCGACGGCACCCGGGTGTTCAACTTCGCGCTCGCCCGGGTCCGGCTGCGCGACCTCACGGCGGACGCCACGGACGTCAAGGTGTTCTTCCGGATGTGGCCCGCCCAGCAGACCAACGCCGTCCACGACACCGCGACCCTCTACCGCACCCACACCGGGCCGGCCGGCCGGCGCACGCCGCTGCTCGGCCGCCAGGGTGACGAGATCGCGACGATCCCCTTCTTCGCCTCGCCGCGGGTCGACACCGCGACGGTGACGATGAAGGACCAGACCGACGCCCCGAACGTCCGGACCATCCACCACGACTCGCTCGGGGCGGAGACCTACGCGTACTTCGGCTGCTGGCTCGACATCAACCAGCCGGCCCAGAAGCAGTTCCCCAACCGGCTCATCGGCAGCCAGCCCGCGAACCTGCCCGACGGGCCGTTCGTCGGCACGCCGCCCCGGCAGTCGATCCAGGACCTCGTCAAGAGCTTCCACCAGTGCCTCATCGCCGAGGTGGAGATCGCCGGCCAGAGCATCCCGAGCAGCGCCGACCCGTCGACCTCCGACAAGCTGGCCCAGCGAAACCTCACCTTCGTCGGGGTGCCCAACCCGGGCGTCGAGGCCTCGCGCGTCGCACCCCAGGCCCTGCAGGTGCGCTCGCGCGACCTGCTCGGCCCGGACGGGCGGCCGGACGAGCTCGTCATCGACTGGGGCACCGTGCCGGAGGGTACGACCGCCGAGGTCTACCTCCCCTCGGTGCCCGCCGACCGGGTGCTCGAGTGGGCCCACCAGCTCTACGTGAGCAACCGGCTCACCAAGGTCGACGAGCACACCATCGGGTGCGCCGCCGCCGGCCTGACCTTCGTGCCGGTCCCTCCGGGCGGCGAGGTCGACCACGTCGGGCTCATCTCCCTCGGGCTGCCCGGCACCGTGCACAAGGGAGACCGGTACGAGGTGTCGGTGCGCCAGGTCACCGGTGCCCGGTGGGGCCGGCCGCGCATCGAGGAGGGCCAGAAGGTGGTGCGCGGCAAGGTGACCCGGGTCGCCGCCGCGGCCCCACCCGCCGTCGCCACGCCCGCGGCCGTGACCCGCGGTGACGGCCAGGGAGCGGGAGCCGGTTTCGACTACCGCCGCACGGCCGGGGCCTTCGGGCTCGTCGTCCCCGTCTCGACCAAGGGCCTCATGCTCGCGACCGAGCAGCGCACGCTCTCGCTCCTGCGCTCGATGGTGCGCACCGTGCCCTTCGAGAGCCGGTGGTACCCCGTGATGTCGCGCCTGCTCGACGTGCACGTCGGCCGTGTGGCCGGCATGGGCGGCGACCCCACCGTCGTGCGGCCGAGCGCCGACGGCGACTGGGAGCACCCCAAGGACGACGCCCACTGGGACGACTTCGACCGCGGCCACACCGGGCACGGCGGGGACGGCCAGGGTCACGGTGACCACGGGACGCACGACGGGCACGACGACCACGGCCACGACGACCACGGGCACGACGACCACCACCACGGCCACGAGGAGCGCCGGGACGGCTGCGTGGAGGCGGTCGTGACCGGGAAGGTCGTCTCGCTCCGGTTCGACCACTTCGGCGACTTCGCCGGGTTCGTCGTCGAGGACGGGTGCGGCGGCCACACCCCGGTGCGCTCGGTCGAGGGTCACGTCCGGCGGCTCGCCGACCAGGCCTGGCGCGAACGGCTCACGGTGCGGTGCACGCTCGCCGACGACGGCCTCCTCGTCCACCTCGCGGTCTCGGGGCAGGCCTCCTGACCCGCGGGGCCCGCGGGGCCCGCGGGCCCCGCGGAGCCCGCGAGGTCGTCGAGGTCGTCGGGCGCCGAGGGCCCCGGCCCGTCTCCGGGTCGTCAGACCCCGAGGCGGGCCTCCCCCAACCGCGCGACCGCCCACGCGGTGCCCTCGAGCTCGACCCGGGCGACCCGCTGCCGCCCGAAGAGGAACAGGAGGAGCTCGTCGGGTCGGCCGACGATCCGCACCACCTCCGCGCCGCGCCGCACCCGCGCCTCCCGGCCGGTCAGGGCGTCGACGAGCTCGATGCCACAGCCGCTCACGCGGCGGGTGAGGAGCCACCCACCCCCGACCGCGTTGCGCCACAACGCTTCCTGCTGGTCGGCGCCGAGCTCACGCGGGGCGAGGTCGTTCGCCCGGCGGACGTCCTCGTGGTGGACGAAGAGCTCGTTGAGGTTCGGGACCCGTCGCATCCAGGCCAGGCGGAAGACCCCGCGCGGACCGGCCCGGACCGCCTCGACGAGCTCGCCGTAGTCCCTCGTGGCGGCCCGACGGTGGTGGCGCTCGGCCACCCGCGCCCACGGTCCCGGGACGACGAGTCCCGGGCCGGCGACGGCGTCGTGCTCGCGCAGGTAGAGGTGCACGGCGACGTCACGCGTGGTCCAGGGGTCGAGCACGGTGGGTGCGTCGGGGCCGAGCGCCTCGAGCAGGTCGCACAGGAGCGCCCGCTCGTCGGAGTCGAACCCGGGTCGAGCCACCGGCCCAGCGTAGGGCGCACCGAGGACGTGCCCGCCCGACGGGCGGGGCGGCTCAGTGCCGGACGACGGGGTTGGACAGCACCCCGATGCCCTCGAGCTCGACCTCGACGCGCTGCCCGGCCTCGACGGGGCCGACCCCGGCCGGGGTCCCCGTGAGGATGACGTCGCCCGGCAGCAGCGTGAAGGCCTTCGACGCGTGGGAGACCAGGGCGGCGACGCCGTGCACCATGTCGGCTGTCGTGCCGTCCTGGACGACCTCGCCGTCGAGGCGCGTGACGAGCCCGAGGGCCGACGGGTCGAGGTCGGTCTCGATCCACGGCCCGAGCGGGCAGAAGGTGTCGAAGCCCTTGGCCCGGGCCCACTGGCCGTCGGAGCGCTGGAGGTCGCGGGCGGTGACGTCGTTCGCGCAGGTGTAGCCGAAGACCACGGCGAGCGCGTCCTCGGGCTCGACGTCCTTGCTGATCCGGCCGATGACGACGGCGAGCTCGCCCTCGTAGTGCACCTCGGCACTCTGCGGCGGGAGGACCACGGGGTCGCCCGGCCCGACGACGGCGGTGTTGGGCACGAGGAACATCAGGGGCTCGGCCGGTGCCTCGCCGCCCATCTCGGCCGCGTGGTCGGCGTAGTTCTTCCCGATGCCGATGACCTTGCTCCGCGGGATGACCGGAGCCAGCAGCCGGACGTCCTCGACGAGGTGGGTGGCCCCGGTGAGCTCGATCCGCTGGTAGAGGGGGTCGCCGGTGACCTCGGCGATCTTCTCGCCGGCCCCGTCGACCAGCCCGTAGACGGGGTCGTCCCCGGTGGTGAACCTCGCGATGCGCATGGCCCGAGCCTACGGCGGAGGACCGGAGCCTCCCTACTCGCCCGGGGAACGGCGGCCGCGCGAGTCCTCGTCGACGAGGCGGTTGATGAGCTGCTGGACGTCGTCGCTGTCCGGGACGTTGACGAGGTCCTCGTCCGGGCTGTCACCGGCCGACTCGATGTGCAGCGAGCCCGCGCCGATCATCCGGTCGAGGAGGGACTGGCGGAAGCCCACGTCGGTGATCTTGGCCAGCGTGATGTCCTTGCCGGCCTTGCTGAGCACCCCACGCCGCACCATGACCCGGTGCGTCGTGATGACGTAGTGCGTGGACCGCCACCGCGCGTACGGCGCCACGACGAAGGCGAGCAGGACGAGCAGCGCCGCCCCGAGCACCACCCAGAGCAGGACCGAGCCGACCGACCCGTCCGGCAGGACGAGGACCGAGACGACCGTCGCCGCCACGACCAGCACGCCGACGACGGTGGGCAGCAGCACGGTCAGCCAGTGCGGATGGAGGTGGCGCACGACCTTCTCGTCCTGCGCGAGCACGTTCTCGGGGAAGCCCACGGTCGTCAGCCTAGGGCCCGCGCGGGACGGCGTCAGCCCACTCCGGCCGCGGTCGCCGCCTCGGCGAGCACCCGCCCGACCACGGCCGCCCCCTCGTCGGTGAGGTGGATGTCGAAGGCGGTGCAGATGTAGGTGAGCGAGCAGACCTGGGCGACGTTCGTCGGCACCGAGCGGCCGTTGAACGTCGTCGGCGTCGTGTCGTCGAGTCCGAACGCCTCGTCGAGCGAGACGAACCGGCCGCCACCCTTCTTCGCGCCGGCGGCGATCTGCGCGTCGAGGTCGGTGAAGGCCTTCGTCGCCACCGCGAGCTGGGCCTTCCCCGCGCCGAGGTAGGACGACGCCAGCCACGGGTTGTAGTAGCCGAGGACGAGGACCGGCACGTCGGGTCCCGCGGCGGCGCGGAGCCGCTCGACGATGGTCGGGAGGTTCTTGCGGACGGTGCCGAGGCCGGCGGACGCGCAGGCGGCGTCGACCTGGAGCTTGGCGGCGCACCGCAGCAGGTCGTTGCCGCCGATGTCGACCGACACGAGGGCGACCTCGCCCCGGTGGTCGTGGAGGAAGGCCTCGGCCTGGGCCACCTGGCTCCCGGCGGCGAAGTCGCACTTCCCGCCGGTGAGGAAGGTGCCGGTGGTCTCGCCGCTGCAGGCGAGGTTCTCCACCGTGACGGGCGACCCACCGCGCGAGAGGCGGGTCGCCGCGAGCGCGGGGTAGGCGGTGTCGCGCAGCTCGGTACCTCCGGGCTGGTACCCGGCCGCGAGCGAGTCGCCGAGGGCCAGGTAGGTGCGGCCGGCGGACGCGGAGGCCGACGGTGTGGCCGACCCGGCCGGGGCCGAGGAGGTGGCCGGCGCCGGAGGGCTGGCCGTCGAGCCGTCACCGCCGCCCGAGCCGCAGGCCGACAGGGCGAGCAGCGCGACGAGGACGGACACGGCGGACGTACGGCGCACGGGGCATCCTCCGGGGTCGGGAGCGGGACGGACGGGCCTCCATCCTCTCCCGGCCCAACGCCCGGGGAGGCGGCGGTGTGCCCGTCGGTACCGTGGGGCGGTGGACGTCGTCATGGGCCGCCCCGAGTGGAGCGGCCGGGAGAGCGCTCATGCCGCCCGGGTCGACGCCGCGACGGCCGGCCACCGGGCCCGGCGGGCCGGTGGGCGCGACCACCCCGTCGAGGACTTCCTGTTCCGCTACTACCACCACTCCCCCGCGCGCCTGCGCCGCTGGCACCCCGGGGTCGGGGTGCGCCTCGCGGGAGCCGCCGACACCGACCGGGCCGGCTGGCGCCACCACCGGGTCGTCGGCGACGCGGTGGTCGTCGACCTCGGCTCCTTCCTCGAGGCGCGCGGCGCCACGGTGCGCTTCGTCCGCGACCTCCTCACGGCGACCCTCACGCGACCGGCCCACCTCGGCTGCTTCGGCCTGCACGAGTGGGCGATGGTGCACCGGCTCCCCCACGACGACGTGCGGCACGCGGGGTGGCCCCTCCGGCTGGGCTCCGCCGGCACCGACGCGGTGCTCGAGCGCCACCCCGTCCGCTGCTCGCACTTCGACGCCCACCGCTTCTTCACCGGGTCGGCGGTGCCGCTCAACCAGCTCCGCCCGACGCGGGAGACCCAGGTCGAGCTGGAGCAGCCCGGCTGCCTCCACGCCGGCATGGACGTCTACAAGTGGGCCTTCACGCTCGCGCCGGTGGTCCCGAGCGACCTCACCGCGGACGCGTTCGACCTCGCCCGCGAGATCCGCGTGCTCGACATGCAGGCCTCCCCCTACGACCTGCGAGCGCTGGGGTACGAGCCGGTGCCCGTCGAGACCCCGGCCGGTCGGGCCGAGTACCTCGAGCGGCAGCGCGCCTTCATGGTGCGCTCGAACGCGCTGCGCCGGCGCCTGCTCTCCGTCCTCGACGCGGTGGACCCGTCGCCCCTCTCGCCGGGTCGAGGTGACAGCGGGGCGCCGCACGACGCAGAGGCACCTCGACCCACCGCAGGACCGCCCGGGTCGAGGTGACAGCGGGGCACCTGACGAGGCCGACACCCCACCGCGGTGTCGGATGCCGGACGGTGTGCACCGACACCCCACACGACGCCGCCGGGGTGGAAGGGTCGAGGGATGTCCCAGAGCGACCACCGGACCGTCGACCACGCCGAGGCCCCGGGAGACGCACCGCCGCAGGGCCACCCGTCGCCGGAGGCCGTCCGCCGGGCCCGCAGGGCGGTCGTCGCCTCGTCGGTCGGCAACGCCCTCGAGTGGTTCGACATCATCGTCTACTCGAGCTTCGCCGTCGTCATCAGCGAGCTGTTCTTCCCGACCGTCTCGGGCTTCGCCGCGCTGATGTTCACCTTCCTCACCTTCGCCGTCAGCTACCTGGTCCGGCCGGTGGGGGCCGCCGTCATCGGCAGCTGGGCCGACCGGAAGGGCCGACGGACGGCGCTGTCGTTCACGATCCTGCTCATGATGACCGGCACCGGGCTGATGGCGGTCGCACCGACCGCCTCGGTCGTGGGGCCGGTCCTGGCCGGGCTGTGGCTGCTCGTGTCGCGGCTGGTCCAGGGCTTCTCCGCCGGCGGCGAGTTCGGGTCCGCGACGACGTTCCTCGTCGAGTCGGCGCCGGACCGCAAGGCGTTCTACGGCTCCTGGCAGGTCGCGACCCAGGGCGGTGCGCTGCTCCTCGCCTCCGCCTTCGGGTTCGGTCTCAACACCTTCCTCACCCATGACCAGCTGTACACCTGGGGTTGGCGGGTGCCGTTCTTCGTGGGGATGCTCATCGGTCCGGTCGGGTTCTACATCCGGCGCGGCATGGACGAGACGGAGGAGTTCGAGGCCGCCGACAAGGAGCAGAACCCGCTGGGCGCCGCGTTCACGACCCACCTGACCCGCCTGCTCACCGCCGCGGGCGCGGTCGCGCTGGCCTCGCTCTCGGTCTACCTCATCCTCTACATGCCGACCTTCGCGGTGAAGAGCCTCGACCTGCCCGGGTACGCGGGCTTCCTCGGCGGGATGATCGCCGGCGCCGTCACCCTGGCCGGCACACCGTCCATCGGTCGGCTCGCCGACCGGGTCGGCCCGGCGAAGGTCATGACCGTGGCCGCGGTCGCCGCCGCCGTCCTGGCCTGGCCGCTCTTCCAGCTCGTCGTCGCGGTCCCGAGCGTCGCCGTCCTCACCGTCGTCCAGGTCGTCTTCGGGCTGCTCATGGCCTCGTACTTCGGACCGCTGCCCGGCCTGTACGCCGACCTCTTCCCGACGAACGTCCGCTCCACCGGCATGGCCGTCGGCTACAACGTCGGGGTTCTCGTCTTCGGCGGCTTCACCGGGGCGATCTTCACGTTCCTCATCGAGTCGACGGGCAGCAGCACGGCGCCGAGCATCTACTTCGTCGTCATCGCCCTGCTCTCGCTGGCCACCGTCGTCACGGCCCGGCGCCGCTTCGGGGTCCGCTGAGCGCCGGTCGGACGCCGAGGCCGGCTCAGCGCGGGTCGACGCCCGCCCGGACGAGCCCGTAGGTGACCGACTCGACGAGGGCGTCCCAGCTCGCCTCGAGGATGTTCGCCGCGACCCCGATCGTGGTCCACGAGGTCGTGCCGTCCGAGGTCTCGATGAGCACGCGCGTCACGGCGTCGGTGCCGTGCTGGGCGTCGAGGATGCGCACCTTGTAGTCGATGAGCTCGAGCTCGGCGATCTCCGGGTAGGTCGAGGACAACGCGGTACGCAGCGCGTGGTCGAGGGCGTTGACCGGGCCGTTGCCCTCGCCGGTCTCGACGTGGCGCCGTCCCGCCGCCCGCAGCTTGACGGTGGCCTCGGACAGCGCGTCGGCCTCGCCCCGGGCGTCGGTGATGACGCGCCAGGACTCGACGGCGAAGAACGGCGGCAGGCTGCCGTCGACCTCGCGGCGCAGCAGCAGCTCGAAGCTGGCGTCGGCGGCGTCGAAGGTGTAGCCCCGCAGCTCCTTCTCCTTGACGGCGGCGAGCACCCGGCGCAGGGTCGCGGCGTCGTCCTCGTCGGTGGAGTCGAGGTGGAAGCCCAGCTCGCGGGACTTCAGCTCGATCGAGGCCCGTCCGGCCATGTCGGAGACGAGCATCCGCATGTCGTTGCCGACGTGCTTGGGGTCGAGGTGCTGGTAGAGGTCGGGGTCGACCTTGATGGCGCTCGCGTGGAGCCCGGCCTTGTGCGCGAAGGCGCTCGAGCCGACGTACGGCTGGCGCGAGTACGCGGGGACGTTGGTGACCTCGGCGATGGCGTGCGCGATCCGGGTCGCGTCCTGGAGCCGGTGCGGGTCGAGCAGCTCGCGGCCCTGCTTGAGCTGGAGGTTGGCGACGACCGTCAGCAGGTCGGCGTTGCCGGTGCGCTCGCCGTAGCCGTTGATGGTCCCCTGCACGTGGGTGGCGCCCGCGTCGACGGCCGCCATCGAGTTGGCGACCGCGCACCCGGTGTCGTTGTGGCAGTGGATGCCGACCCGCGCGCCGGTCGTGCGGACGACGTCGTCGACGACCTCGGCCACCTGGCCCGGCAGCAGCCCGCCGTTGGTGTCGCAGAGGGCCACGACCTCGGCCCCCGCCTCGACGGCCGCCCGGACCGCCTCGAGCGCGTAGTCGCGGTCGGTGCGGTACCCGTCGAAGAAGTGCTCGGCGTCGAGGAAGACCCGGCGCCCCTCCCCGCGCAGGAAGGAGACGGTGTCGCGGATCATCTCGAGGTTCTCCGCGAGGGTGGTCCGCAGGGCCCGCTCGACGTGACCGGTGTGCGACTTCGCGACGAGGGTCACCACCTCGGCCCGGCTGTCGAGCAGCGCCCGCACGAGCGGGTCGGTGTCGGCCCGGCCCCCGGCACGACGGGTGGCGCCGAACGCGGCGAGGGTGGCGTTCCGCAGGCGCAGGTCGCGCGCGGCCCGGGCGAAGAACTCGGTGTCCTTGGGGTTGGCCCCCGGCCAGCCGCCCTCGATGTACCCCACGCCGAGCTCGTCGAGGTGGGACGCGATGGCCAGCTTGTCGGCCACGGAGAGGTTGAGCCCCTCCTGCTGCGCCCCGTCGCGCAGGGTCGTGTCGTACACGTGCAGGTCGGTGCTCATCGTGTCCATCCGCGAGTCGGGCCGGTCTCCCGGCGCTCGTGCCCCGGCCCTCGTGGGCCGGGGCGTCGACGCGTGCTGCTCGGTGCCCATCATCGTCCAGCCTGCGCCCGGGACGCCCACGGGGGTGGGCGGGCGGCCCGTCGTGCCGGAGCCGGTCGCCCGCCCTGCGGGTGAGGTCCCGGTCCAACAAAAAGACCCCCCGGGTACGGGAGGTCTGCGCGGCGAGGAAGGTCCTCGTCGCGCTACACGATGATGATCGCGGTGGTGGCCGCGTCACGGAACGTCACGGGTCGAGGGTCCCACGGCCTGCGCCGTGCGGCCATGGCCCGTCCACATCGTGGCCGGGGCGTCAGTGGACGGCGACCGCCGACTCCCACCAGGCGTCGAGCGCGGGCGGGTTCGCCACGTCGACCCGGTCGCCGACGCGCGGGACGACGACGGGGACGCCCTCGGACGCGGCCGCGACGAGCAGCCGCTCGACCGGCTCCGCCCAGGGGTGGGGCGCGAGGACGAACGTGCACCAGTGGATCGGCAGCAGGAGCCCACCCCCGAGCTCGGCCGTGGCGCGGACCGCCTCCTCGGGGTCGAGGTGGATGTCGCGCCAGGCGGGGTCGTAGGCGCCGACGGCCATGAGCGAGACGTCGAACGGCCCGTGCTCGGCGCCGATGCCGGGGTAGCCGTCGAAGTAGCCGGTGTCACCGCTGAAGAACACGCGCCCACCCGGGCCGGTGAACACCCACGACGCCCACAGGGTGCCGTCGCGGCGCAGGCCACGGCCGGAGAAGTGCTGGGACTCGACGGCCGTGACCCGCACGCCTCCGACGTCGTGGCCCTCGCCCCAGTCGCACTCGACGACGCGCGCGCCCGGGACCCCCCACACGTCGAGGTGGGCGCCGACGCCGAGCGGGACGAGGAAGACCGCGTCCGTGGTCGCCGCGAGGGCCTGGATGGTCGCCATGTCGAGGTGGTCGTAGTGGTCGTGCGAGATGACGACGGCGTCGACGCGCCCGATCCGCTCGAGCGGCACCGGCGTGGCGTGCAACCGGCGCGGGCCGACGTGCTGGCTCGGCGAGCAGCGCTCGCTCCACACCGGGTCGAGGAGCAGCCGGACGCCGTCGAGCTCGACGAGCGCGCTGGCGTGGCCGAACCACGTGACGTGGAGGCCGGACGGTGCGGGCTCCCGGTGGGCGCTGACCACCGGGATCGGCCCGGGGGGACGGCGGGTGTCGGCGTTGGCGCGGTAGCGCTCGAGGACGTCGCGTTGGCTCGTCGGCATCGAGGCGGTGCCGCGTCGCCGGTTGTGGAAGGCGCCCGCCCGGTAGTGCGGCGAGCGGCGCATCCGCTCGAGGCGCACGCCGTCGGGTCGGGCACCCATGGCGGCGCCGACCCCACGGCCTGCGGCCGCGAGGGCACCGAGGGCGCTCGCCGCTCCGGCGGCGACGGCCAGTCTGTTGAGCCTGCTCACCCCGCCATTGTCACCCGGGACTCAGACACCCGCTGTCGCGTCCACCCTGTCGAGACAGAAGCGGGCGATCGCGGCTCTGTCCTGGGCCTGGGTCAGCAGGGCCGGCGTCATCTCCTGGCCCAGCAGGTCCCAGGGGACGCTCGACAGCCCGGTCATCACCAGGTGGTGCAGGGCGTGCGCACGCCGGACGACCGCCTCGGGGACGTGGCAGCCCTCCTCGCGCAGCCCGCGGACGTACGCGACCACCTGGGCGTCGTCGCGGCGCGCCAGGTCGCCGGCGCGCTCGACGCCGATCTGGACGTTCCCGACGAGGAGCTGCCCGAGGTCGGCGCCCACCGGCGCGGGCATCCAGAAGCCGTAGTCGATGAGGGTGAAGTCCGGGTCGTCGGCGGTCGACAGCAGGTTGTTGGGGCAGGCGTCACCGTGCGCGGGGAGGTGCGGCAGGGACATCGCCTCCTCCACGAGCGCCTCCGCGTGGTCCGCGGCCTCGCGCAGCCGGTCCCGGAGCTCGGGGTCGTACGCACCCGCCACGAGGGGGTGCTTCCACGGCGCGTCGTCGTGGAGCATCGGGACGACCATGTGACGGAGACGGCCTGCGAGGTACACGCGCAAGGACCAGTCGAGCTCGCCCACCCCGGAGCGTTCGGCCACGGCCGCACTCCCCGACAGACGGCCCAGGAGGTACGCCGCCCGGGCGTACCGGGCGTCGTCCCAGGGACGCTCGAGCACAGGGACGACGTCGAGCCAGATCGCCATCGAGGACTCGTCCAGGTCGACGACGCGCAGGGCGCGAGGCATCGTCAGGCCCTCGGGCAGCCGGTCGGCCAGGTCGGATCGGTAGGCCAGACCCTCGGTACGCCACGGGGTCTGCGAGGCGGCCGCCTCCTGGAGCGGCGGGGGGACCATGGCGAACAGCGGCGAACGACGGAAGGAGTGCACGATCTTGACGAAGAGGGAGAAGGCGACGGAGGTCCCGCCGGCCGAGACCTCGCCGGTGACGAGGTAGCGGCCACCCGTGGTGATGCTCGGCCAGGCGTAGGGGTGCTCCCGGACCTCGAGCGCCGTCAGCCGCGCCGGCCCCGTCAGGCCGTGCCTCTGCGTGACCATGGAGACGAGGGCGTCCTCGTCGACCGCCGCGTCGCCGAGCAGCTCGAGACCACCCATGGCTCCTCCTGGTGTGAAAGCAGGTTTACCGATTCCAGGATGGTAAAGTGACTTTATGACCGAGGTCAAGGCCATTCTCCCCGAGCTGCTGAACCATCTCTTCCGCCGGCTGCGCCACGACCTCGCCGAGGTCCCGATGGACGGTCTCCGGTTCTCCCACCTCAGGGTGCTGTCCGCCGTGCCCAGCGAGGGCGCGAACGTCACGGCCCTCGCCGAGAGCGTCGGCATGACGAAGCAGGGGTGCGGACAGTTCGTCAGCCAGCTGAGTGCGTCGGGCCACCTGGAGACCGCACCGGACCCGGCCGACGGCAGGGTCCGGCTCGTGCAGCGCACCCCGGACGGCGACCGGGTGCTCGCCGAGGTCACCGCGGCTCTCGAGGTCGCCGAGGCGAGGATGGCCGACGAGGTCGGTCCGCGACGCTACGCCTCCTTCCGCCGGGTCCTCGAGGAGCTGCTCGACCCCCCGGCCTGAGCACGCCTACGGTGGGTGGTGATGTCCCGCTCCCGCACCCCACCACGCCCCCGGCGACCTCACCCAGCGGCCGCTGGACTACCCGCTCGCCCCGGTCGCCGGTCCCCGCCTCCTCGTCGACGACCTCGCGCACACCCTGCGCCTGCGGAGGCTCCGCACCCTCGTGCGCCTCCTCGAGGAGCACCGGGCGGCACCGCTCGCCGACCGCACGCCGGTGCTGGCCGTCGGCTCCAACGCGGCGTCCGAGGTGCTCGCCCACAAGCTCCGGCGGCACGGGGCCCCTGCGGTCGTCCCGCTGCTCACCGGTGTCGTCCGCAACCTCGCCGTGGCCCACACCGCGTACGTCTCCCACGGGGGCTACGTCCCGGCGACCCCCTCCCACCGCACCGGGGTGCGCACGCCGGTCGTCCTCCAGCTCCTCGACGACCAGCAGCTCGGGGCGGTCGACGCGACCGAGCCGGGGTACGACCGCGTCGAGCTGGGCGCGCGCCGCTACCCGCTCCTCGTGGTGGGAGGGTTCCGCCCCACCCGCTTCCACGTGTACGCCGCGCACGCCGGCGTGCTCGACCTCCTGGGGCACGGCCGCCGCTTCCTTACCCAGGCCGAGGTGCTGGCTGCCCTGCAGGAGGACGGGCTGCGGCACACGGGCAGCGGGGAGCGGCCGCGGTCGCGGCCCGGCTCGCTCGGCTTCTGCTGCTCGTCGCCACGACGTCCGGGGTGCTCTCGCCCGCCGTGCATGGTGCGGGGCTCGGGGTCGTGGCCTGGCCCCGCGGGCGCCTGCGTGGACCGAGGTGGCGAGCCCGCAGCCGGGCGGTCTCGGTCGCGGCCCGCACGTACCGCGGCGAACAGGTCGGCGGACCTGCTCTCCTCGGCGCGCCGACTGCACCGCGAGCCGGAACCGGCCGGTGCGGTCCTCGATGGCCTCGAGGGTCCCGTCCTCGTGCCAGGCCGACGGCGTCCACGGGCGTGCCGGCCAGCGACTTCGGAACGACGGCCTGGCGGTGGGTACGTTCGGCACGTCGAGCGGCAGGCCGCCGACTACCCCGGCGAGGAGGCTGCCCGCGACTGGTGCGACGTGGTGCGAGG
>CAVVYI010000031.1:0-301228 GCA_963752445.1 uncultured Actinomycetota bacterium | reverse complement strand
CGCTGCCGTTAGCGCCGATCAGGTCACGATGGGCGGGCCGCCCAACGGCCCCTCCGGTTCCCCATCGGGATCACACCGGTCAGCTCGTCCAGGGTGATGGCCGGACGTCCCTGGAACGCGCGCTCCTCGTTCACCGCGTCGAGCAGCACCCCGGCGAGGGCGTCGACGACCGCATCCTCGTGCCCGGCGCCGCCGAGCTCCACGAGCCGCTCCCGATCTGCTGCCGTCGTCATCATGATCTTGTTCGAGATCATCTCCCGGGCGCGCTCGTCGGAGGTGATGGCCGTCGCGAACGACCCCAGGAAGTTCAGGCGGCGCTCACGGCGCGACGCTCTCCGATCCGTCAGGAACGCCGCGACCAGTCCCGAGAGGGCTCCGATCAGCGCTCCGGCGAGGGCCGAACCAGCCGCGATCAGCTCACTGCTCATGACCACTCCTCCGACGAGCTGCAGGAGGACATCGTCCACCCGACGAGGACCTTGGCGCACCTCGGCGCAGGCAGGTCCGCCCCTCAGGAGCGACAGCTCAGCGCAGGCCGGTGCGACGCTCGAGGGCCAGGGCCACGAGCTCGTCGATGAGCTCGGGGTAGCCGAGCCCGCTGGCGGCCCACATCCGCGGGTACATCGAGCTCGGCGTGAAGCCGGGCATCGTGTTCACCTCGTTGACGACGACGTCACCGGCGTCGGTGAGGAAGAAGTCGACCCGGGCCAGCCCCTCGCACCCGGCCGCGTCGAAGGCCACGGCGGCCATCTCGCGGATCCGCTGCGCCGCGTGCGTCGGCACGTCGGCCGGCGCCTCGAGCCGGACGTCGTCGGCCGCCAGGTACTTGGCCTCGAAGTCGTAGAACGCGTGGTTGCGCACGACGATGCACTCGCCGAGCTCGCTCGTGCGCGGCGGGTCGGTGCCGCGCCCCTCGAGCACACCGCACTCGATCTCGCGCCCGCGGATGCCCTGCTCGACGACGACCTTGGGGTCGTGCTCCCGGGCCGCCTCGACGGCCGCCTCGAGGCCGTCCATGGCCTCGACCTTCGTGATGCCCATGCTCGAGCCGGCCCGTGCGGGCTTGACGAACACCGGGAAGGTCAGCGCCCCGACCGCGTCGAGCGCCGCGGCGGGGTCGCGCCGCCACTCGCGGTCGGTGATGACGACGTAGGGGCCGACCGGCAGGCCGGCGGCGGCCAGCACCGTCTTCATCATCGCCTTGTCCATCATCACGGCGGAGGCGGTGACGCCGGAGCCCACGTAGCGGACGTCGGCGAGGTCGAGCAGGCCCTGGATGGTGCCGTCCTCGCCGAACGGGCCGTGGAGCAGCGGGAAGACGACGTCGACCTCACCGAGCGTGCGCGGCGGCTCCCCCGGCTCGTGGACGACGAGCGTGCGGTCGGTGGCGCTCGTCGGGACGATGACGCTCGCCGAGGCGCCGTCGACCTCCGGCTCGTGGCCCGCCGTGAGCCGCAGCGGCTCGGGGTCGTCGGCGGCCAGCACCCAGTGCCCGTCCTTGGCGATGCCGACGGGCACGACGTCGTAGCGGTCGCGGTCGAGGGCCTCGAGGACGCTCGCGGCCGTCGCGCACGACACGGCGTGCTCGGACGAGCGGCCCCCGAAGACGAGGGCCACGCGGATCTTGCCGGAGGGCTGGCGGTCGTTCATCGCACGCGACTCTAGCCGCCCCTAGGCTGCTGGCTCGTGACCGACGACCACGCCCCCGCCCCCGCCGAGCTCGCCCCCGCGACCCGGCTCGTCGCCCTCGGGCGGGAGCCGGCGACCCCGGGCGGGCAGGTCGGTGCGCCCCTCGTGCTCACCTCGACCTACCACGCCGACGGTGCCGTCTCCTACGGCCGGTCGGGCAACCCGACGTGGTCGGCCCTCGAGGAGGCGGTCGGCTCGCTCGAGGGCGGAGACGCCCTCGTCGTGGCCAGCGGGATGGCGGCGGTGGCGGCGGCCTTCTCGCTGCTCCCGCACGGCGGCACGGTCGTCGTGCCCGATGCCGGCTACAACGGCGTGATGGCCACCGTCGCCGACCTCGAGGCCGCGGGCGCCGCCGTCGTGCGCCGGGTCGACGTCACCGACACCGCCGCCGTCGTCGCCGCGCTCCCCGGGGCCGACCTGCTGTGGCTCGAGTCCCCCACCAACCCGCTGCTCGAGGTGGCCGACCTGCCGGCGCTGTGCGCCGCCGCCCGCGAGCACGGAGTCCTCACGGTGGTCGACAACACCTTCGCGACACCGCTGCTCCAGCGCCCGCTCGAGCTGGGCGCCGACGTCGTCGTGCACTCGGCGACGAAGTACCTGGCCGGGCACAGCGACGTCCTCCTCGGTGTGGTGGTCACCGCGGCCACCGCGCCGGGCCGGGCGCTGCGCGCACGCCTCCACCGCCACCGGCAGCTGCACGGCGCCGTCGCCGGACCGATGGAGACCTGGCTCGCGCTGCGCGGGATGCGCACCCTGCACCTGCGCCACGAGCGGGCCTGCGCGAACGCGGCCGACCTCGCCGGGCGCCTCGCCGGGCACCCCGCGGTGCACCGGGTGCGCTACCCCGGGTTCGGGGCGGTCGTGAGCATCGAGGTGGCCGGGGGTGCCGCCGGCGCCGAGCGGGTGGCCGCCGCGACCCGGGTGTGGGTGCACGCGACGAGTCTCGGCGGCGTCGAGAGCCTGCTCGAGCGCCGTCGCCGGCAGCCGAACGAGCCCGACAAGGTGCCCGAGGAGCTGCTCCGCCTCGCGGTGGGGGTCGAGGACGTCGACGACCTCTGGCGCGACCTCGCCGCCGCGCTCGAGCACGCCGAGCCGGACGCCGGCTGAGGCGGCAGCCGCGTCAGCCGGTCTCGGCCTTGCGCGGCCGCGACAGCAGCCGGGCCGCGACGTCCTGGGCGGTGGCGCCGTGCCGGATCATCGCGTCGACCTGCTCGATGATCGGGACGTCGACGCCGTGCGCCAGCGCGAGCTCGAGGATCGAGGTGCACGACTTGACGCCCTCGGCGGTCTGCCGGGTCTGGGCGACGACCTCCTCGACGGCGAGGCCCTGGCCGAGCCGCACGCCGAAGGAGTGGTTGCGCGAGAGCGGTGACATGCACGTGGCGATGAGGTCGCCGACGCCGGCCAGCCCCGCGAAGGTCACCGACTCGCCGCCGAGCGCCGTGCCGAGGCGCATGGTCTCGGCCAGCCCGCGGGTGATGATCGAGGCCTTGGAGTTGTCGCCCATCCCGAGCCCCTCGGCCATCCCGACGGCGAGGGCGATGACGTTCTTCACGGCCCCCGCGATCTCGGTGCCCACGACGTCGGTTCCGGTGTACGGGCGGAAGTACGGTGCGGCACAGGCGGCGGCGACGCGCTCGGCCATCGCCTGGCTGCGCGAGGCGACGACCGAGGCCGCGGGCTGCTTGGCCGCGATCTCGCGAGCCAGGTTGGGGCCGGAGACGACGACGACGCGGTCGGGCTCGACCCGGCCCACCTCGCTGATCACCTCCGACATCCGCTTCGTCGTGCCGAGCTCGACCCCCTTCATGAGCGAGACGACCGCGGCGTCCGGCGGCAGCACCGAGCCCCAGGCGACGAGGTTGTCGCGCAGGGTCTGCGACGGCACGGCGAGCACGACGACGTCGGCGCCCTCGGCGGCCTCGGCGGGGTCGGTCGTGGCCCGGACGGTGTCGGGCAGGCGCAGCTCGGGCAGGTAGTCCTCGTTGACGCCGGCGTTGACCTGCTCGACGACCTCGGCCCGCCTCCCCCACATCGTCACCGGCGTCCCGGCGTCGGCGAGGACGGCGGCGAAGGCGGTGCCCCAGCTGCCGGTGCCGTAGACGACCGCGCGGCTCACGACGCCTCCTCGAGCGGGCGCGGACGCCCGGTGGAGGTGACGCCCGCCCGTCGCGGGTCGAAGCGCTCGCGGGGTGCCGTGCCCCCGCGCAGCACCTCGAGCTCGGCGGTGATGGCGCCCATGATCCGGTCGGTGGCCTCGGCGAGCACCTCCGCGGTGACCGGCCGGTCGTGGAGGTCGGCGAGGTCGACGGGCGCGCCGGCCCGGACCTGCATGGTGCGACGCGGGAAGAGGTGGGGGCGCTTGGCGTACGGCCCGAGCACGTCCTGCGGCCCCCACACCGCGACGGGCACCACCGGGCACCGGGTCTCGAGGGCGACCCGGGCCGCGCCGGTCTTGCCGCGCATCGGCCACAGCTCGGGGTCGCGGGTCAGGGTGCCCTCGGGGTAGATCGCGACGCACTTGTCGGCGCGCACGGCGGCGACGGCGGCACGGTAGGCGTCGGCGGCGCGGCCGGACTCGCGGTACACGGGGATCTGGTCCGCCGAGCGCAGCACGGCGCCGACGACGGGCACGCGGAACACCTCGTTCTTGCCGAGGAAGCGCGGCGCCCGGCCGTGGTCGACGAGGAAGTGCGCGAAGGCCAGCGGGTCGACGTGCGAGACGTGGTTGGGGCAGACGACCCAGCCACCCTCGGTCGGCAGGTGCTCGGCCCCGGACCACTCCTGCCGGGTCAGGGCCATGAGGAGCGGACGGAGCACCCTGATCGCGAAGCGGTAGCCGAAGGGACGCGAGTTGTCCGTGGGGGTGCTCACCTGGGGCCTTCCGTGGGTCGGTCACCGCATTGTGGTCCGCGGTACGGGCGATGTCGAGCGTGCCACGTGGACTTGGCAGGATCGGGGGCGTGGACCCTCATCCGCAGCGCGCGGTCGTCATCCCGGTCAAGGGCGGCCCCCTCGCGAAGTCCCGTCTGGCACTGCCGCACCCGGCCCGGACGGCCCTTTCCGACGCCTTCGCGCGCGACACCGCGGAAGCGGCCGCCGCGGCGCTGCCCGACGCTGCCGTGGTCGTCGTCAGCCACGACCCCCTCGTCGGCCTGTGGGTGCTGGAGGGCGGCTACCGCCTCGTCGACGACCCGGGGGGCGGCCTCGACGCCGCGGTCGCGGCGGGGCTGCGCGCCGCCCGCGACCTGGGGGCTGGTCGCGCCGTCGTGCTGCTGGGCGACCACCCCGCGCTGCGCGCCGACGAGCTCGTCGACGTGCTGCGGCTCACCGCGTCCGCGGCCGGGGCGGTCGTCCCGGACGTCGAGGGAACGGGCACGGCCCTGCTCGACCTCGCGCTCACGCCGGGGAGGTACCGTCGACCCGCTTCGGCGCCGGCAGCGCGGCGGCCCACGCGGCCCTGGGCTACGCGGTGGTCGACCCCGACGCCCCGGGCCTGCGCACCGACGTCGACGACTCGGGCTCCCTGGCCGCCGCGCTCGCCCTCGGTGTCGGTCGGCACACCCGCCGGGCCCTGGCCCGCGCTACCCTGCCGGGCGTGCAGGCCACCATCCACCGCTCCCCCGGCGACGACGACGGCAGTGCCCTCCTCGACGACGGGCGGGAGGTCGCGGTACCCGTGGCCGCGGTCGCCGACAGCGGCCTGCTGCACCTGCGGCCCGGGCAGCGGGTGAGCCTCGAGCTCGACGAGGCGGGCACCACGGCGACCCGGGCGTGGATCGTCGGGATCGGACCGGGCGAGACCATCCGCTGACCGGAGGGCCTCGCCGCGGCCCGGCCGGTCAGCGCTTCGCGGCCTTCTTGGCCGGCGCCTTCTTGGCGGGGGCCTTCTTGGCGGGGGCCTTCTTCGCCGGGGCCTTCTTGGCCGCGGGCGCCGCTTCTTCGCGGGGGCCGCTTCTTGGCCGCCGCCTTCTTGGCCGGTGCCTTCTTCGCGGGGGCCTTCTTCGCCGGCCGCCTTCGTCGCGGCGCCTTCTTCGCCGCCGCCTTCGTGGCCGGCGCCTTCTTCGCCGCGGTCTTCGCCGGGGCCGCCTTCTTCGCCGCGGTCTTCGCGGGTGCGGCCTTCTTCGCCGGTGCGGCCTTCTTCGCGGGCGCGGCCTTCTTCGCGGTCGCCTTCTTCGCCGCGGCCTTCTGGCCGCCGGGGCGGCGGTGCCCGCCGTGCCGGCCGGGGCCCGACCCGTGGCCGGCGCGGCCTTGGGGAGGCTGCTCGGCTTCTTGACGAAGGACTTGAAGGCCGTGCCCGGGCGGAAGCGGGGGCTCTTGCTCTTGGGGATCCGCACCGAGGTGCCGGTGTGCGGGTTGCGACCGGTGCGGGCCGCCCGCTCGGCGCGGTCGAAGGTGCCGAAGCCGGTGATGGCCACCTTCCCGCCCCGGACGATCTCGCGGACGATGGTGTCGAGCACCGTCTCCAGGGCGTCGTTGGCGGCCTTGCGGTTCCCGAGGGTCTTCTCGAGCTCCTTGATGAGGTCTGCCTTGTTCACGTGGTTCCTCCATCGGTGGGCACCGGGCGGGAGCTCCGGCGCTGGTGGCGTGAGGGCCGGATGACCGACCTTGGGACGACGGTATGCCTGTGTGACAGGCACGTCCACCACTCGCTCGGCGTGTTCTGGTTGCGCCACAGACGCTTTGGGCCGGCGCCGGTCGTCACACAGGCCCCACGCACACCACGGCCGCCACCGGGGCGGGGGCGGCCGTGGCGCGCGGTCGTCCGAGATCGGTTCTCGGGCAGCCCATCAGGTCAGATGACGACGCGAGGTTTCCACGCGGGGCGAATTGCCTCGTAGGCCGTGATGTCGGCCTCGTGCCGCAGCGAGAGGCCGATGTCGTCCAGGCCCTCGAGGAGGCGCCAGCGGGTGTAGTCGTCGACCTCGAAGGCGGCGACGAGGTCGCCGGCCGTCACCGTCCGCGACACCAGGTCGACGGTGACCGAGGTGCCGGGCTCGTTCTCGAGCAGCTTCCAGAGCAGCTCGACGTCGTCCTGGCTGCACTGGGCCGTGAGCAGCCCCTGCTTCCCGCTGTTGCCGCGGAAGATGTCGGCGAAGCGGGAGGAGATGACCACCCGGAAGCCGTAGTTCATCAGCGCCCAGACGGCGTGCTCGCGCGACGACCCGGTGCCGAAGTCCGGCCCGGCGACGAGCACCGACCCGGCCGAGTAGCTCGGGTCGTTGAGGACGAAGGTCTGGTCGCCGCGCCAGGCGGCGAACAGGCCGTCCTCGAAGCCCGACCTCGTGACCCGCTTGAGGTACACGGCCGGGATGATCTGGTCGGTGTCGACGTTGCTGCGCCGCAGCGGAACCCCGACGCCGGTGTGCGTGGTGAAGCGCTCCATCAGATGCTCTCCTCGGTGACGGGCGGGAGGTCGGCCGGGCTCGACAGGGTGCCGCGCACCGCCGTCGCGGCCGCCACGAGGGGGCTCACGAGGTGGGTGCGCCCGCCCTTGCCCTGCCGGCCCTCGAAGTTGCGGTTGGACGTCGAGGCGCTGCGCTCGCCCGGCGCCAGCTGGTCGGGGTTCATCCCGAGGCACATCGAGCAGCCGGGGAGCCGCCACTCGGCGCCGGCGGCGGTGAAGACCGCGTCGAGCCCCTCGCCCTCGGCCTGCAGCCGCACCCGCGCCGAGCCGGGGACGACGAGCATCCGCACGCCGTCGGCGACCGTGCGGCCCTTGATGACCTCGGCCGCCGCCCGCAGGTCCTCGATCCGGCCGTTCGTGCAGGAGCCGACGAAGACGGTGTCGACGTGCACCTCGCGCAGCGGGGTGCCGGCGGTCGAGCCCCATGTACTCGAGGGCCCGGCGCGCGGCGACCTTGTCGTTGTCGTCGCCCATGAGCTCGGGGTCGGGCACGGCCTCACCGAGCGGGCTGCCCTGGCCCGGGGTTGGTGCCCCAGGTGACGAAGGGCGTGAGGGAGGCGGCGTCGAGGACCACCTCGACGTCGAACTCGGCGTCGTCGTCGCTGCGCAGCTCGCTCCACGCGGCGACGGCGGCGTCCCAGTCGGCGCCCGCTGGGCGCGTGGTCGCGGCCCTGGAGGTACGCGAACGTCGTCTCGTCGGGCGCGATCATCCCGGCCCGGGCGCCGGCCTCGATCGACATGTTGCACACCGTCATCCGGGCCTCCATCGAGAGCGCGCGGATGGCGCTCCCCCGGTACTCGATGACGTAGCCCTGGCCGCCGCCGGTGCCGATCTGGGCGATGACGGCGAGGACGACGTCCTTGGCCGTCACGCCGTCGGCCAGCTCGCCCTCGACCGTGACGGCCATCGTCCGGAAGGGCTTGAGGGGCAGGGTCTGGGTGGCGAGGACGTGCTCGACCTCGGAGGTGCCGATGCCGAAGGCCAGCGCGCCGAACGCGCCGTGGGTCGAGGTGTGGCTGTCGCCGCAGACGATGGTCATCCCCGGCTGGGTCAGCCCGAGCTGCGGGCCGACGACGTGGACGATGCCCTGCTCGGCGTCGCCCATCGGGTAGAGCGTGACCCCGAACTCCTCGCAGTTGCGCCGCAGGGTCTCGACCTGGGTGCGGCTCACCGGGTCGGTGATCGGGCCCGGCGTCGTCGGGACGTTGTGGTCCTCGGTGGCCAGCGTGAGGTCCGGGCGGCGCACCGGGCGGCCGGCCAGCGCGCAGGCCGTCGAAGGCCTGCGGGCTGGTCACCTCGTGGAGGAGGTGGAGGTCGATGTAGAGCAGGTCCGGCTCGCCGTCGCCGCGGCGCACGACGTGCTGCTCCCAGACCTTCTCGGCGAGCGTTCCGGCCATCCCGGCCCCTTTCGGACGCGGGCCGCGCGGCGCGGCCCGGACGAGTGCACGGGGCGAGGGGCGCCGGAGCGTCCTCGCCGTTCTCCCGAGATTCGCACGGGCCGACCGCGCGTGGACTTGCGTCTCAGGCAATGAGACGTCAATATCAAGGCATGGACAACAGCAGTGGGGTCGGCGTCCTCGACAAGGCGGCCATCGTCCTGTCCGCCCTCGAGGCCGGCCCGTCGACGCTCGCCCAGCTCGTCACCGCCACCGGCCTGGCCCGGCCCACGGCCCACCGGCTCGCCGTGGCCCTGGAGCACCACCGCCTCGTGACCCGCGACCTCCAGGGCCGCTTCGTGCTCGGTCCGCGGCTCGGCGAGCTCGCCGCGGCGGCCGGCGAGGACCGGCTGCTCGCCGCCGCCGGGCCGGTGCTCGGCGCCCTGCGCGACCACACGAACGAGTCGGCGCAGCTGTTCCGCCGCCAGGGCGAGTACCGCGTCTGCGTCTCGGCGGCCGAGCGCCCGGTCGGGCTGCGCGACTCCATCCCCGTCGGCGCGACCCTGTCGATGCGCGCCGGGTCGGCGGCGCAGATCCTCCTCGCCTGGGAGGAGCCCGACCGGCTGCACCGCGGCCTGCAGGGCGCCGCGTTCACGGCCACCGGCCTCTCCGGCGTGCGGCGCCGCGGCTGGGCCCAGAGCGTCGGCGAGCGCGAGCCCGGGGTCGCCTCGGTGTCGGCGCCGGTGCGCTCCCCCTCCGGCCGGGTCATCGCCGCCGTGTCGATCTCCGGCCCCATCGAGCGGCTCTCCCGCCAGCCCGGTCGGCTGCACGCCGCCACGGTGATGGCCGGCGCCAACAAGCTCACCGAGGTCCTCGCGCGGCACGCGGCCCAGCAGGACGTCCAGAACAACGCCTGACCGGCGCCGCACCCGGCCGGCCGATGACCGCCGAGGTCGACCGGGGCCAGAAGTTCACCGGCTGGTCACCGCCGTCCCTCCCGCCGGGTCGGGGCCGCGGACGAGGGTGGACGGCGACGGCCGCCGTCCCGGGCGGCCGCACCACCGTGCCCTGGAGGACCCGTGACAGACACCCACCTGCGCCGCCGCTCGTTCCTCGGACTCACCGCCGCCGGCGTCGGCGCCAGCGCCCTCGCGCCGCCCCCGCCGCCTCGGCGAGCACCCGCCGACGACCACGACCACGACGACCACGGCCACGAGCCACGGCCGGCCGTCGGCTACGGCCCGCTCGTCACCGACCCCGACGGCCTGCTCGACCTGCCCGCCGGCTTCTCGTACACCGTCCTCGCCGTCGCCGGAACAGCGGCAACCCGGTCGCCGCGACGACCCTCGACGACGGCGGCGAGCTGAGCCCCTCGCGCTACGACGGCACCGGCTCCTTCCCCCGCCGCGGCGGCGGCTGGGTGCTCGTGTCGAACCACGAGAACGGCAACGGCAACCCCTACCCGGTGACGGCCGCCGTGCCCCACCGCGCCGGCGTCACCTACGACGAGGGCAGCCCCCAGGGCGGCACGACGTCGATCACCGTCGACCGCCGCGGCCGGCGCGTCTCCGAGGTCGTCTCGCTCGCCGGCACCTGGTCCAACTGCGCCGGCGGGGTCAGCCCGTGGGGCACCTGGCTCACCTGCGAGGAGACCGAGCAGCTGGCCGACCCCGCCCAGGACATCCGCAAGGACCACGGCTACGTCTTCGAGGTCGACCCGCACGACCCGCGCAACCCGCACAACGCCAGCCCGATCAAGGCCTTCGGGCGCTTCCCGCACGAGGCCGTCGTCGTCGACCCCCGGCGCGGCCACGTCTACGGCACCGAGGACGCCGGCGGCCCCAACGGCCTGCTCTACCGCTGGAGCCCGGACCGCCACGCCGCGCGCCGCCGCGGCTTCCACCACCTCGCCGACGACGCCGGGACCCTCGAGGCGATGTACGCGACCGACCGCGGCACCTTCGTGCCCGACCTGTCGGTGTACTCCGCGCCTCGGCACGACGCTGAAGGTCCGCTGGAAGGCGGTCCCCGACCGCGACGCCCGCACCACCTCGACCCGCAAGCAGTTCGACCGTACCCCGGGGTCACCGACGCCACCGGGAGGCGACATCACCCGGGCCCGCAAGCTCGAGGGCATGTGGTGGGGCCGGGACGGCTTCTACTTCGACTCCTCCTTCGCCCGGCTCTCCGACGGCTCGGCGGCCGAGCACGACGGCCAGGTCTGGTTCTTCGACGCCGGCGCGCGGCACCATCACGCTCAAGAGCCACTACCCGTACACGCCGGCCGACCAGGACACCGACCCCGACGGGCCGGACAACATCACGGTCAACCCGTACGGCGGCCTCGTGGTCTGCGAGGACGGCGACGGCGTCAACCACCTGGTGCTCGACGACCTGCGGGGCCACACGGCCTTCCTCGCCCGCAACCGCCAGGACAGCGAGATGGCCGGGGCGAACTTCTCGCACGACGGGCGGTTCCTCTTCGCCAACAGCCAGGACCCCGGGGTCGTCTTCGCGATCACCGGACCCTGGCGCGGTCGCGGCGCGGTCGCGGGCACGAGCGCGACGACGACTGAGCCGAGGCCGACGACGCGCCGGCCGCCCGGACCGCAGGGTCCGGGCGGCCGGTCCGCGTCCGGGCCGCGCGCCGGCCCGACGCCCCCGCCCGACGCAACACGGACGTCACACGCGGCGCGCGGCCGGGCAACATCACGCGGAGGACGGTGGGGCCACCACCGCCGAGAGGAGTCCGCCGTGCCACCGTCCCCCGCCCCGCGCGTCGCCCTCGACCGCACCCGCCTCCTCGCCTTCCCCCGCCCGGACCGGCCGGCGCTCGTCGTCGGCGGCGGGGCTCGTCGCCGCGCGGCGGGCGGCGGCGCTGACCCGCTCGCGCACCCCGGTCATCGTCTTCGCCCCGCACCTGTGCGACGACGTCTTCGACCTGCTCGCCGAGCGCCTCGTCACCTGGGAGAACCGCTGGCCCACGCGTGGCCGACCTGGCGGGCCGCCTGGCTCGTGCACGCCGCGACCGGCGACGCCGCGGCTCGACGCCCGGGTCTGCGCCCTGGCCGCGCGGGCCCGGCGCGGCGGCGCCTGAGGCTCCCGCGCCTCAGCCGAGCCCGGACCCCATCCGCTGGCGGGCGGTCTCGCCGCGCCGGCCGACCGGGATGGTCCCGGCGAGCGAGGCCAGGCCGAGCGGCCTGGGGCCGGAGTAGATGCTCTCGGCCCCGTGCTCGGCGAGGGAGAGGTCTCGTGCCAGATCGTCACGGCCGACGGGTCGGCGCCGGCCACCCGGTAGAACTCCAGCCACGCCGGGCGGTGCGGGTGCTCGGCCGCGTTGGCGTAGGCGTAGATGTCCTCGACGCTGCGCCAGTACTGGATCATCGTCGTCGCCATGAGGTGCACGGTCGAGCGGCTGCCGAGGTAGCCGAGGTGCTCGGCCTCGCCCCGCTCCGCGGCCGCCTTGTTCTGCTCGAGCTCGATGATCATCCGTGGCATCGCCGTGGCGGCCTGCTGGACGATGCCGACCTTCCACGGCTTGTGCACCCGCAGGCCGATGAGGAAGACGGCCAGCGGCCCGTCGTAGGCGTGGGTGACGCGGTCCATGGGGTGCTCCTGGTTGGATAGTGTGGATCTCCGGTGTGACCATGTCTGGACAGTGGCACTATCCAGTGTCAAGGCCCCGACGTCGAGGAGGCCGGTGCGCATCTCGGAGCTCGCCGAGCGCACCGGCGTGCCGGTCCACACCCTGAAGTTCTACCTCCGCGAGCGGGTGCTCCACCCGGGCCGGCCACGAGCCGCACCCGCGCGGAGTACGGCGAGGGCCACGTCGAGCGGGTCCGGCTCGTGCGCGCCCTCGTCGAGCACGGCGGCGTCGCGCTCGCCGGGGTGCGCTCGATCGTCGGGGCCCTCGAGGCGCCGCCGCCCGTCGCGCCACGAGCTGCTCGGCGTGGCCCACCAGGCCCTGCCCGCCGCCGGCCCCGCCGGGGAGGTCGTCCGAGGTCGTCGCGCCGCTCCTGCCGACCTCGGCTGGCCGGTGTGGCGTGAGGGCCCCCTCGTCGGCGGCGCTGAGCCGGGCGGTCGCCGCCGCCCGGGCCTGCCGGCGTGCCGCTCGCGGCCCCGACGCTGCGCCGGTACGCCGAGGCGATGCGGGCGGTCGGCCGAGGTCGACCTCGACCTCGCCCGCGCGGCCGCGCACCCCGCCGAGGCGCTGCAGCACCGTCGTCGCTCGGCACCGTGATGGTCGACCCCGTGCTCCTCGCCCTGCGGCGGGTCGCCCAGGAGGCGGCGAGCGCCGAGCGCGGCCTGAGCCGGAGGACCGGACACGACGAAGGCCCGGTCCGTGTGGACCGGGCCTTCGACCGATGTAGCCCCGACGGGATTCGAACCCGCGCTACCGCCTTGAGAGGGCGGCGTGCTAGGCCACTACACAACGGGGCCGTGGTGCTGTCCGGACCGTCGGAACGGGCCGGGCAACGGGAGAGAACCTTACCGAACGGGAGGGCCTTCTCCGAAATCGCGCCCGGCCGGAACCGGGGGCGATGGCTGGGGTACCAGGACTCGAACCTAGAACGGATGAACCAGAATCACCAGTGTTGCCAATTACACCATACCCCATGGGGTATCCCGTCCGACGGCCCGCGGGCGGGCCGTCGAGCGGCGAACCGAGTGGCGATACTACCGGCCCGGCTCGCCCGGCCCAAATCGCACGGCGCCGGCCCGCGAGCAGGCCGAGGATCTCGGCGAGCGAGCGGACGACGGGGACCTTCCGGGCCTCGACGAGGCGCAGCGCCCGCTCGTCCGGCTCGCCGTCGCGCACCAGCCAGGCCGCGAGGCAGGCCGGCGTCCGCGGCCCCGAGCGGGTCGGTCGCGGCCTCGTCCCCGACGTAGAGGGTGCGCGGGCGGCGGACCCCAGCCGCCGGCTCGCCTCGTGGAAGGCCCGCGGCGTCCGGCTTGCCGACGCCGAGGGTGTCGCGGCTGCACACGACGTCGAAGAGGTCGTCGAGGCGCGGCCGCGGCGAGCTTGGCGCGGGTGTAGTCGCCCGAGGAGTTCGTGAGGACGCCCACGGTCAGCCCGCGGCCCGCAGCGCGGCCACGGCCGGCGCGGACGTCGTCGAAGGCCGTCATCGCGGCGAGGAAGGCCGGCTCGTAGGCGTCCTCGAAGGCCTCCCACCAGTCACCGTCGTCGGCGCGCCGGTCGAGCCAGCGGCGAGCTCGGCGAGCCGGGCGCGGCGCATCTCGTCGAACTCGATCTCGCCCCGCGCGTAGGCCGACGAAGTGACCCTCCGGGTCGTCCCGGAACCGCACGCCGGCGCGCGGCGAGCCGCTCGGGGTCGGCCTCCGGGCCAGAGCGCGGTCGCGGCCGCCGCGCCGGCGACGTGCATCGCCGAGCGGGTGTCGTAGAGGGTGTCGTCGGCGTCGAGGAGGACGGCCTCGACGCCGAGGTCGGCGAGTCGGGGGCCGAGGGCGGTCGTCAGGGGCCCTTCAGAGGGCGCGCGCAGCGCCGCGAGCCGGGCCAGCGTCGAGGCCTTGCCGAGGATCTCCATCGACTCGAAGAGCGGCGGGCTGACCCGCCGCCCCGACACGGCCGTTCGCAGCGGCCCGAAGGCCACCTTGGGCTTGAGCCCGAGGCCGTCGACGAGCGCGGCGCGCAGGTCGGCCTCGATCGGCCTCCGCCCGCCACGTCGCTCGCCGAGCATCCCGGTGCCGTCGGCGGTCGCCGATGGCCGCGATCGCGGCGTCGAGGACGCGCGGCGGCGCTGTCCTCGAGCTGGGCCCGGGCGTCGTCCGCGACCTCGACCGCGTCGTCCGCGACGTAGAACGGCCCGACGAGGTCGGTCGCCTCGGTCAGGTGGGCGATCCGGGTCTGGATCAGCTCGGCGATGCTCGAGCCGGGCGAGCTCGCCGAGGGTCGGGTTGGCGCCGAGCACCCCGTCGGGCAGGAGGTAGGGCAGCAGGCGCGAGGCGAACTCCCCGAGCTCGAGCTCGCGGATGTGGACGCCGTTGAGCCAGTCGAGCTTCTTGAGGTCGAAGACCGGACCGACCGGGTTGACCTCGCGCCAGTCGAAGCCCGCGAGAACTCCTCGAAGGTGAAGACCTCGCGGTCGCTCTCGTCGTCCTGGGCCGGCGGGTAGGCCAGCAGGGCGAGGAAGTTGACCAGAGCCTCCGGCAGGTAGCCCTGCTCACGGAACCAGGTGAGCCGGGCCGCGGGGTTCTTGCGCTTGCTGATCTTGGACCTGTCCGTGTTGCGCAGCAACGGCATGTGCGCGAACTTCGGCGGCGTCAGGCCCAGCCACCGGTAGAGCAGGATGTGCTTGGGGGTCGAGCTGATCCACTCCTCGCCGCGCACGACGTGGGTGATGCCCATCTCGTGGTCGTCGACGACGACGGCCAGGTGGTAGGTCGGGAAGCCGTCGGCCTTGAGGATGACCTGGTCGTCGGGCCGGGGGGCCGAGACCGGCCGCGGATGAGGTCCTCGAAGTCGAGCTCGACGTCGTCGGGGATGAGCATGCGCACGACCGGGGTCTCGCTGAACCCGGGCAGCTCGCGCGCGCTCCTCCCGGGTCCTGCCGTAGCAGAGCCGGTCGTAGCCGGTCGGCTGCTTGAGCCTCTGCTGCTCCTGCGCATCTCGGCGAGCCGCTCGGTCGAGCACCAGCAGTGGTAGGCGTTGCCCTCGGCGAGCAGCCGCTCGACGTACGGCCGGTAGGTCGCCGAGCCGCTCGCTCTGGCGGTACGGCGCGCACGGGCCGCCCACGTCGGGACCCTCGTCCCAGGTCAGGCCGAGCCAGCGCAGGGTGTCGAAGACCTGCTGCTCGCTGCCCTCGTGGAGCCGGGCCCGGTCGGTGTCCTCGATCCGCAGGATGAACCGTCCGCCCTGCTGGCGGACGAAGGCGAGGTTGAACAGGGCCATGTAGGCCGTGCCGACATGCGGGTCGCCGGTCGGCGACGGGGCGACGCGCAGCCGCACGGCTCCCGGCAGCGAGCCGTCGCCGGGGGTCGGGACGGGGGTACTCATGGGGTGGCCTCACGTCGGACGAAGGGGTTGCTGAGGGTGCCGATGCGCTCGATCTCGACCTCGACCCGCTGGCCGGGTCGACCGGCCCGACGCCGGCCGGGGTCCCGGTGAGGATGACGTCGCCGGGCAGCAGGGTGAACGCCGCCGAGGCGTAGGCGACGAGGTGCGCGACGTCGTGCACCATGTCGGCGGTCGTGCCGTCCTGGACGACCTCGCCGTCGCGACGGGTGACCAGGTGCAGGTCGGCCGGGTCGAGGTCGGTCTCGATCCACGGGCCGAGCGGGCAGAAGGTGTCGAAGCCCTTGGCGCGGGACCACTGGCCGTCGCTGCGCTGCAGGTCGCGGGCGGTGACGTCGTTGGCGCAGGTGTAGCCGAAGATGACGGCGGAGGCGTCCTCGGGCGGGACGTCCTTGCAGATCCGGCCGATGACGACGGCGAGCTCGCCCTCGTAGTGGACCTCGGCGCTCTGCGGCGGCATGACCACCGGGTCGCCCGGGCCGACGACCGCGGTGTTGGGCACGAGGAACATCAGCGGCTCGGCCGGCGCCTCGCCGCCCATCTCGGCGGCGTGGTCGGCGTAGTTCTTGCCGATGCCGATGACCTTGCTCCGCGGGATGACCGGCGCGAGCAGCCGCACGTCCTCGACGAGGTGGGTCGGCCCCGGTGAGCTCGATCCGCTGGTAGAGCGGGTCGCCCGTGATCTCGGCGATCTTCTCCCCGGCTCCGTCGACCAGCCCGTAGGCCGGGTCCTCACCGGTCGTGAATCTCGCGATGCGCACGTCCCGAGCCTACGGCGGAGGACCGGAGCCTCCCTACTCGCCCGGGGAACGGCGGCCGCGCGAGTCCTCGTCGACGAGGCGGTTGATGAGCTGCTGGACGTCGTCGCTGTCCGGGACGTTGACGAGGTCCTCGTCCGGGCTGTCACCGGCCGACTCGATGTGCAGCGAGCCCGCGCCGATCATCCGGTCGAGGAGGGACTGGCGGAAGCCCACGTCGGTGATCTTGGCCAGCGTGATGTCCTTGCCGGCCTTGCTGAGCCCCTCGCCGCACCATGACCCGGTGCGTCGTGATGACGTAGTGCGTGGACCGCCACCGCGCGTACGGCGCCACGACGAAGGCGAGCAGGACGAGCAGCGCCGCCCCGAGCACCACCCAGAGCAGGACCGAGCCGACCGACCCGTCCGGCAGGACGAGGACCGAGACGACCGTCGCCGCCACGACCAGCACGCCGACGACGGTGGGCAGCAGCACGGTCAGCCAGTGCGGATGGAGGTGGCGCACGACCTTCTCGTCCTGCGCGAGCACGTTCTCGGGGAAGCCCACGGTCGTCAGCCTAGGGCCCGCGCGGGACGGCGTCAGCCCACTCCGGCCGCGGTCGCCGCCTCGGCGAGCACCCGCCCGACCACGGCCGCCCCCTCGTCGGTGAGGTGGATGTCGAAGGCGGTGCAGATGTAGGTGAGCGAGCAGACCTGGGCGACGTTCGTCGGCACCGAGCGGCCGTTGAACGTCGTCGGCGTCGTGTCGTCGAGTCCGAACGCCTCGTCGAGCGAGACGAACCGGCCGCCACCCTTCTTCGCGCCGGCGGCGATCTGCGCGTCGAGGTCGGTGAAGGCCTTCGTCGCCACCGCGAGCTGGGCCTTCCCCGGCGCCGAGGTAGGACGACGCCAGCCACGGGTTGTAGTAGCCGAGGACGAGGACCGGCACGTCGGGTCCCGCGGCGGCGCGGAGCCGCTCGACGATGGTCGGGAGGTTCTTGCGGACGGTGCCGAGGCCGGGGACGCGCAGGCGGCGTCGACCTGGAGCTTGGCGGCGCACCGCAGCAGGTCGTTGCCGCCGATGTCGACCGACACGAGGGCGACCTCACCCCGGTGGTCGTGGAGGAAGGCCTCGGCCTGGGCCACCTGGCTACCGGCGGCGAAGTCGCACTTCCCGCCGGTGAGGAAGGTGCCGGTGGTCTCGCCGCTGCAGGCGAGGTTCTCCACCGTGACGGGCGACCCACCGCGCGAGAGGCGGGTCGCCGCGAGCGCGGGGTAGGCGGTGTCGCGCAGCTCGGTACCTCCGGGCTGGTACCCGGCCGCGAGCGAGTCGCCGAGGGCCAGGTAGGTGCGGCCGGCGGACGCGGAGGCCGACGGTGTGGCCGACCCGGCCGGGGCCGAGGAGGTGGCCGGCGCCGGAGGGCTGGCCGTCGAGCCGTCACCGCCGCCCGAGCCGCAGGCCGACAGGGCGAGCAGCGCGACGAGGACGGACACGGCGGACGTACGGCGCACGGGGCATCCTCCGGGGTCGGGAGCGGGACGGCGGGCTCCATCCTCTCCCGGCCCAACGCCCGGGGAGGCAGCGGTGTGCCCGCAGGTACCGTGGGGCGGTGGACGTCGGTGGGCCGCCCCGAGTGGAGCGGCCGGGAGGAGCGCTCATGCCGCCCGGGTCGACGCCGCGACGGCCGGCCACCGGGCCCGGCGGGCCGGTGGGCGCGACCACCCCGTCGAGGACTTCCTGTTCCGCTACTACCACCACTCCCCCGCGCGCCGGCGCCGCTGGCACCCCGGGGTCGGGGTGCGCCTCGCGGGAGCCGCCGACACCGACCGGGCCGGCTGGCGCCACCACCGGGTCGTCGGCGACGCGGTGGTCGTCGACCTCGGCTCCTTCCTCGAGGCGCGCGGCGCCACGGTGCGCTTCGTCCGCGACCTCCTCACGGCGACCCTCACCCGACCGGCCCACCTCGGCTGCTTCGGCCTGCACGAGTGGGCGATGGTGCACCGCCTCCCCCACGACGACGTGCGGCACGCGGGGTGGCCCCTCCGGCTGGGCTCGCCGGCACCGACGCGGTGCTCGAGCGCCACCCCGTCCGCTGCTCGCACTTCGACGCCCACCGCTTCTTCACCGGGTCGGCAGTGCCGCTCAACCAGCTCCGCCCGACGCGGGAGACCCAGGTCGAACTGGAGCAGCCCGGCTGCCTCCACGCCGGCATGGACGTCTACAAGTGGGCCTTCACGCTCGCGCCGGTGGTCCCGAGCGACCTCACCGCGGACGCGTTCGACCTCGCCCGCGAGATCCGCGTGCTCGACATGCAGGCCTCCCCCTACGACCTGCGAGCGCTGGGTACGAGCCGGTGCCCGTCGAGACCCCGGCTGGTCGGGCCGAGTACCTCGAGCGGCAGCACGCCTTCATGGTGCGCTCGAACGCGCTGCGCCGGCGCCTGCTCGCCGTCCTCGACGCGGTGGACCCGTCGCCCCTCTCGCCGGGTCGAGGTGACAGCGGGGGCCGCACGACGCAGAGGCACCTCGACCCACCGCAGGACCGCCCGGGTCGAGGTGACAGCGGGGCCTGACGGGGCCGACACCCCACCGCGGTGTCGGATGCCGGACGGTGTGCACCGACACCCCACACGACGCCGCCGGGGTGGAAGGGTCGAGGGATGTCCCAGAGCGACCACCGGACCGTCGACCACGCCGAGGCCCCGGAAGACGCACCGCCGCAGGGCCCCGTCGCCGGAGGCCGTCCGCCGGGCCCGCAGGGCGGTCGTCGCCTCGTCGGTCGGCAACGCCCTCGAGTGGTTCGACATCATCGTCTACTCGAGCTTCGCCGTCGTCATCAGCGAGCTGTTCTTCCCGACCGTCTCGGGCTTCGCCGCGCTGATGTTCACCTTCCTCACCTTCGCCGTCAGCTACCTGGTCCGGCCGGTGGGGGCCGCCGTCATCGGCAGCTGGGCCGACCGGAAGGGCCGACGGACGGCGCTGTCGTTCACGATCCTGCTCATGATGACCGGCACCGGGCTGATGGCGGTCGCACCGACCGCCTCGGTCGTGGGGCCGGTCCTGGCCGGGCTGTGGCTGCTCGTGTCGCGGCTGGTCCAGGGCTTCTCCGCCGGCGGCGAGTTCGGGTCCGCGACGACGTTCCTCGTCGAGTCGGCGCCGGACCGCAAGGCGTTCTACGGCTCCTGGCAGGTCGCGACCCAGGGCGGTGCGCTGCTCCTCGCCTCCGCCTTCGGGTTCGGCCTCAACACCTTCCTCACCCATGACCAGCTGTACACCTGGGGTTGGCGGGTGCCGTTCTTCGTGGGGATGCTCATCGGTCCGGTCGGGTTCTACATCCGGCGCGGCATGGACGAGACGGAGGAGTTCGAGGCCGCCGACAAGGAGCAGAACCCGCTGGGCGCCGCGTTCACGACCCACCTGACCCGCCTGCTCACCGCCGCGGGCGCGGTCGCGCTGGCCTCGCTCTCGGTCTACCTCATCCTCTACATGCCGACCTTCGCGGTGAAGAGCCTCGACCTGCCCGGGTACGCGGGCTTCCTCGGCGGGATGATCGCCGGCGCCGTCACCCTGGCCGGCACACCGTCCATCGGTCGGCTCGCCGACCGGGTCGGCCCGGCGAAGGTCATGACCGTGGCCGCGGTCGCCGCCGCCGTCCTGGCCTGGCCGCTCTTCCAGCTCGTCGTCGCGGTCCCGAGCGTCGCCGTCCTCACCGTCGTCCAGGTCGTCTTCGGGCTGCTCATGGCCTCGTACTTCGGACCGCTGCCCGGCCTGTACGCCGACCTCTTCCCGACGAACGTCCGCTCCACCGGCATGGCCGTCGGCTACAACGTCGGGGTCCTCGTCTTCGGCGGCTTCACCGGGGCGATCTTCACGTTCCTCATCGAGTCGACGGGCAGCAGCACGGCGCCGAGCATCTACTTCGTCGTCATCGCCCTGCTCTCGCTGGCCACCGTCGTCACGGCCCGGCGCCGCTTCGGGGTCCGCTGAGCGCGGTCGGACGCCGAGGCCGGCTCAGCGCGGGTCGACGCCCGCCCGGACGAGCCCGTAGGTGACCGACTCGACGAGGGCGTCCCAGCTCGCCTCGAGGATGTTCGCCGCGACCCCGATCGTGGTCCACGAGGTCGTGCCGTCCGAGGTCTCGATGAGCACGCGCGTCACGGCGTCGGTGCCGTGCTGGGCGTCGAGGATGCGCACCTTGTAGTCGATGAGCTCGAGCTCGGCGATCTCCGGGTAGGTCGAGGACAACGCGGTACGCAGCGCGTGGTCGAGGGCGTTGACCGGGCCGTTGCCCTCGCCGGTCTCGACGTGGCGCCGTCCCGCCGCCCGCAGCTTGACGGTGGCCTCGGACAGCGCGTCGGCCTCGCCCCGGGCGTCGGTGATGACGCGCCAGGACTCGACGGCGAAGAACGGCGGCAGGCTGCCGTCGACCTCGCGGCGCAGCAGCAGCTCGAAGCTGGCGTCGGCGGCGTCGAAGGTGTAGCCCCGCAGCTCCTTCTCCTTGACGGCGGCGAGCACCCGGCGCAGGGTCGCGGCGTCGTCCTCGTCGGTGGAGTCGAGGTGGAAGCCCAGCTCGCGGGACTTCAGCTCGATCGAGGCCCGTCCGGCCATGTCGGAGACGAGCATCCGCATGTCGTTGCCGACGTGCTTGGGGTCGAGGTGCTGGTAGAGGTCGGGGTCGACCTTGATGGCGCTCGCGTGGAGCCCGGCCTTGTGCGCGAAGGCGCTCGAGCCGACGTACGGCTGGCGCGAGTACGCGGGGACGTTGGTGACCTCGGCGATGGCGTGCGCGATCCGGGTCGCGTCCTGGAGCCGGTGCGGGTCGAGCAGCTCGCGGCCCTGCTTGAGCTGGAGGTTGGCGACGACCGTCAGCAGGTCGGCGTTGCCGGTGCGCTCGCCGTAGCCGTTGATGGTCCCCTGCACGTGGGTGGCGCCCGCGTCGACGGCCGCCATCGAGTTCGCGACCGCGCACCCGGTGTCGTTGTGGCAGTGGATGCCGACCCGCGCGCCGGTCGTGCGGACGACGTCGTCGACGACCTCGGCCACCTGGCCCGGCAGCAGCCCGCCGTTGGTGTCGCAGAGGGCCACGACCTCGGCCCCCGCCTCGACGGCCGCCCGGACCGCCTCGAGCGCGTAGTCGCGGTCGGTGCGGTACCCGTCGAAGAAGTGCTCGGCGTCGAGGAAGACCCGGCGCCCCTCCCCGCGGAGGAAGGAGACGGTGTCGCGGATCATCTCGAGGTTCTCCGCGAGGGTGGTCCGCAGGGCCCGCTCGACGTGCCCGGTGTGCGACTTCGCGACGAGGGTCACCACCTCGGCCCGGCTGTCGAGCAGCGCCCGCACGAGCGGGTCGGTGTCGGCCCGGCCCCCGGCACGACGGGTGGCGCCGAACGCGGCGAGGGTGGCGTTCCGCAGGCGCAGGTCGCGCGCGGCCCGGGCGAAGAACTCGGTGTCCTTGGGGTTGGCCCCCGGCCAGCCGCCCTCGATGTACCCCACGCCGAGCTCGTCGAGGTGGGACGCGATGGCCAGCTTGTCGGCCACGGAGAGGTTGAGCCCCTCCTGCTGCGCCCCGTCGCGCAGGGTCGTGTCGTACACGTGCAGGTCGGTGCTCATCGTGTCCATCCGCGAGTCGGGCCGGTCTCCCGGCGCTCGTGCCCCGGCCCTCGTGGGCCGGGGCGTCGACGCGTGCTGCTCGGTGCCCATCATCGTCCAGCCTGCGCCCGGGACGCCCACGGGGGTGGGCGGGCGGCCCGTCGTGCCGGAGCCGGTCGCCGCCCTGCGGGTGAGGTCCCGGTCCAACAAAAAGACCCCCCGGGTGCGGGAGGTCTGCGCGGCGAGGAAGGTCCTCGTCGCGCTACACGATGATGATCGCGGTGGTGGCCGCGTCACGGAACGTCACGGGTCGAGGGTCCCACGGCCTGCGCCGTGCGGCCATGGCCCGTCCACATCGTGGCCGGGGCGCGCGGAGCACCCGTCGCGGACGCCGCCGTCAGTGGACGGCGACCGCCGACTCCCACCAGGCGTCGAGCGCGGGCGGGTTCGCCACGTCGACCCGGTCGCCGACGCGCGGGACGACGACGGGGACGCCCTCGGACGCGGCCGCGACGAGCAGCCGCTCGACCGGCTCCGCCCAGGGGTGGGGCGCGAGGACGAACGTGCACCAGTGGATCGGCAGCAGGAGCCCACCCCCGAGCTCGGCCGTGGCGCGGACCGCCTCCTCGGGGTCGAGGTGGATGTCGCGCCAGGCGGGGTCGTAGGCGCCGACGGCCATGAGCGAGACGTCGAACGGCCCGTGCTCGGCGCCGATGCCGGGGTAGCCGTCGAAGTAGCCGGTGTCACCGCTGAAGAACACGCGCCCACCCGGGCCGGTGAACACCCACGACGCCCACAGGGTGCCGTCGCGGCGCAGGCCACGGCCGGAGAAGTGCTGGGACTCGACGGCCGTGACCCGCACGCCCCCGACGTCGTGGCCCTCGCCCCAGTCGCACTCGACGACGCGCGCGCCCGGGACCCCCCACACGTCGAGGTGGGCGCCGACGCCGAGCGGGACGAGGAAGACCGCGTCCGTGGTCGCCGCGAGGGCCTGGATGGTCGCCATGTCGAGGTGGTCGTAGTGGTCGTGGCGAGATGACGACGGCGTCGACCCGCCCGATCCGCTCGAGCGGCACCGGCGTGGCGTGCAACCGGCGCGGGCCGACGTGCTGGCTCGGCGAGCAGCGCTCGCTCCACACCGGGTCGAGGAGCAGCCGGACGCCGTCGAGCTCGACGAGCGCGCTGGCGTGGCCGAACCACGTGACGTGGAGGCCGGACGGTGCGGGCTCCCGGTGGGCGCTGACCACCGGGATCGGCCCGGGGGGACGGCGGGTGTCGGCGTTGGCGCGGTAGCGCTCGAGGACGTCGCGTTGGCTCGTCGGCATCGAGGCGGTGCCGCGTCGCCGGTTGTGGAAGGCGCCCGCCCGGTAGTGCGGCGAGCGGCGCATCCGCTCGAGGCGCACGCCGTCGGGTCGGGCACCCATGGCGGCGCCGACCCCACGGCCTGCGGCCGCGAGGGCACCGAGGGCGCTCGCCGCTCCGGCGGCGACGGCCAGTCTGTTGAGCCTGCTCACCCCGCCATTGTCACCCGGGACTCAGACACCCGCTGTCGCGTCCACCCTGTCGAGACAGAAGCGGGCGATCGCGGCTCTGTCCTGGGCCTGGGTCAGCAGGGCCGGCGTATCTCCTGGCCCAGCAGGTCCCAGGGGACGCTCGACAGCCCGGTCATCACCAGGTGGTGCAGGGCGTGCGCACGCCGGACGACCGCCTCGGGGACGTGGCAGCCCTCCTCGCGCAGCCCGCGGACGTACGCGACCACCTGGGCGTCGTCGCGGCGCGCCAGGTCGCCGGCGCGCTCGACGCCGATCTGGACGTTCCCGACGAGGAGCTGCCCGAGGTCGGCGCCCACCGGCGCGGGCATCCAGAAGCCGTAGTCGATGAGGGTGAAGTCCGGGTCGTCGGCGGTCGACAGCAGGTTGTTGGGGCAGGCGTCACCGTGCGCGGGCAGGTGCGGCAGGGACATCGCCTCCTCCACGAGCGCCTCCGCGTGGTCCGCGGCCTCGCGCAGCCGGTCCCGGAGCTCGGGGTCGTACGCACCCGCCACGAGGGGGTGCTTCCACGGCGCGTCGTCGTGGAGCATCGGGACGACCATGTGACGGAGACGGCCTGCGAGGTACACGCGCAAGGACCAGTCGAGCTCGCCCACCCCGGAGCGTTCGGCCACGGCCGCACTCCCCGACAGACGGCCCAGGAGGTACGCCGCCCGGGCGTACCGGGCGTCGTCCCAGGGACGCTCGAGCACGGCGACGCCGTCGAGCCAGATCGCCATCGAGGACTCGTCCAGGTCGACGACGCGCAGGGCGCGAGGCATCGTCAGGCCCTCGGGCAGCCGGTCGGCCAGGTCGGATCGGTAGGCCAGACCCTCGGTACGCCACGGGGTCTGCGAGGCGGCCGCCTCCCGGAGCGGCGGGGGGACCATGGCGAACAGCGGCGAACGCCGGAAGGAGTGCACGATCTTGACGAAGAGGGAGAAGGCGACGGAGGTCCCGCCGGCCCGAGACCTCGCCGGCGACGAGGTAGCGGCCACCCGTGGTGATGCTCGGCCAGGCGTAGGGGTGCTCCCGGACCTCGAGCGCCGTCAGCCGCGCCGGCCCCGTCAGGCCGTGCCTCTGCGTGACCATGGAGACGAGGGCGTCCTCGTCGACCGCCGCGTCGCCCGAGCAGCTCGAGACCACCCATGGCTCCTCCTGGTGTGAAAGCAGCTTTACCGATTCCAGGATGGTAAAGTGACTTTATGACCGAGGTCAAGGCCATTCTCCCCGAGCTGCTGAACCATCTCTTCCGCCGGCTGCGCCACGACCTCGCCGAGGTCCCGATGGACGGTCTCCGGTTCTCCCACCTCAGGGTGCTGTCCGCCGTGCCCAGCGAGGGCGCGAACGTCACGGCCCTCGCCGAGAGCGTCGGCATGACGAAGCAGGGGTGCGGACAGTTCGTCAGCCAGCTGAGTGCGTCGGGCCACCTGGAGACCGCACCGGACCCGGCCGACGGCAGGGTCCGGCTCGTGCAGCGCACCCCGGACGGCGACCGGGTGCTCGCCGAGGTCACCGCGGCCTCGAGGTCGCCGAGGCGAGGATGGCCGACGAGGTCGGTCCGCGACGCTACGCCTCCTTCCGCCGGGTCCTCGAGGAGCTGCTCGACCCCCCGGCCTGAGCACGCCTACGGTGGGTGGTGATGTCCCGCCCCGCACCCCACCACGCCCCCGGCGACCTCACCCAGCGGCCGCTGGACTACCCGCTCGCCCCGGTCGCCGGTCCCCGCCTCCTCGTCGACGACCTCGCGCACACCCTGCGCCTGCGGAGGCTCCGCACCCTCGTGCGCCTCCTCGAGGAGCACCGGGCGGCACCGCTCGCCGACCGCACGCCGGTGCTGGCCGTCGGCTCCAACGCGGCGTCCGAGGTGCTCGCCCACAAGCTCCGGCGGCACGGGGCCCCTGCGGTCGTCCCGCTGCTCACCGGTGTCGTCCGCAACCTCGCCGTGGCCCACACCGCGTACGTCTCCCACGGGGGCTACGTCCCGGCGACCCCCTCCCACCGCACCGGGGTGCGCACGCCGGTCGTCCTCCAGCTCCTCGACGACCAGCAGCTCGGGGCGGTCGACGCGACCGAGCCGGGGTACGACCGCGTCGAGCTGGGCGCGCGCCGCTACCCGCTCCTCGTGGTGGGAGGGTTCCGCCCCACCCGCTTCCACGTGTACGCCGCGCACGCCGGCGTGCTCGACCTCCCGGGGCACGGCCGCCGCTTCCTCACCCAGGCCGAGGTGCTGGGTGCCCTGCAGGAGGCCGGGCTGCCGCACACCGGCAGCGGGGAGCCGGCCGCGGTCGCGGCCCGGCTCGCCGGCTCGGCCGCCCGTCGCCACGACGTCCGGGGCGCCCTCGCCCGCCGCGGCATGGTGCGGGGCTCGGGGCTCGTGGCCCGCCCCGCGGGCGCCCTGCGCTGGACCCAGGTGGTCAGCCCCGCAGCCGGGCGGTCTCGGTCGCGGCCCTGACGACCGCGGCGAACAGGTCGGCGCACTCGCTCTCCTCGGCGTGCCACTGCACCGCGAGCCGGAACCGGCCGGTGCGGTCCTCCATGGCCTCGAGGGTGCCGTCCTCGTGCCAGGCCGACGGCGTCCACGGCGTGCCGGCCAGCGACTCCGGGCACGACGGCCTGGTGGTGGTACGTCGGCACGTCGAGCGGCAGGTCGCCGACGACCCCGGCGAGGAGGCTGCCCGCGACCGGCTCGACGTGGTGCGAGGAGTACAGCCCCGCCGTCGGCGAGTGCGCCTCGTGACCGACCCGGTCCGGGACGTGCTGCTCGAGGACGCCCCCGGCCGCGACGGCCATCACCTGCATCCCGCGGCAGATGCCGAGGACCGGCAGGTCGACCTCCTCGGCGGCCCGCACGAGGGCGACCTCCCAGGCGTCGCGGTCGGGGCGCTCGGCCTGCGAGGTCGGGTGCGGCGCGGCGCCGTAGAGGCCCGCAGCGACGTCCGCTCCCCCCGCCACGACGAGCCCGTCGACGCGCGCGAGGACCTCGCGCGCCATGTCCGCCGTGACGTCCCGGCGCGGCGGGAGCACGACGGCCAGACCGCCGACGGCCTCCACCTGGGCGACGTAGGGGTGCGGCAGCACGACGCTGCGCTGACCGATCCACGGGAAGCGGTCGACCTCCTCGACGTAGCTGGTGATCCCGATGACCGGCCGGGTGGTGGGCACGACGGGCCTCAGAGGGGCGTGACGTAGGCGGCCGAGATGCCTCCGTCGACGAGGAAGGTCGAGGCGGTCATGAAGCTCGACTCGTCGGAGGCGAGGAAGAGGACCGCGTTGGCCATCTCCTCCGGCTCGCCGAAGCGTCCCATCGGCACGTGGACGAGGCGCCGGGCGGCGCGCTCGGCGTCGGTGGCGAAGAGCTCCTGGAGCAACGGCGTGTTGACCGGCCCCGGGCAGAGGGCGTTGACGCGGATCCCGCTGCGGGCGAACTGCACCCCGAGCTCGCGGGTCATCGTCAGGACGCCGCCCTTCGAGGCCGAGTAGGAGATCTGCGACGTCGCGGCCCCCATGACGGCGACGAAGCTCGCCGTGTTGATGATCGACCCCCCGCCCTGCTCGAGCATGATCGGGATGACCGCCTTGCAGCACAGGTACACCGACGTGAGGTTGACGTCCTGGACCCGCTTCCACGCCTCGAGGTCGGTGTCGAGGATGGAGTCGTCGTCCGGCGGGCTGATCCCCGCGTTGTTGAACGCGACGTCGACCCGCCCGTGCTGCTCCAGCGCCGTGGCGAAGAGCCGGTCGACGTCGTCCTTCGAGGCGACGTCGCAGTGCACGTAGGTGCCGCCGACCTCGGCGGCCAGCGCCGCGCCGGCCTCGTCGGCCAGGTCGGCCACGACGACCGTGGCCCCCTCCTGCGCGAACCGCCGCACGGTCGCGAGACCGATGCCCGAGCAGCCGCCGGTGACGACGGCGACCTTGCCCGCGAGCCTGCCTGACATGTTCTCTCCTGGTGGTGGTACGGACCGGGTCAGTCCTCGGTCGAGACGAAGACGTTCTTCACCTCGGTGAAGGCGTCGAGGGCGTCGGGGCCGAGCTCGCGGCCGAGGCCGCTGGCCTTGAAGCCGCCGAACGGGGTCGAGTAGCGCACCGACGAGTGGCTGTTCACCGAGAGGTTGCCGGCCTCGACGCCCCGGGCGACGCGCAGCGCCCGGCCGACGTCGCGGGTCCAGATCGAGCCCGGAGAGGCCGTACTCGGTGTCGTTGGCGAGGGCGACCGCGTCGGCCTCGTCCTCGAACGGGAGGACGGCGACGACCGGGCCGAAGACCTCCTCGCGCCACACCCGGTCGCCGGTGCCCGCCGGGCAGCACGACGGTGGGCGGGTACCACCAGCCGGCACCCTCCGGTGCGGTGCCGCGGAAGGCGACGTCGACCGCCGGGTGGCCGTCGGTGCCGTCGACGTAGCCGCGCACCGTCTCGCGCTGGCGGGCGCTGACCAGGGGGCCCATGTGGGTGGCCTCGTCACCGGGGTCACCGACGACGACTCCACGCAGGGCGCCCTCGAACCGCTCCATGAACGCGTCGTACACGCTGCGCTGCACGAGGATCCGCGTCCGGGCGCAGCAGTCCTGGCCGGCGTTGTCGAGGAAGCTCATCGGGGCCGCGGCGGCGGCGCGGTCGAGGTCGGCGTCCGCGAAGACGATGTTGGCCGACTTGCCGCCCAGCTCGAGGGTCACCCGCTTGAGCTGGTCCGCGGCCTTGCGCATGATGCCCTGCCCCACCGCGGTCGACCCGGTGAAGGCGACCTTGCGGACGTCGGGGTGGGTGACGAACCGCTCCCCGACGACCGACCCCTTGCCCGGGAGCACGGTGAACACGCCCTCCGGGAGGCCCGCCTCGAGCGCCAGCTCGGCCACCCGGAGCGCGGTGAGCGGCGTCAGCTCGGCCGGCTTGAGGACGACGGTGTTGCCGGCCGCGAGGGCCGGGGCCGTGCCCCAGCCCATGATGGGCATCGGGAAGTTCCACGGGACGATGACCGAGACGACGCCGAGGGGCTCCTTGAACGTCACGTCGAGGCCGCCGGCCACCGGGATCTGGCGGCCGAAGAGCCGTTCCGGCGCCGCGGAGTAGTAGCGCAGGACGTCGGCGAGGTTGCCGGCCTCCCAGCGCGCGTTGCCGATCGTGTGCCCGGCGTTGCGCACCTCGAGCCGGGCCAGCTCCTCGCGGTGCTCCTCGACGAGGTCGCCGAAGCGGCGCAGCAGGCGCGCCCGGTCGGCCGGGGCGACGGCGCGCCAGGCCGGCCCGACCTCGACCGCCCGGGCGATCGCCGCGTCGGTCTCCTCGACGCCCGGCGAGCTCGACGGTGGTGACGACCTCCTCGGTCGCCGGGTCGATGACGTCGTGCGTGGTGGTGCTCATCGGTGCCTGCTCACAGCCTCTCGAAGCCTCGGACCCGCTCCCAGTCGGTGACCGCCGCGGAGAACGCGGCGATCTCGACGTCGGCGGCGTTGACGTAGTGGTCGACGACCTCGTCGCCGAACGCCGCCCGCGCGACGGCAGCTCGCCGCGAGCAGCTCGCGCGCCTCCACGAGGGTGGTCGGCACGTGGTCGTAGTCGCCCTTGTAGGCGTTCCCCTCGCAGATCGGGGGCAGCTCGAGCCCCTCCCGGATGCCGTGGAGGCCGCCGGCCATCATCGCCGCGACGGCGAGGTAGGGGTTGACGTCGCCGCCGGGCACGCGGTTCTCGACCCGCAGCCCCGCGCCGTGCCCGACGACCCGCAGGGCGCACGTCCGGTTGTCGGTGCCCCAGGCCACCGCCGTCGGCGCGAACGAGCCAGCGGCGAAGCGCTTGTAGGAGTTGATGTTCGGCGCGTAGAAGTAGGTGAGCTCACGCATCGTCGCGAGGAGCCCGGCGAGGAAGTGGTCGAAGAGCTCGGACCGGCCCGCGTCGCGCTCGTCGTCGGCGAAGACGACCTCGCCGTCGGCGCCCCGCAGCGAGAGGTGGATGTGGCACGAGTTGCCCTCGCGCTCGTCGTACTTGGCCATGAAGGTCAGCGACTGGCCGTGCCGGGCCGCGATCTCCTTGGCGCCGGTCTTGTAGACGGTGTGGTTGTCGCAGGTGCGCAGGACGTCGTCGAAGAGGAACCCGATCTCGTGCTGCCCGAAGTTGCACTCGCCCTTGGCCGACTCGACGGTCATCCCGGCCCGGTACATCTCGTTGCGGATCTCGCGCAGCACCGGCTCGACCTTGCTGCCGCCGAGGATCGAGTAGTCGACGTTGTACCGGTTGGCGCCGGTGAGCCCGTGGTAGCGGCGGTCCCACGCCTCGTCGTAGGAGTCCTCGAAGAGGATGAACTCGAGCTCCGTGCCCGCGATCGCCGTCCAGCCGCCCTCCGTGGCCACCTCCACCTGCTTCTTGAGGACGCTGCGCGGCGACTGGGCCACCTCGCCGCTGCCGTCGAGCCACGTGAGGTCGCTCTGGATCGTCACCGAGGCGGGGTGGCCGGGCGTGCGTCGCAGCGTGCCGAGGTCCATCTCGAAGAACATGTCGCCGTACCCCCGCTCCCACGACGAGATGGCGTAGCCGTCGACGGTGTTCATGTCGACGTCGACGGCGAGCAGGTAGTTGCACCCCTCGGTGCCGCCCTCGAGCACGTGCTCGAGGAAGAAGGCGCCGTGGATCCGCTTGCCCTGCAGCCGGCCCTGCATGTCGGTGAAGGCCACGATGACCGTGTCGACGGTGCCGTCGGCCACGTCGGAGCGCAGCTGCTCGAGGGTGAGCTGCGGGGGTCCCCCGCGGTGGATCGAGCTCGTCATGGTGCTCCTCCAGTCATCCGATGAGCCCGCGCAGGAGCGCGGACGTCGCGTCGCAGTGCTCTTCCATGGCCGTCCGCGCGTCGTCGGCGGCCCCGGCAAGGATCGCACCCACGACGGCGTCGTGCTGGTCGTGGGAGTGCTGGATGTTCTTCCGCAGCACGGGGATCGCCCCGAGGAGCTCGCCGAGGGCGGACTGCGCACGGGTCACGGCCTCGATGAGCATGGGCGACCCCGAGACCGTGGCGATCGCGAGGTGCAGGCGGCTGTCGGCCAGGCGGTGGGCGCTCTCCCCCTCGGCAGCCCGCACCTCGCGGGCGGTCGTGACGAGCCAGGCGCGCTGCTCGCCGGTGAGGGGCTGGGTGGCCGCGAGGCGGGCGGCTCCGGGCTCGACGACGCGCCGGAAGTCGAGGGCGTCGGCGAGGCCGGTGGACAGCCGCGGGCGCGGCCCCTCCCCCGTCGCGACGTCGGGCCCGGCGTAGGTGACCACCGTCCCGCCGCTGCGGCCCCGGCGCGTCTCGACGAGCCCGGCGTCGCGCAGGGCGGCGATGGCGTCGCGCAGCGTGTTGCGCGCGACCCCCAGCCGGTCGGCCAGCTCGCGCTCGGGGGGCAGCTGGTCGCCGTCGACGAAGACGCCGAGCCGGATCGCCGTCGCCAGCTGCTCGACCGTGGACTCGAAGACGTTGCTCTCGCGCGCCGGTCGCAGCACCGTGTCGACGAGGTGGAGCTGCGGCCGGGCGGTCATGCCGCGAGTCTCCGGCCCGCCCGTCGCCGATGTCAAATGGTGCACGTTCACACCAAATTTACGATTCGCCTCTGGACGGGCTCGTCGCCACAGGGCTAGCCTCCGGACCGTTCGGCCCTGTCGTGCACCGTGCCCCCGGAGTGCGAAGCCCCCGGACCGCGGCCGCCCGCGCCCGGTCCAGACGAGAGGACTGTCACCGTGTCGCAGAACCCCACGGGCGCTCCAGCCCGCAAGACCTCGGGCGGCGTCAGCTACGCCCACGCCGACCCCGACTACTTCGAGAAGCGTGGCCTGACCCGGCACGCCGGCGCCTGGTCGCTGTGGGCCCTCGGGGTCGCCGCCGTCATCTCCGGCGACTTCTCGGGCTGGAACCTCGGCATCGGGGAGGCCGGGTGGGGCGGCATGCTCATCGCCACGGTCGTCATCGGCCTCATGTACCTGCTCATGGTCTACTCCATCGCCGAGATGTCGGCCGCCATGCCGCACACCGGCGGCGCCTACTCGTTCGCGCGTTCGGCGATGGGGCCGTGGGGCGGCTTCGTCACCGGCCTCGCCGAGAGCATCGAGTACGTCATCACCACCGCGGTCGTCGGGGTCTTCGCCGGTACCTACGCCGACGGCATCGTCAACGACCTCTTCGGGTTCTCGATGCCGCTGTGGCTCTGGGTGATCGTCTTCTACGTCATCTTCGTCGGGCTCAACTCGGCCGGCGCCGCGGCGTCGTTCAAGTTCGCCGTCGTCATCGCGATCATCTCGCTGGCCGTGCTCGCGCTCTTCTCCGTCCTGGCCCTCACCTCGGGCAAGTTCTCGTGGAGCAACCTCTGGGACGTCGGCGACGGCAGCTTCCTGCCGCTCGGCGCGGGTGGGGTGCTCGCCGCGCTGCCCTTCGCGATCTGGTTCTTCCTCGGCATCGAGGAGCTGCCCCTCGCCGCGGAGGAGACCCACACCCCCTCGCAGGACATCCCGCGGGGTTCGCTCATGGGCATGTTCACCCTCCTCGTCAGCGCCTTCCTCGTCCTCGTGCTCAACCCGGGCGTCGTCGGCGCCGACGCCCTCTCGAGCAGCGGCGAGCCGATCCTCGACGGGTTCCGCGCGATCTTCCCCAACAGCAACATCGCCTCGCTGCTCGCCCTCTTCGCGCTCGCCGGGCTCGTCGCCTCGTTCCAGGGCATCATGTTCGCCGCCGGGCGCAACCTCTACTCGCTCTCGCGGGCCGGCTACTACCCGAAGGCGCTCTCGCTCACCGGCGGCCGGAAGGTGCCCTACGTGGCTCTCCTCGCCGGCGCGGCGATCGGGGTCCTGCTCGTGGTCCTCCTCACCGTCATCCGGAACGAGCCGGGCGAGAGCTCGTACGACGCCACGGTCGCCGTGGCCGGCCAGCTGCTCAACATCGCGGTGTTCGGTGCGGTCATCGCCTACGTGCTGCAGATGGTGGCCTTCATCATGCTGCGCCAGAAGTTCCCCGGGGCCGAGCGTCCCTACCGCAGCCCGGTCGGCGTCGCGGGGGCCGCGGTCGCGGCGGTCATCGCCGGCGGCACGCTCGTCATCCTCCCGTTCAACCCGGACTACCGCTCGGTCGTCCTCGGCGTCGCGATCTTCTTCGCCATCGGGCTGGCCTACTTCGCGATCCGCGGCCGGCACCACCTGGTCTTCTCGCCCGAGGAGGAGTACGCGATGTCCGGCGGGCTGCACGGCGCGCACCCGGACACCGAGGGCTACGACGTCACCGACCGTGAGGCCGACGCCCGGCGCGACGGCTGAGCGCGACGCCGACGGCCCGGGGGCGAGGAGGACCTCGCCCCCGGGCCGTACGCGGTGCCGGCGTCAGGCGAGCCGGGTCAGCCAGCCGCGGGAGTCCTCGGCGCGGCCGTACTGCACGTCGAGCAGGGCCTGCCGGATCGAGCGGGTGACCTCGCCACCCTCCTCGCCGGCGGTCGACGGCGCGTCGCCACCGTCCCAGCGCAGCTCGCCGACCGGCGTGACGACCGCGGCCGTCCCGCACGCGAACACCTCGCGGATGCTGCCGTCGCGCACGCCGTCCTTCCACTCCTGGATCTCGATGCGCCGCTCCTCCGGCTCGAGCCCGAGGTCCTTGGCGAGCTCGAGGATCGAGCTGCGGGTGACCCCCTCGAGGATGGTGCCGGTGAGCTCCGGGGTGACCAGCCGGTGGTCGTCGGTGACGAAGAAGATGTTCATCCCCCCGAGCTCCTCGATGACGGTGTGCGTCGAGGAGTCGAGGAAGACGGCCTGGTCGCACCCGTGCTCGATGCCCTCGAGCTGCCCCGCGAGCGACGACGCGTAGTTGCCACCGGTCTTGGCCGCGCCGGTGCCGCCGGAGCCGGCCCGCGCGTAGTGCTCGCTGATCCACAGCCGCACCGGCTTCAGGCCCCGCGGGAAGTACGCGCCGGCGGGTGAGGCGATGACCGAGTAGGTGACCTCGGCGGCCGGGCGCACGCCGAGGAAGGCCTCCGAGGCGTACATGAACGGGCGCAGGTAGAGGCTCGTCTCGCCGGTGCCCGGCTCCGGGACCCAGGCCGCGTCGACCTCGACCAGGGCCCTGAGCGAGGCGAGGAAGTCGTCGGTGCCGAGCTCGGGGAGGGCGAGCCGCCGGGTGCTGCGCTGCATCCGCTCGGCGTTGGCCTCGGGACGGAACGACCAGATCGAGCCGTCCGGGTGCCGGTAGGCCTTGAGGCCCTCGAAGACCTCCTGGGCGTAGTGGAGCACGGCGGCGCTCGGCATGAGCGTGATCGGGCCGTAGGGGTGGACGCGGGCGTCGTGCCAGCCGGCGTCGGTGGTCCAGGTCGCCGAGGCCATGTGGTCGGTGAAGTACACACCGAACCCGGGGTCGGCGAGGATCTCGGCGCGCTGCTCGTCGCTCGCGGGGTCGGGACGGCGCTGGAGGTCGAAGGTGAGGCTCATGGGACGGGTCAGTCCTTTCCACGGGGAGCGACGGTGCTCCCCGGAAGGCTACCGGGGGTGCGGGCGCGGAGGCGGCCCTGCCCCGGTGGCGGGGCGGTGGTGGGACGGCGGAGCCGCCCGGCCGTCACGCGCGGAGTCGGGTGCCCCGATACCTGCGTGCTCCACCCGGGAACGGCTCCGGGGTGAGGGGTGTGGTCCTCGGGTGGAGCGAGGACCACCTCGCCGCGGGGCGGGTCAGACGCGGGCGGCGATGGCGTCACCGACGGCGCTGGTCGAGCGCGCGCTGCTGCCGCGCTCGGCGAGGTCGGCGGCCACCGCCCGCTCTACTCGCTCCGCCGCCTCCGGGAGACCCACGTGGGCCAGGAGCATGCCGACCGACAGGATCGTGGCCGTCGGGTCGGCGACCCCCTGCCCGGCGATGTCGGGCGCGGACCCGTGGACCGGCTCGAACATGCTGGGGTGGCGGCGCTCGGGGTTGATGTTGCCGCTCGCCGCGAGGCCGATGCCGCCGGCGATGGCGGCGGCGATGTCGGTGATGATGTCGCCGAAGAGGTTGTCGGTGACGACGACGTCGAAGCGCCCGGGGTCGGTGGCGAGGAAGATCGTCGCGGCGTCGACGTGCTGGTAGGCGGTCTCGACGTCGGGGAACTCGGCCCCGACCTCCTCGACCGTGCGCCGCCACAGGTGGCCGGCGTGGGTGAGGACGTTGTGCTTGTGGACGAGGGTGAGGTGGCGGCGCGGGCGGGCCTGCGCACGGGCGAAGGCGTCGCGGACGACCCGCTCGACGCCGAAGCGGGTGTTGACGCTCACCTCGGTGGCGATCTCCTGCGGCGTGCCGGTGCGCAGCGACCCACCGTTGCCCACGTAGGGCCCCTCGGTGCCCTCGCGGACGACGACGAAGTCGATGCCCCCGGGAGCGACGCGCTCGACGGCCAGCGGGCTCTCGACCCCCGGGTAGAGCCTGGCCGGCCGCAGGTTGACGTAGTGCTCGAGGGCGAAGCGCAGCGGCAGGAGGACCCCGCGCTCGAGCACCCCGCTCGGCACGCCGGGGTCGCCGATGGCGCCGAGGAGGATGGCGTCGTGGGCGCCGACCTCGTCGAGGACCGACGGCGGCAGCGTCTCGCCCGTCGCGTGCCAGCGGCGCGCGCCGAGGTCGTACTCCGTCGTCGAGACCTTCGGGCCGTCGGAGCCGACCGCCGCCTCGAGCACCTTGAGGCCCTCGGTGACGACCTCGGGGCCGATGCCGTCGCCGGCGATGACGGCGAGGTCGAGCGAGGTCGGGCGCGCGGTGGCGGTGGCCTGGGTCATGGTGTCAGCGTAGGGAGGTCGTCCCGGGATGCGGACGGCCGTCCCAGCCCCTGGAAGGGCGGGCGGCCGTCGCGGCAGCCGGCGGTCAGTCCTCGCTGTGGCCCTGGTCGCGCAGGTCCATCGACTCCTGCAGGGCCTGTCGGGCCAGCGTGGTCTCGTCGGTGGTGGTCTCGGTGTTCATGGCGCTCTCACGATCCGCGGCCGGGCCGCTGGGGGTTCTGGGTGGGGGTCCGTGCTCCGGCCGGCGGTGGGCCGGCGGGCGGTCAGCGACGTCGCGAGGTCTCCGCGGCGAGGGTGCTGACTAGAGGGCCCCGCCGCGGCCGGGAATGAGGAGTACCACCCGCCGCGTCATGCCGACGACGATACGTGGACGTCCAACTACCCGTCACGCCACTTCCACGATGTGGACCACGTGGATGGTGGGATTGCACCGCGCCCGGCGCGACGACGACGGATTCGGTGGGCCCGCCGGCCTGCAGCGGCGGAGTCGGTGGGGCACGGTCCTCCGGTGCCTCTCGCCGGCCCACGACCGGGGCGCACCTCCTCGGGGGCGGGTGGGGGTCCGCTCGGGGTCGACCCCCATCGCCTCGCCCGTCCGGGCCGGCCTAGCGTCGAGCCATGACCGCGCGCCGCCCCGTCCCCTGGTTCGCCGTCGCGGCGCTCGTCGGCACCGTGCACGCGGCGGCCAGCCTCCACTGGGCCCTCGGCGGCGACCTGCTCGTGGGCACGGTCGGCGACTGGGCCCGCTCGTGGCGCGAGGACTCGCCGCTGGCGGCCGGCACGGCCCTCGGGGCCATCGGCGTCGGCAAGCTCGCCGGTGCGTGGGTGCCGTGGCTGGCCGCGCGCGGTGGCGGCCCGCGGTACGGGTTGCGGCTCGCCTGCTGGCTCGGGGCCGGGCTGCTCGTCCTCTACGGGCTGGCCAACACCCTCGGCGCCAACCTCGCCCTCACCGGGCTGCTCGGCGCCCCGGACGACCTCGTGGCCACGCGGGGGCACGCCTGGCTGTGGGACCCGCTGTTCCTCGCCTGGGGCCTCGCCCTGGCGGCCGGGCTGCGGCGCCCACGCGGACGGCGGCCCGACCCCGAGGGGGCGGACCGCCGTCCGGCGCCGGCGCGCGTCAGCTGAGGTCGACGACCTTGACCGTGTCGGCCCCGATCTCCTGGCCGATCGCGGTGACCACGTCGTCCGGGATCGCGCTGTCGACGGTGAGCGCCACCAGCGCCGTGCCGCTCTCGTCGTTCCGGGACACCTGCATCGCCGCGATGTTGACGTCGGCGTCGCCGAGCAGGCGGCCGAGGGCGCCGATGACGCCCGGACGGTCGACGTAGGAGAAGAAGGCCATGTGCCGGCTCAGCGGCACCTCGATGTCGAAGCCGTTGACGCCGATGATCTTCTGCACCATCTTCGGCCCGGTGAGCGTGCCCGCCACCGAGACGGTGGCGCCGTCGGCCAGCGTGCCGTGCAGTGTCGTGACGTTGCGGAACTCCTCGGACGCGGCGTCGGTGACCAGCCGCGACTCGCACCCGCGCTCCTTGGCCAGCAGCGGGGCGTTGACGTAGGTGACGGGGTCCTCGGTGACGTCGGTGAAGAGGCCCTTGAGGGCGGAGAGCTCCCAGATCGAGACGTCGTGGGCGGTGATCTCGCCGCGGACCTCGACGTCGAGCTGGACGGGCACCGACCCGGCGATGGCCGTGAAGACCCGGCCGAGCTTCTCGACGAGGTCGATGCCCGGGCGCACCTCCTCGGCGACCGAGCCGCCGGAGACGTTGACGGCGTCGGGCACGAGGTCGCCGCCGAGGGCGAGGCGCACCGAGCGGGCGACGGCGACACCGGCCTTCTCCTGCGCCTCCTCCGTCGAGGCGCCGAGGTGCGGGGTGACGACGACGGACTCGAAGGCGAAGAGCGGGCTGTCGGTGCAGGGCTCCGTGGCGTAGACGTCGAGGCCGGCGCCGGCCACCCGGCCGTCCGAGATGGCCTCGGCCAGGGCCTCCTCGTCGAGCACCCCGCCGCGAGCGGCGTTGATGATCCGCACGGTCGGCTTGACCTTGGCCAGGGCCTCCTTGCCGATGAGCCCGAGGGTCTCGGGCGTCTTCGGCAGGTGGATGGTGATGAAGTCGGACTCGGCGAGCAGCTCGTCGAGGGTGACGAGGCGGGCGCCCAGCTGGCCGGCGCGCTGCACCGAGACGTACGGGTCGTAGGCGAGGATCTCGACGCCGAAGCCCTTGAGCCGCTCGGCGACGAGCTGGCCGATCCGGCCGAAGCCGACGATGCCGACCTTCTTCTCGAGCAGCTCGACCCCGCCGTACCTGCTGCGGGCCCACTTCCCACCCTTGAGCACCTCGTTGGCCGGGGCGATGTTGCGGGCGCACGCGAGGAGCAGCCCGATGGCCAGCTCGGCGGCGGAGGTGATGTTCGACGTCGGGGCGTTGACGACCATGACGCCGGCCTTCGTGGCGGCGTCGACGTCGACGTTGTCGAGCCCGACGCCGGCCCGGGCGACGACCTTGAGGTTCTTGGCCGCGGCGAGGGCCTCGGCGTCGACCTGGGTGGCGGAGCGGATGAGGACGGCGTCGACGTCGGCGAGCGCGGGGAGGAGCTGCGAGCGGTCGGAGCCGTCGGTGTGGCGCACCTCGAAGTCGGGGCCGAGGGCGTCGATGGTCGCGGGCGAGAGCTCCTCGGCGATGAGGACGACGGGCTTGGTCACGAAGGGTCCTACTTCCGTGCAGATGGGGGTCCGCCGATGCGGCGGCTTCGTCCCTGGCGCAGCGCCGGGCCGGGGCCTCCATGGTAGGCACCAGCCACCCTGCGGACGCCGGCGACCACGATGTGATCGTCGTCCCGCTCAGCCCCGGGGGCCGAGGGTGTCGACGCCGCGCCGCAGCCGGCGGGCGGCCAGCGCGACCACGACGACCAGCCCGGCGACGACGAGAACCCACCACCAGGCGCACCCGCCCGAGCGCCGCGTCGACGACCGTGAGCCCCACCGTCGTGTAGACGACCGCCCAGAGCAGGGCCCCGAGGGCGACGGCGGGCAGGAAGCGGCGCAGCGGCATCCGGAGCATCCCGGAGGAGGCGTTGATGGCGGTCTGCAGGCCCACCGTGAGGAAGCCGAGGGTGACCGCCGGCGGGCCGACGCTGCGGACGAAGCGCTCGGCGCGCACGACCGTCGGCCGGTCGAGGTGGTGGGCCCACCGGCTGCGCCCTCCCCCGGCGCGCACCCCGCGGCCGAGCCAGTAGGTCGCGGTGCCCCGCGCGAAGGCGCCGACCCAGAACACGACGAGGACCACCCAGAACGGCCGGCCCGCCACGAGGTCCTCCACGGGTGCCAGCCTAGGTCGCGGCCTCCCCGCGCCGGAGCCGTTGGTCGAGAGTGCAGAACACGCCGCGGGCGACGGGGCGCACACGGCGTGTTCTGCACTCTCGACGGGGTGGTGGCACCCCCTCGACGGGTCGTGGTGGCCGCGCCGCGGTCAGCGGGCGGCGGAGCCCTCGACGTAGTCGCTGTCCTGGTCGGTGTCGATCCAGGCCATGAGCCCGCGCAGCTCGCGCCCGGTCTTCTCGATCGGGTGCGCGGCGCCCTTGGCCCGCAGCTCCATGAACTCCGGCGCGCCGGCGTCCTGGTCGTCGATGAAGCGCTTCGCGAAGGCCCCGTTCCTGATGTCGTCGAGCACGGCCTTCATGTTGTCCTTGACGCGGGGGTCGATGACCCGCGGGCCCGAGACGTAGTCGCCGTACTCGGCGGTGTCGGAGACCGACCAGCGCTGCTTGGCGATGCCGCCCTCGATCATGAGGTCGACGATGAGCTTGAGCTCGTGGAGGCACTCGAAGTAGGCGACCTCGGGCTGGTAGCCGGCCTCGACGAGGGTCTCGAACCCGTACATGACGAGCTGCGAGGCCCCGCCGCAGAGGACGGCCTGCTCGCCGAAGAGGTCGGTCTCGGTCTCCTCGGTGAAGGTGGTGCGGATGCCGCCGGCACGCAGGCCACCGATGGCCTTGCCGTACGACTTCGCGAGGTCCCAGGCCGAGCCCGAGGCGTCCTGCTCGACGGCGAGCAGCACCGGCACGCCGCGGCCGTCGACGAACTCGCGGCGCACGATGTGGCCCGGCCCCTTGGGGGCGACCATGAGCACGTCGGAGCCGGCCGGCGGCTGGATGTAGCCGAAGCGGATGTTGAAGCCGTGCCCGAAGAGCAGCGCGGCCCCCTCCTTCATGTTCGGCTCGATCTCGGCGGCGTACAGGCCGCGCTGCACCTGGTCGGGCGTGAGGATGACGACGAGGTCGGCGTCGCCGACGGCGTCCGCGACGGACTGCACGGTGAGGCCCTCGGCCTCGGCCTTGGCCCGGCTCTTGCTGCCCTCGGCCAGCCCGACGCGGACGTCGACGCCGGAGTCGCGCAGGTTGAGGGCGTGCGCGTGGCCCTGGCTGCCGTAGCCGATGACCGCGACCTTGCGGCCCTGGATCACCGACAGGTCGGCGTCGTCGTCGTAGAACATCTCGGCCATCGGAACAGGCCTCTCCTTCGGGTCGGGGGTGGTGCTGGGTGTGGACTCTAGGTGCTGGGGGCTCAGGCGCTGCGGAGTGCCCGGTCCGTGATCGAGCGCGGCCCGCGGCCGATCGCGACCATGCCGGACTGGACGAGCTCGCGGACGCCGAAGGGCTCGAGCACCTCGAGCAGTGCGGTGAGCTTCTCGGACGTCCCGGTGGCCTCGATGGTCAGCGACTCGGTGGCGACGTCGACGACCTTGGCCCGGAACATCTGCACCATCTCGAGCACCTGGCTGCGGGTCGCGGCGTCGGCGCGCACCTTGATGAGCATCACCTGGCGCTGGACGGCCGAGCCGGGCTCGAGCTCGACGACCTTGAGCACCTCGACGAGCTTGTTGAGCTGCTTGGTGACCTGCTCGAGGGGGAGGTCCTCGACGTCGACGACGACGGTCATCCGGGAGACCTCGGCGTGCTCGGTCTCCCCCACCGCGAGGCTGTCGATGTTGAACCCGCGCCGGGAGAACAGGGCGGCGATCCGGGCGAGCACGCCGGGCTTGTTCTCGACGAGGACGGACAGCGTGTGCTTGGACATCGTCATCTCCTCACTGACCGTCGTGGTCGGCGTCGGTGGGCTGCGGCACGGCCTCGGACTCCTCGCGGTCCCACTGGGGCGCGGTGTCCTTGGCCACCTGGATGAGGTCGTTGCTCACGCCGGCGGGCACCATCGGCCAGACCATCGCGTCGCGGTGCACGACGAAGTCGACGACGACCGGCCGGTCGGTGACGGCCATCGCCTGCCGGATCGTCTCGTCGACGTCCTCGGGCCGCTCGCAGCGGAACCCGGCGCAGCCGTAGGCCTCGGCGAGGAGGACGAAGTCGGGCACCCGCGACCCGACCGAGGTGTGCAGGTCGGTGTTGGAGTACCGCTCGCTCGTAGAAGAGGGTCTGCCACTGCCGGACCATCCCGAGCGAGCTGTTGTTGATGATCGCCACCTTGATCGGGATGTTGTTGATGACGCAGGTGGCGAGCTCCTGGTTCGTCATCTGGAAGCAGCCGTCGCCGTCGATGGCCCAGACCGTGCGGTCGGGCTCGCCGACCTGGGCGCCCATGGCCGCGGGCACCGAGTACCCCATGGTCCCGAGCCCGCCGGAGTTCAGCCACGCGTTCGGCCGCTCGTAGCGCACGAACTGGGCCGCCCACATCTGGTGCTGCCCGACTCCGGCGACGTAGACCGCCTCCGGCCCCGCGATCGCACCGAGCCGCTCGATGACGTACTGCGGTGAGAGGGAACCGTCCTCGGCCGGCGTGTACCCGACGGGGAAGGTGTCCTTCCACCCGGCGACCCGCTCGCGCCATGCGGTGTAGTCGCCGCCGTTGCCGGCCTCCATGTCGGCGTCGACCGCCTCGGCGAGGTCGGCGATGACCGCCTTGCAGTCGCCGACGATCGGCACGTCGGCCTTGCGGTTCTTGCTGATCTCGGCCGGGTCGATGTCGGCGTGGATGACCTTGGCCTCGGGGGCGAAGGTCGAGAGCTGGCCGGTGACCCGGTCGTCGAAGCGCGCGCCGAGGGCGATGATGAGGTCGGACTTCTGCAGCCCGGTGACCGCCGAGACCGACCCGTGCATGCCGGGCATCCCGAGGTGCAGCGGGTGGCTGTCGGGCAGCGCCCCCCGGGCCATGAGCGTGGTGACCACCGGGATCTGGGTGAGCTCGACGAACCGTCGCAGCTCCTCGGCCGCGCGGGCCCGCACCACGCCGCCACCGACGTAGAGGATGGGTCGCTCCGCGGCGGCGATGAGCCGGGCCGCCTCCCGGATCTGCTTGCCGTGCGGGCGGGTGACCGGGTGGTAGCCGGGCAGGGCGATCTTCGGGGGCCAGGAGAACGTCGTGCGGGCCTGGAGGACGTCCTTGGGGATGTCGACGAGCACGGGGCCGGGTCGGCCGGTGCCGGCGATGTGGAACGCCTCGGCGATGACCCGCGGGATGTCGGCCGCGTCGGTGACGAGGTAGCTGTGCTTGGTGATCGGCATCGTGATGCCGCGGATGTCGGCCTCCTGGAAGGCGTCCGTGCCGATCGAGGAGGAGACGACCTGGCCGGTGATGGCGACGATCGGCACGGAGTCCATGTAGGCGTCCGCGATGGGGGTGACGAGGTTGGTCGCGCCCGGGCCCGAGGTGGCCATGCACACGCCGACCTTCCCGGTGGCCGCGGCGTAGCCCTCGGCGGCGTGGCCGGCGCCCTGCTCGTGGCGGACGAGGATGTGGCGGACCTTGGCCGAGTCCAGGAGCGGGTCGTAGGCCGGCAGGATCGTGCCGCCCGGGATGCCGAAGACCGTGTCGACCTCCATCGCCTCGAGGGCCAGGACGAGGCTCTGGGCCCCGGTGACCTCGACGGGGGCCTTGGCGCGGGCCTGCTGGGCCACCTGGGCCGGGCTCGGGGCCGGGTGCAGCGCTGCCGGGGCTGCCGGGGTCGCCGACGTCGTGTCGCTCACGATGGGGTCACCGCTCTCTGGTCTTCGGGGGGCTGGTCCGGGGTCCACGCACAAAAAAACCCTCCAGTCCCGTGGGGGGACGACGGAGGGAGCGCGCCTGCTGCGTGGGCGTCAGGCGCGCCGGGGAAGTACGAGGACTCGGGCCACGGGACAACTGTCGCCCCTGCCCCGGGGGGTGTCAACCGGCGAGACGGCCGGTCCCACGATCCGGGACCGTGACGTCGGCCACCCCGTCGAGTGAACAGAACACGCCGCATGCGCTGCACCGCACACGGCGTGTTCTGTTCACTCGACGGGTGAAGGCACGCGCCGGGGGGCTCAGATCTGGGCGCTGGCCAGCTGGCCGAGCATCTCCGGGGCGCGGGCGTCGAGCCGGCGCCCGCCGAGCACGACCCCCGCGGCGAGCACCCCGGCCCCGTAGGCCGCGCCGACGACGAGCACCACCCACCGCCACGGGCTGCCGGCGGTGAGGCCCGCCGCGACCCCGACGGGGAGCACGAGCACGAGCGGCCCCACGAAGGAGATGGCGGCGGTGAGGCAGCCCTGGGCCGCCCCGCCGGACGACGCCGCGAAGGGGTTGCCACCGGTGCGCGGTGCGGTCCCCGGAAGGACGGCACCGACCCCGACGGCCAGGCCGAGGCTGGCGAGGAAGGAGGCGACCACGACCGTGAGCCAGGCGACGACCGAGCTGATGACGCCGATGGCCACCGAGACGACGAAGGTGAGCGCCAGCACCGGCCCGAAGACGACGGCCGAGGCGAGGGCGCGGCCGAGCCGGTCCTCCCAGCCCCGCAGCCCGGTGCTCACGTGCAGCCACCAGCTCTGGCCGTCGAAGGCGAGGTCGTTCATCAGGGTGAGCCCGGCGAACACGGCGAGGGTGACCACCCCGGTGCCGGCGAGGACGCCGGTGTCGGTGAGCACCGCCTGGACGACGAAGAACACGGGCAGCACCGCCGTGCGCAGGGCGATGCCGACGAGCCGGCTGTCGCGGTACCAGGCCCGGATGCGGCGGGCGGCCACCGTGGCGGTCGGGCTGTGCCCGAGGACGGCCGGCAGCAGCCGGGCCCGGCCGATGCGCTGCCCGCCCCCGCTGGTCATCGGGGAGGTGAGGGTGCGGGCGAGCTGGCGCACCCACACCTCCCACAGCAGGCGGACGAGCCCGACCGCGAGCAGCAGGTGCACGGCGGCGGCGAGCCACCGTCCCTCGGCGACGTCGAGGGGCAGCCCCCAGGCCCAGCCGACGGGGGTCCACGCGGCGACCCGGGCCGAGTCGCGCGCGTCGAAGGTCGCGACGTCGAGGCCGACCGCCCCCGTGGTGAGCACGAGGTTGAGGACGAGCGGGAGCAGGGTGACGAGGGCGACGACCGCCGCCCCGAGCACCCGTCCCCCGCGCGAGGTCATCACCCGGGCGAGCGCGCTCGTGACCGCCCGGGAGGCGAGGATCGCGGTGAGCGTGCCGAGGACGGCCGCGAGCAGGGCCGCGGGCAGCGCGGCCGGGTGCCCCGCCCAGGCGACGACCTGGGCCACGGCGAGCAGGGTGAGCATGACGGCCGGGATGCCGGTGTACGCCGCCGCGAGCAGCCCGCGGGCCAGCTCGCGCGCGCGCAGCGGCAGCACCGTGAAGCGGGCGGGGTCGAGGACGTTGTCCACCCCGGTGGCGATGAGGCTGAGCACGACCCACATGAGGGTGAAGGTCGCGAAGAGCGGCACGGTGAGCGCCGTGAGCCGCAGCGGCCGCACCGCGAGCAGGGCGATGCCGGGGCCGAGGACCGCCACGACCCCGAGGGCGACGAGCCCGCCCATGATCGAGGACGTGAGGTGCAGCGAGCTGCGGCCCATCGCCGTGCGCCACATCGTGAAGCGCAGCCGGACGACGAGGGCCGTCATCCCCCGCACGGTCGCGGTGGGCCCCGGCCGGTCGGGGCCGCCACGGGCTCAGCCACCGAGCCAGGTCAGCCCGTCGCCGGCGACCTCACCCGCCCCGACGAGCTCGAGGAAGCGCTGGTGCAGCGAGCCGCCCGTGGTCAGCGCCCCGATGGTGTCGTCGGCGAGCACCCGCCCACCGGCGACGACGGCGACCCGGTCGCACAGGCCCTCGACGAGCTCCATGACGTGGCTCGACATGACGACCGTGCCCCCGGTGGCCACGTAGCGTCGCAGGATGGTGCGGATCGCCTGGCCCGACACGGGGTCGACGGCCTCGAACGGCTCGTCGAGCACGAGCAGCCGGGGGGCGTGGATGAGGGCCGCGGCGAGGCTGATCTTCTTGACCATGCCTGCGCTGTAGTCGGCGACGACGGTGTTGGCGTCGGCGGCGAGGTCGAGCACCGCGAGCAGCTCCTCGGCGCGGGCCCGGCTCTCGGCCACCGGCATCCGGCGCAGGTCGCCGACGTAGTGGAGCAGCTCGCGCCCGGACAGCTGCTCGAAGAGCCGCAGCCCGTCGGGCGAGACGCCCATGACCGCCTTGGCCGCGGCCGGGTCGGCCCACACGTCGAGGCCGAGGACGCGGGCGGTGCCCCCGTCGGGGCGCAGCAGGCCGGTGGCCATCGACAGGGTCGTCGTCTTGCCGGCGCCGTTCGGGCCGACGATGCCGAAGAGGGACCCTCTCGGGACGGTGAGCGAGAGCTCGTGGACCACCCGCCGCCCCCGGAACTCCTTGACCAGCCCGACCAGCTCGAGGGCCGGGCCCACTCCCCCGGTGTCAGTCACACACGGCGCCCGAGCTCGCGCTGCCGACCAGCTTGCGGTACTTGGCGAGGACACCGCGCGTGTACTTGGGCGCGGGGTGGGTGACCCCCTCCGTGCGGCGGCGGCCCAGCTCGTCGTCGTCGACGAGGAGGTCGAGGGTGCCGTTCGCGACGTCGAGCCGGATGCGGTCGCCGTCGCGGACGAAGGCGATCGGTCCCTCGTCGACGGCCTCCGGGGCGACGTGGCCGACGCAGAGCCCCGTGGTGCCGCCCGAGAAGCGCCCGTCGGTGAGCAGGAGGACGTCCTTCCCGAGGCCGGCGCCCTTGATCGCCCCGGTGACCGCGAGCATCTCGCGCATCCCCGGCCCGCCCTTGGGCCCCTCGTAGCGGATGACGACGACGTCGCCCGCGGCGAGGGTGCCGTCCTCGACCGAGTCCATCGCGGCCCGCTCGCCGTCGAAGACCCGGGCGGTGCCCTCGAAGACGTCGGAGTCGAAGCCGGCGGACTTCACGACCGCGCCCTCGGGGGCGAGGGAGCCGGTGAGGATGGTGATGCCGCCGGTGGCGTGGATGGGCTCGCGCATGGCCCGCACGACCTTGCCGTCGACGTCCGGAGGGGCGATGTCGGCGAGGTTCTCGGCCATCGTCTTCCCGGTGACGGTGAGGCAGTCGCCGTGCAGCAGACCGGCGTCGAGCAGGGCGCGCATGACGACGGGCACCCCACCGACCCGGTCGACGTCGGTCATGACGTAGGCGCCGAAGGGCTTGACGTCGGCGAGGTGGGGCACCTTGGCCCCGACCCGGCGGAAGTCCTCGAGGGTGAGGTCGACGTCGGCCTCGTGGGCGATGGCCAGGAGGTGGAGCACGGCGTTCGTGGAGCCGCCGAAGGCCATGACGACGGCGATGGCGTTCTCGAACGCCTCCTTGGTCATGATGTCGCGGGCGGTGATGCCGCGCCGGAGCAGCTCGACGACGGCCTCCCCCGACTTGCGGGCGAAGCCGTCGCGGCGGCGGTCGGTGGCCGGCGGGGCCGCCGAGCCGGGCAGCGACATCCCGATGGCCTCGGCGACCGAGGCCATCGTGTTGGCCGTGTACATGCCGCCGCAGGCGCCCTCGCCCGGGCAGATGGCCCGCTCGATGGCGTCGACGTCCTCACGGCTCATCAGCCCTCGCGCACAGGCGCCCACGGCCTCGAAGGCGTCGATGATCGTCACGGTCCGCTCGCTGCCGTCGGACATCTTCGCGATGCCGGGCAGGATCGAGCCCGCGTAGAGGAAGACCGACGAGAGGTCGAGCCGGGCGGCGGCCATGAGCATGCCCGGCAGCGACTTGTCGCACCCGGCGAGGAGCACCGAGCCGTCGAGCCGCTCGGCGTTCATCACGGTCTCGACCGAGTCGGCGATGACCTCACGGCTGACGAGCGAGAAGTGCATCCCCTCGTGGCCCATCGAGATGCCGTCCGAGACCGAGATGGTGCCGAACTCGAGGGGGTAGCCACCGCCGGCGTGGACGCCGTCCTTGACCGCCTGGGCCAGCCGGTCGAGCGAGAGGTTGCAGGGGGTGATCTCGTTCCACGAGCTCGCGACGCCGATCTGCGGCTTGGCGAAGTCGTCGTCCCCGAGTCCGACCGCGCGCAGCATCCCTCGCGCGGCGGCCTTCTCGAGGCCGTCGGTGACGTCGCGGCTGCGGGGCTTGATGTCGGGGGACGTCGTCATGCCCGTCATCCTAGGTTCGCGCGCGGGCCTCCGCCGGGGCATCCCGCCGACTGGCCCGGCCTCGCCGCCCCTCCGTTCGCGCCGCCGCGCCGTCAGAGGGCGAGCGTGCCGCGCGCGACGCTGTCGCCCGAGTGCTGCGGCTTGTCGTCGAAGCCCTCCCGGGAGATGTCGACGATGACGTAGCCCTGGTCGAGGAGGTCCTGGCCGATCGCGAAGTGCTGCAGCCCGTCACCCGGGCGCAGCACGCCGACCGAGACCATCCGCCGCAGGTCGCGGTTGATGAGCCACACCTCGAGGTAGCCGCCGCCGGTGTCGATCGCGGGCGTCTCGACGTCGAGGTCGAGGTGGCCGGCGACCCGCACGGCGCTCGCGGCACCGAGGGCCTGGCGCGTGTCGAGGGTCTGCAGGCTCGTCTCGCCGAGCACGACCGTGGCGGGCGCGGGGTCGGGCTCGGTGCGGTCGAGGGTCCGAACGCCGAGCCCGCCGACGAGCACCCCCGCAGCGGCGGCCGCGACGAGCCAGCCGGGCGCGACGCCCCGCCGGCGACGCGACCCCGGGGCGGAGCGGGGCGCGGCCACGGCGCGCGGGTCGCCCGGCTCCGACGGTCCGCCCTCGAGCACGGTGAGCGAGGGGGCACGGGGCGAGCGCGGGGTGCGGTCGATCTCGGCGACCACCTGCTCCCAGACCTCGGGGGGCGGCTGGACGAGGTCGGCCGGCTCCCGCAGGAGGCCGGCGACGTCGCGCAGCGCGGCGACCTCGTCCGCACACCGGGCACAGCCGGCGACGTGGGCCCCCACCTCGTCGGGGACCGCGTGGCCGGTCGCCAGCAGCACGAGGTCGTCCTCGGGGTGGGCCCTCGGGTCAGACGTGGTCATCGGTCACCTCCTCGAGGTGGTGTCGCAGGGTCAGCAGGCCGCGGCGGATGTGGCTCTTCACCGTCCCGAGCGGCAGGTCGAGCCGCCGGGCGACCTCCTCGTGGGTGAGTTCGTCGACGAGGGCCAGGCGGATGGCCGTGGCCCGCGGCTCACCGAGCCGGTCGAGGGCGTCGGCGAGCAGCAGGCGCGCGGCGAGGCGCTCCTCGGGCGGGGGGGCGTGGCTCCCCGGCAGCAGCTCGCGTGCGGCCGCGTCGGCGTCTCGCGCCCGGCGGGCCCGCTGGGCCCGCGCGTCGGCGACGGTGTGCCGCGTGATCCCGACGAGCCAGCCGGGCACCGTGCCACGAGCGGGGTCGAGGGTGTGCCGGCTGCGCCACGCCGCGACGAACACCTGCTGGGTGACGTCCTCGGCGTCGTGGTGGTTGCCCAGGGCGCGCAGGGCGAGGGTGTGCACGAGCCCCGACCAGCGGGTCCAGGCCTCCTCGAGCGCCTCGCGCGACCCGGCCCGCAGCCGGTCGGCGACGTCGTCGACCACCGCCTCGGCGTCCGCGTCCACGCTCACCCCCGACACCCTAGGGCGTGGCGCACGGTCGCCTCCCGCGTCACCGGGCGGACCGGGGGCGCCGTCGTGGACCACCCCCGGCGCGACCGCCCACACGTCCGGGGCCTCAGCGGTCGAGGGGCCGCGGGGCGACGGCGCTGCCGGGGGCGACGGCTCGGGGAGCGGTGAGGAGGCGACGGATGCGCACAGGGAGGTCCTCCCGGTCGGTGGGTGGGCCGCCGGTCGCGGCCCACCCACACTTCCGCCACTACACCGCCGACGGATGCACCTCGGCAGCGGGTTTCTCCGCGGCCCCCGGCGGCGTCCCGGCGCCCACCCGCCGCGGCCACCAGAACCGGTCGCCGAGCAGCACGGCGACCGCGGGGACGAGGAGGGTCCGCACGACGAGCGTGTCGAGCAGCACCCCGACGCAGATGACGACGCCCAGCTGCGCCAGCACCACGAGGGGCAGCACCCCGAGCACCGCGAAGACCGCGGCGAGGAGGATGCCGGCGCTCGTGATGACCCCACCGGTCGCCGCGAGGGCGCGCAGCATCCCCTCGCGAGGGCCGTGGCGGCGGGCCTCCTCGGCGGCGCGGGTCACGAGGAAGATGTTGTAGTCCACGCCGAGCGCCACGAGGAAGACGAAGGCCAGCAGCGGCACCCCCTCGTCGAGCCGGTCGAAGCCGAGCACCTGGGTGAAGAGCACCCAGCTGATGCCGAGGCTCGCGAGGTAGGTGCCGACCACCGTGGCGACGAGCACGACCGGGGCGACGACGCTGCGCAGCAGCCCACCGAGCGCGAGCACCACGAGCCCGAGGATGAGCGGCAGGATGAGGAGCCGGTCCCGGCCCGAGGCGTCCGCGGTGTCGACCGCCTCGGCCTCGGTGCCCCCGACGTGCGTGCCGTCGCGGCCGGCCAGGGCGTCGCGCAGGGCGCGGACGTTGTCGCGCACCTCGTCCGAGCCGGGGTCGCCCCTCAGGACGGCGTCGACCTCGGCGACACCGCCGCCGCTCGCGGCCACCCGGGCCGACTCCACGCCGGGCACCGCGCTCACGTCGTCGGCCAGGGCCCGGCCGTCGCCGGTGGTCATCACGACCACGGGGTCGACCGAGCCCGCCGGGAAGGACTGCGCGTACCGCTGCGACGCGGTGATCGACTCCGGGGTGTCGAGGAACTGGTCGGCCGTCGAGAGGCCGGCCCGGACCTGGCTGATGCCGCCGGCGGCGACGGCCAGCCCCACGACGACGACCGCGACGACCGCCACCGGGCGCCGCGCCACGGCGTCCCCCACCCGCCGCCACGGCGAGTGGCCGTCGGCCAGGCCGCTCTGGCCGAGACGGGGCGTCTTCGGCCAGAAGACCCAGCGACCGAAGACGACGAGCGCCGCGGGCAGGACCAGCAGGACGAAGGCCGCCGCGACGACGACGCCGACGGCACAGGCCAGGCCCAGCCCGCGGGTGGTGGGGAAGAGCGAGAGCAGGAGGGTGAGCAGGCCGAGCACGACGGTCGAGGCGCTCGAGAGCACCGCCTCGGCGGTCCGGCGCAGGGCGTGGGCCATCGCCGCGCGTCGGTCCTCGGTCGTGCGCAGCTCGTCGCGGTAGCGGGAGATGAGCAGCAGCGCGTAGTCGGTCCCGGCGCCGAAGACGAGGACCGACAGGATGCCGACCGTCGACTCGTCCCACGCCACGTCGAACAGCGCCAGGGTGCGGGTGGCCAGCACGCCGGCCAGCTGGTCGGCGACCCCGACGACGGTGAGCGGGACGAGCCAGAGCACGGGGCTGCGGTAGGTGAGCACGAGGAGGACCGCGACGACGCTCGCGGTGGACAGCAGGAGGCGGGTGTCGGCCCCGTCGAAGACGCCGGCGAGGTCGGCCTGGATCGCGGCCGGTCCGGTGACCTGCGCGGTGAGACCGCCCGGGAGGTCGGCCTTCGCCACGTCGCGGATCGTCGCCACGGCGTCGGCGGTGCGCGTGGCGTCCCCGCTCTCCACCGGCACGACGACGACGGCGGCCGTGCCGTCCTCGCTCACCTGCGGCGGCATCCCGGTGGCGCCGGGCAGGGCCTCGGCCCGGTCCCGGATCGCGGCCGTGTCGGCCTCGGTGAGGCGCCCGTCGCGGGCGAAGAGGACGACCGCCGCCGAGCCCTGGGCCTCGGGCAGCCGCTGGCGCAGCTCGGCCGCCGCACGGCTCTCGGACCCGAGCGGGAGGGCGGTGAGGGTTCCGTCGGGCTTGTCCGCCTGCCCGACGAGCCCGACGACCGCACCGGCCGCGACGAGGGCGAACAGGGCGAGCAGGCCGGCCACCCACCGGCGTGTCACGAGGTCGGCGATGCGGCCCATGGGGGACCCTCCGTTGCTAGAGTGTGGGAACCAGGTGATTCACCTGATTACTAAGTTGGTGAGTGATATTACGAAGAGAGCCAGTCCCGGCGCAAGTCCCCCGCCGCGCGAGGCCCACCACGCGCTGACCGAGGTCGTCCCCGCGTGGGAGGGGTCGTCGACCCTCGACGCCCTCCAGGAGCTCGTCGACGTCTCGGCCCAGGTCCCCGTCGAGGTGGCCCGCCGGGCCGGCCTCTCGACCTCCGAGCTGCACTCCCTGCGGCACCTCTTCGACGGCCCGATGGGTCCGGTCGACCTGGCGCGGGCCCTCGGGGTCACCTCGGCCGCCTCGTCCGGGGTCGTCGACCGCCTCGCGGCCCGCGGCCACGTCGCGCGCCGTCCCCACCCCGACGACCGCCGGCGCACCGAGGTCGTCATCACCGACTCCGGGCGCCGCGAGGTGGTCCAGCGGCTGGCCCCCATGTTCGAGGGCCTCGCCCGCACCGACGCGACCCTCTCCCCCGCCGAGCGCGAGGTGGTCGAGCGCTACCTGCGCGGAGCCATCGCCGCGATGAAGGCCCTGATGTGACGTCGGGCCCCGGGGCGCCCCGTGCCCTCTCGCGGCTGGTCGACGCCGCCCTCGACCGCACGGTCGCCCCGGGCTACACGGCGCTCGGCCTCGCCGTCCGGCGCCGGCTGCCGGGCTGGCCGGCCGACCCGCGCCCCGGGGCGCTCACCGGGCAGCACCACGCGGTCACCGGGGCGACCTCCGGCCTCGGCCGACGCACGGCCCTCGACCTGGCCACCCTCGGGGCCACCGTCCACCTCGTCGTGCGCGACCCGGCGAGGGCGGCACCCGTGGTCGCCGACGTCGAGGCCACCACCGGTCGACCGGGCTCGGCCCGGGTCTGGCGCTGCGACGTCGCCGACCTCGACTCGGTACGGGCGTTCGCCGACACCTTCCTCGCCGAGGGCCCGGCGCTCGACGGCCTCGTCCACAACGCCGGGACCCTGCCGGCCACGCGCACCGAGTCGCCGCAGGGGCACGAGCTGACCCAGGCCCTCCACGTCCTCGGTCCGGTGCTCATGACCGAGCTCCTGCTGCCCGCGCTCCAGCGGGGGGCCGGGCGCGTGGTCCTCGTGACCTCCGGCGGCATGTACACCCAGCCGCTGCCCGCCGACGACCCCGAGTACCGCCGCGGCACGTACAGCGGGTCGGTCGCCTACGCCCGGAGCAAGCGAGGCCAGGTCGAGCTGCTGCCCGTGCTCGACGACCGGTGGTCCGGTCACGGGGTCACGGTCCACGCGAGCCACCCCGGCTGGGCCCGCACACCCGGCCTCGACGCCTCGCTGCCCGCGTTCTCGCGCGCCCTGCGCCCCCTGCTGCGCACCGACGCCGCCGGCACCGACACGACGGTCTGGCTGCTCGCCGCCGACCCGCCGCCGGAGGGCGGACGGCTGTGGCACGACCGGCGCCCACGCCCCACGAGCGTCCTGCCGTCCACCCGGACCACGGTCGGGGACCGGGTGCGGTACTGGGCCTGGGCGGCCGGCGCGCTCGACCTGGCGCCCTGAGGCCGCGCCCCGGGGCCGTCGGGCGCCCGCTCGGCTCAGTCGCCCGCGCGCGCGACGTGGAAGCGCTCGAGGCTCGCGTCCCCCGGGGCGAGGTCGGACCAGCGCCCGGCGTAGTGCAGCACCGCGAGGGCGCAGGTGGGGAACCCCTCGGCCATCGCCCGGTGCCCCTCGGCGCTGCCCTCGCCGTCGGCGAGGAGCTCGGCGAGGGCCGGGATGCCCGGAGCGTGCCCGACGACCATGACGACGTCGGCGTCGTCGTCGGCCTCGTGGAGCGCGTCGAGGATCGCCTCCGCCGTGGCGTTGTAGACCCGCCGGTCGTGGTGGACCTCGGTCTCCGGGCAGCCGGAGGCCCAGATCGCCTCGCAGGTCTGCCGGGTCCGCTCCGCGGTCGAGCAGAGCACCTCGTCGATGCCGATGCCCTGCTCGTGCATCCACCGGCCGGCCTCGGTGGCGTCGCGGCGACCCCGCGCCGTGAGCTCGCGCTCGTGGTCGCCCCCGGGATGCTCGGCCTCGGTCTTCGCGTGCCGGAGGAGGACGAGCGTGCGGTCGCGGGCGGCGCGGGTCATGCTCCGATCATGCACCTGCCGGTCCGCCGGGTCACCCCTGCGAGGTTCTCGCCACCCCTCGCCCCGGCGCCGGCCGGCGTGGTTGGCTGGGACCACGGCGGCGCGGACCCGCCGACGACACGGAGGTCACCCATGAGCGCCCACGACGACATCCTCGCGGCCCTGCCGGTCGACGACATCGCGGCCCGGGTGGGGGCCTCGCCCGACGAGGTGCGCCAGGCCGCGGCCGCCGTCGTCCCCGCGCTGCTCGGCGGCCTCGACGCCAACGCGCAGGGGGGCGGAGCCGGCTCGCTGCTCGATGCCCTGGGACAGCACGACCCGGGCCTGCTCGCCGGGGGCGCCGACCTCGGCCGGATCGACCTCGGCGACGGCGAGGCGATCGCGTCGCACGTCTTCGGCGACCGGCAGGACGACGTCGTGGCCCGGCTCGGCGAGTCGCCGCTCAGCGGCCAGGGCGTGGGCGGCAGCCTCATCCGCAAGCTCATCCCGATCATCGCGCCGATGGTGCTGTCGTGGCTGGCCGGCCGGGTGCTCGGTGGTCGCGGCGGCGCCCCGGCCGGCAGTGCCCCGGCCGGCAGTGCCCCGGCCCCCTCGCCGTCACTGCCGGGCGGCGGCGGCTCGTCGGGGGGCCCGGGCTCGCTCGAGGACATGCTCAAGGACGTCCTCGGCTCGGCCACCGGCGGTGCGGCCCGGGGCGGGTCGACGTCGCCGGCGCCCTCCTCCGGCGGCATCGACGCCGGCAGCATCATCAGCGACGTGCTCGGCGGCATCCTCGGCGGCGGCCGCCGCTGACGGCCCTCCCCCGCCTTGTCCCTGACCCCTGCGTCAGGACTGGCCGAGCTTCTCCAGGATGATGCGGCGCGCGGCCGCGGCGTCGGCCTGGCCGCGCATCTCCTTCATCACGGCGCCGATGAGGGCCCCGGCGGCCTGCACCTTCCCGTCGCGGATCTTGTCGGCGACGTCGGGGTTGGCCGCGATGGCCGCGTCGACGGCGGCCTCGAGGGCTCCGGTGTCCTGGACGAGCTCGAGCCCACGGGCGTCGGCGACCTCCGTGGGGGTGCCCTCGCCGTCGAGGACTCCCTCCCACGCCTGGCGGGCCATCGAGTCGTTGAGCCGGCCGGACGTCACGAGCCCCTCGAGCTCGACGACGTGCGCCGGGGTGACGCCGAGCCGCTCCGCGTAGGCCGGCACGTCCTCGCCCTCGGTGTTGGCCCGCCGGGCGACCTCGCCGGACCACCACTTGCGGGCGGCCCCGGGCGACGCACCGGCGGCGACGGTCTCGCCGATGAGCTCGACGAGGCCGGCGTTCACCACGTCGCGCATCTCGAGGTCGCTGAAGCCCCAGTCCGCCTGCAGCCGGCGGCGGCGCTCGGCCGGCGGCTCGGGCAGCGTCGCCCGCAGCGCCTCGACGGTCTCGCGCGTCGGGGCGACGGGGACGAGGTCGGGCTCGGGGAAGTACCGGTAGTCCTCGGCGTCGGACTTGATCCGCCCGGACGTCGTGATGCCGGTGTCCTCGTGCCAGTGCCGGGTCTCCTGGGTGATCGAGCCGCCCGCCGGACGAGGATGGCCGCGTGCCGGCCGACCTCGTAGCGCACCGCGCGCTCGACCGAGCGCAGCGAGTTGACGTTCTTGGTCTCGGTGCGGGTGCCGAGGGTGCCGGACCCCGCGGGCGAGAGCGAGAGGTTGACGTCGCAGCGCATCGAGCCCTGCTCCATCTTCACGTCGGAGACCCCGAGCGCCTTGAGCAGGTCGCGCAGCGCGGAGACGTAGGCCTTCGCGACCTCGGGCGCCCGCTCGCGGGTGCCGAGGATCGGCTTGGTGACGATCTCGATGAGCGGGATGCCGGCGCGGTTGTAGTCGACGAGGCTGTGCGTCGCGCCGTGGATGCGACCGGTGGAGCCGCCGACGTGGAGGGACTTGCCGGTGTCCTCCTCCATGTGGGCGCGCTCGATCTCGACCCGGTGCGTCGAGCCGTCCTCGAGCTCGACGTCGAGGTACCCCTCGAAGGCGATCGGCTCGTCGTACTGCGAGGTCTGGAAGTTCTTCGGCATGTCCGGGTAGAAGTAGTTCTTCCGGGCGAACCGGCACCACTCGGCGATGGAACAGCCCAGCGCCAACCCGATCCGGATGGCCGACTCGACGGCCACCTCGTTGACGACCGGCAGCGCGCCGGGCAGCCCGAGGCAGACCGGGCAGACCTGGGTGTTCGGCTCGGCGCCGAACTCGGTCGGGCAGCCGCAGAACATCTTCGTGGCCGTGCCGAGCTCGACGTGCACCTCGAGGCCCATCGCGGGGTCGAAGGCGCGCGAGGGCCTCCTCGAAGGAGAGCGTCGGCTCCGCACCGGTGGTCGTCGTCATCGGGTCACCTCCGGCAGCTCGGGCGCACGGCCCAGGATGGGGCCGCCCCAGGCGGCGGTCAGGCGGGCCTCGAGGGCGGCACCCACCGAGTACAGCCGGTCGTCGGCCATCGCCGGCGCGAGCACCTGGAAGCCGGCCGGGAGGCCGTCCTCGTCGGCCAGGCCGCTCGGCACGGACAACCCGGGGATGCCGGCGAGGTTGGCCGGGATGGTCGCGATGTCGTTGAGGTACATCGCCATCGGGTCGTCCATCTTCTCCCCGAGCCGGAACGCGGTGGTCGGCGCGGTGGGGCTCACGAGCACGTCGGCGGTCTCGAACGCGGCGGCGAAGTCGTTCGCGATGAGGCGGCGCACCTTCTGCGCCGACCCGTAGTACGCGTCGTAGTAACCGGAGGAGAGCGCGTACGTGCCGAGGATGATCCGGCGCTTGACCTCGTCGCCGAACCCGGCGTCGCGCGTGGCGGCCATCACCTGCTCGGCGCTCGGGGCGTCGACGCCGTCGGGCCGGACCCGCAGGCCGTAGCGCATCGCGTCGAACTTGGCCAGGTTGCTGCTCGCCTCGCTCGGGAGGATGAGGTAGTACGCGGCGAGCGCGTAGGTGAAGCTCGGGCAGGAGACCTCGACGACCTCGGCCCCGGCGTCGACGAGGTGCTGGACGGCCTCGTCGAAGCGCGCCTGCACCCCGGCCTGGAAGCCCTCGCCCGTGAGCTCGCGCACGATGCCGATCCGCATGCCCGAGACGTCGGCCCGGCGGGCGGCCTCGACGACCGGCGGCACGGGGGCGTCGATCGAGGTGGAGTCCATCGGGTCGTGGCCGGCGATGACCTCGTGGAGGAGGGCCGAGTCGAGCACGGTGCGGCTGCACGGGCCGGCCTGGTCGAGGGAGGACGCGAGGGCCACGAGCCCGTAGCGCGAGACCCCGCCGTAGGTCGGCTTGGCGCCGACCGTGCCGGTGACGGCCGCCGGCTGGCGGATCGAGCCACCGGTGTCGGTGCCGATGGCGAGCGGCGCCTGGAACGACGCGACCACCGACGACGACCCGCCGCCGGACCCGCCGGGGATCCGGTCGAGGTCCCACGGGTTGCGGCTCGGCCCGTACGCGCTGTGCTCGGTGGAGGACCCCATCGCGAACTCGTCCATGTTCGTCTTGCCGAGGATCGGCATCCCCGCGGCGCGCAGGCGGGAGACGAGCGTGGCGTCGTAGGGCGGTACCCAGCCCTCGAGGATCCGCGAGCCGCACGTGGTCGGCAGGCCCTTGGTGGCCATGACGTCCTTGACGGCGACGGGCACCCCGGCGAGGGCGTGCAGCGGCTCGCCCGCCGCGCGACGACGGTCGACGTCGTCGGCCGCGGCGAGCGCGCCACCGTCGTCGACGTGGAGGTAGGAGTGCACCGCGCCGTCGACGGCGGCGGTGCGGTCGAGCAGCGCCCGGGTCACCTCGCGCGAGGAGACGGAGCCCGCGCCGAGGAGGTCGGCGAGCTCGGCGGCGGTGGCACGGGTCAGGTCGGTGGTCACGGTGGGGTCCTTCAGGAGGTGCGGGAGGGGCGGGCGGCGGACGCGCGGCCCGACGTCACTCCTCGTCCAGGATGCGCGGGACGCTGAAGCGCTGCTGCTCGGACTCCGGCGCACCGGCGAGCGCCTCCTCGGGCGTCAGGCACGGCCGGACGACGTCGGGCCGGGTGACGTTGACGATCGGCATGGGGTGGCTCATCGGCTCGACGTCGGCGATGGGCGCCTGCTGCACGGTGGCCACCGCCTCGAGGATCACCCCGAGCTCACCGACCATGCGGTCGAGCTCGGCCTCGGACAGGTCGATGCGGGCGAGCCCGGCGAGGTGGGCGACGTCGTCGCGGGTCAGGTCGGCCATGGCGGCCAGTCTATGGGGGCGCCGCGGCCGGCGCGGTGGGCGGCCGGTCCCCCGCCGTGCCGGGCCCCGCTGCGAGAATCGGGCCCGTGCTCACCGACACCGCCTCGCTGCAGACCGTCCTCGACGTCTGCGGGGTCTTCGTCTTCGCGCTCTCCGGCGGCCTGGTGGCCGTCCGGCGCGGGCTCGACCTCTTCGGCGTGCTCGTGCTCGCGTGGGTCGCGGGCCTCGGCGGCGGCATCATCCGCGACCTCTTCCTCGGGGTGACCCCACCCGTGGCGGTCAGCGACTGGCGCCTGCTCGCGGCGGCCGTCCTCGCCGGCGGGGCGGTCTTCCTCCTCCACGGCGTCGTCGAGGACCGGACCGGTGGGCGCCCGGGCGGCCGGCGCCGCCTGACCCGCGCGGTGCGCCTCCTCGACGCCGCCGGCCTGGCCCTCTTCGCCGTGAGCGGCGCCCTCGTCGCGCTCTCCCGGGGCGCGGGGCCGCTGGCGGCGACGCTCATCGGCGGCATCACCGCGGTCGGGGGCGGGCTGCTGCGCGACGTCCTCGCGCGCCAGGTGCCCGAGGTCCTCCAGCGCGAGCTCTACGCGCTGCCGGCCCTCGCCGGGTCCGGTCTCGTCGTGCTCCTCGACCACCTCGGTGCGCTCTCCCCCGTCACCGCGTGGGTGGCCGTCGCCGTCGTCTTCGCCATCCGGGTCGTCGCGGTGACCCTCGACCTCAACGCGCCCCGCGCGCTGCGGAGCACGCCCACCGACTGACGGCGTCAGGCCGCGTCGACCGGGCCGAGCAGGCGCTCCCGCGAGTAGTCGTCGTGGACGAGCTCGGGTCGGCGTCGCGCCCACTCGCGGAGCACGGCCAACGCCGTCGGCCACTGCCGCGCCGACTCCTCGACCTGTGCGACGACGGCGCCGCGCGCGTCGACGGCCTGGACGCGGGCGCCGCGGTTCGCCCGGTCGACCGTCGCGGGGGGCAGGGCCCGCAGCTCGCGCAGCGCGGACACCGGCACCGACACCGCGCCGGGGCGGCGCTCGACCCGGTCGTTCGCGACGTCGAGGACGGTCCGGGCCGTCAGGAGCACCCACACCGCCGGTGGGATGACGAGCACGAAGAGGACGACGAGGACCCAGCCGACCGCGGCGGCGAGGAAGGGCGTGTCCTGCCCCGCCCCCTCGCGGACGAGCCCGACGAGGCCGACGAGGCAGCCCACCCAGAAGGCGAGCATGACGGGCACGGCGGCGAAGCGGGCCCACCCCGGGGACCTGAGGACGACGCGCGAGGGGAGTTCTCCCCGTTGAGGGCTGGTCACCACCTCAGTATGGTCTCGAGCCGAGGCGCCGCATCCGGGGGCCGCGCCACACCACAGAGAGGAACGGTCCGTGGGCTACGACGTCTCACCGGGCGACATCCGCCGCCACGCCAACCAGGTCGCGCCACTCGCCACGCGGCTCGGCCAGATGCAGGAGGCCGGCTCGGTCTCGGGCGACAGCTACGGGATCCTCCTCCAGTGGCTCCCCGGCCTCTTCAACGCCGTCAACGGCGACGTCGAGGGTGCGATGGGGCAGGTCGCGACGAACGCCGAGCAGGCCGTCAACGGCCTCCGGGCGATGGCCGACCAGTACGAGACCGACGACGCGAACGCCACCTGGCGCCTGCGGAGGGCCTACCCGTGACCGGCCCCAACCCGTACGCCGTCGCCGACACGTCGAGCTCCCCGGACGGGACGACCTTCGGCCTCCAGGAGGGCTCCGGCTGGACCTCCGGCGCCGGGATCATCGACAGCGGCTACGGCACGGTCACGGCCATCTGCGACGGGAACTGGGTCGACGCGGCGCTGAGCGGCGTCGCCCTCGTCCTCGACGCCGCCGCCACCGCCGCCGACCCCCTCGGCTCGGCGCTGGCCGCGGGCATCGGCTGGGTCATCGACCACCTCAACCCCATCAAGGGGTGGTTCGAGGAGGTCGCCGGCAACCCGGGCGGCGCCATCGCGCAGGCGCAGACCTGGGGCCGCATCAGCACCGACCTCACGCCGACGGCGCAGGACTGGTCGGCGAGCGCCGGTGGGCTGATCTCCCCGCAGTCCGGGCCGGCCGTCTCCGCCTACCTCGGGTGGGAGGGCGTGCACACCCAGGCCATCTCGGCGCTCGCGGGCGTCGCGGAGGCCATGGAGACCGGCATCACGATCGCCGCCGGGATCACCGGCTTCGTGCACGGCTTCCTGCGCGACGTGCTCGCCCAGCTCGTCGGTGCGGCGCTCAGCTGGGTCGCCGAGGCCTTCCTGTCCTTCGGCACGCTCATCCCGTGGATCTGCGGCCAGATCGCCACCCGGGTCGCGGCGGTGACCGCGAAGTGCTCGACCTTCGTCACCGGCCTCGCTCGCTCCGGCAGCCGGCTCGGTGACCTGCTCGGCGCGCTCGGCACCTTCTCGGGCCGGCTGCTTCGCCTGCTCGACCGGGTCAAGACCAACCCGTCGCTGCACCGCCCCACCCCCCGGCACGCCGGCCCGCCGGGGGCGCCACCGGGCATCCCGCCGTTCACGGTCAGACCGCCCGACGGCTGGAGCCCCGGCGGGCGCCACGGCTGCCGCAGCCGCTCCCCGAGCACATGGGCGATGCCGTGCGCGGCGGCATCCGCGACACGCCCCACGGGGCGGCGACCACGGCCACCGACGCCGGCAAGAACGCCCACGAGGCCCGGACCGACCCCGACGAGTGAGGCGCGGCCCTCAGCGGCGGAGCAGCCGGACCGCGTCGACGACGATCTGCAGCGGGTAGGCGGCGAGCGCGACGACGACGACGGTCCACACGCCCCACCGGACGGCGAGGCCGCCGGCTGCTGCGGTGCTCCGGAGCGCGGAACGCGGCGAGGAAGTGGGAGCGGGCCAGCACGCCGTAGCGTCCGTCGGGGCGGCGCGAACGGGGTCCACCAGTCACGGGTCCGCAGGCCCACGACGAGGCCCCGCGGAGCCACGGCACCGCGAAGAGCAGCCAGATGCCCCCGAACAGGCCACAGCCCGAGGCCCCGGCCGGGACGAGGATGCCCGCGATCAGCTCCTGGACCGGCACGTCGCCTGGCGTCCCCGCTGGTCTCCGCCGTCGGCCCGTCGGTGTCGGCACGAGGCTAGACGGAGGTCGGGCACCCACGACCCGCGGCGGCGCACGGTGCGGGTTAGGCTCGGCCGCATGCTGATGCACGGGGGTACTCCACGTCCCGAGGAGACGCTGGCGGCCGTCGCCGAGGCCACCGCCGCGGCGGGTCCGGCGGCCGAGCGGGCGCAGGCGTGGCAGCGCGAGGTCGAGGCGCTCACCGCGACCGGCACGGCGGAGGCCGGGCGGGTCCGGGCCGTCGTCGACGTCCGCGGGTTGCTCACCGGTCTCGCCGTCGGGGACGTCGTGGCGGCGCGCGGCGGCCGGGCCGTCACGGCCGCGGTCCGCACCGCCCTCCGCGCGGCCGCCCAGGAGGGGGTGCGCGAACAGCGCCGCCCGCTCGGCGGAGGAGGCATGGGGCGCGGGCTCGGCGACGGCCGTGGCCTTCCGCGCCGAGGTCGAGCGGGCGACGCCGCTCATCGAGGTCGACCCGCCGGAGACCGACGGTCGGTCGATGCCGGGCGCTTTTACGCCCGGGCCCGACGCACGGCGGCACCTGGTGAGCGGCCCGCAGCCCGCGCCGGGCCCGGACCCGCACCTGTTCGAGGGCGACACCCCCGGAGCCGTCGGAGCTGCCAGCGCCTCGTCGAGCAGGCGCAGGCGGCGATGGCGTGGCGTGCCTCGGTCGAGGCCCTGCGCGGCACGCGGTCGCTCCGAGGCGTGGCGTCGAGGTGGAGGTCAGCGCCTCCGGGGGCGTCGTCTCGGTGTCACGGTCCCGGATGCGGCGTGCACCGCCGGCGGGGAGGCCACGGTGACCGGGCAGGTGCTCGACGCCGTGCTCGCGGCGCAGCAGCGACCTCGCGGCCCAGCTGCGGCGCTCGAGCACCGACACCGTTCGGTGAGGACTCGCTCGTCGGCACGCACCGTCGCCGGCTCGCTCGAGTCCCGTTCCGCCGCGCCGGGTCCTGCCCCACGCCGACCCCGAGCACCGAGCTCGCCGACGCGCGGGCCCCTGCGGCGCCCGGTGGAGCCGCCCGTGGACACCGGGGAGGTATCAGGGGCCCCCCGGGCACTCCTCCACGTGAGCGGCCAGACGGACTGGGGATCGGCCCGCCACGCTCGGAAGTGACCCGTCATGCCCACGAAGAAGAGGAAGCCCCCCACCTTCCCCGCCGCCGTGCGGGACCACCTCGCCGAGGTCCTCGGCAGCGAGCCGCGGCTCGGCGACGAGCGCGGAGGGCCGGTTGCCCACCGGCGACGCCGTCACCGTCTTCCACGCGGTCTCCGACGACCGCCCGAACGAGGTGGCCAGCGTCGTCCTCGCTGAGGACGGCACCCTCACCTCGTTCACCGACCTCATCGCGACCCTCGGCCACGACCCGTTCGTCCCGGTCTTCGACCCGGCCCTCGTCGCCTGCCGCGGCCCCGCCGTCCGGTGACCATCGACCCGACGCGCAACGACTGGCGGCTCGACCAGTGCGACCGGCGCACCGAGACGATCACCGTCACGGTGCCGCCCAACGGCACGACCCCGAAGGCCGACGTCTACCTGCTCGCCGACACGACCTTCAGCATGTTCCCGGTCATCGAGGCCGTGAAGGCCGGCGCCGACGCGATCCTCGCCGACCCCGCGCTCGCCGCGTTCGACGTCGCCTGGGGTGTCGGCAACTACCGCGACTTCCCGAACCCCGTCCCGAACTCGTACGCCTTCCAGCACCAGCTGAGCCCCACGACCGACACGACCACGGCGGCGACGGCGATCGGGGCCTGGTCCGCCGGCCCAGGGGGGCGACATCCCCGAGGGCCAGCTGTACGCCCTCCACGAGCTCGCGACGAGCGCCGCGATCGGTGGCGTCCGGACAGCAAGCGGATCGTCGTCTGGTTCGGGGACGCCCCGGGCCACGACCCGATCTGCACCGACCTCACCGGGCTCGGCGCGGCGATCACCGAGGCGTCGGCGACGGCAGACCTGACCGGCGCGGAGATCACGGTCGTCGCAGTCAGCACGACGACCGGGACCACCGGATGCCCTCGACGGTGACCCGAACGTCTCCGCCGGCGACTACGGCACCTGTGCGCCCGCGGGGACCGCGGGCCAGGCCACGCGGATCACCGCCGCGACCGGTGGCGACGCACACGACCGGCGTCGACCCGACGAGCATCGTCACGACGCTCTCCGAGCTCATCGCGGCTGCCGTCACGGCGACCGGCAACGTGCACCTCGTGGCCACGGCGCCAGCGCCGAGTTCGTCGAGTCCATCACCCCGGCCGGTGGCTACGGCCCCTTCGCCGGTGACGAGACCCACGCGCTGACCTTCGAGGTCGTCTGGGTGGGGCCCGGGGCGTGCCCGAGCGCGACCAGGTCTTCCCCGGCACCATCGACGTCGTCGCCGACGGTGTCGTCGTCGCGAGCAAGCGGGTGGGGTCTACGGTACCGAAGTCCGCTACCACTACCTGGTCGCGGCTGTGCGGCACCCGGCCGCCCTGCGACCGGGACGACGACGGCCACGACGACCGCGAGGGACCGTGCGCGGTCGTGCCGGGGCGCTACGCCACCGCCGTGCTGATCGACAACCCGGCGACCTGCACGGCCCGGCATCGAGAAGCGTTTCGCGCCGCTCGTCGTCGACGGCAAGACGATCGGGCGCGAGCCCGACGTCCAGCCGGCGCGGGGGTTCGCGACGCTCGAGCTGCCCCGGGGCACGCGACGATGGACGACTGCTGCGGGCTGGGCGAGGCGGTCGACCACGGCAAGGGCCTGCTGCTCGGCGTGCTCGACATCGTCAGGGACCTCCCCCTCGAGGTGCGGGCCGTGCACACCGCCGACGGAGGGCCGGGCTCGACCGGTGCGCCGTCGATCACGACCCGGTCGGTGGAGGCGCGCCGCGCACCCTGACCGACCCGACCGCGCGACGTGGCCCCGTCGCGCCCCAGGCGCCGCACGGCCCGGCGGGCCACAGCCGATCCAGGCTCGCCGGGCCGTCGCCGCGCCCGCGGTCAGTCGGCCGACCCGGTCTCGAGCAGCCGCCGGAAGCCGTCCTCGTCGAGGATGGTCAGCCCCAGCTCGCGGGCCTTGGTCTCCTTGGTGCCGGCGTTGGCCCCGACGACGACGTAGTCGGTCTTCTTCGACACCGACCCGGACGCCTTGCCGCCGCGCGCGAGGATCGCCTCCTTGGTCTCGTCGCGCGAGAAGCCGTCGAGCGAGCCGGTGACGACGACGGTGAGGCCCGGCGAGGGTCTGCTCGACCGACTCGTCGCGCTCGTCCGCCATGCGCACCCCGTCGGCGGCCCACTGGTCGACGATCCGCAGGTGCCACTCGTTGCCCTCGCGGTCGAACCACTCCCGCACCGACTCGGCGATGACCGGCCCCACCCCCTCGACGGCGGCGAGCTCCTCGGTGGTCGCGGACCGCACGGCGTCCATCGAGGCGAGGTGCTGGGCCAGCGCCCGGGCCGCGGTCGGGCCGACGTGCCGGATCGAGAGGGCGACGAGCACCCGCCAGAGCGGCTGCTGCGCGCGCCGCACCGAGGTTGTCGACGAGCCGCTGCCCGTTGGCCGAGAGCACCCGCCCGTCGACGACGGCGTCCTCGGGGTCGGTCTTCTTGGCGGCCCGGGTGTAGAGCGGCACCCGGGCGACGTCGGCCGCCGTGAGCGAGAAGACCATCGCCTCGCTGGGGCCGCCGAGCTCGGGGTCGTCGAGGACACCGGACTCGAGGAGCGCGGTGGAGCCCTCCCACCCGAGGGCCTCGATGTCGAAGGCGCCCGCGCCCGGCGAGCGAGAAGAGCCGCTCCCGCAGCTGGCTGGGGCACGACCGCGCGTTCGGGCAGCGGATGTCCTTGTCGCCCTCCTTCTCCTCGACGAGCGCGGTGCCGCACGACGGGCACCGGGTCGGCATCTTCCACCGCCGCAGCCCCTTCGGGCGCAGGTCGACGACGGGGGCGAGGATCTCGGGGATGACGTCGCCGGCCTTGCGCAGCACGACGGTGTCGCCGGGGCGGACGTCCTTGCGGGCGACCTCGTACTGGTTGTGCAGCGTCGCCATCGACACCGTCGAGCCCGGCGACGGTGACCGGCTCCATCACCCCGTACGGCGTGACCCGGCCGGTGCGACCGACGTTGACCTCGATGCGCAGGAGCCGGGTGTTGACCTCCTCGGGCGGGTACTTGAAGGCCATCGCCCAGCGCGGCGCGCGGCTGGTCGACCCGAGCTGGCGCTGCACCGAGATCTCGTCGACCTTGACGACGACGCCGTCGATCTCGTGCTCGACGCTGTGCCGCTGCTCCCCGTAGCGGTCGACGAAGGCCTGGACCTCCTCGACCGTGTCGAGCACGCGGTAGTGGCTGCTCGTCGGCAGGCCCCAGGCGTGCAGCAGGTCGTAGGCCTCGCTCTGCCGGGTGATGTCGAAGCCCCGGCGCGCGCCGATGCCGTGCACGAGCATCCGCAGCGGGCGGGTGGCCGTGACCCGGGGGTCCTTCTGCCGCAGCGACCCCGCCGCCGCGTTGCGGGGGTTGGCGAACGGCGCCTTGCCGGCCTCGACGAGGCCCGCGTTGAGGTCGACGAAGGCCTCGAGGGGGAAGAAGACCTCGCCCCGGACCTCGACGAGCTCGGGCACGTCGTCGCCGTGCAGCTCGGTGGGGACGCCCTCGACGGTGCGGACGTTGAGGGTGACGTCCTCGCCGGTGCGCCCGTCGCCGCGGGTCAGCGCTCGGGTGAGCCGCCCGTCCTCGTAGAGGAGGTTGACGGCGAGGCCGTCGATCTTCAGCTCGCAGAGGTAGCGGTAGGTCGCGCCGCCGGAGTCGCGGGCCACCCGCGCGGCCCACGCCGCGAGCTCCTCGGGCGAGAAGGCGTTGTCGAGGCTGAGCATGCGCTCGAGGTGGTCGACGGCCTGGAAGTCGGTGGAGAAGACGGCCCCACCGACCTGCTGGGTGGGGCTGTCCGGGGTGCGCAGGCTCGGGTGCGCGTCCTCGAGGGCGTTGAGGCGCTTCATGAGCGCGTCGTACTCGCCGTCGCTCACCGTGGGCGCGTCACTGGACGTGGTAGGCGAACTGGTGGCCCAGGGCCTCCTCCGCGAGCGCCTCCCACTCGTGGCGGACGTCGTCGGGGACGGCCTCGGCGGGCTGCTGCGCGGCGGGGTCGGTGGGGGTCTCGCTCACGGCCCCAATCCTGCCGTACCCCACCGACGGGCGGTCGCCCCGTCGCGGCCGCTCAGCCGGGCGCGTCGGGGCGCTCCCCGGCCCGGTGGAGGAGCACGTCGCGGGTGACCTCGAGCTGGCCGAGGTGCTGCGCGAGCTCCTCGTACACGTGGAGCAGCACGGCACCGGCGGTCGCGTACCCGTCGTCGTGGCGCGACGCCGGCGGGTCGGCCGGGGGCTCCCGGAACGACGTGGCGGCGACGTCCTCGTGGAGGGCGGCGCGGGCCCGGGCGAGCGCCGCCAGCGCCTCCGCCACGGTTCCCGTGGCCACGAACTCGGCGTCGCGGTCGCGCGGCACCGCGATGCCCCGGTTCACCGTGCGACCCCAGCGCGCCATCACCCCGGCCACGTGGGTGACCAGCGCGAACGCGCTGTTGCTGCCGGGCAGGCCGTCGACCCGGGCGTCGACACGAGGTCGTCGCCGAGCTCACGGCAGAGCCCGGCGTACCGGTCGAGGGCCTCGTCGCAGAAGCGCAGGTACTCCTCGGGACTGATCATCCGCCGAGGGTAGCCGGCGGTGCCCGAGGGCCGGACCGGCCGCTGGTGCGCCGTCGGCGTCGCGGCCTACGCTCGGGGCAGGCCCACGACCCCGACGACGCAGGAGGCGACCATGGCCGGGCACCGGATCTTCGACGACGGCCGTTCTCGAGCATCTACCCGCACTACGTCGCCAAGGCCGAGCGCAAGAAGGGCAGCACGCGAGGACGAGGTCGACACGCGTCATCTGCTGGCTCACCGGCTACGACGAGGCCGGCCTGCGCCGCACCCTCGACCGAGCGAGGTCGACCTCGAGACGTTCTTCGCCGCAGGCACCGCGCGATGAACCCCGACGCGGCGCTCATCACCGGGCACGATCTGCGGCATCCGCGTCGAGGAGGTCGAGGACCCCCTGATGCAGAGGATCCGCTGGATGGACAAGCTGGTCGACGAGCTGGCCCGGGGCAAGAAGCTGTCCTCGGTCCTGCGACGGGGTGAGCCCGCCGGCCCGCCGAGGCCCCCTGCCGGCTCGCGAGGCGGACGGATCTCGCCCCGCCGGGGTGGCCGGCCTGTCAGGGGTGGCGCGGCGGCGGCCCGAGGTGTCGCTCACCGGTCGCAGCGGGAGACGGAACGGGCGGTCGGGGAGGCTTGGAGAAGTCGAAGTCCCGTCCGCCAGGTCGCCGAGCTCGGCTTTCGCGCACGTCCCGTCCGGTCGCGGGTCGGGGCGGCCGTCGGTCGCCGGGTCGAGGCGCGGCCGCCGAGGAAGTCGTCCTCGATGAACTTGCAGGTAGGCGTCGAAGCTGAGGGTCTGGTGGTCGATGTAGCCCGGCTTCGCGTACGGGCTGATCACGAGCCGGCACCCGCAGCCCGTAGCCGTTGCTGGTCGACGATCGGCGGCGGGACGTGGTCGTAGAAGCCGCCCCAGTCGTCCCAGGCGAGGAAGATCGCCGTGCGATCCCAGTCCGGCCCCTCATGACGGCGTTGACGAGCTCGGTCACGTAGGCCTGGCCCGGCTCGATCGGCGCCGGCGGGTGCTCGCTCAGCCCAGGTCGGGCACGACCCACGACACCGCCGGCAGCGTGCCGCTTCGCGGCCGCGGCGTAGAAGTCGTCCGATCGCTGGATGTTGCCGAGCTGGTCGTCCGCTGCACGGTGTCGAAGTACGGCAGCGGGTTCCAGATCCCGGGGGTGCTCGCGTTCTGCGGCGACGGGTGCGCAGGTCGAGCCGCGTCGTCGTCGCAGTCGGGCTCGGTGCCCTTCTACGACGTAGTAGCGCCCAGCTTGACCCTCCCTTGTGGAGCAGGTACGTGAGGTCGGTCCAGCGCGTAGATCGGCCGTGGTCGGGCGCTGCGGCTCGCGGCGGCGGCGGCTCGGGCTCGCGAGTCGTCGTTGCACGCAGCTCGCGGGTCGTCGGGTCGCGTGCACTTCGCCGACCAGCCCGAGACCATGAACAGGTGCGCGGGCAGGCTCCACGACGCGTTCGGCTCGAACATGTGGTCCTGCAGCACGAAGTCGCTGGGCGTACGCCCAGTAGTTCGGGATCTCGCGCGCCGTCGTGGTAGCCCATGACGTCGGGCGGCGCCGGGTCGGCTGCACGCCGGGTCGTCGGCGGTCGCGGCAGTCGCCGTGCGCCGGCTCGGCCTGGGCGATGAAGCCGTCCATCTTGCCCGCCGTTGATGTCCGCGACGCGCGTTGCTGCGCGCCGTGCGGGCCGCCGGCGTTCACGTCGGGCGGGTCGTGGTACGGCTTGACGCACCGCTCCGTCGCCGGGTCGGGGACGCAGACCGTCGGCCCGCCGTTGCGCATCGGGATGCCGTCGGCGCCGGGATAGGTGCCGAAGTAGGAGTCGAACGAGCGGTTCTCCTGCATGATCACGATGACGTGCTTGATCTTGTGGATGCCGGTGCCCGCCCCCCCGCCACCCGACGCGGTGGGGCCACCGACCGCCGCCGGATGTCCGACGGTCCCGGCGTACACGGTGGCGGCGAGCACGCCGAGCGGCGCCGACCGCGACCGCGGCCGGGAGCCGTCGCGCTCGTGACCGGGCGGTCTTCCTCATCGGTCGTCCCCTTCCCGCGCCGGCGCCTGGGCCCATCGTGGAGGGTCATCGTCACGACAGCATGGGTGCGAGGTGGGAGGTGGCTGGGAGCGCGGCGTGCCGGCCCTGCCGCGCGCCCCGGCACGGTGCGGTCCGTGCCCGCGGGCGTGACGCCCACCGAGTTCGACGAGCACTGGTCCAAACCCGCCCCCGCATACGAGGATGGAGCCCCGTCACCGACGCCGGACCAGGAGCCACCGATGACCAACCTCGCGACCAACCTCACGACGACCGCGGCCGAGATGCCCGAGCAGGACGCGCTGCGGGTCAGCGGGCAGGGGGTCACCTACGGCAGCTGCACGGCATGGCGGCCAAGGTCGCGGGGACGCTGCGCGAGAACGGCATCGAGCCCGGCGACCGCGTCGCGGTCATCCTCCCCAACGTCCCGGCCTTCCCGGTCGTCTACTGGGGCATCCTGCTCGCGGGCGGCATCGTCGTGCCGATGAACCCGCTGCTCAAGGCCGGCGAGATCGACTACTTCTTCACCGACTCCGGCGCCAAGATCGCCTTCGTCTGGCCCGACTTCGTCGACGAGGCGGTCAAGGGCGCGCAGAACAGCGGGACCCGGGTCGTCACGACCGGCCCCATGGGGCCGAACGACTTCGAGGGTGGCTACCCGATCGCCGAGCCCACGCCGCGCGAGGACGACGACACCGCGATCATCCTCTACACCTCGGGCACCACCGGCCGGCCCAAGGGCGCGGAGCTGACGCACAGCAACATCCACCTCAACGCGCTGCGCTCGGCGAAGGTCATCCAGACCATGACCTCCGACGACATCGTCATGGGCTGCCTGCCGCTCTTCCACGTCTTCGGGCTCGTCGTCGGGCTCAACGCCGCGACCATCTCCGGCGCCTCTCTCGCCCTCATCCCCCGCTTCGACCCGCAGGCGGCCATCGAGGTCATCGAGAAGGAGCGGGTGACGATCATGCAGGGCGTGCCGACGATGTACGCCGCGATCCTCAACCACCCCGCCTCGGACGGGATGGACGCCAGCAGCCTGCGCACCTGTGCCAGCGGCGGCTCGGCGATGCCGCTCGAGGTGATGAAGGCCTTCGAGGAGAAGTTCGGCTGCGTCATCCTCGAGGGCTACGGCCTGTCCGAGACCTCCCCCGTCGCGAGCTTCAACATGCCCGACCGGGAGCGCAAGCCCGGCACCATCGGCGTGGCCATCCCCGGCTGCGAGATGCGGTGCGTCGACCTCGACGGCAACGAGGTGCCGGTCGGCGAGGTCGGCGAGATCGCGATCCGCGGCGACAACGTCATGAAGGGCTACTGGAACAAGCCCGAGGCCACGGCCGAGGCCATCCCCGACGGCTGGTTCCGCACCGGTGACCTCGCGACGATGGACGAGGAGGGCTACTTCACGATCGTCGACCGCAAGAAGGACATGATCCTGCGCGGAGGGATGAACGTGTACCCGCGCGAGGTCGAGGAGGTCGTCTACCCCCACCCGGACGTCCTCGAGGTCGCCGTCGTCGGGATGCCGGACGACCTCCTCGGCGAGCAGGTGGGCGCCGCCGTCGCCCTGCGCGAGGGCTCGAGCGCGACCCCGGAGGACATCATCGCGTTCACCAAGGAGCGGATCGCCGCGTACAAGTACCCGCGCCGGGTCTGGGTCGTCGAGGCCCTGCCGAAGGGGCCGACCGGCAAGATCCTGCGGCGCGAGGTCCACGCCCCGGCCGAGTGAGCGCCACGAGGGAGGGCCGGGTGGACCGCGGCCACCGACCCGCAGGAGCACGGCCCGGTCGAGCAGGAGGTCCGCGCCGCGGACCTGTGGCGCGCCACCGGTGTCGGTCTCTGCATCGTCTGGGGGGTCGCGCTGTGCCTCGTCGTCGGCTGGGTGGTGCGGCTGACCGTCGCCCCGGCCCCCGGCGACCCGCCGGGGTACGTCCGGCTGCTGCTGACCCCGTCGCCCTGCTGTGCCTCGGGTTCACCGGGTGGGTCGCGGTGGCCGCCTGGCGGATCCACCACCGGCGCACCGCCGCGTGGGACGCCGTGGTCGTCGTGGGCGCGCTCGGCCTCGCGGCGGGCTCTTCGTCGCCGCTCCGTGGCGCATCGACGGCGGGCCCGCCGCCGGGCCGAGCCCGGCGTCGGGCCTGCTCGTGCTCGGGCTGGTCTCCGTGGTCGCCGGGCTGCTGGCCCAGCGCTCGTGGCGCCGGGCGGCCCGGCCCTCGAGGAGCTCCCGCCGAGGGCGCCCGGGTCAGACCCGGGCGGAGCGCTCCCGGGCCCGGGTGACGACGGCTTCTGGGGAGCGGGGGCTGCGGTTGACGACCCACGCGGCGGCGAGGACGACCGCGAACCCCACGAGCTGCCAGGTGCCGAGCCGCTCGCCGAGGACGAGGACGCCGAGCAGGACCGAGACGACGCGGGATGAGGTAGGTGATCGTCGAGCCGACGACCGGCCCGGCGCCGCGGATGACGTCGAACTGGAGGACGTAGGCGAAACCCGGTGCCGACGACGCCCAGGGCCAGGATGCACGCGAGCGGTAGCCATCCGGGCACGTCGGTGGCCGCCCGGTGCGCGACGAGGGCGCCGACGCCCTCGGGGCGCGCGACCGCCCACGCCAGCGAGACCGGGACCATGAGCGCCAGCCCGGTGAGCAGGGTGGCCGCCGGCATCGCGAGGCCGCCGAGGTCCGCACCGGCGAGGAAGCGCCGGTTGTAGGTCCAGCCCACCCCGTAGCTCGCGCCGCCGCCGAGCGCCATCGCGAAGCCGACGAGGTCCGGGCCCTCGGTGGAGGTCCACGGCTGCATGATCGTCACGACGCCGGCGAAGCCGACGCCGACCGCGACCAGCCGCCGGCCGGTGACCCGAGCCCCGGGGAGGATCGCGAGGGTCGCGAGCACGGTGGCGATGGGGGTCGCGGCGTTGCCGATGCCGGCGAGCGCGGAGGTGATCCGGGTCTCGGAGAGGGCGAACAGGGTGAACGGCAGGGCGGCCAGCAGGAGGCCGCAGACCACGAGGTGACCCCAGACCCGGCGCCCGGTCGGCAGCCGACCGCCGCCGGCGAGCAGGAGGCCGGTGACGACGACGGCGCCGGTGGCGATCCGCAGCCCCGAGATCTGCACCGGCTCGAGGGACTCCAGCCCCACCTTCATGAGCAGGAAGCTGGACCCCCAGATGAACACGATCGCGACGAACTTGACCTGCCAGGGCACCCGCGGCTGGACCATCAGGACTCCGATTCCTCGAGGAGGCGGCGCGCGGTCTCGAGCGCCGTCCGGAGAACGGTCCGGGCCCCCTCGGGTGTGAGCCCGGCGAGCCCGCAGGCGGGCGTGACGACCAGCCCGGTGGACGCGGGGTCGAGGCCGGCCCGCTCGAGCCCGTCGAGGAGGGTGCGGGTCGCCGTGTCCCGGTGGTCGTCCCGTCGCTGGCCAGCACCCCGGCGTACACGCCGGTGCCGGTCTCGAGGGTGGCGGCGACCGACTCCCACCGGGCCGGCGAGGCGGCCGTCAGGTCGAGCGCGAGCGACCCGGCCCCGGTCCCGCGCAACAGCGGGACGGGTGCGTGGGGGTGGCAGGAGTGGAGCACGGTCGGACCGTCGTGGACGGCGAGGGGTCACGAAGGCCGCCGGCGACCACCTGCGGGTCGACCGCCCGGACCCGACCGTAGCCGGACGCCGTGGGCAGCGAGCCCTCGAGGACGGCGGTGAGGGCCGGCTCGTCGACCTGGAGCACGACCTCGGCGCCGGGCACCAGCCGCCGCACGTCGGCCACGTGCGCGAGCGACGTCCCTCGGCGAGCGAGGCGACGAGGTCGGCCACCGCGCCCGGGTCGGAGACGACGCGCTCGCCCCGGGTCAGCTGCAGCGTGGCCGCGAGCGTCCACGGCCCGCAGGCCTGCACCTTGAGCGGCCCGACGTACCCGTCGTAGGCCTCGGCGAGCTCGTCGAGGTCCTCGCGCAGCAGCGCGGCGGTGCGCTCGGCGTCGCGCCCGGGCCGGTCGACGAGGCGCCATCCGCTCGGCTGGAGGTCGACCGGCAGGTCGAGGAGCAGGCCGGCCGCGCGGCCGACCATCTCCGCCCCCGGTCCGCGCCCGGGGTCTCGGGCAGGAAGGGGATGCCGAGGCCGTCGCCGTCGAGGAGGAGGTCGCGCACGGTGCGCACCGCCTCGCGCACCGAGGTGCCCGGCCAGGAGCCGATCCCCGTGGCGCGCACCCGCACCGGCGGGGTGTCGCGCTCACCGGGGCCCACCGTGCGACGAGCCCCGAGACCGAGGCCGGGACGGCGGCGCCGGAGGCGAGGGCGTGCGGCGACGGCTCCGGGTCGCCGGCGACGGTCCGGAAGGGGACCACGCCGGTCCAGGCCGAGGTCTCCTCGTCGGGGTCCCCCGGCCCGCCGGAGCGCGCCTTGAGGACCCACCGGCCGTCCGTGATCGGCAGGGCCATGGCGAGGGTCGCCGACTGCTCGCGGCGGGTCATCGGCCGCACCTCGGTGGTGCGCCCGGGCACCAGCCGCTCGGAGATGACCTCGAGCGCCCGCTCGCGGTCGGCGCCGTCGAGGGTGACGAGCTCGCCGTGCACGACCGCCGACCGGTAGTTCGCCGAGGACTCGAAGGTCGTGTGCGCGACGACGAGCCCGTCGACGGAGACGACGGTGAGGGCGGCCGGGGCACCGGCGGCGACCTGGCGCAGCGCCCCGGCACCGGTCGAGCCGTGGAGGAGGATGCGGTCGCCGTCGCGCGCGAAGAGCATGGGCACCACCCACGGGCGGCCGTCGACGACCGTCGACAGGGTGCCGGCGAGCACCTCGTCGAGGAGGGCGTCGAGGGCGGCCCGGTCGGCCGTCCCGCGCTCGGGCTTGCGGGTCAGCCGCTCGGTGCGGGTGGCCGGCCCCCCGGCGTAGCCGCGCCCGGGGCACGGCTCGCCACGCACGACCCGCTCGGCCGAGGCCGGGGCGCGGCGCAGGGCCTCCCCGGCGCGGGTCGGCCGGGGCATGAACTCGCCTCCGCAGTTGGGGCACACGCGACCGAGGTGCTCGGCGCACCCGGTGCAGAAGGTGCACTCGAAGGAGCAGATGACCGCGCCGACGGCGTCGGCGGGCAGGTCGAGGTCGCAGCACTCGCAGCTGGGGCGCATCGTCGACGGTCACCGGCCCATCCTCCCCCACGCGCGCCCGGCCCGGCCCTCGTCCCCCGGCGCCGGCTCGCCCGGGCCGCTCCGTTCGGCCGGATGGCGCCGGACCCGCCCCCCGCGGGCCGGGGCGCACGTAGCGTCCCCCCGACACACCAGGGAGGGAACCCCATGAGCACACGCACGACGGTCCCGGCGATGGTCGCCGCGGCCACCCTCGCGCTCGTCACCGCGACCGCGGCCCCCGCGAGCGCCGTCCCCGCGAAGTGGAAGAACTGCACCGCCGTCAACAAGACCTACAAGCACGGCGTCGGCCGGGCCAAGGCCCGGGACCGGACGTCGGGCCGGCCCGTGACGACGTTCACGCACAGCGACCGGCTCTACGCCGAGGCCATGCGCGCGAACAAGGGCCTCGACCGGGACAAGGACGGGATCGCCTGCGAGAAGCGGTGACCCGACGACGACGCCCCCTCCACCGCGCGGTGGAGGGGGCGTCGTCGCGTCGGGGCTCAGAGCACGTCGTGGCCCGGGTGCGGCTCGGCCGGGATGGTGCCGAGCCGGCCGGCCTGGAAGTCCTCGAACGCCTGCACGAGCTCGGCGCGGGTGTTCATGACGAACGGCCCGTACGCGGCGACGGGCTCGCGGATCGGCCGCCCGCCGAGGACGAGACGTCGAGGCTCGGGCTGCGCGACTCCTGGCTGCTCGTCGGCGCCGACCGTGACGACGTCGCCGCCGCCGAGCACGGCGAGCTGGCCCATCCGCAGCGGGCGGCGGTCCGGCGCCGACCGTGCCGTTGCCGGCCAGGACGTACACCAGGGCGTTGAACTCCGGGTTCCACGGCAGCCGCACGCGCGCGCCCGGGGCCACGGTGACGTGCAGAGCGCGATCGGGGTGTGGGTGATGCCCGGGCCCTGCGTGGCCGTCGACCTCGCCGGCGATGACGCGCACGAGGGCGCCGCCGTCCGGGCGAGGAGAGCAGCGCCACCTCGCCGCCGCGGATGTCCTGGTAGCGCGGGGGCGACATCTTGTGCGCCGCTCGGCAGGTTCACCCACAGCTGGAGGCCGTGGAACAGGCCGCCGCTGACGACGAGCTCCTCCGGCGGCGCCTCGATGTGCAGCAGGCCGCGAGCCGGCCGTCATCCACTGGGTGTCGCCGTTGGTGATGACGCCGCCGCCGCCGTTGGAGTCCTGGTGCACGAAGGTGCCGTCGATGATGTAGGTGACGGTCTCGAACCCGCGGTGCGGGTGCCACGGCGTGCCCTTGGGCTCACCCGGGGCGTACTCGACCTCGCCCATCTGGTCCATGTGGATGAACGGGTCGAGGGCGGCGAGGTCGACGCCGGCGAAGGCCCGGCGCACCGGGAAGCCCTCGCCCTCGAAGCCCTGCGGGTGCGGTGGTCACCGAGCGCACCGGGCGCGATCGACCGCCGTCGCGGCGGGCTCGGTGACCCGCGGGCAGGGTCAGGATGTTCTCGACGGTCACGGCTGGCATGTCGCTCACGCTCCTTGCTGGTCGTCCTCCGGGGTGGAGGCTCGCCCCGTCCAACGGTAGTTGACCTTTCAACATTCCCCGCCGGGGTCGGCGCCTTCCGGCATCAGCCGCCGGTCTCCCTCGTCCGCGTGGTGTCGTCCGCGGGTGCTCGGCTCGTCGGACGCGCGGGGCGACCGGCTACGTCGCCGCCGCAGCCGCCGCGACGCCGGCCGCGTCAGCCAGCTGCGGCGTACGTCGGTTGCCGCCGGGTCGACCCGCGGGTCGGGCGCGGCGGTGGTCGGCGCGCGGCGTGAGGTAGAAGTCGGCCTGCACCCGCTCGCGGCGTCACGTCGACCAGCGACGTAGCCGTGGCCCACGCCGTCGAGGTACGTGACCCACGGGTTGGCCGCCGCGCACCGCGGGGCGCCGCCCGCGTCGCTGCCGACGACGGCCTCCGGGCCGGCGCGGCCGAGCCGACGGCGCGCGCACGTCTCGTAGAAGCCGTCGCTCGTCACCGACGGGGTGACGAACTCGACGCCTACCGGCCGTACGTCCAGCCCCGCCTGCGTGCACGCTCGACGGCAGGTCCACGGCCCACGACGAGTGGATGTCCCCCGTCAGCACCACGACGTCACCGGCCGCGGCGGCTGGGCCGCCGAGGTGGTCGATGAGCTCGGCCTGGTCGGCCTGGTAGCCATCCCACTGGTCGGAGTTCAGCAGGGTGAGGTCCGACGGGGCGCCGAGTACCGCTCCGGGGCACCGCACCGGGGCGAGGATCACCTGGTTCCCGAGGAGGTGCCAGCCGGTGCTCGGGGCGACGTCCTTCTTCGAGCCAGCGCAGCTGCTCCGGCTCGGGCAGGTGCCGCGCGGGGTCGGCGAGCTGCGGCGTCGACGGCCGGCGAGTCCCCGCTCGGGATGAACCCGCCGCCGCTGTTCGTGAAGCCAGGCGACGTCGACCTGGCGGCAGCGGTTCTGCCGCGTCTCGAGCACCGACAGGTCGGCGAGGGGGCCGAAGGTGAACCGCTTGAAGAACCGCGTGCCCCGGTGCGGCACCCGGCGCTGCTCGGGAAGGCGGAAGGGCATCCACTCCAGGTAGGCCTCGTAAGCCTCGCGCCGGCGCCGCGGCGAACGTCGCCCTCGACGCCGTCCGTGTGGTTCTCCGCCCCATCGCTCCACGCGTTGTTGGCGACCTCGTGGTCGTCGAAGATGGTGATCCACGGGTGCCGGCGGTGCGCGGGCTGCAGGTCGGGGTCGGCCTTGTGCAAGGCGTGCCGCAGCCGGTAGCCCTCGCAGGTCGACGGTCTCGGTCGGCCGGCTCGCCGTCCCGCACGCCCACCAGGGCGGCCGGGCCGTAGCGGTCGGCGCCATTGCCGTACTCGTAGAGGTAGTCGCCGACGTGCAGCACCAAGTCCAGGTCGTCGCGCTCGCGCGATATGCGCGGTAGGCGCCTGAAGTAGCCACCGGTGTAGTTGCTGCACGAGACCAGCGCGAGGCGCAGCGCGTGGGTCCGGCCGGCTCGTCGGGCGAGGTCTGGGTGCGCCCTACCGGGCTCGTCTCGCCGTCGGCGTGGAACCGGTACCAGTACCGCGTGTAGGGCTGCAGGCCGCGGACGTCGACCTTCACCGTGTGGTCGCTGCGCGGCGACGTCCTCACGTGGCCCGCGGCGCACGACGTGGCGGAAGCGCTCGTCAGTCGCGACCTCCCAGCGCACCGGCAGCGGCCGCGCCGAGCCCGCTGCCCGGCGTCGCCGACCTGCTCGCCGCGCCGCGCGGCGGGGCGTGGCCCGGGTCCAGATGACGACCGCGTCGGCGGTCGGGTCACCGCTGGCGACGCCGTAGCCGAAGACGCCGTGGTGCGCCGGTGCGGCGGCCGCGGCCTCGTCGAAGCGGCGCAGCAGGCCGAGGGCGGCGACCCCGGACGTCGTCGCGGCCCCCTTGAGCAGGACACGACGGGACGGGGCGGGCGGGAGCGGGGTCATGCTCGAGACGCTCCCAGCCGCGGGGGCCGTGGCAAGGGGCTGAGGTGAACAGTCCTCCCCGCGGCGGCGTCAGGCGGCACGGGGCTGGCCGCGCCGTCGCCGTGATCGTCGCCGACCCCACGACCCGGGTGCCGTCGTAGAGCACGACGGACTGCCCGGGAGCCACCCCGCGGACACGCTCGGCGAGGCGCACCGTGACGCCCTCCCCCACGACCGAGGCCAGCGCCCGGCACCTCCGCGCCGTGGGCCCGCAGCTGCGCCCCCACCGCCACCTCGCCGGCCGGTGCCGGGCCGCACCACCGCAGGTGCGCGCCCTCGACGACGTCGACCCCGAGCAGGTCGGCCGTGCCGACCACGACCCGGTTGCGCGGCGCGTCGACCTCGACGACGTAGCGCGGGTCGCCGTCGAGGCGCGACCGCTCGATGCCGAGCCCGCGGCGCTGGCCGACGGTGAAGCCGTGGGCGCCGGCGTGCTCGCCGACGACCTCACCGCTGACGGCGTCGACCAGCTCCCCCGGCCGCTGCCCGAGCCGCCGCTCGAGGAAGCCTCGCGTGTCGCCGTCCGGGATGAAGCAGATGTCGTGGCTGTCCGGCTTGGCCGCCACCGCGAAGCCCCGCTCCGCCGCCTCGGCGCGCACCGCGGACTTCGGGAGGTCGCCGAGCGGGAAGAAGGCCCGGGCCAGCTGCTCGGCGTCGAGCACCCCGAGCACGTAGGACTGGTCCTTGGCCGGGTCGGCCGCCCGGTGCAGCTCGCGGCCCGCGGCCCCGTCGACGACCCGCGCGTAGTGGCCGGTGGCGACGGCGTCGAAGCCGAGCGCCAGCGCCTTGTCGAGCAGCCCGGCGAACTTGATCGTCTCGTTGCAGCGCAGGCACGGGTTCGGGGTGCGGCCGGCGGCGTACTCGGCGACGAAGTCCTCGACGACGTCGCGCTCGAAGCGGGCCGCGAGGTCCCACACGTAGAAGGGGATGCCGAGCCGGTCGGCGACGCGGCGGGCGTCCCCGGCGTCCTCGATCGTGCAGCAGCCACGGGCCGACTCGCGCAGGGTGGCCGCCGAGCGCGAGAGGGCGAGGTGCACGCCGACGACCTCGTGGCCGGCGTCGAGCATCCGGGCCGCGGCGACGGCCGAGTCGACCCCGCCGGACATGGCGGCGACGACGCGCATCAGAGCAGGCCGCCGGCCCGTCGCGCCCGCTCGACGACGCCCGGCAGGGCGGCGAGGAAGGCGTCGACGTCGGCGTCGGTCGACGGTGTGGCCGAGCGAGAGCCGCAGCGCGCCGCGGGCCTCGGCCTCCGGGTAGCCCATGGCGAGCAGCACGTGGCTCGGCTGCGGCACCCCGGCCTGGCAGGCCGAGCCGGTGCTGCACTCGACACCGGCGGCGTCGAGGAGGTAGAGCAGCGAGTCGCCCTCGCACCCGGGCACGAGGAGGTGGGCGTTCCCCGGCAGCCGGCCGGCTCCGTCGCCGGCCTGCCAGCAGCCGCTGACGCTCACACCGAGGCCGAGGCCGACCGCCCCCTCGACGAGGCGGTCGCGCAGCGCCAGGACCCGCTTGGCCTCGACGTCGCGGCCGGCCACGGTCTCCTCGAGGGCGACGGCGAAGGCGTGGATCGCCGGGGACGTCGAGGGTGCCGCTGCGCACCTGCCGCTCCTGGCCCCCACCGTGCAGCTGGGGCACGAGCACCGCGTCGCGGCGGGCGAGGAGGGCGCCGACCCCGACGGGGCCGCCCACCTTGTGCGCCGTGACCGTCATGAGGTCGGCGCCGGAGTCGTCGAAGCGGACGGGCAGGTGCGGGACGGCCTGGATGGCGTCGGTGTGGAACGGCACGCCGTGCTCGCGGCTGAGGGCGGCGAGCTCGGCCACCGGCTGGACCGTGCCCACCTCGTTGTTCGCCCACATGACGCTCACCAGGGCCGTCTCGGCGGCGTGCTCGTCGAGCACCTCGCGCAGGCCCTCCACGGACAGCCGGCCGCAGCGGTCGGGCTCGAGCCACGAGACCCCGGCGCCGCGCGCGTCGACGAGGTACTCGACCGGGTCGAGGACCGCGTGGTGCTCGATGGCGCTCGTGACGATCCGGGTACGGGCCGGGTCGGCGTCGCGCCGCGCCAGCCAGGTGCCCTTGACCGCGAGGTTGTCGGCCTCGGTGCCGCCGGAGGTGAAGACGACCTCGGACGGGCGGCAGCCGAGCGCCGCGGCGACGCGCTCGCGCGACTCCTCGACGGTCTTGCGCGCGGCCCGGCCCGCCGTGTGCAGCGAGGAGGCGTTGCCGACCCGCCCGGCGGACTCGACGAAGGCCTCGACCGCCGCGGGCAGCATCGGCGTCGTCGCCGCGTGGTCGAGGTAGTGGGTCACGAGCGTCGAGTCTACGTTTCGCCGGGCGCCGCGGCCCGCCCGCGGTCAGGCGGGGAACAGGCAGAACGGGTGCCCCGACGGGTCGGCGAGGACGTAGAGGGGCTCGACGGGGTCGTCGGTGCGGTCGAGGAGCAGCCGGGCCCCGAGGGCCTCCGCGCGCGCCCGCTGGCGCTCGAGGTCGGCGACGTCGTCGACGGTGAGGTCGAGGTGCAGCTGCATGGGCACGTCGTGCGCCGGCCAGGTCGTCGGCGTCAGCTCGGGCACCTCCTGGAACGCGAGGCGCCGCGTGCCGTCGGCATCGGTGAGCACGAGCCAGTCGGCGTCGTCGGGCTCGCCCGCGGCCGGGGGCTCGTCACCGGTGCGGTACACGAGCCCGAGCAGCTCGCGCCAGAACTCGGCCAGCCCGCGGACGTCGGTGGTGTCGAGGACCGTGTGCAGCAGTCGAGGTGTCGCGGCCATCGCGCATCCTTCCGGTCGAGGTCTCCCCCGACCGTAGCCTCCCCGGCCCGCCCCGGACGTGGGTGAAGACCGGCGCCATGGCGCCGGTCCTCACCCGTCGTGGAGGGGACCCGAGGGGGTGGGGCTCAGCCCTTGCGCTTCTTGACCTCGGTGGTCGCCTGCGGCAGGACGGTGAACAGGTCGCCGACGACGCCGAAGTCGACGAGCTCGAAGATCGGCGCCTCCTCGTCCTTGTTGACGGCGACGATGGTCTTCGACGTCTGCATGCCGGCGCGGTGCTGGATGGCACCGGAGATGCCGGCGGCGACGTACAGCTGGGGCGAGACCTGCTTGCCGGTCTGCCCGACCTGGTTGCTGTGGGGGTACCAGCCGGCGTCGACCGCCGCACGGCTCGCGCCGACCGCGGCGCCGAGGCTGTCGGCGAACTCCTCGACCGGGCCGAAGTCGCCCCCCGTGCCGCGCCCTCCGGAGACGACGATGGCGGCCTCGGTGAGCTCGGGGCGACCGGTGGCCTTCTTCGGCTGGGCGTCGGTGATGCGGGCGGCCTTCGCGGCGTCGCTGATGCTCACCTCGACGGCCTCGAGGGTCGCGGCCTCGGGGGCCGCCTCGATCGTGGCCGAGTTGGGCTTGACGCAGATGACCGGCGTGCCGGTGGTGACCTTCGCGGTGACGGTGTACGACCCCGCGAAGACCGACTGCGTCGTCTCCGGGCCGTCGTCGCCGGCCCGCACGTCGACGGCGTCGGTGATCATGCCGGACCCGGTCTTGATCGCGAGCCGCGCGCCGATCTCCTTGCCCGCGGCGTTGCTCGGGATGAGCACGGCTGCGGGAGAGACCTTCTCGACGAGCTGGGCCAGCACCTCGGCCTGGGGGGCGACGAGGTACGACGCAGCGTCGGCGTCGTCGACGACGTACACCTTGTGCGCGCCGTACTTCGCGTAGGTCTTCTGGGCCTGGTCGGCGCCGGACCCGATGTGCACCGCGGACGGCTCCCCGAGGCGACGGGCGAGGGTCAGCAGCTCGGCGGTCGCCTTGCGCAGGCGGCCCCCGGTGTGGTCGGCGAGGACGAGTACTTCAGCCATGGGTGTGTGCTCCTGGTCTCGTGGCGGCCGCGGGTCAGAGGAACTTCTGGGCGGAGAGGAACTCGGCGAGCTTCGTGCCGCCGTCGCCCTCGTCGGTGACGACCTGGCCCTGCTCGCGCGGGGGCCGCTTCGCGAACGACACGACCGAGGTCCACGCGGCCTCGAGGCCCACGTCACCGGCGTCGACGCCGAGGTCGGCGAGCGACCAGGTCTCGACGGGCTTCTTCTTCGCCGCCATGATCCCCTTGAAGGAGGGGTAGCGCGGCTCGTTGATCTGGTCCGTGACCGAGACCAGCGCCGGCAGGGCGGCCTCGATGGTCTCGGAGGCGGTGTCGCCGTCGCGGCGGATCGTCACCGACCCGTCGCCGACGGTGAGCTCGGAGGCGTAGGTGACCTGGGGCAGCCCGAGCCGCTCGGCCATCATCGCCGGGACGACGCCCATGACGCCGTCGGTGGAGGCCATCCCGGTGAGGACGAGCTCGGGGCTGCCGTCGGTGGCCTTCTTCACGGCCTCGGCGAGGACGAGCGAGGTGGCCGCGGCGTCCGAGCCGTGCAGCGCGTCGTCCTGGACGTGCACGCCCTTGTGGGCCCCCATCTGGAGGGCCTTCTTGATCGCGTCGGCCGCGGCGGCGGGACCGACCGTGACGACGGTGACCTCGCCCTCCCCGGCGGCCTCGACGATCTTCAGGGCCTCCTCGACGGCGTACTCGTCGAGCTCGGAGAGGAGCCCGTCGGTACCGCGGTCGACGGTGTTGTCGGACTCCTGGAAGCTCCGGTCGGACTGGGCGTCCGGGACGTACTTCACGCAGACGACGATGTTCATGACTGGTCCTCGTCCTCTTCCTGTCGTGGTCGGCGGTCGGGGCGCCCGGGGGTGGCCGGGCGCGCATCGCCGTCCATCCTCTCAGCCGGTGGGCGCTCGTCCACCACCCGTGCGGCGTGACGGTCACCACCCCGCACGGGGGAACCACCGGGCGGACGCGGCGTCCCGGGCCCACGTCCCGGCGGGTGCCGTCTGACAGGATCGGGGGGTGACCAGCGAGGACGACGTGGGCCCGGGCACGGTGCGCCGCACCGTCGGCCCGCTGGGCGACCCCGACACCATCGGCTGGTGGGAGTCCCTGTGGAAGCCGTTCTGGGCCCTGCCCGCGGTCATCCTCGGGGTCGCCGTCGTCGCCGGCGTGGTCGTGCCGGCCCTCGACGAGCGCTTCGTCGGCGAGGTCCGCTACCTCTTCAGCGGCAACGCCGACTCGGCCCGCAGCCTCCTGAGCACCATCGCCAGCGCGATGATCTCGGTCACCGGCCTCGTCTTCTCGATCACCATGGTCGTCATGCAGCTGGCGAGCAGCCAGTTCACCCCCCGGCTGCTCGGGAGCTTCCTCGGCAGCCGCGTCGTGCAGGTCACCCTCGGCGTCTTCACCGCCTCCTTCGTCTTCGCCCTCATGGTGCTGCGCGACGTCCGGGCCGGCGACAGCCCGTTCGTCCCGCAGCTGTCGGTGACGCTGGCCTTCGCGCTCGTGCTCGCGAGCGTCGGGCTCTTCCTCGCCTTCATCCACCACATCACCGACTCGATCCAGGTCACCGAGGTCGTCGACCGGATCGCCCGCGGGACGGTACGGGCACTCGAGCGCGGGAGCGACGCGGAGTGGGACGACTCCTCGGCGGTGCCGCCGACCTGGTCGCAGCAGCCCGGCCCGACGGTCGTGGTGACCACCGGGGACCGGCACGGCGTGGTCCAGCGGGTCCACTACAGCCGGCTCGTCGAGTGCGCGGAGAAGGCCGGGGCGGTCGTCGAGCTGCTCGCCCGCCCCGGAGACGTCCGCCACCGGGGTCAGGAGCTCGCGCTCGTGCACGGCGCGCACGCCGACGACGACGTCGTCTCGTCCGTGCGTCCGCGTTCGGCCTCGGCGGCGACCGCACGCTCCAGCAGGACCCCGAGTTCGGGCTGCGCCAGCTCGTCGACATCGCCGAACGGGCCCTCTCCCCCGGCATCAACGACCCGACGACGGCGGTGCAGGTGCTCGACGAGCTGCACCGCATCCTGCGGGTCGCGGCGGTGCGCCCGGACCGCTCGCGCCACCTCGTCGACCAGCACGGGTCGGTGCGCGTCCTCGACCGGCCCCCGACGTTCGCCGGGATGCTCGACCTGGCCCTCGACGAGGTCGCGCACTACGGGAAGGACACCCTCCAGGTGCCGCCGCGGATCGAGGCCCTGCTCGACGACGTCGAGGCGATGGCGCGCACCGAGCACGCCGCGACGGTGGTGGCCAAGCGCGCCGACCTGCGCTCGCGCCACGGCGGTCGCCACCTCGCCGGCGACGCCTGAGCGTCCGCCGGCCTCACCGGCGAGCGGCCGGCTCAGGCGCCCTCGAAGGGCGCCGGGCCCTTGCCCTTGTCGACGAAGTGGCGCATGCCGATGGCGCGGTCCTTCGTGGCGAAGGTCCCGGCGAAGAGCACGCGCTCGATCTCCAGGCCCGTCTCGAGGTCGACCTCCAGGCCCCGGTCGATGGCCTCCTTCGCCGCGCGGACGGCGTGCGACGGGCCCCCGACGTAGCGCGCCACCATCTCGCGGGCGGCGCCCAGCACCTCCGCGGCGGGCACGACCCGGTCGACGAGCCCGATGGCCAGCGCCTCCTCGGCCCCGACGAAGCGGCCGGAGAACACGATGTCCTTGGCCTTCGCCGGCCCGACGAGGCGGGCGAGGCGCTGGGTGCCCCCGGCGCCCGGGATGATGCCGAGGAGCACCTCGGGCTGTCCGAGCCGCGCGTCGTCGGCGCACACCCGCCAGTCGCAGGCCAGCGCCACCTCGCAGCCCCCGCCGAGGGCGTACCCGGTGACCGCGGCCACGGTGGGCTTGGGGATCCGGGCCAGCGCCCGGGTGAAGTCCTGGAGCATCGCGGAGTGCTCGACCATGTCGGTGTACGACATCGCCTCCATCTCCTTGACGTCGGCGCCGGCCGCGAAGACCTTCTCGCCGCCGTAGACGACGACCGCGGCGACGTCGGTGCGCTCGGAGGCCTCCCGGCAGGCGGCGATGAGCCCGCGCTGGATCTCGGCGTTGAGGGCGTTCATCGGCGGCCGGTCGATGCGCAGCGTCGCGAGGCCGTCCTCGACCTCGAGGCGCACGAGGTCGGTCACTGCCCCTCCTCCGAGGGCCGGCCGGTCTCGGGGTCGATGCCGAGGACCCGCTGGTGCCACAGGTGCACGCCGGAGAGGACGACCTGGATGGAGACCTGGGTGAGGACCGAGAGGTCGGCGCCCGGGGTGACCACGTGCTCGCCGGTGACCACGAGCGTGCTCCCGGCGAGGCCGGTCTTCACGTGGTTCATGTGGAGGTTGATCTCGTTGCACGTGTCGTAGAGCTTCATCCGGTCGCCGAGCAGCTCGTCCTGGATCTGCCACTGGCCGAAGAGCCGCATGATCTCGACGTCACCCTCGGTGCACCGCACGAAGAGCTGCTGGTCGTTGGCCGTGAAGGAGACGTCGCCGTCACCGTCGATGTTCGGCGAGAGGCCGAGGTCGACGAGGACGTCGAGCACCCGGCCACGCAGCGGGTGCTCGTCCGCGGGCGGCGGGAAGTTGGGCAGCGAGGTGGGATCCGTCATGGCACCACCGTAGCCACCGGCCCCCTCCCCGGACCCCCGCCGGGGGCCCGCGGCGGCGCGGCCGGCGCCACTGGCCCGCCTCGCCAGATCGGCGGATCCAGTAGTACATTCGGGGTGAGAGATACGTGATGGTGCGCCTGGACGCCCTGTTCGCCACGGAATCCACTACTCCCGAGGAGCGCGACGATGACCGCCACCGAGTCCACCGCCCGGACGCACCCCGCCCACGACCCCGCCACCTACCGCCGCCTCCCCGCGTCGAGCACCCCGGTCGACCCGGGCCGCGTCGAGTCGCTCCTCGCGGCCGAGTGGGAGCGCTTCGCGGCCGCCACCCCGGCCTCGGGCGAGCACAACACCCGGGCCAGCCGCACCCTCCCCCTGGGGGTCACCTCGTCCTTCCAGCACTGGGACCCGTACCCGGTCTCGGTCGCCTCGGCGCGCGGTGCCTGGCTCACCGACGTCGACGGCCGACGGATGCTCGACCTGTCGATGGGCTTCGGCGCGATGCTCGTCGGCCACCTCAACCCCGTCGTCGTCGAGCACGTGCAGCGGGCGCTCACCGACACCGGCACGCTCTTCGTCACGCCGTCCCCGCAGGCCACCGAGATGAGCGAGCGCTTCTGCAGCCGCTTCGGGCTCGACATGATCCGCTTCACCAACTCGGGCACCGAGTCGCTCATGTACGCGATCCGGGCCGCGCGGGCCTACACCGGTCGCAAGGCGGTCGTGAAGATCGAGGGCGGCTACCACGGCGGCTACGACGCGCTCCAGGTCTCGGTCAAGCCCGACCTCGCGAACATCGGCCCGGCCGACGCCCCGGTGGGCGAGGTGCCGTTCGACGTCGAGGCCGGCACCGTGCACGTCGTCCCCTACAACGACCTCGACCGCCTCGACGCCGTCCTCGCCGAGCACGGGAGCGAGGTCGCCGTCATGGTCATCGAGCCGGTGGTCGAGAACCTCTCGATCGTCGTCCCCGACGCCGGGTACCTCGCCGGGGTCCGCGAGGCCTGCGACCGGCACGGCGTCGTCCTCCTCTTCGACGAGGTCAAGACCGGCCTCACCGCCGGGTACGCCGGCGCCGCCCAGCGGCTCGGGGTCAAGCCCGACCTCATCACCCTCGCCAAGAGCATCGGCGGTGGGCTGCCCCTCGCGGCGTTCGGCGGGCGGCGCGAGGTCATGGAGGTCGTCGTCGACGGGCGGATGGCCCACTTCGGCACGTACAACGGCAACCCCCTCGTCATGGCGGCCGCGAAGGCGGTCGACGAGATCTGCACCCGGGAGGCGCTCGACGAGGTCGAGGCGATCAACGTGCGGGCGCTCTCGGCCATCGACGACGTCATCGACACCTACGAGCTCCCCGCGCACACCGTGGGCCTCGGCACCAAGGGCTGCGTCACGTGGTCGACCACGCCGGTGCGCAACTACCGCGACTACAAGGCCACCGACTTCGCCCTCGCCGAGCTGTCGTGGCTCTGGGGCGTCAACCGCAACATCCTCACCCCGCCCGGCCTCGACGAGCAGTGGCTCGTCTCGCTGGCGCACACCGACGACGACATGGGGCTGCTCGTCGAGCACGTGGGCGAGCTCGCCCGGGCCCTGCGCGCCTGAGGCCCCCGGCCGGGCCGGCGACCCGGCCCGGCTAGGGTCCCCCCATGCCGTCCCGCCCCGCCCCACCCGGGCCGACGACGCGTGACCTCCCGCCCCCGCCCGGGGTGACGCCGGTGCCCGGCGGCGCCGAGGTGGCGGTCTACGCCGGGCACGCCGACGCCGTCGACGTGTGCCTCTTCGAGCCGGGCGACGCCGCCGGCGAGAGCGAGCGCCGGGTGCCGCTGCGCGAACGGGCCCACGGCTGGTGGTTCGGCTTCGTCCCCGGGATGGGCCCCGGGACCCGCTACGGCCTGCGGGTCGACGGGCCGTGGGACCCCGACGGCGGTCTGCACCACAACCCGGCCAAGCTGCTCCTCGACCCGTACGCCGGGGCGGTCGAGGGCGCACGTCGCGTGGGGCCCGGAGGTCTACGGGCACGCCGTCGACGGCGGCTGGCGCGGTGACCTCGACCGCCGCTCCGACCTCGACAGCCGGGGCCACGTGCCCCGCGGGGTCGTCGTCGACCACGCCTTCGACTGGTCCGGCGACGTCTCGCCCGGCCACTCGCGCAGCGAGACCGTCGTCTACGAGGCCCACGTCCGCAACCAGACCATGCGCCACCCGGGCGTGCCCGAGGCCCTCCGCGGCACCTACGCCGGCCTGGCCCACCCCGCCTCGCTCGAGCACCTGACGGCGCTCGGGGTCACCACCGTCGAGCTGCTGCCGGTGCACGCCTTCACCCACGAGCCGCACCTCGTGCGGATGGGCCTCACCGACCACTGGGGCTACAACACGCTCGGGTTCCACGCCCCGCACGCCGCCTACGCCGCCGCGAGCGACCCCCAGGGCGCCGTCGACGAGGTCAAGGGCATGGTCAAGCTCCTCCACGGCGCGGGGCTCGACGTCGTCCTCGACGTCGTCTACAACCACACGGCGGAGCAGGGACGCGCCGGCGGCACGCTCTCGTGGCGCGGCCTCGACCAGCGGGCCTACTACCGCCTCGACGAGCGCGGCCGCGACATCGACGTCACCGGCTGCGGCAACACCCTCGACCTGCGCCACCCGGTGGTCTGCCGGATGGTCCTCGACAGCCTCCGGCACTGGGTGCAGGAGTACCACGTCGACGGCTTCCGCTTCGACCTCGCCGTCGCGCTGGGCCGCGGTCGCGGCGACGACTTCGACCCCGACCACCCCTTCCTCGTGGCCCTGCGCACCGACCCCGTCCTCTCGCGCGTCATGCTCGTCGCCGAGCCGTGGGACGTCGGCCTGCACGGCTGGCGCACGGGGCAGTTCCCGCCGCCGTTCCTCGAGTGGAACGACCGCTTCCGCGACACGGCGCGGCGGTTCTGGGTCGGCGACGTGCGGGACCAGTCCTCGGGGCACGGCGGGCACGACGCCCGCGAGCTGGCCACGCGCCTCACCGGCTCCCGCGACCTCTTCGGGTCGCGGGACCGCGGCCCGACGGCCTCGGTGAACTTCGTCACCGCCCACGACGGCTTCACCCTCGCCGACCTCGTGTCGTACGACCACAAGCACAACGAGGCCAACGGCGAGGACAACCGCGACGGCTCGGACGGCAACGGCTCGTGGAACCACGGGGTCGAGGGCCCCACCGACGACCCCGACGTCCTCGCCGCGCGCACCCGGGCCCTGCGGGGCCTGCTCGGCACCCTCCTGCTGTCGCAGGGCGTGCCGATGCTCACCGCCGGCGACGAGCTCGGCCGCACCCAGGGCGGCAACAACAACCCCTACTGCCAGGACAACGAGACCTCGTGGGTCGACTGGCGGCTCGCCCCGTGGCAGGACGACCTGCTCGCCACGACCCGGCACCTGCTCGGCCTGCGGCGGGCCCTCCCCGCCCTGCGGCAGCGGGCCTGGCTCACCGGGCGCGAGGTCGACGACGACGGCACCCTCGACGTGCAGTGGTACGCCGCCGACGGGCACCCCGTGGGCGAGCGGTGGCACGGCGAGGGCACCCGGGTGCTCCAGATGGCCCTCGCGCCGCCGACCGACGACGACCTCGGGGTCCTCGTCGTCGTCAACGGCACCACGTCCGCCGCCGACGTCGTGCTGCCCCCGGGGCGCTTCCGGCTCCTCTGGGACAGCGCGCTCGAGCGCCCCGGTGCCCCCGTGGACGCCGACGGGCCGGTGGCGACGGTGGAGCCGACCTCGGTCCGGCTGTACACGCGCACCTGACCCGCCCGGCCGTCCACGCGCACCGGTCCGCCCGCGGGAGGTCGCCGGCGGGTCCCCCTCGGCGGCGCGTCCCGGCGTGTCGCGGCAACCGCCCTACACTGGCCGAAACGGCTGTCCGCCACCGTGCGGACCGCAGCGGGAGGGGTGCCCCCGCCGTCGACGGCACCACGTGAGGAGCAACCGAGCATGACCGCGACCACGCAGGCCCCCACGGGCTACGAGCCCCTGGACCCGGCGATCCGCGAGCAGTACGACCGTGACGGCTTCGTCGTCATCAAGGGCGCCCTCCCCGAGGAGGACCGCGCGTACTTCGAGGACGCCGTCGACCGGATCTACGGCGAGGAGGAGGCCGCCGGCGAGCTGCGCCCCGACCGCTCGATCCACGTCATGGGGTGGATGCACAAGGACCCGCGCTTCGTCGAGCTGCTCAGCTGGCCGACGACCTTCCCCTACATCTGGGGGACCATGGGCTGGAACATCTACACCCACCACAACCACATCGACGTCAACCCGCCGAAGGACGAGCCGCCCTTCTGGAACTGGCACCAGGACGGGTACCGGCAGAACTCCGACATCGACATGGACGTCCGTCCGATGTTCATGACGAAGATCTGCTACGCGCTCACCGACCTGTCCGAGCCGGGCTTCGGCAACACCAAGGTCATCCCCGGCAGCCACAAGAACAACACCCTCTCAGGGCGTCCCGAGAAGCCGGGCGACCCGATCATCGAGCCCGAGGGCGCGCTCGAGGTGTGCCTCGAGCCCGGCGACGCGTTCATCTTCGACCGGCGCCTCTGGCACAGCCGCTCGATGAACAAGAGCGAGCGCATCCGCAAGCTGATGTTCATCGGCTACACGTACCGCTGGATCCGCCCGCTCGACGAGGCGGTCGCCGACCAGGGCTCGGAGTGGTTCAAGGGCCTGTCGCCGCTGCACCAGCAGCTCCTCGGCTACGGCCCCGACCACGCCTCGTTCTGGGGCATCAAGCAGAGCGGCTGGATCGACGACGAGATCCCGCTGCGCGCCGAGCTCAAGGAGCGCGGCCTGCTCGACCGGGCCATCCCCTACCTGCGCTGATCGCCGCCCGGGCCGGGGTCACGCCGCGGCGAGCACCCCGGCCCGGGCGACGCGCTGCAGCAGGACGACGGTGAGCACACCGACGACGGCCTCGGCCACCCGGGCCACCAGCCACAGCACGGTGACCGGGGTCGCGACGGCCGAGTCGCTCGTCACGAGGTAGACCGCGGGGTCGGTGACGACGAGCGCCACCCCGACCCCCACCGCGGCCCAGCGCAGGCGGCCGGCCCAGGCCCGGGTGCGGTCGTCCGCGCCCGGGAGGCCGTGGACGCCGGTGACCAGGCCGTAGACGACCACGGCGAAGGCCACGGCCTGGACGACGAGCGCGGCGACGAGCAGGGCGGTGCTCACCGAGGCCAGCGGCGTGCCCGTGACGAGCGAGGCGAGCGCCCCGGACAGGGCCGCGGACCGCGCGAGGAGGAAGGGCCGCCCGACCCGCTCGGCGCCGGCCAGGGCGACGACGAGCCAGATGTACCCGACGAGGTCGGGGAGGACGTCCCAGTCGCCGACGCGGAAGTCGAGGACGACGACGAGCAGGCCCCAGGCGGACCAGGCGAATCGCGGCATGGCGCTCACCCTAGGGCCGGGCGGCGCCGCGCCGGCCGGGGTTCCGCCGGGCGGTGGCATCGGGTAGACAGACGGTCGTGACGGGACGGGTGGAGAAGGTGACGGAGGGCATCGGGCGAGTCGCCCAGTCCGCGATCTACCGGGCGGGGTCCTTCGGCCACCGGCCCGCCGTCCCCACGGACGGCGCGCGGCTCGAGGCCGCGGCCGAGCGGGCGATGTCGCGACGCGGCTTCGCCTACGTCGCCGGCTCGGCCGGCTCCGAGGCGACCGCCCGGGCCAACCGCGAGGCCTTCGGGCGCTGGCAGGTCGTGCCGCGGGTCCTCGTCGACACCTCCGAGCGCGACCTCTCCGTCGAGCTCCTCGGCCGGCGGCACGACGCCCCCCTGCTCGTCTCCCCCATCGGCGTGCTCTCCGCCGCCCACCGCGACGCCGACCTCGCCGTGGCCCGGGCGGCCCGCGCGCAGGGCGTCACCCCGGTGCTCAGCACCCAGGCCAGCGTGCCGATGGAGGCCGTCGCCGACGCCCTCGGGGGCACCGGGTTCTGGTACCAGCTGTACTGGAGCCGCGACGACGACCTCTGCGCCTCGCTCGTCCGGCGGGCCGAGGCCTGCGGGGCCGAGGCCCTCGTCGTCACCCTCGACACCACCTACCTCGGCTGGCGCCCGCGCGACCTCGACCTCGGTCACCTGCCGTTCGCCCGGGGCGAGGGCATCGCCCAGTACACCTCCGACCCGGTGTTCCGGCGGCTCGTCGCCGCCCGGGTGGCCGCGGCCTCCGGCGCCGACACCGAGCCGCAGCCCCGGCCCACGCCGGCCGCGGTGCGCACGCTGCTGTCGATGAGCCGCAACCACCCCGGGCCGACCCGCGAGAACGTCACCTCGCCCGTGCCCCGGGCGGCCGTCGAGACCTTCCTCGACGTCTTCTCCCGGCCCTCGCTCACCTGGGCCGACCTCCCCCGGCTGCGCGAGCTCACCGCGCTGCCCGTGGTCCTCAAGGGCGTGCTGCACCCCGACGACGCCGGGCGCGCGGTCGACGAGGGCGTGGAGGCCGTCTGGGTCTCGAACCACGGGGGCCGCCAGGTCGACCGCTCGGTGGCGGCGCTCGACGCGCTGCCGGGCGTCGTCGAGGCGGTGCGGTCGCGGTCGTCCGCGGTGCCCGTGCTCTTCGACAGCGGCGTCCGCTCCGGCGCCGACGCGTTCGTGGCGCTCGCCCTCGGCGCGAGCGCGGTGGGCATCGGGCGTCCGCACGTCTACGGGCTGGCCCTCGCGGGCGAGGCGGGCGTCGCCGAGGTGCTGCGCAACATCGCGGCCGAGCTCGACCTCACGCTGGCCCTCACCGGCTGCCGGAACGTCGCCGACGTCACCCGCGACCGCCTCGTGCCCACCCCCTGACCCGGCGGCGAGGCACCGCGGGCGGCGGGCGACCGCGCTCGTCAGCCAGAACGGTGCCGGCGGTCGTCCCCGATGTGCGTACCCTGTCCAGCGCACCACCGTCGGTGCGTCCCTCCGCCTCCCCGCCCCCGAAGGACGACCCCCCGCATGTCCGACACCGAGCGCAGCACCCCCGACGTCCCCGACGTGCCCCGCGTCGGCCGCCGTCGCCGCCGACGAGTCGCCCTCGACCGACGCCCGGCGGGTCGGGCCCGCCTTCCGGACCAGCCACCCCCTGGCCTCCGGTCCCGTGGTCCAGCCCGCGCCGACGGTCGACGGCTTCGTCGAGGAGTTCCTCGCCGAGCTCAACTACGGCCAGGGCACGCTGCTCTCGCAGTCGACCGTCAACGACCAGTACCTCGCCCTGGCCCGCACCGTGCGCCGCTACCTCATGGCCGACTGGCTCGAGACCGGCGCCCGCCGCCGCCAGGCCCAGCAGAAGACCGTCGGCTACCTCTCCGCCGAGTACCTCCTCGGCCGCCAGCTCGGCAACAACCTCCTCGCCACGAACCTCCAGGACGTCGCCGAGGTGGCGATGCGCCAGTGCGGCATCGACATCGCCACGCTGCGCGCGCAGGAGGTCGAGCCGGGCCTCGGCAACGGCGGCCTCGGGCGGCTCGCGGCCTGCTTCGTCGACTCGCTCGCGACGATGGACGTCCCGACCATCGGGTACGGCATCCGGTACGAGTACGGCATCTTCCGGCAGACCTTCGAGGGCGACCGCCAGGTCGAGGTGCCCGACTCGTGGCTCTCGCTCGGCAACCCGTGGGAGTTCCCGCACCCCGAGCGGCAGGTGCTCGTGCACTTCGGCGGCCGCACCGAGGCCTACCGGGACGACGCCGGCCGCGAGCGCACGCGCTGGCTGCCCGACTGGGACGTCCTCGGCATGCCGTACCACTACATGGTCCCGGGCTACCGCAACGGCGTCGTCAACACGCTGCGCCTGTGGAGCGCGCGGGCCACGCAGGCCTTCGACCTCCAGATCTTCAACTCCGGCGACTACGCCGAGGCCGTGCGCGCCCAGACCTTCGCCGAGAACATCTCCAAGGTGCTCTACCCGGAGGACTCCACGCCCCAGGGCAAGGAGCTGCGCCTCCAGCAGCAGTACTTCTTCGTCGCGTGCTCGCTCCACGACTTCATCGACAACACCCTCCCCGCCGACTTCGACCTGCACCGGCTGCCCGAGCGGATCATCTTCCAGCTCAACGACACCCACCCGGTCATCGCCATCCCCGAGCTCATGCGCATCCTCGTCGACCGCAAGGGCTTCGAGTGGGACGAGGCCTGGGAGATCACGAAGCAGTGCTTCGCCTACACCTGCCACACCCTGCTGCCCGAGGCCCTCGAGGTGTGGTCGGCCGAGCTGCTGGGCCGGCTGCTGCCGCGCCACCTCGAGATCATCTACCGGATCAACGAGGAGTTCCTCGAGGAGGTCCGCGAGGCCTTCCCCGGTGACGAGATCCTCGCCCGGCGGATGTCGATCATCGCCGAGCACCCCCAGCGCGCGGTGCGGATGGCCTACCTCGCCACCGTCGCGGGGTCCAAGGTCAACGGCGTGGCCGAGCTCCACAGCCAGCTGCTCCGCGACAAGGTCCTCCCCGACTTCTCGGCGATGTGGCCGGACAAGTTCACCAACGTCACCAACGGCATCACCCCGCGCCGGTTCGTCCGGCTCGCCAACCGGCGGCTCTCCGAGCTCGTCACCGACACGATCGGCGACGGCTGGGTCACCGACCTCGACCGCCTGCGCGAGCTCGAGCCGTACGCCGAGGACGCCGGCTTCCGGGCCGAGTTCCGTCGGGTCAAGCAGCAGAACAAGGAGCGCCTCTACGCCCTGCTGCGGGTGCGCGACGGGCTCGAGCTGCCGCAGGAGGCGATGCTCGACGTCATGGTCAAGCGGCTGCACGAGTACAAGCGGCAGACCCTCAAGCTGCTCCACATCGTCTCGCTCTACGACGACATCGTCTCCGGCCGGGTCTCCGCGGACGGCGCCACGGCCCGCACCGTCGTCTTCGGGGCGAAGGCGGCGCCGGGCTACCACATGGCCAAGGAGATCATCTTCCTCGTCAACGCGGTCGCCGACACCGTCAACGCCGACCCGCGGGTGGCCGGGCGGCTCACCGTGGCCTTCCCGGCGAACTACAACGTCACCCTGGCCGAGAAGCTCATCCCGGCGGCCGACCTCTCGGAGCAGATCTCGCTCGCCGGCAAGGAGGCCTCGGGCACGGGCAACATGAAGTTCGCCCTCAACGGCGCGCTGACCATCGGCACCGACGACGGCGCGAACGTCGAGATCCGCCGGCTCGTCGGCGACGACAACTTCTTCCTCTTCGGCATGACCGAGCCCGAGGTCGAGCAGCTGGCGGCGCGGGGCTACACGCCGTCGGAGCGCTACGAGTCCGACCCGCGGCTGCGCCGCACGATCGACCTGCTGGCGAGCGGTCACTTCACCGGCGGCGACCGGCAGGCCGTGGCGCCGGTCATCGACAACCTGCTGCACCAGGACTCGTTCATGGTGCTCGCCGACTTCGAGGCCTACCTCGACGCGCAGGCCCGCGTGGAGGCGGCCTACGCCGACCCGGACGCGTGGTCGCGCTCGGCCATCCTCAACGTCGCCCGGTCCGGGTACTTCTCCTCGGACCGCTCGATGCGCGACTACCTCGACCGGATCTGGCACGCCTGAGTCGTCTCACCGGGCGGGGACGGGCCCTCCGTCGGCGGGGCCCGTCCGTGTAGGTTCGGTGGGGTGAGCGACGCCCCCCGCACCGCCCCTCCGCAGGCCCCGATCGGACGGATCCCCGTCCAGGACGTCAGACCCGTCGTCGACCACGGGGCCCGCCCCGCCAAGGCCGTCGTCGGCGAGGAGGTCGAGGTCGTCGCCACGGTCTTCCGTGAGGGCCACGACGCCGTGAACGCCACCCTGGTGCTCACCGACCCCGACGGCGCCGAGCGCCACGTCCCGATGGCGTGCACCAACCCGGGGCTCAACACGTGGGTCGCGAGGGTGGCGCCCGACCGCACCGGCTGGTGGTCCTACCGGGTCGAGGGCTGGTCCGACCCCTACGGCACGTGGGAGCACGACGCGACGATCAAGGTGCGGGCCGACGTCGACACCGAGCTCATGCTCGAGGAGGGCGCACGCGTGCTCGAGCGCGCGGTCGACGAGGTCGAGCGCACCGCCGAGCAGGAGCAGGTGCTCGTCGAGGCGGTCACCACGCTGCGCGACACCGCGCGGCCGGCCGCCGTGCGGCTCAAGGCCGGCACGGACGACGCCGTCGAGGACGAGCTGGGCGCGCGCCCGCTGCGCGACATGGTCTCCCCGTCGGCCGAGCACGCCCTGCTCGTCGAGCGCGAGCGGGCCCTCTACGGCGCCTGGTACGAGCTGTTCCCGCGCAGCGAGGGCGCCCGCTACGACGAGGACGAGCACCGGTGGCAGGGCGGCACCCTGCGCACCGCCGCCGAGCGCCTGCCGGCGGTCGCGGCCATGAAGTTCGACGTCGTCTACCTCACCCCGGTGCACCCCATCGGCCAGGCGGCCAAGAAGGGCCCGAACAACACCCTCGACGCCCGGCCCGAGGACCCCGGCAGCCCCTACGCCATCGGCTCGCCCGACGGCGGCCACGACGCCATCCACCCCGACCTCGGCGACTTCGACGACTTCGACCACTTCGTCGCCGAGGCGGCCCGGAACGGTCTCGAGGTGGCGATGGACCTCGCCCTCCAGTGCTCCCCCGACCACCCGTGGGTGCAGGAGCACCCGGAGTGGTTCACCACGCGCGCCGACGGCACGATCGCGTACGCCGAGAACCCGCCGAAGAAGTACCAGGACATCTACCCGGTCAACTTCGACAACGACCCGGCGGGCATCTACGCCGAGGTCCGGCGGGTGGTGCAGGTCTGGATCGACCACGGCGTGAAGATCTTCCGTGTCGACAACCCCCACACCAAGCCGGTCGAGTTCTGGCAGTGGCTGATCGCCGACGTCGCCGAGGACCACCCCGAGGTCATCTGGCTCGCCGAGGCCTTCACGAAGCCGGCGATGATGCACACCCTCGGGAAGGTCGGCTTCCAGCAGAGCTACACCTACTACGCCTGGCGCGACAGCGCGGCCGAGATCCGCGAGTACCTCACCGAGCTCTCGGGCGAGGCGTCGTACTACATGCGCCCGTCGTTCTGGCCGACCACGCACGACATCCTCACCCCCTACATGCAGTTCGGCGGGCCGGCGGCCTGGAAGGTGCGCAGCGCCCTCGCCGCCACCCTCGTGCCCACCTACGGCATCTACGCGGGCTACGAGCTGATGGAGCACGTCGCCCGGCCCGGGGCCGAGGAGCAGATCGACAACGAGAAGTACGAGTTCAAGGACCGCCGCTGGGCCGACTACGAGCCCGGCGGGCCCGAAGGAGGGCCAGTCCCTCGCCGGCTGGCTCACCCGGCTCAACGAGGTCCGGCGCGAGCACCCGGCGCTGCACCGGCTGCGGAACATCCGCTTCCACCACGTCGACGACGAGAACTTCGTCGCCTACTCCAAGCGCCGCGTCCTCGACGACGGCACCGCCGACGTCGTGCTCGTCGTCGCCAACCTCGACCCCCACTCGACCCGGGCCACGACGCTGCGGCTCGACATGGGGGCGCTGGGCTTCGACCCGGGCGACACGATCGAGGCCCACGACCTGCTCTCCGGCCAGACCTGGGTGTGGCAGCGGGACGTCTACGTCCGGCTCGGTCCCGAGGTCGAACCGTGCCACGTCGTCTCCCTCGGGAGGCCCTGGTGAGCGCGATCCCCGGCATGGGCCACAGCACCCCGGGCCTCGGCATGAACCAGCCGGGCCTGCGCCACGACCCCGAGTGGTTCCGCACGGCCGTCTTCTACGAGGTGCTCGTGCGCGCCTTCGGCGACTCCACCGGCTCCGGCGAGGGCGACTTCGCGGGCATCATCAACCGGCTCGACTACCTCCAGTGGCTCGGCGTCGACTGCCTCTGGCTGCCGCCCTTCTACGCGAGCCCGCTGCGCGACGGCGGCTACGACATCTCCGACTACACCCAGGTGCTGCCCGAGTTCGGCACCCTGCCCGAGTTCCGCGAGCTCATCACCCAGGCCCACGCCCGGGGCATCCGGATCGTCACCGACCTCGTGATGAACCACACGAGCGACCAGCACCCGTGGTTCCAGGCCTCGCGCAGCGACCCCGAGGGGCCCTACGGCGACTTCTACGTGTGGTCCGACACCGACGACAAGTACACCGACGCCCGGATCATCTTCATCGACACCGAGACCTCGAACTGGACCTTCGACCCGATCCGGCGGCAGTTCTTCTGGCACCGGTTCTTCGGCCACCAGCCCGACCTCAACTTCGAGAACCCGGCGGTCCACGAGGCGATCTTCGACGTCGTCCGGTTCTGGATGGACATGGGCATCGACGGCTTCCGGCTCGACGCCGTCCCCTACCTCTACGAGGAGGAGGGGCACAACTGCGAGAACCACCCGAGGACGCACGAGTTCCTCGCCAGCCTGCGGGCCATGGTCGACACCGAGTACCCGGGACGCATCCTCATCGCCGAGGCCAACCAGCCACCGCGCGACGTCGTCGACTACTACGGCACCGAGGACGCCCCCGAGTGCCAGATGTGCTTCCACTTCCCCGTCATGCCGATGCTCTACTACGCCCTGCGCGAGGAGCGGGCCGCCCCGATCATCGACGTGCTCGCCGACACCCCGGCGATCCCGCCCGGCACGCAGTGGGGCACGTTCCTGCGCAACCACGACGAGCTGACCCTCGAGATGGTCACGCCCGAGCAACGGGCGGCGATGTACGGGTGGTACGCCCCCGACCCCCGGATGCGGGCCAACGTCGGCATCCGGCGCCGGCTCGCCCCGCTGCTCGACAACAGCCGCCCCGAGTACGAGCTGATCCACGCCCTCCTGCTCTCGCTGCCCGGCTCGCCGTGCCTGTACTACGGCGACGAGATCGGGATGGGCGACAACATCTGGCTCGAGGACCGCGACGCCGTCCGCACCCCGATGCAGTGGACGCCCGACCGCAACGCGGGCTTCTCCACGGCCGACCCGGGGAAGCTCTACCTCCCGGTCATCCAGTCCCTCGTCTACCACCACAACCACGTCAACGTCGAGGCGCAGATGGCCTCGGGCTCCTCGCGCCTGCACTGGGTGCGCGGGATGCTCGCCGTGCGCCGCGAGCACCCGGTGTTCGGCCTCGGCGACTTCGACGTCTGCGACTCGACGCACGACCGCGTCCTGGCGTACACCCGCATCGACCGCCGCGAGCGCGACGTCGAGGACCGCTCCGCCCGGGCCGTGCTGTGCGTCAACAACCTCTCCGCCCGGCCGCAGGCCACGACGATCACCCTGCCGGAGGAGCTCGCCGGGTGGCAGACCCGCGACCTCTTCGGCGGCACCGGCTTCCCGGACGTCGGACCCGACGGCACGCTGAGCGTCACCCTCGGGTCGCGCGACTTCTTCTGGCTCGCCGTCGACCCACCGGCCGGTGGTGAGCATGGCTGAGATCCACACCCGGGCCACCATCACCCCCGGAAAGCTCGAGCTGCTCGAGGAGTGGATGGGCGGCCAGCGCTGGTACGCGGCCAAGGGCCGCCGCCCCCGCCTGCGCCGGCTGGCCACGTGGCGGCTCGACGACCCCGCCGGCGAGGTGGGCGTCGAGACGCTCGTCGTCGCCGACGAGTCGGGCGAGGAGACGGTCGTCTACCAGGTTCCCCTCACCTACCGCGGCGAGCCGCTGGCCTCGGCCGACCACGCCCTCGTCGGCACGATGGAGCACTCGGTCCTCGGTCGCCGCTGGGTCTACGACGCACCCCACGACCCGGTGTACGCCACCCAGCTCCTCGAGCTCGTCCAGGGCCGGGTGGCCGCGGCGTCCTCGACGGTGTCGGACGCCGTCGAGGAGTCCGTCGTCGGTGTGCCGCAGCCCAGCTGGACGACCCCGGTCCACGTGCGCAGCTCCCGGGTCCTCACCGGAGAACAGTCGAACACGTCGGTGATCCTCGACACCGAGACCGACGACGGCACCCGTCCCCCACTCATCGTCAAGGTGTTCCGGATGCTGTCCCCCGGCGAGAACCCCGACGTCGTCCTCCAGGGGGCGCTCGTCGACGCCGGCTCGCGCCGCGTGCCGGCCGTGGTCGGGGCGGTCACCGGCCGGTGGCCGCACCCCGGCCCGGACGGTGACCGCGACGCCACCGGCCACCTCGCGTTCGCCCAGGAGTTCCTGCCCGGCGTCGAGGACGCGTGGCGGGTCGCCCTGCGCGCCGCCGAGAGCGGCACCGACTTCTCGGGGCCGGCGCGCGACCTCGGCGCGGCGACGGCCGAGGTGCACGGGGCCCTCGCGGCGGCCCTCGGCGCGACCGCCACGTCGCGAGAGCAGGTCGGCACCATCGTCGAGGGCATGCGGGTGCGCTTCGAGGCCGCCGTCGACGCCGTCCCGGCCCTCGCCGGTACCCGCGACGCCGTCGAGGGCGTCTTCGCCGCCGCGGCCGCGACCCCCTGGCCCGACCTCCAGCGCATCCACGGCGACTACCACCTCGGCCAGGTGCTGCACTCGGCCGAGCGCGGCTGGGTCCTCCTCGACTTCGAGGGCGAGCCGCTGCGACCGCTCGCCGAGCGGTCGGAGCCGGACCAGTGGGTCCGCGACGTGGCCGGCATGCTCCGCAGCTTCGACTACGTCGGCGGCACCCTCGAGCGCGTCGTCGGCCAGTCGGCCCGGGCGTGGGTCGGCGCGGCCCAGGACGCGTTCCTCTCCGGCTACGCGGACGCGGCGGGCGAGGACCCCCGCGACCGTGCCGCCCTGCTCGCGGCGTTCGAGCTCGACAAGGCCCTCTACGAGGTCGTCTACGAGGCGCGCAACCGCCCCGACTGGCTCGGTATCCCCCTCGCCGCCGTCGGCCGCCTCACCGCCCGCTTCTCCCCCGCCACCCCGCAAGGAGACCCCACGTGACCCCCACCCCCAGCCCCGAGGTCGGCGGTGCCATCGTCGCCCTGGTCCAGGGCCGCCACCAGCAGCCGCACGACCTGCTCGGCCAGCACCTCGAGCCCGGGGGGCTGCGGATCCGGGTGCTCAAGCCGCTCGCGACCTCGGTGCGGGTCCGCTTCGAGGACGAGGAGGTCCTCGACCTCGCCCACGAGGCCGAGGGGGTCTGGACCGGGGTGCGCCCCGACGCCACGCGCACGATGGACTACCGCCTGAACGTCTCGTGGGGCGACGGCGTCGAGCACGAGCAGGACGACCCGTACCGCTTCGCCCCGACCCTCGGCGAGGTCGACCTGCACCTCGTCGGCGAGGGCCGCCACGAGCAGCTCTGGACCGTGCTCGGGGCGCGGGTGCACGAGTACGACGGCCCGATGGGCCGCGTCACCGGCACCTCGTTCGCCGTCTGGGCGCCCCGGGCCAAGGCGGTCCGGGTGGTCGGCGACTTCAACGCCTGGGACGGCCGCGTCCACCCGATGCGGATGCTCGGCGCCAGTGGCGTCTGGGAGCTGTTCGTGCCGGGTGTCGGCGCCGGCGAGGTGTACAAGTACGAGATCCGCGGGGCCGACGACGTCGTGCGCAGCAAGGCCGACCCGATGGCCCGGCGCACCGAGTGCCCGCCCCGGACCGGGTCGGTCGTCGACGACGCCCACCACGTGTGGCAGGACGACGCGTGGATGCAGCGGCGCGCCGGGACGAACCCGCACGAGGGACCGATGAGCGTCTACGAGGTGCACCTCGGCTCGTGGCGCCAGGGGCTGACCTACACCGAGCTCGCCGAGCACCTCGTCAACTACGTCTCCGACCTCGGCTTCACGCACGTCGAGCTGCTCCCCGTCATGGAGCACCCGTACGGGCCGTCGTGGGGCTACCAGGTGACGGGCTACTACGCGCCGACCGCGCGCTTCGGCACCCCGGACGAGTTCAAGTACCTCGTCGACACCCTCCACCAGCACGGCATCGGGGTCATCCTCGACTGGGTACCCGGGCACTTCCCTCGCGACGAGTTCGCCCTCGCGCGCTTCGACGGGCTGCCGCTCTACGAGCACCCGGACCCGCGCCGCGGCGACCAGCCCGACTGGGGCACCCACGTCTTCGACTTCGGCCGGCTCGAGGTGCGCAACTTCCTCGTCGCCAACGCGATCTACTGGCTCGAGGAGTTCCACGTCGACGGGCTGCGCGTCGACGCCGTCGCCTCGATGCTCTACCTCGACTACTCGCGCCGGGACGGCGAGTGGATCCCCAACGTCCACGGGGGCCGTGAGCACCTCGAGGCGATCGGGCTGCTCCAGGAGGCCAACGCCACCGCGTACAAGCGCGTGCCGGGCATCGTCACGATCGCCGAGGAGTCGACCTCCTGGCCCGGGGTCACCAAGCCGACGGCGGCGGGCGGGCTCGGCTTCGGCCTGAAGTGGAACATGGGCTGGATGAACGACACGCTCCGGTACCTCAAGGAGGAGCCGGTGCACCGCCAGTACCACCACAACCTCCTCACCTTCTCGCTCATGTACGCGTTCAGCGAGAACTTCGTGCTGCCGATCAGCCACGACGAGGTCGTCCACGGGAAGGGCTCGCTGCTCACGAAGCTGCCCGGCGACCGGCCCGAGCAGCTCGCCGGCCTGCGCGCCTTCCTCGCCTACATGTGGAGCCACCCCGGCAAGCAGCTGCTGTTCATGGGGTGCGAGTTCGCCCAGCCCCAGGAGTGGGCGGACGGCCGGTCGCTGGAGTGGTGGCTGCTCGACCACGCCGCGCACCACCGCGTGCACGCCCTCGTCAAGGAGCTCAACCGGCTCTACCGCGAGCACCCGTCCCTGTGGGCCCTCGACGCCCAGCCCGCGGGGTTCCGCTGGCTCGACGCCGACGACAACACGGGCAACCTCCTGTCGTACCTGCGCCACGAGAGCGCCGACGGCAGCGGCGACGTCGTCGCGACCGTCGTCAACTACAGCGGCGCCGACAAGGAGTGGGTGCGCCTCGGGGTCCCCCGCTCGGGTCAGTGGGAGGTCGTCCTCGACACGAGCGGCTTCGACGAGCTGAGCAGCCCGAGCCAGGCCGGCACCCGGGTGGAGGCGGAGGCGACGCCGTGGAACGACCAGCCCTGGTCGGTGACGGTGCGCGTCGCCCGGCTCGCCACCGTCTACCTCGCGCCCGTCCCCGGCACCGAGCGACCGGCTCCGGCCCTCGACATCTGAGCCGCGAGGCGCTCGGACCCCGGCGGTGGCCCGTCGCGGGTGGCGAGGGGCGTCTGGTCGTCCCTGAGAACCCGGGGCGCCAGGGTCGTGTCGGTGACGTCCGGATGCTCCAGCCGCTGGGCCACCGCTCCCTACCCGGAGCACACGGCCACATGCTCCAGCCGCTGGGCCACCGCTCCGTACCCGGAGCACACGGCCACATGCTTCCGTTGCTGAGCCACCGCTCCGTGCCCGGAGCACACGGCCACATGCTCCCGTTGCTGGGCCACCGCTCCGCACCCGGAGCACAGGGCCATGTGCTCCGAGGGGTGGGGCGGTGGCTCAGGCGCGGGAGCACATGGACGTCGTGGCCACCACCACCCCCCGACGCCCGGGCCGAGGTCGGCTCGACGGTGCACGCGACCCGGCGGGGACCGGTCCCACCGGGTCGCGCGCCCGTTGCTGCCGTCAGATGAACAGCAGCTGGGCACCGTCGGTGAGCTCGATGAAGTCGCTCGCCGAGATGATGCCCTCCACGCCCTCGTAGAGGTCGTCCTCCGTCACGTGGTTCATGTCGGCGGACATCCGGCAGGCCCACAGGTGGACCCCGGACGCGGAGAGCAGCTCGAGGAACTCGGGGACGTCGGGCACGTCGAGGTCGGCGATCTGCTTCTTGAGCATCGTCGTCGCCGCCGCCGTGGCCCCGGGGAGCGCCCCGAGCATGTGGTGGATGCCGATCCCGCTGTGGCCCGGCGGGTGCATCGCCGTGTTGCCGACGAAGCTGAACTTCAGGTCGGCCATCGTCGCCTTCGTGATGATGTCGAAGCCCCAGAAGGTGAAGAACAGGTGGGTCTCGACGCCCTCGCCGACGGCGGCGTTGGCGAGGATGAGCCCCGGGTAGACCATGTCGAGGTTGCCCTTGGAGCAGATGATGGCCATCTTCCGGCCCGTGGCGCCGTCGTCGTCGAACGACGGGACGACGGTCGGGGACAGCTCGGTGGTGGCGCTCATGTCACACGCATCCCTTCGGCTTGGGCAGCCCGGAGACGTAGGCCATCTTCTTGGCCGGCTTGCCGGGGAACAGGGTGAAGAGGGACTTGACGGGGGTGCCGGTGCGGGTGGAGACGCGGCGCAGGGTCGCGGTCTCGCCCTCGGCGGCGTAGTCCTCGCGCAGGAACCGGATGAGCTTCCAGTGCTCCTCGCCGAGCTGCAGCCCGATGAGCCGCGCGAGCTCGGGGGCGAGGTCCTCGGTCCACTCCTCGGGGCGGGTGAGGAAGCCCTCCTCGTTGACCTCGACCTGGTGGCCGGCGATCGTCGTGGTGGTCATGGTGCGGTGTCCTTTCCGGGGGTTGGTCAGGCGGGGTTCTTGCCGGCCATCGACATCTCGGCGGGGAGGCCGAGCGGGCGACCGGGGAGCAGGGCGTTCCAGTAGACGTGCCGGAACGCGAGCTTGCCGAGGTGGTTGGCCCGGGACTCCCCGAGGAGGGTCATCGGCCCGACCCGAGGGAAGGGGAAGTGGCCGGTGAGCGGCTCGGTGTCGTAGTTGAAGTCGAGGAGGAGCGCCTTGCCGTGGCCCGACTCGACGAAGCAGTTCGCGTGCCCGTCGAAGCTGTGGGTCATCGGCCGGCCGGCGACGTGCTCGAGGAAGTTCTCGACGAAGACCTCGACCGAGAAGTGGGCGACCGACCCGGCCTTGCTCGTCGGGATGTTGCTCGCGTCGCCGAGCGCGAAGACGTCGTCGTGGCCGGTGGCGAGGAAGGTGTGCTTGTCGACCGGCACGTAGTTCAGCTCGTCACCGAGCCCGGAGGCGGCGACGTAGTCGGCCCCCATGTTGAGCGGCACCGTGACGAGCTGGTCGTAGGCGACCTCGCGCTCGTCGAAGGAGACGAGCACCCGGCGGTCCTGGTCGATCCGCTCGACCATGAAGTCGGGCACGACGGTGACCCCCTTCTCGTCGAGCAGGCCGCCGAGGGCGCGGCTCGCGACGGGCTTGGTGAACGCGCCGTCGAGCGGGGTGACGAACACGAGCTCGGTCTGCTCCCGCAGGCCGCGGCGGCGCAGCCAGTCGTCGGCGAGGAAGGTGAACTCGAGCGGCGCCACGGGGCACTTGATGGGCAGCTCGGTGATGTGGACGACGAGGCGCCCACCGGTGAAGCCGTCGAGCTGGTCGTGCAGGGCCACCGCGCCGTCGTAGGTGTAGAACTCGCCGACCTCGCGGTGCCACTGGGGGCCGAGCGTGCCGGGGGTCCGGTCCGGCCGGGGGGTCGTGCCCGTCGCGATGACCAGCTGGTCGTAGACCAGCGTGCGGCCGCTCGCGAGGCGCACCGTGCGGGCCCCGGTGTCGACCCGCTCGACCTCGGCCATCACCACGTCGACGCCGGCGTGGATGAAGGGTCGCTTGGTCCGGCGGACCTGCTCGGGGGTGTTCAGGCCGAAGGGGATGAAGAGGTAGCCCGGCTGGTAGTCGTGGACGTCGTCACGGTCGACGACGGTGATCTGCCACTCCTCGGCCGGCAGCCTCCGGTGCAGCTTGTTGACGACCATCGTCCCGGCCGTTCCGCCGCCGAGGACCACCAGGTGCTTCCGCGTGTTCCGCATACCTCAGTACTACTCCTCGTAGTACCTCTTGCATACCCCATGGGGCATCGAGACGGTGTGATCCTGCGGACATCGCGCCTGTACCCACCGGACGCGGGTCTGCGAGGATCGGGAGCATGACCTCCTCGCGCGCCGGCCAGCCCGCCCAGCCCTCCGACCTCGTCGACGTCGCCTCCCTCGTCACCGCGTACTACACCCGCGAGCCCGACCCGGAGAACCTCGACGAGCAGGTCGTCTTCGGCACCTCCGGGCACCGCGGTTCGAGCCTCAAGACGTCCTTCAACGAGGCCCACATCCTCGCGACGACCCAGGCCATCTGCGACTACCGCCGCGAACAGGGCTACGACGGACCGCTGTTCATGGGCCGTGACACCCACGGCCTCTCCGAGCCGGCCTGGGCGAGCGCCCTCGAGGTGCTCGTCGCCAACGACGTCACCGTGCTCGTCGACGCCGCCGACCGCTACACGCCGACCCCCGCCGTCTCGCACGCCATCCTCGTCGCCAACCGCGGGAAGGTCTCGGGTGTCTCCGACATGCCGGCCGGACGGGGCCTCGCCGACGGCATCGTCGTCACGCCGTCGCACAACCCGCCCTCGGACGGCGGGTTCAAGTACAACCCCCCGCACGGCGGCCCGGCGGACTCGGACGCGACGAAGGTCATCGCGGCCGCCGCGAACGCGTACATCCGGGCCGGGCTCGACGGGGTGCGGCGGGTGCCCTTCGCCCGCGCCCGGTCGGCCGCGCAGTCCTACGACTTCCTCGGCACCTACGTCGACGACCTGCCGAGCGCGCTCGACCTCGACGCCGTCCGGGCCGCCGGCGTGCGGATCGGCGCCGACCCGCTCGGTGGGGCGGCGGTCGACTACTGGGGGGCGATCGCCGAGCGGCACCACCTCGACCTCACCGTCGTCAACCCGCTGGTCGACGCCACGTGGCGGTTCATGACCCTCGACTGGGACGGCAAGATCCGGATGGACTGCTCCTCCCCCTCGGCCATGGCCTCGCTCATCGAGCGCCGGGACGAGTACGACGTGGCGACCGGCAACGACGCCGACAGCGACCGGCACGGCATCGTCACCCCCGACGCCGGGCTGATGAACCCCAACCACTACCTCGCCGTGGCGATCCAGTACCTCTACGGAGGGGCCCGGCCGCAGTGGCGCGACGACGGGTTCATCGGGAAGACCCTCGTCTCCAGCTCGATGATCGACCGGGTGGCCGACGACCTCGGCCGGCGCCTCGTCGAGGTGCCCGTCGGCTTCAAGTGGTTCGTCCCGGGCCTGCTCGACGGCTCGGGGCCGTTCGGTGGGGAGGAGTCGGCGGGCGCGTCGTTCCTGCGGCGCGACGGCTCGGTGTGGACCACCGACAAGGACGGCATCCTCCTGGCCCTGCTGGCCTCGGAGATCATCGCCACCACGGGCAAGACGCCCTCGCAGCTGTACGCCGAGCTGACCGCCCGGCACGGCGAGCCGGCGTACGCCCGCATCGACGCCCCGGCGGACCGCGACGAGAAGGCCAAGCTCGCGGCCCTCTCCCCCGACGACGTCGCCGCGGAGTCGCTGGCCGGCGAGCCGATCACCGCGAAGCTCACCGAGGCACCCGGCAACGGCGCGGCGATCGGCGGGCTCAAGGTCGTCACCGAGTCGGCGTGGTTCGCGGCCCGCCCGAGCGGCACCGAGGACGTCTACAAGATCTACGCCGAGTCCTTCCGCGGCCCCGACCACCTCGCCCAGGTCCAGGCCGAGGCCCGCGACGTCGTCGCCGCGGCCCTCGGCGGCGGCTGAGCCGCCCGGCCCCGACCGCCCGTCAGGAGGCCTCGACCTTCGGCATGATGTCGTTCTTGAGGCGCTTGAGGTCGTCGAGGGTCTTGGAGACCGGGACGTCGGCGAAGGGCGGCCAGATGAGCGGCATCGTCATCCCCGCCTCCTTGTAGGCCTTGAGCCGGTCGGTGATCTGCTGCTCGGTGCCGACGAGGATGTTCGTCAGCTTGCGGTTGTCGGTCTGGTCGGTCTCGGTGTCGGTGATGGTGAACCAGATCATGCTGCTCATCTCGAGGTCGTCGATCGACTTCCCCAGCGCCTCGAGCTCCTCGGCGATGGCGGCCCGCCACTCCCCCAGCTCGCGGGGCGTGTCCTGGATGCCGATCCACCCGGCGAGGCCGTACTTGGCGACGCGGCGGGCGGAGCGCTTGGCGTCCTTGAGGCCGCTGAAGAAGATCGGGGGGCCGGGCTTCTGCAGCGGCTGGTGGCCGAACCCGGAGGGGCCGAAGTCGGCGAACTCGCCGTGGTACTCGAAGGTCTCGTTCTGCCAGATGCCCTGGCAGATCTCGATGGTCTCCCGGACGTGCGCGTGCCGCCGCGGGAAGAGGTGCGTGGCGCTGGCGGCGTCGAACTCCTCGGGCATCCAGCCCGCTCCGACACCGACGTTGAGGCGGCCGCCGGAGAGGTGGTCGATGGTGGCGCACTCGGCGGCGAAGACCCCCGGGGAGCGGTACGGGGTGTCGGTGATGCTCATCCCGATGCGCAGGTTCTTCGTGCGGGCGGCCAGCCAGGGCAGCAGCGGCCAGCCCTGGAACCACTTGCCCTTGGACTGCACCGGCATCTGCAGCGGGAACTGCTCCATCATCCCGAACGGGTACTGGAGCTCACCGCGGTCCGAGGCCTCGGGGACGATGATCCGGTCGAGGGTCCACACCGAGTCGAACTCGAGCTCCTCGGCGAGGTCGGTGAGGTCCTCGAGCTCCTTGACGGTCACGTGGTCGCGGAAGTTGGGCAGGTAGAGGGCGAGCTTCATCGGTCACACATCTCCTCACGAGGGTCGTGGCCGGTCGGCCCGGCACCCGTGCGAGGGTCCGCTCCGACCGCTGCCCCCAGCCAACACAGCGCCCCCGGCGCCGGGCAAGAGGTGCCGTCCTCATGGTTTCCTCAACGCTGCGCGGGGACGGTGCCGTCCTCGAGCCAGGTGCGCAGCTCGCGCTTGAGCACCTTGCCGTAGTTGTTCGTCGGCAGCGCCTCGACGAGGTGGTACTCCTTGGGCCGCTTGAACCGGGCGATCCGCTCGAGGCAGGCGCGGTCGAGGTCCTCGACCGACGGGGGCCGCTCGTCGTCGCCGGCGACGACGAAGGCGACGACCGACTCGCCCCACTCGGGGTCAGGGCGGCCGACGACCGCGACGGACCGCACCCCGGGATGGGTCATCAGGGCCTCCTCGACCTCACGCGGGTAGATGTTCATCCCGCCGCTGATGATGAGGTCCTTGGACCGGTCGTGGAGGGTGAGGTAGCCGTCCTCGTCGAGGCTGCCGACGTCGCCGGTGTGCAGCCACCCGCCGCGCAGCGTCTCGGCCGTCGCCTCCGGCTGCTCCCAGTAGCCGGCCATGACGACGCCGCCCCGCACGACCACCTCCCCGGCCTCGCCCGGGGGCAGCGCCGCGTCGTCGGCGTCGACCACCCGGACCTCGACGTCGGTGCGCGGGAACCCGACTCCCTGCATCCGCTGGCGCCACCGCGGGTGGTCGCTCTCGGCGTGGTCCGCGACCGAGAGGGCCGTGATCGTCATCGGCGTCTCCCCCTGGCCGTAGATCTGGGCCAGCCGCGGACCGAAGGTCGCGAGGGCCTGCTCGAGGTCGGCGAGGTACATCGGCGCCCCGCCGTAGATGATCGTCTTCAGGCCCGTGAGGTCGGCTCCGGTGAGGGCGGGGTCGGCGGCGAGCCGCGTGACCATGATCGGCGCCGCGAAGAACGACAGGCCGGGCCAGCGGCCCAGCAGCGCGGCGAGCTCGGCCCCGCCGAGGGCTCCGGAGGCGGGGAACACGCTCACCGCCCCCTGGGCGACGTGGGGCAGTCCGTAGAGGCCGGACCCGTGCGAGAGGGGCGCCGCGTGCAGGACGCTGTCGCGCGCCGCCACGGGCGCGATGTCGGCGAAGTAGCTGAGCGAGGCCATGAGGAGGTTGCCGTGGGTCAGGGTGGCGCCCTTGGGGCGACCCGTCGTGCCGCTCGTGTAGAAGAGCCAGGCCGGGTCGGACGACGCCTGCTCGACGAGGGGGTGCGGCGGCTCCGCGGCGAGGCGCTCCCACTCCGGCCCCGGAGCGACGACGACGGCACGCAGGCCGTCGAGCCGGTCGAGGAGGGGGCCGACGACGTCGAGGTGCTCGTCGTCGGTGACCACGACCGAGGTCCCGCTGTGCTCGAGGACGTAGGCGACCTCCTCCCGGTGCAGGCGCGCGTTCACCGGCACGGCGACCAGCCCGGCGTGCCAGGCGGCGAACTGGGCCTCGAGGTACTCCGGGCGGTTGCTCATGAGGATCGGCGACCCGGTCGCCGGGCGCGAGGCCGAGCGGTCCACGCAGGCCGCCGGCCAGCGCCGCGACCCGCTCGGCGAACCGGCCCCAGGTGCTGTGCTCCTCCTCCCCCACCGCCAGGGCCGCCCGGTCGCGGAACCGTCGGCCGTTGCGCTCCACCCACGTCGCGAGGTTCATGGACCCAAGATCTCCGGCGGCCCCGCACGCGTCAAGGCGCGGGCGCTCCCGTTGAGCGCCCCATGATCCGCGCGCGGGCACGGTTCTCGCCCGGTGGGGCTCCCGCCACGGCCGGAGGCTCAGGTGTCGCCGACCGGCGCGCGGGGCAGGCGCACGAGCATCGAGGTCCCCGCCGGGGAGGAGGCGCCCACCGTGAGCTCGCCGCCCATGGCGAGCACGAGGCCGTGGGCGAGGCCCAGCCCGAGCCCGATGCTCCCCTCGTCGACCGCCTCCACCCGGTCGGGTGCCACCCCGGCCCCCGGTGGCGTGGCCCGCACGAACGGCGTGAACACCCGGGGCAGGAGCTCGGCGGGGATGCCGGGGCCGTCGTCGTCGACGGAGACGACGACCCACCCGTCGTCGGCCGCTCGCGAGCGGACCTCGACGCCGCCGCCGTCCGTGCCGTGCCGGACGGCGTTGCCGACGAGGTTGAGCAGCACCTGGCGCAGGCGTCGGCGGTCGGCGAGGACGACGTCGTCGTCGAGGGAGTGGGCGAGGCCGACCTCGCGCCGTTCGGCCGCGGCCGAGAGCAGCCCGAACACCTCGGCCACGACCTCCCCGACGTGGACGGGCTCCGGGACGAGCGGCAGGGCTCCCGCCTCGAGCCGGCTGAGGTCGAGGACGTCGGCGAGGAGGTCCATCACGTGCCCCGCGGCGGCGTCGATGCGGGCCAGGGCCTCGCGCCGCCGGTCCTCGTCGAGGTCGATCGTGCCGAGCAGCTCCGCGAAGCCGACGATGGCCTGGATGGGGGTGCGCGCCTCGTGGCCGACGGCGGCGAGCAGGGCCGAGCGCTCCCGGAGCAGCCGCTCCGCGGTGCGGCGGGCCGTCTCGGCCTCCAGCCGCGCCCGGCGGTGCTGCTCGGCCGCCCGCCGCTCGGTGAGGTCGAAGACGTTGACGACGTACTGGGCCGGGGCGCCGTCGCGGGCGTGGACGAGGGAGGCCGTCACCTCCACCTCGAGGTCGCGGCGGGACGGGCGGCGCAGGGCGGCCTCGAAGACCACCGGCTCGGCGTCGTCCTCCTCCAGGGTGTCGAGCCGGGCGTCGAGGGAGCCGTCGGTCGGCGAGACGAGCTCGGCGAGGGCCCGACCCACGAGGTCGGCGCCGGCTTCCCCCGAGCACGGAGCCCAGCGCGGTGTTCGCCGACACCACCGTGCGGTCGAGCCCGAGGATGGCCATGCCGAGGGAGTTGTCGTCGAAGGACCGGCGGAACCGCTCCTCGCTCTCGACGAGCTCGCCGAGCACGTCGGCGTGCTCGATGGCGACCGACGCCAGGTGGGTGTAGCGCTCGACGAGGAGCTCCTCGCGCGGGGTCGGGCGGTGGGGTCGCGGGTGGTAGACGGCGAAGGTGCCGACCGGCCGTCCGTCCCGGCCGTCGATGGGCGTCGACCAGCAGCTGCGCAGCCCGGCGGCGTCGGCCACGGCGCGGTAGCGCGACCCACCGCACGTCGCTGCGCACGTCGCGGGCGACGACCGCCGTGTTGAGCGCCGCCGCCGTGCCGCACGAGCCGGCCCCGTCGCCGATGGACATCCCGTCGATGGCGGCGACGTAGTCGTCGGGCAGGCTGGGCGCGGCCCCGTGGTGGAGGGTCCCCCGCTCGCGGTCGAGGAGCAGCACCGAGCACCGCGCGCCGGGGATGAGCTCCTCGAGCGAGGTGAGGATGAGGGTCAGCACGTCGGGCAGCGGGGCCGCCGCGGCGATGAGCTCGAGCACACCGGTCTGGCGCTCGAGCAGCTCCTGCACGTCGTCGGGGCCGAGCGCGACCTCCGCCGCGCGACCGCCCGGCCGAGCTCATCCCCGGTCGCTCAGCTGGTAGCCGACGCCGCGCACCGTGAGCAGCAGCCGGGGCCGGGAGGGCTCCGGCTCGAGCTTGAGCCGCAGGCGGTGCACGTGCTCGGTGACCGTCGCCTCCCCGAGCCACTCCGACGACGAGCTCCACACCCGGTCGAGGAGCTGGCTGCGGCTGAACACCTGGCGGGGGTGGAGGGCGAGGAAGGCGATGAGGTCGTACTCCTTGGGGGTCAGCTCGACCTCGACCCCGTCGAGCACGACCCGGCGGCCCGCGGGCTCGACCCGCAGCGGACCGACGGTGACCGACTCGCCGGACAGCTCGGGGCTGGCGCGCCGCAGCACCGAGCGGACCCGGGCGGCCAGCTCCCCGGGGGAGAACGGCTTGACGAGGTAGTCGTCCGCGCCGAGGTCGAGCCCGACGATGCGGTCGGTCTCGCCGCTGCGCCCCGACAGGACGATGACGGGGGTGTCGGACCGTCCGGCGCGCCCGCTGCGCACCGCGCGCAGGAGGTCGAGGCCGCCGAGGCCGGGCAGCGAGAGGTCGAGCACGACGAGGGCGGGGCGGTCGTCGCGCAGCCGCCGCAGCGCGGAGGGTCCGTCCCCGGCCTCCACCGTCCGGAAGCCGGCGTCGTCGAGCTGCCAGCGCACGACGGTGCGGATGCCCTCGTCGTCGTCGACCACGAGCACCAGCGGAGGCCGGGCGTCGGCGACCCGTTCGGGCGCGATCTGCTCCACCAGCGATGGGTACCACACAACGGGGGCGCGGGTCACCCATCCGGCAGCGTCGGCCACCGGCGCCCGACGGCCTGCGGCGGCGAGGTCAGCCGGTGGGTGGGGCGGCGAGGCGGGCCTGCTCGTCGGAGAGCCACAGCCCGACGAGGCCCCCGAAGTGGGCCTCGAAGCGGTCCCACTCCTGGGGCGGGTAGGTCTGCTGGACCGTGGAGGTGAGCAGCCGCCGGAAGTCCTCCCCGGCCACCCAGTCGAGCACCATCTCGTCGACGTGGGCGAGGCTCGTCGCGCAGAACTCGCGGTAGCGCTCGGTCTCGAAGTGGTCGTCGGCGAGCGCCTGGTACGCGTCGAGCCGGCCGCGGTGGTCGAGCCCCTCGTCGTCGGCGACGGCGAACCACGGGGCCGTGTCGATGTGCGGGCGAGGCCGCCGGCCGGTGACCACGCAGAACGCGGTCCAGCGCAGCAGCGCCGTCATCGCCCACGGGAAGTAGTAGTGCAGCGAGGTGACGGCGACGTCCGGACAGGCGTTGGCGTAGTCGATCGGGTAGACGACCCCGTCCTTGACGAGCATCTCGCAGGAGTTGAACTCCCACCGGAAGAAGGCGTTGACGGTCTGGCTCGTCGTCAGCACCTCGCGGCCGACCTCGTCGGAGAGGAAGCCGTGGGCCACGGCGTAGCGCTCGTGCATCGGCTCGTCGGGGCGGAACTTCATGACCATCGTCTCCGGGCCGATGGTGAGCGAGCGCGCGAAGTGCTCGAAGTCGGGCACCGACGCCTGCAGGTGCATGAGCATCTCGCCGGACTCGTCGTAGGAGTGGTGGAGGTCGTCGGGGTCCTTCACCTGGCTCACCCCGCGCCAGCCGCCGCCGTCGAAGGGCTTCATGAACAGCGGGTAGCCGAGGGTGCCGGCGATCTGCTCGAGGTCGAACCCGCGGTTGTACTTCGCCGAGGTGTAGGCCCAGCGGGCGTTGTCGACGGGGTTCTTGTAGGGGACGAGCACGGTCTCGGGGACGTTGAAGCCCAGGCGCATGAGGGCGCAGTACGCGGAGTGCTTCTCCATCGACTGGAACGTGAACGGGCTGTTGAGGAGGTAGACGTCGTCCATGAGCGCGGCCTTCTTGAGCCACTCGCGCGGGTGGTAGTACCAGTGCGCCAGGCGGTCGATGACGAGCTCGTGGCGCGCCGGGTCGCGCAGGTTGAACGGCTCGATGGTCATCCGCTCGGTGGTCACCGTGTGCTCGGAGCCGTCGGGGGCGCGCAGCACGCCGAGGCGCGCCGGCGAGGGCCTCGAAGGCGGTGGGCCAGTCCTCCTCGGCTCCGAGCAGCAGCCCGACGAGGTGGTCGGTGGAGGTCACGGCAGGGGTGTCCTTTCCGGTCAGACGAATCGGGGCAGGTGGTGGACGAGCTGGCGCTGCCACCACGGCCAGTCGTGGGCGCTGTCGTGGCCCCAGACGTCGAGCTCGTGGCGGATCCCCTTGCGGGCGAGGACCTCGGCGAACTCCCGGGTGGCCGGGAGCGAGCGGGTGGGCGAGACCTCGAACGGTCCCTGCCCGACGACGAGGAGGACCGAGACCCGCGACCGGAGCCAGTCGAGGTGCCCGCCCTCGGCGTTGGCGACGTAGGCGGTGGGGTTGGCGAAGTACGTGGCGTCACCGGGCTCGCCCCAGCCGTTCCACGTCGAGGGGTCGTAGTTGCCCGACAGCCCGATCGCCACCGGGCACGACGTCGGCGCGGGTCAGGGCGAGGTGGACCGCGTGGTACGCGCCGAGCGACGGCCCGACCGCGACGACCTCGCTCGACCCGTCGGTCTCCCCCTGCACCCACGGCAGCACCGCCTCGGAGAGCCACGCGGTGTAGGTGCCACCCCGCCGCGCCCGCTCCTCCGTCGACAGCGTGGCGTCCGACCACGACCAGCCGTCGAGGGAGTCGACGCAGAACAGGCTCATCCGGCCGGCGTCGACGAACGGGCGCACCGCGTCGAGCATCCCGTTGCCCTCGGCGTCGCGGGCCGAGCCGGCCTCGGAGGGGAAGAGCACGACGGGCCGACCCCAGTGCCCGTACCGGACCACCTCGAGGTCGGCGTCGTGGCCCGGGACCGGGAGCCGGACGCTGCGCTGCTCCATGCGTCCCGACCCTAGCGGCGGGTCACCCGCCGGCGCCCGCCCACGACCAGACCGTCCGCAGGACGTCGGTGAGCGTGGGGTCGAGGGCGTCGCGCCACGCGGTGTAGTTGTGGAGGTCGGCGACCTCGCGGTAGCGCACGTCGTGCCCGGCCCGGGTCAGCGCGGCCGCCATGTCGCGGTTGTTCGCGGCGTTCTCCTCGAGGCCGCCACAGGTCATCCCGACGACGAGGGGGTGCTCGGCGTGCCGCATGTCGAGGACCGACTGCACGGCCCGCGAGATCCGCCCGAAGTACGGGAAGCTGCTCTCGCCCTCGTCGTGGCGCACCTGGAAGAACGACCCCGACTGCGCCACGACCCCGCCGACGCGGGGGGCGGCGAGGAACCCGAGCAGGAGCGCGGTGAGCCCGCCGAGGCTGGCGCCCAGGACGACGACGGGGCGCTCGCACCGCGTACCGCGCCCCGAGCCGGTCGAGCCCGGCGTCGGCGACGGTGCGCAGGTACTTCGGCGAGCCCGAGTACCAGGCGTCGCGCATCACGGGGTGGGCCAGGGCCACCCGGTGCGGCGGGAGGCGGCCCGGCGGCGACCAGCGCCGCCGAGTACCGCGTCAGCGATGCGAGGAGGTCGTACTCCGGGCCGTCGTGGACCAGGAGCAGCGGGGCGGGGTCGTCGTCCGCGAGGCCGAGCGGCGACCAGACGCTCACCGGCACCGCGTCGGCGGTCTCGCCCTCGAGGTGCATCGGGTCCAGCCGCCCCGGGTCGGCGGGGGCCGTGAGCCACCACGGCGGCAGGTACCCCGGCAGCTCGAGCACCGACCGGTCGCCGAACGCCGTCGCCACGCGGCAGCGGGTTGGCGGGGTCGAGCACGGTCTCGGTGTCGCGTCCCCCGGTGGACGGTGAAGCGGTACTCGAGCCGGTCGAGCAGCGGGCCGGGGCAGCTCGAGCACCCACCCGTCGGGCGTCGCCGCCAGCGCACGGGGCCGGGCACGACGGGGTCGCAGTCGAGCGACACCGCCGGTGACGGAGGGGTCGTCGGCGGCGTACCGGAACCGGACGCGCGCGTCGACGGACGTCGGGGCCACCGTCAGAAGAGGGCGCTCATGAGCGCGGTACGGCCCTTGCGCACGCGCTCGTCGTGGTTGCCGACGACCGCGAACAGCTCGAGGAGGTGGGTGCGGGCCCGGTCGCGCTCGTCGCCGGCGCTCGTGCGGACGAGGTCGAGCAGCCGGGTGAAGGCGTCCTCGACGTGCCCGCCGAGCACGTCGAGGTCGGCCACGACGACGGCCGCCTCGACGTCGGTGGGGTCGTCCGCGGCGGCCGCGCGGGCCGCGGCGAGGTCGACGCCCTGGGTGCGCTCCATGAGCCGCACCTGGGCCAGGCCCAGCCGGGCGTCCTCGTCCTGGGCGTCCTGGGCCAGCGCCTGCTCGTAGGCCGCGGCGGCCGCGGTGAGGTCGCCGCGCTCGATCGCGTCGAAGGCGGCCTGGTGCAGCGGCGGCAGCTCGTCGGGGTCGCCCGGCTCGGCGCCGGGTACCGGGCCGAGCTCGACCCGGCCGGTGATGCCGTTCTGGACCGCGGCCTGGAGCAGCTGGTCGACCGCCTCGCTCGACCTGCCGCTCGTCGGCGAGGCCGGGGAAGAGCGGCACCGGCTGGCCCTGGAGGAGGCCGAAGGTGGCCGGGACGGTGGCCTGGCCGAAGGCCTGGACGAGGAGGGGCTGGAAGGCCTGGAGCAGCTCGGGCTGAGCCGGTGAGGTCGGCCGTGAGGACGAGCACCCGCCCGTCGTGGCGGGCGGCCACCCGGGTGACGGTGTCGACGAGCTCGCGCGTCTGCGGGTGGCCCGAGGACCAGAGGACGAGCAGCCCGGCCACCTGCACGGTGCGGGTCAGGGCCTGCTGGAGGTTCGCCGGGCGTCACCTCGACGACGAGGCCCTCGGGGACCGCCGGGGCGGCCGGCGCCGGCGTCCGGGCGTGGCCGGCGGTCGGGCGCCACCGGCGGTGGCCGCACCCGGGGTCGTCATCGCGGTGACGGCGGAGAGGTCGACGGCACCGCGGGTGCCAGCGGGGTCGGGTGTCTGCGTCATGGTCGGATTCTCCCGCAGCGGGTGCTCCGGTGCCGCGCCGGGGGTCAGCGGGCCTTGCCGGAGTACGAGCAGCTCGCTGGCGCCGATGGCCGTGACGTCACCCGCCGTGGGGACGACGAGCACCACCGGCTCGAGGCTCCGTGAGGGTCAGCGACTTCTTCACCTTCTTCTTGCCGACGAGCGCGGAGTACCGGGTGGGCAGGACGAGCTCCTTGGCGCCGGCGCGCACGGTGATGGTGTCGGTGCGGCGCAGGAGCGACGAACACGACGGCGCCGCCGTCGGCGAGCCGGAAGGACAGGGCGTGCTCGGTGTCCGGCACGTGCTTCTGGGTGAGCGTGGCCAGCTTGCCGAGGGCCTTGGCCTGCACCGCCGCCGAGTCGCGCGAGCGCCTTGCCGAAGGGGTCGTCGACGGACACGCCGGCCGGCGGCTTCTTCGGGGCGGGCCGGGCGAGCGCCGCGGCGTAGCCCGCGAACGCCTTCGGTCCGGCGCCATGACCATCCCGTCGCCGTCGTCGGCCGCGACGAGCGGGCGCGCCGGCGTCGCCGGCCCCGAGGCTCGGTAGCCGGGCCCCGGCGAGCATCGGGACGCTAGGCCTCGATGCGGAAGGGCGTCCTGCGGCGCTGCGCGAGACCATGACGTGCAGGTACTGCGTGGAGGTCGCCTCGTCGAGGGTCGTCGCGAGGATGGCCCGCGGCCACCCCCGGCCGCGCGACTGGGCGAGCACGGTCGGCTCGGCGCCCTGGCGAGGTCGGCGCCGACTGGTCGCCGGCGGCGCCGCGGGCCGCCTCGAGGTCGGCGAAGGTGAGGGCGTCGCCGGCCAGGACGGCCGAGCGGGCCCGCGTGGCCGGAGGCGCCCTTGGCGTCGGCGGTCGCGCCCGCGCGGCCGCGAGCAGCCGGGCGGCGACGTCGCGGCGCGCCCTCGGCGTCGAGCGGGGCGGCGCGCGGCCTGCTCGGTGGGAGCGGGGTGCAGGCCGACGAGGGCGTCGGTGATGCCGCAGCCGGCCGTCGCCAGGGCGAGGCCGGCGGCGGCGCCGCCGAGCAGGGCGCGTCGGGTCGGGCGGGTCATCGGGCGGCCTCCTCGGTCGGTCGGCGGCGCCGGGTCGATCGGGCGGCCTCCGTCGAGCTCGGGGGTCGCGGGCCGGCTCCGGCTCGTCGCGGGCCCGGGGTCGTGCCCGGCGGCGCGGGCTCGGCTGGCCGACTCGGTCGGGTGCGGGCCGGCGCCGGGGACGGCGGCCGGACGGGGCGCCTGCGGCGGCGCGGCCAGAGGACCACGGCCCCGGCGGCGACGAGGAAGAGCCCGACGAGCGCGGCCGACGACGGACTCGACGAACCAGCGCTTGTCGACCACCCGCAGGGTGACCGAGCGACGCGAGCCCTCGGTGGCCGCCACGACGACGGACTCGGGCGCGTCGGACTGGTCGACGGTCACGCGTGACCGGGCCCTCGGCGTCGTCCTGCTGGCGCCACAGGTCGGCGGTGCCGAGGGCCGGCGACCGCGCCCGGTGCCGCGCCGTCGCCTCGAGGCGCCCAGTCGCGCACCGACGACGCCCGTGACCACGACGTGCCGGGCGTCCCCGACCACGGCCGTCGGCGTCGGAGGGGTTGGCCAGGGCCACCCACGCGCGTGCCGCCCGAGCCCGGGGTGGCGATGACCACGACGTCGGCGTCGACCCGGTTGAGCACGTCCGGGCGGGATGACGACGGGCAGGCCGGCCGGCCGGGCAGCGTCGAACTCGGCCGTGCCGGCGCCGCCGAGGCGGGCCGCGAACCACACGCCGAGGACGGCGAGCGCGAGGCCGGCGAGTGCCGCGAGGGCACCGGCCACGCGCGTGAGGATCCTGAGCATGGGGTGGTGTGTCCTTGCGGTCCGGGGCCCCGGAACGGTCGTCCGGGAGAGCAGGCGTACCCTCCACGATGACAAACGCCCGGGGGCCGCGACAAATCCCCGCGCGTCAGGGCGTGAAGTCTCCCGCCCCCACGCGCACCTCGCGCAACACGGTGAACAGCAGCTCGTGCTGGGCGGGGTCGAGCATCCCGAGCCCGAAGTCGGCGGCCTCGAGGTCGGCCGTCACCGCCTCCATCGCCGCGCGGCCGGCCGTCGGTGATGACGGCGAACGCGCCCCGGCGGTCGGTGGGGTTGGGCACCCGCTCGACGAAGCCCTGGGCGGCGAGCCGCTGGACGATGTTCGTCGCGCTCGTCGGGTGGACCATGAGCCGCTCGCCGATGCGCGACATCGAGAGCCGCCCCTCCCGGCTGAACGCGAGGAGGACGAGCGCCTCGTAGCGGGCGAAGGTGAGGCCGTGCCGGCCGGCCACGGCGTCGAAGCGGGCGAGGAGCAGCTGCTGGACGCGCATGATCGAGGTCGCGGTCGCCATCGCGTCGGCCTCGCGACCCCGGCCCCCACCGGCGCACCCACAGCTCGCGGGCCCGCTCGATCGGGTCGAAGGGCAGGCGGACCGGCTCGCTCACACCGTGCACCGTAGCCGAGCGCAGGCGCCGCGCCGCGCCGCGTCCGCCGCACGGTTGTTGCGCATGCGTAAACGCTTTCTCTACCGTTCCCCCCATGACCGGCTCGAGAACCGTGGCCTGGCGCGACGTACGCCGCCGTGCTCTTCGACCTCGACGGCGTGCTCACCCCGACCGCCGAGGTGCACATGGCGGCGTGGGCCGAGATGTTCGGCGGGCTGCCTCGCCGACCTCGACACCACCCGGCCCGAGCTCGCCGACGCCGACACCTCGCCGTACACCGAGGCCGACTACTTCGCGCACGTCGACGGCAAGCCGCGCTACGAGGGGGTCGCCGACTTCCTCGCCTCCCGGAACATCCGGCTTCCCGAGGGCACCCCGGCCGACCCGCCCTCGGCGCGAGACCGTCTGCGGGCTCGGCAACCGCAAGAACGAGGCCTTCACCGCGGTGCTCGAGCGCGACGGCGTCCGGCCCTACCCCGGCTCGGTCGCGCTGCTCGACCACCTGCGCGACCTCGGCGTCCCCCTCGCCGTCGTCTCCTCCTCGGCCAACGCCCCCGCGGTGCTCGCCGCCGCCGGCCTCACCGACCGCTTCGTCACCGTCGTCGACGGGCGGGTGGCCGCGGCCCTCGGCCTGGCCGGCAAGCCGGACCCGGACACCTTCCTCCACGCCGCGACCGAGTGCGGCACCGCCACCGGGCTCGGCCGTCGTCGTCGAGGACGCGGTCTCCGGGGTGCGGGCCGGGGCGGCCGGCGCCTTCGGCCTCGTCGTCGGCGTCGACCGCGGGGCCGGGGCGGCGGCGCTCGAGGAGGCCGGGGCCCACCTCGTCGTCGCCGACCTCGCGGACCTCGCGTGAGGACCGGCGCGGTCGGGCCCGACCCGCTCGACCGCACCCGCTTCCCCGCCGACCCCTGGCGGCTCGTCGAGCGCCACCCCGAGGACGCCGACCTCGGCCTCACCGAGACCCTCTTCGCCGTCGCCAACGGGTACATCGGCATGCGCGGCAACCCCGAGGAGGGCCGGGAGGTCCACGAGCACGGCACCTTCGTCAACGGCTTCCACGAGACCTGGCCGATCCGGCACGCCGAGGCCGCCTACGGCTTCGCCCGCACCGGGCAGACCATCGTCAACGTCCCGGACGCCAAGCTCATGAAGGTCTACGTCGACGACGAGCCGCTCGTCGTCGGGCAGGCCGACCTCGAGCACTACGAGCGCGAGCCTGCGACTTCCGCGACGGCCTGCGGCGGCGCTCGCTCGTGTGGCGCACGCCGTCGGGCAAGCGGGTGCGGGTCGACTCCACCCGGATGGTCTCGATGACCGAGCGGCACCTCGCCGTGCTCACCCTCGAGGTGACGATGCTCGACGGCGACGCCCCCGTCGTCGTCTCGTCCCAGCTGCTCAACCGCCAGGACGGCGAGGACGAGTACCACGAGCCCGCGCACGCCAAGGTCTCGATGGTCGACCCGCGCAAGGCCGGCGCCTTCGACGGGCGCGTCCTGCTCCCCCGGCTGCACGCGGCGACCGAGGACCGGCTCGCGCTCGGCTACCGGTGCGCCCACTCGCGGATGACGGTCGCGGTCACCGCCGACCACCGGGTCGACATCACCGACCCCTACGAGGTGGTCCTGCGGGCCGAGGACGACCTCGCCAAGGCCGTCTACCGCGTCGAGGCCCGCGAGGGGCACACGATCCGCATCGAGAAGCTCGTGGCCTACCACACCTCGCGCAGCCTCCCGGTGCGCGAGCTGGCCGACCGCTGCGAGCGCACCCTCGACCGCGCGGGTCGCCATCCGGTCGCCCACCACCACGCCGAGCAGCGGGCCTGGTTCGACCGGTTCTGGGCCTGCGCCGACGTCGAGGTCGACACCGGCGACGAGCACACCGACGCCCTCCAGCAGGCCGTGCGCTACAACCTCTTCTCGCTCGCCCAGGCCAGCGCCCGGGCCGACCGCCAGGGCGTCCCGGCCAAGGGGGTCACCGGCTCGGGCTACGAGGGCCACTACTTCTGGGACACCGAGGTCTACGTCGCGCCGTTCCTCACCTACACCCAGCCGGCGGCGGCGCGGAACCTCCTGCACTTCCGCAGCCAGATGCTGCCGGCCGCGCGCGACCGCGCCCGCGAGATGTCCCAGCGGGGCGCGCTCTTCCCGTGGCGCACGATCAACGGCGAGGAGGCCTCGGCCTACTACGCGGCCGGCACCGCCCAGGTGCACATCGACGCCGACGTCGCCCACGCCCTGGCGCAGTACCTCGCGGCCACCGACGACGTCGACTTCCTCGTCCGCCACGGGCTCGCCATGCTCGTCGAGACGGCGCGGCTCTACGCCGACCTCGGGTTCTGGCGCAGCAACGGCACCCCGAGCTTCCACATCCACGGGGTCACCGGGCCCGACGAGTACACGACGGTCGTCAACAACAACCTCTTCACCAACGTCATGGCCCGCCTGAACCTCGAGCAGGCCGCGGCCGCGGTCGAGCGGGTCCGGGCCGAGCACCCCGAGGAGTGGGGCCGCCTGGCCCGGCGGCTCGAGGTGAGCGACGAGGAGGTCGCCGAGTGGCGGGCCTGCGCCGCAGGGATGCACATCCCGTTCGACGAGGGCCTCGGCATCCACCCGCAGGACGACTTCTTCCTCGACCGCGAGGTGTGGGACCTCAGCCGCACCCCGGCCTCGGTGCGCCCGCTGCTCCTGCACTACCACCCGCTGGTCATCTACCGGTTCCAGGTGCTCAAGCAGGCCGACGTCGTCCTCGCCCTCTACCTCCAGGGCGACCGGTTCACGGCCGAGCAGAAGCGCGCCGACTTCGAGTACTACGACCCCATCACCACCGGCGACTCGACGCTCTCGGCCGTCGTCCAGTCGGTCGTCGCCGCCGAGGTCGGGTACCACGAGGCCGCGCTCGAGTACTTCCACCAGGCCCTCTACGTCGACCTGGCCGACCTCCACGACAACACCGTCGACGGCCTGCACGTCGCCTCGGCCGGCGGGGTCTGGGCGGCGCTCGTGGGCGGGTTCACCGGGATGCGCGACCACGGCGGCGTGCTGCGGTTCGACCCGCGCCTCCCCGAGGGATGGCCGTCCCTGACCTCCCGCCTCACCTGGCGCGGGACCCGGGTCCGGGTGCGGCTCACCGCGTCCGAGCTCGAGCTCACCGTCGAGGAGGGCACCACGCCGGTGCCCGTCGACGTGCGCGGCGAGGCCCACGAGGTGGCGCCGGGCGCGCCGGTGCGTGGTCGCCCTGCGACGGCCAGGGGCCGCGCGTGCCCGGCCTGCTGCCCAAGCGGCCGCAGACCGGCGGCACCCGGGCCGACGGCAGCCGGATCACCGCCGGGGTGCCCGACCCCATCCCCTTCGACGAGCTCGAGCCGCCGTCCGCCCTCGTCGGCGAGCCCGCGGGCTGAGGCGCTCAGGCCCCCACGGCCGCGCACGAGCCGGTCGGCCGCGGCCCAGGGGTCGGTCCGGCCGTCGACGACGTCGGCGGCGAGGGCGGCCAGCCGGTCCGCTCCCCCGACGTGCGCGACCCGGGACCGCAGGGCCTCGAGGGCGAGGGCCTCGACCTCGCGCGACGGCGCGCCGCACCCGCCGGTCCCGCAGGCCGTCGGCCCCGAGCCACGCGAGGTGCGCCGCGAGGGCCTCGGCCAGGGCGTCGACCCCCTCCCCCGAGGTGGCCGATCGTCCGCACCACCGGTGGCGCCCAGCCGGCCTCGTCCCGGGCCGCCAGGGCCACGAGCTGCCGCAGCTCGCGGCTCGTCCGCGAGGCGCCGTCGCGGTCGGACTTGTTGACGACGAACACGTCGGCCACCTCGAGGATGCCGGCCTTGGCCGCCTGGATGCCGTCGCCCATCCCGGGTGCGAGGAGGACGACGGTGGTGTCGGCGGTGCCGGCGACCTCGACCTCGCTCTGCCCCACGCCCACCGTCTCGAGGAGGACGACGTCGCAGCCGGCCGCGTCGAACACCCGCAGCGCCTGCGGGGCCGCGCTCGAGAGACCGCCGAGGTGGCCCCGCGAGGCCATCGACCGGATGAAGACCTCCGGGTCGGCGGTGTGCTCCGCCATCCGGATGCGGTCGCCGAGCAGCGCGCCCCCGGAGAACGGCGACGAGGGGTCGACGGCGAGCACGCCGACCCGGGCGCCCCGCGCCCGGTAGGCCGTGACGAGCGCGTTCGTCGTCGTCGACTTCCCGACGCCGGGCGCGCCCGTCAGCCCGACGACGTGGGCCCGCCCGGCGTACGGGGCGAGGGCCGCCGTCACCTCGCGGAGCGCGGGGTGGGCGTCCTCGACGAGGCTGATGAGGCGGGCGACGGCGCGCGGTCGCCCTCCCGCGCCGCGGAGACGAGGGAGGGGACGTCGACGGCGCGGGCCGTGGCCAGCGGGTCAGCCCCGGGCCGGGACCTTGACGACGAGGGCGTCGCCCTGGCCGCCGCCACCGCACAGGGCCGCCGCACCGACGCCGCCGCCGCGCCGCTTGCAGCTCGAGGGCGAGGTGGAGGGTGATGCGCGCGCCGGACATGCCGATCGGGTGGCCGAGGGCGATGGCGCCGCCGTTGACGTTGACCTTCTCCGGGTCGAGGCCGAGCTCCTTGGTGGACGCCAGCCCGACGGCCGCGAAGGCCTCGTTGATCTCGACGAGGTCGAGGTCGGTGGGCGAGATGCCCTCTCGCGCACAGGCCTTCGCGATGGCGTCGGGCCGGCTGGCTCTGGAGGCTGGAGTCCGGGCCCGCGACGACGCCGTGGGCGCCGATCTCGGCGAGCCAGTCGAGGCCGAGCTCCTCGGCCCTGGACCGCTTCATGACGACGACCGCGCACGGCGCCGTCGCTGATCTGCGAGGCCGAGCCGGCGGTGATGGTGCCGTCCTTGCTGAACGCGGGTCGCAGGCCGGCGAGCGACTCGGCCGTCGTGTCGGCGCGGATGCCCTCGTCGGTGCGGAACTCGAGCGGGCTCGCCCTTGCGCTGGGGGACGGAGACGGTGACGACCTCGTCGTCGAAGTAGCCGTCCTTCCAGGCCCGCGCGGCGAGCTGGTGGCTGCGGGCCGAGAAGGCGTCCTGCTGCTCGCGGGTGAACGCGACGTCGCCGGTGTTCGCCTTCTCGGTGAGCAGGCCCATCGCCTGGTCGGTGAAGGCGTCCCACAGGCCGTCGGCGGCCATGTGGTCGTGCAGCGTCACGTCGCCGTACTTGAAGCCGTCGCGGCTCTTCTCGAGCAGGTGCGGGGCGTTGGTCATCGACTCCTGGCCGCCGGCGACGACGACGTCGAACTCCCCGGCGCGGATGAGCTGGTCGGCGAGGGCGATGGCGTCGATGCCGGAGAGGCACACCTTGTTGACCGTCAGGGCCGGCACGTCCATCGGGATGCCGGCCTTGCTCGCCGCCTGGCGGGCGGGGATCTGCCCCTCGCCGGCGGTGAGCACCTGGCCCATGATCACGTAGTCGACCTGGTCCGGGGCGACACCGGACTTCTCCAGCGCACCCTTGATCGCGAAGCCGCCGAGGTCGGAGCCGCTGAAGCCCTTGAGGGAGCCGCTCATCCGCCCCATCGGGGTGCGGGCGCCGGCGACGATGACGGTCGGGTCGGTGGACATGCGGGGGCCTCCGTGGTCGGTGGTGGTCGGGTGCGGGGATCCTCTCGATGCTAGACCGCGGTCGCGGGCGCTGCCGACCCCACGGCACGGTGACGCTCACCACCGTGGGCGGCGCCGTGGCAGCCCACCCGACCTACGCTGGCGGCATGAGCACGAGCGACCTGTTCACCGCCATCGACCACGTCGGGGTCGCCGTCCCCGACCTCGACGAGGCCGTCGCCTTCTACCGCGACACCTACGGCATGGAGCTGCTCCACGAGGAGACCAACGAGGAGCAGGGCGTGCGCGAGGCGATGATGGGCGTCGGCGACTCCGGCTCGTGCATCCAGCTCCTCGCCCCCCTCACCCCCGAGTCGACGATCGCGAAGTTCCTCGACCGCAGCGGGCAGGGCATCCAGCAGCTCGCCTACCGCGTCGCGGACCTCGACGCGGTGTGCGCCACCCTCCGCGAGCGCGGGCATGCGGCTCCTCTACGACGCCCCGAGGCGCGGCACGAGCGGCTCCCGGGTGAACTTCATCCACCCCAAGGACGCGCGGGGCGTCCTCGTCGAGCTCGTCGAGCCCGCGGCGGCCGCCACGCACTAGGAGGGGGCCGGGCCGGCCACGACCACGAGGTCACCGGGCCGGGGGACGCCCGAGGAGGTGCGGAGTGCACCGGGTCATCCGCGGCTCAGCTCGTGCCGGGCGATGACGACCAGGGCCGCGGTCCAGGCCAGGGGCGCGACGGCCGCGGGCCGGCCGTCGTGGAGCACCTTCTCGGGGAAGGACCCCGCGGCGGTGCGGTGGCTGCCGAGCCAGCCCGAGCAGCGCCTCCGACCTGTCGCGTTGTCCCGTGCCCGCCCAGGCCGAGGCGAAGAGCGCGGTCTCCGGGGTCCAGCTGACGTCGGCCGGCTCCCAGCCCGCGCCCGGGCCGAGACCGCCCGCGGGGCGGGCCATGTCCGCCTGGGCCCGGCCGATCGCGCGGAGCACCCCGGCGCGGGGGCGTCGGCGAGCCGATCGGGGCGACGAGGAAGGTCACCGCCGCGTCGGGCAGCGCCGCCGACGTGTCGCGGGTACCCCTCGGCGCCGAAGGAGCGCGTGCACCGGTCCGCGGAGCCGGTCCGCCGCCTGCTCGGCCCGCTCGCCGCAGGGCCGACTCGCCGACGAGCGGGAGGACGTCGGCGGCCGAGCGCAGCCCGGCGAGCACGGCGGCGGCGGTGCCGAGGGTGAGCCGGTCCTCGACGAGCTCCCAGTAGTCCGAGGACGGCGGCGGCAGCCCGGTCGCCGGGTCGCGCAGGGCCAGCAGGAGGCTGGTGCTGCGGACGAGCAGCGGCCGCAGCGGGGCGACGAGCTCCGGCGGCACCGGTCGGGGCGTGCGCGGCCACCTGCTCGCGCGGCCCACAGGACCCACCGCGCTGCCGTCGAGCTGGGGCGCACGGTCGTCGGGGCGGTGCCCGCTCGTCGGGTCGTAGCGGGCCTCGAACCAGCCGTCCTCGCGCTGCACCTGCTGGAGCCACCCGAGCTGGGCGGCGGCCTCCTCGGGGCGGCCGAGCCGGGCCAGCGCGAGGCGACGAAGGCCACGTCCCGCGGCCAGGCGTAGCGCCACCGCGGGCGACCACCCCGCGACGGCGACCGGCAGCCCCACGGTGAGCGCCCGGAGGTCGAGCAGCGCGGAGCGCAGGACGTCGTCGCGCGGCGAGGCCGCGTCGTGGCCCACCGGGCACTCCCTCGAGCCAGGCCTGCTCGTCCTCGACGAGGCGCGACGCGGCCGGACGGGCCGCGAGGACCCGGGTGCCCGGCACGAGCAGGTCGGTGCGGCCCGGCCGGGACGAGCCGCGGCCACCGGGCTCCGCGAAGGCGACGGTCTCGCTGTACAGCGGCACCTCGGCCCGCCGCGACGGCTCGACCGCCCGCGCCCCGGCCACCCCGCCGGCGAGCGCGAGCCCGGCACCGCCGCCGAGCAGCAGGTGTCGCCGGGAGAGGGGCCGCTCACTCACTGCGGAACGGTAACCCCTCGGGCGTCCCCGCCTCCTGCGATCGCACGCCACCACCGGGCCGGATGCGACCAGTGGGTCGCTCCGGCACCGGCGCGGCACCACCGGGTACGAGCTCTCCACGGTGAGGGGCTGCTCGCGCCGGCGGCCGCGCGCCTCCCGGACAGCGCCTCGGGGGGCGGCTCGTGAGCAGGGTCACGGGTGACTGCCGTCTCAGGAGGTACCGGTGAGTAGGGGCCTTCAGTAGGTTCGCGGGGCAGGTGTCCCCGAACCCGCCGAAGGAGCACGACCCCATGGAGCAGATCCGCGAGGCCATCCTCTCCGGTGACCGCAGCCCCGAGACCTACGCCGGCCTGGCCGTGCCCGAGTCCTACCGCGGCGCGACCGTCCACAAGGACGAGGTCGAGATGTTCGAGGGCCTCACCGCGCAGGAGAAGGACCCCCGCCGCTCGCTGCACATCGACGAGGTCCCGGTGCCCGAGCTGGCGCCCGGCGAGGCCCTCGTCGCGGTGATGGCCAGCGCCATCAACTACAACACCGTGTGGACCTCGATCTTCGAGCCGGTCTCGACCTTCGGCTTCCTCGAGCGCTACGGCCGCACCTCGGAGTTCGCCCAGCGCCACGACCTGCCGTACCACGTCGTCGGGTCCGACCTCGCCGGCGTCGTGCTGCGCACCGGGCCGGGCGTCACGAAGTGGAAGCCCGGCACCGAGGTCGTCGCGCACTGCCTCTCGGTCGAGCTCGAGGACGCCGAGGGCCACGACGACACGATGATGGACCCGCAGCAGCGGATCTGGGGGTTCGAGACGAACTTCGGCGGCCTCGCCGAGCTGGCCATCGTCAAGGCGAACCAGCTGATGCCCAAGCCCACCCACCTCTCGTGGGAGGAGGCCGCGTCCCCCGGCCTGGTCAACTCCACCGCCTACCGGCAGCTCGTGTCGCACCACGGCGCGCAGATGAAGCTCGGCGACCGCGTGCTCATCTGGGGCGCGTCCGGCGGCCTCGGCTCCTACGCCACCCAGATGGCCCTGGCCGGCGGCGCGACCCCGGTGTGCGTCGTCTCGTCCCCGGAGAAGGCCGCGATCTGCCGGGCCATGGGCGCCGACCTCATCATCGACCGCTCCGCCGAGGGCTACCGCTTCTGGAACGACGAGGGCACCGCCCAGGACCCCAAGGAGTGGCAGCGGTTCGGGAAGCGGATCCGCGAGCTCACCGGCGGCCACGACGTCGACATCGTCTTCGAGCACCCCGGCCGCGAGACCTTCGGGGCCTCGGTCTACGTCGCGCGCAAGGGCGGCACCATCGTCACCTGCGCCTCGACGTCGGGCTACCTGCACGAGTACGACAACCGCTACCTGTGGATGAACCTCAAGCGGATCGTCTCGCTCGCACTTCGCGAACTACCGGGAGGCGTGGGAGGCCAACGACCTCGTCGACCGCGGCATCGTCCACCCGACGCTGTCGAAGACCTACCGCCTCGAGGACGTCGGCCAGGCCGCGCTCGACGTCCACCGCAACGCCCACCAGGGCAAGGTCGGCGTGCTGACCCTCTCGCCGCGAGGAGGGCCTCGGGGTCAGCGACCCCGAGAAGCGGGCCCGCTTCGAGACCGAGATCAACCGCTTCCGCGACGCCTGAACCTCGTCCGCCGGACCTCGCTCGCGCGGCCCACGCCCGCCACTAGGGTGTGGGCCGGAGGTGTCTGGTGCGGCTGACGACGGTGTGGGGCCCGGTGGCCCGATGGGGCGAGTACCGCCGCACCCAGCGCTCGGCGCTCGAGGCGAGCGGCCACATCCGCCACCCCGGGCCCGGCGGCGAGGACCCGGCGGCCGACGCCGAGGCGGGCCGGCCGACGCCCTCCTGCGCTACGGCTCGGCCGGGCAGCCGCTGAACCGCCACTCGCCGTTCTACCTCGGCTTCTTCGGTGCGACCGGCGCCATCCTCGCGGTCGGCCTGTGGACCACCCTCGGGCGGCTGGCCACGACGTTGAGCATCCTCCTCGTCGCGTTCTTCCTCGCCCTGGCCCTGGAGCCGATCGTCAAGGCCCTCACCCGCCGGGTGCCCGCGGGCCCTCGCGGTGACCGCGGTGTTCCTCGCGCCTCCTCGTCGTGCTCGTCGTCATCGGCTTCGTCGTCGTGCCCCCGGTCGCCAGCCAGGGGACGGCCCTCGCCGAGCAGGCCCCCGGCTACGTCCAGGACCTGCTCAACGCCCGCTGGGTGCGCGAGCTCGACCGGAACTACAACGTGCTCGACAAGGTCCAGGCCGAGGTCACGGCGCGGATGACCGACCAGTCGTTCATCGGCGGGCGTGCTCGGCGGCATCCTCGGCGCCGGGCGCGCGCTGGTCAGCGGCATCTTCCAGGTCCTCACCGTGCTCGTCCTCACGCTGTACCTGCTCGCCTCCCTCCCCCGGGTCAAGAACGCCGCCTACGCCCTCGTGCCGTCGTCGCGGCGCCCGCGCGTGGAGTCGCTCTCCGAGGAGATCATGCGCCGGGTCGGGTCCTACGCGATCGGCCAGGTCGCCATCGCCACGGCCAACGGCGCCATGTCGTGGGTGATGATGACGATCGTCGGCATCCCGTACGCGGCGGTCCTCGCCGTGGCCGTCGGGCTCCTCGGGCTCGTCCCGATGGTCGGCGCCTCCCTCGGGGCCGGCGTGGTCTGCCTCGTCGCGTTCTTCGACGAGCCCCGCAAGGCGCTCATCGCGCTCGTCTACTACGTCGTCTACCAGCAGCTCGAGAACTACGTCATCGCTCCGCGGGTCATGCAGCAGACGGTGTCGGTGCCGGGCACGGTCACGGTCGTCGCGGCCCTGGCGGGCGGCGCCCTCCTCGGGGTGCTCGGGGCCCTGCTCGCCATCCCGGTGGCCGCCGGGCTGCTCCTCATCTACGAGGAAGTGCTCGTCCCCCGGCAACGGGCCGCCTGACCCTCCCCGGTCGCCGGGGCGGCGCACCGACCACCACGGGGCAGAGGTGACCGGCGGGTGGCGGCCGGTCGGCCCGCGGACGGGGTGCCGGACCCGGCCCGGGGCCCGTCGGCTACGGGCGGGCGGCGTGCCGGGAGGCCCAGCAGCGGGTGTGCCAGTGCCGGCGCTCCTGCACCCCGCCGACGCCCGTGGCCGGCCACGCCACGACGTGCGCCGTCCCGACGGCGATGCCCTGGTGGCACCCCGGGCACACGTACTCGCGGCTCGACGTCGCCCCGGTGAGCTTGCGGACGTGCCAGGGCCGGCCCCGCCACTGCTCGGTGCCCACCTCGGTCGCCCCGCCGAGCGGGCGGCTCTCGAGGTCGCGGCGGCGGCGGTTGCTGCGGGGCACCCGACCAGTCTGCCCTCAGCCGCGCACCCGCGACGACGACGGGTCGTACGGCGGGCGCAGCGACACCCGCGCCGGGTGACGGCGTGCCCGCGACGTCGACCTCCCACTGCCCGTCGCGCAGCCACTCCGCGGTGACCGGGCCGTCGGCGGTCCACGGACGCCGAGGCCGACCGCCGCCCCCACCGTCCAGCCGTAGCGAGCCCGCCCGCACGTCGCCGACCGGCCACGCCGTCGCGCCACAGCACCTCGCCGTGGAACAGGAGGGGCTCCGGGTCCTCGAGCACGACCGAGACGATCCGGTGGTGCGGCGGACCCGCCTCCTTCGCGGCCGCCGTGGCGTCGCGGCCCCGGAAGCCGCCGGGCTTGTCGAGCGCCACGGCGAAGCCCAGCCCGGCGGACCAGACGTCGTCGGTGTTGTCGAGGTCGTGCCCGTAGTCGCGGTAGCCCTTCTCGAGCCGGAGGCTGCCGAGCGCGGCCAGCCCGACCGGCCGCAGGCCCTGCTCCGCGGCCGGTCTCGCGCAGGGCGTCCCACACCCGCCACGGCGGCCGACGCGGGCACGTACAGCTCCCAGCCGAGCTCGCCGACGTACGTGACGCGCACGGCGAGCACCTCCACGCCGGCCAGGTCCACCCGGCGGGCGTCGCGGAAGGCGAAGGAGCCCGTGGACCAGTCCGTCGCCCGGCGCGCAGCGCGGCGAGGACCGCGCGCGACGCCGGGCCCTGGACGCTGAGCAGCGCGAGCTCCTCGGTGACGTCGGTGACGCTGCGCGTCGGCGTCGCCGAGCCCGCGGCGGAGCATCCCCAGCACCTGGGCGTGCTGGGTGTCGGAGGCGACGACGAGGAGGTCGTCGTCGGCGAGCCGGGTGACGGTGACGTCGGCGAGGACGCCCCCGTCGTCGTCGAGCCACTGCGTGTACGTGATGCGGCCGTCGCGGGAGAGGTCTCCGGCCGAGAGCCGGTCGAGCACGCTCGAGCGCGTCCGGCCCGCGGACGGCGAGCTTGCCCATGAACGACATGTCGAGGAGCCCGGCACGCCTCGCGCACCGCCCGGTGCTCGGCCTCCCAGTGCTCGAACCACGGCGCCCTGCCCCACGTCGGCTCGGCGGACGGCCGCTGCCCCGGTCCGGCGTACCAGGCCGCCGACTCCCACCCCGACACGTCGCGCAGGTGGGCCCCCTCGTCGACGAGCCGGTCGTGCACGGGCGAGCGGAACACCCCCCGTGACGAGGCGAGCTGCACGCCCGGGGTGTGGGCCGCGTACACGGTGCCCAGCACCTCGGCCGTGCGCTCGGAGCGGTGCCGCGGGTCGAGCTGCCAGTCGCGGAAGCGCGCGACGTCGATGCCCGTGACGTCGACGTCCGGACGGCCCGACAGCACCCAGTGGGCCACGACCCGCCCGAGCCCACCGGCGGAGAGGATGCCGACCGAGTTGAGCCCGGCGCAGACGAAGTACCCGTGGATGCCCGGCGCCTCCCCCACGGCCGGGGACAGGTCGGGGGTGAACGACTCGGGCCCGCAGAAGAAGGTCCGGATGCCGGCGGTCTCGACGACGGGCACCCGCGCCATCGCCTTCTCGACGAAGGGCGCGACGCGGTCGGTGTCGGGCGGCAGCGTGCCGAACGAGAAGTCGCGCGGGATGCCCTCGACCTTCCAGGCCGCCGCGCGCGGCTCGAAGAGGCCGACCATCATGCCGCCCCCCTCCTCGCGGTAGTAGCCGTAGGACGAGGGGTCCTCGAACACCGGGGCGTCCGGGCTCATCCCGTCGATGGGCTCGGTGACGAGGTAGTAGTGCTCGGCCGCCTGGTTCGGGACGACGACGCCGTTCTGCCCGGCGAGCTCGCGGGCCCACATCCCCGCGGCGTTGACGACGACGTCGCACTCGACCCGTCCCCGGTCGGTGACCACGGCGGTCACCTCCTCGACGGCCCCCCGCGGCCGGGTCTCGACCGACTCGACCCGTACCCCCTCGACGACCCGCACGCCGAGCGCCCGGGCCCCCTTGGCCAGCGCCATCGTCAGGTCGACGGGGTTGACCCGCCCGTCGCCCGGGACGTGGAAGCCGCCGACGAGGTCGTCGGTGCGGGCGAGCGGGAAGAGCTCGGCCATCTCCGCCGGCGAGACCTCCTCGACCTCGAGGCCGAGGCGCCGCTGGAACGCGGCCACCCGGCGGTACTCCTCCAGCCGGTCGCGGTCGGCGGCGGCCTCGACCAGCCCGACCGGCCTGAAGCCGGTGGACTGACCGGTCTCGGCCTCGAGCCGGGCGTAGAGGTCCCGCGAGTACATCCGCAGCCGCGTGCTCGTCTCGCTGAAGGAGCCGAAGCACGTCATCAGGCCCGCCGCGTGCCACGTCGTGCCCGAGGTCAGCCGGTCGCGCTCCAGGACGACGACGTCGGTCTCGCCGGCGTGGGCCAGGTGGTAGGCGATCGACGTCCCGATGACCCCACCCCCGACGACGACGACGCGGGCTCGGGACGGCAACGCTGCAGCACTCACGCACCGAGCCTAGGGGTGGGACGGAGGCCGCGGGTGGCCGGCACCGCCCACGCTCGTGCGTGCTGCTCGGTGCTGGTGGGCCGGGGTCGGGATCGCCGAGAGGAGGCAACACGCAGACGATTCAGTCCCGGCGCCTGCGTGTTGCCTCCTCTCGGCAGCGGCCTGTGGATGACGCCGCTGCCGAGCCTCGCCCGCCGGCCATCCTCGAGCCCATGTCACCGCGCCGCCTCCCCGCCCTCCCGGGCGGCCCCCTGTCGCTCGGCGCGGCGCGGGTGCTGGGCCTCACGGACCACGACTGGCGCGACGCCCGACTCCGTCGCGTCACCGAGGGTGTGCGAGCCCTCCACGAGCCGGTCGACCTGCGCGACCGGGCACGAGCGTTCGCCCTGGCCCTGCCCGCGGACTGCGCCTTCTCGCACGTGACCGCGGCGCGCCTGTGGGGTCTTCCGTTGCCGGCCGGACTCGAGGGAGACGGCGTCCTCGACGTGATGCGACCCTCCGGGCAGGGCCGCATCGAGCGCACCGGGTGTCGTGGTCATCGTGGGCTCGAGCGCCGGGAGGTCCGCGGCCTCGACGGCCTGCGGCTCGTCGCCCCGGCGGACACCTGGGTCGACCTCGGCGACCTCCGGACGCACCGCCTCACCCGTGACGACCTCGTCGTCGCCGGGGACGCGATCGCCACGCGGTGCGCACCGCCGGGCGTGCGCCGCTCGCCGGCGCAGGTGGCGGAGTCCGTCGCACCGCTCCGGCAGGCACTGGCGCAGCGCGGCTCACCGCGAGGCGCGCGGCTGCTGGCGGACGCGCTCACCCTCGTGCGCCCGGGTGTGCGCTCGCCGCGGGAGACGCGCAGCCGGCTGCTGTTCGTCGACGCCGGGTTCCCCGAACCGGACCCCTGCGGCCCGCTCCACGCGCTCGATGGAGGATGGCTGGCCGAGGGCGACCTCGTGTGGCCACACCAACGCGTCGTGGGTGAGTACCAGGGCGACGTGCACGGCAGCCGGGCGGCCCGCAGCGCCGACGCCCTCCGCACCGGCCTCCTCACCGACGAGGGCTGGACGGTCCTGGAGATCTTCGCCGAGGACCACCACGACGCGCACCGGCGCCGCGCGCTGCTGCTGCGGTTCGCCCGCGCCCTCGGGCTCGACCCCGGGACGCTCGACATCCACTGACCCGCCATCGCGAGAGGAGGCAACACGCAGACGATCCGGCCGCGAGGCCTGCGTGTTGCCTCCTGTGGCCGTACCGGCCGCGAGGGCCGTCCGCCGCGGGAGAGCGCGCCCGTCGAGCAGCGTCATCGACAGCGCTGGCGCCCTCGGTCTCGGTGGGTCAGGCGTGGGTGCGGAAGCCGCGGCCGCTCTTGCGGCCGAGGTAGCCGGCGGTCACGAGGTGCTCGAGCAACGGGGCGGGGGCGAAGCCGCGCTCGCGGAACTCGACGTAGAGCTCGCGCTCGATGGCCAGCGACACGTCGAGCCCGACGACGTCGAGCAGCTCGAACGGCCCCATCGGCAGGCCGCAGCCGGTCTTCATCGCGGTGTCGATGTCGTCGGCCGTCGCGTAGTTCGCCTCGAGCATCTTCACCGCGTCGTTGAGGTACGGGAAGAGCAGCGCGTTGACGATGAACCCGCTGCGGTCGGCGCAGGTGACCGCCACCTTGCCGACCTTCGCGCACAGGTCCTGGACGGTCGCCAGGACCTCGGGCGCGGTCGTGACGGTGTGGACGACCTCGACGAGCCTCATGACCGCCGCCGGGTTGAAGAAGTGCATCCCGATGACGTCCTGCGGGCGCGAGGTGACCTTGGCGCAGTCGATGATCGGCAGCGACGAGGTCGTCGTCGCGAGGACCGCGCCGTCCTTGCAGATGCGGTCGAGGTCGCGGAAGAGGTCCTGCTTGACGGCGAGGTCCTCGGCGACCGCCTCGACGACGAGGTCGACGTCGGCGAGCGCCTCGCGCCCGGTCGCGCCGGCGACCCGACCGAGGAGGGCGTCGGCGGCGGGCTGGTCCATCCGGCCCTTCTCGACCGCACGCGCGCAGCTGCGACCCAGCGCCGTGACGACGGCCGCCACCTTCTCCTCCGAGCGCGCCACGAAGGTCACCGGGTACCCGGCCTTCGCGAAGACCTCGATGATGCCGGTGGCCATCGTCCCGCTGCCGACGACACCGACCGTGCGGACCTCGCGCAGCGCGAGCCCCTCCGGCACCCCGGCGGCGGGCGTCTGCGCGTCGGCGACGACCTCGGGCGAGCCCGGCTCGGCGTAGGTGTAGAAGCCGCGGCCGGACTTGCGGCCGAGCATCCCGGCGCTGACCATCTGCTTGATGATCGGGCTCGGGGCGTGCAGCCGGTCGCGGCCCTGCTTGTACATCGTGTCGAGGATCTCGTACGCGGTGTCGAGGCCGATGAGGTCGAGCAGCTGGAGCGGGCCCATCGGGTAGCCGCAGCCGAAGCGCATGGCGGCGTCGAGGTCCTCGCGGGTGGCGTAGCGGCTCTCGTACATCGACACGGCGTGGTTGAGGTAGCCGAAGAGCAGGCGGTTGGCGATGAACCCCGCCTTGTCGCCGACGACGACGGGCTTCTTGCCCAGCCGCTCGGCGAGCGCCTTGACGTCCTCGAAGACGTCGTCGGCCGTGATGACGGTGCGGATGACCTCGACGAACTGCTGCACCGGCGCCGGGTTGAAGAAGTGCATGCCGACGACCCGCTTGGGGTCGGAGGTCGCGACGGCGATCTCGGTGACCGGGAGCGACGAGGTGTTCGTCGCGAGCACGGCCTCGGGCGTGACGACCTGGTCGAGCCGGCCGAAGATCTCCTTCTTCAGCTCCAGGCTCTCGGGCACGGCCTCGACGACGAGCTGGCAGCCCGCGAGGTCCTCGATGCGGGTCGTGAACGTGACCCGCGCGTGGAGGGCGTCGTGCTCGTCCTGGGTGATCTTCTCCCGCCGCAGCGCCCGGCCGGTGCTGCCGGCGAGGATCTCGCGGCCGTGCTCGACCGCCGCCTCGTCGACCTCGACGGCGAGGACGTCGATCCCGTTGCGGGCGAACACCTCGACGATGCCTGCGCCCATCGTGCCGAGCCCGATCACACCCACGGTCGTGAAGTCACGCGTCATGGCGGCGATCCTTCCAGAGCCCCCAGCGGGCCACGAGGCCGCCGCGGCGTGACGCTGCTTACGCGTGACGCTCGTTACCCCGCGCACCGGCGCGGGGACGCCCTCACCAGTCGACGCCGCTGCCGGCGAGCTGGGTCTCGAGGACGAGGCGGTCGCGGGGGTCGAGGGGCAGCAGGCCGATGGGGGTCGGCACCTCGGCGTGGCCGCACAGCTGGACGAGGACGTGGTCGTAGGCGGCGCGGGCGGCCGCCAGCCGGGCCGCCGGGTGGGGCTGGCCGTCGGAGTCGATCTGCCGGACGAGGGCGCCGAGGCGGCGCAGCTCGAGCACGAGGAGCACCGGCGGCAGGGGGTCGGTCGGGGGCCGACGCACGACCCCGATCCGCTCCATCCCGCTGGCGACCGGTCCGTGCACGTCGGTGGCGTCGCGGACCCGCTGGGCGGCCCGGGCCAGCAGGGGGAGGAGCGGGCGCAGCAGCCGGGGCGTCGGCGCCCGGCGGCCCCCGGCGAGGCGGCGCGAGAACTCGTACAGCCCGATGCTGACGACACCGACGATCGCCGCGAGCAGCAGCCAGCTCCCGGTGTCCTCCATCGGCCTCACCTCGGCACCAGTGTGCGTCGTCCGGGCCCCGCGAGCAACAGGTTCGACGGCACGGGCGGGGTCGGTAGGGTGTCCGCTCGTGCGGATGGTCATCGCGACGTGCTCGGTCGACTACGAGGGACGCCTCAGCGCGCACCTGCCGCTCGCGACCCGGCTGCTCCTCGTCAAGGCCGACGGCTCGGTGCTCGTCCACTCCGACGGGGGGTCGTACAAGCCGCTCAACTGGATGTCGCCCCCGTGCGCGATGGCCGAGGTCGCGCCGGACGACACCGAGGCGGCCGACGGCGTCACGGCCGTGTGGGTGGTGCAGCACGCGAAGTCCGAGGACCGGTTGCGGGTGCGCCTGCACGAGGTCCACCACGACAGCGCCCACGAGCTGGGGGTCGACCCCGGCCTCGTCAAGGACGGCGTCGAGGCCCACCTCCAGCGGCTGCTCGCCGAGCACATCACGACCCTGGGCCCCGGGTACACGCTCTCCCGGCGCGAGTACATGACGCCGATCGGCCCCGTCGACATCCTCTGCCGGGACGCCGCCGGCGGTCACGTCGCGGTCGAGATCAAGCGACGCGGCGAGATCGACGGCGTCGAGCAGCTGACCCGCTACCTCGAGCTGATGAACCGCGACCCCCACCTCGCCCCGGTCACCGGCGTGTTCGCGGCCCAGGTCATCAAGCCGCAGGCCCGCACCCTCGCCGAGGACCGCGGCATCCGCTGCGTGGTGCTCGACTACGACGCGCTGCGCGGCACCGACGACCGCGAGCACCGCCTCTTCTGAGCCGGCCAGGGCCCGCCCACGACGGCCCGGGCGGCCGTGGGGTCTCGGCGGGGCGTTTCGGCGGGGCCGGCCCCGGGTAGCCCCCAGACATGACCGAGAACCACACCCCGTCCCAGAAGATCGCCTTCCTCGTCGCCACCGAGGGCATCGAGCAGGTCGAGCTCACCGAGCCCTGGAAGGCCGTCGAGGAGGCCGGCCACACCCCGGTGCTCCTCTCGACCGAGTCCGGCTCCGTGCAGGCCTTCAACCACCTCGACAAGGCCGACACCTTCGACGTCGACGTCACGGTCGTCCGAGGCCGAGGTCGGCGACTACGCCGCGCTCGTCCTCCCCGGCGGCGTGGCCAACCCCGACGCGCTGCGCACCGACGGCGACGCCGTCTCGTTCGTGCGCACCTTCGTCGAGTCCGGCAAGCCGGTCGCGGCGATCTGCCACGCGCCGTGGACCCTCGTCGAGGCCGACGTGCTCCGCGGCCGCACGCTCACCTCGTGGCCGAGCCTGCAGACCGACCTGCGCAACGCCGGCGCCACGTGGGAGGACCGCGAGGTCGTCGTCGACGACAACCTCATCACCAGCCGCAACCCCGACGACCTGCCGGCCTTCTCCAAGACCCTCGTCGACGCGCTCGCCGGCTGACGACGCCCCACCCTCGCCGACGCCCGTCCCGCACCCGCGGGGCGGGCGTCGGCCGTCCCGGTCACGACACGGGGAGGTCCGCAGCGAGGGCGGGCAGGTGCCGCGAGTCCCGGATGACGTCGACGAAGCGCGCCATGATCTCGGTGAGCCCGAAGTCCTTCGGGGTGAAGACCTCCGCGACCCCCAGCTCCTTGAGCCGGGCGGCGTCGGCCTCGGGGATGATCCCGCCGACGATGACGGGCACGTCGCCGGCGCCGGCGTCGCGCATCCGGTCGAGGACCTCGGGCACGAGCTCCATGTGCGAGCCGGAGAGGATCGAGAGCCCGACGAGGTGGACGTCCTCGGCGACCGCCGCGGCCACGATCTGCTCGGGGGTCAGCCGGATGCCCTGGTAGACCACCTCGAAGCCGGCGTCCCGGGCCCGGACGGCCACCTGCTCGGCGCCGTTGGAGTGCCCGTCGAGCCCCGGCTTGCCGACGAGGACGCGCAGCCGCTCGCCCAGCTCGTCCGCCGTCGCCCGGACGCTCTCGCGGACCCGGGCGAGCTCGGCCGTGCCGGACGCCGTGCCCACCGAGCCGCTGACGCCGGTGGGCGCGCGGAACTCGCCGAACACCTCGCGCAGGGCCCCGGCCCACTCCCCCGTCGTCAGGCCGGCCCGCGCGCACTCGAGGGTGGCGGGCACGAGGTTGGTGCCCGCCACGGCGTCGGCCCGCAGCCGCGCGAGGGCGGCCTCGGCCCGGGCGCGACGGTCGGGGTCGGCGTCCCGCTCCTCGCGCCAGGCGCGGACCGCCGCGACGGCCGCCGCCTCGACGCCGTGGTCGACGCTCTGCATGGCGGTCGTGAGGTCGGCGGTCAGCGGGTTGGGCTCGGTGGACTCGAACCGGTTGACGCCGACGACGACGTCCTCGCCGGCCTCGATGCGGGCCCGGCGCCGGGCGTGGGCGGCGACGAGCTCGGACTTCATGTACCCGCCCTCGACGGCGGCCACGGCCCCGCCCGAGCTCGGCGACCCGGGCCATCTCCTCGCGCGCCCCGGCGACGAGCTCGTCGACCTTCGCCGCGACGACCACCGAGCCCTCGAAGAGGTCGTCGTACTCGAGCAGGTCGGACTCGTAGGCGAGCACCTGCTGGATGCGCAGCGACCACTGCTGGTCCCACGGCCGCGGCAGGCCGAGGGCCTCGTTCCAGGCCGGGAGCTGGACGGCCCGGGCCCGCGCGTCCTTGGACAGGGTCACCGCGAGCATCTCGAGGACGATGCGCTGGACGTTGTTCTCCGGCTGGGCCTCGGTGAGGCCGAGCGAGTTCACCTGCACGCCGTAGCGGAAGCGCCGCTGCGTGGGGTCCTGCACCCCGTACCGCTCGAGGGTGACCTCGTCCCAGAGCCGGACGAAGGCGCGCATCTTGCACATCTCCTCGACGAAGCGCACCCCGGCGTTGACGAAGAACGAGATCCGGGCGACCACCTCGCCGAACCGCTCGGGCGGCACCTGCCCCGAGTCGCGCACGGCGTCGAGCACGGCGATGGCGGTCGACATCGCGTAGGCGACCTCCTGCACCGGCGTCGCCCCGGCCTCCTGGAGGTGGTAGCTGCAGATGTTGATCGGGTTCCACCGCGGGAGCTCGGCCACCGTGTAGGCGATCATGTCGGTGGTGAGCCGCAGCGACGGGCCGGGCGGGAACGCGTAGGTCCCCCGCGAGAGGTACTCCTTGATGATGTCGTTCTGGGTCGTGCCGGCGAGCGCCCGGACGGCCGCGGCGGGGTCCTCCCCGGCGGCCTCGGCCTGCTCCTCGGCGACCACCTGGTAGAGCGCGAGCAGCCACATGGCCGTCGCGTTGATGGTCATCGAGGTGTTCATCGTCGACGAGCGGGATCTGCTCGAAGAGGGCCCGCATGTCGCCGACGTGGCTGACCGGGCACCCCGACCTTGCCGACCTCGCCGCGGGCGAGCGGGTGGTCGGGGTCGTAGCCGGTCTGGGTCGGCAGGTCGAAGGCGACCGAGAGCCCGGTCTGGCCCTTCTCGAGGTTGCGCCGGTAGAGCGCGTTGCTCGCCGCGGCGCTGGAGTGCCCCGCGTAGGTGCGGATGACCCAGGGGCGGTCGCGCTCGGGGCGTGCGGCCTCGCTGCTGTCGGACATGGCCGGAACGCTAGCCGCGCCCCCTCGCGCCCGGGTAGGCCGTCGCACGGTGAGAGTGCCCACACGTGAGACGGGCCACCCGTCAGCGCGCGAGCGGCCAGGGCGCGGGCGGGCCGCGCGCGTCGGGCGGGCGTGGCGAGGAGGCCGTGCAGGCGGGCCCGCACGAGCAGGCGCACCGTCCGGTCGTCGGCGGCGACGATGGTGAGCCGCCGCCCGGCGCGGCGCCGCCCGGCGGCGCAGCTCGACGACGAGGCCGAGGCCCGTCGCGTCGCCGAGGACGACCCCCTCGAGGTCGAGCCGGACGGGGCCGTGCCCGTCGCCGACGAGCCGGTGGAGGGTGAGCGCGGACGTCGGGCACCGTGCGCGCGTCCAGCCGCCCGGTGAGCACGACGAGCACCCCGGCCTCGTCGGTGTGCTCGCTGATGGTGACGATGGGTTCTCCCCGGTCGGCCACGTCGGTCCCCTTCTCGCACGGCGTCGTGTCACCCGTGAGGACGCATCGAGGGGCCCGCGGTGATGCACCCGCGCAAGGTCACGGTTCGGTCACGACCGGCCCCGTCCGCCCCACCGAACGTGCGTGCAGAACCCCTCCGGGCGGTCGGACTTCACACACGTTCGCGGTGCGGGCGGGGCGTGGGACGTCTGTCAGGCTGGGCCCATGGTCAACCTCACCCGGATCTACACCCGGACCGGCGACGACGGCTCGACGTCCCTCGGCGACCTCAGCCGCACCCGCAAGACCGACCCCCGGCTGGCCGCCTACGCCGACGTCAACGAGGCCAACGCGGTGCTCGGGGTGGCCCTGGCCTGCGGCGACCTCCCCGACGACGTCCGCGCCGTCCTCCTGCGGGTCCAGAACGACCTCTTCGACGTGGGGGCCGACCTCTGCACCCCGCTCCAGGAGTCCTACGAGTACCCGCCGCTGCGCGTCGCAGGAGCCGTGGGTCGCCGAGCTCGAGGCCGACTGCGACCGCTACCTCGCCCCGCTGGAGAAGCTGCGCTCGTTCATCCTCCCCGGCGGCAGCCCGGGCGCCGCGTACCTGCACCAGGCGCTCACGGTGGTCCGGCGGGCCGAGCGCTCGACCTGGGCCGCCCTCGAGGCCTACGGCACCGAGCCCGGCACCGCCCGCGGCGAGGGCGGCGTCAACCCGACGACCGCCACGTACCTCAACCGGCTCTCCGACCTGCTCTTCGTGCTCGCCCGCACCGCGAACGTCGCGCACGGCGGCGACGTGCTCTGGGCACCCGGCGGCGGCGCGCGGAGGCCGGGCGCGCCCTGACAGCGCGGTCAGGCGACGTTGACGTTGAAGCCGGGCGGGCTCGACTCGAGCCACGCCCGCACCGCGGTGTAGGCCGGCGGGGCGAACGCGAACGCGCACGACCGTCCGGCCGCCGTCCCGGTCACCGAGACCGGTTCGGCGAGACCGGGGATGACGTCCGAGGTGGGCCGCGGCGAGCCGAGCTGGACCTCGCCGCGCAGCCACGAGACCTCGGGGCGCAGCGACGGCCCGACGATGCTGAACCACTCGAACCGCTCGGCCCCCAGCCGGGCCAGCCCGAGCCGCCACCGGGCCTCGCCCTCGTTGCGCAGCGCGCAGAGCATCACCGGGCGGCCGTCGCCGGAGATGTAGCGACGGCGCCCCCACACGAAGGTGAGGGCGCCGACGACGACGATGACGACGAGGGCGACGACGAGCTCGGAGGCCGTGAGTGCGTCCATCCGGTGCCCGCCCCGCCCGCTCCGTCAGGAGCTCATGCCGGAGGCGTCCACCGTCTCGGCGACGATCGTCACGCGGTCGTGGTCGACCGACATGAAGCCGCCGTCGACCGTGGCGCTCTTCCAGCCGCCCGCGTTGATCCGCACCTCACCCTCGGCGAGGACGACGAGCGTCGGCTGGTGGCCGGGCAGCACCCCGAGGTCGCCCTCGACGGACCGGGCGCTGACCTGGCTGGCCTCGCCCTCCCAGACCTTGCGGTCCGCCGCGACGAGCTCGACCTGGAGGGCCATCAGAGGTTCTTCTCGATCTCGGCCGCCTGGCGCTCGACGTCGTCGAGGCCACCGCACATGTAGAACGCCTGCTCGGGGAGGTGGTCGAACTCCCCGTCGGTGATCTTCGTGAAGGCCTCGATGGTGTCGGCGAGCGAGACCGTCGAGCCCTCGATGCCGGTGAACTGCTTGGCGACGTAGGTGTTCTGCGACAGGAAGCGCTGGATCCGGCGGGCCCGGTTGACGAGGATCTTGTCCTCCTCGGAGAGCTCGTCGATGCCGAGGATCGCGATGATGTCCTGCAGCTCCTTGTTGCGCTGGAGGATCTGCTTGACGCGGACCGCGGTGTCGTAGTGCTCGGCCGAGATGTAGCGGCGGTCGAGGATCCGGCTCGTCGAGGTCAGCGGGTCGACCGCCGGGTAGATGCCGAGCGAGGCGATCTCGCGGGAGAGCTCGGTCGTGGCGTCGAGGTGGGCGAACGTCGTGGCCGGGGCCGGGTCGGTGTAGTCGTCCGCCGGCACGTAGATCGCCTGCATCGAGGTGATCGAGTGGCCGCGCGTCGAGGTGATCCGCTCCTGGAGGGTGCCCATCTCGTCGGCGAGGGTCGGCTGGTAGCCGACGGCCGAGGGCATCCGGCCGAGGAGGGTGGAGACCTCCGAGCCGGCCTGGGTGAAGCGGAAGATGTTGTCGATGAAGAGCAGCACGTCCTGGCTCTGGACGTCGCGGAAGTACTCGGCCATCGTCAGGGCCGAGAGGGCGACGCGCAGGCGGGTGCCCGGCGGCTCGTCCATCTGGCCGAAGACGAGGGCGGTCTGGCCGAGGACGCCGGCCTCCTCCATCTCGACCATGAGGTCGTTGCCCTCACGGGTGCGCTCGCCGACCCCGGCGAACACCGAGACGCCACCGTGGTCGCGGGCGACGCGGGCGATCATCTCCTGGATGAGGACGGTCTTGCCGACGCCCGCACCCCCGAAGAGGCCGATCTTCCCGCCCTGGACGTACGGGGTGAGCAGGTCGATGACCTTGATGCCCGTCTCGAACATCGTCGTCTTCGACTCGAGCTGGTCGAAGGCCGGCGCCTGGCGGTGGATGCCCCAGCGCTCCTTGACGTCGAGGGTCTCGCCCTCGGCGAGGTTCATCGGCACGCCGGTGGTGTTGAAGACCTTGCCGAGCGTGACGTCGCCGACGGGGACGGTGATCGGGCCACCGGTGTCCTGCACGGCGGTGCCGCGCACGAGGCCGTCGGTGGGCTGGAGCGAGATGGCGCGCACCATGTTGTCGCCGATGTGCTGGGCGACCTCGAGGTTGAGCTCCTTGGTCTCGCCGCCGACCTCGACCTCGGTGGTCAGCAGGTTGTACTGCTCGGGCATGCCGTCGACGGGGAACTCGACGTCGACGACCGGGCCGATGATGCGGGAAACCCGGCCGACCCCGCCGGCGGGGGGAGCCTCGTAGGTCTCGCTGACAGTGGAAGTCATGTCTCTCTCTCCGTCACTTGCTCTCGGCCAGCGCGCTGGCGCCACCGACGATTTCGCTGATCTCTTGGGTGATCTCGGCCTGGCGTGCCTGGTTGGCCAGGCGGGTGTACTTCTTGATGAGCTCCTCGGCGTTGTCCGTCGCCGACTTCATCGCCCGCTGGCGGGCGGCGAGCTCGGAGGCGGCGGCCTGGAGCATGCAGTTGAACAGGCGGGCGTTGACGTACTTCGGCAGCAGCGCGTCGAGGACCTGGGCGGCGCCGGGCTCGAACTCGTAGAGCGGCAGGAGGTCGTCGTCGTCCGGGGCCTCCTCGCCCTCGACGACCTCGAGCGGCAGCAGCCGGATGACCTCGGGCTCCTGGGTGACCATGGTGACGAAGCGGGTGAAGACGACGTGGACCTCGTCGACCCCGCCCTCGTCGGTCGCGGTCGTGAAGTCGGCGACGAGCCGCTCCCCCACCTCGCGGGCCACGTCGAAGGTCGGCTTCTCGGAGAAGCCGCTCCACTCGGCCGCGAAGTCGCGGCGGCGGAAGCGGTAGAACCCGATCGCCTTGCGGCCCATGAGGTACGGGACCACCTCCTTGCCCTCCTCGCGGAGCCGGGCGACGAGGCGCTCGCTCTCCTTGAGGACCGAGGACGAGTAGGCCCCGGCGAGCCCGCGGTCGGAGGTCATGATGACGACCGCGGCGCGGCGCACGTCCTCCTTCTCCGTGGTGAGGGGGTGGTCCTCGTTGGAGAAGGTGGCGACCGCCGAGACGGCGCGGGTCAGCGCCCGCGCGTACGGCGTCGACTCACGGACCGCCTGCTGGGCCTTGACGACCCTCGAGGCCGCCATGAGCTCCATGGCCCGGGTGATCTTCTTCGTCGAGCTGACGGCGCGGATGCGCTGCCGGTACTCCCGGATCTGCGCTCCCATGTCGTTCCGCCTTTCGTGGTCTCTGCTCGGTGGACAGCGCGCCTCAGCGCTTCTGCTTGACGATCTGCTCCTGGTCGGAGTCCATCGCCTCGCTGCCGTCCTCGCCCTCGTCGGTGACCGGGACCGCCTGCTTGCCCGAGCCGTCGAAGTGCTTGTCCTTGAAGGTCTTCACCTCGGACTCGAGCGCCTCGCGGGTCTCGTCCGGCAGCTTGCCGGTCTCGCGGATGCCCGAGAGGAGGTCGCCCTTGCTCCGGCGCAGGTGGTCGAGGAACTCCTGCTCGAACTTGCGGACGTCCTCGACGGCCACGCTGTCGAGCTGGCCGGTGGTGCCGAGCCAGATCGAGACGACCTGCTCCTCGACCGGGTACGGCGCCGCCTGCGGCTGCTTGAGCAGCTCGACGAGGCGGGCGCCCTTGGCGAGCTGGGCGCGCGAGGCCGGGTCGAGGTCGGAGGCGAACATCGCGAAGGCCTCGAGGGCGCGGTACTGGGCGAGGTCGAGCTTGAGGCGCCCGGCGACGTCCTTCATGGCCTTGATCTGCGCGGCGCCACCGACCCGGGAGACCGACACACCGACGTCGATGGCCGGGCGGACGTTGGCGTTGAACAGGTCGGCCTGGAGGTAGATCTGGCCGTCGGTGATCGAGATGACGTTGGTCGGGATGTACGCCGAGACGTCGCCGGCCTTGGTCTCGATGATCGGCAGGCCGGTCATCGAGCCGTGGCCGAGGTCGTCGGACAGCTTGGCGCAGCGCTCGAGCAGCCGGCTGTGCAGGTAGAAGACGTCGCCCGGGTAGGCCTCGCGGCCCGGCGGGCGGCGCAGCAGGAGGGAGACGGCGCGGTAGGCCTCGGCCTGCTTGGACAGGTCGTCGAAGACGATGAGGACGTGCTTGCCCTGGTACATCCAGTGCTGGCCGATGGCCGAGCCGGTGTACGGGCGCGAGGTACTTGAAGCCCGCCGAGTCCGAGGCCGGGGCGGCGACGATGGTCGTGTACTCCATCGCGCCGGCCTCCTCGAGGGTGCCGCGCACGGCCGCGATGGTCGAGCCCTTCTGGCCGATGGCGACGTAGATGCAGCGGACCTGCTTGTCGGGGTCGCCGCTCTCCCAGAACTGCTTCTGGTTGATGATCGTGTCGACCGCGACCGTCGTCTTGCCGGTCTGGCGGTCGCCGATGATCAGCTGGCGCTGGCCGCGGCCGATCGGGGTCATCGCGTCGACCGCCTTGAGGCCGGTCTGCAGCGGCTCGTGGACCGACTTGCGCTGCACCACCGTGGGCGCCTGGAGCTCGAGGGCGCGGCGCTCCTCGGACTCGATCTCGCCGAGGCCGTCGATCGGGGTGCCGAGCGGGTTGACGACGCGGCCGAGGAAGGCGTCGCCGACGGGCACCGAGAGCACCTCGCCGGTGCGCTTGACCTCCTGGCCCTCCTCGATCTTGGTGAAGTCACCGAGGATGACGACGCCGATCTCGTGGACGTCGAGGTTGAGCGCGAGGCCGAGGGTGCCGTCCTCGAACTGGAGCAGCTCGTTGGTCATCGCCGAGGGCAGGCCCTCGACGTGGGCGATGCCGTCACCGGCGTCGGTGACGCGGCCGACCTCCTCGCGCGAGGCCGCGCCCGGCTCGTAGGAGCGTACGTAGCTGTCCAGCGCGTCCCGGATCTCGTCCGGACGGATCGAGAGCTCCGTCATGTGTGATCTTCTCCTCGGTCACCGGCCCCGTGTGGGCCGCAGTTCGGGTGGGTCGTGCGGGTGAAGTTGTGGTGTGCCGGTCAGCCGCCGGTGACGTGCCGCCGGGCCTCGTCGAGGCGCCGGAGCACGGTGCCGTCGACGACCTCGTCGCCGACCTGCACCCGGATGCCGCCGATGACCGAGGGGTCCTGGACGACCTGGAGCGCGACGGTCTTGCCGTAGTGCTGCTCGAGGGCCGAGCGCAGGCGGGCCTGCTGCTGGCCGGTGAGCGCGACCGCGGCCGTGACGAGCGCGGTGAGCTCGTCGCGGCGCCGCGAGGCGAGCTCGAGGTAGGCCTCCATGACGCGGTCGAGCCGCCGGCCGCGGGGCACGCGGACGGCCTGCTCGGCGAGGCGCACCGTCTCGGGCGCCGCCTTGCCCTCGAGCAGGCGTGTGGACGAGCCCGGCCTTGCCGGAGGCGTCGGTGTTGCGGCTGGAGAGGGTGTCGCGCAGCCCGGGGTCGCCGGCGACGATGCGCTCGAAGCGGAACAGCTCGTCCTCGACCCGGTCGATCCGGCCCTCGGACTCGGCACCGGCGAGCAGCGCCTGGACGGCGAGGCTCTCGAGCGTGTCGCCGAGGTCGCGCTCGGCGGCCCAGCGCTGGCCGGCGACCGCCTCGACGAGGGTGGTCGTCGCGTCGCCGACCTTGCCGCCGAACAGCGAGCGGGCCAGGGCGGCCTTCGCGTCGCCCTCGCGGGAGGGGTCGGCGAGCGCGCGGCGCAGCGAGGCGCTGCCCTCGACGACACCGGTCACCGCGAAGAGCTCCTCGGAGAGCGTCGAGGCGTCGGCGCCGCCACCCAGGGCGGCGTCGAGGGCCTCCTGGGACGAGCGGGCCGCGCCGCGCGACGACCCACGCATCAGGCGTCCTGTCCCGGCCGGGGCGACCTTCTCGGGCTTGACCTCGCCGGCCTCGAGCTCGGCGAGGAAGCGGTCGACGATGCCCGTCTGGCGCACCTCGGACTCGAGGGACTCGCCGACGATCTTGCTCGCGAGCGTCGTCGAGAGCGAGCCGACCTCCTGGCGCAGCTGGACGACGGCCTGCTGGCGCTCGGCCTCGACCTGGCGCTTGGCGGACTCGGTGATCCGGGTCGCCTCGGCCTGGGCCTGGGCGCGCATCTCGGCGATGATCTGCGCGCCCTGCTCACGGGCGGACTCGCGGATCTCGTTCGCCTCGCCGCGGGCCTCGGCCAGCTGGGCGGTGTACTGCTCGAGCGCGGCCCGGGCCTCGGCCTGGGCCTGCTCGGCCTGCTGCATGCCGCCCTCGATCGCGGCGGCGCGCTCCTCGTAGAGCTCCTCGAGGCGGGGGACGACCTTGGTCTTGTACAGCCAGTACAGGATGGCGAAGGCGATGACCCCGATGATCATCTCGGCGGGGTGCGGCAGCAGCGGGAACCCCGAGGGGAATCCCGTCGTCTCGTCGGCGGCCACTACGGATGCGGTGAGCACATCGCGTCCTTATCTCGTCGGAACAGGTCGAGCAGGGTGCTGGTCGGGAGGACCGGCGTCAGTTCGGGTTCGTGCCCTGGAAGACGAACGCGAAGACGAGACCGAGGATGGCCAGCGCCTCCGTGATCGCCATGCCGGTGAAGGCGATGGTCTGGAGCATGCCGCGCGCCTCGGGCTGGCGGGCCACGCCGTTGATGTAGGCGGCGAAGATCAGGCCGACACCGATGCCGGGGCCGATCGCGGCGAGACCGTAGCCGAGGTAGGCGATGGAGCCGTACATGTCGTGTGTTCCTTTCGGTGGCGCCGGGCCGGTCCCGGCGTCGGGGTCGTGCTGTGGGTCGTGCGTCCGGACGAGCCGGGGGTCAGTGGTGCTCGCTCACCGCGTCGCTGATGTAGAGCGCGGCGAGGAGGGTGAAGATGAAGGCCTGGAGGAACTCGATGAGGAGCTCGAAGAAGGTCATCGCGATCGAGAAGCCGAAGGAGAGCACGCCGGAGAACCTCAGGAAGAGGTTGTCGCCGTGGAGCAGGAGGTACTCGCCGCCGACGATGAAGACGAGCAGCATGAGGTGGCCGGCGAGCATGTTGCCGAAGAGTCGCAGCGCGAGCGTCAGCGGCCGGATGACGAAGTACGTGAGGAACTCGAGGACGAAGAGGATGGGCTTGAGCCAGCCCGGCAGGCCCGGCGGGATGAGGCTCTTGAAGTAGGGCAGGACGCCGTGCTTCCGGCGGATCGCCACCGCGTGGTAGGTGACGTAGACGATGAGCGTGAGCACGATCGGGATGCCGACCCGGCTCATCGTCGGGAACTGGACGAACGGGATGATCCCGAACACGTTGTTGACGAGGATGAGCGTGAAGAGCGTGAGCAGCAGCGGGACGAACTGGAGGAAGTCCTTGCTGCCGATGATGTCGCGCCCGATGGTGTTGCGGACGAAGTTGTAGGCTGCCCTCGACGAGGAACTGGTTCTTGCTCGGGACGACCGTGAGCTTGCGGGTGGCGCCGACGTAGAACCAGGCGAGCAGGCCGACCGAGAGGAGCAGGACCAGGCCGGGCCGGGTCAGCGTGTAGGGGCTGTCGCCCCCGATGAGCGGCCACCAGAAGTCCTTGACCCCGGGGGTGTTGAAGCCCCCCTCGCCACCCTCTGCAGCGGGGACGGCGGCGGACAGCCAATGAGCGGAGACCACGGTCGGGCTCACACCTTCTCCTCGGGGACGTCACGAGCGCCGACGACGGGCACCCGGGTGGACTGGACGTACGCTACCCGACCCCCGCAGGTGGCCGCGACGGCGGTGCAGCGGGCGGCGGCGCTGGTCATCGGCCCTCCTCCGGGGCGTCGGCGGGCTCGTCGTAGATGGGGAGGCGGGCGCTGCGCAGGGCCCGGTAGGCGAAGGCCTGCCAGGCCAGGGTGACCACGAGGGCGGTCAGCGCGAGGGCCGTGCCGTCGACCCAGGAGGCCTGCCGGAAGACGATGAAGAAGACGAGGAGGGCGAGCACCTGGCCGAGGTAGACGGCCATCGCGACGGCGAGGAACGCGTGCGGGCTGGCGCTGCGGACGAGCCGGCTGAGGAGGAACATCCCGGAGGCGAAGAAGGCGACCGAGACGGCGAGGCCGAGCAGGCCGCCGGCGACCGAGCCTCCCCCGCGGACGAGGGCGAGGACGACGACCGCGACCGCCCCGGCGACCGAGGCCGGCACCAGGGCGCCGCGGAGCATGACCCCGAAGGGTGCGCCCGCGGCGGCGGGCCTGTTCTCGGTGCGGTCGGTCATCTGCGATCGGCCTCTTCGGTGGTCGTGGCGGAGGGTCTCCGTGACGGCTTGTGAAAACTATCACAAGCGTTCGTTCGGGCGCCAGCCCGCCCGGACGGCGCAGACCGGTGGAGGGGTCAGACCCGGCGCGCGAGGACGACCCAGATGGTGCGCGCGATGATCTCGAGGTCGAGGATCGGCGACCAGTTGACGAGGTACTGCAGGTCGTAGCCGAGCTTGTACTCGGCGTCGGTGTGGTACCGCCCGTGGATCTGGGCCAGGCCGGTGAGCCCGGGGGGCACCTCGTGCCGGCGGGTGTACCCGGCGATCTCCTTCTCGAAACCGGCCGTCAGCTCCGGCCGCTCGGGGCGCGGGCCGACGACGGCCATCCGCCCGGTGAGGATGTGGAGGATCTGCGGCAGCTCGTCGGCCCGGGTCGCCCGCACCCAGCGGCACGCGGGGATGACGCGCGGGTCGGCGGAGCCCGAGGACAGCTGCACCCCGGCCGCCTCGGCGTCGGTGCGCATGGTCCGGAACTTCACCATCTGGAAGGTCTCGCCCCCGGCGCCGACCCGGGTCTGGCGGTAGAGCAGCGGGCGCCCGACGACGAGGAGCTGGTGCAGCGCCACCCCGCCGAGGAGCACCAGCCACACCGGCGCCGTCAGCACGACGAGGAAGAGGTCGAGCAGCCGCTTGAAGTGCCGCTGCGAGGCGGCCATGGTCTGCGGCATGAGGAGGACGAACGGCAGGCCCGCGACCTCGCGCAGGCGGTCGAGGCCGAAGAGGGTCTCGCGGCCACCGACCCGCAGCAGCACCGTGACGTCCTCGCGGTCGAGGCGTCCGATCGTGCGCGGGTACCAGAGGTCGAGCCACCCCGCGGTGAGCAGGAGGACGTCGGTGGCCTCGCAGCGCTGCACCGTCTCGACGATGGCGTGGGGGTCGTCGACCTCGGCCGACGACCTCGATGTCGGGGGCGTTGGCGGCCACGTGCTCGCGGGCCAGCTCGATGTCGGGCCCGAGCCCGGCCAGCACGACCTGGGGCGGGCCCTCGCGGCGGGTGCGCAGCCAGTGGACGATGCCGCGGTTGACCGCGACGGCGACGCCCGCGAGGAGGATGACGGCGACGAGGTTCTGGATGGGGAACGGCAGGGCCCGCTCGATGAGCGAGCCGCGCTGGCGGGCCAGGCCGCTGAGGCCGAGGTTGAGCAGGGCGACGAAGCTGCCGGCGGCGAGCGACAGCCGGCCCGCCCGCGGGAGCACGGCGGCGCCGCCGAGCCGGGGCTCGCGCTCGTAGAGGCCCCCGAAGTAGAAGGCCACGAGGAAGACGAGCGTGGAGACCGAGAACGAGAGCGCGTAGGCCCCGACGTTGTACGTCGGCCACGGGGGCAGGCCGAACCGCCACAGCATGCTGAGGAGCATGAGGAAGAGGACGGCGAGCCCGTCGAGCAGCATGACGAGCCGGAAGCCCCGGCGGTTGAGCCGGGTCAGCAGACGCGCCTCGGGCTCGCTCGGCGGGGTCGGCATCGACACGGGGTGGTCGGCTCCTGGGGGCTCAGGCCGGCCGGGGGTAGGCCGGGAACGCCTCGACGAGCTCGGTGACCTCGGCGCGCACCTCGCGCGACACGGCGTGCTCGGGGTCGGCGTCGCCGTCGACGACGGCCCGGGCGATGAGGCGGGCGACGGTGCGCATCTCGTCCTCGCCCATCCCCTGCGTCGTGACGCACGGCGTGCCGACCCGGATGCCGGAGGCGATGTTCGGCTTCTGCGGGTCGAACGGGATGGCGTTCTTGTTGAGGGTGATGCCCGCCGCGTCGGAGCGAGCCTCGGCGTCGACCCCCGTGACGAGGACGCCCTGGAGGTCGTGGAGGCTCAGGTGGGTGTCGGTGCCGCCCGTCGTCGGGCGGATGCCGTGCTCGCCGAGGCTCTCGGCGAGGACCTTGGCGTTGGCGACGACCTGGCGCGTGTAGGCCGCGTACTCGGGGGTGGCGCACTCCTTGAAGTTCACGGCCTTGGCCGCGATGGTGTGCATCTGCGGGCCGCCCTGCATCATCGGGAACACGGCCTTGTCGATGGTGGCCGCGAACTCCTCCTTGCACACGATGGCGCCCGAGCGCGGGCCGCGCAGCACCTTGTGGGTCGTGAACGAGACGACGTCGGCGTGGGGCACGGGGCTCGGGATGGCCTGGCCGGCCACGAGGCCGATGAAGTGCGCCGCGTCGACCCAGAAGATCGCGCCCACCTCGTCGGCGATGGCCCGGAACCGGGCGAAGTCGATGAGCCGCGGGATGGCCGACCCGCCGGCGAGGATGACCTTCGGGCGGTGCTCGCGGGCCAGCCGCTCGACCTGGTCGTAGTCGATGTCCTCGGTGTCCTTGTCGACCCCGTAGTGCACGGCGTCGAACCACTTGCCCGAGAAGGAGACCTTCGTGCCGTGGGTGAGGTGGCCGCCGTGGGGCAGGCTCATCGCGAGGATGGTCTCGCCCGGCTTGAGGAAGGCCCCGTAGACCGCCTGGTTGGCGCTGGCGCCCGAGTGCGGCTGGACGTTGGCGTGGTCGGCACCGAAGAGGCTCGTGCACCGCTCGATGGCGAGCCGCTCGGCGACGTCGACCTCGGAGCAGCCGCCGTAGTAGCGCCGCCCGGGGTAGCCCTCCGCGTACTTGTTGGACAGCGTCGACCCGAGCGCGGTGAGCACCTCGGGGCTGGAGAAGTTCTCGCTGGCGATGAGCTGGAGGCCCCCGCGCAGGCGACCCAGCTCGGAGACGAGCACCCCGGCGATCTCGGGGTCGAACCCCTGGAGGGCGTCGAAGTCGGATCCGTAGAACGTGTCACTCATCGTCGCTGGTCTCCCGCGGCTCGTCCTGGGTCGGTGCGTCGGTCTCGGCACCCGCGTCGGTCTCGGCGTCCGCCAACTCTAGGGCGTCGGTGCGCGAGCGCTCCACGACGGCCATGACCGCCTCCTCGGACAGGGCACCGAGGCGCAGCACCGTCGGCTCGTCGCGGGTGCAGTCGACGATGGTCGAGGCGAGCCCGCCCGTGCTCGGCCCGCCGTCGAGGTAGAACTCCACGCTCGCCCCGAGCTGGCTCGCCGCCTCCACGACGGTGCGGCTCGCCGGGTACCCGTGCCGGTTGGCGCTGCTCACCGCCATCGGCCCGACCTCGCGCAGGAGGGCGAGGGCGACCTCGTCGTCGGGCATCCGCAGCGCCACCGTGCCCCCGGTGTCGCCGAGGTCCCAGGCGAGCGAGGGCTGGGCGCGCAGGACGAGGGTGAGCGGCCCGGGCCAGAACTCGCGGACGAGGGCCCGCGCGTACTCGGGCACCTCGGTGGCCAGGCCCTCGAGCGTGCGCTCCTCGGCCACGAGCACCGGCGGCGGCATGTCGGGGCCGCGGCCCTTGGCGTCGAGGAGGGCGTGGACGGCCTCGGGCGAGAAGGCGTCGGCACCGATCCCGTAGACGGTGTCGGTGGGGAGGACGACGAGGCTGCCCCGTCGCACCCCCTCGGCCACCTTGGGGAGGGCGTCGGCGCGCCCCACCTCGGTGGTGCAGTCGAAGACCGGGCTCATGGCCCCAAGGGTAGGTGCGGCGATTCGTCGGCCGGCAGCCGCCACTCCGGGAGGCCGGCGCCTAGGGTCGGGGGCACCGGCGGGTGCACCACCCGCGGGCTGTGGGAGACGAGAGGTGACCCATGCGCGGTTCGGGGCTGATCTGGACGCTCGTCGGCGTCGTGCTCATCATCGCCGTGCTCATGTTCGTCCTCGGGCGCGCCTGACGGCCACCGTCGTGCGCGGACGCCCGGCGAGGTCGCGGTGGTCGGTGACGGCCTCCCACTCCCCCGCGGCCCGCAGCGCCGCCGGGAGGCTCTCGCCCTGCTCGTCGGCGTGCTCCATGACGAGGACGCCCCCCTCCCGCAGGAGGACGGCCGCCCGCGCGGCGACGGCCAGCGGGACGGCCAGGCCGTCGCGCGAGCGGCCGTAGAGGGCGACCTCGGGGTCGTGGTCGCGCACCTCGGGGTCGACCGGCACGGCCCCGTCCGGGATGTACGGGGGGTTGCTCACGACGACGTCGACCGCACCCTCGAGGTCGTCGAAGGCGCTCGTCGCGTCGCCGAGGCGCAGGTCGACGGCGAGCGCCAGCCGCTCGACGTTCTGCGCGGCCCAGGCGTGCGCCTCGGGCGCCAGCTCCACCGCGTGCACCCGTGCCTTCGGCACCTCGTCGGCCACGGCGAGCGCGATCGCCGCCGACCCGGTGCAGAGGTCGACGACGACGGGGGCCTCCCCCGCGGCGCGCGCCGCCTCGATCGCCAGCCCGGCGGTCACCTCGGTCTCCGGGCGCGGGACGAACACCCCGGGGCCGACGGCCAGCGTGAGCCGGCGGAAGTAGGCCCGGCCGGTGAGGTGCTGGAGGGGGACGCGGGCGAGGCGCTCCTCGACGAGGCCGTCGAAGCGGTCGAGGAAGGCGGCGTCGGCGGGCTCGCGGAGCACCACCCGGCGGCGGACCTCGGCGGCGTCGCAGCCGAGCGCGAAGGCGGCGAGCTCGACGGCGTCGGCATCGGGCGAGGCGATGCCCTCCGCGTCGAGGGCAGCCCGTGCGCCGGAGACCGCCGTGGCGACCGTGGGCCGCGCGGGTGTGCTCATCGGTCGGCGATCACGGCGAGCTTGGCCGCCTCGTCGGCGTCGACCGCCGAGCGGATGACCGGGTCGAGGTCGCCGTCGAGCACCGCGTCGAGGTTGTGCGCCTTGTAGCCGGTGCGGTGGTCGCTGATCCGGTTCTCCGGGAAGTTGTACGTGCGGATCCGCTCGGACCGGTCGACCGTGCGCACCTGGCTGGCCCGCGCGCTGGCGTCGGCGGCGTTGCGCTCGTCCATCGCCTGCTGGTGCAGCCGGGCCCGCAGCACCCGCAGGGCCGCCTCGCGGTTCTGCAGCTGGCGACTTCTCGTTCTGGCACGAGACGACGAGGCCGGTCGGCAGGTGGGTGATCCGCACCGCCGAGTCGGTCGTGTTGACGCTCTGCCCGCCCGGCCCGCTGGAGCGGAAGACGTCGATGCGCAGGTCGTCCGGGTCGATGCTCACCTCGACCTCCTCGGCCTCGGGCATCACCCAGACGCCGGCGGCCGAGGTGTGGATGCGGCCCTGGCTCTCGGTGACCGGGACGCGCTGCACGCGGTGCACGCCGCCCTCGTACTTGAGCAGCGCCCACGGCGCCTCGCCGGGCGTCACCGCGCCGCGCGAGCGCACGGAGACCTGGACGTCCTTGTAGCCGCCGAGGTCGGACTCGGTCGCGTCGAGCACCTCGGTGCGCCAGCCCCGGCGCTCGGCGTAGCGCAGGTACATGCGCAGGAGGTCGCCGGCGAACAGCGCCGACTCCTCGCCGCCCTCCCCCGCCTTGACCTCGAGGATGACGTCGCGGTCGTCCTCGGGGTCGCGGGGCACGAGCAGGCGCCGCAGGCGCTCCTCGGCCTCGGCGACGACGGACTCCAGGGCCGGCACCTCGGCGGCGAAGGCCTCGTCCTCGGCCGCGAGCTCGCGGGCGGCCTCCGAGGTCGCCCCGCGCCGCGACCCAGGCCCGGTGCGCGGCCACCGTCGGGCCGAGGGCGGCGTAGCGCTGGTTGGCGACGCGCAGCGCGTCGGGGTCCGAGGCGACGGCGGGGTCGGCCATCGCCCGCTCGAGGGCGGCGTGCTCGGCGACGAGCGCCTCGGCGGACTCGATCATCGACACGACCTCCTGGGCCACGGGTGGGACGGCTGGAGACACGGACGCGCCGGCCCGCCACGGGGGCGGACCGGCGCGTCGGGGGTGCTACTTGGCGGCCTTCTTGCCGTAGCGCGCCTCGAACCGGGCCACGCGGCCGCCGGTGTCGAGGATCTTCTGCTTGCCCGTGTAGAACGGGTGGCAGTTGCTGCACACGTCGGCGTGGATCACGCCGTCGGTCGCCGTGCTGCGGGTGGTGAACGTGTTGCCACAGGTACAGGTGACCGTGGTCTCGACGTACTCGGGGTGGATGTCCTTCTTCACGATTCTCTCCTTGGATGGATCCGGGTCGGCGGGCCCAGCACCGTGCTGCAAGCCCTTGGCGCCCCGCCTGCGACCCTCGTGGGGAGGTCGCTCAGGAAACGCATCACTGCCGTGAACCGGTCCAGCGCTCAAGTGTGCCAGAGGTGGCACACGGTGACCTAAACGGACCGGGCCCCCACGGCATTCCGCGGGGGTGGCACCTCCTCGGGCGACCCGCCGGGAACGGGTGGCCCGTCCGGAACGGGCGACCCGCCCGGACCCGAGGTCGCGTCGGCCCGGGGTGACGGCGCGGACGACGCGGCACCGCCGGCCGCCTCGGCGTCGACGACGTCGAGGGCCACCGGCAGGGCGAGCCCCACCGTCGTCCCGTAGCCCTCCGCCGAGCCGATGTCGACGACGCCTCCGTGGGCCTCGACGATGCCGCGCACGATGCTCAGGCCGAGGCCGGTGCCGGGGATCTCGCGGCGCCGTCGCGTTCGCGGCCCGGAAGAACCGCTCGGCCAGGCGGGCGATGTCCTCGGCGGGGATCCCGATGCCGGTGTCCTCGACCTCGACGCGCACGAACCGGCCGTCGGCCCAGACCCGGGCGGTGACCCGACCGCCGGGCGGCGTGAACTTCACCGCGTTGCCGAGCACGTTGAGGACGGCCCGCTCGAGCTGGGCCGCGTCCCCCTCCACGACGAGGTCGTCCCCGAGCACCTCGGCGACGAGGTGCACCTCGGCCGTGGCGGCGGTCGGCCCGAGCACCTCGACCGCAGCGGTGGTGACCGCTCCGAGGTCGACCGGGCCGCGCTCGCCGCGGGGCCCCGCCGCGCTCATCCGGTTGAGGACGAGGAGGTCCTCGATGAGGCCCCGGAGGCGGTCGGCGTTGCGGGTGACGACCTCGAGGGCGCGGTCCTGGGCCGGGGCCACCGGACCGAGGTCGCCGTCCCGGAGGATCTCGAGGTAGCCGCCGATGGAGGTCAGCGGGGTGCGCAGCTCGTGGCTCACCGTCGCGAGGAACTCGTCCTTGTACTGGTCGAGGGCCCGCAGCTCGCGCAGCTGGAGGTCCTGCACCTCCTGGAGCCGCTGGTGGACCACGGCCTGGGCGAGGAAGGCGGTGAGCTCCTCGACGACCCGCACCTCCTGCTCGGTCCACTCCCGCGGCCCGTCCGTCGTCATGCACACGAGCAGCCCGAGGCCCGCGCTCGGTGGCCCCGACCGGGAGGACGAGCAGCCCCCGGGCCAGCCCGGCGAGGCGGCGCAGCTCGCCGGTCACGGCGTCCTGCCGGTGGCCCGGGGCGAGGAGGTCGGGCACGGCGATCCGGGCCCCGAGCAGCAGGTCGTGGGCGACGGGCTCGACGAGGGCGACGAGCTCGGCCGGCGGCAGCGGGCAGGGCGGCGAGGCCGGCGCGGTGCCACTGCTCCCACTTGCGCAGGCACCGCTCGTCGTCGAGCGTCAGCACCGCGACGCGGTCGATGTCGAGGGTCTCCCCCAGCCGCGAGCAGACCCGGCGCAGGGCGGTCGGCAGCTGGGCGGTGCCGTGCACGGTCCGGGCGACGTCGACGACGAGGGCGTGCAGCCGCTCGGACTCGGCCTGCTCGGCGGCGTGCTCGCAGGCGTGCCCGCTCGAGGTCGGCGAGCCCGGCGGCGGTGCGCCGGCGGACGACGAGCGCGGCGAGGACCACCGCGAGCAGCCCGACGACCGCGACGAGGCCGCCGGCGGCCGCCGGCCGCTCCGGGCGAGCGGTGCGGCGGCCGAGCAGGGTCATGCGGTGCCCTCCTCGAAGCCGGCGCGGGTCATCACGCCCCACACCTGCTTGCGGCCGCGCAGGCTGGCCCACCAGCCCTCGAGGCGCCACCACACCGTCATCTGGCGGTAGCCGATGTTCTCGAACACCGTCGCCGCCACCGCGACGGCGAGGTCGCGCCACCGTTCGTAGCGGTGGAAGGCCCACTCCTCGACCGACATCGCGGCGAGGGTCACGAGGATGGCGTAGCCGTAGGCCACGCACAGCAGGAGGACGGCGTAGCGCACGTTGACGGCGCCGAAGACCAGGCCGAGCGGGCACGACGACGATGCCGACGATCTCGAGCAGCGGCGCGAACAGCTCGAAGGCCCAGTAGTACGGCAGGCCGACCCAGCCCACCCGCCCGTAGCGCCGGCGGAAGAGCATGCCCCGGTAGGACCACAGGGTCTCCCAGAGCCCGCGGTGCCAGCGCGTGCGCTGGCGGTGGAGGACGGCCACCGTGCTCGGCACCTCGGTCCAGCACACCGGTTCGGGCACGAAGACCATGCGGTAGTCGCGCCCGCCGTCGCGCATCATCCGGTGGACCTTGAGGCAGAGCTCGAAGTCCTCGCCGATGCTGTCCGGGTCGAGCCCGCCCGCCTCGATGACGATGTCGCGCCGGTAGACGCCGAAGGCGCCGCTGATGAGCAGGAGGGTGCCGACGGCGGCCCAGCCGGTGCGACCGATGAGGAAGCTGCGCAGGTACTCCATCACCTGCGCCCGGGCCAGCCACGACGTCGGCATCTGGAGGCGGACGAGCCGGCCGGCCATCACCTTGCTGCCGTTGATGGCCCGCACGGTGCCACCGGCGGCCACGACGCGGTTGGGGTCGTCGATGAAGGGCTGGGTCACGCGCACCAGGGCGTCCGGCTCGAGCACCGAGTCGGCGTCGGTGATGACGACGATCTCCTGGCGCGCGGCGTTGATGCCGACGTTGATCGCCTCGGACCGGCCCGAGTTGGTCTTGGAGACGACGAGCAGGGGCGTGTGGCCGTTGCGCGGCACGAGGACGGTGCGGACCTCGGCCCGCACCGGGATCTCGCCCGAGGCCCGGTGCGGCACCTCGACGAGGTCGAAGGCGTCGGTGAGCACGCGCAGGGTCGCGTCGGTGCTCCCGTCGTCGACGATGACGACCTCGTGCTGCGGGTAGCGCAGGGCGAGCAGGGCCCGCACCGAGGTGACGATGAGGGTCTCCTCGTTGTACGCCGGGACGACCACCGAGACCCCGGGGGTCATCTCGGCGGCCGTCATCTCGCGGCGGGTGCCCTTCTCGCGCATGTGCCGGTGGAACCCCCCGGCGGCGAGCACGACGAGCACGAGGTAGGAGGTGTTGATGAGGAGGAAGTAGCGCGAACACGAACGGGCGCGGTGACGCCGAAGAAGGCCACGAGCACGCCGTGGACGCCGTCGTGCACCTCCGGCCAGCTCACACCGCCACCCCCGTGAGGCGGGCGTGGGCCAGCGCCGCGCCGGCGGTCGGCAGGTGCGCGTTGACGGCGAGCGCGGCCACGCCGGTCGGCCCGAGGGTGAGCAGCGAGCGGGCCGCCGCCTCCGACACCTGCGACTCGCGGTCGGCGAGGAGCCGCACGAGCACCGGCACCCCCTGGTCCATCCCGAGCTCGCCGAGCGCCTCGGCGGCGGCCCGGCGCAGCTGCTGGGGGTGGTAGCGCACCGTGGCCCCGGCGATCGCCCCGACGTCGCGGGGCCGGCCGACCCGTCCGAGGGCGGTGACCGCGGTGGCCGCGACGGTGACGTCGCCGTCGCGCTCGACGAGCTCGACGAGGTACGGCGCGGCGGCGCGGATGCCGCCGATGCCGGCGATGTGCGCCGCGACGGTGCGCGCCCGGGGCGAGCCCTTCGCGAGCGCCCACAGCAGCGCGTCGGTGGCACCGGCGCCCATGCCGACGAGCGCCTCGGCGGCCTCGCCGGAGTGGATGCCCTCGCGGCGCAGCGCGTGGAGGAGGGGCTGCGCACCGCGCGGGTCGCCGACCCGGCCGACGGTGCGCGCGGCCTGGGCCCGCACCCGCGGCGAGCGGTCCTCGAGGGCGGAGATCGCGGCGTCGGTGAGCTGCCAGTCGCGGGACCGGCCGATGAGGTGCAGGGCGCGCTCGCGCCGCAGCGGCGACCAGCTGTGCACGTCGCGGGCGCTGCGGCCCGAGCACGCCGTGGCGGCGGAGCAGCTCGACGAGCTGGTCGGCGGGTTCGCCCCGGACCTTGCCGAGGAGGCGCACGACGAGGTCGTCGACGTCGCGGCGCGGTCCGGCCGGTGAGCCGGGCGAGCTCCTCGAGGGTCGCGCCGTCCTCGGTGTCCTCCCCCGCGGCGACGAGGAGCGACGCGCGCGCGGTAGGGCGACACCCGCCGCTCCCAGGCGTCGGTGCGCAGCGTGCGCTGCACCTTGAGCCCGACGATGGCCAGCGCCATCGCGAGGGAGGCCGTGGCGATGGCGAGGCCGGAGACGGCGACGAAGCCGCCGATCGTCATCGGCGCGGTCGCGCGAGGATGCCGTTGACCCGGTGCACCAGCTCGCGCGGGCTGAACGGCTTGACGAGGTAGTCGTCGGCGCCGACGGCGAACCCGGCGTCGACGTCGGTGTCGCGCGAGCGGGCGCTGAGCATGAGGACCGGGAGGTGGACGGCCGAGTGCTCGCGGATCTTCAGGAGCACGTCGATGCCGGAGAGGCCGGGCATCATCACGTCGAGGACGATGCCGTCGGGCGGGTCGGCGGTGAAGACGTCCCACGCCTCGAGGCCGTCGCCGACGCACTGCACGTCGAAGCCGGCCTGGGTGAGCTTGAACTCCACGAGGTCGCGGATGTCGGGGTCGTCGTCGGCGACGAGGATCCGGGGGCGGGGCGCGCTGTCCACCGGTGCTCCTCTCTCGCGGGCTCGGGCACAGTGGTCATGGACCGCTCCGGAATCTAGGGACGCCACGCCGGGCGGCGGAAGATTCCCCGCCTGATGATGTCCGAACGGTGGAGCGCCGGCCTCGCCCGCTCAGCGCGGGCGCATCGCCGCGGGCGGCTGTCGCCGGCGGCGCCTAGGCTCGGGGGATGAGGTTCGGAGCGGTCATCCCGTGGGCCACCGAGCGCGAGTTCGCCGAGCTCGCCGCCGTCGCCGAGGACGCCGGCTGGGACATGGTCTTCACCTGGGAGGCGGTCTGGGCCCAGGACGCGTGGGTCACCCTCGGCCGCCGCCGCCATGGCCACCGAGCGCATCCGGCTCGGCACCCTCCTCACCCCGGCGTCCCGCTACCGCCCCTGGGACCTCGCGAGCGCGGGTCGGGTCGGTCGACCGGCTCTCCGGCGGCCGGGTCACGCTCGGCGTCGGCCTCGGGGCGCTCCACGACAACTGGCTGGCCTTCGAGCCCGACGAGGGACGGGCCGTGCGCGCGGCGAAGCTCGACGAGGGCCTCGCGGTCTACGCCGGGCTGCTCGGCGGCCAGCCGTTCGAGTTCTCCGGCGAGCACTGGGCGGCTCGCCCGGTCGAGATGCTCGTCCCGCCGCCGCCGGTGCAGCGGCCGCACCCGCCGGTCTGGTGCGTCGGCCTCCTCGTCCCCGGCCGGTCCCGGCAGCGCTCCCTCGAGCGGGCCGCGCGCTGGCAGGGCGTGCTGCCCGCGGTCGCCGGCGGCGCGCTCGACGACCCCGGCTCCCGCCTCACCCCCGAGGCCCTGCGCGAGCTCGTGGAGCACCTCCGGGCGCTGCGGGCCGACGCCGGACTGTCGATGGAGGGCTACGACGTCGTCGTCGAGGGCGACAGCCACGGCACCTTCGGTGACGTGCGCCCGCCGGTCGGGCCGTGGGCCGAGGCCGGCGCCACGTGGTGGGTCGAGTCGTGGTGGGACCTGCCCGACGACGCGTCGGGCCGCGCCGAGCTGCGCCGCCGGCTCGAGCTCGGGCCGCGGCGCGACTGACCCCGGACCGGAGACGAGACACGCCGCGCGCCCGGTCGGGCGCGCGGCGTGCGTCGGTGCGTCTCGAGCGGGGGTCGCTCAGTCCTCGTCGTCGAGCTTGATGGTGCTCGTCTGCTGGACCTGGACGAGGAACTCGTAGTTGTTCTTCGTCTTCCTCAGGCGGTCCAGGAGCAGCTCGATGCCCTGCTGGGAGTCCAGCGCCGCGAGCACGCGGCGCAGCTTCCACATGATCTTCAGCTCGTCGGGCGCCAGGAGGATCTCCTCGCGCCGCGTGCCCGAGTTGTTGATGTCGACGGCGGGGAAGATCCGGCGGTTGGCCAGCTGACGGTCGAGCTTGAGCTCCATGTTGCCGGTGCCCTTGAACTCCTCGAAGATCACCTCGTCCATCCGCGAGCCCGTCTCGACGAGCGCCGTGGCGAGGATGGTCAGCGAGCCGCCGTTCTCGATGTTGCGCGCGGCGCCGAAGAACTTCTTCGGCGGGTACAGCGCGGCCGAGTCGACACCACCGGAGAGGATGCGCCCGCTCGCCGGGGCGGCGAGGTTGTAGGCGCGCCCGAGCTTGGTGATCGAGTCGAGCAGGACGACGACGTCGTGGCCCATCTCGACGAGCCGCTTGGCCCGCTCGATGGCCAGCTCGGCGACCGTCGTGTGGTCGTCGGCCGGGCGGTCGAAGGTCGAGGAGATGACCTCGCCCTTGACGGCCCGCTGCATGTCGGTGACCTCCTCGGGACGCTCGTCGACGAGGACGACCATGAGGTGGCACTCGGGGTTGTTCGTCGTGATCGCGTTGGCGATGGCCTGCATGACCATCGTCTTGCCGGCCTTGGCCGGGGCGACGATGAGCCCGCGCTGGCCCTTGCCGATGGGGGCGACGAGGTCGATGATCCGGGTCGTGACGATGCTCTGCTCGGTCTCCAGGCGCAGGCGGTCCTGCGGGTAGAGGGGCGTGAGCTTGCCGAACTCGGGACGACGACGCGCGTCGTCCGGGGTCATCGCGTTGACGGTCTCGAGCCGGGCGAGCGGCGTGTACTTCTGCCGGTTGTTGCGCGAGCCGACGGTCTGCTGCTGCGGCTCCTCGCCCTCGCGGGTGGCCTTGATCGAGCCGGTGACGGCGTCGCCCTTGCGCAGGCCGTAGCGCTTGACCATCTGCATCGGGACGTAGATGTCGCTGGTGCCCGGCAGGTAGCCCGTCGTGCGGACGAAGGCGTAGCTGTCGAGGATGTCGAGGATGCCGGCCACGGGCACGAGGACGTCGTCCTCGCGGATCTGCGGCTCGTTGTCGGCCTGGGGGCTCGGGGCGTTGCCGCCGCCCTCGGGGCCGCCGGGGCGACGCTTGTCGCGGTTGCGCCCACGGTTGCGGCGTCGCCGGCCACGGCCGCCGCCGTCCTCGTCGTCGTTGTTGTTGTTGTTCTGGTTCTGGGTGTTCGGCTGGCCGCCCTGGTGGTTGCCGCGGTCGTCCTGCTGACGGTTGCCGCGGTCGTCCTGCTGACGGTTGCCGCGGTCGTCCTGCTGACGGTTGCCGCGGTCGTCCTGCTGACGGTTGCCGCGGTCGTCCTGCCGACGGTTGCCGTCCTGCTGGCGGTCCGAGCGGTCGCGGTCCTGGGGCTCGCGCTCGCTGCGCTCGGCCCGGTCGGTGCGCGCCTCGCGGTCGCCGCGGTCACCGGAGCGCTCGCGGTCGCCGCCGTCGTGGAACGGCTCGTCGCGGCGCTGCTCGTCGGAGACGGCCCGGCGGGGGGCCCGGCGGGCCTCGGGGGCCTCGCGCGGCTCGCCGCCCTGGGCGGCGGGGCCGCTCTCGCCGTTCTGGCGGGCGCGGATGGCGGCGACGAGGTCGCCCTTGCGCATCTTGGCGGTGCCGTCGATGCCCATGCTCGAGGCGAGGCCCTGCAGCTCGGCGAGCCGCATGGCCGAGAGCGCACCGGAACGGCGCTGGCCGCTCGCGGAGGCCGAGGCCTCGAGGGTGGTGGTGTCTGTCACGAAGGATCCTTCCCCTCGCTCGTGGACCGGCTCGAAACGCCGGTCTGGGTGGGAGTGTCCACGCTCGGGCGCGCAACTGAAACGGTTGCTTGCTGTACCCGGGGGCGTGGGGGGCGTCCAGCTGCAGGCAACGAGCCGTCTGGCTCGGCATCGGCCGCGAACGCAGTTCCACAGTACCACCGCGTCGCCGCGCGACCCGACCGATGGTGGAGTCCGGCGCGTCAGCCGCCCGCGACGACCGTGAGGGAGGCGCCGCGCTGCGGGATGCCGGGGGTGAGCACGCGCCACCCCGGGGGGCCGTGCCGGGTGGCGTCCTCGACCCGCGAGCGCAGGGCGAGGACGAGCACCGAGGGGCCGGCGCCGGAGACGGCCGCCGCGTGGCCGTCGGCCCGCAGGGCGTCGACGAGCGCCATCGTCGCCGGGTAGGAGGCCCGCCGCGCCTCCTGGTGCAGCCAGTCACGGGTGGCCTCGAGCAGCTGCTCGGGGGCCGCCCCGAGGGCATGGGTCAGCAGCGCCGCCCGGGCCGAGTTCGCCGCGGCGTCGGCGAGGCGGACCTGCTGGGGCAGCACCGAGCGGGCCCGGGCCGTCGAGAGCTGGGTGTCGGGCGCGAGGACGACCGGCTCGATCTCCGGGTGCACCGGCAGCCGGACGGTGGTCGTGCCGTCGGGTCCGCTCCACGAGAGGGTGACGCCGCCGTAGACGCTGGCCGAGGCGTTGTCGGGATGGCCCTCGAGGCGGGCCGCCAGCGAGTTCGCGACCGCGAGGTCGACCTCGCCGCCGCGTCCCTCGGAGACCGACGCCAGCCCGAGGGCGGCGACGATGCCCGTGACGATCGCGGTGGCCGAGGACCCCATGCCGCGCCCGTGCGGGACGGCGTTGCGGCACTCGAGCCGCAGCCCGGCGGGCGCCTCGACACCGGCCTCGCCCCACGCGGTGCGCATGGCCCGGTGCACGAGGTGGGTCTCGTCGAGGGGCACGGCCCCGGCCCCCTCCCCCTCGACCTCGACGACGAGGCCCGGGCGGTCGGTGACGGTGGCCCGGCACCGGTCCCACACCCCGAGGGCGCACCCGATGGAGTCGAAGCCCGGGCCGAGGTTCGCGCTGCTCGCCGGCACCCGCACCTCGACGGCGGTACCCGCCCGCAGCACGGTGCTCACCTCACCCCTCGAGGCCGAGGGCGGCCGCGACCGAGTAGGCGTCGACGGGCACGCGCACCGGCGTGATGTCGGAGCCGTCGGCCGTGCGCAGCGCCCACTGCGGGTCCTTGAGGCCGTGCCCGGTGACGGTGCACACGACCGTCGCCTCGTGCGGCACCCGGCCGGCCCGGTGCATCTTCACCAGGCCGGCGATGCTCGCCGCCGAGCCGGGCTCGACGAAGACCCCCTCGGTGGACGGCAGCAGGCGGTGCGCCTCGAGGATCTCCTCGTCGGTGACGGAGTCGATGAGGCCGCCGGACTCGTCGCGGGCCTGCTCGGCCTGCCGCCACGACGCGGGGTTGCCGATCCGGATCGCGGTGGCGATGGTCTCGGGCTCGTCGACGGGGTGGCCGAGGACGATGGGGGCGGCGCCGGCGGCCTGGAAGCCCCACATCTGCGGGCGGCGCGTGGCCACCGGCTCGAGGACGCGGCCATCGAGCCCCGTTGTGGCAGAAGCGTACTCGGTGTACCCGCGCCAGTACGCGGTGATGTTGCCGGCGTTGCCGACCGGGAGCACGTGGATGTCGGGGGCGTCGCCGAGCGCGTCGACGACCTCGAAGGCCGCCGTCTTCTGGCCCTCGATCCGCGCCGGGTTCACCGAGTTGACGAGCTCGACCGGGTAGCTCTCGGCGAGCTTGCGCGCGACGGTGAGGCAGTCGTCGAAGTTGCCCTCGACCTGGATGAGGGTGGCGCCGTGGGCGATCGCCTGGCTCAGCTTGCCGAGGGCGATCTTGCCGTCGGGGACGAGGACGGCACAGGTCATCCCGGCCTTGACGGCGTAGGCCGCGGCGCTCGCGCTCGTGTTGCCCGTGCTCGCGCAGATGACCGCCTTCGCGCCGGCGAGCTTGGCGGCGGAGATGGCCGCCGTCATCCCGCGGTCCTTGAACGACGCGGTCGGGTTGAGGCCCTCGTACTTGACGTAGACGTTGGCGCCGGTGAGCTCGGAGAGGTTCTCGCACGGGATGAGCGGGGTGCCGCCCTCGAGGAGGGTGACCACGGGTGCGCCCGCCAGGCTCGGCAGGCGGTCGGCGTACTCGCGGATCACTCCGCGCCACTGGTGGGCCACGTCAGGCTCCTTCCACGCGCATGACGGACGCGACGTCGTCGACCGCCTCGAGGGCCGCGAGGGCGTCGACGGTGGCCGACAGGTCGGCGTCGCTGGCCCGGTGCGTGACGATGATGAGCTTGGCCCGGCCCTCGTCCTCGGGCCGGGCGCGCTGGCGCACCGTCTCGATCGAGACGCCGTGCTCGGCGAAGGCCGCGGCGACCTGGGCCAGCACCCCCGGGCGGTCGGCGACGTCGAGGCTGATGTGGTAGCGCGTGATGGCCCGGCCGAGGTCGACGACCGGCAGGTCGGCGTAGGCCGACTCCCCCGGCCCGCGGCCGCCGGCCACCCGGTGGCGGGCGACCGCCACGACGTCGCCGAGCACGGCCGAGGCGGTGGGGTCGCCGCCGGCGCCGCGGCCGTAGAACATCAGCTCGCCGGCCGCCTCGGCCTCGACGAACACGGCGTTGAACGCCTCGCGCACGTTGGCCAGCGGGTGCGAGCGCGGCACCATCGCCGGGTGCACGCGGACGCTGACCGCCTCGACCCCGTCGGCCATGACGCGCTCGCAGATGGCGAGCAGCTTGACGACGCAGTCGTTCTCGCGCGCCGCCCGGATGTCGGCCGCGGTGACCTCGGTGATCCCCTCGCGGTGCACGTCGGCCGACGACACGCGCGTGTGGAAGGCCATGCTCGCGAGGATGGCCGCCTTGGCGGCGGCGTCGAAGCCCTCGACGTCGGCGGTGGGGTCGGCCTCGGCGTAGCCCAGGGCCTGGGCCTCGGCCACCGTCTCGGCGAAGCCGGCCCCGGTGGAGTCCATCTTGTCGAGGACGAAGTTCGTCGTGCCGTTGACGATGCCCATGACCTTGCGGACGTGGTCACCGGCCAGCGACTCCTGCACCGGGCGCAGGATGGGGATGGCCCCGGCGACCGCGGCCTCGTAGTAGAGGTCGACGCCGTGCCGGGCGGCGGCCTCGAAGAGGGTGGGGCCGTCCTCGGCGAGCAGGGCCTTGTTGGCCGAGACGACCGAGGCGCCGTGCTCCATGGCCCGCAGGATGAGGCCGCGCACGGGCTCGAGGCCGCCGACGACCTCGATGACGACGTCGGCCCGGGTGACGAGCTCCTCGGCGTCGTCGGTGAAGAGGGCCGGGTCGACCGGCACGTCCGGGCGCGGGCGCTGCGGGCGGCGGACGGCGATGCCGACGATCTCGAGCCGGGCCCCGGCGCGGGCGGCGAGGTCGTCGGCCTGCTCGACGAGCATCCGCGCGACGGAGGACCCGACGACGCCGCAGCCGAGCAGGGCGACGCGCAGGGGTGCTCCGGGTTCGTGGGCCATCGGGGGTCGGGTCTCCTCGGTCTGGGGGCTCACGCGTCGGCCACGTCGAGGGCCAGCAGGTCGTCGATGGTCTCACGGCGGACGAGGACGCGGCTGCGGCCCTCGCGCACGGCGACGACCGGCGGCCGCGGGGTGTGGTTGTACTGGCTGGAGAGGCTGCGGCAGTAGGCACCGGTGCCGGGGACCGCGACGAGGTCGCCGGGGCGGACGTCGGCCGGCAGGTACTCGTCGAGGACGACGATGTCGCCGCTCTCGCAGTGCCGGCCGACGACGCGGGCCAGCACCGGCGCGGCCGTGGAGCGGCGGTTGGCGAGCGTGCACGAGTAGTCGGCCTCGTAGAGGGCCGGGCGGGCGTTGTCGCTCATCCCGCCGTCGACCGACGACGTAGGTGCGGGCGTGGCCGCCGCCCAGCTCGACCCGCTTGACGGTGCCGACCTCGTAGAGGGTGAAGGTGCTGGGGCCGACGATGGCCCGCCCGGGCTCGACCGAGACCCGGGGCACGCGGCTGTTGTCGCCGTCGCCGAGGACCTTGAACTCGCGCTCGACGATGTCGGCCATGAGGTCGGCGAGGACGTCGGGGGGCAGCGGCGTGTGCTGCGAGGTGTAGGCGATGCCGTAGCCGCCGCCGAGGTCGACCTCGGGGAGCGCGACGCCGTGCTCGGCCTCGACCCGGGCGTGCAGCCCGACGAGCCGGTGGACGGCGGCCTCGAAGCCCCCGGTGTCGAAGATCTGGCTGCCGATGTGGCTGTGCAGGCCGCGCAGGTCGACGAGCCGCGGCTCGGCGAGCAGGCGGCGCACGGCCTCGAGGGCCTGGCCGCCGGCGAGGCTGAACCCGAACTTCTGGTCCTCGTGCCCGGTGGCGATGAACTCGTGGGTGTGCGCCTCGACGCCGACGGTGACCCGGACCATGACGGGCGCCCGGACGCCGAGCTCGGCGGCGAGGGCGATGACGCGGTCGATCTCGTCGAAGGAGTCGACGACGACCCGCCCGACGCCGTACTCGAGGGCCTCGCGCAGCTCGGCGACGCTCTTGTTGTTGCCGTGGAACGCGATCCGCGCTCCGGGGAAGCCGGCGCGGCGGGCCACCGCGAGCTCGCCGCCGGTGCACACGTCGAGGTGGAGGCCCTCCTCCTCGACCCAGCGCGCGACCGCGGTGCAGAGGAACGCCTTGCCGGCGTAGTACACGTCGGCCCCGCCGAAGCGCTCGAAGGCCGAGGCGAAGCCGTCGCGGAAGGCCCTCGCCCGGGAGCGGAAGTCGTCCTCGTCCATGACGTAGGCCGCGGTGCCGTGCTGCTCGGCGAGGGTGACGACGTCGAGGCCGCCGACGGTGAGCCGGCCCTCCTCGTCACGGTCGACCGAGCCGGCCCACAGCTGCGGCAGCAGCTCCATGACGTCGCCCGGGAACGGCAGGTAGAGCGGGGGCCCGCCGTAGCCCTCGGCGTGGAGGGCGCCGGCCTCGTGCGCGCGCATGGCTCAGCCCCTCACATCCGGTCGGGGGCGGAGACCCCGAGGAGGCCGAGGCCGTTGGCCAGCACCTGGCGGGTGGCGTCGTTGAGCCACAGGCGGGTGCGGTGCAGGTCGGTGACCTCCTCGGCGGCGTTCTGCGGGCGCACGCGGCAGGTGTCGTACCACTTGTGGAACCGGGCGGCGAGCTCCTCGAGGTAGCGCGCGACCCGGTGCGGCTCGCGCAGGTGCGCCGCCTGGGCGACGACGCGCGGGAAGTCGCCGAGGGCGGCGAGCAGGGCGGACTCGGTGGGGTCGGTGAGCAGGGCGGCGTCGAAGCCGTCGCCGAGGTGCACGCCGTCCTCGGCCGCGAGCCGGGCCACGTTGGCCGTGCGGGCGTGCGCGTACTGCACGTAGAAGACCGGGTTGTCGTTGGTCTGCTTGCGCAGCTCCTCGCCGTCGAGGCTGAGCGGGCTGTCGGCCGGGTAGCGCGCGAGGGAGTAGCGGATGGCGTCGGTGCCGATCCAGCCGATGAGGTCGCGCAGCTCGATGATGTTGCCGGCCCGCTTGGAGAGCTTGGCCCCGTTGAGGTCGACGAGCTGGCCGATGCGGACCTCGATGTTGCGCTCGGGGTCGTCGCCGGCGCAGGCCGCGATGGCCTTGAGCCGGTTGATGTAGCCGTGGTGGTCGGCCCCGAGGAGGTAGATCTTCTCGTCGAAGCCGCGGTCCTTCTTGCTGAGGTAGTACGCGGCGTCGGCGGCGAAGTACGTGGGCTCGCCGTTGGCCCGCAGCAGGACGCGGTCCTTGTCGTCGGTGAAGTCGGTGGTGCGCAGCCACACCGCCCCGTCCTGCGTCGAAGACGTGGCCCTGCTCGCGCAGCCGGTCGACGGCCTGCTCGACGGCGCCGCCCTCGTGCAGGCCCTGCTCGGAGAACCAGACGTCGAAGTGGACGCCGAAGTCGTCGAGGGTGTCCTTGATGTCCTGGAGCTGGGCGGCGTAGGCGATCTCGCGGGCGTGCACGAGGGCCTCGTCGGCCGGCAGCTCGGTGAGGTCGGGGCGGGCGAGCGAGCGCGGTGCGGGCCAGGTCGGCCACGTACTCCCCCGGGTAGCCGCCCTCGGGCGTGGGCTCGCCCTTGGCCGCGGCGAGCACCGAGGCGGCGAACTTGTCCATCTGGGCGCCGGCGTCGTTGATGTAGTACTCGGTGGTCACCGTGGCGCCGGAGGTCTTGAGCAGCCGGGCCATGGCGTCGCCGAGGGCCGCCCACCGGGTGTGCCCGAGGTGGAGGGGCCCGGTGGGGTTGGCCGAGATGAACTCGACGTTGATGACGTGCCCGGCCTCGGCGTCGTTGCGGCCGTACGCCTCCCCCGCCTCGACGATGCTGCGGGCGAGCTCGCCGGCGGAGGCGGCGTCGAGGGTGATGTTGAGGAAGCCGGGCCCGGCGACGTCGACCGCCTTGACGCCGGCGACCCCCGCCAGGTGGGTGGCGAGCGCGGTGGCGAGGTCGCGCGGGTTCATCCCGGCGCCCTTGGCGAGCTGCAGCGCGACGTTGGTCGACCAGTCCCCGTGGTCGCGGCCCCGCGGACGCTCCACCCGCACCTCGTCGGGCACCGTGACGGCGAGGTCGCCGGAGGCGACGGCGGACTGGAGGGCAGCGCGGATCGCGGCCGAGAGCTCTTCGGGGGTCACCCGCGCCAGTCTACGGACGCCGGCGGCGGGTCCTTCCGGCCGCCGCGAGGCGTGAGACGACCTCGACGAGCTCGTCGGGGTCGAACGGCTTGCTGACGCAGGCGTCGAAGCCGGCGCCGCTCACCTCGGGGCTCACGAGGTCGGTCGCGGTGGCCGTCACGAGGACGACGGGCATGGCGTCGAGGGCGGGGTGGGAGCGGATGGCGGCGATGGCCCACCAGCCGTCGTACGGCGCCATCTGGGAGTCGATGACGACGACGTCGGGGCGCGGCTGGGCGGGGTCGATGAGTCGCGTCATCGCCTCGCGGCCGTCGGCGGACTCCTCGACCACGAAGCCGACGAGCTCGAGGTTGATCCGCAGCAGCCTCCGGATCGCCTCGGTGTCGTCGCACACGAGGACGAGCGGTGCGACTCCGGGGTCCTCCGACCCGGGTTTCATGGGGCCAAGCGTAGGCTGCTAGCCTCTCCCAGCGCCGTGATTTCGCTCGCGTCGCGGGCCGAACGGCCCCCGTAGCTCAGGGGATAGAGCACCGCCCTCCGGAGGCGGGAGCGCAGGTTCGAATCCTGCCGGGGGCACCACGACGTCACAGGGCCCGGTCCATCGCGCGCAGCGCGTGCGGACCGGGCCCTTCGTCGTGGGCCCCAGGCAGAAGCAACAGTTGCTCGAACGGAGTGAGAGCGACGACGGGGGCACCACACCGCAGGTCTCTGACCTGCGGTGATGTGTTTCCGGGGGCCTTGCGTGCAACAACCGTGCAACAGGCGAAATCGGCCCTTTCGGCGTCGGGCCCGTTGTTGCGCGCCTATTGCACGCCGATGTGGTGTCTGCCTGGGCACCGGCGCCGGGGCGCCCTCGCAGGGCTGAGCCTGGGCGGTCCTCAAGCGCCTCCCCTCCGGCGCTTCCGTGTGCCGGCAGGTTCACTCGGTCGACGTTGTAGCCAGGAGGAGTGAGTCACACCGCCCAGATAGGGCTACCCGCCGAAGGTCGCCGATCTCACTCTCGGGACGGTCGAGCGGGCGCGGTGCGCGAGCGGGGTGGCCGAGTCGAGGAGAGTCGTGCGAAGGCGGTGCCGGTGTACCGGTTCGCGCCCAGCGACCAGCTCTGATTTGGCTTATCAGACGACCAACAGTGACACGATGCCTGCGTGTGAAAGCGAAGCAATTCATACGACATGTCGCCGCGGGCCGAAGACCGCGGACGGGCAAGGCAGAGTCGCAATCGTCGCTTCTTTAGTCGCCGTGTCCTTTGTCGCCTGCGTGGCCGTTTGGCTCATCATGCGGCCACTCTGCGGTCTCGTCGTCAGCTACGAAGCGAAGTTCGACTTCCCCCAGGCTCTGCTCATCCCGCCAGCTGCGGAGCGCGTACATCCGACGACGGATCAGATGATGATGATCCGTTGTGTTCGCGCCAACAAGTCCGTCGATGTCCCTGCGGACTCCGCAGTCATGCTCGCGGCCTTTCTATCGTCAGACGTTCCCCGCCAGTCAGGGGTGGTCGTATCTGCCCGTCGAGGGTGAGTAACAGTTGTGCTTGGTCAACCGTAACAACGACAAGTTCACCGAGGTCATCGAAGTCTTCAACTACACGGGCAGTCGCCTATCGATTCCGACCGGTTGTTACCTCGTGATGATCAATCGGTTCCAGAGCGTGGATCCTGACCCTTGCGGCAGGCTTCGCCTTGGGTCAGCACCGACCTTTACTAGGGCGGAGACCCCCTACGGCTTCCATCGCGCGCAGCCGTGGCCCTTGCCGTCTTGATGTCGTCGACGTGGGGCCCTCTAATCGGACCTGGGCCATAGGGCCGCCAGTCGACCTACCTCATCGCGGCATCTCCGGATGTGCGCCGACGGACGGACAACCGGCATCCGACGAGTCGTGCCCGTGCTCAGCCATGTGCCGGCACCTCTCGTGTTTGTCCGTCCGTGCGAGCACCGCGAGCTGGTGCCGTCGACGCCGCGGGAGGAACGGCGGCACTGTGCGTCAGGCGATGCACGGTGCGCGCTTGAGCCCACCCCCTGCATCACCTCGACCCGAGCGGGCGTTACGAAGGATGGCTCGTGGCTCATCCGGGACCCTCAAAGCGACCATTGGCCATCTCTCGCGAAACATCCGACATTCGGCAGACCCGGTCTTATCCGCGAACCTGCGAGCTGCCCCACTCCGCCGCCTGTCGACCGCTGGCATCGCGGTATGACCGGACGACCTCGAGCAGTGGAACCGGAGCCGCGCCGACTCGACCAGGGTCAGATGATGATGATGATCAACACGATGACGAAGATGAACGGGAAGAGGACCGGGAGGGGCAGCGTCTGAGACGCTCGCCGCAGGCGGGCCCTTGTCAGCTCGCTTGAGGGCGCTCCGGACCAGCTCGGTCCGAAGATCTAGGCCGAGCCCGAAGGCATGCCGCGCCGGCACGGCGTTGCGCCGAAGCCCTCATGGTGGGTCTAAACTACATAAGCGACCGTCGCATTATCTAGTTTAGACCGTCTGTGAGGGCTTCTGGTGCACTCGTTCGTCGACCTTGACCGAGCCCTCGGCGCCGTGCCAGCCCCCTTGGTGATGACGTTGCGCGACATCGACCGCGGCCAAGGCAGCGAGGGGCTGTACCTCAACCAGGTTCCCGATCTGCTGACTGAACTGGCCAACCGCGCTCGAGTCGCAAGCATCACTGCGTCGTCTGCCCTCGAGGGCATCGTCGTCAAGAACCGCAGCCGTGCGGCCGCCATCATCGCCAACAAGCCCATCGAGCTGCGCACCCGCAGCGAACAAGAACTCGCCGGCTACCGCGCTGCTCTCGACTACCTCTTCGCCGAGGACTGGCGCCCCTTGAACATCGGCCTGCTCCTCCACCTGCACCGACTGCTTTTCGCGGATACCAAGGCCACCGGTGGGGCCTTCAAGCAGAGCGACAACCTTGTCGTCGACCGGTCCCCCGACGGGGTCCAGACCGTTCGCTTCAAGCCCGTTCCTGCCGCTCGCACCGAGTACTACGCCGCCGACCTGATCGACCGCTATGTCGATGCCGTCAGGGCAAGCCAACACCACCCAGTGCTCCTCGTCGGCTTGTTCGTCCTGGATCTGCTCATCATCCACCCGTTCGACGACGGCAATGGTCGAGTGGCACGGGCGCTCACGAATGCCCTTCTCGCGGAGGCTGGCTATGGGGTCGGTCGCTACGTGTCGCTCGAACAGCTCATCGCCGAGTCTGCCGACGACTACTACCAGGCGTTGCTTGACTCAACCCACGACTGGAACGACCACGCCAACGACCCATGGCCCTGGTTGAAATACTTCAGCCAACTTCTCGCCCGCGGCTATGCCCGGTTTGCTGAAGGTGTCGCCGCCGATAGGTCTGGAGGCACGAAAGCGGAACGCGTCCGGGAGCACGTCTTGCGGCACGGCGCGCCCGTCTTTGCGATCTCCGATGTCAGAGCGGCGCTACCGGGAATCAGCGATCCGACCATCCGACTCGTCCTCAACGAGCTGAAGGATGAAGGGCTGCTCAAACCGCAGGGCACAGGGCGCTCCGCCGTCTGGTTGCGGGTAACCACCTGAGCCCCTCCGCGCACGCGCTGCGGTTTGGCCGGAGGTCCCGACCTGCGTCCTTCCGCCGCCTGTCGACGTAGGCGTAGTCGTTTCATGCGCGCGGGTCGAGGAGGGTCTTCGGCACGCACACGACAACCGCTAGGCGCCAGGAATTGTCGGAGTGCGCTGAGAGACTTGGTGCGTGCCCAAGCCATCGCGCATCGAGCCATCCAGTGACGTAGTCGCGCGGGTCGCGGTGACGGCCTTGGCGCTGCCCGAGGCCTACGAGGAGGACGCCTGGACCGGCGTGAGGTGGCGGGTGCGGAACAGGACCTTCGCCCACGTTCTCGTTTCCCAAACGGGTTACGCGTCTGTGTACCGCGACCTGACCGGGGTGACCCGACCTACCACGGTGCTGACCTTCCGGTCGTCCGGTGACGAGCTGCACGCCCTGATACACATGGGGCTGCCGTTCTATCAACTGCCGTGGTCGCCCACCGTCGTCGGAATGGTGCTCGACGACACCACCGACTGGGAGGAGGTCGCCGAGCTCGTGACCGAGAGCTACCGCTGTTGCGCGCCACGGAAGCTGGTGCTGCGGCTGGATCGATGAGGTCGCGCGGACCGAAGTGCAGAACCCCGGCCGGTTGCGCGATCCGTTGTTAATTGCCCACTGCACCCGGTTGCCAGATCTGCTGCACACATCCCGCAGTCGGCTGCCCGGTCCAAGTGACCCACTTCGCCGCAAGTCGCGCGCCTCGCGGAGCACATTTCTTCCTCAGGAGAGTGTGGCAAAAACACCCCTTGGGGCTGGGGCGAGCGGCATCATGAGCTCGTGAGCACCGTCCCCGACGCGGCGACTCTGGCGCGAGAGCCGTGGACATACGCCGTGGCCAGCTACGCCGCCGCGGTCATGGGCCTGATGGGCATTGGCGCCATCGTCAACGTCGTCCTTGGAGCGTTCACGGAGCCGATGACCTGGGGTGGGATGCTCGGCTTCAGTCTGCTCATGGGAGGTCTCAACGCGGGTGTCCCGCACGGCTCCCCAGATGGCCGCCTTCGACGTCGGCGCGTCTGGCCTCTTGCCTTGGGCGGGTTCGGGGTCTACGAGGTCGTGCGCGCGGTCGCCAAGAGCGTCAGCCTTGGCCAGCCTCCGTCGGGCGCCTTGGCCCTCGCCATGGGTACAGCTGCCCTGGCAATCTCGGCGGTGATGATCACCCGGTTGTCACGGCACATCGACGCGGACCCGGACACGTCACGTACTCAGCCATCGTCCGAGGATTCACGGTCTGCATAGGTACGGCCGTCCCCGACCGGACCCAGGGTCCGGCGAGAGGGTCGAGTGCACGTGCCCCACACCGCCGCGTATCGCCCTGGGCATCGTTGAGGGAGCTTCGGTCCTGGCCTCAGGCGAGCACGAGCAGGCTGAGGTCGAGGGCATGGAGGTGGCCGATGACTGCGAGTAAGAGGTTCACGGTTGAGCAGATCGTGGACAAGTTGCCTGAGGCGGGCGGCGTCGGGGTGACCACGCCTGCCCTTCCTGAGAGGCCGCTGGACGACCACTCGGGAACCGTGCCCCGAGCCCCCACGTCCACAGGTGTCCGTGCCAACCTCGTAGGTATGAACGGAGATGCCCACAGCCTGCGCACGTCCCTGACCCAGCTCTTCGAGGAGGACCCGGAGCTCGCCTCGTGTCTCGAGGCCTCGCTCCGCACGGCCGCCGACCGGGCGCCACGCGACCTCGACCCCGCCCTGGTCGAGGCGCTGGACTGGCCGCGGACCATCGACGAGTACGCCGACTACCTCGCCGCGTTCGCCCGCTGGATCCCTCAGCAGTCGGGGAACGCCGCCTGGACGTCGGGGAGTGCTCGCCAGCGCAACGCCGAGGAGGTCAGTGACCGACTGGCGCACTTCTTCTGGCTCGTCGACCAGCGGTCCGAGGACGACGCCCCCAGTGCCGCCGAGCGCTCCCCCGCGTTCCGGCGCTGGCTCAGCGACTACGCGTCCAGCTGGGGCTCGTTCCTCGACACACCGGAGTCCTTCGACGACGACATCCTCGAGTCCTTCCTCCGGCACGCACCCCAGTACACGATCGACGAGTCGCTCATCGACGGCCGGCCCAACATGCCCAGCGGGTGGCAGACGTTCAACCAGTTCTTCGCCCGAGAGCTCAACCCCGGCCTGCGTCCCATCGCCTCACCGGCCGACAACACGGTGGTGGCCTGCCCCGCCGACTGCAGCTACGAACAGTCCTTCGCCATCGGCGACGACTCCAGCATCCCGGCGACCCGGGTCAAGGGCACCGCCACGTACGGACGCATCCCGGAGCTGCTCGAGGACAGCCCGCACGCGGACGCGTTCGCCGGTGGCACGTTCGTCCACTACATGCTGCCGCCATCGGCCTACCACCGGTTCCACACCCCGGTGGCCGGCCACGTCCTGGAGTCGCGCGTCGTGCAGGGGCAGGTGTACATGCAGGTGGGGGTCGAGGACGGCGGCTTCGCCTCCAAGGACAGGACCGACACGGGGTACGAGTTCTTCCAGACCCGGGGCATCCTCGTCCTCGACACCTCCGAGCGGCCGGAGGGGAACCTCGGGCTGGTCGGTGTCGTGCCGGTGGGGATGTCGCACGTGGCCTCGGTCGTCCTCAGCGCCGGCGCCGGGGTGGGGCTGGCGAAGGGCTCCGAGTTCGGCTACTTCCAGTTCGGCGGGTCCGACATCATCCTGCTGTTCCAGCGCGGCGTGCACGTCGACATCGACACCAGTGACGCGTTCCGCCACGTCGGCACGTCCGCCGCGCAGCTCACCGTCGAGGACTGAGCCCTGCCGCCGGGGGGTGGACCACTCGGGCGGCCCACCCCCCGGCGGACCCGGCGTCAGCGGGTGGCCCGGGCAGCCCGCTCGATGAGGTCGGCCGTCGAGGCCCAGACCAGCGACAGGGGATCGCGCGCCACGCCGGCGCGCCCGAGGGCTCGCTCCCGGCCGGCCTGGCCAGCGGTAGAGGGGACGCTGCGTCGCGGCGAGGCCAGTGCCTCGCGTCGCGGGAGGTCCTGGGCGAAGTACTGCGTCACCGTCGCGGGCTGAGGCGGAGACGGCGCTGTGGCTGGGGCCCGGCGGGGTCGCGCAGACGATCGGCTCGGCCCGCGGGCTCGACCCCGCCGCGGTCCGGCAGGCCGCGGTCGCCGGCACCGCCACGGGGCGCTTCACCCGTCCGGAGGAGGTCGCCGCCATCGTCGTGTTCCTCGCGTCGCCGGCCGCGGGCAACGTCACCGGCGCCGACGTCGTCGTCGACGGCGGCCTCGTCACGACGACCTGAGCTCAGCCCGGCCGGTCGGGCCGCGGGGGCTCGATCACGGACAGCCCCAGCAGGTCGACGCACACGAGCCCGTGGTGCTCGACGAGGACGACGAGCACGGCGAGGCAGCCGCGGCAGCGCAGGACGGTGCCGGGCCCACCGACCCAGGCGGCGACCTCCCCGAGGACGAGCGCGGAGCCGCACGACGCGCACCGCCCGCGGGCCGCCGTCATGTCGGCACCGAAGGCGGTGGCGAGGATGCCGGCGGCGGCGTTGCCGTCGAGCTCGGCGTCTCGGGACGGGTCGTGGTCCATCAGCCACCTCCGGTGGGGCCGAACCGCTCGGTGCGGATGCGGGCGGGGTCGTGCGAGCGCTGGACGAGCAGGTCGGCGACGTGCTCGACGAAGGGCGTGGGGCCGCAGACGTAGACGAGGGGCGACGCGGACGCAGGCCACGTCGACGCGTCGACCATGGCACCGTCGACGCGTCGGGCCTCCCCCGACCAGCCCGGCGGGGCGTGCCGGGTCAGCGCGACCACGACGTCGGTCGGCCCGGCCGCTGCGAGCCGGTCGAGCTCGTCGCGGTAGACGATGTCGGTCTCGCTGCGGCACGAGTACAACAGCCGGACGCCCGCGTCGGAGCCGCTCGCCCCGTGGGCGCGCAGCATCGACATGAGCGGGACGATGCCGGAGCCGCCGGCGACGAGCTGCAGCGGGCCGCCGAGCGCAGGAGTCCAGACGAACCAGCCCCCGACCGGGCCCCGCACCTCGAGGACGTCCCCGACGCGCAGGTCCTCCGCGAGGTAGGGCGAGACCTCGCCGCCCCGGACCCGCTGCACGGTGATCGTCACCGTGGCGTCACCGGGGGCCGAGGCGATCGAGTAGCTGCGTTCGGCGCGGTACCCGTCGGGCGCGGTGAGGCGGACGTCCAGGTGCTGGCCGGCGCGGTGGCCCGACCACTGGGGCACCTCGAGCACGACGGACCGCACCGTCGGCGTCTCCTGGACGAGCGCGACGACGGTGGCCGGCTGCCAGGTCAGTCGCCGTCGAAGCGCTGCTCGCGCCACGGGTCCCCGTCGTTGTGGTAGCCGTAGGTCTCCCAGAAGCCCGGGGAGTCCTCGTCGGCCAGGGTGAGCCCCCGCACCCACTTCGCGCTCTTCCAGAAGTACAGGTGCGGGACGAGCAGGCGGGCGGGTCCGCCGTGCTCGGGGGCCAGTGGCTCGCCCTCGAAGCCCGTTGCGACCCAAGCCTTCCCGTCGAGGAGAGCTTCCAGCGGGAGGTTGGTCGTGTAGCCGCCGTCGCTGCGGGCGACGACGAAGTCCGCGGTGGTCTCGACGTCCTCGAGCAGGACGTCGAGGCTCACCCCCTCCCACTCGGTGTCGAGCTTGCTCCAACGGGTGACGCAGTGGATGTCGACGGTGACGGTCTCCGTCGGGAGGGCCTGCAGCTGCTCCCAGCTCCAGGTCACCGGCGCGGCGACCGCCCCGTCGACCGTGAACGTCCACTCCTCCGCCGGGACGTGCGGCGTCGGCCCGGCCGAGAGGACCGGGAAGTCGTGGGTCACGTACTGGCCGGGCGGGACCCGCGCGCCGTCGGAGCCCTCCGCCCGCCGGCCGCGGAAGCCCCGCGAGAAGACCGTCACGACCGCCTCCCGGTCGACGGGCCACGCGGTGGTCGCTGTCGAGAGCTCGTCATCCCTGCTCCTCGTGCCGCGGACGGGGCGGTCGGCGGGTACGGAGCCGTCGACCGCCCCCAGTGTCCACCCGTCGCGGCGACGGCGCATCAGTCAGGTGACCGCACCCGCCCCGCCTCGACGGATCGATGCCACCCCGAGGAGCACCTCGACCAGGCCGAGCCCGGCGATGACCGGCTGGAGGACGAAGTACCGCTGCAGGACGAGCAGCTGCACGACGATCCACAGCACGAGGGCCAGGCCCGCGAGCACCCCGGCCACGGCACCGAGCCGCGCCGAGCGCCACACGACGACCGCCGCCGCCAGCTGCGGCACCGCGACGGTCACCAGCAGGGCCACCCCCGGCAGCACCCACGAGTCGACCGGCAGGTTCACGAGCCAGTCGGCGGGCATCCCCATCCCGTCGACGACCAGCCCGACCCCGCCGTACACGGCGTTGGCCGCGACGAGCAGGAGCACGACTCCCAGGGCCACCCGCTCCCAGCGCCTCGTCGGTGCAGGAACCTCGCGTCGTACCGGTGCCGTCGTCATGGCTGCCTCCAGACCATCCTCCTCCGGCGGCCCGGGCACGGCGCGACCCTGTCGCCCACACCACACCCCCGGGCCGGGACGTCCGGCGCTGCGCCGCCGCCCGGCGCGACGCGGGCCGCTTCCGGGAGTACCGTCGGCTGCACCGAGTGCGGGGGACGCGCTCGGACAGGAGAACCGAACACGGGAGGGAACCATGAACCATGCACCCGGAGCTCACCTGAGCCGCCGCTCCGCCCTGGGCCTCGGCCTGGGCGTCGCGGCCGCCGGAGCGCTGCCGATCATCACCGCCGGGCCCGCGAGCGCGGTCCAGGCCAAGGACGCGGTCAACGACTACCCGTACCGCAACTCGCCGGCCGGCCAGGTCGACCGGTGGAACTTCTACACCAAGGAGTGCACGTCGTTCGCGGCGTGGCGGCTCAACTCGCGCAACGGGATCGCGTTCAACAACTACTGGCGGGGCGTCCACTGGGGCAACGCGTCGAACTGGATCAACGCCGCGCAGTCGATCGGGCTCACGGTCAACCGGACCCCGCGCGTCGGCGCCGTCGGCGTGCCGGACGGGCACGGCCACGTCGCGTGGGTCAACCGGGTCTTCGCCAGCGGCACGGTGTCGTTCGAGGAGTACAACTGGTCGCCCCCGCACGCCTACAACCACCGCCGGACGGCGCCCGGCGGGTGGCGCTACATCCACTTCCCCGGCTGAGGGCACCGGTCACGGTCGGGCCGGCGGCAGCGGAACCCATCCGTCGCCGCCGGCCCGCGCCGCGTCAGGTGGACGGGAGCGACTGACGCTCAGGCGAACCCGGGAGTGTCCGCGAACCGGGCGATGGTCGCGGTCGCCCGACGGCAGGCCTCGGCCGGCACGTCGGTGACGAGGTCCTCGAGGAAGGCGTAGCGCCGGCGCACCGAGTGCGTGTAGGCGTCGGCCCCCTCGTTCGCGGTGAGCCCGCCCCACCAGTCGGCGATGTCGCCCCAGCCCGGCGCGGCGAGCGAGCCGCCGAACTGCTGGAGGGCGAGCGCCGAGCACAGGCTCGCGAAGGCCAGCCGGTCCGCGAGCCGCCAGCCCTGGAGGTCGCCGAGCACCAGGGCGGCCATGAACACGTCACCGGCCCCCGTCGGGTCGAGCTCGCGCACCCGCAGCGCCGGCACGTGCTCCTCCTCCCCCGTCGTCGAGTCGATGGCCATGGCGCCGTCGGCACCGTTGGTGACCACCGCGAGCGGCACCCGGTCGGCGAGCCGGTACAGCGCGTCCTGTGGCGTCGAGGTGCGGGTGTAGGCCATCGCCTCGGCCGCGTTCGGGGAGAACGCGTGACACGACGAGAGCCCCTCGAGGACGCTCTCCGGCCACCGCCCGGAGGCGTCCCAGCCGACGTCGGCGAAGACCTTCGCCCCCTGCTGGCGGGCGAGGTCGACCCACGCCGAGCCCTCGGCCCCCGGGAGCGTCGACGCCAGGTCGACGACGACGACCCGCGAGGCCGGCGGGGTGCCGACGAGGGCGTCGGCCGTGACCGGCGCGGCGTGCCCGTGGCTCACCATGCTCCGGTCGTGGTCGACCGACATCGACACGGTGACCGGGCTGTGCCAGTCCTCGAAGCGCCGCGAGTGCGTCAGCTCGACGTGCTCCTGGTCGGCGAGGGTGCGCCAGCAGAACTCGCCGTAGTCGTCGTCGCTGAAGGCCGCGGCCAGCGAGGTGCGCAGCCCCAGCCGCCGCGCCGCCACGGCGAAGTTCGCGATGCCACCGGGGCAGGACGCGAGCCCGTCGGCCCACTCCTCGGTGCCGGTGGCGGGCATCCGGGTCAGCCCGCTGAAGATGATGTCGAGGAAGACGGTGCCCCACGTGAAGACGTCGAGGGCGGGTGCGACGTCGCCGCGGTGCTCGGCGAACGGGTCGTACGTGCGGTCCGGCACGGGTTGTCCTCCTCCGGCGCGGCGGTCTCCCGACGATCGGCGGCGCTCGTTGGTGCGCGTTCGTGAGCGTAGTCGATTGCTACGATCCCCGGGTGCAGTACACCCGCCACCGGCTGATCGTCGACCGGCTGCGGCGCTCCGGCACGCTGAGCGTCGAGGACCTCCAGCGCCTCACGGGGGCCAGCCCGGCGACCATCCGGCGCGACCTCGACGCCCTCGAGGCCCTCGGCCTGCTGAGCCGGGTGCGGGGCGGCGCCGTGAGCGCCTCCGGGGCGCCGGCCGACGCCGACGCCACCCGGCCCTTCGACGCCGTCGCCGCCGACGACCCCGAGCGCAAGGTGCGCATCGCCTGGGCCGCCGCGGCCCGGGTCGAGGACGGCCAGAGCGTCATCCTCGACATCGGCACGACGACGACGCACGTGGCCCGCGCCCTGCGGGGCCGGCCCGTCACCGTCGTCACCGCCAACCTCGCCGTCGTCGACGTGCTGCGCGACGACCCTCACGTCGAGCTCGTCGTCCTCGGCGGCACGCTGCGCCGGGCCTACCACTCGCTCGTCGGCTCGCTCACCGACCACGCCCTGCGGCAGGTGCGCGCCGACTGGGTGCTCCTCGGGGCGAGCGGCATCACCCGCGACGGCGTGGTCCTCGACACCACCCAGGTCGAGGTGCCGGTCAAGCGCGCCCTCCTCACGGCCGGGGCGAGCGTGGTGCTGCTCGCCGACCGCGACAAGCTGCCCGGGCGCGGCACCTTCCAGGTGTGCGGGCCGGACGCCCTCGACCTCGTCATCACGAACGAGGACGCCGACCCCGACGTCGTCGCCGGGCTCCGGAGCAGCGGCTGCACCGTGGTCGCCGCATGAGGCTCGTCGTCCTCGGCGGAGGGGGGTTCCGCACCCCGCTGGTCCACGGCGCCGTCCTCGGCGACCGCGGGGCCGGGCGGGTCACCGAGGTCGTCCTCCACGACACCGACGAGCAGAGGCTGCGGGCCGTCGCCGCCGTGCTCGAGCAGGCCTCGACCGGCGTACCGGAGGCGCCTCGCGTGCGGGTCGAGACCGGCCTCGACGCCGCCCTCGAGGGCGCCGACGTCGTGTTCTCCGCCCTGCGCGTCGGCGGGCTCCGGGGGCGCACCCTCGACGAGCGGGTGGCCCTGGCGGCGGGGGTCCTCGGCCAGGAGACCACCGGCGCCGGCGGCATCGCCTACGCCCTGCGCACCGTCCCCGTCGCGCGGCACGTCGCCGAGCGGGTCCGGGCGCAGTGCCCGGACGCCTGGGTCGTCAACTTCACCAACCCCGCCGGCCTCGTCACGCAGGCCATGGGGTCGGTGCTCGGCGACCGCGTCATCGGCATCTGCGACTCCCCCGTCTCCCTGGCCCGGCACGCCGTCGAGGCCCTCGGCCTCGACCCGGCCGGCGCCCGCCTCGACTACGCCGGCCTCAACCACCTCGGCTGGCTCACCGGCGTGGAGGTCGGCGGCGTCGACGTGCTGCCGCGCCTGCTCGCCGACGACGAGGCCCTCGGCCGGCTCGAGGAGGGTCGGCTCTTCGGGGCCGAGTGGCTGCGCACCCTCGGCGCCCTGCCGAACGAGTACCTCTACTACTACTACTTCACGCGGGAGGCCGTCGCCGGGGTCCTCGACGCCGGCGAGACCCGCGGGGAGTACCTCCTGCGCCAGCAGAGCGCGTTCTACGAGCGCGTGGCCGCCCACCCCGCCGAGGCCCTGGCGACGTGGCGGGCCGCGCAGCACGAGCGCAACGCCACCTACCTCGCCGAGCTGCGCGAGGAGGAGCGCGACCCCGACGACGTCGCCGGCGGCGGCTACGAGGGGGTGGCACTGGCGCTGATGCGCTCGCTCGCGGGTGGGCCGCCCTCCCGGCTCGTGCTCAACGTCCGCGGTCGTGGCGCGGTCCCGGGCCTGCGCGACGACGACGTCGTCGAGGTGCCCTGCACGGTCACCGCGGACGGCCCGGTGCCCGACCCGGTGACCCCGCTCACCGGCCACCCCCTCGGTCTGGTCCAGCAGGTCAAGGCGGCGGAGGTCGCCGCCATCACCGCCGCCACCGAGCGGTCGGTGCCGCACGCCGTCGAGGCCTTCGCCCTGCACCCCCTCGTCGACTCGGTGGGCGTCGCCCGCCGCCTCGTCGCCGACTACCGGGCCGCCCACCCCGAGCTGGCGGAGCTCTTCGGGCGCCGCTGACGCCGGTCAGCGCTGCGAGGCGTCGGACACCTCGCCGACGAGCTCCTCGATGACGTCCTCGAGGAAGACCACGCCGACGACCGCCCCGTCGGCGCTGACCACCCGGGCCAGGTGCGAGCCGCTGCCCTGCATCGTCTGGAGCACCGACTCGACCTCGTCCTCGGGCCGCACCGTCGCCATCCGGCGCACCCGCTTGGGCGGCACGGGCTCGTGGCGCTCGGAGTCGTCGGCGTAGAACACGTCCTTGAGGTGCAGGTACCCGGTGAGGTCGCCGGCCGCGTCGACCACCGGGTAGCGGGAGAAGCCGTGCTTGGCGACGAGCCGCTCGATGTCCGAGGGCGTCGCCTCGGAGGTGACGGTGACGAGCTCCTCGACGTGCACGCCGACGTCGGCCGCGTCCTTGTCGCTGAACTCCAGCGCCGCACCGAGCCGCTCGTGCTGGTCCTGGGCGAAGAGCCCCTCGTTGCGGGACTCCTCGAGGATGTGCGCCACCTCCTCGGCCGTGAACGCGCTCGTCAGCTCGTCCTTCGGCTCGACCCCGAACAGCCGCACGAAGCCCTTGGCCACCGCCTCCATCACCCGGATGAACGGGCGCAGCACGCGGGTCAGGGCGAGCAGCGGCGGCACGAGGGCCAGCGCCGCCCGCTCGGGCCCGGCGATGGCGAGGTTCTTCGGGATCATCTCCCCGACGACGACGTGGAGGTAGACGACGACGAGGAGCGCCCCCGCGAGCGCGAGCGGCTCGACGAACCCCTCCGGCAGGTGCAGCACCTCGACGACCGGGACGAGGGCGTGGTGCAGCGCCGCCTCCGACACCGCGCCGAGCAGCACCGAGCAGACGGTGATGCCGAGCTGGGCGCAGGCGAGCATCGCGCCGAGCGTCTCCAGGCCCTCGAGGCTGCGGCGGGCGCGCCGGTCGCCGGCCTCGGCCAGGGGCTCGAGCTGGCTGCGGCGGGCCGACATCGCGGCGAACTCCGAGCCGACGAAGAAGGCGTTGAGGGCCAGGAGCAGGACGGTGACGAGGAAGGTGCCCACGCTCACTCCCCTCCCGCGGCCGGTGCGTCGGACCGGTCGGCGCCGTCGGGGTCCTCGGGGTCCTCGGGGTCGGGTGGTGGCGGGCTGAGCCGCACCCGGTCGACCCGGTGCCCCTCCATGTCGACGACCCGGGCGGTCCACCCGTCGACCGACGCCTCGTCACCGACGACCGGCACCCGGCCGAGGGTCGCCATCAGCCAGCCGCCCACCGTCTCGTAGGCCGGCCCCTCGGGCACCGTGATCCCGATCCGGCTGCGCACCTCGTCCGGGCGCCACAGCCCGGGCACGGTCCACGAGCCGTCGGGCAGCCGCCGGCCCGTGGTCTCGCCCCGGTCGTGCTCGTCGTTGACCTCGCCGACGATCTCCTCGACGAGGTCCTCGAGCGTGACGACGCCGGACGTGCCGCCGTACTCGTCGACGACGACGGCCAGCTGCATCCCGCCACGGCGCAGCCGCAGCAGGAGCGGGTCGAGGCGGAGGGTGTCCGGGACGAAGACGGCGTCGGCCATGAGCGCCGAGACGGGGACGTCGGGCCGGCGCTCGAACGGCACCGCGATGGCCTTCTTCACGTGGACGATGCCGTCGACGTCGTCCCAGTCGGCGCCGACCACGGGGAAGCGGGAGTGCCCGGTGCTGCGGGCGAGGGCGACGAGGTCGGCCGCGGTGGCCGTGCGCTCGATCGAGGTCGCGCGCGAGCGCGGGGTCATCACGTCGGCCGCGGTCTGGTCGGCGAAGCCCAGCGAGGCGGTGACGAGGCGGGCCGTGCCGAGGTCGAGGGTGCCGGCGGCGGCCGAGCTGCGGACGAGCGAGGCGAGCTCGGCCGGGCCGCGGGCCACGGACAGCTCCTCCTGGGGCTCCACCCCGAACCGCTGCAGGACCGCGTTGGCCGAGCCGTTGAGGACGGCGATGAGCGGCCGGGACGCCACCGAGAACCACCGCACCGGCAGGGCGACGACGCGGGCCGTGGCCAGCGGCGCCGAGAGGCCGAGGAACTGGGGGACCAGCTCGCCGAGGATCATCGAGAACACCGTGGCGAGCAGCAGCGCGAGCACCGAGGCCACGGTCTCGGCCGCGCTCGCACCGAGCCCGGTGTCGGCGACGAGGGGGGCGAGCAGCGCCCCCACGCTCGGGCTGGCGATGAAGCCGAGCACCAGCGTGGTGAGGGTGATGCCGACCTGGCAGGCCGAGAGCTGGGTCGAGAGCTGCCGGTGCGAGGTGAGGACCGAGGCGGCGCCGGGCACGCCGGCATCGACCGCGCGCTGCACGGCCGGCCGGTCGAGCGCGACGAGCGAGAACTCGGTGGCGACGAAGAGGGCGGTGCCGGCCGTGAGGACGACGGCGAGGAGGAGGAGCAGCCAGGCGGTCATCGCGGGCCACGTCGAGGAGGGTGCATGACCGGGCCAGCCTACGGGCGGGGCCGCCCTCGCGCGCACGCTCCTCCCCGGGGCGGAGGGCCGGGTCCACCGGGGGGTTGACCCTGACGTCACGGGAGGCTGGAAGGATCTGGGCCATGACCCGAAGGACCACACCATGACCACGACGACCGCGGACCACGACGGCCTGATCGAGATCAGGGGCCTCACCAAGCGCTTCGGCGACTTCACGGCCGTCGACGACCTCAGCCTCACCGTCGAGCCCGGCCGGATCACCGGCTTCCTCGGCCCCAACGGCGCCGGCAAGACCACGACCCTGCGGATGCTGCTCGGGCTCGTGCGCCCGACCAGCGGCACCGCGACCATCGGCGGGCGCAACTACGCCGACATCCCCCGGCCGATCACCACCGTGGGCGCGGCCCTCGAGGCGACGAGCTTCCACCCGGGACGCAGCGGCCGCGACCACCTCCGGGTGCTCGCCGACACCGCGAGCATCCCGACGAGCCGGGTCGACGAGATGCTCGAGCTCACCGGCATCCCGGCGGCGGCACGCAAGCGGGCCGGCGGCTACAGCATGGGGATGCGCCAGCGCCTCGGCCTGGCCGCCGCCCTCCTCGGCGACCCCGGGGTGCTCGTCCTCGACGAGCCCGCCAACGGCCTCGACCCCGAGGGCATCCGCTGGCTGCGCGGCTTCCTCAAGCACCTCGCCACCCAGGGCAAGACGATCCTCGTCTCGAGCCACCTCCTCCAGGAGGTCGCCCAGACCGTCGACGAGGTCGTCATCATCGCCAACGGGCGCCTCGTGCGCGCCGGCACGATCGCCGAGCTCGAGGGCACGCCGGGTGCCCTCGTCGAGACGAGCGACCCGCAGGCCCTCGCCGGGGCCCTGCGCGTCGCCGACGTCACGAGCACGCTCCAGGACGACGGCTCGCTCGTCGCCGACACCACCGACCTGCGGCTCGTCGGCGACGTCGCGCTGCGGGCCGGGCTCCCGGTCTACGGGTTGCGCCCCCGCCGCGCCGACCTCGAGGCGCTGTACTTCTCGCTCACCGAGGGCACCAACCGCAACCTCGGCGACGCCGCCGTGGCGGTCGAGGAGACCACCCCCGCCCCCGACGCCGTGACCGGCGAGGAAGGAGGCCCGCGATGATCGGCGCCATCCGCTCCGAGATCCGCAAGGTGTTCTCCACCCGGCTCTGGTGGGGCCTGGGCCTCGGCATGGCCGTGCTCGCCGCCCTCGTCGCCATGGGCTTCGCCGCCCTGCTCGGCAGCGACCAGGCCGGCGGTGACAACGGCGGCCAGGGCAACCCCTTCTCGAAGATGAGCGTGGGCACGGCCCAGATCATCTACAACGCCGGCATCGTGCAGTTCCTCACGCTGCTGTTCCCGCTCGCGCTCGGCGTCATCCTCATCACGAGCGAGTACCGGCACAAGACCATCACCGCGACCTTCCTCAGCAGCCCCAACCGCTGGGTGGTCCTCTTCTCCAAGATGGTGGCCGTCGCCGTCATCGGGGCGGTCTACGCCGTCGTGCACGCGGCGGCCAGCCTCGCCGGTGCGGTGCCGATCATCACCCTCGTCAAGGGCCAGAGCACCATGCTCGGCGAGCCGCAGGTCTGGGCCTCGCTCGGCACCGGGATCATCGCCTTCACCGTGTGGACCCTCTTCGGCTTCGGCGTCGGGATGCTCATCCACAACCAGGTCGCGGCGACGCTCATCGCCGTCGGGGCCACCCTCGTCGTGCAGATCGCCCTCAACATCGTCTTCCAGATCAAGGAGTGGTACTCGGCCCTGAAGTGGATCCCCGGCAACCTCACGACGAACATGCTCGTCACGAGCAACCCGGTCGAGGGTCAGAGCGTCGACCCCGCGGCAGCGGCCCAGTACTTCGACCACTGGTGGCAGGCCGCCATCGTCCTCGTCGCGTACGCGGTGGTCCTCGCGGTGGTCGGCGCCTTCCTCACGACCCGCCAGGACGTCGCCTGAGGCGGGCGGACGGCGAGCGCGGCGACCGGTGGGCACCCCCCACCGGTCGCCGCGCGTTCGGCACCACTCGGCGTGCGGCGACCCGGCCGAGTCGGCGGGGTAATAGGCTGGAGGGCAGTCCCACGACCGCCACCGAGACCAGCCGATGAAAGAGGCGCATACCCCGTGGCCGAGCAGTCCCCGTCCAGCGACCCCCTGACCGCCTTCGGAGCCAACGAATGGCTGGTGGACGAGCTGTTCGAGCAGTACCGGCGGGACAAGAACAGCGTCGACAAGGCGTGGTGGAGCTTCTTCCAGGACTACGTCCCGGGCGAGGGCGCGCACGCGCCGTCCGGGGGCAACGGCGGCACGAACGGGTCCGGGCCGACCGCCCACCGCGAGAAGACGGCCGACGACGCGAAGCCGGCGCCGGACGCCGAGGCGAAGAAGGCCGCGAAGCCGGCGCCGGACGCCGAGACCGCGAAGGACCAGGCCCCGAAAAGCGACACCGCCAAGAGCGTCTCCGCCAAGAGCGACAGCCCCAAGAGCGACAGCCCCAAGAGCGACACCGCCAAGAGCGACAGCCCCAAGAGCGACACCGCCAAGAGCGAGAGCCCGAAGAGCGACGGCGCCACGACCGACGCCTCCGGCAAGGACGACGCGGCGGCGAAGGCCGACCCCGCCGCGGGCGACGCCAAGCCCGCCACGCCGCTCACCCGTGAGCCCCAGGCACCGAAGCAGACCGGCCCCCTCGAGGAGGCGCGCCTGCAGCCGATCCGCGGCGCGAGCGCCCGGGTCGTGACGAACATGGAGTCCTCGCTCGAGGTCCCCACGGCGACCTCGGTGCGGGCCGTGCCGGCCAAGCTGCTCGTCGACAACCGGATCGTCATCAACAACCACCTCGCCCGCAGCCGCGGCGGCAAGGTGAGCTTCACCCACATCATCGGCTACGCCCTCGTCAAGGCCCTCGGCGTCATGCCCGAGATGAACAACGGGTTCGGGCACGACGAGAAGGGCAAGCCGGTCCTCGTGAGCCCGGCCCACGTCAACCTCGGCCTGGCCATCGACCTCGCCAAGCCCGACGGCACCCGCCAGCTCGTCGTCCCGTCGATCAAGGCGGCGGAGACGATGGACTTCGCCCACTTCTGGACCGCCTACGAGGACGTCGTCAAGAAGGCCCGTGGCGGCAAGCTCACGGTGGAGGACTTCCAGGGCACCTCCCTCTCGCTCACCAACCCCGGCACCATCGGCACGGTGCACTCGGTGCCCCGGCTCATGCAGGGCCAGGGCGCCATCATCGGCGTCGGCGCGATGGACTACCCCGCCGAGTGGCAGGGGGCGAGCGCCGAGACCCTCAACCGCAACGCGGTGAGCAAGATCCTCACCCTGACGAGCACGTACGACCACCGGATCATCCAGGGCGCCCAGTCCGGCGACTTCCTGCGGGTCGTCCACGGGCTGCTCCTCGGCGACCAGGGCTTCTACGACGAGCTCTTCGAGAGCCTGCGCATCCCCTACGAGCCGATCCGCTGGGTGCGCGACGTCTCGGCCACGCACGACGACGACATCAACAAGGTCGCCCGCGTCCAGGAGCTCATCCACGCCTACCGGGTGCGCGGCCACCTCATGGCCGACACCGACCCGCTGGAGTACAAGCAGCGCCGGCACTTCGACCTCGACATCACCAACCACGGCCTCACCCTCTGGGACCTCGACCGCGACTTCGCCACCGGTGGCTTCGGCGGCCATCCGTTCCTCAAGCTGCGCAAGATCCTCGGCATCCTGCGCGACTCGTACTGCCGCACCGTCGGCGTCGAGTACATGCACATCCAGGACCCCGAGCAGCGCCGCTGGATCCAGGACAAGGTCGAGGTCGGCTACGCCAAGACCACCCGCGAGGAGCAGCTGCGCATCCTGCGCCGGCTCAACGCGGCGGAGGCCTTCGAGACCTTCCTGCAGACCAAGTTCGTCGGCCAGAAGCGCTTCTCCCTCGAGGGCGGCGAGTCGGTCATCGCCCTCATGGACCGCATCCTGTCCCGTGCCGCCGAGGACGACCTCGACGAGGTCTGCATCGGCATGCCCCACCGCGGCCGGCTCAACGTGCTGGCCAACATCGCCGGCAAGTCCTACGGCCAGATCTTCCGCGAGTTCGAGGGCAAGCAGGACCCCAAGTCCGTCCAGGGCTCCGGCGACGTCAAGTACCACCTCGGCACCGAGGGCGAGTTCACCGCCGAGACCGGCGCGACGACGAAGGTCTACCTCGCCGCGAACCCGAGCCACCTCGAGGCGGTCAACCCCGTCCTCGAGGGCATCGTGCGGGCCAAGCAGGACCGGCTCAACCTCGCCGGCGAGGACTTCACCGTCCTCCCCGTGCTCATGCACGGCGACGCCGCCTTCGCCGGCCAGGGCGTCGTCGCCGAGACCCTCAACCTCAGCCAGCTGCGGGGCTACCGCACCGGCGGCACGGTGCACGTCGTCATCAACAACCAGGTCGGGTTCACGACCTCCCCGAGCAGCTCGCGCTCCTCCACCTACTCCACCGACGTCGCGCGGATGATCCAGGCGCCGATCTTCCACGTCAACGGCGACGACCCCGAGGCCTGTGTCCGGGTCGCCGAGCTCGCCTACGAGTTCCGCAAGGAGTTCCACAAGGACGTCGTCATCGACATGGTCTGCTACCGGCGCCGCGGCCACAACGAGGGCGACGACCCGTCGATGACCCAGCCGCTGATGTACAACCTCATCGAGGCCAAGCGCAGCGTCCGCAAGCTCTACACCGAGGCCCTCATCGGCCGTGGCGACATCACCGTCGACGACGCCGAGGCCGCCCTGCGCGACTACCAGCAGCAGCTCGAGCGGGTCTTCGTCGAGACCAAGGAGGCGCTGAAGTCGGCCGAGAAGGACGCCGAGGCCGGACGCCGCTCCGACTCCGGGACCGGCCTCGAACCGCCGGCCGCCCAGGCCCCCTTCGCCGACAAGACGACGCACTCGGCGTCCGACACGGCGATCAGCACCGAGATGCTCCACCACATCGGCGACACCTTCTCCAGCCCGCCGGAGGGCTTCACGGTGCACCCGAAGCTGCGCCAGATGCTCGACAAGCGGGCCGCCAGCACGCGCGACGGTGGGGTCGACTGGGGCACCGCCGAGCTCCTCGCCTTCGGCTCGCTCCTCATCGAGGGCACCCCGGTGCGGCTCGCCGGGCAGGACAGCCGGCGGGGCACCTTCGTCCAGCGGCACGCCGTGCTCATCGACAAGGAGAACGCCTCCGAGTGGACCCCGCTGCTCTACCTCGGGCAGGGCCAGGCCAAGTTCTGGGTCTACGACTCCCTGCTCTCGGAGTTCGCGGCGATGGGCTTCGAGTACGGCTACTCGGTCGAGCGGCCCGACGCCCTGGTGCTCTGGGAGGCCCAGTTCGGCGACTTCTTCAACGGCGCCCAGACGATCATCGACGAGTTCATCAGCGCCGGCGAGCAGAAGTGGGGCCAGCGCTCCTCGGTCGTGCTCCTCCTCCCGCACGGCTACGAGGGCCAGGGGCCCGACCACTCCTCCGGCCGGATCGAGCGCTTCCTCACGATGTGCGCCGAGGGCAACATGACCGTCTCCTACCCGTCGACCCCCGCGTCGTACTTCCACCTGCTGCGCCGCCAGGCGTACGCGCGGCCGCGCAAGCCGCTCATCGTCTTCACCCCGAAGTCGATGCTGCGCCTCAAGGCGGCCGCGAGCCCGGCGGAGGAGTTCACCACCGGCACCTTCCGACCGGTGCTGCCCGACCGCCCCGGCGCGACCGAGGGCACGGTCACCCGGGTGCTGCTCGCCGCGGGCAAGGCGGTCTACGACCTCGAGGCCGAGCGCGAGAAGCGGGGCGACACCTCCACCGCCGTCCTCCGGCTCGAGCAGTACTACCCGGTGCCGGGGGCCGAGCTGGCCGAGGCCCTCGCCGGCTACCCCGAGGCCGAGGTCGTCGTCGTCCAGGACGAGCCCGAGAACATGGGCGCGTGGCCCTTCCTCGCACTCAACCTGCCCGAGGCGCTCGCCGCGCACGGCGAGGAGCGGCACATCCGGGTCGTGTCGCGGCCGCGCTCGGCCTCCCCCGCCGCCGGGTCGACCAAGCAGCACCAGGCCGAGCAGGCCGACCTCGTCGCCCGCGCCTTCGACCGGTGAGGCGGGCCCGCCGGTAGGCTCACCGGCGTGTACTTCACCGACCGCGGGATCGAGGAGCTCCAGGCGCGGCGGGGGGACGAGGAGGTCACCCTCGACTGGCTCGCCGAGCAGCTGAGGACCTTCGTCGACCTGTTCCCGGAGTTCGAGGTACCCGTGGAGCGGCTGGCCACCTGGCTGGCCCGACTGGACGACGAGGACGAGTGAGCGAGGCCATGCCCGACCAGCAGACCGGGGACGACACCGGCGCCCCGATCGAGTTCCGCCCGAGCGCGGACGGCACGGTCGTGCCCGAGGGCCCGCGCGACGCGGCGCTGGTCTTCCTCGGCGCCTCGCTCGTGGCCGGCGTCGGCGACCCCAAGGGACAGGGCTGGGTCACCCGCGTCGTCGGGCGCACCCAGCACCCCGACCTCACCGTCACCGCCTACAACCTCGGTGTGCGCGGCGACACCTCCGCCGACCTGCTCGAGCGCTGGGTCACCGAGGTGCCCAGGCGCTGGGTCGGGCGCACCGAGCGCCGGCTGGTCATCTCGGTCGGCACCAACGACATCGCCTCCGGGCGTGTCCCTCGCCCGGCACCGCCTCAACCTCGCGAACCTCCTCGACGACGCCGCGAGCCAGGGCGTCGGCACCTTCGTCGTCAGCCCGCCCCCCACCGACGACGACGAGCTCAACGGCCGCCTCGAGGTGCTCGTCGAGGCCCAGGCCGACGTCTGCACCCGGCGCGGGGTGCCGTTCGTCGACTGCTACGCCCCGCTGCTGGGCCACGACCAGTGGCGCACCGACCTCGCGGCGTCGTCGGTCGAGCACCACCCGGGGCAGGCCGGGTACGGCCTCATCGCCTGGCTGGTGCTGCACAACGGCTGGACCGAGTGGCTCCAGATCGGCTGAGTGCCGTGCGGGCGCTGCTCGCCGCCGGCCCCGTCGTCCTCGACGGCGGCCTGTCGACGGCCCTGGAGGAGCGCGGGCACGACCTCTCGACGTCGTTGTGGTCCGCCCGCCTGGTCCGTGACGCGCCCGGTGAGGTGGTGGCCGCCCAGCGCACCTTCGTCGAGGCCGGGGCGCAGGTGCTCATCGCGGCGTCGTACCAGATGTCCTACGCCGGCTACGGGGCGGTGGGGCGCACCGAGGCCGAGTGCGACGAGGACCTCCACGCCGCGGTCCGCCTGGCCCGGGAGGCCGCCGGCGACCGGGCCCTCGTGGCCGCGTCGGTCGGGCCCTACGGCGCGCACCTCGCGGACGGCTCGGAGTACACCGGCTACCCCGACGTCAGCCGGCGGACGCTGCGCGAGTTCCACGCCCGGCGCCTCGAGCGGCTCGTGGCCGCCGGCCCCGACCTGCTCGCCTGCGAGACCCTGCCGGAGCTGCGCGAGGGCGAGGTGGTCGCCGAGCTCGTCGCCGAGCTGGACCCCGCGATGCCGTACTGGCTCTCCTTCTCGGCGACCACGGGCGGCCGGCTCACCGGGGGCGCGCCCTTCGCCGAGGCCGCGGCGCTCCCCAGCGGGTCGTGCGTCGCGGTGGGCGTCAACTGCACGCCGCCCGCGCTGGTCGACGAGCTCCTCGACGGCGCGGCGGCGGCCGTGCCCTTCGTCGTCTACCCCAACAGCGGGTCGCGCTACGACCCGGAGGGCAAGACCTGGGCCGACGCCGGCACGCCGGTGTTCACGGCGGAGACGGTCCGCGGGTGGGTCGAGCGCGGCGCCCGGGTCGTCGGCGGGTGCTGCGGCACCTCGTCGGCCGGCGTCGCGGCGGTGGCCGAGGCGCTGGGCCGGGCCGGCGGCTGACGGCCGCCGGGCCCGCCCTCAGGCGGCGGTCGCCGGCGTCGACCCGACGAACTCGCGCACGACCGCGGCGAAGCGCTCCGGGTCGTCGAGGTGGGGGAAGTGCCCCGCGCCGTGGAAGAGCTCGACCCGGCAGCCCTCGATCGCCGTGACGGCGGTCGTGGCGTGCCACGCGGGGATCATCCGGTCCTTGGTCCCCCAGACGACGAGGGTGGGCACGTGGGCGGCGTCCGGGAGGTGGTCGTGCGCGGTGACGCTCTGGCCGCCGGGGTCGATGACCGCCCGCGTCGTGGCGAGGAAGGCCCGGCGGGTGTCGGCGTCGCCGAGGGAGGCGAACCCGCTCCAGACCTCCGCGAGGTCGGGGCCCGGACGCAGGCCGAGCGCGCCGAGGGCCCGGCCGGTGGACGAGAGCCGGCGCCGCACCCAGCCGGAGGCGATGACCGGGAGCACCCACTCGGCGCCGGGGAGGGTCGCCGAGCGCAGCAGCGGGCTGACCTCCCGGCCGAGGCCGCCGCTGGAGACGAGGACGAGCCGCTCGACCCGCTCGGGGAAGAGGTAGGCGAAGACCATGGCGATGCCGCCGCCGAGGGAGTGCCCGACGAGGGTCACCCGCTGCACCCCGAGCCGGTCGAGGAGGTCGCGCAGGGTGGCGGCGTGGGCCCCGAGCGAGTAGTCGCCCATCGGCTTGTCGGACCGGCCGTGGCCGAACAGGTCCGGCACGAGCAGCCGGTGGTCGTCGTCGAGGAGGTCGACGAGGTGCGCCCACTGGCGCTGCGAGCCGAGGATCCCGTGGATGAAGAGCAGGGCCGGGCCGCTGCCGCTGTCGGTGTAGGAGAAGCTGTGGCCGTGCAGGGTCACCGTCTGCTCGGTGGTCGTGGCGCTCACGAGCGCTCCTCGGGTGGCCGGATGGGTCACCCTCATGTTACCGCCGGGTAGCCCCGGACGGCGTCCCGTCCCGCGCGCGCCGGGTCGGACGGACCGCTCAGACGGTGAAGACGACCTTCCCGGCGACCCGGCCGTCGACCATCCGGGCGAAGCCGTCGCGGGCCTCGGCCAGCGGCATCGTCGAGTCGACGAGGGGCTCGATGCCCGCTCCGACGACGAACCGGGCGAGGCTCTCGAGCTCGGTGCGGGACCCCATGGTCGAGCCGACGACGCGCAGCTGCTTGAAGAAGATCTTGGTGAGCTCGGCCTTCGCCGGGGCGTCGCCCGACGTGGCGCCGGAGATGACGACCGTGCCGCCGGGGCGGAGGCTGTTGATGCTGTGCGACCACGTGGCCGCCCCCACGGTCTCCATGACGGCGTCGACCCGCTCGGGGAGCCGGTCGCCGGAGGCGAAGGCGCGGTCGGCGCCGAGGCCCACGGCCTGCTCGCCCTTGGCCGCGTCCCGGCTGGTCACCCACATCCGGATGCCGGCCGCCGACCCGAGCTGCACCAGTGCGGTGGCCACCCCGCCCGCGGCCCCCTGCACGAGGACGGTGTCGCCGGGGCGGACCCCGGCGTTCGTGAAGAGCATCCGGTAGGCGGTGAGCCACGCCGTCGGCAGGCAGGCGGCGTGCTCCCAGGACAGGCCTTCGGGCTTCGGCACGAGGTTGGCGCGGGGCACGGCGACCCGCTCGGCGAGGGTGCCGTCGTGCACCTCGGAGAGGAGGCTGCGGCGGGGGTCGAGGGTCTCGTCGCCGGTCCACCCCGGGGAGGCGACGACGGCGTGGACGATCACCTCGTCACCGTCCTCGGTGACGCCGGCCCCGTCGCAGCCGAGCACCATGGGCAGCCGGTCGGCCGGCAGGCCCACCCCCCGCAGGGACCACACGTCGTGGTGGTTGAGGGCCGCGGTGCGCAGCTGCACCGTCGTCCAGCCGTCGGGGACGTCGGGCTCGGGCCGCTCGCCCACCTCGAGTCCGCTCAGCGGGTCGTCGGCGGACTGGGCGGCGGCGTAGGCGGCGAGCATGCTCCCGACCCTACCGAGCGACCCCGGGGAAGAGGACGGGCGCGGCCCGGTGGAGTGCGTCGCGCCAGCCCGGCAACGGCTCGAGGCCGGCCGCGGCCCACATGTCGTGCGCCAGCACGCTGTAGGCCGGGCGCGGTGCGGGGAGCGGGTAGTCGCTCGTCGCGATCGGCCGGACCCGGGCCGGGTCCTCGCCGAGCTCCTCGAGCACGGCCTGCGCCAGGCCGTGCCACGACGTCTCGCCGGCGTTCGTCGCGTGCCAGATGCCTTGCGGCGCACCGGCTTCGACGATGCGGGCGATGCCGTCGGCGAGGTCGACCGTCCACGTCGGCTGCCCCACCTGGTCGGCGACGAAGCCGAAGGTCTCGTGCTCGGCGGCGAGCCGGGCCACCGTCGCCGGGATGTTGCGCCCGTGCGCGCCGTAGAGCCAGGCCGTGCGGACCACCCAGGTGCGGGGGCACTCGGCGCGCACGGCCCACTCCCCCGCGGCCTTGGTGCGCCCGTACGCCGAGGCCGGCGCCACCGGGGAGTCCGCCGGCCAGGGCACCGAGCCGTCGCCCGCGACGACGTAGTCGGTGGAGAGCTGGACGAGCGAGCCCTTGCCCGCGGCCACGGCCCGGGCGAGGTTGGCCGCCCCGACCGCGTTGACGGCGAAGGCCCGGGCCTCGTCGGTCTCGGCGGCGTCGACGGCCGTGTAGGCGGCGCAGTTGACGACGACGTCGAACCCGGCGACCGCACCGGCGCACGAGCCCGGGTCGAGGATGTCGACCTCGGGCAGGTCGGCGCCGACGACGTCGTGCCCCCTCCGGCGGAGGACCTCGACGAGGTCGGTGCCGAGCATGCCGGCCGCGCCGACGACGAGCCAGCGCGCCATCAGCGGGCCAGCACCTGCTGGGTGCGGGCGTACTTGGCCTCGGTGGCCTCCTTGACCGGGCGCCACCACGCCTCGTTCGCGCGGTACCAGTCGATCGTCGCGGCCAGCCCCTCGCGGAAGCTCGCGTACCGCGGCGCCCAGCCGAGCTCGCGGCGCAGCTTCCCGGCATCGATGGCGTAGCGGCGGTCGTGGCCGGCCCGGTCGGTGACGTGGTCGTACGCCTCCGGGTCCTGCCCCATGAGCTCGAGGACGAGCCGGATGACGTCGGCGTTGTCCACCTCGCCGTCGGCCCCGATGAGGTAGGTCTCACCGACCCGTCCGCGCTCGAGGACGGTCCACACGGCGTCGTTGTGGTCGTCGACGTGGATCCAGTCGCGGACGTTGAGGCCGTCGCCGTAGAGCTTCGGCCGCACGCCGTCGATGACGTTGGTGACCTGGCGCGGGATGAACTTCTCGACGTGCTGGCGCGGCCCGTAGTTGTTCGAGCAGTTCGACAGCGTCGCGCGCAGCCCGAACGAGCGCACCCACGCCCGCACGAGGTGGTCCGACCCGGCCTTGGTCGCCGAGTAGGGCGAGCTCGGGGCGTACGGGGTGTCCTCGGTGAAGCGCCGCGGGTCGTCGAGCTCGAGGTCGCCGTAGACCTCGTCGGTCGAGACGTGGTGGTAGCGCACGTCGTGCCGCCGCGCCGCCTCGAGGAGGGTGAACGTGCCGACGAGGTTGGTGCGGACGAACGGGCTCGGGTCGGCCAGCGAGTTGTCGTTGTGCGACTCGGCCGCGAAGTGGACGACGGCGTCGGACCCGGCGACGAGCGGCTCGACGACCGCGGCGTCGGCCACGTCACCCTCGACGAAGCGCACCCGGTCGAGGACCTCGGTCAGGTTGTCGCGCGACCCGGCGTAGGTCAGCGCGTCGAGGACGGTGACCTCGGCGTCCGGCCGCGTCGCGAGCGTCCGGTGCACGAAGTTGCTGCCGATGAAGCCGGCCCCTCCGGTGACGAGAATCCTCATGCCGCAAGGCTACTTGCCGGCGGGGGAACGGCCGGACGTTACGCTCGGTCCCCATGAAGGGCATCGTCCTCGCCGGTGGGTCCGGGACCCGGCTGCACCCCATCACCATGGGCATCTCCAAGCAGCTCATGCCCATCTACGACAAGCCGATGGTCTACTACCCGCTCTCGACGCTCATGATGGCCGGCATCCGCGAGGTGCTCGTCATCACCACCCCCGAGGACGTCGACCAGTTCCGGCGGCTCCTCGGCGACGGCTCGCAGTGGGGCATCGAGCTCTCGTACGCCGTGCAGCCACGACCCGAGGGCCTGGCCCAGGCCTTCGTCATCGGGGCCGACTTCATCGGCGACGACCCCGTGGCCCTCGTCCTCGGCGACAACATCTTCCACGGCACGGGGCTCGGCACGGCGCTGCGGCGGCTGGCCGCGGTCGAGGGCGGGCACATCTTCGCCTACCACGTGAGCAACCCGACCGCGTACGGCGTCGTCGAGTTCGCCGACGACGGCGCGGTGCTCTCGATCGAGGAGAAGCCCCGCCACCCCCGCAGCGACTTCGCGGTGCCGGGGCTCTACTTCTACGACAACGACGTCGTCGAGATCGCCCGCGGGCTCTCGCCCAGCGAACGCGGCGAGCTCGAGATCACCGCCGTCAACGAGGAGTACCGGCAGCGCGGCGCGCTGCACGTGACGGTGCTCCCGCGCGGGACGGCCTGGCTCGACACCGGCACCTTCGAGGGCCTCATGGACGCCAGCCAGTTCGTCCACGTCGTCGAGGCGCGGCAGGGCCAGAAGGTCGGCTGCGTCGAGGAGATCGCCTGGCGGGCGGGCTGGATCGACGACGACGCCTTCCGCGCCCTCGGCGACGCCCTCCTGAAGTCGGGCTACGGCGACTACCTCCACGCGTGCCTGGCCCGCGGCCTCGGCGGCCACTGATGGACGTCGTCCCGCTCGGCATCGAGGGTGCCTTCGTCGTCACCCCCCGGCAGCACCGTGACGACCGCGGCGTCTTCCTCGAGTCCTTCCGCGGCGACCTGCTCGCCGCCCACCTCGGGCACCGCCCGGACGTGGTGCAGACCAACGTCTCGGTGTCGTCCCGCGGGACGGTGCGCGGCATCCACCTCGCCGACGTGCCTCCGGGACAGGCGAAGTACGTCACGGCCCTGCGCGGCTCCCTGCTCGACGTCGTCGTCGACCTCCGGACCGGGTCGCCGACCTTCGGGCGGTGGGAGTCGGTGCTGCTCGACACCGACTCGCGCCGCGCGGTCTACCTCGCCGAGGGCCTCGGGCACGGGTTCTGCGCCCTCGAGGACGAGACGACGGCGATGTACCTGTGCACCTCGGCCTACGACCCGGAGGCCGAGCACGGCGTGCACCCGCTCGACCCCGAGCTGGCCATCGAGTGGCCCCTCGGCCCCACCCCGCTGTTGTCGCCGAAGGACGCCTCCGCCCCGAGCCTCGAGGAGGCCCGCGCCGCCGGGCGGCTCCCCACGTGGGCGGCCTGTCGGGCCCGGGCCGAGGCCCTCGCTCAGCGCGGGAACTGAGCCTCCCACCGCACGATGGTGCGCGCCGCGGCGTCGATCTGGCGGGCCATCCGCTCGAACGCGTCGGACCGGCGCCCGTAGGGGTCCTCGACCTCGGTGACCCCGCGCGGCATCGCCGACACCGCGCCCAGCAGCTCGGGCAGGGCGCGCCACCGGCCGTGGACCTCCTTGGCCCCGACGTCGGCGAGCAGCTCGGGCCACGCGAAGCGCGTGCCGACCTCGGTGAGCGCGGCCGCGAGGTCGACCATCCCCACGGTGCGCCGGTGGACCGCCGGCGCCTCCTCGAGGACGAGCTGGCGGTGCTCCTCGGACATCACGAGGACCAGGGCCTGCTCGGTGAGGACGCGCTCGGAGAGCATCCGGGCCGGCGCCTCCGGGAGGGAGACGCCCTTGGCCTCCAGGAGCCGCCGCGAGCCACGCGTCGATGGGCCGACCGACGAGGGCGTGGGTGCCACCACTGGTGACCTCGAACGCACCCGGACGCGCCCAGCCGAGTCCGTCGGCCAACAGGGCTGCGGCGTAGGGCGACCGGCAGACGTTCCCCGTGCACACGGTGAGCAGGCGGACGCGGGGCGGCGCGTCCGGGGCGGCGGGGCTGGCGGTCATGGCGACCGCCAGCCTAGGTCACCGCGGGACCGCGGCCCGGACGGACGCGGCCGGCGCGAGGCTCCGCACCGCCTCGGCCACCGCCTCCGCGACGCCCTCCTGGAAGACCGACGGCACGATGCGGTCGGCGGCCGGCTCGTCGACGAGGTCGGCGATGGCCCGCGCCGCGGCGAGCTTCATGCCCTCGGTGATCCGGGTCGCGCCGGCGTCCAGGGCCCCGCGGAAGATGCCGGGGAAGGCGAGCACGTTGTTGATCTGGTTCGGGAAGTCGGAGCGGCCGGTGGCCACGACGGCGGCATGCCGGTGGGCCACGTCGGGGTGCACCTCGGGTGTGGGGTTGGCGAGGGCGAAGACGATCGACCCGGGCGCCATCGCCGCCACCTGCTCCTCGGGCACGGTGCCGCCGGACACCCCGACGTAGCAGTCGGCCCCGGCCAGCGCCGTACCCAGCGAGCCGGTGAGCCCGCGCGGGTTGGTCGCCACCGCGAGCCGCTGCTTGTGGCCCGCGAGGTCGGTCCGCGACCCGTGGACGATGCCCCGGGAGTCGCAGACCACGACGTCGCGCACCCCGGCCCGCTGGAGCAGCCCGGTGACGGCCACGCCGGCCGCGCCGGCCCCGGCGACGACGACGCGCAGGTCCTCGAGGCGACGCCCGAGCACCCGCACGGCGTTGTGCAGGCCGGCCAGCACGACGATGGCCGTGCCGTGCTGGTCGTCGTGGAAGACGGGGATGTCGAGCCGCTCGACGAGCTGCTCCTCGATGGCGAAGCACCGGGGCGCGGAGATGTCCTCGAGGTTGATCCCGCCGTAGCTCGGGCGCGATGCGCACGATCGCCTCGACGAGCTCCTCGACCGTGCCGGTCTCCATGACGACGGGGACGGCGTCGATGCCCGCGAAGTGCTTGAAGAGCACCGCCTTGCCCTCCATCACCGGCATCGCCGCGAGCGGGCCGATGTCGCCGAGCCCCAGCACGGCCGTCCCGTCGCTCACGACGGCGACCGTGTTGCCGCGGGCCGTGTACCGGGTGGACAGGGCCGGGTCGGCGGCGATGGCCAGCGAGACCTCGGCGACCCCCGGTGTGTAGAGCAGGGAGAGGTCCTCGCGACCACGCAGCGGCTGGGTGGCGTGTACCCCGAGCTTCCCGCCCTCGTGAGCACGGAAGACCGGGCTCTCCGGGTCGAAGGAGGGCAGGACGGGGGACGCGGACACGATGGCTCCTCGGGGGACGACACGGGCACGCCGGCCGGGGGCGGCGTGACGAGGTGGTGAGGTCCGAGGGAAGGGTGCGTCTCGGGCTGCGCACGGCGGGGGTGGCCGCCGGGAGACCCACATCATGGCACAGCCGACTCCTCGTGCCGAGGGGTCGGCGTGTGACCCCCGTCGCGGTGACAGGATCGGGGGGTGACCCGCCGCGCCCTCGCCCTCGTCCGGGTCCGCGGCCGCTCCATGCTCCCGACCTACCGTGACGGTGACGTCCTCCTCGTCGTGCGGGGCGCGCGGCCACGGCCGGGCCGGGCCCACGTCGTGCGCCTCCCGCCGGACGCCGAGGGCCGTCCGCGGCCGCTGTCGGTGAAGCGGGTGACCGGGCCGGACCCGCACGACCCGGACCGCTGGTGGGTCGACGCCGACAACGCCGCGGAAGGCGTCACCTCCTTCGACGTCGGCTCCCTCGCCGCCACCGACGTCCTCGCGGTGGTGGCAGGGTTGGTGTGGCGCAGGCTGGGGTAGGTTGAGAAGGACCGCACCGTCCCCACACACCACGAGGAGTGACACATGCTGTCCCTGTTCCGCATCACCGACGTCTCGGCCCACTGCGACCTCCCGTGCGGCGTCTACGACCCCGCCCAGGCCCGCATCGAGGCCGAGTCGGTCAAGGCGATCATCGCCAAGGTCGCGGACAACGACGACCCCGACTTCCGGGTCCGCGCGATGATCATCAAGGAGCAGCGCTCCGAGCTCGTCAAGCACCACCTGTGGGTGCTGTGGACCGACTACTTCAAGCCGCCGCACTTCGAGAAGTACCCGAACCTGCACACCCTGTTCAACGAGGCCACCAAGCTGGCCGGTGCCGCGGGCACGAAGGGCGAGTTCGACGCCGCGAAGGCCGACGAGCTGCTCGCCAAGATCGACGAGATCGCGACGATCTTCGCCGAGACCAAGCAGGGCTGAGCCCCACCCGACGCGGCGTTCCCGCCTCGTCGGCGAGACCCCGGGGTCGCACCGGAAGCCTTCCGGTGCGACCCCGGGGTCTTCCCGTCGTGAGGGGGGCGTGGGGACGCCGGCCTCCCCGACCGTCAGGGCACGAGGACCGTGGGCATCGGCTCGAAGCCGTTGAACCCCACCGTGGAGTAGCACGTCGAGTACGCACCGGCGGCCCGCAGCCGGACCTCGTCACCCTCGGCGAGGGCCAGCGGCAGCTCGACCGGTACCCGTTCGTAGAGCACGTCGGCGCTGTCGCAGGTCGGGCCGGCCAGCACGCAGGGCCCCGTGGGCCCACCCACGCCGGGTGTTCCCACGCCGTAGCGGATGGCCTCGTCGAGCGTCTCGACGAGGCCGCTGAACACGCCGGCGTCGAGGAAGACCCAGCGCGTCCCACCGCGGTCGACGACCCCGAGGACGCGGGCCACGACGACCCCGGCGTCCCCGACGACCCCCCGGCCCGGCTCGGCGAGGGTCTGCGGCACGTCGGCCCCGAAGGCCGAGCGCAGGCTGGAGCGGATGACGGCCCCGTAGGTCGCCACCGGGGGGACCGGCTCGTCGAGGTCCGCGGGGAAGCCGCCGCCGAGGTCGAGCAGCCACGGTGCCAGCCCCTGCTCGCGGAGGGCGGCGAAGACCCTCGCCGCGGACCGGATCGGGGCGTCCCAGGCGAACGGGTCGCGCTGCTGGGACCCCACGTGGAAGGACACCCCGGCCGGCGCCAGCCCGGCGCGGGCGGCGTCGACGAGGAGCCCGACCGCGTCGTCGACCGGGCACCCGTACTTGCGCGACAACGGCCAGTCCGACCCGTCGCCGGAGGTCACGACGCGCACGAGCACCGACGCTCCCGCCGCGACGTCGGCCAGCTTGGCGACCTCCCCCGGGGAGTCGACGACGAACAGCCGGACGCCGAGGGCGTGCACCTGCGCGAGGCGGTCACGCCGGGCGACCGGGTTGGAGTGCACGAGGTGCTCCGGACGGGCTCCGGCGGCCAGCGCCGCCCGTGCCTCGTCCGGGCTGGCGACGTCGAAGCGGCACCCCGACTGGGCCAGCGCCCGCAGGAGCACGGGGTGCGGGTTGGCCTTCACGGCGTAGTGGATGCCCGTGCCCGGCAGCGCGGAGGCGAGCCCGAGGAACCGGGTGACCGCCGTCCCGACGCTCAGCTCGAGGCGCGGTGTGGGGAGGAGGGCCGGCGCCGCGCCCGTCCCGCGGAGGTGGCCCGGGGCGGGCGCCGGGTCGGCGGGCAGCGTGCTGGGGACGACCTCGGCGATCGACATCGACGGCTCCTCGGGGCGGCTGGGACGACAGCGGGAGGAGGCCGCCGGAGCCGCCGCTGATACCTCGGGGGCCGCCCGGGGGTGAGGACGCCGCTCAGAGACCCGGCACGGTGACGACGTAGACATCGCCGACGCCCTCGAGGACGACCGGGCCCTCGCCGTCGGGGAGGAAGGCCGACCCGGTGTCGCCGAGCTCGAGCGTGGCGCGCGGGGTGCGGAGCACGACCGCGCCCCGCAGGCAGAAGACGAGCCGCGGCCCCACCCCGCCGGGCAGCGTGCGCCCGGGGACGACCCGGTGCAGGAGGAACCGGTCGGAGGCGCTCGGGAAGACCTCGACGCCCTCGCCGCCGTCGACGGCGCGGCCGGCGATGCCGTCGGCGGTCGGGTCGACGATGCGCAGCAGCTCGGGCACGTTGACCGGCTTGGAGGTCAGCCCCGCCCGGACGACGTTGTCGGAGTTCGCGAGCACCTCGATGCCCAGGCCCCGGACGTACGAGTGCAGCACCCCGGCCGCGACGCTGATGTACTCCCCCGGCCGGAGCAGCCGGTGGTGCATGAGCAGGAGCACGACGAGGCCGATGTCGTCGGGGTGCATCTCGGCCACCTCGACCACGGCGGCCGCGGCGGCGCCGATCTCGTCGGGCTCCTCGGCGAGCCGGACGCAGGCGGCGACCACCTCGCGAGCCAGCCCCGGAACCTCCGACTCCGGGGTCTCCAGCACGGCGCGGAGCACCGAGCGCGCGGGGTCGGCCGTGCCGTCGCCGGCCGCCAGGGCGCGGCTGAAGCGGGGCACGTCGAGGCGTCGGGCGACCTCGGCCAGCTCGGCGGCGTCGCGCATCCCGACGAACACCTCGAACGGGGCGATGGCCAGCAGCAGCTCGGGCTTGGCCGAGTCGTCGACGTAGACCGAGTCGCCGGTGAGGGCGCGCAGCTCGCGGGCCTGCTCGGCGCTGGGGTGCACCTGGATGGAGATGGCGCGCCCCGGTGCGAGCACCTTGAGCAGGAAGGGCAGCCGGGCCCCGTGGCGCTCGACGCACGCCGGGCCGAGCTCGGTGTACGGGTCCGCGGCGATGACGGCGGCGAGGTCGGGGGCCCCCGGGCGGTCGGTGCCGGACGGGCCGCTCTCGTGGGCGCCCATCCACAGCTCGGACTCGGGGTCGGCGGCGGGGATGGGTCGCCCGCGCAGGCTCGCGATCGCCACGTGGGAACCCCAGGCGTCGTGGAAGACGACGGGCGTCAGGCGGTCCACGGGGTCCTTCGGGGTCGGCGGCCGGGCTGCCGCGACTCTAGCGCGGGACGAGCGGCCGGTCGTCGACCCGGCCCACGGCGACGTCCGCGACCACGCGGGTCAGGGCGTCGACGACGTCGGGGTCGTACTCGTAGCCGAGGCCGAGGTGGATGCGCTCCATCGCCGCGGTCACCCGGTCGGGGTCGGGCGAGCCCGCCGTGAGGTCGTCGAAGGCGTTCGCGCACTTGATGATGCGGCTCGCCATGGGGACGGACTCGCCGAGCTCGCGCACCAGCCGGTAGGGCGTGGTCTGGCCCTCGACGTAGGCGGCCACCTCGTCGAGGGTCTCGGCCCGCCGGATGATCCGCGCGCCCTCGGCGGCGATGTCGCGCTGGTCGGCGGGTGCGGCGAGCACGGTCGCCCCGTCGGGGATCGGGTCGAGCAGCGAGATCTGGCCGAGGTCGTGGAGCAGGGCCGCGTACTCGAGGTCACGCAGCTGGCGCTCACCGAGGCCGAGGACGCGGCCCACCCGGACGGAGAGCTGGGCGACCCGCTCGGCGTGGTGCTCGGGCGTGTACCCACCGTGCTCGGTGAGGTGCGAGAGCGTGCCGATGAGCTGACGGTTCGTCGCGCGGTGCCGCGCGTACTGGCGCACGGCCGAGTACGCCATCGCCAGCGGGAAGAGGGCGACGGGCAGGGCCAGGAGCCCGAGCACCGGCGCCATGAGGGCGACCATGGGCCCGGTGGCCACCACGGCGAGGGTGAGCGGGGCCGCCTCCCCCACCTCGTCACGCACCGCGGCCGTCCACGGCGTGCGCTGCCGCTCGGCCCGGACCGCCGAGACGCAGACCAGCTCGGTGAGCAGGCCGACGGCGGCGACGATGGCCATGCCGAGGGCCACCGTCGCCTGCGAGCGGCCGGGGTCGTTGTGGGCGTCCCAGAGGGTGACCCTCCCCCAGTCGCGGGCCATGAGCGCCGCCACCGCGACGCCGACGAGCCGGGCGGCGAGCTCGGGCACCCCGACGGGTCGCTGCCGGACCCGACGCACGCCGGCGGCCAGGGCCAGCCCGGAGGCGACGACGAGGACGACGACGCCGGAGTCGACCGCGAACGTCGGCTCCCCCGCGACCGGGCCGAGGAAGACCACGGCCATGGCGGAGGCCGAGGCCAGGGGGGCCGTCTCGCGTCCGCTCGGCATCCGGACGCGCGCGACCTCGCCGAGCGCGATGAGGCCGATGACGACGAGGAGGGTCTGCTCGTGCGTGCGCAGGAGCGTGGGCAGCTCGTGCGCCGCGACGACGACGCCGCGCAGCAGCGCGAGCAGGCCGAGGAGGGTGACCCCGCCGGCGAGGAACCGGCTCGGCACGCGGAGCAGGGGCGTCACGGAGCCCGCCCGGCCTCGGCGTCGCGCACGAGCGCGTGGTCGAGCGCTCGCACGAGCTCCGGGTGGGTGCCGATCCGGGCGGCGAGCAGGTCACGGGCGTCGGCGGCGGCGTACTCCGGGACGCCGGGCCCGCCGACGCGGGTCAGCAGGTCGAAGGAGTCGGCGAGGGCGACGATGCGTGCCGACACCGAGGCCTCGGAGACGTCACCGAAGGCCTCGCGGTGCCGGCGGATCGGCTCGAGCGACCCGTGGAGGAAGCTGAGGTCGTCGAGGATCGCAGCCCCCTTGTCGGGGTAGCCGAGGCCCTCGGCGGAGAGGGTGAGGTCGAGGTTGCGGACCGTCCGGGTGGGCAGGCTCGTCTGCCCGACGTCGTGGAGCATGCCCGCGACCCGGGTGTCGGTGACCTGCCGAGGGTTCAGGCCCAGGTGCTCGGCCATGAAGCCGCTGAGCAGCGCGACGCGGGCGCTGTGCCCGGCGAGGTGGGGCGCCTTGGCCTCGACCGCGGCCACGAGGACCTCCAGGGCCCGCTGCTGCCCCTCGAGCTCCTCCGCGTGCTGGCGGTAGGCCCACTGGGCGACGAGCAGCGGCGCGAGGACGATGACGACGGCGGTCGGGCCGAGCGCGGCGGGCTTCCACAGGACGACGAGCGGGATCGCGATGACGCTGAACCCGAGGTAGGCCGGACCGGTGCCGCGCAGCATCGAGGCCATCTGGAGGCGCATCGGCACCCCGTGCGAGACGCGGACCACGCCGGCGACGAGGACCAGGTTGGTGGCGACCTGCACGACGCTGGCCACGAGCATCGGCACGGCGAGGAAGACGACCACCGCGGAGACGTCGGTGAGCCGCGCGGTGTCGGCGGTGCCCCCCGCGGCCCGGAACGCGAGCCCGCCGAGGAGGCGGTACACGGAGAAGGTGGCCGCGTTGAAGACCCGGATGCGCGGCGCCAGCCGGCGCCCGGTGAGCGCGCCCGTGACGGCGCCGGCCAGGGCGGCCCCCACGGGCCCGACGACCGCCTGGGCGGCGAGCGCGAGGATGCTCGAGATGTCGACCCGCACCCGGTCGCCGACCTCGACGACGTTCTGCAGGAGCGGGAGGGCGACGGCGAGGAAGAGGAAGACCCCCAGGTCCGGGCCCCAGGTGAGTCCCAGGGCCCGGACCGATGCGAGGAAGGCGACGAGGGCTCCGACGGTCACCAGGCTGATGTAGATGGTGCCGGAGAGCCCCCGTGCCCCCTTCCTCGCTGACGTCATCGACGGTGGGGTCAGCCCCCGTACGACCAGCTGTTCTGGATCGTGACGTTGGACTTGAGGTCGACCGGGCCGGCGGAAGCCGACGTGGCCCCCACGGTGGCGAGAGCAGCGAGGAGAGCAGCAGAGACGAGAGTACGGAACGTGCGCATGATGTGTCCTTCCAGAGGGTGAATGACCCCGGCCCAGGCTCTCCGGGGCGGCCGGGGTCAGGCGAATTCTTTCACGCCTGACGGTGTGCGACAATCACAACGACACCTTGTGCCCCCCGTGTCGTCACAGGTGGCACTCATCGGACGAGAGGTACCCATGAGCAAGCGCGCCCGCAAGCGTCGCTCGCGCAAGGGCAACAAGGCCAACCACGGCCGCAAGCCCAACGCCTGAGCGACCCACGAGAAGGGCCCGGAGTGCTGACGCACTCCGGGCCCTTCGTCGTCGGTGCGGGGGTCAGTCGGGGCGCTCGACCCGCACCGTCGTGAGCCGCTGGACGACCTGCATCCGGACCGAGGCCGGGGCCGGCTGGTCGGCGCACGACCGCTTGACGACGGCCTTGACGGCGGCGTCGAGGTCGTGCTCGCGCGAGGCACGGCCGGCACTCGGCGAGGTGCGTCGCGACCCGTCGGACGTCGTCGGGGCTCATCTCGCCGTCGAGGTACTCGTAGATGTGGGTCAGGACCTCGGAGCAGTCGCTGTGCCCCTGGTGCTCGGCGGCGCCCATCACTCGACCTCCGCCCCGACGAGGCCACGCTCGCGCGCGTAGCCGGTGAGCATGCGCCCGCAGCTGGCGCCGGCCCCGGTGCAGCCGCGACATCACGGTGCCGATCGGGGTGCCCATGATCTCGGCGATCTCCTTGTAGGCGAAGCCCTCGACGTCGGCGAGGTACACCGCCATCCGGAAGTCCTCGGGCAGCTCGCGCAGGGCCCGGGTCACCTCGGTGTCGGGCAGGTGCTCGAGCGCCTGGGCCTCGGCGGACTTCAGCCCGGCGGAGGTGTGGGACTCGGCCCGGGCCAGCTGGTAGTCCTCGACGTCGGAGGCGTCGGACTGCAGCGGCTCGCGCTGCTTCTTGCGGTAGCTGTTGATGTAGGTGTTGGTGAGGATGCGGTACATCCACGCCTTGAGGTTGGTCCCGGGGCGGTACTGGTGGAAGGCCGCGTACGCCTTGGCGTAGGTCTCCTGCAGGAGGTCCTCCGCGTCGGCCGGGTTGCGCGTCGTGCGCATGGCCGCGGCGTACAGCTGGTCGAGCAGGGGCAGGGCCTCGCGCTCGAACCGGGCCTGGCGCTCCGCGGTGGTCTCGGTGGCGAGGTCGACCTCGGTCGAGGCCTCCTCGAGCGGCGTCTGGGGGGTGCTCATCGCGTCCCAGCCTAGTCGGGCCCGGGGACGGGACGAGGTGTCGAGCACGAACACGAGTGGCCTCCGGTCAAGGACGTCGGACGACGGTGCCAACGCGCGCCCCGCTCGCGGCATTCCGCACCCGCGGCGGCCGCCGTCAGGACGTGGTCCGGGCGAGCGCGGCGACGACGTCGGCGGCGACCTCGGCGGCGGCCCGCTCGAGGGAGTGCGTCCCCACCACCTCGGTGAGGGTGGCGCCCGCGGGCAGGTCGGGCCCGCACCTCGGCCGGCGTCCCGAACGGGTCGGTGCGGCCCTGGACGACGTGCACCGGGAGGCCGTCGCGGCCGGCTGCGCGAGCTCGGCGGCCCGGGAGCGCTCCGGGCGGCCCGGCGGGTGCAGCGGGAAGGACAGGGCCAGCACCGCGTCCGCGCCGACGGCCGCGGCGGTGCGGCAGGCCACCCGGGCGCCGGCGCTGCGGCCCCCGACGACGAGCGGGGCCGGCCGGCGCCAGCGCGGCGAGCACCGGCACTCCACGCCGTGTCGAGCGTGGCCGGGGCCGGGCCGAGGCGGCGGCCGGCGACCCGCCAGGGCTGGTCGACGAGCACGACCCGCCACCCCGCACCGACGGCCGCGTCCCGGACCGCCGTCACGTCGTCGGTCCAGCGCAGGCCCCCGGCGCCGTGGCCGAGCACGAGCGTGCCGGCCGGGCGCCCCGCGGGGTCGCTCGTCGTGGCGCGGGCGTCGCCGACGGGGGTCGCGACGAGTCGCTCGCTCACCCGGACCCGCCGACGACCTCGCCGGTCATCGGGTCGAGGACCCCCACGAGGTCCTCCGGCGGGGCCGGGTCGAGCAGCTGCGGGCCGTTGGCCCGGCTGCTGCCCACCGCCCGCGACACGGGGTGGGCGGTGAACCTCCCGGCGGGGCGCGGCGCGAGGAGGTCGGCCACGGCGTCCGGGCCGGCGGCCGGGTCGAGCCAGCGGGCCCAGTCGTCGCGCTCGAGGACCAGCGGCTGGCGGTCGTGGATGCGGTCGAGGCCGGGCTCGGCGGGGCCGGTGACCACGGTGAACGTCGTCAGCCAGGCCAGCGGGTCGTCGGGGTCGGTGACGGCGGGGTCGCGCCAGAACTCGTAGAGACCGGCCATGGCCACGCTGGCGCCGTCGGCGCGCTCGGTGAAGAACGGCTGCTTGCGCGGCGCGCCCTTGGCGTCGAGGGCGGTCGGCGAGGCCTGCCACTCGTACCAGCCCCGGGCGGGCACGAGGCAGCGCCGGGCGGCCAGGGCCCGGGAGTAGGCGGGCTTGCCGGCCACCGACTCGACCCGGGCGTTGATCATCCGCACCCCGCCCCGTGGGTCCTTCGACCAGCTGGGCACGAGCCCCCAGGTGAGCAGCCGCAGCTGGCGCGTCGCGGGGGCGTCGCGGTCCTCGCGCGGCGCACGCGCGAGGACGACGGGCGCCTGCTTGGTCGGGGCCATGTTGTGGTCCGGCCGGCCCGGCGGCGGGTCCTGCGGGTTGACGAGCACGCTGCGGCCCGGCTCGGCCGAGCGGTCCTGCTCGACCTCGAACTCGAGGACCAGCTCGTCGGGGTTGGCCGTCGCGGCGTAGCGCCCACACATGGTGCTCAGGCTACGCAGGGTCACCCGGAGCAACTACGGTAGGGAGGGAGGTCCTGACCAGCAGGAACCCCGACCCGGAGGTACCGGATGTCCGTGGTGCGCCGCATCGCCCGTCCCCTGCTCGCGTCGATGTTCGTCGTCGGGGGCGTCGACCAGCTCAAGCACCCCTCGGCCAAGTCCGACGCCGCGCGGCCCGGTGGTCGAGAAGCTGGCCCCGCTGCTCCGCCTCCCCGACGACACCGAGCTGCTCGTGCGGGCCAACGGTCTCGCCATGATCGGCGCCGGCGCGATGCTCGCCGCGGGACGCCTGCCCCGCACGTCGGCCACCGTCCTCGCGGCCACCCTCGTGCCCACCACCCTCGCCGCCCACCCGTTCTGGCGCGAGGACGACCCCGCCGTCCGGGCCGCGGCAGCGCACCCAGTTCCTCAAGAACCTCGGTCTGCTCGGCGGGCTGCTCCTCGCGGCGGTCGACACCGAGGGCCGGCCGGGCCTGGCCTACCGGGCCCACCTGGCCAACGAGAGCGTCCACCGGGTGGCCCGCACGACCCGGCGCGAGGCGCGGCACGCGGCCCGCACCGCCACCACCGAGGCCCGGCTCAAGGCGGCCCAGGCCCAGCATGCGTTCTCCTGACTGGTCCGCCCCCACCGCCGACGGGCCCGTCCGGGCGCGGGTCGTCCTCCCGGGCAGCAAGTCCCTCACCAACCGCTACCTCGTGCTCGCCGCGCTGGCCACCGAGGTGTCGCGGCTGCGGGCGCCGCTGCGCTCGCGCGACACCCTCCTCATGGCCGACGCGCTGCGGACCCTCGGGGTCGGGGTCGACGACGTCGACGACGGTGACTGGCTCGTCACCCCGGCGCCGCTCGTCGGGGGCGGCACGGTCGACTGCGGCCTCGCCGGCAACGTCATGCGCTTCGTCCCGCCCCTCGCCGGGCTGGCCGACGGGCCCGGTCCGCTTCGACGGCGACGACGGGGCCCGCCGCCGGCCGATGGCCCCGGTGCTCGAGGCCCTGCGCCACCTCGGGGTCGCCGTCGACGACGACGGCCGCGGGGGCCTGCCCTTCACCGTGCAGGGCACCGGTGCGGTGCGCGGCGGCACGGTCACCATCGACGCCTCGGCGTCCTCGCAGTTCGTCTCGGGCCTGCTGCTGTCGGCCGCCGCGGTTCGACCAGGGGGTCACCGTCCGCCACGACGGCAAGGCCGTGCCGAGCCTGCCGCACATCGAGATGACCGTCGAGACCCTCCGCGACGCCGGCGTGGTCGTCGACGACGCCGACGTCCACACCTGGCGGGTCGAGCCGTGCGAGGTCAACGCCCTCGACGTCCAGGTCGAGCCGGACCTCTCCAACGCCGCCCAGTTCCTCGCCGCCGCGCTCGTCACCGGGGGCACCGTGCACGTCCCGGGCTGGCCCCAGTACACGACCCAGGGCGGCGACTTCGTCCGCGAGGTGCTCGACATGATGGGCGCCGAGGTGGTCCTCGACCGCTCGGGGCTCACGGTCACCGGCAGCGGGGGCATCCTCGGGCGTCGACGTCGACCTCCACGACGCCAGCGAGCTCACCCCCGTCGTCGCGGCCCTCGCCGCGCTCGCCGACGGCCCGAGCATCATCCGCGGCGTGGCCCACATCCGCGGCCACGAGACCGACCGGCTGGCCGCCCTGCGCACCGAGCTCACCGGCCTCGGCGCCGAGGTCGACGAGACCGAGGACGGCCTGCGCATCACGCCGAAACCGCTGCACGGCAACCTCTTCCACACCTACGCCGACCACCGCATGGTGATGGCCGGGGCCGTGCTCGGGCTGGCCGTGCCGGGCGTCGTCGTCGAGGACGCCGGCACCGTCGCCAAGACGATGCCCGAGTTCACGACCCTCTGGGACCGCATGCTCCACGAGCGGGTCACCGCGGACGCCTGATGGTGCGCTCGAGCCGCGACTACGACGAGTCCGACGTCCGCATCCGCCCCGGCCGCCGGGGGTCGCGGCCCCGCACCAAGGAGCGGCCGAAGCACGAGGACGCCGTCACCGGACGCGTGCTCGGCGTCGACCGGGGGCGCTACCGCCTCATCGTCGGCGACGGCGCCGACCGGCACGACGTCACGGCGATGCGGGCCCGCGAGCTCGGCCGCAAGGGCATCGTCGTCGGCGACGAGGTGCACCTCGTCGGCGACACCTCCGGGGCCGAGGGCAGCCTCGCCCGGATCGTGCGGGTCAGCGAGCGCGCCACCCTCCTGCGCCGCACGGCCGACGACACCGACCCGGTCGAGCGGGTCCTCGTCGCCAACGCCGACCAGCTCGTCGTCGTCTCCGCCCTCGTCGACCCCGAGCCCCGCCCCCGGCTCATCGACCGCTGCCTCGTGGCGGCCTACGACGCCGGCCTCGACCCGCTCCTCGTGCTCACCAAGGCCGACCTCGCCGACCCGGGCCCCTTCCTCGAGCAGTACGCGCCGCTCTCGGTGCCCCACGTCGTCACCGCGCGCGGCCCCGACGGGATCACCGGCCTCGACGACGTGCGGGCGGCCCTCGCCGGCCGGGTGAGCGTCCTCGTCGGCCACTCCGGCGTCGGCAAGTCGACCCTCGTCAACGCCCTCGTCCCCGACGCCCTGCGGGCCGTCGGGCGTCGTCAACGACGTCACCGGTCGCGGCCGGCACACCTCCACCTCGGCGGTCGCCCTCCCCCTGCCGGACGACGACGGCTGGGTCGTCGACACCCCGGGGGTGCGCTCGTTCGGGCTGGCCCACGTCGACCCGGCCCGCATCGTCGACCACTTCCCGGACCTCGAGCCCGGCACGGCCGAGTGCCCCCGCGGCTGCACGCACGACGAGGAGGAGTGCGGGCTCGACGCCTGGGTGGCCAGCGGCGCCGCCGGCCCGGCCGGGCCGGCCCGGCTGGAGTCGCTGCGCCGCCTGCTGCGGACGCGGACGGCCGCCGGCGAGGACTGAGCCCCACCGGCGGCCGTCAGGCGTGCCTGCGACCTCAGCGCGGGTGGTCCTTGGGGTCCTCCGAGAGGCGGGCCGGGTCCTCGCCGCGCTCCTCGCTGGGCTCGAGGGCGTCGGCGCGGCGCGCCTCCGGCCCGCGGGCCCCGGAGCCGACGGACTCGCCGCCGCCCTTCGACCCGAGGCCGGCCCCGGTGTCCGAGAGGTCCTCGACGTCCGGGCTGGCGAACCGGGTGTCGGGCTCGAGGCCGCTGACGTCGGTGGTCTCGACGATGACCCGCGCCTCGGCGAAGTGGCACGCCGAGAGGTGCTGGCCGTCGCCGTCGTCGCGCAGCTCGAGCTCGGGCTCCTCCTGGCGAGCAGATGTCCTGCGCCTTCCAGCACCGGGTGTGGAAGCGGCAGCCGGACGGCGGGTTCGCCGGGGACGGGACGTCGCCGACGAGGACGATCTGCTCGCGCTTGCCGCGCAGCGTGGGGTCGGGCACCGGCACGGCCGAGAGCAGCGCCTGGGTGTACGGGTGCGTGGGCTTGGCGTAGACCTCGTCCTCGGTGCCGAGCTCGGCCATCCGGCCCAGGTACATCACCGCGACCCGGTCCGAGATGTGCCGGACGACCGAGAGGTCGTGGGCGATGAAGACGTAGGCCAGCCCGAGCTCGTCCTGGAGCTTCTCCATGAGGTTGACGACCTGGGCCTGGACCGAGACGTCGAGCGCGGAGACCGGCTCGTCGCAGACGAGCACCTTGGGGTTGAGCGCGATGCCCCGGGCGATGCCGATGCGCTGGCGCTGGCCGCCGGAGAACTGGTGCGGGTAGCGGTTGATGTGCTCGGGGTTGAGCCCGACGAGGTCGAGCAGCTCCTGCACCCGCTTGCGCCGGTCGCCCTTGGGCACGACGTCGGAGTGGATCTCGAACGGCTCGCCGACGATGTCGCCGACCGTCATCCGGGGGTTGAGCGAGGTGTACGGGTCCTGGAAGACGATCTGGATGTCGCGGCGCATGCGGCGGGTGTCGCGCGGCCGAGGCCCCGGACCAGTCCTGGCCCTCGAACACCACGCTGCCCGACGTCGGCTCCTCGAGCCGCATGAGCAGCCGGCCGAGGGTGGACTTGCCGCAGCCCGACTCGCCGACGATCCCGAGGGTCTCGCCCTTGTGCAGCTCGAAGCTCACGCCGTCGACGGCCTTGACCTGCCCGACCGTGCGGCGCAGCACCCCCTTCTTGATGGGGTAGTGCTTGACCAGGTTGTGGGCGCTGAGGACGACCTCAGGCATCGATGACCTCCTCGGCGAAGTGGCACGCCGACAGGCGTCCGGGGACGATCTCCCGCAGCGGCGGGACGCTCCTCGCGGCAGACGTCGCGGGCGATGCGGCAGCGGGGGTTGAACGGGCAGCCCGGCGGGATCCGCATGAGGTTCGGGGGCAGGCCGCCGATCGCCGCCAGGGTCTGGCCCTTCTGGTCCAGGCGCGGGATCGACTCGAGCAGGCCCCGCGTGTACGGGTGGGCCGGCGCCCGGTAGAGGTCGTCGACCTCGGCCTTCTCGACGAGCCGGCCCGCGTACATCACCGCGATCCGGTCGGCGACGTCGGCGACGACGCCGAGGTCGTGGGTGATGAGGATGAGCCCCATCTGGCGCTCCTCCTGCAGCTCCTCGAGGAGGGCCATGATCTGCGCCTGGACGGTGACGTCGAGGGCCGTGGTCGGCTCGTCGGCGATGAGCACCGCCGGGTCGAGCGCGATGGCCATCGCGATCATGATGCGCTGGCGCATGCCGCCGGAGAACTGGTGCGGGTAGGCCTTGACCCGGTCGCGCGCGGCCGGGATCTGCACCCGCTCCATGAGCCGGATGGCCTGCTCGAGGGCGTCGGACTTGTTCACGCCGCGGTGGATCCGGAACATCTCGGCGATCTGCCAGCCGACCGGGAACACCGGGTTCAGCGAGGACAGCGCGTCCTGGAAGATCATCGAGACCTCGGGGCCGCGGGTCTTGCGCCGCTGCTCCTCGGGCATCGTCAGCAGGTCGTGGCCGCAGTAGCGGATGTGCCCGCTCGGGATGACCGCGGGCGGCATGTCGAGGATGCCCATGATCGCCTGGGCGGTGACCGACTTCCCCGACCCCGACTCGCCGAGGATGGCGAGGGACTCGCCCTGGTGCAGCTCGAAGGAGACGCCGTTGATGGCCGTGGCGACGCCGTCGGGGGTGTGGAACTCGACGAAGAGGTCCTCGACCTCGAGCAGCACGCCGTCCTGGGGCTCGTAGCGGACCTGGCCGTCGGCCGTCGCGGGTGGTGTCCTGGACCGTCATGTTCTCCCTCACCGGTTCTTCGGGTCGAGGGCGTCGCGGACCACGTCACCGAGCATGATGAACGCCAGCACCGCCAGGGAGAGGAAGAGGCTGGGGAAGAACAGCAGGTGCGGGGTGGTGCGCAGGCCGACGATCGCCGAGCTGATGTCGATGCCCCACGAGACGGCCGGCGGCTGCAGGCCGATCCCGAGGAAGGACAAGGTGGCCTCCGCCGCGATGTAGGCGCCGAGGTTGATCGTCGCGACGACGATCATCGGGGCCAGCGCGTTGGGGAGGATGTGCGAGCGGACGACCCGCAGCGGGCTCGCGCCGAGGGCGCGGGCCGCCTGGACGTAGTCGTTCGGCTTGACCTGGATGACGCTGCTGCGCATGAGCCGGGCCATGCTCGGCCAGCCGAGGACGACCAGGGCGAGGACGACCTTGAGGATGATGAACAGGTAGTTGTTCGTCTCCGGCAGCGAGACCAGGACGATGATCGCGCCGAGCAGCAGCGGGATGGCGAAGAAGACGTCGCCGAGCCGCGAGAGCAGGGCGTCGACCCAGCCGCCGACGTAGCCCGAGATGACGCCGATCGACGCCGCCGACGAGCACGGTGCCGGTCGTCGTGAAGAGGCCGACGAGGATCGAGGCTCGCGCACCGTAGATGCAGCGCGCGAAGATGTCGTAGCCCTGGAAGTCGCGGCCGAACCACGCGCCGTCGCCCGGCCGGGCGCGGGCCTCGGAGAGCACGACGAAGGCCGGGGTCGGTCCGGGTGAAGAGGCTCGGGAACGCGGCCATGAGGACGAACACGGTGATCATCACCGCGGAGATCCAGAACATCGGGTTCTTGCGCATCGCCCGCCAGGCGTCGGAGGCGAGCGAGCGCTCCTCGCCGACGTCCTCGCCGTCGTGCGGGTCGACGTCGGTCGGCTGCTCGGTGATCGTTGCTTCAGTCATGGCTGATCCTCGGGTCGAGCAGGCCGTACAAGAGGTCGACGATGAGGTTGACGACGAGGTAGACGATGACGAGCACCGTCACCGCGCCGACCACCGACACACCGTCGCGGGAGCGGATCGAGCGGAAGATGTAGCCGCCGACCCCCGGGATGTTGAAGATGCTCTCGGTGACGATCGCCCCGCCGAGCAGGGCGCCGAAGTCGAAGCCGATGAAGGTGACGACGGGGATGAGGGAGTTCCGCAGGGCGTGCAGGCCGTAGGCCCGGCGCTTGGTGAGGCCCTTGGAGATCGCCGTGCGCACGTAGTCCGAGCGCAGGTTCTCGACGAGGTTGGTGCGGGTCAGCCGGGCGACGTAGGCGACCGAGAGCGATCCGAGGACGATGGCGGGCAGCAGGAGCTGGTACACCGTCGCCTCGCCGGAGGTCACGGTGACCGGGAAGAGGCCCCACTTGACCCCGAAGAAGTACTGGGCCAACCCACCGATGACGAAGATCGGGATGGAGATGACCACGAGGGTCGAGACGAGGACGAGGTTGTCGAGGAAGCCGCCTCGCTTGATGCCCGTGAGCACGCCGGCGATGACGCCGAGGATGGTCTCGAAGAGCACGGCCATGAGCGCGAGCTTGGCCGTCACCGGGTAGCGGTTCTTCAGCTGCTCGGAGACCTTGATGCCGTTGTACGTCTCGCCGAAGTCGCCCTTGGCGAGGTTGCCGACGTACTTCCCGTAGCGGACGAGCATGGGGTCGTTGAGGTTGTACTTCTTCTCGAACGCCGCCGCGTACGCGGGCGGGCACGGCCGCTCGCCGCACTTGCCGGCGAGGGGGTCGCCGGGCAGGGCGAAGACCATGGCGAAGATGAGGAACGTCGCTCCCAGGATCACCGGGATCATCTGCAGGAGCCGTCTGACGATGTAAGTGCCCACGTCACCTCCCTGGTGTCTCGGGCCGTCCGCCCGGTGGGGCGACGGCGGGGTGGGGTTGCCGGGTCGAACCTATGCCATGGGGGGCGGAGGCGGTAGCCGCAGGACCGGCGAGCCTGTCTCGCGGCCTCCCACACGGCCGTCGGCCTGCCAGCGGAGGCTGACAGGCCGACGGCACGTGCTGGTGCGGTGTGGGCTATGGCCCACGACCTCACTTGACGGAGACGGACGTGTAGTCCACCGTCCCGAAGGCGGTGATCTTCACACCGGTGACCTTGTTCGACCAGCCCATCGTGGTCTTGCCGTACCACATCGGGATGGCCGGCATGTCCTGGGCGAGGAGCGCCTCGGCCTGCTGGTACAGCGGGTTGGCCTCGGCCTGGTCCGCCGCAGCAGCCTGCGTGAGGAGCTTGTCGAACTCCGGGTTGGAGTAGTCGCCGTCGTTCGAGGACGCGCCCGTCTTGTAGAGCGGGGCGAGGAAGTTCTCGATCGACGGGTAGTCCATCTGCCAGCCGGAGCGGAACATGCCCTTCATCTTGCGGTCGCCGATCTGCGCACGGAAGGTGGCGAAGTCGACGACACCGGTGGCGACGCAGTCGACGCCGAGGGCCTGCTTGATGCTGTTGCAGGTGGCCTCGGTCCACTCCTTGTGGGCGCCGTCGGCGTTGTACGACGAGCGTCATCTTCGCGCCCTTGAAGCCGCCGGCCTCCTGGAGGAGGGCCTTGGCCTTGGCCGGGTCGTAGACGCAGTACTCACCGCACTGGTCGGCCTTGTAGCCGTCGACGACCGGGGAGACCCAGCCGGTGGCCGGGACCTTCGAGCCGTTGAAGATCTGCTTGATGATGGTGTCGCGGTCGATCGCCATCGAGATCGCCTGACGGATCTTCGGGTCCGCGTAGTTCGGGTCGACCTTGACCGGGGCGAAGGTGATCGTCTGGATGACGCCGGTCTCCTTCTCCGCGTTGCGGTCGGGGAGGTCGGACTTGTACTTGTCGTCGATCATCGCGCTCGTCGGGATCGAGGTGACGATGTCCAGGTTGTCGGCGAGGACGTCGTTGTACGCCGGGTCGACCTCCTGGTAGATCTTGAAGGTGATCTTGTCGACCTTGCCCGGCCAGTCACCCTTGTAGTCGGCGTTCTTCGACAGAACGATCGACTGCTCCTTGTTCCAGGCGTCCAGCTTGTACGGGCCCGAGCCGATCGGCTTGTCGCCGAAGGCCTTGGGGTCGGCGTAGAAGGCGTCCGGAAGGGCGTCGAAGGCCGAGTAGCCGAGGCGCACCGGGAGGTTCGAGACCTTCTCGGAGGTCTTGATCGTGAAGGTGTAGTCGTCGACGACCTTGAGGCCGGTCATCGTCTCGGCCTTCGGCTTGCCGGCAGCCGGCGCACGGGTCGTCGCCGGCGCCGGTGCACTGGACGTCGCCGAAGCCCTCGATGGGCTCGAAGAAGTAGCCGTTGTACATGCCGTTGGGCGCGTAGGCGGCGTAGTTCCAGGCGTCGACGAAGTTCTTGGCCTTGATGTCGGTGCCGTCGTGGAACTTCAGGCCCTGCTTCACCTTGATCGTGAAGTTCTGGTTGTCGGTCGTGTCGATCGACTCGGCCAGGTCGTTCTCGGGCTTGGCCGTCTCGGCGTCGTAGTGGACGAGGCTCGGAGAAGACCGCGTCCAGCACGTCGCCGCCACAGGTCTCACCCGTGTTCTGCGGGACCAGCGGGTTCTGCGGGCTGCAGCCGAAGACGGTGATCTCGCCGCCGCTCTTGCCGCCTGCCGACGAGCTCGAGTCGCCACCGCTGTCCCCGCTGCCACAACCGGCAGCGAGCAGAGCGACGGCGGACATGGCCGCGACGGCGACAGTGCGAGTGGTTCCTCGCATGGATGTCCTCCTACGTAAGTGGTCACGCCACCCGGTCCCGGGTGGCAGTTCTCCGTGAGGTGCCCCGGTCGGGTGCACCTGCCGTGGCATCGCCCTCCGGCGTGCCCGCTCCACAAAACACCACAGAACCCGGCCGAGGGAAGTTCCGCGACGCGACGAGACCGGATTGTGACCGAAGTGCGACCGAGCCGCCGCCGGGGCCGCAAGATCTTCGGTGCCAGCCGGTACGGTGAGCCGCGTGCCGGCCTACGACGACGACCTCCGCCTCGCCCACGTCCTCGCCGACGCGGTCGAGCGGCTCACGGTCGAGCGGTTCCGGGCCGAGGACCTGCACGTCGAGACCAAGCCCGACCTCACCCTCGTGAGCGACGCCGACCGGGGGGCCGAGGAGCTCGTCCGCTGCCAGCTCAAGCGCACCCGCCCGCGCGACGCCGTGATCGGCGAGGAGCTGCCCCCCACCGGCTCGAGCCCGCGGCAGTGGGTCATCGACCCCATCGACGGCACCCACAGCTTCGTCCGCGGCGTGCCGGTGTGGGCCACGCTCATCGCGCTCGTCGACGACGGCGTCCCGGTGGTCGGCCTCGTCGCCGCGCCGGCCCTCGGCCGGCGCTGGTGGGCGACCCCGGGCTCCGGCGCCTGGTCGGGGCGCAGCCTGACGAGCGCCCGCCGCATCCACGTCTCCGGGGTCTCCCGCCTCGCCGACGCCTCGCTGTCGATCTCGAGCACCACGTCGTGGGACGACGTCGGGCGGCTCGACGCGATGCTCTCCCTGGCCCGCGCCTGCTGGCGGGAGCGCGCCTACGGCGACTTCTGGTCGTACATGCTCGTCGCCGAGGGGGCCGTCGACATCGCGGCCGAGCCCGAGCTCTCCCTCCACGACATGGCCGCCCTCGTCCCCATCGTCACCGAGGCCGGCGGGCGCTTCACCTCGCTCGACGGGGTCGACGGCCCGTTCGGCGGCAACGCGGTGGCGACGAACGGGCTGCTCCACGACGAGGTCCTCGCGCGGCTGGCGAGCGGCCGGCCGTCGTCGGTGCCCTCGCCCGACTAGAAGAGCGCCGCCTGGTCGGCCTCGGTGGCCACCCCCTCGAGCCGCAGCAGCGCGGCCTTGCGCTCGAGCCCGCCGGCGTAGCCGGTGAGCGTCCCGTCGGCGCCGACCACCCGGTGGCAGGGCAGCACGATGGGGATCGGGTTCGCCCCGTTGGCCGCCCCGACCGCGCGCGAGGCCCCCGGGGCGAGCCCGAGCTGCGCGGCGAGGGCGCCGTACGTGGTCGTCGTGCCCCAGGGCACCCGTGCAAGGAGCTCCCAGACCCGCCGGCGGAACGGGGTGCCCGCCGGGTCGAGGGGGAGGTCGAAGACGCGACGCTCGCCGGCGAAGTACTCGGCGAGCTGGTCGCGGGCGGCGCGCAGCACGGGCGGGGCGACGCCCGGACCGGCGCCGACCGCAGCCTCGGCCGCGTCGAACCGGATCGCGGTGAGCACCGGTCCGCGCGCGACGAGCTCCAGCGGCCCGACGGGCGAGCCGACGACGAGCGAGTGCGTGCCCGCGTCAGCGCCCAACCGTGGTCACCGGCCCAGGGACACGGCCCTCGAGGGCCGGGACGATGCTCGCGGCGTCGCCGACGAGCACCACGGTCCACTCCCCCGTCACGGTGCGCCGGTAGGCGGCGTCGAGGTCGTCGAGGGTGAGGGCGGAGACCGCGGCGAGGTTGCGCGTCGTGAAGTCCAGCGGCAGGCCCTCGAGGGCGAGCGCAGCCGTCTCGTCGGCCACCGCGTCGGCGGTCGCGTACCGGCCCGGGCGCGGTCTTGGCGACGAAGTCGACCCCCGAGCGCAGCTCGGCCGGGGTGAAGCCGTCGCGGGCGCCGTCGAGGATGCCGAGGAGCAGACCCACCGCCTCCCCGGTGACCTCCGAGCGCACCGACCCCGACGTGACGAAGGACCCGCCGGCCACCCGCGGCCGGAACCCCGAGCGGATCCCGTAGGTGTAGCCCTTGTCCTCGCGCAGCACCGCGTCGATCCGGGCGTTCGGCGACCCGCCGACGACGAAGGACGCCACCGGGTGCGCCGCCCAGCCGTCGGGGCGTCGACCGGTCCGGGCCGGGGCAGGCCACGACGATCTCGGTCTGCACCGACCCCGGCCGGTCGACGACGACGACCCGCGCGCGGTCGGCGGCGGGCACCGGCGCGACGGGCTGCGGAGCGGGGCGGTGCGTCGGCGACGACCACGCGCCGAGGCTGGCGCGCGAGGACCGCGAGCGCGTCGGTGCCGGTGAGGTCGCCGGCGAGCACCACGGTGGCGCCCTGCGGACCGACGGCCGCGGGCGTGCCGGGCCACGACGTCGTCGCGGGTGATCCGGGCGACGGTCTCGGCCGTGCCCCCGGCCGGCCGCGAGGCCCGGTCGGCCGGGTCCCAGAGGGTGCGCGCGACCTCCCGCGCACGCCCGGTGCGCCGCCGAGGCGCGCTCCTGCTCGATCTCGGCCAGCCGGCTGCGCACGAGGCGACGCACCTCGGCCTCGGGGAAGACGGGCGTGGCGAGGGTCTCGGTGAGGAGCCGGGCGGCGACCTCGAGGTGCGCCTGCGGCACGTCGACGTCGACGAGCAGGCCGCCGTCGGACACGCCGGCCCCCATCGCCATCCCCTGCCGCTCCATGAGCTCGGCGAAGCTCCTCCGGGTCGTGCTCGCTCGTGCCCTCGTCGAGCAGGCGGGCCGTGAGCGAGGTGACGCCCTCGACCTCGCGGGGCTCCTCGGCCAGGGAGATCGGGACGACGACGCGCATCGAGAGCACGTACTGCCCCGGGAGGTCGTGCAGGAGCAGCCGGACGCCGTTGGGGAGCACGTGCTCCTCGACGGCGGGGAAGGCCCACGGGCGGGGCGGGGCGACGACGGGCCGGGTGCTCACGCGACGGCCTCGGCGCCGGCGGACTCGGCGAGGTAGGCGACCACGGCGCGGCTCTCCGGCCGCAGCCAGCGGCGGGTCGCCGCCACGACGCGCTCGGCCGTCACGGCGCGCACCCGGTCGAGGTGGGTGTTGACGACGTCGGGGTCGTCGTGGAGCAGGGTGTAGCGGCTGAGGAGGTCGGCGCGCTCCTCCTGCGAGGCCAGTGCGCTGAGCCAGGCCCGCTCGGACTGGGCGATCGACGCCTCGAGCTCGACCTCGGTCGGGCCCTCCTCGGCGAGGCGCGCCAGCTCCTCGGCGAGGGCCTGCTCGAGGGCGTCGGGGTCGGCGTCGGGGGCCGCGTCGATGACGAGGAAGCCGAGCGAGACGCCGTCGACGAAGCCCCACGCCGTCGCGTGCGCCCCGACGGCGCTCTGCTCGCGCCGGACCAGCCGCCGGACCAGTCGCGAGCTCGACAGGCCGGCGAGGCAGTCGAGGGCGACGGTCGCGGCGACCAGCTCGTCGGTGCCGTCGGCGGGGAGGCGGAAGGCGACGTGCAGCCGGTCGTTCGGCACGTCCTCGCGTCGCTCGACGCGCACCGGGGCGGCGAGGGGCTCGAGCTGCGGGAGGTTCGGGCGCGGCGTCTCGGCCCGGGCGGTCGAGCGCGCCGAAGTGCTTCTCGGCCAGGGCGAACCCCTCCTCGGGCTCGAGGTCGCCGCAGAGCGTCAGCACGGTGTTGTCCGGCGCGTAGAAGCGGCGGAAGAAGGCGTGCACGTCCTCGAGGCTCGCGGCGTCGAGGTCCTCCATCGAGCCGATCGTCGGGTGGTGGTACGGGTGCCCCTCGGGGAAGACCGCGGCGTACACGTCGATGAGGGCGTTGCCGTACGGCTGGTTGTCGTACCGCTGGCGCTTCTCCTCCTTGACGACGTCGCGCTGGTTGTCGAGGTTCTCCTGGGTGAGGGCGTCGAGGAGGTGCCCGTGCCGGTCGGCCTCGAGCCACAGGGCCAGCTCGAGGGCACCGGTGGGGACGGTCTCGAAGTAGTTCGTCCGGTCGAACCACGTCGTCGCGTTGAGCCGGCCGCCCTCGGCCATGAGGGCCTCGAAGTGCTCGCCGCTGCGGACGTCGCGCGACCCCTGGAACATCAGGTGCTCGAAGAGGTGCGCGAAGCCGGTGCGGCCCGCCTGTTCGTGCCGCGACCCCACCCCCACCCAGAGGTTGACCGTGACGTTGGGGACGGTGTGGTCGGGCGAGACGACGACGCGCAGCCCGTTGGTCAGGGCACGCCGGTGGATCGGGTAGTCGAGCGGCATGGCGGTCACCCTACGGTCAGGGACCGCCGGACGTCCCGTCCCCGCGGTCAGCCGGGGTCGCGCATGCTGTCGCCGACCTCGCGCAGGGCGCGTCGGGCGAACACCTGCTGGTGGGTCGCGACCCGCTCGGCGCGGCCGCGGCCGAGGAAGCTCACGGCCCAGTGCAGGAGCGTGGTGATGCGGTTCTTGAAGCCGATGATGTACACGAGGTGCACCCCGAGCCAGAGCAGCCAGGCGAGGAAGCCGTGGAAGCGCAGCCGGCCGATCGAGGCGACGGCGCTGAACCGCGAGACCGTGGCCATCGAGCCCTTGTCGAGGTACTCGAACCTCCCCTGCGACGGCCGGCCGTCGAGCCGGCGGGCCATCTCCTCGGCGGCGAACCGGGCCCCCTGGATGGCGACCTGGGCGACGCCGGGCAGGTCGTCGAGGGCGATCATGTCGCCGACGACGAACACCTCGGGGTGGCCGGGCAGGGTGAGGTCGGGCTCGACCGACACCCGGCCGGACCGGTCGACCTCGGCGTCGGACTGCTCCGCGAGCTGCTGCCCGAGCGGGCTGGCCTGCACGCCGGCCGCCCACATCTTCGTCAGGGCCTCGAGGCGCACCTCGTCACCGTCGGCGTCGCGGTAGGTCAGGCCCGTCGCGTCGACGCCGGTGACCATCGCGCGGGTCCGGACGTCGACGCCCATCTCCTCGAGGCGGCGGCGCGCCGCGCCGCCGAGCCGCTCGCCGAACGTCGGCAGGATGGTGTCCGCGGCGTCGAGGAGCACGACGTGGGCCTTCGTCGGGTCGACCCGGCGGAAGTCGTTCTTCAGGGTGCGCCCGGCGAGCTCGGCGATCTGGCCGGCCATCTCGACCCCGGTCGGGCCCGCGCCGACGACGACGAAGGTGAGGGCGCGCTCGGCGTCCTCGTCGGTCGTGGCCAGCTCGGCGAGCTCGAAGGCGCCGAAGATCCGCCCGCGCAGCTCCAGCGCGTCGTCGACCGACTTCATCCCCGGGGCGAACTCGGCGAACTCGTCGTGCCCGAACCACGACTGGCCCGAGCCCGCCGCCACGAGGAGGCGTGTCGTACTCGGACACCGTCTCGGTGCCGAGCAGCTCGGAGGTGACGGTGCGCGCGGCGAGGTCGATGCGGGTGACCTCGCCGAGGATGACGCGGGCGTTCTTCTGCCGGGAGAGGACCTCGCGGGTGCTCGGGGCGATCTCGCCCTCGGAGAGGATGCCCGTCGCCACCTGGTAGAGCAGCGGCTGGAAGAGGTGGTGCGCGGTCTTCGCGACGAGGGTGATCTCGACGTCGTCGCGGCGCTTGAGGGCCTGGGTCCCGAACAGGCCCCCGAAGCCCGATCCGATGACGACGACGCGGTGCTTGCCGGTGGAGGTGGTGGTCACGTCAGGTGCAACGGGCCGGGGGCGCGGCATAGTCCGCGACACGCCGTGACCTGCGGCACCGAGGCACCGCCGCTCGGCGCAGGACGCCGCGCTCGCCGCGGGGGCAGGACGCCGCGCTCACGTCCCCGGCTCCTTCGTCGCCGGGTCCGCTCGCGCTCCCGGCATCCTGCCGCATGACGAAGGTCCCGACCGGCTGACGCCGGTCGGGACCTTTCGCGTCGGTAGCGGGGGCAGGATTTGAACCTGCGACCTCCGGGTTATGAGCCCGGCGAGCTACCGAGCTGCTCCACCCCGCGTCGTGGTGAGTCACGGCCCGGGGGCCGCGCTCGGTATGACCCGAGGTTACGCGACGAGGCGCCCCGGACTCAAATCGGCTACCCGGGGCTCGCCGTCGTGCTGGCCGACGGGCTCGGGCTGGGCGACGCGCTCGGCACCGGCGTGCCCAGCTGGCTGCTCAGCTGCTGCGCCTTCGCGATGGCCGCCGCGAGCCGCTGCTGCGCCTGGCCGTAGGCGGTGAAGTCGCTCTTGGTCAGCGCCTCCTGCCCGGCGGCGTACGCCGACTGGATCTCGGCGACGGCGGCCGCGAGCTGCTGCTCGACCGTCGTCGTCGTGTCGGGCTGGTCGGGCGAGCCGCCCCCGCCCGAGGAGGACCCCGAACCCTCGCCGAACAGGCCGGTCACCGCCTGCTCGAGGGTGTCGCCCCACGCGACGTTGGTGCCGTACACGGCGACCGTCACCTTGTTCTGCGGGTAGGAGCCGGAGCCGCTCGAGGCCTGGACGTAGATCGGCTGGACGTAGAAGGCCCGCCCGCCGAGGGGGAAGGTCAGCAGGTTGCCGAAGGTCAGCGTCTTCCCCTGACCGGAGTTGTTGGTGATGTACTGCGCGAGGTTGAGCGGCTCGGCGGCGTTCTGCGAGCGCGCGTTCGAGTTCTGGATCTGGTTGCGCACCTGCCCGGGGCCGGACGGGGCGCCGTTCGAGGCGTACTCGACGAGCCGGAGCCGTCCGAAGTTGGGCGCGGGCTTGCCGGCCTCGGCCCCCGCGTCGGCGTCGACCGCGAGCAGCCCGCGGAGGATCTCGCGGCCGCCCTCGGCGTTGCTCGCGGGGACGAACGGCGAGGTGATCGAGAACGAGGCGCTGTCCTCACCGGGCAGGGCGATCGACTGGAAGACCACCGGGATGTCCTGGCTGGCGAGCGACGGGTCGCGCGGCACCTTCCAGCGGTCGTTGCCGGTGTAGAAGTCGTCGCGGCTCTGCACGTGGTACTCGTTGAGCAGGTCGCGCTGGACCTTGACGAGGTCCTGGGGGTAGCGGATGTGCGTCATGAGGTCGCCGGAGATCTCGGAGATGGGACGCACCGACCCGGGGAAGGCCTTGCTCCACGCCTTGAGGATCGGGTCGGTCGTGTCCCACCCGTAGAGGCGGACCGTGCCGTCGTAGGCGTCGACCGTGGCCTTGACCGCGTTGCGCACGTAGTTGACCTCGCCGGAGCGGACCTGGACGACGTTCGAGCGCTGGGCCACCGAGTCGGACGTGGCCTCGGCGAGGTCGACGAGGCGGCTGTTGGGGTAGGCCGCCGAGGTGGTGAAGCCGTCGACGATCCACTGGACGCGCCCGTCGACGACCGCCGGGTAGACGTTGCCGTCGAGCTGGAGCCACGGGGCGACGCGCTCGACCCGCTCCTGCGGCGTGCGGTGGTCGAGGATCCGCGAGCTGCCGTTGACGGCGTCGGAGAGGAGGAAGTTCGCCTCGCGGTACTTCACGGCGTAGGCGAGCCGGCGCAGCGGCGACCCGATGGAGACACCGCCGCCGCCGTCGTAGGTGTTGTTGACCGACGAGCCCTCGGTGCTGCCGGGCCGGTCGTACTCCTTGGGGTCGCCCTGCGCGGGCGCGCCGACGACGGAGTAGTCGGGCGAGAGCTCGCCGAAGTAGATCCGCGGCTGGTAGTCGCCGAGGCTGTTGCGCGAGCCGCCCTCGAAGAACACCGGGTCGCCCTCGGCCGTGCGCTGGTTGCCGTACGCGGCGTAGAAGCCGTAGCCGTGGGTGTAGACGGTGTGCTGGTTGATCCAGTTGCGCTGGTTGTCCGGGCAGGCCCTCGACGTTGAGCTCGCGCACGGCGACGACGGCGTCGCTGACCTTGCCGTCGATCGTGTAGCGGTCGACGTCGAGGGTGTCCGGGAAGGCGTAGAAGTTGCGCTCGCCCTCGAGCTGGCGGAAGGACGACGCGACGACGTTGGGGTCGATGACGCGCACGCCCGGGATGGCCTCGGCCGCGGTGCGCAGCGCCGTCTCCGACGGTTCCTGGGCGGGGACGACGTTCTGGATGCGCTCGACCCGGTCGAGGCCGAACGCGGCGTTGGTCGCCGCGATGTTCCGCCCGATGTACGTGGCCTCGAGCGAGCGCTCGGACGGGCCGACCTGGAGGGACTGGATGAGGGCCGGGTAGATCGTGCCCGCGACGACGGCGGTGACGACGAGGAGGCCCACGCCGATGATCGGCAGCCGCCAGCTGCGGCTCCAGATCGCGGCGAGGAAGAAGCCGGCGCACATCACCGCGGCCACCGACAGGATGGCCTTGGTCGGCAGCACGGCCTTGGCGTCGGTGAACGTGATGCCGGTGAGCAGCGAGCCCTTCTGCGTCGAGAGCGAGTAGCGGTCGAGCCAGTAGGAGGCCGCGCGGGTCAGCGCGATGAGCGCGCCGAGCACCCCGAGCTGGACGTACGCCGCGCGGGTCGACGGGCCGCGACCGGGCAGCTGGAGACCGCCGTAGACGTAGTGGGTGAAGGCCCCGGCGAGGAAGGAGAGCACGAGCGCGACCGTGACGAAGCTGACGAGGAAGCGCAGCCACGGCAGGGTGAAGACGAAGAAGCCGACGTCGAGCCCGAACTGGGGGTCCTTGACCCCGAACGAGCTCCCGTTGACCCACAGGAGGTAGGTGCGCCAGGCGCCCATCGACCCCGAGCCCGCGAGGAGGCCGAGGATCGTGGGCACGACGACGACGGCGATGCGGCGCAGCGGCTCGATGGCCTGCCGGTACTGCTCGAGCACCTGCTGGGCCGGCGTGACCGGCACGTAGATGGGTCGGGTGCGGAACGCGGCGACGAGCGAGGCGGCGACCGCCGCACCGGTGACGAGGCGCGGCGATGACGAAGATGGCGAGCTTGGTCGTCAGCTCCTTGACGAAGACGCCGCGGAAGCCGACGGAGTCGTACCACCAGACGTCGGTGAGGATGTCGGCGACGATGCCGCCGACGACGCCGAGCACGACGAGCACGATGACGGTCGGCAGCAGCGGACCTCGCCGCCGGCGCGGGCGGCCGCGGACGCGCGCCGGACCCACCGTCGGGGCGCCCGGCGCCCTCGTCGGGACCATCGGGTCCGTCCGATCCGTCGAACCAGTCCGAGCGACTCACAGCTCTCCTCGTCGTGTGCCGGGGCCCATCGTGCGGCGGGGGTGGCCAACCTACCTCGCACACCTGAACGCTCGGGCGGCCCCCGGAGTTCGGTCGGGCACCATGGACCGATGAGCCAGGACGCCCGCCCCGTGACCGACCCGCTGACCCTCGCCGCCCTCGACACCGAGCGCCACGTCGCGCGGGCCGGGTGGGACCAGCCGGTGCGGCTGTTCGCCCTCGTCCCGACCGAGGAGCTCGTCGGCCGCGAACCCCACCTCGCCGCCGGCCTCGCCACCCATGACGCCGCGGCCGGTGCGCTCTCGGCGGTCGAGCAGGACGACCTCCCCGAGGCCGACGGGGTCGAGGAGCTGCTGGCCCGGATCGCCTGGCCCGAGCAGGTCGCGGGGTGCGCCCTGGCGCTCGAGCGCGTCGTCCTCCCCCCGGAGGCCGAGCGCGACCTGCCCGACGACCCGGCCGACGCCCTGCGCGCCGTGGCCGAGCACCCGGACCGGGCCGACGTGCGGCTGCTCGTCGCCGTGACGCGGGACGGGGCGGCCCGGTGCCTGCTGCGGCAGCGGGCCCACGACGCGGACGACCGGGTGGCCCTCGGCGACGACATCGCACCGGGGCTGGTCCACGCGCTGCGCGCGACCCTCGACTGACGCGGGGACCGGCGGCCGGGCGTCAGCCGCAGGTGGGCAGGCCCGAGGTCTTCCCCGCCGCGATGCCCTCGACCGCGGCCCGCGCGTCGTCGAAGCTCGTCACCTTGAACACCGTCATGCCGTCGGGCACGTGCCCGACGGCGTCGGCGCAGTCGCCCTCGGGCGAGAGGAACCAGCGCGCCCCGGCCGCACGGGCGCCGACCATCTTCTGGCGGATGCCGCTGATCGGGCCGACCGCGCCGCCGTCCTCGATCGTGCCCGTGCCGGCGATGCGCTGCCCGCCCGTCAGCGGGCCGGGGGTCAGGGCGTCGTAGATGGCCAGGGTGAACATCAGCCCGGCCGAGGGCCCTCCGACCTGTCCGGTGTTGAGCGTGACGGTGACGGGCAGGTCGTAGTCGGTGCGCAGCACGACGCCGACGACCGCGCCGTCGGCCCCCTTGGCCGTCGTGACCTCGACGGTGCGCCGGGCGCCCGCGCGCTCGACGACGAGGCGGACGCCCTCCCCCGGCTGGTGCGCCTGCACCGCGGCGCGCACCGCGGTGGTGTCGCTCGCCGGGGCGCCGTCGACGCTGACGATGACGTCGCCCTTCTCGAGCCTCCCGGTGGAGGGGCTGCCCTCGGGGACGTCGGCGATCGCGACCCGGGTGGGCACCGTGCGGCCGAGCGCCCGCAGCGCGGTGACGGCGGCGACGACCTGCGACTCGTTCATCATCTCGGCGTTCGCCGCGTCGACCTGGTCGGCCGTCGCGTCCTCGGGGAAGTAGTAGCTCTCGGGGACGGCGTCGACGTCGTCGCGCACCCAGGCCTCGAGGAGGTCGTAGACGGTGACGGTGCGCCCCGGACCGCCGCCGAAGATCACCGTGGTGAAGTCGAGCGCGCCGTCGGTGGGGTAGGTCTTGGCCCCCTCGACCGACAGGACGGGCTTGCCGTCGACCTGCCCGAGGACGTTGGTCGCGGGGCCCGGCGAGAGCACGACGTACGGGAGGCCGACGAAGGTCAGCCCGGCGGCGAGGACGACGAGGAGGAAGGTGGCGGTGAGGAGTCCGGCGGCGAGGCGGCCGGGCCGTCGGGGGTCGCCCGGGCCGTCGGTGACGGCAGGCTCCTCGGTGCGCAGCCCGTCGGGGGCGGTGCTCACGGCATCCCCACCCACTCGCTCGAGCCGTCGCCGAGCGACTGGTGCTTCCAGATGGGGGTGCGGGCCTTGAGGGTGTCGATCACCGCGCGGCACGCGTCGAAGGCCTGGCCCCGGTGCGGCGCGGCGGCGGCGACGACGACGGCCAGGTCGCCGACCGCGAGGGTGCCGGTGCGGTGCACCGCGGCGACCCGTACGGCGTCGGAGGACGCGAGCACCTCGTCGCAGACCGCCCGCATCGTCTCCTCGGCACTCGGGTGGGCGGAGTACTCCAGCCCGGTCACGGAGTCGCCGTGGTCGTGGTCGCGGACGACGCCGACGAAGAGGGCCACGCCCCCGCACGCCGGGTGGCGGACGGCGGCGAGCACCTCGTCGACGGACAGCGGCTGGTCGCGGACGGCGACCAGCACGACCGCGGCGTCATCGGTGGCCATGGGGCTCCTCGGAGGGGGCGGCCGACGGAACGATTCCCGGCCGACCGTGGTTGGGTACGACAGGAACGCATCCTCTCATCCGAACCGCAGGAGACCGGCCGTGACCGACCACGCCGACGACGACGAGACCCCCGACCTCCCCCCCGAGCTCGAGGAGGTGCTGCGCGGCCTCACCGGTGGCGGCGAGCTCGACCCGCAGCTCGCCGCGATGGTCCGCGGCATGGGGCTGGACCAGGTCGACCCGCAGATGCTCCAGATGGTGATGGGCCAGGTGCAGGCCATGTTCTCGGCCCCGGCCGGTGACACCACGGTCGACCCGGTCCTCGCCACCGACACCGCCCGCAAGGCCGTCGCCGCCGCCGGCGACACCCTGGCCTCCGACGCCGACCGGCGCGCGGCGGCCGAGGCGGTCCACGTCGCCGGCCTGTGGACCGACGGCGTCACCGACCTCGCCGCCCCCACCCTCCGCGGCACCGCGTGGAGCCGGGCCGAGTGGGTCGAGGCGACGATGCCCGTGTGGACCGACCTCGTCGAGCCGGTCGCCGAGGGGGTCACCGACGCCGTCACCGAGGCGATGACCCGCCAGCTCGGCGACCTGCCCGAGGGTGCGCGTGCCCGAGGGCATGGCGGGGATGCTCGACCAGGCCGGCCCCATGCTGCGCCGGATGCACGGCTCGATGTTCGCCCTCCAGCTCGGCCAGGGCGTCGGCTCCCTCGCCGGCGAGGTGCTCACCGGGTGCGAGGTCTCGCTGCCGCTCGTCGCCGCCCCCGACGTCGTCCTCATGCCGGCCGCGGTGCGCGAGCTCGCCGAGGGCCTCGAGGTCGACGAGCCCCAGGCCCGGCTCTACCTCGCGGTGCGCGAGGTCGCGCGGGTGCGGCTGTTCGAGGGCGTGCCGTGGCTCGCCGCCGGGCTCCTCGCGGCGGTCCGCGACTACGCGGGCGACATCACCATCGACACCGAGGGCATCGAGGAGGCGGTCCGCTCGATCGACCCCTCCGACCCGCGCGGCCGTCCAGCAGGCCCTCCAGGGAAGGCTGTTCGCCCCGCAGCACTCCCCGAGCCAGGTCGCCGCACTCGGTCGGCTCGAGACGCTGCTGGCCCTCGTCGAGGGCTGGGTCGACGTCGTCACCGAGCGTGCGGTCTCCGGGCACCTGCCCGCGGCCGACGCCCTCGGCGAGGCGGTCCGGCGACGCCGGGCCACCGGCGGCCCGGCCGAGAAGGCCTTCGGGGCCCTCGTCGGCCTCGAGCTGCGACCCCGCCGGCTGCGCGACGCCGCGAACCTCTTCCGCGCCCTCGAGGACTCCGGTGGCGCGACGGCCCGCGACGCGGCCTGGCGCCACCCCGACCTCGCCCCGTCGGCCGCCGACCTCGACGACCCGCTCGGCTACGTCGAGCGCACCGCCGAGCCGGCCACCGACGACCTCGACGCCGAGCTCGACGCGCTGCTGCGCGGCGAGGGCGAGCGGTGAGCCGGGCGGCCGAGGTCGCCCGCTCCTTCGCCCACCTGCACGCCGACGCCGCCCGCGTGCTCGGGGGCTGGTCCGCGCCCGACGCCGGCCAGGAGGCAGCTGCGCCGCTCGCTACCTCGCCTTCCTCGCCTCGCACCCCGAGGGCGTGGCCAAGGCCGGACCCCCCGAGCACCTCACCGCCTCGTGCGTCGTCCTCGACGCCACGCGGCGAGCAGGGTCCTGCTCACCCACCACCGCCGGGCTCGCGCGTGGTTCCAGTTCGGCGGCCACCTCGAGGTCGGCGACGCCTCGCTGTGGGCGGCGGCGCGGCGCGAGGGGCTCGAGGAGTCCGGCCTCGGTGCGCTCGAGCCCCTGCCCGACCCCGTCCAGCTCGACCGGCACGTCCTCGACGGCGACTTCGGGTCGTGCCGCGAGCACCTCGACGTCCGCTACGCGGCGCTCGCCCCCGCGGGCACCGGGCCGCGGGTCAGCGCCGAGTCGCTCGACGTGCGCTGGTGGCCGGTCGACGCGCCTGCCCGAGGGCACCCGGGCCGAGCTCTCACCCCTGGTCGCCCTCGCCCGTCGCGCCCTCGGGCTCCTCTGACGGCGGCAGCCCCGTCGCGTGGGCGAGCCCGTCGAGGAAGCCACGGGCCCGCTCGAGGCGCGGGTAGGACGCGAGCAGCCGCCAGAACGCCGGCCCGTGCCCGGCGACGAGCAGGTGGGCCAGCTCGTGGAGGAGCACGTAGTCGAGGACGTGGTCGGGCACGTCGCGCAACCGCTCCGAGACCCGGATGGTGCCCTCGCCCGGCGTGCACGAGGCCCAGCGCTTCTCCATGGTCGAGACCCAGCGCACGCTCGCGGGGCGGGCGTGGCCCCCGAGGTAGCGGGCCGACAGGCGGGCCGCCCGGGCCGCGAGGTCGACGTCGCTCACCGCGCGGCGGCGCTCGCCGCGGGCCAGCCGGCCGAGCATCCGCTCGACCCAGCGCGCCTCCTCGGCGGCCGAGAACGACGCCGGGATGAGCACGACCGTGCGCCCGCCGTCGCGGTACGCGCTGACGGTGCGCCGGCGCCTGCGGCTGCGGCGGACCTCGACGTCGGGCACGGCCACGGCCGAACTCTACGGCCTGCGGGGCGGGAGGTGCCCGTGGGACGGGCGTGACCTGCGATGACGCGATTGTCCCCGGGGGGCCGCGCGCCACGTGGGGGCGGACCGGCGGCGTGGCTAGTGTGGGACGGTCCAGACCGTCCTCGGACGGCACACACTCCCGGCCGCGGCTCCGCCGTGACCGGCGACAAGGAGGACGTCGATGGCTGACGAGACCTACAAGGGCGAGTTCTACTGCGTGAAGTGCAAGGAGAAGCGCGAGGCCGAGGGGAAGGTCGTCGTGTCCGAGAACGGTCGGCGGATGGCCAAGGGCCAGTGCCCCGTCTGCGGGACCAACCTCAACCGCATCCTCGGCAAGGCCTGACCGGCCAGCCGTCGTGACGGCCCCGGACCCCCGTGGTCCGGGGCCGTCCGCGTGGCCGGGCCTGTGGACGACGGGCCCGCGGCCGGCCCCGACCCCGGCAGGATGCGCCGAGGGGCCGGACTCAGGAGGCGCGATGGACCGCTCCGACGAGGTCGTCGTCGTCGACGGGTGGGGCCCGGTCGCGGCCGAGCTGGTGGCCCAGCTGCGCCGGTGTGCCCGGTCGGTGCGCGCCGGTGCCCACGCCGCCGACGCCGCCGAGCTCGAGGTCGCCGGCGGTGGGCCGCCGCCGCGCCTCGTCGTCCTCGTCAGCGACCGGGCGGTTCCCGAGTGGTGCCTCGCCCCCTCGCTCGCCGCTCCGTGGCACGCGCACGGGGTCCCCGTCCTCCCGGTCGCGACCCCGGGCGAGGGGGTCGTCGTCGGTCCCCTCGTCGTCCCGGGTCGCACGGCGTGCCTCGGCTGCGTCGCCGGCGGCGGCCGGCATCCGCGGGACCCGCACCGCGGCGACCCCGCCCGCCCCCGCCGCGGTGGTCCTCGGGGCGGCCGTCGCCACCGTCACCGCCCTGTCGGTGCTCGCCGGCGACCTCTCCCTCGGCGGTGTCTCGACCGAGATCGGGCCCCGCGGGACGAGCGTCCTGCACAGGGTCTGGGGCTCCCGTCCCGGTTGTGGCTGCGCGTCGGCGAGAATGGCGGTATGAGCGAGCGCGAACAGCAGATCCCCGGGTCGTCGTTCGCACGCACCGCCCGGCTCATGGGCCTCCCCCTCGGCCACGCCGGACGGGCGGCCCTCGGGGTCGGCAAGCGGGTCGGAGGGCGCCCGGCCGAGGCCGTCGCCGCGGAGCTCCAGGCCCGCACCGCCGAGCAGCTGTTCTCCGTGCTCGGCCAGCTCAAGGGCGGCGCGATGAAGTTCGGCCAGGCCCTCTCGGTGCTCGAGGCCGCCATGCCGGAGGAGGTCCTCGGCCCCTACCGCGCCACGCTGACCCGCCTCCAGGAGTCGGGCCCGCCGATGGGCACCGACCGGGTGCACGCCATCCTCGCCGAGGAGCTCGGTCCGCGCTGGGCCACGACGAAGCTCCTCGAGCTCGACGACGTGCCCGCCGCCGCAGCCTCGATCGGCCAGGTGCACCGCGGGGTGTGGCGCGACGGGCGCGAGGTCGCCGTGAAGATCCAGTACCCCGGGGCGGGCAAGGCCCTGCTCTCCGACCTCAACCAGATCTCGCGGGTGGCCCGGGTCGCCGGCTCGTGGGTGCCCGGCATCGACGTCAAGCCGATCATGGACGAGCTGCGGGCCCGGATGTCCGAGGAGCTCGACTACGCCCTCGAGGCGCGCCACCAGCGGCACTTCGCGCGGGCCTTCCGCGACGACGACGACGTGCTCGTGCCCGACGTGCTCGTCGACTCGCCGCAGGTCCTCGTCACCGAGTGGGTCGAGGGCACGCCGCTGGCCCGGGTCATCGCCGACGGCACCCAGGAGCAGCGTGACGAGGCCGCCACCCTCTACCTCGAGTTCCAGCTGCGCTCCCCCACCCGGGCCCGCCTCCTCCACGCCGACCCCCACCCGGGCAACTTCCGGATCACCCCGGACGGCCGGCTCGGCGTGCTCGACTTCGGGGCCGTCAACCGCCTCCCCGACGGCATGCCGCCCGAGATGGGTGCCATCCTCACCGCGGCGCTCGCGGGCGACGGCGCCGAGCTCGTCTCCGTGCTGCGGCGGGCGGGGTTCATCAAGCGCGGCATCGACATCGACCCCGACGGGCTCGTCGAGTACCTCCAGCCGCTCGTCGAGCCGATCCTCCACGAGGAGTTCCGGCCCACGCGCGAGTGGCTGCGCGGCGCCGCGGCCACCCTCCAGGACCCGCGCCGCCCGCAGTTCCTCGTCGGGCTCAAGCTCAACCTGCCCCCGGCGTACCTCCTCATCCACCGGGTCTGGCTCGGCGGCATCGGCGTGCTCAGCCAGATCGGTGGCACCGTGCCGCTGCGCGAGATGGTCTCGCGCCTACCTCCCCGGCGTCGACGAGTCGCGGCTGCCCCCGGACCCGAGCGCGCGCTGACCCTCGTCACCACCAGGTGGGGTCGAGCTTGCCCTCGATGCTGCGCAGGTGCCGGCGGCTGCAGGCGGCGCACGTCCACACCACGCGCCCGTTCTCGGTGCCGCGGCTCCACGTGAGCCGGGCGGCGGCCTCCTCGTCCGGGTCCGGGACGGCACCACAGGTGGCGCACACCGGTGCCGGCTCCGCGGCCGGTCGGCCGGGCACGCTCAGCCCTGTGTCTTCGCGGCGGCCTTGGCGGCCTTCTTGAAGTCGCGGACCTTCTGGAGCGAGTCGGGGTCGACGACGTCGGCGACGCTGCGGTAGCTGCCGGTCTCGGCGTAGGCCCCGCAGGCCTCGGCCCAGCCGTCGGGACGGACGCCGAGCTGCTTGCCGAGCAGGGCGGCGAAGATCCGGGCCTTCTGGTCGCCGAAGCCGGGAAGTGCCTTGAGCCGCCGACGAGCTCGCGCCCACTGGCCGCGGTGGTCCACAGCGCCGAGGCGTCGCCGCCGTACTCGTCGCGCACGACGACGGCGAGGGCCTGGATGCGCCCGGCCATCGAGCGGCCGTAGCGGTGCACCGCCGGCGGCGTGGCGCACAGGTCGGCGAAGGCCTCCGGGTCGGCCGCGGCGACCGCGGCGGGCTCGAGGGTGCCGAAGCGCTCGAGCACCTTGGCCGGCCCGGCGAAGGCCCGCTCCATGGGGAACTGCTGGTCGAGCAGCATGCCCACGAGCAGGGCGAAGGGGTCGTTCGAGAGGACCGCGTCGGCGGCGGGGTCCTGGGCGATCGTCAGCGCGGCCATGGGCTCAGCGTAGCCAGCACGCTGGCCGCGACGGCCCGCCAGAAGTCGCGCTCGCGCAGGGCGGGAACGGGCACCGCCCCCGACGCGGTGTCGGGGGCGGTGCTCCGTGCGGGGGCCACGCTCATCGGACGATGGTGTGGACGACCGCTCGCATCTGCTCGCGGTTCGCCGCCTCGCGCTCCCGGCGCTGCGCCTCGTGGACGTCACGCTGGTGCACGACGCGACGGACCTGCTGCATCCGTCGGTGGTACATGTCGTTCTCCTGTCGGTGTGCTGGTGGGGTGCGCCGCTCAGGCGGCGACCTCGGACTTGCGGGGGCGGCCCCGGGGACGCTTGCGGGCCACGGTGACGCCCTGGACGAAGAGCTCTCCGCCCCAGACGCCCCACGGCTCGCGCCGGTCGAGGGCACCGTCGAGGCAGGTCTCCCGGACCGGGCAGGTCCGGCAGAGCGCCTTGGCGAACTCGACGCCCTCGGGGGTGTCGGCGAACCACAGCTCGGCGTCGTTGTCGCGGCAGGGGATTCCCTCACCGTCGATGACGGCCGAGTCGTGCAGGTCCAACAGGTCGGTCAGCTGCATCGGGGTGTCACCTCCGTTCGTGGAGCGCCGGGTGTGGCGCGGGGTACTGGGTGGGCGGTCGCGGTCGCTCCGCTCTGTCCGGGTGGTCATCTCTGCTCGTCCTCGCGTGCTGTGGTGGTCTTTCGGAGCCCCGGTGCCGGGGTGGTGATACGACGAAGGCCGCGGATCCCTGGTGGGATCCGCGGCCTCGAGGTGGTGGCTACCTGGCTCTAGACAGGTGGCCCCTCGAGGCGGGGGTACACGGATCCCGTGATCGGGGCGGCGGTGCGGGCGACGAGGCCGTCGATGCCACGGGTGCGGCCGCCGAAGGCGGCGAGACCGGTGACGGGCACACTGCACCCCTTGACCTGACCGAAATCGACCGCGTGGGCGGTGTTGGAGCCGTACCAGACGGCATCGGGGGTCATCGGGGCAGCGGCCATCGCCGTCGTGCCGCTCGTCGACATCGTCTTCTCCACGGTCCAACCCTCCTTCGCGGTCTCGGTCGTTGCACGCGCCCGGTCGGGCACGCGAGGTGTGCTGCGGGAAACTGTAGAGGGGGCCGGGAACGCCCGGCAACGGATTATCGAGGGACTTTTCTCGACGACCGCACGCGTGGGGCCCGAACTCGTTGTCGCTCAGGCATTCTGCTGTTCAGAAAAATTCTTGACGATGCCCAGCACGGCGTCCCCGAAACGCTCCAGCTTGGCCGGGCCCACGCCCGTGATGGCCGCGAGGGACCGGGTGTCGGCAGGCTCGCGCTCGGCGATGGCGGTGAGCGTGGCGTCGGTGAAGACGACGTAGGCGGGCACGTCGAGCTCGCGCGCGGTCTCGAGCCGCCAGCCGCGCAGCTCGTCGAAGAGCTGCTCGTCCATCGTCGGGGGGCAGACGGTGCACCGGCCGATGGTGCGCTCCTTGGCCGTCGCCAGGCCCCCGCCGCAGACCCGGCAGACCGAGGGCAGGGCCGCGCGCTCCTTGGCCGAGGCCTTCTTCCGGCGCGGTTGGCTGCGCGCCGCGGCCCCGAGCACCGACTCGGTGCCGTCGAGGAAGCGCGAGGGCCGGCGGGTGCCCTTGGCCCCCGGCGTGCGCGCCCGCGAGTACGACAGGACGAGCCGGTCGCGGGCGCGGGTGACCCCGACGTAGAGGAGGCGGCGCTCCTCCTCGATCTCCTCCGGGGTCTCGGCCATGGTGATCGGCATGAGCCCGTCGGAGCACCCGACGAGGAAGACGGAGTCCCACTCGAGGCCCTTCGCGGCGTGCAGCGACGCCAGGGTGACGCCCTGGACGGTCGGGGCGTGCTGGGCCGCCGCGCGCTCGTCGAGCTCGCGGACGAAGGCGGGCAGGCGGGCCTCGGGCTCGGTGGCGGTGAGGTCGTCGGCGAGGGCGGCCAGCGCGGCGAGCGACTCCCACCGCTCCCGGCTCGCGCCGCCGGCGGTGGGGGCCTCACGGGTCCAGCCCGCCCCGAGGAGGACGTCGCGCACGAGGTCGGGCAGCGGCACCTCGCCGTCGTCGGAGCGGGCCGCACCCCGCATGAGGACGATGGCGTCGCGGACCTCCTTGCGGGAGAAGAACCGCTCGCCGCCGCGCACGAGGTAGGGGATGCCCCGTTCGGCCAGGGCCGACTCGAAGAGCTCGCTCTGGCCGTTGGTGCGGAAGAGGACGGCGACCTGCGCCGGGGAGTGTCCCTCGGCGACGAGGGCCGCGATGCGTCCGGCGACCTGGTCGGCCTCGGCGGGGTCGTCGTCGGCGACGAGCAGCTCGGGCGCGCCGCCGTCGTCGCGCTGGGCCCGCAGCTCGACCGAGCCGGAGCGACGGCCGCCGCCCGGGCTGCGGAGCACGAGGTTGGCCAGGCCGACGACCTGCGGGGTGGACCGGTAGTTGCGGACGAGCTCGACGACCCGGGCCTGCGGGTGCCGGGACCGGAAGCCGAGCAGGTGCTTCGGCGAGGCGCCGGTGAAGCTGTAGATCGTCTGGGCCGGGTCGCCGACGACGCAGACGTCGTCGCGACCGCCGAGCCACAGGTCGAGGAGGGTCTGCTGGAGCGCGTTGACGTCCTGGTACTCGTCGACGACGAAGTGCCGGTACTGGCCACGCACGGCACGGGCGACCTGGTCGTGCTCGCCGAGGATGCCGGCCGTCAGCAGGAGGACGTCCTCGAAGTCGATGACCCCGCGGTCGGTCTTGACCTCCTCGTAGGTGGCGACGAGGCGGGCCATCGCGGTGGCGTCGAGGCCGGCCGGGGGCTCGCGGCGCTGCCGCGTGGCGGCGGCCGCGTAGGTGTCGGCGGTGAGCATCGACACCTTGGCCCACTCGATCTCGGCGGCGAGGTCGCGGATGGCCGGGGAGTCGACCCGCAGCCGCAGCCGCCCGGCGGCCTCCGCGACCGCGCTCGCCTTGTGCGGCATGACCTCGGGCGCCGCCCCGCCGACCGCCTGGGGCCAGAAGTAGTGCAGCTGGCGCAGGGCCGCCGCGTGGAAGGTGCGCGCCTGGACGCCACCGACGCCGAGGTCGCGCAGGCGGGTGCGCATCTCCCCCGCCGCGCGGGCGGTGAAGGTGACGGCGAGGACGCGCTGGGGCTGGAACGCGCCGGAGAGGACGCCGTAGGCGATGCGGTGGGTGATGGCGCGGGTCTTGCCCGTGCCGGCGCCGGCGAGCACGCACATCGGGCCGAGCGGGTGTGCCGCCACCTCGCGCTGCTCGGGGTCGAGCGCGGCGAGGACGTCGTCGGCACCGGGGTGGACGGGGAGGGTGGACATCGGGTCGATCCTAGGTGGGGCCGCCGACGCCCCGGCACCGGGAAGCAACCGGGTGGGCGGGCTGTTCTCCCTGCCATGAGCACCCCCGCCCTCCCCGCCGCCGGCACCGTGACGATGTTCTCCACGACGTGGTGCGGCTACTGCCGCCGGCTGAAGTCCCAGCTCGAGCGCGAGGGCATCGAGTACGACGAGGTCGACATCGAGCGCCGCCCCGACGCCGCCGAGTACGTCATGCTCGTCAACGGCGGCAACCAGACCGTGCCGACCGTCCTGTTCCCGGACGGGTCGGCGGCCACCAACCCGTCGGTGGCCGAGGTGCGCACCCGCCTGGGCTGAGCCGCCGGGCGCTCAGCGCAGGGAGAAGACCTCCGGCGCCTCGACCGGGCCCCCGAACCAGTGCTCGAGGAGCCGCCGGGCGATCGAGACCCGGCCCGGGACGACGAGCGAGCCGTCGGCCACCGCGGCCACCAGCTCGTCGCGGGTGAACCAGCGGGCGGCCATGATCTCGTCGTCCTGCAGGACCAGCTCGGTCGAGCGGGCGCGGGCGGTGAAGCCGACCATGAGCGAGGACGGGAACGGCCACGGCTGGTCGCCGAGGTAGGTGACCTCGTCGACGTCGATGCCGACCTCCTCGCGCACCTCGCGCGCCACCGCCGCCGCGAGGGTCTCCCCCGGCTCGACGAAGCCCGCCAGCACCGACATCCCGGCCCCGCGGAACGCGCCGCCCGCGGGCCAGGAGGATGCGGTCGGCGTCGTCGACCACCGCCATGATGACCGCCGCGTCGGTGCGCGGGTAGTGCTCGCTGCCGTCGCTGCGGCAGCGCCGGACCCAGCCGGCGAGCACGGGCTCGGTCGGCGCGCCGCAGCGGGGGCAGAACCGGTGCACCCGGTGCCAGTTGGCGAGGGCCAGGGTGGTGGCGAAGAGCGACGCGCCGACGTCGTCGACGTGGGCCCCCACCTCGCGCAGCGTCCGGTGGCCGACGGGGCGCTCCCCGCCCTCGGTGGCGTCGGCGACGACCCCGAGGTGGTGGGCGCCGCCGGCGACGCCCAGGAAGACGACGAGGTGGTCGGCGTCCGAGGGGTCGGGACGTCCCAGCACGACCCGGACGACCCCGTCGGCGCCCTCCTCGACGGGGGCGGCGTCCCCGCGCAGGCGGAGCACCCGGGTCGCCGGGTCGGCGAGGAGCCGGGTGAGGAGCATGGGGTCGGTCCGCAGCTCGGCGCGGCGGTCGACGCCGAGCCGGGTGAGGGCGACGTCGGGAAGAGTTCGGTCGGCTCGGGCCACGGTTCCCAGCCTAGGCGGCACGCACGGCCTACCGTGGGGGCGTGGACCGCAGCCCCTCCTTCCTCGCCGCGCTGGCGAGCGCCGCCGTCCCCGGACTCGACCCGGTGAGCGTGGAGGCCCTCCCCAGCCTGCCCGGGCAGTCCTTCGACGTCGCCTTCGTCGAGGACCAGGAGCACCGCCGCTGGGTGGTGCGCGCCCCCCGCACCGACGTCGCCGGGGCCGAGATGGACCGGGCCGTCGCCCTCCTCGGGCTGCTGGCCCGCCGGCTCCCCTTCGCCGTGCCCGCACCCCGGGGCTTCGTCGCCCTCGAGTCCGGCGGCCGGGCCGCCGTCTACCCGTTCCTGCCCGGCACCCCGCTCGACCTCGCGGCGCTGCCCCCCGGCCCGGGACTCGCGGCCGAGCTGGGCCGGGCCCTCGGCGCCCTGCACAACACCGACCCCGCCCTCTTCGAGGAGGCGGGCCTGCCGGCCTACGACGCCGACGCCTACCGCACCCGCCGGCTCGCCGAGCTCGACCGCGCGGCCGAGACGGGGCGCGTCCCCACCGGCCTGCTCACCCGCTGGGAGGGCGCCCTCGAGGACGTCACCCTGTGGCGGTTCGCGGCGACGCCCACCCACGGCGACCTCACCGGCGAGGAGGTGCTCGCGGTCTTCGACGACGAGCGCGACGCCTCGACCGGCCGGGTCAAGGCGATGACCGGGTGGGAGGACGCCAAGGTCGCCGACCCGGCCGACGACTTCGCGGCCCTCGTGGCCGACGCGCCGGCCGAGGCGGTCGAGACCGTCCTCGAGGCGTACGCCCACGTGCGGGTCGAGCGCCCCGACGCCAACCTGCTCGTCCGGGCCCGGCTGAGCGCCGAGCTCGGCCTGCTCGGCCGCCTCACGGCCGCGCTGGCCCGCAAGGACGTCCCGGCGGTGGAGGTGCTCTCGACCCAGCTGCGCCGCCTCGACGACACGCTGCACGCCGCCACCGACGCCGGGGACGACGACTACCGCCGCACCTCGCTGGCGCCGGTGACGATCCGCTCGCGGACCACTCCCCCGCCGGCGCTCGTCGTGGACGACGACGAGGAGGAGCTGCCCGAGGTCACCGAGCCACGTCGAGGACTCGGCTGACCTCGTCCTCGCCGGGCAGCTCGGGCCACACCGTCTCGCCGGTCGCGGCGTGGAAGAAGGCCCCCCGCACGCGCCGCGGGTCGACCCCCCGCAGCCGCGCCCAGGCGAGCCGGTAGACGGCCAGCTGGAGGGCACGGGCGGCGGCGCGCGCCCCGGTGGCCGGCGCCCCCGTCTTCCAGTCGACGACCGTCCACACCGCCTCGCCGTCGGCCCCGACGTCCTCGAAGACCGCGTCGATGCGCCCGCGCACGGCGATGCCGTCGAGCACGGTCTCCACGCTCGTCTCGACCTCGGCGGGCGCGCGGCCGGCCCACTCCGAGGCCAGGAAGGCCGCTCGCAGCGAGGCGAGGTCGGCCTCGTCGACGTCGTCGTCGGCCGACCCGGGGAGGGCGTCGACGTCGACGATGGCGGCCCGGGCGTAGTGCTCCTCGACCCAGGCGTGGAAGGCGGTGCCGCGCCGGGCCGCGAGGGCCGGGGGCTGGGGCATCGGCCGGCGGAGCCGGCTGGTGAAGGCGTCCGGGTCGTCGGCGAGGGCGACGAGGGCCGAGGTGGACAGGTGCGGGGGCAGCCGGACGTCGACGTCGGCGCCGGCCCGGCGGCCGGCCCGCTCGGCGAGGAGCAGGGCCACCTCCGCGGCCCAGCGGCCGCCGGGGGCACCGGCGACGTCGCCCTCGGGCCCGGCGTCGCCGACGTCCACGGACGCCGCCTGCTCGGCGACGGCCCGGGCCGGGCCGAGGAGGCGCTCGCGGCGCTCGACGTGGTCGAGCGTGGGCCAGGTGACGGCCGCGGTCTCGGCCGTGCGGGGGTTCTGGGGGGCGGGGTCGTCGACCGGCGGCAGCTCGGCCCACGGCCCGGGGACGGTGGTGGTGCCGGCGCGGACCTCCTCGAGGAAGCGTGAGGTGACCCGCGGCGTGCCGGCGGTGCCCCACACGTGGGCGGTGAGCAGCAGGTCGGTGCGGGCCCGCGTCGTGGCCACGTAGGCCAGCCGCCGCTCCTCGGCGATGCCGTGGTCGGCGACGGAACGCGTGAACCGGGCGTGGGCCTCCTGCACCGAGTCCCAGTCGTGGGGGTCGGACCAGCCGAAGCGCGGCAGCCCGTCGCGGTCGCCCCGCAGGTCGTACGGCAGGGTCGCGAGCCCGACGAGCCACCCCTTGTCGGAGGGGTCGCCGTGACCCCAGGTGTCGCCGACGACGCGCCCCTGGGTGGCCGAGTGGGCCGGGAAGGACGACTCGACGAGCCCGGGCACGGCGACGACGTCCCACTCCAGGCCCTTCGCGGCGTGCACGGTCATCACCTGCACCGCGTCGGGACGCGCCTCGACCCACCCGAGGTCGAGCCCGCGCTCCTCGTCGACGGCCGCCTCGAGCCAGGCGAGGAAGCCCCCGAGGCTCGACCGGTCGGCGCTGGCGCCGAAGGTCGCCGCGACGTCGGCGAAGGCGTCGAGGTGGGCACGGGCGGCCCCGGGGCTGTAGCCGGGCCGGGCGAGCACCTCGATGTCGAGGCCGAGCGCCACCTCGGCCTCGGCCACGAGCTCGGGGAGGCCGAGCCCGGTGAGGGTCCGCAGCCGCCGCACGGTGCCGCCGAGGCCCGCGAGCCGCTCGAGGGCGCTCGGCGAGAGGCGCTGGCCGTCGTCGCCGACCCACGCGGCCGGGGGCAGGTCGTCGAGGGCCTCGACGATGCTCGCCTGCTCGCTGGAGTCGGGGGCGAGGTCGGCGCCGCGCCCCGGCCGGCGGACCCGCTGGCGCACCCGGGCCCACTCGCCGAGCCCGTCGAGGTCGGCCGCACCGAGCCGGCACGACGGGCCCGGTGAGCAGGCGCATCAGCCGGTCACCGCGGGTCGGGTCCTGGACGACGTGGAGCAGCGCGACGAGGTCGGCGACCTCCGGGGTGTGCAGGAGCCCGCCGAGGCCGACGACCTCGAACGGCACACCCGCCGACTCGAGGGCGTCGACGACCGGGTCGAACTGGGACCGCTTGCGGCACAGCACCGCTGCCGTCGAGCGGCCGGGCCGGGCCATCCGGCGGGTCACCCACTCGACGACGTGGCGGGCCTCGTCCTCGAGGGTCTCGAGGCGGGCGGTGGCGACGTGCCCGGGGCCGGCGCCGGCGCGCTCGGCGAGCGGGCGGACCTCGACCCGCGAGGTGGCGGCGAGCGGGCCGGCGACGACGTTGGCGGCGGCGAGCACGGCACGGTCGTTGCGCCAGCTCGTCGAGAGGTGGAGCACCCGGGCGGGCTCGGGGTCGGCGAAGTCGGTGCGGAAGCGGTCGAGCGTGGTCGACGAGGCCCCGCGCCAGCCGTAGATCGACTGGTGGGGGTCGCCGACCGCCGTGACGGGCACGGGCTCGCCCGGCGCGACGAAGAGCGAGCGCAGCAGCTGCAGCTGGGCCTCGGAGGTGTCCTGGAACTCGTCGAGGAACACCGCACGGAAGCGCTGCCGCTCGGCCGCCCCGACCTGCGGCACGGTGGTGGCGAGGCGGGCCGCGAGGGCCATCTGGTCGGCGAAGTCCATCGCGTCGCGGGAGCGCTTGAGGGCGTGGTAGGCCTCGACGAGCGGCACGACGGCAGCGCGCTGGCGCAGCACGCCGGCCACCTCGCGCATCGGGTTGGTCCGCTTGCGCGAGCCGTCCGGGCGGGTCAGGGCCTCGAGGGTGGCCACGACCTCGGCGAGGTGGGCACCGACCTCGGCCGGCTCGACGAGGTGCTCGGCCATCTCGCCGGCGAGGTCGACGACGGCCGTGGTGACCGTCGACTCGGCCTTGTCGACCTCGTCCATCGGCCCGTCCCACGCGGCGACCACCTCGTGGGCGAACTGCCAGGCCGCCGCCTCGGTGAGCAGCCGGCTGTCGGGCTCGACGCCGAGGCGCAGGCCGTGCTCGCGGACGATCCGGCCGGCGTACGCGTGGTAGGTCGAGACGGTGGGGGTGTCGTCGAGCACGGCGGCCCCGTCGTCGGCGGACGGGGTCCACAGCCCGGCCTCGCGCAGCGTCGCCAGGCGCGCCGCGAGGCGCTCGGAGAGCTCGCCGGCGGCCTTGCGGGTGAAGGTCAGGCCGAGCACCTCGTCCGGCCGGACCAGGTCGTTGGCGACGAGCCAGACGACCCGGGCGGCCATCGTCTCGGTCTTGCCCGACCCGGCGCCGGCGACGACGAGCAGCGGGCTCAGCGGGGCCTCGATGACCGCCGCCTGCTCGGGGGTCGGCGCGTACGGCTGCCCGAGGGCCCGGGCGAGCTCGACGGCCGACCAGCGGGTCACAGCCGCCTCCCCTCGGGCTGGGCCGGGCAGGAGTCCTTGACCTGGCAGGTGCCGCAGACCTCGCGGGCCGGGCAGGGCGGTGAAGGTGGCGGCGGCCATGCCCTCGGCCGTGCGCTCGAGGAGGTCGCGAGCCCACGCGGGGTCGTCGGGGTCGTCGGCGAGCGGGCACCTGCACCTGCAGCGTCGTGCCCTTGTTGGCCGCCCGGCCGAGCTGGAGCAGGGCGGCCCCGCCGGAGCCGCCGCCGTGCTCGGCGAAGGCGCCGGCCTCGACGGCGAGCTGGTAGGCGCCGAGCTGGCCGTGGCGGGCGAGGTCGTCCTTCGTCGGCTTGCGCGACCCGGTCTTGAGGTCGACGACCCGCACCGTGCCGTCGGGCCCGACCTCGACGCGGTCGACCGTGCCGGCGACGACGGCCCGGCCCAGGGCCACCTTCATGGCCTGCTCGGACGCCGCCCGTCGCCAGCCCGCCGCGTCGGCCTCGCTGGTGGTAGGCGGCCAGCCGGCCCGTCATCGCGGTGGCCCGGGCGAGGTCGCGCCGGGACAGCCAGCCGGGCGGCAGGCCGAGCCGGCCCCAGCGGCGCTCGAGCTCCGCGGCGTACGCGGCGGCGTCGGTGTCGCCGAGGTCGTGGGCGATCTCGTGGACGAGGGTGCCGATGTCCTGGGCGCCCATCGACGGACCGTCGCCGCCGCTGGCCCGCAGCACCCACTGGAGGCCGCACTGGCCGAACCGGTCGACCATCGACGGCGAGACCCGCACGGGCGTGCCGGGCGCCCGGCGCGGGCGGTCGTCGGTGGTGCCACGCAGGGCCCACCACTGGCCGGGGTCGGCACCGGCCACGCCCGCGCGGGCCAGCCGGGCGAGGGTGGTGACGGCCGAGCCCCGCAGCGCGGGGTCGGGGTCGAGGAGGGTGCGGCGGAGCTCGCCGACCAGGCCCGGGAGGGTGAGGGGCCGCGGCACGTCGGTGAAGGGCCGGGCGTCGGGGCGGGGGTCGACGACGTCGAGGTACGGGCGAGGGCTGCTCGTCCTCGCTGCGGACCGCCGTGACGACGAGCCGGCGGCGGGCCCGGGTGACGGCGACGTGGAAGAGCCGGGTCTCGTCGTGCCGCACCTGGGCCCGGGCCGCCCGCGCGCTCGTGTCGCGCCCGGTGACGGCGTCGACGAGGTCGGCCGACCCGAGGAGCGAGCCGCGCAGCCGCAGGTCGGGCCACACCCCCTCCTGCACCCCGGCGACGACGACGAGGTCCCACTCGAGGCCGGCCGCGGCGGCCGGGGTGAGCAGGGCCACCGACTCGCCCGGGGCCGCCCGCGCACCGAGGGTGTCGCCCGCGACGTCCTGGCCGAGCAGGTGGTCGAGGAAGGCCGCCGGCGTCGAGCCGGGCAGCCGGTCGACGTACCGCCCGGCCGCCTCGAAGAGGCCGAGCACGGCGTCGAGGTCGCGGTCGGCGCGCGCCCCGGCCGCCCCTCCGGCGAGGGCGGCCTCGCGCCACGGCCCGGCGAGGCCGGCGGCGCTCCACATCGCCCACAGGACCTCCTCGACGCCGTGGCCGTCCCGCAGCCCCTCGACGGCGGCGGAGAGCACGCGGTGCACGCGTCGGGCCGGGTCGGCCTCGCGGCCGACGTGCTCGAGGGCGGCCGGGGTGAGGACGGCCTCGGCGAGGAGGACGTCGCTCGGGCGCCCGCCGCCGCCGTCGAGCTCGAGCCGGCGCAGCGACCGGCGCAGCCGCCGCAGCCCGACGGCGTCGGCGCCGCCGAGGGGCGAGCCGAGGGCGTCGACGACGACGTCGGGGTCGAGGGCGTCGGCGCCGGCCCGGACCTCGAGGGCGCAGGCGAGCAGGGCGAGGAACGGCCGGACGGCGACCTCGTCACGCACCGGCAGGTCGGCGACCGCGGTGTCGAGGGGCACGCCGGCCGAGCGCAGCGCGCGGCGCAGCGCCGACGTCCGCGACCCACCGCGCACCAGCACCGCCATCTGCGACCACGGGACGCCGTCGAGCAGGTGCGCCTCGCGGAGCAGGCCGGCGACGAAGGCCCCCTCCTGGGCGCCGGTGCGCAGCAGGTGGGCGCGGGCCGAGCCGTGCCGCCGTCGACGCCGGCGGCGGCGGGGTCCGGCGCCCGGTGGGTGGCCGACCCGACGACCCCGATGTGCGCGGCCACGCGGGTCGCCGCCTCGGCCACCGGTGCGGCACAGCGGTACCCGGTGCGCAGCACGTGCGGTCTGCGCGTCCGGCCAGCCGGTGACGAAGAGCCGCGGGTCGGCGCCGCGGAAGGTCTGGGTCGCGGCGTCGGGGTCGCCGAGGAGGACCAGCGGGACGCCCGCTGCCCCGGGTGACGACGTCGAGCAGCCGGACGGCGGCCGGGGTCAGCTCCTGGGCGTCGTCGACGACGACGAGGCGCAGGCGGGCTGCGCAGCCGCTGCAGGGCCGCCTCGTCGGTCTCGAGCAGGTCGGCGGCGGCGGTGAGGATGGCCGCGGGGTCGAAGGCGCCGGGGGCACCGAGGGCGGTGACGTCCTCGTACTCGCGCAGCACGACGGCACCGGCGACCCACTCGGGGCGGTCGTGCTCGCGCCCGAGGGCGTCGAGGTCGGCGGGGGTGAGGCCGTGCTCGAGGGCCCGCATCAGCAGGTCGCGCAGCTCGGAGCGGAAGCCCCGCGTCGGGCAGGGCCGGCCGCACCGACTCGGGCCAGGGCGGCGCGGGCGTCTCGCCGCCGGCGTGCCCGGCGAGCAGCTCGCGGAGGATCACGTCCTGCTCGGGGCCGCTGAGCAGCCGGGGCGTCTCGCCCTCCGTCGAGGGCGGCCGCCTCGCGGAGCAGCCCGAAGCCGAACGACTGGTGGGTGCGGGCGAGGGGGGTCGTCGTCGTGCCCCCGACCCGCGTGGTGACGAGGTCGCGCAGCCGCGCGGCGGCGAGCCGGGTCGGCGCGAGGAGGAGGCAGGAGTCGGCGGGCACCCCGGCGGCCACGGCGCGCACGACCCGCTCGACCGCGACGGTGGTCGTCCCCGTGCCCGGGGCCCCGACGACCCGGACCACCGGCGCCGTGGCCTCCACGGCCGCCCGCTGCTGCGGGTCGAGGTCAGGGGGCGTCCGCCGCGCCGGGGACGGGACGACGGAGGACGAGCACGCGGCCGATTCCACCACGTCCGGACCGACACCGGTCGCGCCGGGCGCGCGGGCCACCGCGGCAAACCCGTTGCCCACCGGGCGGGAACGGCCTACGCGTCGCGGGACCGACGACGGGAGGAGACCGGATGACCCTGCACCTCGAGGCCCTCTGCATCGACGCGGCCGACCCCGAGCGGCTGGCCCGGTTCTGGGCGCGAGGTGCTCGGCCGGGAGGTGGTCCGCGACCGTCCGGGCGCGCTCACCGTGCGGTCCGGCGAGCCCGGTGCCCTGGCCCTGCGGTTCCGTGCGTCGGACGCCCCTCGCACCGGGACCGACCCGCTACCACCTGCACGTGACGAGCACGTCGACCGACGACATGGCGGCGACCGTCGCGCGGGTCCTCGAGCTCGGCGGCAGGCACCTCGACGTCGGCCAGGCGCCGGACGAGGAGCACGTGGTCCTCGCCGACCCCGAGGGCACCGCGCTCTGCGTCATCCCCCCGTGGAGCCGCTTCCTCGCGGGGACCGGCCGGCTCGGCGAGCTGGCCGGGGACGGGGGCCGCGACACCGGCCTGTTCTGGAGCGCCGCCCTCGGCTGGCCCCTCGTGTGGGACCAGGACGAGGAGACGGCGGTGCAGTCGCCGCTCGGCGGGACCAAGCTCGCCTGGGGCGGTCCGCCGGTGACACCACGGACGGGGGTCAGCCGCCTCCGGCTCGAGCTCGCGGCCCCGGCCGGCACCGCGCTCGCCGACGCGGTGGCCGAGCTGGAGGCCCTCGGCGCCCGGACCGTCGACCTCGTCCTCGCCGAGGGCGACACCGCGACGATGACCGACCCGGCGGGCACCGAGTTCTGCGTCCACCGGGACCCGTCCTAGGTCACGTCCTGTCTCGGTCTCCGGCTGGGCCTCGTCGCGGGCGCTCGCGACGGGCATCATGGGCCCGTCGGGAGGAGCGCCATGCGGCGTGGTCGGGTCCGGCGGGTCGTCGCCGGTGTGGGTGTACTCGTCGTCGGCCTGGCCCTCGGCTGGTGGTGGGGCGTGTGGACCGGCGTTCCCACGCCGTACGGGCAGGTCGCCGTCGACGGCACGCGGGTGCACGTCGAGTACACGGGGAGCGAGTGCCAGGGCGGGTCGCGCCTCGGGGTCGTCCGAGGAGCGCCGACCGGGTGGTGCTCACGGTGCGCACCTGGGAGGTCGCCCGGTCGTGCAGCGACGTCGGCGTCACCCACGTGCTGACGGCGACGCTCCGGGCGCCGCTCGGTGACCGCATCCTCGTCGACGGCGCCTGCGTGGACGGGGAGTCCGCTCGTCCCGCGTGCGCGGAGGGTGACCCGACCCAGAGCATGCTGCGCGTCACACAGGCAGGCGGTGCTGGGGTTCGGTGGTGCGGGTGGCGCCGTCGGGGCCGTGCCAGGTGAGGGTGCCGTCGGGGTCGAGGGTGGGTCGCCAGCGGCCGGTCTGCTTGAAGCGGTGGTGGCGCCGGCAGAGGGCTTGCGAGCTCGGTGGGGGTGGTGGGGCCGTCGGGCCAGGGTCGGGTGTGGTCGAGGTCGCAGCGTTCGGCGGGGCGGGTGCAGCCCCACATCCGGCAGGTGCCGTCACGGGTCCTGACGAAGTCGGCGATGGCCTTCGGGTGGCCGGTAGGCGGTGGTGGTCAGGCGAGGCGAGGGTGCCGGTGTCGGCGTCGAGGACGGCGCGGGCGACGTCCATCGGGAGGGTGGCCAGGAGGTTGGCGATGGTGGTGGCGTCGACCCAGCCGACCCCGGGCAGCTGGGCACCGGACACGGCGGTGCCGGTGCCGGCGGGGGCCATGAGGGTGGCGAGGTCGCCCTGGGGTCGTCGGCGGGTTCCTCGACCCAGGAGAGCTCCTCGCGGGAGGCGGGGTCGAGGTCGGCGTAGCGGGTCTCGACCCCGGTGACGGCGTCGACGACGGTCTCGTCGTCGTCCCACTCGACCCGGAACCGCTCACCCGGCGGCCGACCTCGGGGGCGGGGCGGTCGGTGACCACGGGCACCCCGAGGGTGACCTGCGCGCGCGACCGTCACGTTGCGCAGGACCAGGTCGGTCAGGGCGTCGGCGCGGGACTCCGGCACCGACAGGGTGTCGTCCACGGCCCGGTACTCCCCGGCCAGCCCCTCGACCGCGGACCACATCGCCGCGCTGGTGGCGGTCGGCAGGGCGGCGAACCAGTCGGTCAGCCCGTCCACGCCCGGGCCGGACCTCCACGCACCGGCCACGGCGTGGTCCGCGCGGCGTGCGCGGCGACCTGGTCGGCCGCGACCCGGGACGCGACCCGCCGCGCCTCCCCGGCGACGCGGGCCGGGTCCATCGCACGGCCAGCCGACCCGCCAGCTCGGCATCGACCCGCCGCGCACGCCTCCACGTCGAGCCCGGCGCACGCGTCGACGACCTTCTGTGCGCACACCGCGGACACCGCACCGGCGAGCAGGAGGGCGCGGGTCTGCGGGAACCGCTCGCCCAGGGCGGCCCCGAGGGCGACCTTGCGGCCCGCGGCCCCTTCGGTCAGGCCGGCCTCCAGGCAGAACATCGTCGCGGACATCGGGTCGACGAACCCCACCGGGTGCACCCGCTCCACCGGACCCTCCCCGGACAGGCGCACCTCCACCCGCGCCCCCAACGACGCCGCCACCGCGACCAGCCCGTCGGCGGAGTTCGCCAGGTGCTGGGCCTCACCGGCGAGCGCGAACGCCTCCTCCGGCGCCAGCCCCAGCCCGCCCTCGGCGAGCTCACGACCCAGCGCCGCGCACTCCTCACGCAGCGCCGCGATCCGGCTGCTGACCTGCCCCCTGTCCATGCCTCATCCTACCGAACACACGTTCGAAGAGCAAGGGTCAGTCCACAGATTTCACCTACAGCAGAACGATTTTCGCGACGCAGGAACTCGCCGTCAGGGGTCGCGGTCGAGGTGGAGGAAGGCAGTGCAGCGGGCCGCTCGAGGCCGCCAGGGTCGGGCACGGTGAGGGCGGCGGCCGCGGACCGCAGCCCACCCGTCCGCACCGGGTCCCGGCCGGCACGGACCACGTCGCGCCCCAGGGTCAGGGGTCGAGCAGGGCGAGGGTCGCCGGGTCCTCCTCGCCGCCGAAGTACCGCTCGAGGACATCCCGGAACACCGCGTCGGACCCCACCCCGGCGGCCCGCGCGAACAGCGTCATCGACGACCGCAGCTTCATCGCGTCGATGCCCCCCAGCACCGCCACCGGGTCCGACCCACCCAGCCCCAGCAGCGCCTCGGCAGCACTCGACGAGCCGTGGCCCGAGCACGGGGTCGGCGAGGTAGGCCCGCGCCTCGGCCAGGCCGCGGATGCCGTACTCCTGCGCCATCGGGCTCCGCCCCAGCCCGACGAGCTGGGGGAAGACGAACCAGATCCAGTGACCGGTCTTGCGTCCGGCCCGCAGCTCCGCGAGCGCCCGCTCGAGGTCGCCGGAGCGGTCCTGGGCGAGGACGAAGCGCGAGACGTCGGCGGCCACCACGCCACTCCTCAGTAGACGGGGACGGAGGGGTCGACGTCGCGCGACCAGGCGAGGATCCCGCCCGGCACGTCCCACGCGTCGACGCCACGGGCCCGCAGGAGGTCGACGGCCTCGGCCGAGCGGGCCCCCGACTTGCAGTGGACGACGACCCGCCCGTCCGCCCCGGGCACGACGGCCCCGGCCCGCACCTCGCCGACCGGGACCAGGACCGAGCCGGGGATCTCCGCGACGTCGCGCTCCCCCGGCTCGCGCACGTCGAGCAGGACGAACTCGGCGCGCCCGGCGCTGCGCTCGGACAGCAGCGCGGCCAGCTCGGCGACCCCGACCTCCGGCCGGGTGGCCTCGACGGGATCGGCGGCACCCGCGCGTCGTCGCGCGCCGTGGCCCAGCCGAGCGGGCGGGTCGCGTCGGCTCCGGTGCCGCAGACCGCACAGCCCGGGTCGGCACGCACCGGCACCGCGTCCCAGGTCTGCCGCAGCGCGTCGTGCACGAGGAGCCGCCCGACGAGCGCCTCGCCGACCCCCGTCACGAGCTTGACCGCCTCGGTGGCCATCACCGACCCGACCGACGCGCACACCGCACCGAGCACCCCGCCCACGGCGCAGGACGGCACCGCGTCGGCGGCCGGCTGGCGCGGGAACACGCAGGCGTAGCACGGCCCCTCCCCCGCCCACCACACCGAGGCCTGGCCGTCGAAGCGGTACACCGAGCCCCAGACGTGCGGGATGCCGAGGCGGGCGCAGGCGTCGCCGACGAGGTAGCGGGTGGGGAAGTTGTCGGCGCCGTCGAGGACGAGGTCGTAGTCGGCGAGCACGTCCATCGCCGTCAGCGCGTCGAGGCGCGCGCCGTGCCGGACCACCACCGTGTCGGGCGAGATCGCGGCCACCGCCTCGGCGGCCGAGTCGACCTTGGGCCGCCCCACGTCGGCCACGCCGTGCACGACCTGCCGCTGGAGGTTCGTCGCCTCGACGACGTCGTCGTCGACCACCCCGATCGTGCCCACCCCGGCGGCCGCGAGGTAGAGCAGCGCCGGCGACCCGAGGCCGCCCGCCCCGACGACGAGGACCCGGGCGGCGCGCAGCCGGCGCTGCCCGTCGACGCCGAGGTCGGGCAGGAGCAGGTGGCGGGCGAACCGGGTGCGCTCGGCGGCGCTCAGCGCGGGCCCGGGCGGCACCAGCGGGGGTCGTGCCATGTCCCGGAACCTAACACCGGCGCGGCGCACGGTCCCCGGTCGCGGGCTACCCGTCCGTAGGATGGCGAGCCACCCCACCTGCCGGAGGACCCATGACCAGCAGCACGACGCCCGTCCGCAGCCCGCGGATGCCCCGCAGCGAGCGCCGCGCCCAGCTCCTCGAGGCCGCCCAGGCCGTGTTCGTCCAGTCCGGGTACCACGCCGCCGCGATGGACGAGATCGCCGAGCGGGCCGGGGTCTCCAAGCCCGTGCTCTACCAGCACTTCCCGGGCAAGCTCGACCTCTACCTCGCCCTCCTCGACACGCACTGCGACACCCTCGAGCAGCTGGTCCGCCAGGCCCTCGAGGGCGGCGGCGGCGACAACGAGGAGCGGGTGCGGGCCACCGTCGCCGCGTACTTCGACTTCGTCACCCGCGAGGACGCCGCCTTCCGGATGGTCTTCGAGTCCGACCTCACGAGCGTGCCCCAGGTGCGGGCCCGGCTCGACGCCGTCGAGATGGCGTGCGCCGAGGCGATCTCGGAGGTCATCGCCGAGGACACCGGCGCCGACGACGAGCGGGCCCTCCTCCTCGGCTCGGCCCTCGCCGGGATGGCCCAGGTCGCGGCGCGGCACTGGCTCGCCCAGGACGGCGACATCCCCGAGGGCGAGGCCGCGGCCACGATCAGCACCCTGGCCTGGCGCGGGCTGGGCTCCTTCCCGAAGGTCGGCGGCTGAGCCCTCGGCGAACACGCCCCGGGCCGGAACAGCCACCACGCGCCGCGGGTTAGCCTGAGCGCGAGAACCCCCCACCCAGCGCGGGCCCGGCCCGCGCGACCAACGAAAGGTGCGTGCCCCGTGGAGGTCACCATCGGTGTCCAGAACGTCGCCCGCGAGCTGAGCCTCGAGACCGACGCCGACGCGGCCGAGGTCGCCCAGGCCGTCGACGCCGCGCTCGCCTCCCCCGAGGGCGTCCTGCGCCTCACCGACAGCAAGGGCCGCACGGTCCTCGTCCCCGGCCGCGCCGTCGGCTGGATCCAGGTCGGCGAGTCCGAGAAGGGCAAGGTCGGGTTCGGGGCGGTCTGACTGACGAGGCCCTGACCTGCGGCGTTGCCTGGGGAGCGCGCGGCTGTCGAAGGTTTGACGAATCTTCGTCGAAGGTCTACCGTCGTCGGCGCACCGGGTCGCCCGGTGCCCGAGCCCGTCCCCCCGACGGGTCCCGGAACAGACATGCCGGGGCCACCCCCCGGGAAGGAGAGCCCGTGTCCATCATCGGTTCGATCATCGCCGGAATCATCGTGGGCATCCTCGCCCGTCTCGTCCTGCCGGGACGGCAGAACATCAGCTTCCTCATCACCGTCGTCCTCGGCATCCTCGGCGCCGTCATCGGCTGGTTCCTCGCCGGCCTGCTGGGCGTCCAGACCACCAACGGCATCGACTGGATCCGCTGGATCATCTCGGTCGTCGTCGCCGCGGTCCTCATCGTCGGCTACGAGCGCGTGACGGCCGGGCGCAGCGTCGCCCGCTGACCCGTCGGCACCCGAGCAAGGGCCCCCGCCACCACGGCGGGGGCCCTTGCCCGTGTCCGGGGGCCCGCATCAGCCCATCGGCCGGTGCGCGCCGGCTCAGGCGTCCAGGCCCATCCGGGTCATCCGCCGCTGGTGGTTCTCGGTGAGCCGGGTGAACATCCGGCCCACCTCCCCGAGGTCGACCCCACCACCGACGAGCAGCGCGGAGAGGGCGTCACGCTCGACCGCCACCGCCTGGGCCTGCGAGAGCGCCTCGCCGAGCAGGCGCCGCCCCCAGAGGGCGAGCCGCCCCGCAGCCGTGCGGTCGGTGCGGATGGCGTCGCGGACGATCTGGACGACGAAGTCGGCGTGCCCGTCGTGCTCGAGCGCCTCGCCCATCACGGTCCGGGTGTCCTCGTCGACGAACGCCGTCATCTCCCGGTAGAAGTCCTTGGCGATCCCGTCGCCGACGTAGGCCTTGACGAGGCCCTCGAGCCAGCCCCGGGGCGCCGTGCGCTCGTGGAAGACCGCGAACGGGGCCACGAACGGGGCCATCGCCCCCTCGGGGTCGATGTCCCGGCCCCGCATGTGCTCGACGAGCAGCTCGTAGTGGCCGAAGTCGGTGGCGGCCAGCCGGCCCATCCGCGACTTCAGCGACAGGGTGGGTGCGAGGTCGCAGTCGGCCGCCATCCGCAGGAACGCGGTGAGCTCGCCGTAGGCCAGCACGCCGAGCAGGTCGACGACGGCGGCATCGGGCACGGGGGCCTGCGCCGGGTCCTGGTCCATGCCTGCGGAGCCTAACGGTAGAGTGGTGCCTGTCCACGGTGCCCGGTCGGCACGCGAACTGTGACCTTGCCGGGCGAGCGCCAGGTGTCCCCGACGCCGCGATCGCCCTCGAAGACCTCCGATCGGCCCGCAGCTCCTGCGCCGGCGCGCTCTGCGCGCCTGCCGACCGGAAGAGAACCCATGACCGACGTCGCCGACGCCCCGACCACACCCGACGAGGCTGCGCCCGGCGGCCCCCGCCGCCCCCGAGCCCTCCTTCTCCGACTTCCCGATCCACCCCGACATCGTCGCGGCGCTCGAGGAGCACGGCATCACCAGCCCGTTCCCGATCCAGGCGATGACCCTGCCCGTCGCGCTCGGCGGCCACGACATCATCGGCCAGGCCAAGACGGGCACGGGCAAGACCCTCGGCTTCGGCATCCCGATCCTCAACCGGGTCGTGGCCCCCGGCGACGACGCGTTCGCCGACCTCCACGCCGCCGGCAAGCCCCAGGCGCTGGCCGTCGCCCCCACCCGCGAGCTCGCGGTGCAGGTGGCCGGCGACCTCGAGCGGGCCGGCGCCAAGCGCGGCATCCGCGTGCTCACCGTCTACGGCGGCCGCGCCTACGAGCCGCAGATCGAGGCGCTGCGCCGCGGCGTCGAGGTCGTCGTCGGCACCCCCGGCCGGCTCATCGACCTCGCCCAGCAGGGCCACCTCCAGCTCGGCAACGCGCGCATCGTCGTGCTCGACGAGGCCGACGAGATGCTCGACCTCGGCTTCCTGCCCGACGTCGAGAAGATCCTCGCGATGACCCCGGCCGGCCGGCAGACCATGCTCTTCTCGGCGACGATGCCCGGCGCCGTCGTCACCCTGGCCCGCCGCTACATGAACCAGCCGACGCACATCCGCGCGATGGGCGACGACCAGGAGAACGCCCACACCGTCAAGGCCGTCGAGCAGTTCGTCTACCGCGCCCACGCGATGGACAAGGTCGAGATGCTCGCCCGGATGCTCCAGGCCGAGGGCCGCGGGCTCACCATCGTCTTCAGCCGCACCAAGCGCACCGCCGCCAAGGTCGCCGACGACCTCGCCGAGCGCGGGTTCGCCGCCGCGGCCATCCACGGCGACCTCGGGCAGGGCGCCCGCGAGCAGGCCCTGCGCGCGTTCCGCAACGGCAAGGTCGACATCCTCGTCGCCACCGACGTCGCCGCCCGCGGCATCGACGTCGAGAACGTCACCCACGTCATCAACTACCAGTGCCCCGAGGACGAGAAGACCTACCTGCACCGGATCGGGCGCACCGCCCGGGCCGGCAACACCGGCACCGCGGTCACCTTCGTCGACTGGGACGACCTGCACCGCTGGGGCATGATCAACCGGGTCCTCGACCTCGGGATGCCCGAGCCCATGGAGACCTACTCCTCCTCCCCGCACCTCTACTCCGACCTGCGGATCCCCGAGGGCGCCAAGGGCCGGCTCCCGCGCTCGCTGCGCACCCGCGCCGGGCTCGAGGCCGAGGTGATCGAGGACCTCGGCGAGACCGGCAAGTCCTCCGGCCGGCGCACCGAGCGCGGCGGAGGCCGCGGCGGGCGCGACGGCAGCCGACCCGAGGGTCGCGGCGGCCGCTCCGAGGGCCGGTCCGACGGCCGCGGCGGGCGTCCCGAGGCGCGCGACGGCGACCGTCCGGCCGAGGGTGCGGACCGCCCCCGGCGCCGGCGCAACCGCCGCCGCACGCGCGGCGGCAACCCCGCGGGCGACGCCCAGGCCTGACGTCCTCGCAGATCAGGGGCCCGTGCGACGGGGTCGCCGGCGCCGTCCGCTCATGACGGATGTCATGCGTGCGGCCCGGCGGGCAGTGACTGACTGGGGTGGTCCCCGACGACCCCGGGAGGTCGCCCCATGTCAGCACCTGCTGAAAGCACCGAGTCCACGCAGGGTGAGAGCCACGAGCTGAAGCGCCACGTCGGAAGCATCGGCCTGCTCTTCGCGAGCATCGGGTCGATCATCGGCTCCGGCTGGCTGTTCGGGGCGATGAACGCCGCCCAGACCGCCGGGCCGGCCGCGGTCATCTCGTGGGCCCTCGGCGGCGTCATGATCCTGTTCATCGGCCTCTGCTACGCCGAGCTCGGCACGATGTTCCCGCTCTCCGGCGGGGTCGTCCGCTTCCCGCACATCGCGTTCGGCTCCACCGCCAGCTTCGTCACCGGGTGGATCACCTGGGTCGCCTGCCTCAGCGTGGCCCCGATCGAGGTCGAGGGCGCGCTGCAGTACGCGACGAAGTACGCGCCGTTCACCGAGAAGCACACGGTCACCGACGGCGCGACCGTGCACACCCTCACCGGCCTCGGGCTCGTCGTCGCCGTGCTGCTCATGGCGGTCTTCGTCGTCATCAACTACGTCGGGGTGCGCTGGTTCGCGCGGATCAACACGATCCTCGTGTGGTGGAAGCTCGCGATCATCACCATCGTCATCCTCGCCTTCCTCTTCACCTCCTTCCACGCCGGCAACTTCACCTCCCAGGGCTTCAAGCCGCAGGGCTGGCACGGGGTCTTCACGGCCATCGCCACCTCGGGCATCGTCTTCTGCTTCCTCGGGTTCCGGCAGGGCATCGAGCTGGCCGGCGAGACCGACAACCCGCGCCGCAACGTCCCGCTGGCCGTCATCGGCTCGGTCGCTCGCGACAGGCGTCATCTACGTGCTCCTCCAGGTCGCGTTCATCGGCGCCCTGCGGCCCCAGGACTTCGCCGAACGGCTGGGGTTCGGTGGCCTTCACCGACGACTTCGGCCCGCTGGCCGCGATCGCGTCCTTCCTCGGCCTGGCCTGGCTCGCGGTGCTGCTCTACGTCGACGCGGTGATCTCCCCCGCCGACACCGGGCTGATCTACATCACGGTGACCGCCCGCATCTCGCACGCGATGTCGCGCAACGGCAACGCCCCGCGGGCGCTCAGCCGCACGACCGACCGCGGCGTGCCGCTCGTCAGCATGCTGCTCGCCTTCGTCGTCGGGCTCTTCCTCTTCCTGCCCTTCCCCAGCTGGCAGCAGCTCGTCGGCTTCATCACCTCCGCGACGGTGCTCTCGTTCGGCTCGGGCCCGCTGGTCCTCGCCGCGATGCGCCGCCAGCTCCCCGACCACGAGCGGACCTTCCGCGTGCCGGGCGGGCACGTCATCCCGTTCCTCGCGTTCTTCTCGAGCAACCTCATCGTCTACTGGACCGGCTGGGCGACGAACTCGAAGCTGTTCGTCGCGGTGCTGCTCGGTGCCGTCGTCCTCGGCATCACCTACGTGGTGCACGAGCGCCGCGAGGAGCCGTACGACTGGTCCTGGCGGGCCGGCTCCTGGTACCTGCCGTGGCTCGGCGGCCTCGCCCTCCTGTCGTGGCTCGGTGACTACGACGGCGGCGTCGGCGTCCTGCACTTCGACACCGCGATCCCGGTCATCCTCGTCTTCAGCGCGGCGGTCTACTGGTTCGCCGAGCGGGTGCGCCTCTCCCCCGAGGAGGTCGAGGTCAACGTCGAGGAGACCCGCGCCGAGTCCGCGCTCGAGGAGGCCGAGGTCGTGCCGAACTGACGGCGCCCGGACCCACGACGAGGGCCGCACCCCGGTGGGGTGCGGCCCTCGTCGTGTGGTGGCGGCGGCTCAGCCGGCCGGCTGGATGGTGCTCGTGTCGATGACGGCGCGGTAGCGCACGTCGCCGTCCACGACGCGGTCCCAGACGGCGTCGACGTCGGCGGCGTCGACGACCTCGACGGTCGCGGCGATGCCGTGCTCGGCGCAGAAGTCGAGCATCTCCTGGGTCTCGGCGATGCCGCCGATCATCGAGCCCGGCGACGGCGCGGTTGCCGCCGATGAGCGCGCCCGGCGGGATCTCGTACGGCGCCGGCGGCAGGCCGACGTTGACGACGACGCCGCCCGGCTTGAGCAGCCCGACGTAGTCGGCGATCGGGATGTCGGCGCTCACCGTGTTGAGGATGATGTCGAAGCTGCCCCTGGCCTGCCTTCATCGCGTCCTCGTCGCGGGAGGCGATGTGCGCGCTCGCGCCGAGCGGCCTGGCGTCCTCGGCCTTGGCGTCGCTGCGCGAGATCGTCGTGACCGTGGCGCCCATCGCGGCGGCGATCTTGACGCCCATGTGGCCGAGCCCGCCGACGCCGACCACGCCGACGTGCTTCCCGGTGCCGGCGCCCCAGCGGTGCAGCGGCGAGTAGGTCGTGATGCCGGCGCAGAGCAGCGGCGCGGCGACGTCGAGCTCCATGGCGTCGGGGATGCGCAGCACGAAGCGCTCGCTGACGACGACCTCCTGGGCGTAGCCGCCCATCGTCCACTCGCCGTCGTAGCCCTTGGCGTTGTACGTGCCGACCGACGGCCTGGTGCAGAACTGCTCCGTGCCGTCCTTGCACGGCTCGCACTCGCCGCACGAGTCGACGAGGCAGCCGACGCCGACGCGGTCGCCGACGGCGTGCCGGGTCACCTCGTCGCCGACGGCGACGACGGTGCCGGCGATCTCGTGGCCCACGGTGAGCGGGAAGTGCGCCGGCCCCCACTCCTCGCGCACGGTGTGGATGTCGGAGTGGCAGATGCCGGCGTAGGCGATGGCGATGCGGACGTCGTCCGGGCGCAGGTCGCGGCGCTCGATGGTGCCCTGGCGGAAGCCCGAGATCGCGGAGTCGGCGATGAGGGCGGGGGTGGTGGTGGTCATCCCGCCACGCTAGGACCGCGCGCGGCGGCCGGCCCAGCCACGGGACCGTCCTTCGACGGTGAAGGTCGTCACCGGCCCGGCGCGGGAATAGCGTCAGAGCCGGTCGAGCAGCCCCGCGGCGACCTCGCGGTAGGCGGCGGCGCCCTTGCTCGAGCGGGCGGTCGAGAGGATCGAGCGCCCCACGGCCGGCGCCTCGGCGAAGCGCACCGTCTTGGGGATCGGGGGCGAGAGCACCGGCAGGCCGTAGCGCCCGCCGACGTCCTCGAGCACCTCGCGCGAGTGGGTGCTGCGGCCGTCGTAGAGGGTCGGGAGGATGCCGATGACCTCGAGCTTCTTGTTGAGGATCTTCTTGACGTCGGCGACGGTGTCGAGCAGCTGGCCGACCCCGCGGTGGCTGAGCATCTCGCAGGGCATGGGGACGATGAGCCCCTGCGCCGCGGTCAGGGCGTTGAGGGTGAGCACCCCCAGGCTCGGCGAGCAGTCGAGGAGGATGACGTCGTAGTCGCGGCGGACCGGGTCCAGGGCGCTCTGCAGCACGTACTCGCGGGCCGGGCGCCCGAGCAGGACGGCCTCGGCGCCGGCCAGCTCGATCGAGCTCGGCACGAGGTCGACGCCGTCCGCGCAGTGGTGCACCACGTCGGCGAGGTCGGTGCCGCCGACGAGGACGTCGTGCACCGAGGCCTCGACCGTGTCGGGGTCGACGCCGAGGCTGAAGGTGAGGCAGGCCTGGGGGTCGAGGTCGACGAGCAGCACCCGCTTGCCCGGCCTCGGCGAAGGCCGCGCCGAGGGAGGCCACGGAGGTGGTCTTGGCGACGCCGCCCTTCTGGTTGGCCAGGGCGATGATCGGGGCCTTGCGCGTGCGCGCCATGGGGCGGTGCCTTTCGGTGGGTGCGCGGGGTCGCGCCGATTCTCTCACCCGCGCGCCGGGCGCCCGCGCGTCGAGGACGAACCGCCGGAAGGCCTGCGCCGACGGCAGCAGCGGGCGGCCGTCGACCCAGGCCAGCCCCACCTCGCGGTACGCGCCCTCGTCGGTGAGCGGCAGCAGCCGGGTGCGCGCGAAGGCGGTGGGCACGGGCAGCCCCTGGGCCGGGACGACGGAGACCCCGACCCCGGCCGCGACGAAGCCGCGGATGGTCGGCAGGTCCTCGGCCTCGATGGCGACGTCGGGCTCGAAGCCCGCGGCCCGGCACAGCTCGAGGGTCTGCCGGCGCATCCCCGAGGGCGGCGCCCGCAGGACGAACGGCTGGTCGGCCACCTCGGCGAGCGACACCGACGCCCGGCCGGCGAGCGGGTGGCCGAGCGCCGACGGCGAGGACGAACGGCTCGTCGAGCACGTGCTGCCAGGCGACGCCCTGGCCGGCGACCCGGGCGGCCGTCAGCTCGAGGTCGGCCCGCCGGGTGGCGAGCTGGGGCGAGATCCGGCCGTCCTCCCCCGCCGCCGTGCGCTCGAGGGCGATGCGCACCCGCGGGTGCTCGCGCCGGAAGGCGCCGACGAGGTTGGGGACGAGCCAGCTGCCGAAGCTCAGCGGGAAGGCGAGGGTGACCACGCCGCTCTCGGGGTCGACGAGCTCACCGACCGCGGCCAGCCCGTCGTCGAGGGCGTTGACGAGGCCGTCGACGTGCTTCTTGAACGCGACGCCGGCGTGGGTCATCCGCAGCACCCGGCCCTGCCGGTGCAGCAGCGCGGTGCCGACCTCGCCCTCCAGCCGGGCCAGGGCGCGCGAGACGCCCGGGCTGGCTGACGGCGAAGATCTCGCTCACCTCGGTGACGGTGTAGCCGTCGGCGACGAGCTGGAACCAGCGGAGCGCATCGGTGTCCACATCGATGACGATATCGCATGTGTCCTATGTGCCGAATTCATTGGACGCATGGATGGTGGCGGTCGCAGACTGGACGCATGCCGAACACCACAGCCCTCTGGACCACCGTCAAGGACGAGCTCCGCGAGCGTCGCCAGCGCCGCGCCCGCGAGCGTCAGCTGCGCGCCGACCTCGCGCACTACCGCAACCCGGCCGAGATCGAGGACCTCCTCATGGCCGTCGACAGCCAGGACGCCCAGGGCGACGGGGTCGCCGAGGCCGACCCTCATCCGCGGCATCCTCCACGACAACCTCCAGGAGTACTACGCGCGGCACACCCCGCTGCGCCGCGCCGCCGGCCTCTGAGCGCCCCCGCTCACCCCCGGGGGTGGTGTCGGTGCCCGGCACCACCCGCAGGCCGATCGGCCCCGGGTTCCAGGCGACCTCCCACCGGATGCCGTCCGGGTCGGCGAAGTAGCCCGTGTAGCCACCCCACTCGCGGTCGGTCGCCGAGCCCGACCTCGCGCCCCCGCACCCGCGGCGAGTGACAGCACCTCGTCGACGAGCGCGGGGGTCTCGACGTTGTGGGCGAGGGTGAACGGCAGCAGCCCCGGCCCCTCGACGGTGCGCCCGCCGAGCTCGGCCTCGAAGGCGGCGCGGTCCCACAGCGAGAGCACGAGCCGCTCGCCCGCGGCGAGCATGACGACCTCCCCCTCGACCTCGAGCTCGGGCTCCCACCCGAGCCCCTCGACGTAGAACCGTCGCGAGCGCTCGAGGTCGGCGACGGCGAGGGTGACGAACGAGATGCGCTGGTCCATGCGACCAGCCTCCCACCGGCGCCCGACAGCCCGTGGGACACGGGCTCGGCCGGGCTCTGGCGCCGGGTCCGGGCGACCCCTACGCTGGGCCCGTTCGGTGCGTATGACGAGACAGGTTGCCCCATGAGCAACGAGTTGCCGACCGTCGCGCTGGAGCGCCTCCTCGAGAGCGCCCGGTACGAGGTCATGCCCACGCCCTCCATCACGGAGAAGGTGCTCGAGCACGTCCCCGTCACGGTGCCGGTCACGGTGACGGCCGCGCCCGGCAAGGGGCTGGCGGCGACCCTCGAGGTCGCCGAGGCCCTGTCGGCCGCCGGCTACCACACCGTGCCGCACCTCGCCGCCCGGATGGTCAGCGGCCGCGTCCGAGCTCGCCGAGGTCGTCGCCCGGCTCGCCGCGGCCGGCGTGACCTCCGTCTTCGTCCCCGGCGGCGACGCCGACCCGCCCGCCGGCGACTACGCCGCCGCCCTCGACCTGCTGCGCGACCTCCACGAGCTCGAGCACCCCTTCACGCACGTCGGCATCACCGGCTACCCGGAGTCGCACCCGACGATCGACGACGACGTCACCGTGCAGTCGATGTGGGACAAGCGCCTCTACGCGACCCACATCGTGTCGAACATGACCTTCGACGCCGAGCACCTCGGCACCTGGTGCGAGCGCATCCGCCGGCGCGGCGTCACCCTGCCCGTCCTCGTCGGCGTGCCGGGCCCGGTCGAGCGCACCAAGCTCCTCGGCATGGCGACCAAGATCGGCGTCGGCGAGTCGCTGCGGTTCCTGCGCAAGCAGAAGTCGGTCTTCGCCCGGATCGCCTCGCCGGGCTTCTCCACCGACCGGTTCGTCGGCCCGGGTCGCGGCGCTGTCGGCCAACCCGGCCCTCGGCATCGAGGGGCTGCACGTCTTCACCTTCAACCAGGTCGAGGTCATCGAGGCGTGGCGGCAGCGGATGCTCGGCGAGGCCGTCACCGCCCGCAGCCGGCCCCGCTGACCGCGGCGCCGCCCGGTCCCGGTCCGCGGGACGGACGCCCCGCGCGGTCCCGCCGGGGCCGACCTACCGTGAGGGCGTGACGAACCGCCTCCTCGACCTCCTCGCCGGACGCCCCGCGATCGCCGACGGCGGCTACGGCTGGCTGCTCCAGGAGCGGGGCCTGCCCATGGGCGAGTGCGCGGAGTCGTGGAACCTCGTCAACCCCGAGGGCGTGGCCGCCCTCCACGACGAGTACGCGGCCGCCGGGGCGCGCATCCTCACGACGAACACCTTCGGCGCCACCGAGCCCCGGCTCGCCCAGCACGGACTGTCGGGGCGCGCCGAGGAGGTCAACCGGGCGGGCGCGCAGCTCTGCCGGGCCGTCGCCGACCGGCACGGCGCGCTCGTGGCCGGCGACGTCGGCCCCACCGGGGAGCTGCTCGAGCCCCTCGGGACGCTGACCCCGCGACGACGCCCGCGCCCTCTTCGCCGAGCAGGTCCGCGGCCTGCGCGACGGCGGCGCCGACCTCCTCCTCGTCGAGACGATGAGCGACCTCGGGGAGGCGTGCGCGGCCGTCGCCGCCGCCCGCGCGGAGGCGCCCGGACCTGCCCGTCGTCGCGACCCTGTCCTTCGACACCAACCTGCGCACGATGATGGGCGTCGACCCCGCCTCCGCGGCCCGGGCCCTGGCCGACGACGGGCGTCGACGCGGTCGGCGCCAACTGCGGGCGCGGCCCGGACGACATGCGCACCATCGCGGCCCAGCTCGCGCGGCGCCCGGCCCGAGGGCGTGCTCCTCGTGGCCCAGTCCAACGCCGGCCTCCCCGAGCTCGACGGCGACCGGTTCGTCTACACGGTCGGGCCGGACGCGATGGCCGAGCACGCGCTCGAGCTGCGCGAGCTCGGCATCGACGTCATCGGCGCCTGCTGCGGGTCCTCCCCCGAGCACCTGCGCGCGATGGCCGCCGCCCTCGCCGAGGCTGAGCGCCCGGCCCCGCGCGTGGGGGCGTCCGGGCGACCGCCGACCGGTCAGGCAGCGCGCCGGGCCAGTGCGGCGCCGGCCTCGGCCGCGGCCTCCTCGGCCGTCTTGCGCAGGAGCGTCCCGAGCTCGACGAGCGCGTCCATGGCCGGGTTGACGCCCGCGAGGGTCAGCTCGCGCTCGACGAGGGTGAGGTCGGCGCCCCAGACGTCGACGAGGACCCGGCGGTAGTAGGCGGTGCTGTGGTCCCAGCCCTCCTTCGGCGTGCCCTCGCGTAGGACCCGCCGCGGGTGACGACGGCGACCACCGGCGTGCCCTCGAGGAGGCGCGCACCGGGCTCGGCCCCGGCGATGGCCAGGTCGATCCAGGCCTTGACGTGCTGCGAGACGCCCCAGTTGTAGAGCGGCAGCGCGAGGACGGCGGCCGACGGCGCTGCGCAGCTCGTCGGCGAGCGTGCGGGCCAGGTCGACGGCCGCCGCTGCTCGTCGGTCCGCCGGTCCTCGGGGGTGAACGACCCGGCGACGGCCAGCGGCCACGCGTCGGACGGCAGCGGCTCGGCGCCGAGGTGGCGGCGGACGACCCGCTCGTCCGGGCGGGCGGCCGTGACGGGCTCGAGGACCAGGTCGGCCAGGGCGCTGCTGGCGGAGCGCTCGCCCTGGATGCTGGCGTCGACGCGGAGGACGGTCATGAGGATCTCCCGGGGGGTTGGACTTGAATGTTCAACCACCGTAGCAGCGCCTGAGTTGAATGTTCAAGTCAGCGGTAGGATCATCGCCATGACCCCGGAGCAGCCCGTCACGACCGACACCGTGCCGTGGCTCGACGACGCCCAGCTCCGCGACTGGAGGTCGCTGATGTCGCTGGTCTCGGCCCTGCCGAGCGCCCTGGACGCCCAGCTCAAGCGCGACTCCGGCCTCAACGCCTTCGAGTACCACGTGCTCGTGGCCCTCTCCGCCGCCCCCGGCGCCACCCTCCAGCTCACCGAGCTCGCGATGCTGTCCCGGGGCTCGCTCTCCCGCCTCTCGCACGCGGCCGGGCGGCTCGAGGCCGACGGCTGGATCACCCGGACCCTGTGCGCCGGCGCCGGCCCCCGCCGGGTCGAGGCCCGGCTCACCGAGGCCGGCTGGGACAAGCTGCGCGAGAGCGCGCCGGGCCACGTCCGCGAGGCCCGGCGCCTCGTCGTCGACGTCCTGACCCCGGAGGAGCTGCGGGCCCTCGGCGTCGCGGCCCGCAAGGTGGCCCGGGCCGCGGGGATGGACCTCGAGCCCGCCGACGAGGACCCGCTCAGCCAGTCGTGCTGAGCAGGTCCGCCAGGGCGCGCTCGAGCCCACCGGCGCCGGTGGGGCGCACCTCGAGCGGCAGGCCGATGCGGGCGGCCGCCTCCTGGGCCAGGGCGCGCAGCTCGGCCTGCTCGCGCGGGTCGGTCGTCTGCACGAGCCACACGACCCGCGTGTAGTGGCGGAAGTAGTCGTCGCGCAGCTCGGGGTGGCGGTCGAGCCCCAGCTCCTGGACCACGGTGCGCGAGAACGACCTCACGAGGAAGTCGGTGAGGAGGTAGGTGCCCGGCTCGCTCGTCGTCAGGTCCTCGACCGTCGCCGGCCCGGCGAAGAGGTCGTAGCAGTGCAGGCCCGGGAGCCGCGCGCACCCCGAGCCGCTCGCACAGCGCGTCGAGGGCGCCGTAGGTGCCGCAGTCGGCGTAGCCCACGACGACGCGGTCGTACCGGCCGCGCAGCTCGCCGACGAGGCGCTCGACCTCGCCGGCGATCCGCTCGGGGTGGTTGTGGAGCAGCGGCGGGCAGCGGGTGCACGTCGAGCGGCCAGCCGCGCCGCCCGGCGGCCTCGGCGGCCGGCTGGGCGAGGGCGCCGCACGCGACGAGCGCGACGCGACCGCCCTCAGCCGGGGAAGGCGAGCTGGTCGACGAACCGGTCGTTGAAGTCCGGACGGTCGGAGAGCTCGACATAGCGCACCTCCTCGAGCAGCGCGTCCGCGCCGGCCCGCTCACGGGCCGAGAGCAGCACCATCTTCGCGCCCTCGCCCGCGACGTTGCCCGCCGAGACGATGCGCAGCACGGAGAGCTTGGGCACGAGCCCGATCCGGATCGCGGAGGCGGGCGAGAGGTAGGAGCCGAAGGACCCGGCGAGGAGCACCTGCTGCACCTCGGCGGCCTCGATCCCCAGCTCCTCGAGCATGAGGGTCCACCCGGTGGAGATCGCCGCCTTGGCGAACTGGAGCTCGCGCACGTCGCGCTGGGAGAGGTAGACCGACTCCTCGGCGGGCGCCTCCGGGGCGGGCCGGTGGAGCACGAAGACCCGCTCGGCGTCGCGCACCGTCGCCATCCGGTCGGCGAGGGCCGGTGCGAGGGAGGCGGCGACGTCGTCCGGCACGAAGCGACCGGAGGCGTCGAGCAGGCCCACGCGGACGAGCTCGGCGACGGCGTCGACGAGCCCGGAGCCGCACAGCCCGCGCGCCTCGACGTCGCCGATCACGCCGAGCACGACCGCCGCGGCCGGGTCGTCGGTCGCCGGGTCGAGCCGGACCACCTCGACCGCGCCGTCGGCGGCGCGCATCCCGCAGCGGATGGCGCCGCCCTCGAAGGCCGGGCCGGCGGGCGCGGCGGTGGTGACGATGCGCTCGCCGTCGGTGACCGCGATCTCGCAGTTGGTGCCGACGTCGATGAACAGGCGCACCCGCTTGTCGCGGTCGAGGCCGCTGGCCAGCATCCCGGCGACGATGTCGCCGCCGACGTACGCCCCGAGGGCGGGGAAGACGACGGCCCGGGCGCCGGGGTGCAGGGCCAGCCCGAGGTCGGTGGCCCGCAGCACCGGCCAGCCGGCGGTGGACTGGACGAACGGCGCGACCCCGAGCGGCTCGGGGTCGATGCCGAGCAGCAGCGCCGTCATCGTCGCGTTGCCGGCGAGGGCCACCTCGTACACCTCGCGCGCGTCGACCCCGCCCTCCGCGCAGACCTCGGCGGCCAGCTGGGCCAGGGTCTCCTGGGCGAGCGCGGTGAGCCGGCCGAGGGCGTCCGGGTCCATCATCGTCGCGCTGATCCGGGTGATGACGTCGCCACCGAAGGGCTGCTGCTTGTTGAGCATCGAGGCGACCGCGACGGGCGTGCCCGTCTCGAGGTCGAGCAGGGTGGCGACCACCGTCGTCGTCCCGAGGTCGTAGGCGATGGCGTGGCGCCGGCCCGTCGTGTCGCCGGGCTCGACGTCGACGAGCGACCTCGTCGACGACCACCGCCGTCACCTTGAAGTCGTTCTGCCGCAACACGGTCGGCAAGCGGCGGAGGGCGTGGAGGTCGGGCTCGAGGGTGAGGTCGTCGACGGCGTCGCGCAGCCGGGCCAGGTCGGTGCGCTGGTCGGCGAGGGTCGGCTCGACGAGCTCGACGTAGCGCTTCTGCACCCCGGGGCGCAGGATCACCTGCCGGCCGACCCCGACCGTCGAGGCCTTGGGCCGGGTGACGAGCGGCGGCACCTCGACCGCCAGGTCGTGGGTGGCCCGCACGAGGCAGGCCAGCCGCCACCCGCCCTCGAGCTGGTCGTCGGTGAAGGTGCGCCGGTCGTGGCGGGTCACCGGCGAGGAGCCGGCCGTGAGCCGGACGAGGCACTTGCGGCAGGTGCCGTGCCCGCCGCACGTGGAGTCGACGGCGATGCCGTTCCACGACGCCGCGTCGAAGACCGACACCCCCGGCGGCACGCGCACCGACCGCTCGGCCGGGCTGAAGGTCAGCGTCACCCGCCCGGTGCCGGCGCCCGGCTCGTCGGCGTCGACGTCGAGGGCCGGCGGCGGCTCGAGGAGCCCCTCGCGCCGCAGCCCGTCGACGACGTCCTCGAACGGCTGGCCCGGCCCGCGCTCGTCGCTCACGCGGACCCGGCAGCCGCCTCGGCGGCCTGGCGGGCCCGGTGGGTCGAGATCCACGAGGACCCCCACTCGTCGTTGCCGAGCATGAGGTCGCTGGCCCGCACGGCGTCGACGATCTGCGGGGTCCGGGCGTCCATGATCGCGCTCGTCATCCCGGCCGACATCGCCAGCGGCAGCCACGCGGAGTTGAGCGCGTGCCGCCCGGGCATCCCGAAGCTGACGTTCGACGCGCCGCACGTGGTGTTGAGGCCCCAGCGCTCGCGGATGCCGCGGATGACCTCGAGGGTCGTGCGGCCGACGCTCGAGTCGGCCCCGATGGGCATGGCGAGCGGGTCGATGACGATGTCGTCGATGGCGATGCCGTACTCCTGCGTGGCCACCCGGACGATCTTCTCGGTGAGGGCCAGGCGCTTCTCGGCCTCCATCGGGATCTCGTCCTCGTCGTTGGGCAGCGCGACGATGGCGGCGTCGTACTTCTTGACCAGCGGCAGGATCGCCGCCATCCGGTCGTCCTCGGCGGTGATCGAGTTCACCAGCGCCCGACCCTGGTAGGCCTCGAGGCCGGCCTCGAGGGCCTCGACGACCGAGGAGTCGATGCAGATCGGCAGGTCGGTGAGGGACTGGACCATCCGGATCGCCTTGACGAGCAGCTCGGCCTCGTCGGTGAGCGGGACGCCCATGTTGATGTCGAGGACGTCGGCGCCGCCGGCGACCTGGGCGGCGACGTCCTTGGCGATGATCGACAGGTCGCCCTCGCGCAGCGCGGCCTGGAGCACCGGGCGGCCGGTGGGGTTGATCCGCTCGCCGATGATGCAGAAGGGCCGGTCGGCCCCGATGACGACCTCCTTGGTCGCCGACCGGAGCACGGTGTGCCGCAGCGGGGCGCTCACGCGAGCACCTTCGAGCGCTTCTCCTGGAGCAGCGCCTTCGCGCGCTTGACCGTCGCGGAGGCGTCGGCCGCGTAGCCGTCGGCCCCCACCGCGTCGGCGTACTCCTGGGTGACCGGCGCACCGCCGACCATGACGATGACCTCGCCCCGCAGGCCGGCCTTCTCGAGCGCGTTGAGGTTGGCCTTGAACATCGGCATCGTCGTCGTGAGGAAGGCCGAGAAGCCGACGATGTCGGGCTGGTGCTCCTCGATGGCCGCGACGAACTTCTCCGGGGCCACCTGCACCCCGAGGTCGATGACCTCGAAGCCGGCCCCCTCGAGCATGATGTTGACGAGGTTCTTGCCGATGTCGTGCACGTCGCCCTTGACCGTCCCCATGAGGAACTTGCCGATCGTCTCGACCCCGGTCTCGGCGAGCAGCGGGCGGAGCACCTCCATCGACCCGGCCATGGCGCGCCCGGCGATGAGCATCTCCGGCACGAAGAAGTCACCCCGCTCGAACCTCGCCCCGACCTCCTCGAGGGCCGGGATCAGTGCGTCGAACAGCAGTGTGCCGGGGGCCATGTCCAGCGCCAACGCCGTGTTGGTGAGGTCGAGCACCGCGGGGCCGTTGCCGACGAGCGTCTCGTCGTAGAGCCCCTTGAGGATCTCGTCGGGTGTCATGCCGCTCCTTCGTGGTGGTGGTTCTCGAGCCGGGCCGAGACGGCGGCGGCGTGGGAGGCGACGAGGTCGCCGGTGGAGGCCAGGGCGTCGACGAGCCGGGAGGTGGGCCCGGAGATGCCGAGCGCGGCGACGACCGCGCCGCGGCTGCGCACCGGCGCGGCGATGCCGGCGAGCCCGGGCTCGAGCTCGTCGACGGTCACCGCGTAGCCGGCGCGGCGGATGGCGGGCAGCTGGGCCGCGAGCGCGTCGCCGGAGGAGACCGCCGCGGGGGCCGGCTGCTCGAGCGCGCCGCTCGGCACCGGCAGGGCTCCGTAGGCGTAGAGGACCTTGCCGAGGGCCGAGGCGTGGGCCGGGACGTCGGTGCCGACCCAGTCGCGCGAGCCGAGGTAGTAGGCGGCGTCGACCTGGGCGACCTGCACGACGGTCCCGCGCCGGGCCACCCCGAGGTTGACCGTCTCACCGGTGAGCTCGCCGAGGTCGCGCATCACCGAGCCGGCCACCTCGACGATGACCTCGTCGTCGGCGCGGCTCACGGCGTAGACGTCGAACAGGGGGCCGGGGGCCCACTCGCCGGCCGAACCCCGCGAGAGCAGCTCGGCCCGCTCGAGCGCGGCGAGGAGCCGGGAGGTCGTCGAGCGGGCCAGGCCGGTCGACTCCGCGAGCGCGGCCGCCGTGAGGTCGCCGTCGCCCCGCACGACGCGGCTCACGAGGTCGGCCGCCCGGTCGATCGACTGGGTGCCGGTGGACGGCTGCTGGGAGGGCACGGCGGGGTCCTTCTCGTCGGTGCGTGGCCCCGGAGGACCTGCTCATGATGTGGGACGGATACGCCCACATGATGAGGCTAGGATGTGATCCCGCCCACCGTCAACGTCGACCCGCTCCCCGGAGGCCGCATGTTCACCAACCGGATGCCCCGCTACGAGATCCTCTCCGCCGACGCGATGGCGCAGCTCGACGCCGGGTGGCGCCGCCTGGTGACCGAGATCGGCGTCGAGTTCATGAGCGAGCGGGCCCTCGAGCTGTTCCGCGCGGCCGGGCAGCGGGTCGAGGAGAACACCGTCTTCCTCGACCCGGAGTTCGTCCTCGAGCAGGTCGCCCTCGCCCCGCGCGAGTTCGACCTGCGGGCGCGCAACCCCGAGCGCAGCATCCACATCGGCGGCGACTCGATGGCCTTCGGCGCCGTCTACGGCCCGCCCTTCGTCCGCGAGGGCGAGACCCGGCGCGACGGAACGATGGAGGACTACCGCAACTTCGCCCGGCTCTCGCAGTCGTTCTCGGTGCTCGACTCGGCCGGCGGGGTGGTCTGCGAGCCCAACGACGCCCCGCTCGACTCGCGCCACCTCGACATGACCTACGCGCTGATGACCCTCACCGACAAGGTGTTCATGGGCAACGTCGTGTCCGGCGAGAACGCCCGCGACGTCATCGCCATGTCCGAGATCCTCTTCGGCGGCCGCGAGGCCATCGAGGCCGACGCCGACGTCGATCAGCCTCATCAACTGCAACTCCCCCCTGCGCTGGGACGACCGGATGCTCGACGCGCTCTTCGAGTACGCCGCCGCCGCGCAGCCGGTCGTCCTCACCCCGTTCATCCTCATGGGCGCGATGTCGCCGGTCACCATCCCGGCCGCGCTCGTCCAGCAGATGGCCGAGGCGCTCTCGGGCATCGCCCTGGCCCAGCTGATCCGCCCGGGCTGCCCGGTCGTCTTCGGCTCGTTCCTCTCGAACATCGACATGCAGTCCGGCTCACCGACGTTCGGCACGCCGGAGTCGGGCATCGGGCTCCTGTGCACCGGGCAGATCGCGCGCCACTTCGGGCTGCCGTTCCGCACCGGCGGCGGGCTGACCTCCTCGCAGGTCCCCGACGCGCAGGCCGGCTACGAGGCGCTGATGACCCTCCTGCCGACCTTCCTCGCCGGCACGAACTGGGTGATGCACACCGCCGGCTGGCTCGAGGGCGGCCTCGTCGCGGGTTCGAGAAGTTCGTCATCGACTGCCAGATCGTCGAGATGCTCCAGCACGAGTTCACGCCGCTGGAGATCGACGAGGGCTCGCTCGGCTTCGACGCCCACCAGGAGGTCGGGCACGGCGGCCACTTCCTCGGCTCGATGCACACGATGGAGCGCTTCCGCACCTGCTTCTACCGACCCTTCCTCAACTCCTCGGACAACTACGAGCGCTGGATGCGGAACGGGGCCCAGGACACCGCGACCCGTGCCGCGGCCATCTGGCGCAAGCGGCTCGAGGAGTACGAGCAGCCGCCGCTCGACGAGGCCGTCCGGGCCGAGCTCGAGGAGTTCGTCGTCCGCCGGCGGCGCGAGCTCGGCGACTGAGCGGGCGTTCTCGGTGACCGGGGCCGGCGGGTGCGCCTGCGGGGCCGTCCGGTACGAGGTCCACGGACCGCTGCGCGACGTCGTCGACTGCCACTGCGAGCGGTGCCGACGGGTGACGGGGCACTTCATGGCCGCGACGCAGGCCGCCGACCCGGACCTCGTCGTGGCCGACCCGACGGCGGTCCGCTGGTGGGAGGCGGCGCCCGGGGTCCGGTACGGGTTCTGCGGCACCTGCGGGTCGACCCTCTTCTGGCGGGTCGACGGCCGGGGACGCACGACGATCGCCGCCGGGACCCTCGACCCGCCGACCGGCCTGCGGACGACGAGTGCCTGGTACGTGGCCGACGCCTCCGACTACCACCGCCTCGACGACGCCCTGGACCAGCACGACCGGGAGTGAGCCCGAGCGGCGACGGTGGATCGGCCGCCGGTGACCGGCGAGGATGGCGAGCGTGCCGATCCCCACGCCGACCCTGACCACGGAGCGACTCCGGCTGCGGCCCCTTGACGACGCCGACGCCGGCGCTCTCGTCGCGCTCATGACGAGTGCCGAGGTGCTGCGACTCTGGGACGAACCGCCGTGGGAGGGGCCGGAGCCGGTGGACGGCTTCCTCGCGCGGTCGCGGCGGGTGGCCGAGGACGGGACGGGAGCCCGGCTCGCCGTGGAGGACCGCGCCGACGGCGTCTTCCTCGGCTGGTGCGCCCTGAACGGCTGGGACCCGGCGTTCCGCAGCGCCTCCCTCACGGTGTGCCTCGCGCGGACCGCCTGGGGACGAGGAGTCGCGACCGAGTCCCTCGCGGCGCTGCTGGACTGGGCCTACGCCACGCTCGACCTCAACCGGGTGCAGGCGGAGTGCGACACCCGCAACCTCGCCTGCGCCCGGGTGCTCGAGAAGCTCGGCTTCCTCCGGGAGGGGACGCTCCGGGAGGACTGCGTCGTCGACGGGGTCGTCTCGGACTCGTGGGTGTACGGGGTGCTGCGCCGGGACCGGCCCACCCCGCACGCCTGACCCTGCCGAGCGGGCCGCGCACCCATCCCCCGACCGCCGGGGGGTTGCGCCCTTCGCTACCGTTGCGCCATGCGCACCACCACGAGCCGCGACGGCGCGAGCACGGTGCAGTCCGTCGACCGCGCCGTGACCATCCTCGAGCTGCTCGCCCTCCACGGCCAGGCGGGCATCACCCAGCTGGCCCGCGAGCTCGGCGTGCACAAGTCCACCGCGAGCCGGCTCGTCTCGGCCCTCGAGCGCCGCCGCCTCGTCGAGCAGGTCGAGGAGCGCGGGCGCTACCGGCTCGGCGTCGGGGTGCTCAAGCTCGCCGGGGCCACGAACGCCCGCCTCGACCTGGCCAAGGAGGCCCGGCCCGTCGTGCGGCGGCTCGCCTCCGAGACGGGTGAGACGGTGAACCTCGCCGTCCTCTCCGGTGGTGCGGCGCTCTACGTCGACCAGGTCTCCGGCAGCTCGACCCTCTCGTCGTACAACTGGGTGGGCCAGCACATCCCGATCCACGCCACGAGCAACGGCAAGGTCCTCGTCAGCGAGCTGGCCGACCCCGAGCTCGGGCGCGTGCTCGGCGACCTCACGGCCTACACCCCCGCCACGGTCACCGACCGGGCCGCCCTCGACGCCGAGCTGGCCGAGGTCCGCACCCGCGGCTGGGCGCTGGCCACCGACGAGCTCGACGTCGGGCTCACCGCCCTCGCCGCGCCGGTGCGCGACGCGCACGGTGACGTCGTCGCCTCGGTGAGCGTCTCCGGCCCGACCTTCCGGTTCGGGCCCGAGCGGGTCGCCGAGCTCGTCCCCCTCGTCGTCGCCGCCACGGCCGAGATCTCGGCCCGGGTCGCCCACGGTCCGGGCGACCGCTGAGGCCCGCCGGGGGCCCGGCGCGGACGAGACCTTGACCGCCGACCCCCTGCGGTCCATTCTGTTGCGCAGAACACATGCCGTTGCACATGGCGCAACGGCGCGCGGAGGTGGACGGTGACCGACCAGATGACCAGCGATCGACCGGCCCCCGAGGCCGGTGACGGTGCCCCGGCCCTGTGCGTGCGGGGCCTGTGGAAGGTGTTCGGACCCGGCGCCGAGAAGCTCATCGGCACCCCCGACCTCGAGCTCAGCCGCCAGGAGCTGCAGGCCAAGAGCGGGCACGTCATCGGCGTGCGCGACGTCTCCTTCGACGTCGCCCCCGGCGAGGTCTTCGTCGTCATGGGCCTGTCCGGCTCGGGCAAGTCGACCCTCGTGCGCCTCCTCACCCGGCTCATCCAGCCCACCGCGGGCACCGTGCTGCTCCACGACGAGGACCTCACGGCGATGGGCGAGACCGAGCTGCGCGACATCCGCCGGCGCAAGATCTCGATGGTCTTCCAGCACTTCGGGCTGCTGCCCCACCGCAAGGTCATCGACAACATCGCCTTCGGCCTCGAGGTGCGCGGCGAGGACCGCACCGCCCGCCGCACGCGCGCCCAGGAGATGGTCGACCTCGTCGGGCTCACCGGGAACGAGCAGTCCTACCCCGACCAGCTCTCCGGCGGCATGCAGCAGCGGGTCGGCCTGGCCCGGGCCCTGGCCAACAACCCCGACGTCCTCATGTTCGACGAGCCGTTCAGCGCCCTCGACCCGCTCATCCGGCGCGACATGCAGAAGGAGGTCATCCGGCTGCACGACGAGGTCGGCAAGACGATGGTCTTCATCACCCACGACCTCGACGAGGCGCTCAAGCTCGGCGACCGGATCCTCATCATGCGCGACGGCGCGATCGTCCAGGTCGGGCCCCCGGACGAGATCATCGGCGCCCCGGCCGACGACTACGTGCGCGACTTCGTCGCCGAGGTGCCCAAGGCCCACGTCCTCACCCTGCGCTGGGTGATGCGCCCGCCGTCCTCGCCCGACGAGGGGGCCGGCGTGCCCCCGGTGCGCGACACCACGATCGTGCGCGAAGCGGCCCGTGCGGTGCTCGCCGCCGAGGGCCCGGTCCGGGTCGTCGACGCCGCGGGCACCGTCGTCGGCGTCGTCGACGACGAGGACATCCTGCGCGTCGTCGTCGTCGAGCACGGTGACGAGCCCGCCCCGGTGGGCGTGTCGTGACGACGACCCTGGAGCCGGCCCCCGCGCCCCGCCCCCCGGCCGCGCCCGCCACCAAGGAGGAGCAGCCCCGCGTCGTCCTCGCGCCCCCGCGCCGCACCGGACGCAAGCTGCTCGTCGTCCTCGCCCTGTGGGTCATCGCCTGGTTCACGCTCCGCGGCCAGCAGACCCTGTCGCTGTCCAACGCCGACACGACGCCGCTGCACGAGTGGCTCAACGAGGTCCGCGACACCTTCCAGCTCATGGCCGTCGACAACTGGTTCTTCCACGGCGTCCTCGGCACGGTGGCCGACGTCCTCAACTCCTTCATCGGCTTCCTGCAGGCCCACCTGAGCACGGTGACCCCGGGCGGGTACCTCGGCTGGCTCGGCGTCGTCGCCGTCTTCGCCTGGGTCACCTACGCCCTCGCCGGGCTGCGCTCGACCCTCATGATGACCGCCGTCCTGCTCATCCTCGGGGTGTTCGGCCTGTGGTCCTACGGGCTCGACACCCTCATCATCACGCTCGTCGCGGTCACCATCTGCACGGTGATCGGCATCCCCGTGGGCATCGCGATGTCGCGCAGCAACCGCACGTCGGCGTTCGTCACCCCCGTGCTCGACGTCATGCAGACCATGCCGTCGTTCGCCTACCTCGCCCCCGTCGCCCTCTTCTTCGGCATCGGCTCGGCCAGTGCCATCGTGCTCACGCTCGTCTACGCCCTCCCGCCGCTCGTCCGCATCACCGAGCACGGCCTCCGGTCGGTGTCGCCCAACACCATCGAGGCCGGCCGGTCCCTCGGGGTGAGCCGCGGCCAGCTGCTGCGCCAGGTGCAGCTGCCGATGGCCAAGCGCACCATCGTCGTCGGCATCAACCAGAGCACGATGGCCGCCCTCTCGATGGCCGTCATCGCCTCCCTCGTCAACGGGCCCGGCCTCGGCAAGCCCGTCGTCAGCGCCCTCCAGAGCCTCAACGTCGGCGCCGCCGCGGTCGCCGGACTCGGCATCGTCTTCATCGCCATCATGCTCGACCGCACGACGACGGCCGCGAGCGAGCGGTCCGACCCGTCGGGCACCGCCGTCGCCGCCGTCAGCTCCCCGGGCGTCTTCAAGGGCCGCACCCTGGTCATGGAGAAGCTGCCCCGGTGGGCCACCGAGTCGACGGGCCGCGGCGCCGCCCCGCACCGGCTGACCGCCGGAGGGCGCCGGCTGGTCCTCGCCCTCCTGGCGGTGCCCGTCCTCGTCGCGGCGTTCTACTCCACCCGCTACCTCCAGCTCTCGCAGTTCCCGGACCTGTCCGGGGTCCCGGTCCTCGGCGAGCTGACGACGGGGCCGCTCAGCGCCCACATCAACGACCTCACCAACGCGGTCGTCGACGCCATCTCGGGGGTGACCAACGGCTTCAAGGACCTCGTCACCGGGGTGCATGCTCAACCCGCTGCAGTCCCTCCTGTCCGACCTGCCGTGGTGGGTCATGGCCGTCGTGCTGCTCGGCCGTCTCCTACCTCCTCGGGGGGGTGCGCCCCACCGTCATCACGGCGGTCTGCGAGGGCGTCATCCTCGGCACCGGGCCTCTGGTACGACGCGATGGTCACCCTGACGATGACCCTCGTCGCCACGCTCCTCGTCATGCTCGTGGCGATCGTCGTCGGGGTCGCGATGGGGCGGGGCCGGCGCACCGACACCGCGATCCGGCCCTTCCTCGACGCGCTCCAGACCATCCCCGCGTTCGTCTACCTCGTGCCCGCGCTCGCCCTCTTCGCCGCCAGCCGCTTCACGGCGATCATGGCCGCGTTCGCCTACGCCGTCCCCATCGCCACCAAGCTCGTCGCCGACGGCGTGCGGGGGGTCTCCCCGGCCACCGTGGAGGCGGCCCGCTCCACGGGCATCACGACGCTGGCAGATGATCTCGCGGGTCCAGCTGCCCATGGCCCGCGAGGCCCTGGTCCTCGCGACGAACCAGGGCCTGCTCTACGTCCTGTCGATGGTCGTCATCGGCGGGATGGTCGGCGGCGGCAGCCTCGGCTACCTCATCGTCCAGGGCTTCGTCCAGGGCCAGCTCTTCGGCAAGGGCCTGGCCGCCGGCGTCGCCATCACCGCCCTGGGGATCATGCTCGACCGCATCGCCCGGTACGCCGCGGCGCGGTACGGACGGTGACGGGGTCCCGGACCCGGCTCGCCGTGCACCACACCACCAGCCGCGGACGACCGCGGAGGAACAGAGAGGGACAGTCAATGCCACGAGGATTCCACCGGCTCTCGCTGGTCGCCGGCCTCACCACGCTCACCCTCGGGTTGGCGGCGTGTGGGGGCGGCAACATCGACCAGAGCTCGAGCACGGGCACGGCCGGCGGGTCAGGCGCGAAGTGCGGCGACCTGCGGATCGCCGTCAACCCGTGGACCGGCTACGTGAGCAACGCCCACGTCATCGGCTACGTCGCCAAGACCAAGCTCGGCTGCAACGTCACCTACCCCGACGTCAAGGAGGAGGTGGGCTGGCAGGGCATGGCCTCCGGGTCGATCGACACCATCGTCGAGAACTGGGGCCACGCCGACCTCACGAAGAAGTACATCGACGAGCAGAAGACCGTCCAGGACGCCGGCCCCACCGGCAACCAGGGGATCATCGGCTGGTACGTGCCGCCGTGGATGGCCGAGAAGTACCCGGACATCACCGACTGGAACAACCTCAACAAGTACGCCGACCTGTTCAAGACCTCCGAGTCCGGCGGCAAGGGCCAGCTCCTCGACGGCGACCCCTCGTACGTCACCAACGACGAGGCCCTCGTGGCCAACCTCAAGCTGAACTACAAGGTCGTCACCGGCGGGTCGGAGGCGGCGCTCATCACGAGCTTCCGCCAGGCCGAGAAGAACAAGACCCCGCTGCTGGCCTACTTCTACGACCCGCAGTGGTTCTTCTCCGAGGTCAAGCTCGTCAAGGTGAACCTGCCGCAAGTACACCGACGGCTGCGACGCCGACCCGAAGAAGGTCGCCTGCGACTACCCGCCGTACACGCTCAACAAGCTCATCGCGACGAAGTTCGCCGACTCCGGGTCCCCCGCCGTCGGCCTCATCAAGAACTTCAGCTGGACCAACGACGACCAGAACGCCGTGTCCGAGCTGATCGCCAACCAGAACATGACCCCGGACGACGCGGCCAAGAAGTGGGTCGACGAGAACCCGGACAAGGTCGCGGCCTGGCTCAAGTAGCCCCGGCCAGCACCGTTCGACGCACCGTGCCGTCGCACCCCTCCCGGGCGCGGCGGCACGGTGCGCTCCGCCGGGCGCTACCTGCCTGCCGCCGCCGCCCGGCCGCGCCCGGCCCGCCGGCCGTCCACCAGCCGTCGAACCCGGGTTGGCACGACCCGGCCGCTCTGCCAGACTGAGACCTCGCGTTGCACGATGAGCGTCGTATTGCGTCATGCGCAACACCGACGTCCCGAAAGGACCCTCCCATGGCTGCACTCCCCGCCTCCGCCCGCTGCGTCGTCATCGGGGCGGGCATCGTCGGGAACTCGCTCGCGTACCACCTCGCCGAGCTCGGCTGGACCGACATCGTCCAGCTCGACAAGGGCCCCCTGCCCAACCCCGGCGGCTCCACCGGCCACGCGAGCAACTTCATCTTCCCGGTCGACCACTCGCGCGAGTTCGCGGACATCACCCTCGACTCGGTGCGCCAGTACAAGGAGCTCGGCGTCTTCACCGAGTCCGGGGGCTACGAGGTCGCGCGCACCGAGGAGCGGATGGAGGAGCTGCGCCGCCGGATGAGCAGCGCGAAGGCGTGGGGCATCCCGGCCGAGCTCGTCACCCCCGAGCAGGTCGCCGAGAAGGTGCCCTTCCTCGACAAGGACGTCATCATCGGCGCGGCCTGGTTCCCCACCGTCGGCGTCGTCGACAGCCTGCGGGCCGGGACGATCATGCGCGAGCGCGCCGTCGAGAAGGGCGCCCTGACCACGGTCCCGAACGTCGAGGTGACCGGCATGGTCGTCGAGGGCGGCCGGATCCGGGCGGTCGAGACCAACCAGGGCACCATCGAGGCCGAGACCGTCGTCATCGCCTGCGGCGTGTGGAGCCCGAAGATCGCCCGGATGGCCGGCGCGCACATCCCGCTGACCCCCGCCGTGCACCAGATGATCTCGGTGGGCCCCTGCGAGGTGCTCGCCGAGCGGCCGGGCGAGATCAGCTTCCCGATCGTGCGCGACATGGACACCTTCTGCTACGAGCGCCAGCACGGCTCCGACATGGAGGTCGGCTCCTACGCCCACCGCGCGATCCTCTGGGACCCCGAGGACATCCCCTCGATCGAGCAGAGCAAGCTCTCCCCCACCGAGCTGCCCTTCACCGAGGACGACTTCGACCCCCAGCTCGAGCAGGCCCTCGAGCTCATGCCCGAGCTGCTCGGCGACGAGCGGGCCGAGATCCGCTACGCCATCAACGGCCTGCTCTCCCTCACCCCGGACGGCTACCCGATCCTCGGCGAGACCCCCGAGGTCAAGGGCCTCTGGTCGGCGGCCGCGGTGTGGATCAAGGAGGGCCCGGGCACGGCCCGCGCGGTCGCCGAGTGGATGACCCACGGCAACCCCGAGATCGACCTCGGGCACAGCGACATCGCCCGCTTCCACCCGCACCAGAAGACCCGCGCCCACGTCAAGGCCCGCACCTCCGAGTCGTTCATCAAGACCTACGGCATCGTCCACCCCGGCGAGCAGTACACGAGCAACCGCGACGTGCGGCTCGCCCCGATGCACGCGTCGCAGCAGGAGCTCGGCGCCGTGTTCTTCGAGACCGCCGGCTGGGAGCGGCCGCACTGGTACACGAGCAACGCCGGCCTCGTCGAGAAGTTCGGGCCCGGAGCAGACGATGCCGCGCGAGCACGAGTGGGACGCCCGCTGGTGGAGCCCGATCATCAACGCCGAGCACCTCCAGATGCGCGAGGCCGCCGGCCTCGTCGACCTCTCGGCCTTCGCGATCTTCGACGTCGTCGGGCCGCAGGGCGCTCGAGGCCGTGCAGCGGATCATCGTCGCGCAGGCCGACGTCCGCATCGGGCGGGTCGTCTACACCCCGGTGCTCGACGAGACGGGGCGGCTTCCGCTCCGACCTCACCGTGATGCGGCTCGCGCACGACCGCTTCCGCGTCGTCACCGGCGGCGCGCACGGCATGGCCGACAAGAAGTGGTTCGCCGACCGGATGCCCGAGGACGGCGGCGCCGTCGTCGTCGACCTCACCTCGGCTGGACGACGATCGGCGTCTGGGGCCCGAAGGCCCGCGAGATCCTCTCGTCGGTCACCGACGCCGACCTCTCGCACACCGGGTTCCCGTTCGGCACCTGCCGCGAGATCGAGGTCGGCTCGCTCTCACGTCCTCGCCTCGCGCATCTCCTACGTCGGCGAGTACGGCTGGGAGCTCTACGTGCCCATGGAGGCCGGAGCCGCCCTGTGGCAGCAGGCTGCTCGAGGCCGGCACGCCGCTCGGCATGGTGCCGGTCGGCATCGGCGTCTACGGCACGACCGGGCCGGCTCGAGAAGGGCTACCGGGCCTACGGCGTACGAGCTCGACACCGAGCGCACCCTCATGGAGACCGGCATGTCCCGGGCGAAGTGGAAGGACCAGGACTTCATCGGCAAGGACGGCCGTGCACGGCCCAGGCCGGCGAGGCGCCCCAGGACGGTCCTGTGCTCCCTCACCGTCGACGACCACACCTCGGCGAGCGGCGTGAAGCGCTACATGCTCGGCGGCGAGCCGATCCTCACCCGCGACGGCGGCACCCTCACCGACGGCCACGGCCGGCACCCGTACGTGACGACCGCCGGCTCGGCGCCGAGCCTCGGGAAGCACGTCCTCATGGCCTTCCTCCCGCCGGAGCAGGCCGTCGTCGGCACCGAGCTCGCCGTGTCGTACATGGAGGAGCTCTACCCGGTGACCGTCGCGGCCGCCGACGCCACCCCCCTCTTCGACCCGGAGAACGCCCGCATCCGGGGGCTCGCGTGACGAACGTCCTCGTCTGCGTCAAGCGCGTCCCCGACCCCACCGGCGAGGTGGTGCTCACCGCCGACGGGATGCGCGTCGACGGCCGCTACGCCGGCTACACGACGAGCGCCCACGAGGAGGCCGCGGTGGCCCTGGCCGTCGGCGTGGCCGAGGCCTCGGGCGGCACCGTGACCGTGCTCTCCGTCGGGCTCGCCGGACAGCGTCGAGCAGGTCCGGGGCGCCATCGCCGTCGGCGCCACCGACGGCATCCTCGTCGAGGCCGACGCCGACCTGCTCGGGCCGGCCGACGTGGCCGCGGCGGTCGCCGAGGCCCTCGCCGCGCGCGGAGGCCTCGGGCACGACGTACGACCTCGTGCTCCTCGGCAACGACGCCGCCGACACCGGCGACTTCCAGGTCGGCGTGCGGCTGGCCTACCTCCTCGACCGGCCCGTCGTCGCCGGCATCCAGACCGTCGAGGTCACCGACGGCGTGGCGACCCTGCGCGGCGAGGGGCCGGACGGCACCGAGGTGTACGAGGTCGCGCTGCCCGCCGTGGCCACGGTGCTCGAGGGCGGGGTCGCCCCGAAGTACCCGAGCGTCATGGGGCGGATGCGGGCCAAGAAGGCCGAGGTCGAGACGCTCACCTGGTCGGGCACCCCCGCCGGTGCCGGCCGGGAGGCCCTCACCGTGCCCGAGCCGCCGCCCAGCCAGGTGCAGGTGCTCGGCGAGGGCGCGGCCGCGGCGCCGGCGCTCGTCGGCGTGCTGCGCGAGCTCAAGGTGGTGACCTCGTGAGCGTCGTCGTGCTCGTCGAGGTCGAGGACGGGCGCGCCTCGCTCGTCTCGCGCGAGGCGCTGACCTTCGCCCGGTCCCTCGGCGCCGGCGACCTCCACGCCGTCGTCGTCGGCCCGGCCGCCGACGCCGTCGTGGCCGACTGCCGGGAGGCCGGCGTCGCCGTGGTGCACGCGGCCGACGACCCCGCCCTCGAGCGCTACGCCGCGGCCGCCTGGGCCGCCGTCGTCGAGGCCGCGGGGCCGCGCCGCCCGGGCCGACCTCGTCTCGCCCCGGGCACCGGCCGGGGCAACGAGGTGCTCGCCCACGTCGCCGCCCGCCGGAGCCTGCGGATGGCCGCGAACGTCGTCGCCGTCGAGTCGCTGGACCCGCTCGTCGTCCAGCGCCAGGTCGTCGGGGGCGCCGCGCTCGAGCGGGCCACGGTGGCCAGCCGGGTCCGGCTGCTCACCATGGCCGGGCACGCCGTCGAGCCCACCCCGGCCGACGCGCCCGGGCGAGGCCCGGGTCGAGCCCCTCGCGGTCACCGTCGACCCCCGGGACCTGCGGGCCCAGGTCGTCCGGGTCGAGCACCGTGAGCAGGGCGACGCCTCCGGGCTCACCGCGCGCCCGGGTCGTCGTCGGGGCGGGGCGCGGCGCGGGCGGGCCCGACGGCTTCGCCGCCGTCGACGCCCTGGCCGCCCGGCTCGGGGGCGCGGTCGGCGTCTCCCGGGTCGTCACCTCGCTCGGCTGGCGGCCGCACCACGAGCAGGTCGGCCAGACCGGGTCGCGGATCGCGCCCGAGCTCTACCTCGCCTGCGGCATCTCCGGGTCGATCCAGCACTGGGCGGGGTGTGCGTCGAGCCGGACGATCATCGCCGTCAACACCGACCCGGACGCCCCGATGGTCACCAAGGCCGACTACGCGGTGATCGGCGACATGCACGAGGTGCTGCCGGCCCTGCTCGACGAGCTGGGGTAGCCCGCCGTGGCCGGGTCAGTCGTCGTCGAGCGCGGCCCAGTCGGGCTGCTCGGGGCCGGCGGCCTGCCCCTCCGGGCAGTGCGCGCGCAGGTCGCACCAGCCGCAGAGCGGACCGGTGACGGGCGGGAAGAGCGTGGAGTCGGCGCCGTGCCGGGCGAAGTCGGCGTCGGCCCGGCGCGCGTCGCGCATGATCGAGCGGGCCCGCTCGACGTGCCGCCCGATCGACTCGCCGGTGTGCTCGTGCACCGCGACCGTGCCGGAGGGCACGTGGTGCAGCTCGACCCGGCGCACCGGGCGGCGGAACATCTTCCAGACGGCCGCGGCGTAGAGCGCCATGGGCAGCGAGGTGCGGGCGTCGTCGTCGGTGGGCGGGCGGCGCGAGGTCTTGTAGTCGACGACGACGAGCTCGCCGTCGCGGTCGTCGAGCCGGTCGACCCGGCCCTGCACCCGCAGGTCGTCGCTGACGAACGAGACGGTGCGCTCGATGCCCACCGGACGGGTGGCCGGCACCGTCTCGAGGTAGGCGGTGACCGCCTCGCGCATCCGCTGCCGCCAGCGCCGCGACTGCGCCCCGTCGCGGAAGCCGACGTCGATCCACGCGCCGTCGACGAGGCGGGCCCCGGCCGCGGCCGAGGGCTCGGGCAGGTCCCACCAGTCGCGCAGGGCGTTGTGCACGGCGATGCCGAGCGAGGTGTGCGCCCGCTGCGGGCGCTGGGGCGGGCGGGGCCGGTCGAGGTAGGCCATCCGGTAGCGGCGCGGGCAGTCGAGGAAGGCGAGCAGCTTGCTCGGGCTGCCTCCCCACAGCGGTTCGGGCATGCCGGGCAGCGCCGCCTGCTGCGGCGCGGCCTGCTCCCCCGTCGTGCTCACGCCCCCGACGCTAGCCGCTCCCACCGACCCCACCCCCCGGCCGTCCCCAGGGCGCGCCGGAGGGTGCGAGACTGAGGACGCTCATGGCCATCTCCTCCTTCGACCTGTTCTCCGTCGGCATCGGGCCCTCCAGCTCGCACACCGTCGGCCCGATGCGGGCGGCCCACACCTTCGCCTCGGGCCTGCGCGACGACGGGCTGCTCGACCGGGTCGGGCGCGTGCGCGCCGAGCTCTTCGGCTCCCTCGGCGCCACCGGGCACGGCCACGGCTCGGTCAAGGCCGTCCTCCTCGGGCTCGAGGGCGAGGCGCCGGAGTCGACCGACCCGCGGGCGGCCGAAGGGCGCGTCGACGAGGTCCGCGCCGCGCGGACGCTGCACCTGGGCGGCACCCACGACGTGCTCTGCGACCCGGACGTCGACGTCGTCCTCCACCGGCGGGCCAGCCTGCCGTTCCACTCCAACGGGATGCGGTTCACCGCCTGGGCCTCGGCCGGAGCCGGCCGAGGGCGAGGAGCCGCTGCGCACCCGCGAGTACTACTCCGTCGGCGGCGGCTTCGTCCTCGACGAGGACGAGGTCGGGCAGGGCGCCATCGTCCCGGACGCCACCCCGGTGCGGTACCCGTTCACGACCGGAGGCCAGCTGCTGGCGCAGTGCGCCGAGACCGGCCTCCCGGTCAGCGGGGTGATGCTCGCCAACGAGCTGTCGTGGCGCACCGAGGCCGAGGTCCGCTCGGGCCTGCTGCACCTCTGGGAGGTCATGCAGGAGAGCGTCGACAACGGCTGCCGCACCGACGGCGTCCTCCCCGGCGGGCTCAAGGTGCAGCGGCGCGCCCCGCGGCTGGTCCGCCAGCTGCGGCGCGAGCACGCCGGCGACCCCCTGGCCGCGATGGACTGGGTCACCCTCTACGCGCTGGCGGTCAACGAGGAGAACGCCTCCGGCGGGCGCATCGTCACCGCGCCGACCAACGGCGCGGCCGGCATCATCCCGGCGGTCCTGCACTACTACACCCGCTTCGTGCCCGGCGCCGACGACGACGGCGTCGTCCGCTTCCTCCTCACCGCGGCCGCCATCGGCACCCTCTACAAGGAGAACGCCTCCATCTCCGGCGCCGAGGTCGGCTGCCAGGGCGAGGTCGGGTCGGCCTGCTCGATGGCCGCCGGCGCCCTCGCCGAGGTGCTCGGCGGCAGCCCCCGGCAGGTCGAGAACGCCGCCGAGATCGGCATCGAGCACAACCTCGGCCTCACCTGCGACCCGGTCGGCGGGCTCGTGCAGATCCCGTGCATCGAGCGCAACGCCGTCGCGTCGGTCAAGGCCATCACCGCCGCCCGCATCGCCCTGCGCGGCGACGGCACGAACATCGTCTCCCTCGACAAGGCGATCAAGACGATGCGCGACACCGGCCGCGACATGAAGGTCAAGTACAAGGAGACCGCCCGCGGCGGGCTCGCGGTCAACGTCATCGAGTGCTGAGCCCGCCGGCGGCCGACGCCTCGGTCGCTCCCGGGCCGCCCGCCCGCCGCCGCGCCTAGGGTGGAGGGATGCGCTACCGAACCCTCGGCTCGAGCGGCTGTGCCGTCTCCGAGCTCTGCCTCGGCACGATGACCTTCGGCTCCGAGACCGACGAGGCGGGCTCGCACGCCCAGCTCGACCGGTTCCTCGAGGCCGGCGGCACCTTCGTCGACACCGCCGACGTCTACAGCGGCGGTGTCTCGGAGTCGATCATCGGCCGCTGGCTCGCCGACCGGCCCTCGGACGTCACCGACCGGGTGGTCCTCGCCACCAAGGGGCGCTTCCCGATGGGCGAGGACGTCAACGACCACGGCCTGTCGGCCCGCCACCTCACCCGGGCGCTCGAGGACTCCCTGCGCCGTCTCGGCGTGGAGGCGGTCGACCTCTACCAGGCCCACGCGTGGGACCCCGTCACCCCGCTCGAGGAGTCGCTGCGCACCCTCGACGGCTTCGTGCGCGCCGGGAAGGTGCGCTACTACGGCCTGTCGAACTTCACCGGCTGGCAGCTCACCAAGGCCGTGCACACCGCCCGCGCCCTCGGCCTCGTCGAGCCCGTCACGCTCCAGCCGCAGTACAGCCTCATCGTGCGCGAGATCGAGTGGGAGGTCGTGCCGGCGGTGCTCGACGCCGGCCTCGGGATGCTGCCGTGGAGCCCGCTCGGCGGCGGCTACCTCAGCGGCAAGTACCGCCGCGACGAGCGGCCCTCCGGCGCAACCCGGCTCGGCGAGGACCCGGAGCGCGGCATGGAGGCGTGGGAGCGACGGGGCACCGAGCGCACCTGGGGCATCATCGACGCCGTCCAGGCCGTCGCGCAGGAGTGCGGCGCCTCGATGGCCCAGGTCGCCCTGGCCTGGGTGAACGGCCGGCCCGGCGTCACCGCCCCCATCCTCGGCGCGCGCACGCTCGAGCAGCTCGAGGACAACCTCGGCGCCGTCGACGTCGCGCTCGAGGCCGAGCAGCTCAGCCGCCTCGACGACGCGAGCGACCTCCACGCGAGCGACTACCCGTACGGGGTCATGGGCCTCGACCAGCGCGGCCGCGACCTCTAGGTCGACCCGCTCCCGGCCGGTGCCGCGCCCCCCGGGCGCCGGACTTGACGCCCGCACCGGCGCCCCGAGAGGGTTGGGGATCGCTCCCCCACCCCGACGGAACGGACCCGCCATGGGCGACCTGTACATCGACGGCTCCTGGGTCGGCGCCGCAGCCGGTGGCCGTCGCACCATCGTCTGCCCGGCCGACGGCACGGTCGTCGGCGAGGTCGACGAGGCCGACGAGACCGACACCCTCGCCGCCATCGGCGCGGCCCGACGAGCCGCCGACGACGGCCGCTGGCGCGACACCCCGCCCACCGAGCGCGCGGCCGCCGTGGCCCGGGTCGCCGACCTCCTCGAGCGCGACGCCGACGCGATCGCCCGGGCCGAGGCCCTCGACACCGGCAAGCGCTTCGCCGAGGCGCAGCTCGACGTCGCCGACGTCGTCAGCGTCTTCCGCCACTACGGCGGCAAGGGCGAGGACGTCGAGCGCGCACGCACCGTCGACCCCGGCCAGCCGGGCGTCGTCAGCCGGGTCGACCGCGAGCCCATCGGCGTCTGCAGCCTCATCACTCCGTGGAACTACCCACTCCTGCAGGCCAGCTGGAAGGTCGCTCCCTGCCTCCTGGCGGGCAACACCTTCGTCCTCAAGCCGAGCGAGATCACCCCGCACTCGACCGATCCTCATGGTGCGGGCGATCGAGGAGGCGGGCGTGCCCGCCGGGGTCGCCAACCTCGTGCTCGGCACCGGGCCCGGCTGCGCGGCACCGCTGTCCACCGACCCGCGCGTCGACATGGTCTCGTTCACCGGCAGCCTCGCGGTCGGCAAGCACCTCATGGCCGAGGCGTCGAGGACGGTCAAGCGCGTCGCCCTCGAGCTGGGCGGCAAGAACCCGAACATCGTCTTCGCCGACGCCCCGCGCGAGGCCGCCATCGACAACGCGATGACCGCGGTCTTCCTCCACTCCGGGCAGGTCTGCTCCGCCGGGGCGCGGCTGCTCGTCGAGGAGTCGTGCGCCGAGGAGGTCGTCGACGCCATCGTCGAGCGCGCCCGCACCATCCGGATGGGCCCCCCGTTCGACGAGGACGCCCAGACCGGCTCGCTGACCAGCGCCGAGCACCTGGCCAAGGTCGAGGACTACGTCGCGAAGGGGGTCGCGGAGGGGGCGCGGCTGCGCTGTGGCGGGGCCCGGCCCGACGACCCGGACCTCGCGAACGGCTACTACTACCTGCCGACCGTCCTCGACCGCTGCCGCGTCGACATGCACGTGGTCCAGGAGGAGTCCTTCGGCCCCGTCCTCACCGTCGAGACCTTCCGCACCGAGGAGGAGGCCGTCGCCCTGGCCAACGGGACGATCTACGGGCTCGCCGGTGCGGTGTGGACCGCGGACGCCGAGCGCGCCCAGCGCGTGGCCCGCCGGCTGCGCCTCGGGACGGTGTGGATCAACGACTACCACCCCTACGTCGCCCCCGCCGAGTGGGGCGGGTTCAAGCAGTCCGGCATCGGCCGCGAGCTCGGCGAGCTCGGCCTCGAGGAGTACCAGGAGACGAAGCACGTGTGGGAGAACACCGAGCCGGCGCCCACGGGGTGGTTCTCGTGAGCACCCTCACCGACCGGGCCGCCGGTGCGGCCGCGCGCCTGCGCGACCGGACGACGATGGCCGAGGTCCCGGACCGGGTCGACGTCGTCGTGGTCGGCGGCGGCAGCGCGGGCTCGGTCCTCGGCAACCGGCTGTCGGCCGACCCCGGCACCTCGGTGCTCGTCCTCGAGGCGGGCCGCTCGGACTACCGCATCGACCCCCTGATCCACATGCCGGCCGCGCTGCCGTTCCCCATCGGCAGCCGGTTCTACGACTGGAAGTACGAGTCCGAGCCCGAGCCGCACATGAACGGCCGCAAGGTCTACCACGCGCGCGGCAAGGTGCTCGGCGGCTCGAGCTCCATCAACGGGATGATCTTCCAGCGCGGCAACCCCCGCGACTACGAGCGGTGGGGCGCCGACGAGGGCATGGACACGTGGGACTACGCCCACTGCCTCCCCTACTTCAAGCGGATGGAGACCTGCGTCGCGGGCGCCGACGAGTGGCGCGGCGGCGACGGGCCGCTGCGCCTGGAGCGCGGGCCGGCCACCAACCCGCTCTTCGGGGCCTTCTTCGAGGCCACCGAGCAGGCCGGGTACCCGCGCACCACCGACGTCAACGGCTACCGGCAGGAGGGGTTCGCGCCCTTCGACCGCAACGTCTCCCGGGGCCGACGGCTCTCGGCCTCGCGGGCCTACCTCCACCCCGTCCTCGACCGGCCCAACCTCCACGTGCGCACCCTGGCCCTCACCACCCGGGTGCTCTTCGAGGGCACCCGGGCGGTGGGCGTCGAGTACTCCGCGCTCGGCCGACGGCACACCGTGCGGGCCGGCGAGGTCATCCTCTGCGGCGGCGCGATCAACACCCCGCAGCTGCTCCAGCTCTCCGGTGTCGGCGACCCCGCGCTGCTCCGGCCGCTCGGCATCGACGTCGTGTCGGGGCTGCGGGGGGTCGGGGAGAACCTCCAGGACCACCTCGAGGTCTACATCCAGCACGCGTGCACCCAGCCGGTGTCGATCGCGCCCGGGCTCGCCTGGAAGAACCGGCCCAAGCTCGCCACCGACTGGCTGTTCTTCCGCAAGGGCCTCGGCGCGACGAACCACTTCGAGGGGGGCGGGTTCGTCCGCAGCAACGACGACGTCGACTACCCCAACCTCATGTTCCACTTCCTCCCGATCGCCATCCGCTACGACGGGTCCAGCCCCGTCGAGGGCCACGGCTACCAGGTGCACATCGGGCCGATGTACTCCGACGCCCGCGGCACCTGCCGCATCCGCAGCGCCGACCCGCGGACCAAGCCGGCCCTGCAGTTCAACTACCTCTCGACCGACCAGGACCGCCGCGAGTGGGTCGAGGCGGTGCGGGTGACCCGCGAGATCATGGGCCAACCGGCCCTGGCCGCGTACGACGGCGGGCGAGATCTCCCCCGGGCCGCAGGTCGAGACCGACGAGCAGATCCTCGACTGGGTGCGGGACGACGCCGAGACCGCGCTGCACCCGAGCTGCACGGCCCGGATGGGCGTCGACGACCTGTCGGTCCTCGACCCCCTGACGATGCGCGTCCACGGCACCGAGGGCCTGCGGGTCGTCGACGCCTCGGCGATGCCCTACGTGACGAACGGGAACATCTACGCCCCCGTGATGATGCTCGCGGAGAAGGCCGCCGACCTCATCACGGGCGCGACCCCGCTGCCGCCGTCGGACGCGCCCTGGTACGACCTGCGCGCCGGCAGCCCGCTCGACCCGCCCGCCCGTCCCTGACCGCCCGGTCCACACCCGGACCGCCCGCCCACCGACCCCGCCCCCGACGTCGAGGAGATCCCGTGACCACCACCGACGCCCCACCCACCGCGACCACGCCGCCCCCGGTCGGCCCGAGATCCCTCGGTGGCCCGCCGGTGCGGGTGCCGGTGTTCGTGGCCTCGCTCGCCGGCGTGCTCCTCATGGCGGCGTGGGCGCTCATCAGCCCGTCGTCCGCCGAGAGCGGCCTCGGCGCGGTGACCGGCTGGGTCACCCAGTGGTTCGGGTGGTTCTACGTCCTCCTCGCCACGGCCGTCCTCGTCTTCGTCATCGGGCTGGGCCTCTCCCGGTACGGCCACGTCCGGCTGGGGCCCGACCACTCCCGGCCGGAGTTCTCGACCTTCGCGTGGGCCTCGATGCTCTTCGCCGCCGGGATCGGGACGGACGTGATGTTCTACTCCGTCGTCGAGCCCGCGACGCAGTACATGGCACCACCGGCCGGCGGACCGGAGGCGCAGTCGGTCGGCGCGGCCCGCGACGCGACGGTGTGGACCCTCTTCCACTACGGCATCACCGGCTGGGGCATGTACGCCCTCATGGGCCTGGCCCTCGGCTACTTCTGCTACCGCCGCAACCTGCCGCTGGCCGTCCGCTCGGCGCTGGCCCCCGTGCTCGGCAAGCGGATCTCCGGCCCGCTCGGCCACGCCGTCGACACCGCGGCCGTGCTCGGGACGATCTTCGGCGTGGCGACCTCGCTCGGCATCGGCGTGGTCTTCCTCAACGTCGGGCTCAACGTGCTCTTCGGGGTGCCGGTGGGCACGGGCGCCCAGGTCGGGCTGGCCGTGCTGGCCGTCGTCATGGCCGCGGTCTCGGCCACGACCGGCGTCGACAAGGGCATCCGCTTCCTCTCCCAGCTCAACGTGATCCTGGCCCTCGGTCTCGCCGCCTGGGTCCTCGTCACGGGCCGGACGGCCCTGCTCCTCAACGCCACGGTCGCCAACGTCGGCGACTTCCTGCGCACCTTCCCGGCCAAGACGACGGAGACCTTCCCGTTCCTCGACAACGCCGAGTGGATGGGGTCCTGGACGCTCTTCTTCTGGGCCTGGTGGGTGGCGTGGGCCTCGTTCGTCGGCCTGTTCCTCGCCCGGATCTCGCGCGGACGCACCATCCGCCAGTTCGTCGCCGGGACGATGGTCATCCCCTTCCTCTACATCGTCATGTGGATCTCGATCTTCGGCAACGCCGCGATCGAGCGGATCCGCGACGGCGACACCGCGTTCGCCCAGACCGCCCAGGACTTCACCGGCGTCGGGTTCTACGAGCTGCTCTCGGGCTACCCCGCCGGGACCTTCGTCATCGGCCTCGCCTTCTTCGTCGGGCTGCTCTTCTACGTCACCTCGGCGGACTCCGGGGCGCTGGTCATGGCGAACCTCACGAGCCGGCTCGCCTCGATCACCGAGGACGCCGCGCCCTGGCTGCGGATCACGTGGGCGGCCGCCACCGGCCTGCTGACCATCGCGATGCTCCTCGTCGGCGGGATCGTCGCCCTCCAGTACGCGACGATCATCTTCGGGCTGCCCTTCGCCGTGGTGCTCGTCCTCGTCATGGTCGGCCTGGTGCGCGCCCTGCGGGTCGAGGGCCGGCGCGCCGACAGCCGCGACCACACGATCCACGCCCTCATCTCCGCGCGCAGCGCCTCGCCCCGCGAGGAGCGGGCCACCTCGTGGCGGTCACGCCTCGCGCGGGCGACGAACTTCGTCGACCGCGCCGACGCCCTCGAGCACCTGGGCACGGTCGTCGCGCCCGCCCTCGAGGAGGTCGCGGCGGAGCTGCGCGGCGCACGAGGTGGCCGCGACCTGCGACGTCGACCTCGACGGCGAGCGACCCTCGGTGGCCCTCGCCACCCCCGAGGAGGACCCCGCCTTCGTCTACCGGGTCGAGCTCGAGATGTGCCCGGTGCCGACCTACGGGGGCCGGATGATCCAGAGCCGCGACACCTACGCCCGCCTCGAGGTGCACCTCACCGACGGGGGCCAGGGCTACGACGTCATGGGCTACGGCCACGCCCAGGTCATCCACGACTGCCTCGACCACTACGAGCGCCACCTCGAGTTCCTCCGGCTGGCCGAGCCCGCGAGCGGCTGACCGCCGCGGGTCAGGAGGCGAGGTCGCCCGCGGCGGCGAGCGGCGGGGGGAACGACCGCACGGTCGACGGTGTCGCGAGGAAGGCGCCGACGAGCGGGACCTCGGCGCGGCGACACGCGTCGAGCACCACCTCGTGCCAGCGCCGGTCGGCGTCGGTGAGCAGCACCGAGCCGTCCCGACCGCGGGCGACGACGACCCCTGCGGCACCGACGCCGCCGAAGGACCGTGACGAGCCCGTCGCGGCCGGCCCAGGGGTCGGCGTCGGGCGGCACCTCGGCGACGACCAGCGGCTGCGCCACCCGCAGGCCGGGGTCGAGGAGCAGGAGGCACAGGCAGCCCGCCTCGCGGTCGGCGTGGGAGACGAACAGGTCGACGACGTCCGCGGCGAGGAGCGGGTCGTCGAGGGGCAGGTCGGTCCAGGTCTGGGGCAGGTCCTCGAAGGTCATGGGCCGAGCGTGGCCGAGACCGCCGCACCGGCCGCGGAGTTTTCCACAGCCTTCGGCGGCGGGTGCCGCGGTGGTGACGGAGCAGCCGTCGAGGCCCCCGGCTCTGGGAGGCTGGGGCGATGTCCGTCGACGACGCCCACACCCGCCCCACCGGGACCGACGACGCCACCGTCGCCGCCCTCGGCAAGCTCTCGGAGGCCCTCGAGGTCGTCGAGGAGGCCCGCGGGCACCTCTACGCCTTCCACCGGCGCTGCGGGACGGCCGACCTCACCCTCGGCGAGGCCGTCGATCAGCTGCGCGACGCCGGCCACACCGAGCTCGCCGACCGCGTCGAGACCGAGCTCGTCGGGCGCAACGTGCTCGCCGGCCGCTGGTCCTTCCAGGTCGTCGAGGAGTACGACGACGGCTACTACGCCGCCTTCCGCGAGCACGAGCGGGCGGCGCGCGAGGAGCTGATGGCCGGCCGCCGGCACGTGTTCGAGGCCGAGATGAAGGAGGACCGCCGCACCCACGGCCGCGCCGGGCACGCCGCGACCCCCGGGGACAGCGCCCGCGGCTGACGGGTATCACCGCCGGCGCCTCGTGCTCCTTCGGGGCATGAAGATCATCACGCCCGGCCTCGCCGACGCCCTGACCCCCCGTGACTGGACCCCCGAGCAGCTGCGCCGCCGGGAACGCCCACGGCGCACCCTCGTCGTGCGCCTCCCGCGCCTGCACCTGCCCGAGGTGCACCTGCCCCGCGTGCACTCCCGCCAGCGCGCCCACTGACGCCCCTCAGCCGACGGGCGTGCCCTCGCCCCGGACGAAGGCGATGACGGCGTTGGCGACCATCTGCACGGCGATGGCCGACAGCAGCAGCCCGGCGATGCGGGTGAGCAGGACGATGCCGCTGTCCTTGAGCAGCCGGGCCAGCGGCGTCGCGAAGCGGAAGACGAGGTAGACCACGAGCAACGCGGCCGTGAGCGCCGCGGCCACGGCGAGCAGCCCGCCCGCGCGGCCCTCGGCCCGCTGCACGGCGAGCATCGTCGCGACGATGGCGCCGGGTCCGGCGAGCAGCGGCGTCCCCAGGGGGACCAGGGCCACGTTGACGCCGGCGTCGGCGTGCTGCTCGCTCTGGGCCCCGGTGAGCAGCTCGAGCGCCACGATGAGCAGGAGCAGCCCACCCGCCCCCTGCAGCGCCGGCAGCGAGATGCCGAGGTAGTCGAGGATCTGCTGCCCGAACACGGCGAAGGAGGCGATGATCCCGAGCGCCACGAGGCTGGCCCGGCGCGCGGCGGCCGCCTTCTGCTTCCCCGGCAGCGGCCCGGTGAGCGCGAGGTAGATCGGGATCGTCCCCGGTGGGTCGAGGATGACGACGAGGGTGACGAAGGTCGTCGTGAACACCGAGGTGTCGAACCAGCTCACGGCCGCACCACCGCCACCCCGGTGGCCGCGGCCTCGATGGCCTCGAGCACCGCGGGGTCGGTGGTGTTCTCGCCGAGGCGGTTCTGCTTGCCCGCACCGTGGTAGTCGCTCGACCCGGTGCAGAACAGCCCGAGGGCCTCGGCGAGCGCGGACAGCTGCCGGACGTCGGCCTCGGCGTGGTCGCGGTGGCGGACCTCCAGCCCGGCGAGGCCCGCGGCGGCGAGCTCCTCGATGAGGTCGTCGCCGACCGTGCCGGTGCGCGTCCGCGACGACGGGTGGGCCACGACGGGCACGCCGCCGGCGGCCCGGACGACCTCCACCGCGCGCACCGGGTCGGGGGCGTAGTGGGCGACGTAGTAGGGGCTGTCGTCGCCGAGCCAGCGGGCGAACGCCTCGTCGCGGTGCTCGACGACGCCGGCCCGCACGAGGGCGTCGGCGATGTGCGGGCGGCCCGGCGTCGCCCCCGGTCCGACCTGGGCCCGCACCGCCTCGACGCTCACCGGCACACCGGCCGCGGCCATCTTCTCGACCATCCGGTCGAGGCGGGTCTCGCGGCTGTCCCGGGCCTGCTCGAGCTCGGCCACGAGGGCCGGGTGGTCGGGGTCGGGCAGGTAGGCGAGCAGGTGCACGGAGCGGTGTCCCCGCGCGCACGAGACCTCGATGCCCGGCACGAGGGTGAGGCCCGCGTGGCGGGCCGCGTCCGTGGCCCCGGCCCAGCCGAGCGTCGTGTCGTGGTCGGTGATGGCCAGCGCCGAGAGGCCCGCCGCGACCGCCGACGCCACGAGCCCCGCCGGCGACTCGGTGCCGTCGCTGGCGCTCGAGTGGGCGTGGAGGTCGATCACCCTCGCAGCGTAGTGGCGAGGAAAGTCCCCGGGCGCGGCAACCTTTCCGGCCCGGACACCGTAGGAGAGGGTGTGACCGAGAACCAGGAGGGGCCATGACCACACGGGGACGGGCCGCCCGCGACGCCGCGTTCACGGCGTTCGTCGAGCAGGCCTCGCCGTCGTTGCTGCGCACCGCGTGGCTGCTGACCGGCGACCACCACGCGGCGCACGACCTCGTCCAGGCGGCACTCGTCAAGACCTACGTGGCGTGGCCGCGGGTGCGGCCGGCGGGGGCCCTCGCGTACGCGCGGCGGATCCTCGTCAACGAGCGCACCGACACGTGGCGCCGTCGGCGCGGCGAGGTGGTGACCGGCGAGGTGCCCGAGCCGGCCTCGACGGCGTCCACCTCGAGCGAGGACCGCGACCTCGTCGTCCGCCTCCTCTCGACCCTCCCCGACCAGCAGCGGCGCGTCGTCGTCCTGCGCTACTACACCGACCTCCCGGAGCAGGCCGTCGCCGACCTGCTCGACATCTCCGTGGGCTCCGTGAAGTCCGCGGCCTCGCGGGGCCTCGCGGCCCTGCGCTCCCAGCTCATGACCTGCGAAGGGGACCTGCGATGACCCACGACATCTTCGAGGACGAGCTGCGCGCCCGGCTGCGCGGCGCCACCGACTCCGAGGCGACCGCCTTCCTCGACGTCGACACCGCCTCCGTCATCGACACCGGGCACCGCGTGGTGCGTCGTCGCCGGATGGCCGTGGCCGGCTCCACCCTCGCCGCCGTGACCGTCCTCGGGGCCGGCTCGTGGGTCGTCCTCGACCGGGCGACGACCCGGGCCGTCGAGGAGGTCCCGGCCACCCGGACGACGATGGCCGACATCGGCGTCGTCCGGGCCACGGTGACGGTCCTCGACGGCGTGGGCCGCGGGGCCTACACCGTGCGCCTCGACACCGGGAGCCGCCGGGTGACCGCCACCGCCACCGACACCGGCCCGGAGCAGGCGATCGGCACCCTCCCGACGGCACCGCTGGCGTCGACGTGGGCGACGCTCTCGACCGAGCCGTTCGTCGTGGTCGGCGTCGTCCCCGCGGCGGCCACCTCGTTCCTGCCGCACTGGGCCGGTGAGGTCGGCGGGGTGTACACCTCGAACGAACCCCTCCCCGGGACGCCCTACCAGGCGGTCGTGTGGCGCGCCGACACGCCGAGCTCCGACGCCGCCCTGGCCGGCTTCGACTGGAGCGACGGACGGCAGGTCGTCGACCAGGCCGGGTCGTCGGTGCCGAGCGTCGTGATCGGCGACCGCATCGTCTACCTCGACCGCGCCGGCGACGAGCTGGGGGTCGTCCAGCCCGGGGGATCCGCCACCGTCCCCCTGTCGACCTCCGGCGCCGCCGGCCTGCCACCGGTGCTCGCTTCGGGCACCGGGGACGGCGACGTCATGGACGCGACGATCGCCGTCGCCCTCCCGGGCGGGGCCTCCGACGTGCGGATGGACACCGACCCCGACGTCACCGTCGTGGGCCCGGTGCAGACGGCCGCGCTGTCCGGTGGTGCCGGCACGATCGCGCTGCTGGAGTGGCGGGGTCCGCTGGACACCCCCTTCACCGGCGTCTCCCAGGTGTCCTGGCGGGATGCCGACGGCGAGCACCTCTACTCCGACGCCGGCTCCCTCCCGGTCCCCGGGACGAAGGACTCCTTCACCGTGGCGGGCCTCACCACCGACGGGCACACCACCGCCGTCCTGGGCCGGACCGTGGACGGCGTCCAGCGCCCGGCCACGGTGGAGCTCGCCGAGGACGACATGAGCGCCGACGGCCTGCTCACCGGCTGCGCGGTCGACGACGCGGCGGTGTGCGGGCTGCTCCCCGACGAGGCGAGCGACGTCGTCCTCCTCGACGGCTCCGGTCGGGCCATCGGCGGAGACTCGGGCTGGCAGGCCGCCGGGCTCCCCGGCACCGGTGCCCACGTCCTGGTCGCCGGACCGGGGAGCACGGGCGCGGTCGTGCGCGCGGTGCGCTGGACCGATGCCGACGGCCGCGTGCACACGCTGGAGCGCGCCTGAACGACCGGCCCGCGGGGGGCGCCCTCAGGCGTCGGTCGACCCGGGCCCCGGCCAGTTCTTGTCCGGGACCGGCGACGGGCGGCCCGGCTGCTCGCCGCCGCGGGCGTCGAGGTAGCTCTGCTTCGGGACCATGACCTTGCGGCGGAAGATGCAGACGACCGTGCCGTCCTGGTTGTAGCCGACGGTCTCGACGTGGACGACGCCCCGGTCGTCCTTGCTCGCGGACTCCCGCTTGTCGAGCACGGTCGTCTCCCCGTAGAGGGTGTCGCCGTGGAAGGTCGGGGCGACGTGGCGCAGCGACTCGACCTCGAGGTTGGCGATGGCCTTGCCGCTGACGTCGGGCACCGACATCCCGAGCAGGATCGAGTAGACGTAGTTGCCGACGACGACGTTCTTGCCGAACTGCGTGCTCTCCTGCGCGTAGTGCGCGTCGAGGTGCAGCGGGTGGTGGTTCATCGTCAGCAGGCAGAACAGGTGGTCGTCGGCCTCGGTGACGGTCTTGCCGGGCCAGTGCTTGTACGTCGCACCGACCTCGAACTCCTCGTAGCTGCGCCCGAACTGCACGTGCGTCTCCTCCGGTCCGTGCCGCGCGCCCCTGTCGTCGGGCTCCGCGGACCCGCTCATCCTCGCGTGCCACGCCGCGTCCTCGCAGCCCCGGCCGACGTGCCCTTCCCCACACCGGTCGCGCCGATGCCTCCGCCCCGGGTCAGCTGACCCGCGTGCCGGTGAGCCAGGTGAGCGCGCCCTCGACGTCACTCGCCGACCACGTGTCGTCGCCGGGGTCGGCGAGCGTCCGGCGTCCCTCGGCGCTGAGGTAGGCCCTCAGCCGGGGCGGCGGGGCGTCACCGTCGGTCGCGGGTGTGCCCTGCTCGAGCCAGCGCTCGTGCCCGTCGCCGTCGACGGCGACGACGACGTCCTGGTGCTGGAGGTCGTAGGTGAGCGGCTTCCCCGTCAGCCAGTCCTTGGCGTCCGGGTCGTCCGAGGGCACCTTCGTCACCGACACCCCGAGCGCCGCCCAGAGCGTGGAGATGTCGTCCGGCGCGGCCGTGAGCAGCTCCCAGTTCTCGTGCTCGCCGAAGAGCTTCGTGTAGGCGCGAAGCTTCCGCACCCCGTCGCGTCGCGGGTCGATGGTGACCTCGAGGAACCGCACGGAGTCCGGTCCGAGCCCGGCCCGCTGCGCCGCCTCGGCCGCGTCCCGGATGTTGACGCTCGTCATCGGGCAGATCTCCTGGCAGTCGGTCATGAAGTCGGTGACGACGAGGACGGTGCCGGCGAGCGAGCGCAGCGTCAGGTGCTTGCCGTCCTGGTCGGTCAGCTCCATGTCGAGCACCGGGTCGGGCAGCGCGAGGTCGACGGCCGTACCGGCCGTCGGGGCGGGCCCGGGCGCCGGGGCGGCGTCCGGGAGCGAGGTCGGCGCGGCCGGGGTCTGCGCCGTCCCGCACGCGGTGAGGGTGGCGGCCGCGAGCGAGCTCACGGCGAGGGCGGCGGTTCGGGCGACTCCGGGCATCGGGCCTCCTCCGTCTCGGCGGGGCCGGGCGCGGGCCCGGCCGGGGCGGTCGCCACGGTAGGCGCCGAGTCTGGATGCCGGCCTCCCCGCCGGGGGTGACGCCTAGGCTGGGGGGATGTCGCAGCCCCACCCGCAGGGTCGGGACCCGAGGGTCGGCGAGCTGCACCTCCTGGGCGAGGTCACCTGGCACGGCACACCGGTCCACGGCGGGCGCACCCACGCGCTGCTGGCCGCGCTGGTCGACGCCGCCGGCCGGAGCGTCGGCGAGCGCGCGCTGGTCGACGAGGTGTGGGGGCCCGACCGGGCACCGGCCAACCCGGCCAAGGCGCTGCAGGTGGTCGTGTCACGCACCCGGTCGCAGACGGCGGCCGCGGTGGTCGAGCGCACCGAGGGTGGCTACCGCCTCGGCCTCGGCTCCTCCGCGGTCGACGTCCTGGCCCTCCGCCACGACGTGGCGGCTGCCGCCACCGCCGAGGCCCGCGGCGACCGGATGGCGGCCCGCGACCACGCCCGCCGTGCGCTGGGCGCCACCCCCCCGGCCTCCGGTGGCGACGGGCCGCTCGCGGCCCTGCGCGACGAGGCCGCACCGCCTGCGCACCGAGGCGGCGGCCGTGCTGGGCCGCACGCTGAGCGCCCTCGGCGACCACCGCGAGGCGCTCCCCCTCCTGGAGTCCGCAGGGGCGGACGACGAGGGGACCGCCGCCGCCCTGCTCCGGTCCCTGGCCTCGGTGCACGGCACCCCCGCCGCCCTCGACCGCTACGCGCGCGTGCGCCGCGACCTCGCCGACCGGCTCGGTGTCGACCCCGGACCCGTGCTCGCGGCGGTGCACGCCGAGCTGCTCGCCGCCGACAACCCGGTGCGGTCGGGCCTGCGCCACGAGTCGACCTCCCTCGTCGGGCGCGACGAGGACATCCGGGCGCTGCGGGCGCTGGTGCGCGAGTCACGGGTCGTGTCGATCCTCGGCCCGGGCGGCCTGGGCAAGACCCGGCTCGCGCGGCTGCTGGGCCGCGAGGCGGAGCAGCCGGTCGTGCACTTCGTCGAGCTCGTCGGGGTGGCCTCGCCCGAGGACGTGGTCGGTGAGGTCGGCTCGGCGCTGGGCGTGCGCGACTCGGTGAGCGGCCGGCGCATCCTGACCCCCGAGCAGCACAACGACGTCCGCGCCCGCGCCGCCCAGGCCCTCGAGCGCAGCCCGGCCCTGCTCATCCTCGACAACTGCGAGCACGTGGTGGGCGCGGTCGCCGACCTCGTCGCCTTCCTCGTCGCCACGTGCCCGGGGCTGCGCGTGGTGACCACCACCCGCGCCCCCCTCGCGATCGCCGCGGAGCGGGTCTTCCCCCTGTCCCAGCTCGACGACGACGCGGCCTGCGACCTGTTCGTGCAGCGGGCGCGGGCCGCGCGCCCCGCGGTGCAGCTCGACCCCGCGACGGTGCGGAGCGTCGTGCGCCGCCTCGACGGGCTGCCGCTGGCCGTCGAGCTCGCCGCCGCGCGGGTGCGCGCCATGTCCGTCGAGGACATCGACCGACGGCTCGACGACCGGTTCGCCCTGCTCCGCGGGGGTGACCGCAGCGCACCCGACCGGCACCAGACCCTGCTCGCGGTCATCGACTGGTCGTGGAACCTGCTCGCCGAGCCCGAGCGGCGGGCGCTGCGCCGGCTGTCGACCTTCCACGACGGCTTCTCGCTCGACGGCGCGGATGCCGTGCTCGGTCACGACGCGCTCGACGAGGTGCGCTCGCTGGTCGACCAGTCACTCGTGAGCGTGCTCGACACCGGGCGCACCGTGCGCTACCGGATGCTCGAGACGGTGCGCGAGTTCGGCCTGCGACAGCTCGCCGCGGCCGAGGAGGAGGTCGACGCCCGTCAGGCCCAGCTCGCCTGGGCCTGCTCGTTCGCCCTGCGGGTCTTCGAGGAGGTCTGGTCGGCCCACCAGGTGGAGGCGGTGCGCGAGCTGGCGGTCGAGGAGAACAACCTCGCCGACTGCCTGCGCGAGGCGGTGTCGACGCCCGACCCGTGGTCGGTCGTGCAGCTGCTCGCGGCGCTCTCCTCGTTCTGGACCGTGCGGGGGGAGAACACGCGGGTCATCGCCCTGGCCGGTGCCGCCGACGCGGCCCTCGTGGGCTGGACCCCGGCCCCGGAGCAGGTCGACCTGGCGGTCTCCTCCGCGGCCATGGTCACGCTCACCACCCTGGGCGGGGAGATCGCCGACGTGCCGTCGTGCCTGGCGCTCCTCGACACCTACGGGCCCGACGCCGTCACACCGCGCGTCCGCGGGCTCGCCCAGGTGCTGCGGTGCCTCGTCGAGGCCGGGCCGTCCGGCGACCTCGCCGACCGGCTCGTCGCCATCGCCGAGGGACCCGACCGCGAGGCCGCCATGACCGCGCGGATGTGGGCGTCGCACCACCGGGAGAACAACGGTGACCCCGTCGGCGCCATCGCCGAGGCCGAGGCCGGCCTGGCCCTGGTGCGCGACTCCGACGGGCCGTGGCTCGGCGCCATGCTGCACACCACGATCGCGACGCTCAACGCGCAGGTCGGGCACCCGGAGGACGCCGTGCACCACGCGCTCGCGGCCCTCCCGGTGCTCGACCGGCTCGAGGCGACCGACGACGCCATCCAGACCCGGGCCCTGCTGGCCGTCCACGCGATCTCGGTCGGACGGCTCGACGAGGCCGAGGACTGGATCGCCGAGATCGACGGCACGGAGCGGCACCGCGCCGACTTCGGGGGCGCGTTCGTGCTGATGACGGCCCGCGCCGAGCTGTCCCTCGCCCGGGGCCGGGTCGCCGAGGGCCTCGGCATGTACCGGGTGGCGGTCGCCGAGCTCGGGGCCCTGACCTTCCCGGGGATGGGCGCCCCCACGGGCATGGAGCCGTGGGCGCTGTTCGGCCAGAGCGCCGCCACGACGGCGTTCGCCGTTCACGGGGTCACGGAGGCGGACCTGCGCGAGGGCGCCGCCCTGTTCACGACGCTGCTCGCCAGGGCGAGCGCGGTGCTCGAGCCCGACCGCTGGCGGATGGACTACCCGGTGGCCGGGCTGGTGCTGCACGGTCTCGGTGCCTGGGGGCTGCTCCGCGACGCGATGCCCGCGCCGGTGGCGGTCCGGCTGCTCGTGCTCGCCGAGCGGTTCGGCTACCACCGCTACACCCCGACGATGGACCCGGCGCGCACCGAGGAGCTCGCCGAGCAGCGGGCGCCCGGCACCGCCGCGCTCCTGCGCTCGGAGTACGCCGACCGCACCGCACCGGAGCTGCTCCCCGAGGCGCGCCGCGCGCTCGCGGACGCGCAGGCGGTCGGGCCCGGCCGGGGGTGACCGACCCCGGCCGGGCCGCAGGACCGCGGTCGCGCTACATCTTGCGGGAGTAGGAGCGCACCGCCAGCGGCAGGAAGACCGCGACGATCGCGGCACACCCGCCCAACGCCCACGCCACCTCCGTGGTGACGCCACCGCCGGCCATCATCGTGCGCACCGCGGTGACGACGTGGCTCACCGGGTTGACCTTCACGAAGGTCTGCAGCCAGCCCGGCAGCGTGTCGGCCGGCACGAAGGCGTTCGACAGGAAGGTCAGCGGGAACATGATCATCATCGAGATGCCCTGCACCGCCTGGGCGCTGCGGGCCACGGTGCCGAACCAGGTGAAGATCCAGGCGAGCGACCAGCCGGCGATCACCGTCATCAGCCACCCCCCGAGGACGCCGAGCACCCCGCCACCGGGCCGGTAGCCCATGAGGACGCCGGTGAGGACGGTGAGCGTCGCCGCGGTGCCGTAGCGCAGCAGGTCGGCGATCGCCGGGCCGACCAGCGGCGCGATCCGCGCGATCGGCAGCGACTTGAAGCGGTCGAAGACGCCCTTGTCCATGTCCTCGCGCAGCTGGATGCCGGTGGCCATCGACGCGGTGAGCGCGGTCTGGGCGAGGATGCCGGGGATGAGGATGGGCAGGTAGTCGGCGACGCTGCCGGAGATCGCCCCACCGAAGATGTAGGCGAACATCGCGGTGAAGAGCAGCGGCTGCAGGGTCACGTCGAACCACTGCTCGGGGTTGCGGCGCATCTTCTTCGTGGCGCGCCAGGCCATGGCCAGGCTCTGCGACCACGTCTCGCGCAGGGTGGGGTGCGCCGGCAGGTCGCGGATGCCGTCGGCCGTGACGGCGGTGACCGTCGCGTCGGGTGCGGGGCTGAGGGTCGTGGTCATCGGACGGGCTCCATCTCTGGTTCGGTCTGGTGGTCCTCGGCGGCGTGGCCGGTCAGGGCCATGAACACCTCGTCGAGGGTGGGCTTCTGCACGGTCGCCGAGCTGATCGACAGGTCGCGCTCGCGCAGGCCGATCAGCACGTCGGCGGCACGGTTGGCGTCGCTGAGGGCGACGCTGATGCCACCGGCCTCCGGCGTGAGCACCGGCTCCTCGCCGAGCACCCGGCGCACGAGGTCGGCCGCCTCGCCGGTGTGCCCGGGGTCGAGCATCCGCAGCTGCAGCGTCGAGCTGCCGACCTGGCTCTTCAGCTCGTCGGGCGTCCCCTGGGCCACCTTGCGGCCGCGGTCGATGACGGCCACCCGGTCGGCGAGCTGGTCGGCCTCGTCGAGGTACTGGGTGGTCAGCAGCACGGTGCAGCCGTCGGCCACGAGCCCACGGATGGTGTCCCACATCTGCCCGCGGGTGCGCGGGTCGAGTCCCGTGGTGGGCTCGTCGAGGAAGATCAGCGGTGGCCGGCTGATCAGGCTGGCGGCGAGGTCGAGGCGGCGACGCATGCCGCCGGAGTACTTCGCGATCGCCTTGTCGCCGGCGTCCTCCAGGCCGAACCGCACGAGCAGCTCCTCGGCGGTGCTGCGGGCCTGCTTCGACGACAGGCCCAGGAGCCGGCCGAAGAGCCAGAGGTTCTCGCGGCCGGTGAGGTTCTCGTCGACCGAGGCGTACTGCCCGGTGACGCCGAGCAGCTGGCGGACGACGTGGGGGTGGCGGCGCACGTCGACGCCGAAGAGCTCGGCGCTGCCACCGTCCATCGGCAGCAGCGTGGCGAGCATCTGGAGCATCGTCGTCTTGCCGGCACCGTTGGGGCCGAGGACGCCGAACACCTCGCCGCGGTACACGTCGAGGTCGATGCCGTCGACGGCGCGCAGGTCGCCGAAGGTCTTGACGAGGCCGCGGGCGTGGACGGCGACCTCGCTCGGGGTGCTGGGGTTCGTGGTCATGCCCCCACGGTGCGGCCCCCCGGTTTCACGCCGGCTTCACGACGGCTTCACGACGGCTCCGGGGTGGCGCGGTGCACCGGCGGGCCCGCCGCGGGGGTCCTAGGCTCGGACCATGGCGGACTTCATCGGCGCGGTCGACCAGGGCACGACGAGCACCCGGTTCATGGTGTTCGACCACGACGGGCAGGAGGTGGCCCGGCACCAGCTCGAGCACGAGCAGGTCCTCCCCCGCGCCGGCTGGGTCGAGCACGACCCGCTGGAGATCTGGGACCGCACGCAGACCGTCATCGGGACGACGCTGACCCGGGCCGGTATCGCCGGGTCCGACCTCGCCGCGATCGGCGTGACCAACCAGCGCGAGACGGCGGTCGTCTGGGACCGGCACACCGGGCGCCCGCTGCACAACGCGATCGTCTGGCAGGACACCCGGACCGCGTCGATCGCCCGGGCCCTCGACGAGGACGGCCGCGGCGACGTCATCCGCGAGCGGGCCGGCCTGCCGCCCGCGACGTACTTCTCCGCCGCCAAGGTCCAGTGGATGCTCGAGAACGTCGACGGGCTGCGGGCGGCGGCCGAGCGCGGGGACGCGCTGTTCGGCACCCCCGACACCTGGGTGGTCTGGAACCTCACCGGCGGCCCGGACGGGGGCCGGCACGTCACCGACGTCACCAACGCCAGCCGCACGATGCTCATGGACCTGCGCACCCTCGACTGGGACGAGGAGCTGCTCGGGTTCTTCGGCATCCCGCGCGCGATGCTGCCCACCATCCGTCCGAGCAGCGACGCCGACGCCTACGGCGCCACGTCCGGGGAGCGGCGCACCGCGCGCATCCCCATCGCCGGGGTGCTCGGCGACCAGCAGGCGGCCACCGTCGGCCAGGTCTGCTTCGAGCCCGGCGAGGCCAAGAACACCTACGGCACGGGCAACTTCCTCCTGCTCAACACCGGCGAGGAGCTCGTGCGCAGCGAGAACGGCCTGCTGACGACGGTCGCCTACCAGCTCGGCGACGCCAAGCCGGTCTACGCGCTCGAGGGGTCGATCGCGGTGACGGGCAGTGCGGTGCAGTGGCTGCGCGACCAGCTCGGCATCATCAGCGGGGCCTCGGAGGTCGAGCGGCTCGCGGCCCAGGTCGAGGACACCGGCGGGGTGTACTTCGTGCCGGCGTTCAGCGGCCTCTTCGCGCCGTACTGGCGCAGCGACGCCCGCGGCGCCATCGTCGGCCTGTCGCGCTTCAACACCAACGCCCACCTGGCCCGGGCCACCCTCGAGGCCATCTGCTACCAGTCACGCGACGTCGCCGAGGCGATGGAGGCCGACAGCGGTGTGGAGCTCGACCTGCCTCAAGGTCGACGGCGGGGTCACCGCCAACAGCCTCTGCATGCAGCTCCAGGCCGACGTCCTCGGCGTCCCGGTGTCCCGGCCGGTCGTCGCCGAGACCACGGCCCTCGGCGCGGCCTACGCCGCCGGGCTGGCCGTCGGGTTCTGGACGGGCACCGACGAG
>CAVVYI010000030.1:0-40820 GCA_963752445.1 uncultured Actinomycetota bacterium | reverse complement strand
CGACGGGCCGAACCGCTCGGTGCGGATGGCCCCCGAGTCGTGGCCGTGCGCCAGCAGGATGTCGGCCGCCGCCTCGACGAACCCCGATGGCCCGCACACGTAGACCAGCGGGGCCACCGCGAAGGCGGTGAGGGGCGGGGAGGTCAGCCGGGGCGGAGCCGCCCCGGTGGACGGGCGTCGTCGGGCAGGCCACCGCGTGAGTACAGCCGGTCGACCCGCAGCCCGGGGCTCGTGCGCGACAGGGCGAAGAGCTCGTTGGTGAAGAAGACGTGGTCGGGGGTGCGCGCCGAGTACACGAGGTGGAACGGGACGGTCGGAACGGACCCTGCGCCCGCTGCGCGGACCATGGCCATGAGCGGCACCACCCCGGAGCCACCGGCGACGAGCAGCACGGGCTCGGGCATCTCGCTCGCTCCACCGGAACCACCCCCCGATCGGCCCGCGCACCTCGAGCTCGTCGCCGGGCCGGGCCTCCTCGACGAGCCACGGGGAGACCTCCCCGTCGCCGACCCGCTGCACGGTGAGCACGAGGCGCGCCGGCTCTCGGGCGCGGAGGCGACCGAGTAGGTCCGGGTCGCCGTGTAGCCGTCCTCCGCGGTCGAGCCGCACGTCGACGTGCTGGCCGGCGTCGTGGCCCGGCCAGCCCGGCACGTCGAGCACGACCGTGCGGGCGGTGCGCGTCTCGAGCCAGGCGTCCTCGACGCGGGCCGCGTACCAGGGCATCGGCAGCGGCGGGGACGACCAGGCGAGGGTCATCGCCTGGCCCTCAGTCGCCGACGTAGCGCTGCTCGCGCCACGGGTCGCCGTACTCGTGGTAGCCGAGCCGCTCCCAGAACCCGGGGACGTCGGCGGCCAGCAGCTGGAGGCCGGAGAGCCACTTCGCGGACTTCCAGAAGTACAGGTGGGGCACGAACAGGCGTGCCGGGCCACCGTGCTCGGGCCGGAGCGGAGCGCCGTCGTACTCGTACGCGACCCATGCGCGGCCGTCGAGGAGGTCGGCGAGCGGCAGGTTCGTCGTGTAGCCGCCGTGGCAGTGGGCGAGCACGTGGGTGGCCCCGGCCGTCGCGGCGCCGAGGACCGCGGCCACCGGCACGCCGCGCCACGTCGTGTCGAGCTTGCTCCACTTCGTCACGCAGTGGATGTCGGTCGTCACGTCCTCGCTCGGCAGGGCCATGAGGTCGGTCCAGGCGAGCGACACGGCGGAGCCGTCGACGGCGGTGACCGTGAGCCGCCAGTCGTCCCGGCGCACGACCGGGGTCGGCCCGGCGGAGAGCACGGGGAAGTCGGACTCGAGGTACTGCCCCGGCGGGATGCGCGGGTCGCGCCCCTCCCGGCGCCCGACGAAGCCGCGGCTGACGACGTTCACCCGGACATTGTCGCCGCCCGCCACCGGGCGGGCGACGAGGGGGCGTCGTCGAACGACGAGTGGGGAACACCGTGAGCGGGTAGGCCACCCGGGTGCTCCCCGATGCCCCGGCCCCACCCGACGACCCCGCCGGCCACTCCGCCGACCGCCCGGACGACACCGACGGCCCGCTCGCCCACCTCGCCACCCTGGCTCACGCCGTGGCCTCGCCGGTGCGGCGGCCGACGCGGTGACCGAGGCGGTCGCCGCCATGGTCGGGCACCCCGAGTACCCGTGCCTCGGGGCACGCTCGGTCTTCCGGCGCGACGCGGTGACCAGCGTCGTGCTCGACGACCTCACCGACACCTCGCCCGGCGGGTCGCTCGACTGGCTCGGGGCGCTGCTGCGCGAGTACGCGGCCGGTGTCGACCCCGAGGGTGACCTTGTGTCGTTTGTCGCCTGCTTCCGCCACCCGCCGGCCGCCGGCGAGCAGGTCTTCGAGGAGGCGCTGTGGGCCGCGCTCCAGCACCTGCACCACCACGACGGCACGCCGTGGGCGCCCGGGGTCTCGGCCGACCCCGGCGACCCGCACTTCGCCTTCAGCGTCGGCGGCACGGCGTTCTTCGTCGTCGGGCTGCACCCCGACGCCTCCCGGATCGCCCGCCGTGCGCCCGTCCCGACCCTCGTCTTCAACCTCCACGAGCAGTTCGAGCGGATGCGCGCCGACGGACGCTACGACCGGATGCGCGACACCATCCGGCGGCGGGACACCGACCTCCAGGGCTTCCCCAACCCGATGGTCGCCGACCACGGAGCCGGCTCGGAGGCCCGCCAGTACTGGGCCGACCGGTACCGCCGGGCTGGCGACCGGACTTCACCACCGACCCCGAACCGGCCGAGGAGGCCTCGTCGTGAACCCCGCCCGCACCCGCCACCCCCGCGCCGACGACCCGCCCGCCTACGCCGGCGACGCCACGGCCCCTGCCCCGGGCTGGGAGCGCATCCCACCGCAGTCCGGTCTCGCGGTCGAGCTCGCGCCCGGGGACCGGCTGACCCTCCTCGACCCCTGCGGCGAGCAGGTGAGCGACCTCTACCTCGTGGCGGCCGAGGACCCCGCCGAGCAGTTCTCCTCGGGCCGCACCACCGACTTCGGCAACAGCCTCTACGTCTCCACCGGCTCGGCGCTCTACAGCAACCGCAGCCGGGTGCTCGCCGAGGTCGTCGACGACACCGTCGGCGTCCACGACCTCACGCTCACCCCGTGCAGCCAGGCCACCTTCGACGTCCTCTACCCCGACCTCGGTGGCGCGGCCCACCCGAGCTGCTTCGCCAACCTCGTCGGCGCCCTCGCGCCGTACGGCGTCGACGCGGACCGGGTCGGGGTGACCCTCAACGTGTTCATGGACGTCTGGACGGACGAGACCGGCGAGCTCCACATCGACCCGCCGCCGACGCGGCCCGGCGACCGGCTCACGGTCGAGGCGCGGGTGCCGGTCGTGGCCGGGGTGACCGCCTGCTCGGCGGAGAAGTCGAACAACGGGCACTGCACCCCGATCGACTACCGGGTCGAACGGGCCTGAGCGACGGAGGCGCCGCGCGTCAGGGCGCGTCCGGGCCGGCGTGCCGCGCCCGGTCCGGCTCGAACCCGTGCTGGACGCCCCAGAGGACGGCCTCGGCCCGCCGGGTCACGCCCATCTTCCGGTAGGCCGAGCGGATGTAGGACTTCACCGAGTTGATCGACAGGTGGGTGTGCGTGGCGATGTCGACGTTGCGCATGCCCTGGGTGATGAGGGCGACGACCTCGGCCTCGCGCGCCGACAGGCCCTCGGGACGTCCCGGCCAGTCACCCGTCGTCACGTCGCCGGCGGCCGTGGCGCTCTCGACCGACTCCCCGGCGTGCACGCGCTCGATCGCCGACACGAGCTCCTCCGCGCTCACCGCCTTCGAGAGGTAGCCGGCCGCCCCGCGCTCACGGGCCGCGCGCAGCAGCTCCTCGTGGACGTTCCAGCTGTAGAGGACGACCCGGGCGCGACGGCCGGGGCTGAAGAGCCGGTCGAGGTCGATGCGGTCGGCCTGGGCCTGGGCGAACGTGTCGTAGAGCACGACGTCGACCGGCCGGGAGACGGGCATCCGTGAGTCGAGCTCGACGAGGTCGATCCGGTCGCGGTAGGGCTCGAGGAGGCGCGCCAGCCCCTGGACGACGATCTCGTAGTCGTTCACCAGTGCCACCCGGACGGGCGCCCGCTTCGCCTCGGCCATGGCGTCAAGATAGACCACCGCGGCCGCCCGACCACGCGCCGCCCGGACCGTCCGGGTCTGCTCCCGGCCGGCCCGTCCGCCGGGCCGGAACCCACCCCTAGGGGTGCAGCGCGACACCGGTCCCGGTTGGCACGGTGGTTGCATGAGTGATCTCCGGCCCCGGACGTGATGGCCCGCGTCGCCTCCGTCCCCAGCAACCACGTGTACGTGCGCCACCTCTCCCCTCCCGACGGGCGAGGGAGGGTCGTGCGGCTCCCCGACCCGGTCAGCGACGGCCGGGCCGCCGGTGCGCCCTGGTGGCCGCCGCGCGTCCTGGACCCCGCGTGGGTCGAGGACCACGCCGACGACGTCGACCTCGTCCACGTGCACTTCGGGTTCGACGCCGAGAGCCCCGAGGCGCTGGCGTCGTGGGTCGAGACCCTGAGGGCGCACGGCAAGCCGCTCGTGCTCACGGTGCACGACCTGCGCAACCCCCACCACGAGGACGCCGCGTTGCACGACGCCCAGCTCGGGGTGCTCGTCGGGGCCGCCGACGCGCTCGTGACCCTCACCCCCGGCGCGGCCCGCGAGATCGCGGCGCGCTGGGGCCGCGACGCCCTCGTCCTCCCGCATCCGCACGTCGTCCCGGTCGACCGGCTGGCCCGCCCGAGACCCGTGCACGAGGGGTTCGTCGTCGGCGTGCACTGCAAGAGCCTGCGGGCCGGCATGGACCCGGGGCCCGTCGTCGAGACCGCGGCGCGCACCCTGGCCCGGCTCGCCGGGGCGCGCCTGCGGGTCGACGTCCACACCGACGTCATGGCCCGTGACGGGGCGCACCACGACCCTCGGCTCGCCCGGACCCTCGAGGGGCTCGCGGACGACGGGCTGCTCGACCTGCACGTCCACGACTACTTCTCCGACGACGAGCTCTTCGACTACCTCTCCGGCCTCGACGTCTCGGTGCTGCCCTACCGCTTCGGCACGCACTCGGGCTGGCTGGAGGCCTGCCACGACCTGGGGACGACGGTGCTCGCCCCGGACTGCGGCCACTACGCCGAGCAGCGGCCCTGCCTCGTGTACACCCCCGGCGACCCGGCCTCCCTGACGACGGCGCTGGAGTCGGCGCACGCGGAGCGCTTCGCGTGGCGGGCCCGGGCCACGGACCGGCTCGAGGAGCGCCACCGGCTGGCCGCCGCCCACGAGGAGCTGTACGCCGCCGTCCTGGCGAGGGTGCGGCGACCGCTGGAGGCGTCGTGCACGTCGTGATCATCGCCGCTAGCCGGCACCCGGTGGCCGAACCGTTCGCGGGCGGGCTGGAGTCGCTCACCTGGCACCTCGTGCGCGGGCTGCGGGCTGCCGGCGTGCGGGTGACGGTGTTCGCCGGCGAGGGTAGCGACCCCGCGCTCGGGGCCGAGCTGCTGCACACCCGCCCCCTGCAGCTCAGCGACGCCGCCCGCGCGGACGTGTCGATGGTGCCCGAGCAGTGGCTGCGCGAGCACGACGCCTACCTCCAGGTGATGATCGGCCTCCAGGGCCGCGACGACGTCGACGTCGTCCACAACAACAGCCTCCACCACCTGCCGGTGGCCATGGCCCGGGCCCTGCCGATGCCCCTCGTCACGACCCTCCACACCCCGCCCACCCCGTGGCTGGAGCCGGCCGTCGCGCGGGCCTGCCGGCCGGGCGGGGGTCGGGTCGCGCACCACGTCGCCGTGAGCCGGCACACGGCGCGCCAGTGGGCGCACGTCGCCGACGCCGCCGTCATCCGCAACGGGGTCGACGTCGCCGCCTGGGGCCCGGGGCCGGGCGGGCCCGACCTCGCCTGGGCCGGACGGATCGTGCCCGAGAAGGCACCGCACCTCGCCGTGGCGATGGCCCGAGCCGCGGGGCGACGGCTCCGGCTGGCCGGGCCGGTCGGCGACCGGGCGTACTTCGAGGAGGTCCTGCGGCCCCTGCTCGGCCCCGACGTCGATCACGTGGGCCACCTCGGCAGCCACGCCCTCGCAGAGCTCTTCGGCTCGAGCGCGGTCACCCTCGTCACCCCCGACTGGGACGAGCCGTACGGCCTCGTCGCCGCCGAGTCGCTCGCCTGCGGCACCCCGGTCGTGGCGCTGGCCCGCGGCGGGCTGGTCGAGGTGGTCGACGAGACCACCGGGGTGCTGGTGCCCGTCGGTGCCGACCCGGTCGCCGCCGCGCCGACGGCCGTCCGGGCCGCCGAGGACCTGGACCGCGGGGCCTGCCGCCTGCGGGCCGAGCAGCACTGCTCGGTCGACCGGATGGTCGGCGAGTACGTCGACCTGTACGCGTCGCTCGTCGGGTCCGCCGCATGATCGGCTGGTACGTGCACCACGTCGGGCGCGGGCACGCGACCCGGGCCGCCGCCATCGCCCACCACCTGGCCGCCGACGTCACCGGGCTGGGGTCCGGGCCGCCCCCGGCCGGCTGGCCCGGGGCCTGGGTGCGGCTCGAGCGGGACGACCGCGTGCGCCGCTCCCCGGAGGAGTCCGACCCCACGGCACGTGGCCGGCTGCACTGGGTGCCCCGGCACGACGACGGGCTCGCCGCCCGGACCGCGCGGATCGCCCGCTGGTGCGCCACGGCGGCGCCCGACCTCCTCGTCGTCGACGTCTCCGTCGAGGTGGCCGTGCTCGCGCGGCTGGCCGGCGTGCCGGTGGCCGTCGTGGCCCTGCCGGGGCGCCGGGACGACCCCGCGCACGTCCTCGCCCACGACCTCGCGGACGCCCTGCTCGCCCCGTGGCCGGCCGGGACGCACGAACGGCAGTGGCCGGCCCGGTGGCGACGCAAGACGTGGTGCGTGGGTGGCGTCGGACGCTACGACGGCCGCACGCCTCCCGGCGCCGAGCCCGCACCGGGGGGCCGGTCGCCGGGTCCTCGTGCTCTGGGGCGCCGGAGGACGGGCGACGAGTGCCGCCGACGTCGACGCGGCGCGGCGGGCCACCCCCGGCTGGGAGTGGGTCGAGCGCGACCCGGCCTCCCGCGGCAGCCTCTGGGCCGCACTCGCCGACGCCGACGTCGTCGTCACCCACGGCGGGCAGAACGCCGTGGCCGAGGTCGCCGCCGCCCGCCGACCCGCCGTCGTCGTCGCCCAGCCACGGCCGTTCGGCGAGCAGGTCGCCACCGCCCGGGCCGTCGAGGAGCTCGGCGCGGCGGTGGGCCTCGTCCGCTGGCCGATGGCCGCGCAGTGGCCGGGGCTGCTGGAACGGGCCGCGGCCGCCGGCGGCGACGGCTGGGAGCGCTGGTCGAGCGGCCACGGCGCCGTGACCGCCGCCCACCACCTCGACGCCCTCGCGAGCTCGGTGCGCCCGGCGGTGGCGTCGTGACCCGGGTCGCGGTCGTGACGATCGTCCACGGGCGGCACGCGCACCTGCGGGGCCAGCTCTGGGGCCTGGAGCGTCAGGTGCGCCGGCCCGACCTCCACGTCGTCGTCGCCATGGACGACCCGGCCGTGGCCGGTGTCGTCCGCACCGCCACCACCCCCGAAGGACCGGGCCACCGCGCGGTGCCGACCGAGGTCGTGGAGGTCTCCGGTCCGACCGGTCGGCTGCCCCTGGCGGCGGCCCGCAACGCCGGTGTGGCCGTGGCACGGTCCCGGGGCTGCTCGGTCGTCGTCCTCCTCGACGTCGACTGCGTCCCCTCCCCCGACCTCGTGCGCCGCTACACCGAGGTCGTCGAGACCCAGCAGGCGCTCTTCGACGGGCGCCCGGTCGCCGTGTGCGGTGGCGTGCGCTACCTCGACGCGGCGACGACGGCGCTCGGGCCCCCGCGGTGGGGCTGGGCCGTCCTCGAGCGCGGGTCGGCCCCCCACCGGGCGCGCCCGCTGCCCCGGCCCGGGGTCGGGGAGGAGCCCGACCTGCGCCGGTTCTGGTCGCTGTCCTTCGCGATGGCGGCGACGGCCTGGCAGCGCGTCGGCGGCTTCGACGAGGCCTACGTCGGCTACGGCGGGGAGGACACCGACTTCGGTCAGCGGCTCGGCGCCGCCGACGGCGTGCTGCTCTCCACCGGGGGAGCCGTGGCGGTGCACCAGCACCACGAGAGCCACTCGCCGCCGGTGCAGCACGTCGAGGACGTCGTCGAGAACGCCAACCGGTTCGCCGCGCGCTGGGGGTGGTGGCCGATGGCCGGGTGGCTCGACACCTTCGAGGACCTCGGGCTGGTCCGGCGGCTCGAGGACGGCAACTACGCTGTGACGAGCCGGGGCACCGCGCACCGGCGGGAGGCGGTGCGCTGATGTCCGCACCCCGTGGGGGGGCCACGAGCCCTCCGGCCGCCGCGGCCGAGCAGCCGTGGCGCGCACCGGAGTGGCTGCTCTCCGACGTCGCCGCAGCCGCCGGCGGGCGCGACGTCGAGGCGTCCCTCCGGCTGGCCCGCACCCTCTCCCCGGCCGCCCTCGACCTCGCCGCCGACCCGTGGCCCTACCTCGCGACCCTGGCGACGCTCGGCGCGGTCGACCTCACCACCGCACGCGTCGTCGAGCCCCACCTCGACGCCGTCGCGATCCTCGGGCAGGCCGGGCACCCCGACCTCCGGTCGCTCGGCGTCGACGGCTCGAGCACCTTCGGCGTCTACGCCGCCCGGGCACCGGGCACCGGGCTGCGGCTGACCCGCTCCGCCGACGGGTGGCGGCTCGACGGCACGAAGGCGTGGTGCTCGCTGGCCACCGAGGTCACCCACGCCCTCGTCACGGCCTCGGGCGACGAGGGGGACGACGACCGCCTCGTCGCGGTCCCGTTGCGGCACGGCGGAGTCCGTCACGAGCAGGCCCACTGGGTCTCGCGCGGCCTCACCGAGGTGACGACCGGCTCCATGACGCTCGAGGCCGTCCCGGCCGTGCCGGTCGGCGACGCCGGCTGGTACCTCACGCGGCCCGGGTTCGCCTGGGGCGGGATCGGGGTGGCGGCGGTGTGGTTCGGCGCGGCGGCGGCCCTGGCCGGCCGGCTCTCGACCGCCGCCCGGCGCCGGGCGCCCGACCAGATCGCTCTGCTCCACCTCGGCACGGCCGACCGGGTGCTGCACACGGCGCTGCTCGTCCTGCGCGACGCCGCTGCCGCCATCGCCGACGGTCGCGGCGACGGCCCGGAGGGAGCCCTGCTCGCCGCCCGCGTCCGGGCCGTCGTCGCCGACGCCGCCGAGGACGTGGTGCGCGCCGTCGGCCACGGCCTCGGGCCGGCACCGCTGACCCACGACGAGGAGCACGCGCGGCGGGTCGCCGACCTCACCGTCTACCTGCGCCAGCACCACGCCGAACGCGACGTGGCGGTGCTCGGCGGCCTGGCCCTCGAGCGGGAGACCCATCCGTGACCGGTTCTGCGCCACCGCGGTTCCACCACGCGGAGGACGGGACGTCGGAGCCCGACTGGCTGCTCGACCCACGCTGGGCGGACCTGCCGTCGGTCGACGTCGCAGCGCTCGCCGCCCGGCACCCGCGCGTCCTCGTCGCCGCCGCCCACCCCGACGACGAGACCCTCGGCGCCGGTGGCCTCGTCGCCGCCCTCGCCCGCCACGGGGCGTCCGTGCACGTCGTCGTCGCGACCCACGGGGAGGCGTCGCACCCGCGGGCCCGGGGTTGGACCCCGGCGCTGCTCGCCGGCGTGCGCGTCACGGAGGTCGCGGCCGCCGTCGAGGCCCTCGCGCCCGGTGCCCGGCTCGAGCTGCTCGGCCTGCCCGACGGCGGGCTCGCCGGGCTCGAGGACCGGCTCGTCGAGGCGCTCCTCGCCCGCAGCGACCGGACGACCCTGGTGGTCGCCCCGTGGAGCGGCGACGGCCACCCCGACCACGACGCCCTCGGTCGGGCCGCGGTCACGGCGGCCGCCCGCACGGGGGCCACGACGGTGCAGCACCCGGTGTGGCTGTGGCACTGGGGGCGGCCCGACGACCTCCCGTGGGCGCGCGCCCACGCCGTCGAGCTCGGGGCGGGCGACGTGGCCCGTCGCGAGGTCGCCCTCGGGGCGTACCGGTCGCAGACCGAGCCCCTCGGCCCGGGCCCGGACGAGGCGGCCGTCGTCACCGGTGCGGTGCTGCGGCGGGCCCGCCGGCTCGTCGAGGTCGTCCTCGCCGAGCCGGGTGCGCTGCCGGTGCTCCCGGCCCGCACCGAGGCCGTCGTCGCCGGTCCGTTCGATGCCATGTTCACCTCCGGCGACGACCCGTGGGCCTTCGAGGGCTCCTTCTACGAGCAGCGGAAGCGCGACCTCACCCTGGCCGTCCTCGGGCGCCCCCGGTACGGACGGGTCCTCGAGATCGGTTGCGCCACGGGCGTCCTGACCGAGGCCCTGGCCGGGCGGGCCGATGCCGTCGTCGCCGTGGACGTCAGCGGCGAGGCCCTCACGCGGGCCCGCGGGCGGAACGTCCCCGGCGTCGACTGGGTGCGGGGACGGGCCCCGGACGCCGTCCCGGACGGGCCCGCCGACCTCGTCGTGCTCTCCGAGGTCGGCTACTTCCTCACCCCGCTCGAGCTGCTCGAGACGCTACGGCGGGTCCGGGCCGCCCTCGCCCCGCACGGCGAGGTGGTCCTCGTCCACTGGCGCCACCCCACCGAGGGCGTGCCCCTCGACGGGCCCGCCGTCCACGCGCTCGCCCGGTCCGTGCTCGGCGACCTCCCTCGGCGGGCCGCCGCCGAGGACGCCGACGTGCTCGTCGAGGTGTGGGGCCACCCCACGTCCGTCGCCGCCGCCGAGGGGCGACGGTGAGGCCCGTCGCCCACGTCGTCGTGGCCGTGCCGGTGCGCGACGAGGAGCTGCTCCTCGACGGGTGCCTCGACAGCGTGGCCCGCGCCGTGCGGGAGCTGCGCGCGCACCGCCCCGGCACCGGTGTCGAGGTGGTCGTCGTCCTCGACCGCTGCACCGACGGCTCCGCGTCGGTCGTGTCCCGCCACCCGGTCACCGCGCTGGACGTGGCCGCCGGGTCGGTCGGCCGCGCCCGGCACGTCGCCACGCGGGCCGGGCTCCGGTCGGCCGGGGTACCGGCCGACGCCACGTGGGTCGCGGGCACCGACGCCGACTGCGTCGTGCCGCCCCGCTGGCTCGTCGAGCACGTCGCCGCGGCCGACCGCGGGGCCGACCTCGTCCTCGGCACGGTCGAGCCGGCGGGCGTCCGCGACCCGGTGGTCCTCGACGCCTGGCGGGCCCTCCACTCGCTGCGCGACGGCCACGACCACGTGCACGGCGCCAACCTCGGCGTCCGGGCCAGCGCCTACCTCGAGGCCGGTGGGTTCGCGCCGCTGGCCCTCCACGAGGACGTCGACCTCGTCGCCCGCCTCAAGGCGTCCGGGCGGACGTGGGTGGCCAGCGACCGGGTCCGGGTGCGCACGTCGGGACGCACGACCGGCCGGGTCGCCGGGGGGTTCGCGAGCTACCTCGCGGGCCTCGGGGGCAGCGTGACCGACACGACAGTGTGACCCCGTAGACGTCCATCCGCCGGCGCTCGCGCGCGCTCGTAGCGTGGAGCCGGAGCCAGGGGCTCGAGCCGCTGGCCCGACCCGGACGAGGAGCGAGGACGTCATGCGGCGCACGTACGTGGTCACGGGATCGGCATCGGGGATCGGGCAGGCGACGGTCGCCCTGCTCGTGCACCGGGGGCACCGCGTCATCGGCGTCGACGTGCGCTCCGGCGACGTCGTGGCCGACCTGGCGACGCGACAGGGTCGGGAGGACGCCGTCGAGGGCGTGCTCGACGAGGCGGGTGGACGGATCGACGGCGTCGTCGCGAACGCCGGCCTGGCCCGGCCCGTCGCGGAGACCGTGTCGGTCAACTACTTCGGGGCGGTGGGCCTGCTCGAGGGCCTGCGCCCCGCCCTCGTGGCGTCCTCGCGGGCGCCGCGCGTCGTCGTCACGTCGTCGATGGCGACCCTCATGCCGGTCCACGTGCCGCTGGTCGACGCCTGCCTCGCGGGCGACGAGGACCGCGCCGTGGCCGTGGCCGCCGACCTCGGGCAGCAGGGTCCCGAGGTCGGCGCGCTGATCTACCCGTCGAGCAAGCGGGCGCTCTCGCGGTGGGTGCGGCGCGAGGCGCCGTCGCTGCGGTGGGCCGGTGCGGGGATCCCCCTCAACGCCGTCGCCCCGGGCATCGTCCGGACCCCGATGACGGCCGAGCTGACCGCCACCGACCAGGGCCGGGCCGCCCTCGAGGCGCTGGTGCCGATGCCGCTGAACGGCTACCTCGACCCGGGGCAGGTGGCGTGGCTGCTGGCCTGGCTCGTCTCGGAGGAGAACACCCACCTGTGCGGCCAGACCGTCTACGTCGACGGCGGCTCGGACGCGGTGCTCCGCGGCGACGACGTCTGGTCGTGGCACGACCCGGCGCCCGCCGACGCACCCGCCGCCGGCGCCGTGCGCGAACCGGCCCCCGTCGGCTGACGCTCCGACGGACCGCACGCCCCCGCCGCCGTCGCGCGCACCGGGCGGTGACCCCGGGCGACCGGCTGGCTAGGGTGGCCGGACGACGCCCACCCGCGGATGGAGAGAGCCGTGACGTGTCCCGAGTGCGGGGTGGAGGTGCACCCCGCCGACACCGTGTGCCCCGTGTGCGGCGCCGGGCTGCCCGTCCGGCCCGACACCGCCCGACGCTCCGGCCCGCCCTCCCCCCTCGACGACGTGCTGCCCGAGGGGACCGCGGTCGGCCGGGTCGAGGTCGACGAGGACGCCGACGACCGCCCCCGGGGCGGCGGGCTCTTCGCCGACACCGAGCAGGCCCGCCGCGGGTGCCTGGGGATCCTCGTGGTCGGGCTCGTCGCGGTGCTGCTGCTCGCCGCGATCGTCTGGTTCCTCGCCCCCGGCGGTGGCGACGCCGGCACCACCGCGGCGCCCGCGTCCGGCCCGACGTCCGCCGCGCCGTCGAGCGAGGAGCCGACGGCCGACGCCACCGCCTCGGACTCGGCGACCCCGTCCGGGTCGCCCTCCGCCTCGCCGTCGCCGAGCACGGTCACCCTCCCGTCCGGCGCGAAGAAGTGCTCCGGGGCCCCGAAGGGAACGACCGTGTGGCGGGGCAACTCGGTGACCAGCTGCCCGTTCGCGGTGCAGACCGCCGAGGCGCTCGTGTCCGGCCACCCCCTCCTCCCGGCGACCGTCACGGCGCGGTCCCCCGTCACCAAGAAGTCGTACGCGATGGGCTGTGCCGACACCCGGCCCGTCGAGTGCCGGGGCGGCGACAACGCCCTCGTCTACGTGCGGCTCCCCGCCGACGGGTAGCGCGGAACGCGCGGGGTCAGTCCGGGAAGGCGCTCCCCCGGCCGATGCGGACCGGCCCCCGGGCCCCTCGCCCCACGGCCGAGCCGCGCTGCAGCACCTGGACGACGCCGCGATCGGTGAGGTCCCACGCGAGGTCGCGCACCACCGGCGTCAGGGCCCGCCAGCCCGCGCCGCCCACGACCCGGGCGACCTCGCTCGGGCAGGTCGTCCCCTCCGGCCGGTGCCGCAGGAGGGCGCGCAGGGCGGCGGTCATCCGCTCGGCGCGCCCCGCGTCGGTCGGCTCCTCCCACCAGGGCTCCCCGCGCTCGCCGAGCGCGACCTTGGCGTCCTGCACGCGGTGCCGGGCCGCGTCCCCCTCGGCGCGCACCGCGCGGCGGGCGGCCATCAGCTCGGTGACGAGCTCGCTGCGCAGGCGGTCGGGGATGCCGGGGTCGGAGGCACGCCAGCGCCGTCCGTCGACGACGACGTGGTGTCCGTCCTCGGTGCGCTCGACCTCCCGGTCCCCGGTCGCCATGCCTCGACGCTACGCGCCGAGCGGAGAGCGCCGGGCCCGAGCGGACGCGCGGGACGAGCGAGACCGCCGGGTCGAACCTGCCTCGGGGCGCGCGGGTTCGTCCCCCGAGCGCCCTGCCGGCCGAACCGGTCGCGGCGCGCCCGCACGTGACCTCCACACGCCACACGCACGGGCGTCACGCCGAGCGGGCCCCACGACCCCTACGGTGGTGGGCGTGGAGCCGGTCGTACACGTCGAGGAGCTCACCAAGGACTACGGTGCCGTGCTCGCCCTCGACTCCCTCACCCTCGACGTCGGCGAGGGCATCACCGGGCTGGTCGGCGCCAACGGCGCGGGCAAGTCGACCCTCCTGAAGATCCTCCTCGGGCTCGTCCCGGCCACGAGCGGGCGCGCCCAGGTGCTCGGCCACGACGCCTTCGGCGAGGGCGAGGCCGTCCGCGCCGCGGTCGGCTACCTCCCCGAGCACGACTGCCTCCCGCCCGACGTCAGCGCCAGCGACTTCGTCGTCCACCTCGCCATGATGAGCGGCCTCCCGCGGGTCGCCGCCCGCGAGCGGGCCGCCGAGGTGCTGCGCCACGTCGGCCTCGCCGAGGAGCGCTACCGGCCGATGGGCGGGTACTCGACCGGGATGAAGCAGAAGGCCAAGCTCGCCCAGGCCCTCGCCCACGACCCGCGCCTCGTCCTCCTCGACGAGCCGACGAACGGCCTCGACCCCGCCGCCCGCGACGAGATGCTCGGCCTCGTCCGGCGGATCGGCCGCGACTTCGGCATCGCCGTCATCGTCACCTCGCACCTGCTCGGCGAGCTCGAGCGGGTCAGCGACCACGTCATCGTCCTCGACGGAGGGCGGCTGCTGCGCGCCTCGCGCACCGACGAGTTCCTCGACGCGACGGGGACGCTGCTCGTCGAGGTGCTCGGGGACGACGCCCAGGCCCGGATGGGCGCGGCCCTCGAGCGGGCCGGCGTCGCCGTCTCGGCCCGGGGCTCGCTGCTCGCCGTCGACGCCGGCGAGGGCCCGGACGACGTGCGCGACCTCGTCCGCGACACGGCGAGCGAGCTCGGCCTCGGCCTCGTGCGCCTCCAGGCCGACCACCGCCACCTCGAGGACGTCTTCGCCGACGACCCCGAGCCCGGCGCCGCCCTCGAGAGCGGTTCGCACGTCGGCCGTCACCGCGGCGCCCACGCGGCGACCGGCGCGCCGGACGCCCCCGGCACCCACGCCGGCCCCGAGCCGCCCGAGGCCGTCGGGACGGAGGAGGTGCCCGGTGTCTGACCCGACCTCGACGACCCCCGAGGGCCACAGCGTCATCCACGACCTCGGCTACCGGCCCTACACCGGCGAGCGCCACGGGCCCGGGGCCATCGCCCGCGCGCTGACCGTCACCGGGTTCCGCAACGCCTTCGGCCTCGGCCGCTCCGGACGCTCGAAGATCCTGCCCTTCCTGCTCCTCGGGCTCAACCTCCTCCCGGCCCTCGTCATCGGCGGGGTGCTGGCCTTCGTCGGCCTCGACGAGCTGCCCATCGGCTACGCCGAGTACGGCTCGACGACCCAGGTGCTGCTCGGGGTGTTCGTCGCCTCCCAGGCCCCGGTGCTGTTCTCGCGCGACCTGCGCCACGGCACGATCGCCCTCTACCTGGCCCGCCCCCTGCGCTCGAGCACCTACGCGGTGGCCCGCTGGACCTCGCTCCTCGGCGCCACGCTCGTCTTCCTCGTCCTGCCCATCGTCATCCTCTACGTCGTGGCCCTCCTCTCCGAGCTCGACGTCGGCGAGCAGACCCACGACGCGGCCATCGCCCTCGGGCTCGCGGTGCTGCTGGCCCTCTCCCTCGCCGGGGTCGCCGGCCTCATCGCCTCGTGGTCGACCCGCCGCGGCTTCGCCGTCGCCGCCACCATCGCGCTGCTCGTCATCGCCAACGGCGTCGTCACGGCCGTCCAGGGCATCTCGAGCGAGGGCGACGGGAACAGCCGGGTCGGTGAGATCGCCGGCCTCTTCTCGCCCTACTCGCTCTACCGCGGCCTCATGGGGGCCTGGACCGGGGCCGACGCCCCGACCCCCCCGTCGTCGACGGGGATGGAGCTCGCCTACGTCGCGGTGTTCCTCGGCCTGTCCGCGGCCTGCCTCGGCGGGCTCGTGTGGCGCTACCGGAGGGTGGCGACGACGTGAGCGTGCTCAGCCTCGACCAGGCCTCCCGCTGGTACGGCAACGTCGTCGCCGTCAACGGCATCTCGATGACCGTGCGCCCCGGCATCACCGGGCTGCTCGGACCCAACGGCGCCGGCAAGACCACCCTCATCGCGCTGATGTCCGGGTTCCTGGCCCCGTCGGCGGGCACGGTCACCCTCGACGGGGAGCCGGTGTGGCGCCGCACCGACGCCTACCGCTCGATCGGCCTGGTCCCCGAGCGCGAGGTGAGCTTCGGCTACCTCACCGGCCGCCAGTTCGTCCTCGCCAACGCCGAGCTGCACGGCCTCGACGACCCCGGTGCCGCCACCGAACGGGCCCTCGAGGTCGTCGAGATGGTCGAGCCGGCCACCCGGCGGATCGGCACCTACTCGAAGGGGATGCGCCAGCGGGTCAAGCTCGCCTCGGCGCTCGTCCACGACCCGGCCGTGCTGCTGCTCGACGAGCCCTTCAACGGGGTCGACCCGCGCCAGCGCCTCCACCTCATGGCCCTGCTGCGGCAGATGGGCGCGGAGGGCCGCACCGTGCTGTTCAGCTCGCACATCCTCGAGGAGGTCGAGCAGGTCGCCCGGCAGATCGAGGTCGTCGTCTCGGGGCGGCACGCCGCGTCCGGCGAGTTCGGCGAGATCCGGCGGCTGATGACCGACCGGCCCGTGCAGTACGTCGTGCGGGCCGACGACGACCGGCGGCTCGCCGCGTGCCTCATCGCCGAGCCCTCCGTCGTCGCCGTGTCGCTGCGCCCGGACGGCGGCGTCGACGTCTCGGTCTCCGACCTCGGGTCGTTCGCCCTGCGCCTGCCCCGGGTGGCCCGCGACCACGCCCTGCGCCTGCTCGAGCTCGCGCCCACCGACGACTCGCTCGAGAGCGTCTTCGCCTACCTGGTGGAGGGCTGACGCCGTGAACCGCACCCTGCTCCGCCTGTCGCTGCAGGCCGTCGGCGGTCGCCGCCGCGGCCTGGTGCTGCTCCTCGTCCCCGCCTCCCTCCTCGGGCTGGGCGTCATCATCCGCGTGCTCACCGACGGCGACGCCGGGGTCGGCCCGGTGGTCGGTCTCGGCTACACCCTCGCGCTGCCGCTCGTGGCCCTGCTGGCCGCGACGGCCGTGCTCGGGCCCGAGGTCGACGACGGCTCGATCGTCTACCTCCTCGCCAAGCCGGTGAGCCGGCACGTCGTCGCGGTGAGCAAGTACGCGGCGGCCTGGGTGACGACGATGCTCCTCGGGGCGCTGCCGGTGCTCGCCGTGGCCCTCGTCCTCGACTCGGCCCACGCCGGCCGGGCCGTCGCCTTCGGGGTCGGCGCCGCCGTGGCCGGCACCGTGTACACGGCGCTGTTCCTCGGGCTCGCGTCGCTCACCCGGCACGCCGTCGTCATCGGGCTGCTCTACACCCTGCTCTGGGAGGGCGTGCTCGGGTCGGTCTTCGCCGGGGTCCGCTGGCTGTCGGTCGGGGCGTGGGGCCGTGGCATCTCCCACGCGATGAGCGACCTCGTCGACGACCCCGACACCGGGCTGGTCTACGCGGCGGTCGCGGCCGCCGTCGTCACGGTGGCCTCGGTGTGGTTCGCGGGCGAGCGCCTGCGCTCGTTCACCCTCCGCGGCGACGAGTAGCGCTCCGGCCGGGCCGGTGGGGCCCCTCGGGCGGGTCGGCGGCCGGGCTCAGTCGATGATCTCGTCGGGCACGTGGTGGCTCGGGGACGGCACGTCGGCCTCGTGCCCGGTGAACGCGGAGACGACGTACGGGTTGCCCTCGATGATGCCGGCCACCACGGACTCGACCCACGGCGCCGGCAGCCCGACCACCCCGGCCTCGGTGAGCCGCTGCACCAGGGTCTCGCCGACCCGGGCGGGGTCGTCGTGCGGCCCCTCGCCCGCGAGGCCGTCGACGACCCGCTGGATGGTGAGGTCGCGCTCGCGCCGCTCGTCGAGGCGCTCGTCGTCGCTGCTCTGCATCGGGTGGTTCCTCTCGTCGGGTCCGTCCCTGCCGACGCTACGTCGCGCGGGCCGTCCGCGCAGCCGTCCGGACCGAGCGGGCCGCCCGTGTCGAGGGCTGGACGGGAAACCCGGTTGCCCGGCGTGCCGCGCCGGACGATGCTGCCCGGCGAGCGACGAGAGGAGACCCGCGGTGAGCGCAGCGCCCGACCCGGTGGTGCGCACCGGCTGCGGAGCCGTCCGGGGGCGGCTCGAGGCGGGGCTGGCCGCCTTCCGCGGCATCCCGTACGCCGCAGCACCGGTCGGACCCCACCGGCTCGCCGCCCCGCAGCCGGTCCCGGCCTGGGACGGCGAGCGCCCGGCCGTCGCCTTCGGGCCGCCGCCCCCGCAGTCCGCCGGGCTCGGCGGCTCGGCCGGGACGACCGGCGAGGAGTGGCTGTCCCTCAACGTCTGGACCCCCTCGCCCGACCCCGCCGCCGGCCTCCCGGTGCTCGTGTGGGTGCCGGGCGGCGGCTACGTCGTCGGGGACGCGGGTCTCCCCGAGTACGACGGTGGCGTGCTGGCCCGCGCGGGGATGGTCGTCGTCACCCTGTCGTACCGCCTGGGCGTGGAGGGCTTCGCCCTTCTCGCCGGAGCGCCGGCCAACCGCGGGCTCCTCGACCAGGTCGCCGCCCTCCACTGGGTGCGCGAGAACGTGGCCGGGTTCGGCGGCGACCCGTCGCGGGTCACGGTCGCCGGGCAGTCGGCCGGAGGCGGGTCGGTGGCCGCCCTGCTCGCGATGCCGTCGGCGCGCGGCCTGTTCGCCCGGGCGGCGGCGCTCAGCGTGCCGGGCACGTTCTTCTCGTCCGCCCTCGCCCGCGACGTCGCGGCCGCCTGTGCCGCCGAGCTGGGGGTCGCGCCGACGGCCGAGGGCTTCGCGTCGGTGGAGCCCGACGTCCTGCCCCTGGCCGGTGACGCCGTGGCGGCCGACGTCGACCGGTGGCGCGGGCGCTGGGGTCCGGTGGCGTTGCGGCCCATCCCGTTCGCCCCCGTCGTGGACGGCGAGGTGCTGCCCACGACGCCCTGGCGGGCGCTGGCCGACGGCGCGGCCCGCGACCTGCCGCTCCTCGTCGGGCACACGCGCGACGAGCACCGGCTGTTCAGCCTGCTCGACGGGGTGCTCGGGCGGGTGACGGCCGAGGAGGCCGACGCGGCCCTGCGCGTGCTGGCCCCGGCGCCGGACGGCCCGGCGGGCTACCGGGCCGCGTTCCCCGGCGCGTCCGACGAGGAGCTCTACGAGCTCGTCCACGGCGACTGGCTGTTCCGGATGCCGAGCCTCCACCTCGCCGAGGCCCAGGTCGCCGGCGGTGGACGGGTCCACCTCTGCGAGCTCACCTGGCCCGCACCGGGGTTGGGAGGGGTACTCGGGGCCTGCCACGGCCTCGACCTCCCCCTCGTGCTCGGCACCCTCGACCGGGGGCAGCCGGCCGCGCTCCTCGGCGACCCCGTGCCGCCGGAGGCCGTGGCCCTGTCGGAGCGGCTGCGGTCCGCGTGGGCCGCGTTCGTCGCCGGCGACGACCCCGGCTGGCCGGCCCACGACCCGGAGGGGCGCGCCACCCTGCTGCTCGACGTCGACGACCGCGTCGCGGTCTACCCGGAGGACGCCTCGCGCCGGCTCTGGGCCCACCACACCTTCGACCCGCTGCCGCTGCTGGCCCCCTGAGCCGGCCGGCCCGGGCCACGGGCACCGACGCCGGCCGCGACCTTCGACAGCGTCCTTCGACAGGACCCGTGGGTGCCCGCTGGGCGCACCTATCCTCGGCGGCATGATGGACACCCCCAGGGCCCGCTGGTTCGGACTCGTCGTCATCAGCCTCGGCGTCTCGCTGGTCATCGTCGACTCGACCATCGTCAACGTCGCGATCCCCTCGATCATCGACGACATCGGGCTCACCTCGACCCAGGCCCAGTGGGTGCAGGAGATCTACACGCTGGTCTTCGCCGCGCTGCTCCTCGTCTTCGGGCGGCTGGCCGACTCGGTCGGCCGGAGGCGGCTGTTCATGGTCGGGGCCGCGGTGTTCGGGCTCTCGAGCGTGCTCGCGGCGCTGTCGGGCAGTGGCGGCGCCCTCATCGGCGCGCGGGCCCTCCAGGGCATCGGCGGGGCGATGATGCTCCCGACGTCGCTGTCGCTGCTCAACGCGACCTTCCGGGGCCGGGAGCGCGGCATCGCCTTCGGCATCTGGGGCGCGACGATCGGCGGCACCGCCGCGCTCGGCCCGCTCCTCGGCGGGTGGCTGACGACGAGCTACTCGTGGCGCTGGGCCTTCGGCATCAACATCCCGCTCGCCCTCGTGGTGATCGTCGGGCTGCAGCTGTTCGTCGCCGAGTCGCGCGACCCGTCGCGCGGCGGGCGGCCCGACCTCGTCGGGGCGCTGCTGTCGGTGCTCGGCTTCGGCGGGGTCGTGTTCGGCCTCATCGAGGGCCGCACCTACGGCTGGTTCACGAGCCTGCGGCCGCTCACCGTCGGCTCGTGGGAGTGGCCGTGGACCCTCTCACCGGTGCCGGTCGCGTTCGTCGTGGGTGGCGCGGCGCTCACCGTGTTCGTCCTCCTCGAGCGACGGCGGGACCACCGCGGCCAGCCGGGGATGCTCGACCTCTCGCTGTTCGCGATCCCCTCGTTCCGCAACGGCAACATCGCCGCCGCGATCGTCAGCCTCGGCGAGTTCGGGGTCCTCTTCACGCTGCCGCTGTGGCTGCAGAACGTCCTGGGCTACACCGCGTTCCAGACCGGCCTCGTGCTGCTCGGGCTGGCCGGGGGCAGCTTCCTGGCCTCCGGCCTCGGGGCCGCGATCGGCGGCCGGAAGGGGCCGCTGTTCATCGTCCGGATCGGCATCCTCCTCGAGCTGCTCGGCGTCGGCGGCCTCGCCGTGTTCCTGCGCCCCGACTCGACGTGGGTCACCGTCGTCCCGCTGCTCTTCGTCTACGGCATCGGGGTCGGCTTCGCGACGGCCCAGCTCACCGGGGTGGTCCTCGCCGACGTGCCGGTGGAGCGCAGCGGCCAGGGCTCGGGCACGCAGAGCACCTCCCGGCAGGTGGGGTCGGCGCTCGGCATCGCGATCCTCGGCACCGTGCTCTTCCTGGTGCTCTCGCAGCAGCTCGACGACTCGCTGCGCGCCCAGGGGCTGCCGGACGCCCAGCGCACCCGGCTCGTCGACACCGTCGAGTCCAGTGCCGGCGCCGTCATCCCCGGCCTGGCCGCCGACCCGGCCACGGCACCGGTCGCCGAGGCCGCGAGCCGCGCCTTCACCGAGGCGACCCGGTGGTCGGCCGCCGTCGCCGCGGGCTTCCTCCTCCTGGGCCTGGGCGCCAGCACCTCGCTGAGCTCCGGGCGCCGGGAGGAACCGGAGGAGGACGCCGAGGACGCGGACGCCACCGCGGGGCGGCCCGCGCCGGCCTGACCTCGGGCGGCGGTTGCCACGGCCCGACCACGGGCGAAGGATGAGCGCCGTGACGCACGACGCAGCGCTCGTGAGCAGGATGCTCTCCGAGGCGCGCCACGGCGTCCGGGCGGAGGTCGAGCGGCTCGTCGAGGAGCGGCGCACGGTGGGGTACGGCCCGCTCTACGACCTGCTCGCCGACTACCCGCGGCGCGAGGGCAAGGGGCTGCGGCCCGCCCTGTGCCTGTGCGCGGCCCGCGCCGTCGGCGGGCGCACCGACCAGGCCCTCCTCTCGGCGGCGGCCCTCGAGCTGCTCCACAACGCGTTCCTCGTGCACGACGACATCGAGGACGGGTCGACCTTCCGCCGGGGGCTGGCGACCCTGCCCCAGCTGCACGGCGTCCCCGTCGCGATCAACGTCGGTGACGCGACCAACGTCATGGCGATGGCCGTCCTCCTCGAGAACGTCACCTCCATCGGGGTGCGCAAGGCGCTGCTCGTGTTCCGCGAGTTCGAGCGCATGGCCCGCGAGTCGGTGGAGGGCCAGGCCATCGAGCTCGACTGGATCGCCCGCGGGGAGTTCGACCTCGGCGACCGCGACTACGTGCGGATGGCCTACAAGAAGACGTGCTGGTACACGGTCATCGCCCCGCTGCGCATCGGCGTCATCACCGGCAGCGGTCCGGGCCTGGCCGCCCCCCTGGAGGAGGAGCTCGTCACCCTCGTCCGGCTCGGCTTCGAGGCGGGCATCGCCTTCCAGGTCCAGGACGACCTGCTCAACCTCGAGGCGTCCGAGGAGGTCTACGGCAAGGAGAGTGCCGGCGACCTGTGGGAGGGCAAGCGCACCGTCATGCTCCTGCACTTCGTCCGGACGGCGGTGCCGCGTGACCGCGACCGCGCCCTCACGCTGCTGCGCCTCGCCCGTGACGACAAGCCGGAGGCGGAGGTGGCTTGGCTCCTCGAGGCGATGCGACGCGCCGGCTCGATGGACCACGGGCGCCGGGTCGCGAGAGAGTACTGCGAGCGGGCCCTGACGACCGACTCCGCCGCCTTCCCCGGGGTCGCCGACGGTGACGACCGCCGGTTCCTCCGCGAGATGATCGAGTACGTCGTCGACCGGGTGAAGTGACCGCCCACGAGAAGGGACAGGCCCATGACGAAGGTGACGAACGACCCGCCCGGCGGGGGGCCCCTCGGCGAGTTCCTCCAGGTGCAGGCCGACTTCCAGACCCGGATGGCCGAGGAGACGATGCGCTACCTCCGCCGGCTGCAGGGCGTCCTCGAGCCCCACGCCCCGGGCACGGTCGTGCGCCCCGGCGACGACGTGCTGACCGCCAGCGGGGCCGCGGGCGGCCGGGTGGGCCTGGTCCTCCACGTGGAGAACTGCCAGCGCGTGCACACCACGGTGACGCCCGCCCTCACCCCGCTCGTCGCGACCGACGGCACGACGTGGTTCCCCGACGCCGAGGTGACGCCGCCCACCCGCCTCATCGCGCCCGACGAGGTCGTCGAGGTCACCCTCGACCTGGCCCTCCCCGACGCGCTGGCCCCCGGCACCTACCGCGGGGTGCTCGTGCTCCGCGGCTTCCGCGCGGGCGACGTGCCGGTCTCGGTCGAGGTGACGGCGCCGTGACCCCGACCCCGCCCGGTGTCCGGCTCGTCGACGAGCCCGACCGGTCCGGGCGCTCCTCCGCCACGTTGCTCGCGTCCCTCTCCGGTCGGCTGGCCGCCCTCCACGGCATCAGCGGGGCGGACGCCGTCGGCGCCCTGACGGCCGGTTACGCCGCCCTCGGCCGGGCCGTCGCCCGCACCGCCGAGGGTGGCCGGATGCTCGCGGCCCTGGAGGCCAGCCGGGCGGGGTCGAACGGCGACGACCTCTGGGAGGCCCTCCTCATCGGGCGCTGGGCGTCCTCCCTCCGCCCACGCCGGTCCTGGACCACCTGCGCAACGACGTCGCGCTGCTGCTGGCCGACGACCTCGACGAGACCCTGGCCCTGCCCTCGATGCCGCCCGAGCCCGTCGGCGCCGAGGGCGGACCGGCCGACGAGCCCGCCACGTCCGCCCACTACCTGCTCGGCATGTGGGCCTTCGCCCGCGAGGTCCAGGCCACCCTCGAGGCGGTCGCCGCCGACCACCTCTCGCCGCCCGGCACCGTCGTGCCCTCGGCCGCCGGGCCCCGGCTGGACGGCCCCGTCCTCCCGTGACGAGCACCGACCACCTCCGCCCGCCGAGCACGTTCGACCCCACCGCCGCGGCGGCCAAGGACTGGCTGCACGTCAACGTCTTCGACCACCGGTCGGGAGCGGTGGGCCTGGTCAACGTCTCGGTCCACGGCGCGGCGTGGGACCCGCGCTCGAGGGCGGTCGGCACGGCGCTCGTCCACGACCCGGTGGACGGCTGGCGCGGCGCGGTCGACGTCGGCCCGGCCGAGGGGGTGCTGGCCTCCCCCGACGCGCTGGCCCTCCCCCGGGTGGCGGTGACCGGCGACGGGAGCGGGCCGGTGCTGGCCTCGGTGCGCATGCGGGAGGAGGGCCTCTCCCTCGACCTCACGGGGGAGCCCAGCGGCCCGGCCGTCACCGTGCCGGGCCCGGCCCCGGTGGGCGGGGGCTGGATCGGCTGGTACGCCCGGCCCCGGCTCCGCCTCTCGGGGACGCTCGGGGTCGGCGGCCGGACCACCGCCCTCGCCGGCGCCTCCGGCTACTTCGACCACAACTGGGGCCGGTGGCACTGGGGGGACGACGTCGGCTGGGACTGGGGCGCCCTCCTGGCCCCCGACGACGGCCCGTCCCTCGTGCTGTCGCGGCTCACCGACCGTTCCCACCGCCGCCACGGGCCGGCCACCGTCGAGGTGCGGGCCGCGGGGGTCCGGCGGCGCTTCTCGGGGGCCGGCGTGACCGTCGCGACCTCCGGCGTCCTCGACGCCCCGCCGCTGCGGCTGCCCGGCGCCCTGGCCGCCCTCCACGCCGACCGCAGCGCGCCGCGGCTGCCGGCCCGGACGCACATCGGGTGCCACGCGGGCCCGGACCACGTCGAGGTGACCTTCACCGCCCGGGCGGCCGCCCAGCTCGTCCTCGGCGACCCGGTGCGACGGGGGTACGGCTTCCTCCACGAGCTCGTCGGGGACTTCCTCGTGCACGGGGTGCTCGGCGGACGGGACGTCAGCGGGGGCGGGCTCGGGGTGGTCGAGCGTGCCGAGTGAGCCGGTGGCCGCGCCCCGCACCCTCGCCGAGTGGGTCGTCGCCCTCATCGACACCCTCGACGCCGGCGACCCGGTGGCCGGGCTGCGGATGCGCCAGGTCACCGGGCCGCGGCGCGCCGTCGTCGGCCTCGACCGCGAGCGGGTGGAGGTGTCCTTCGGGCCGGAGGGCATCCGCGCCGAACCGCACCCCACGGGGCGACCGCTCGACGGCTCGGGCACCACCGACCGGGCCACCGTGCGGGACCTCCTCGCGGGGCGGCTCGAGGCCAGCCACGCCGTGCTCGACGGCCTCGTCGACCTGCACGGCAGCGCCGACGCGTGCTGCGCCGTGCTCCAGGCGATCGAGATCCTCCTCGACGCGGCGACGCGGCTGCCGGCCCTCCAGCTGCTCGCCGCCGAGCTGGTCGGTGAGCCGGGTCCGGCGCCCGGCCCTCCGGGGGCCACGACGGTGTCACGTCCGGGCACGGCCTGGTACCCGGGCGCCCGCCCCGGGAGCGAGGACGCGCTGCTCGCCGAGCTGGGCCTCCTCCCGGACGACGGGGCGGCGTCCCCGCGTTGACAACCCCCCGGGTCGGGAGAACGATGAGAGTCCTCCCTGACCCGCGGAGGACCGCCATGGGTGTCGACATTCCACAACCGTTCCGCAGCCGGATCGAGGGCGCCGTGGGGCCGGTGACGGTCGACGGAATCCCCGACCACTTCGACATCGCCGTCACCCAGCTGCCGAAGATCCAGCTGGGCGTCGACCCCATCACGCTCAACCCCGTGACGGCGACGATGGAGCTCAAGCCGCTCGACCTCAACGTGTCGCTCAAGGAGCTGCCCGAACGCCGCACCCACCTCCCGGCGAACTTCTCGGTCGGCCTGTCGGTGCTCGGCGTCGACCTCATGTCGGTCCGGCTCTGCGGCGAGGCCCAGATGGTCTCCGAGAACTACCGGCCCAACCCCTGCGAGCGCTGCGGACCCGCGCCCGCCCGCGACGCGGCCGGCGGGGGCGGCTGAGCCGTGGCCACCGCCCGGGAGCCGCTGCGCTTCGAGGGCAGCGTCGACGCCCTCGAGGGCCTCGTCCCCGTGCCGCCGGGCCGGCGGCGGGCCATCGCGGTCGACCTCGAGGGCAAGGCCGGACGCACGGTGGCGCCCCGGGTGCTCACGGCCTCGGCCGGGGGGTCGTGGACCAGCGTGCGGCTCGTCCTGCCCGAGGACACGCCACCGGGAGAGTACGAGGCGACGGTGAGCGTCGACGACGACCGCTTCCCGGCCGTGCTCCGCGTCCCGGCCCAGCCCCGCGTCGTCGTGGTGCCGCACACCGTCTCCGCCACGCTCCCCCCGGACGGGACGGCCACCGTGACGCTGGTGGTGGCCAACACGGGCAACGCGCCGGTCACGGTGCCGCGCACCGTCGCCGTCGGCCTCTTCGACGTCAGCGGCCTCGACCGCGCCATCGGCGACGGCCTGTCGTCGCAGGCGCAGGGGGTCGACCGGCTGGGCGTCGTCGCCGACACCCTCGCCGGGAACCACGGGGGGATGCTGCGGGTCGCGGTCCGCTCGGGTTCCGGCGAGGTGGCACCGGGCGGTTCCACGACGCTGACCTGCGAGCTGCGGGCGTCCGGCCGCCTCGCCGAGGGCCGCGCCTACTTCGGCTACTGGACCCTCGCCGACGCGACGACGACGGTTCGGGTGAGCGTCGAGGCGCCGGCCACCCCGCGCCGTCGCGGGTCGGCCACCGTCACCGACCTCCCCCGCGCCCGCGCCGCCGCGACGCCCCGCACGCGCGCCACCACGCCGCGCACCACGAAGACGTCCGCACCGAGGGGCTCCGCCCCGCGCACCACCACCCGCACGCGGAAGGACCCGTCATGAGCTCAGGCAGCACCTCGTCCACCAGGGCCGCGGCCGGCGACCTGCTCTCGGCCGGAACGCGTCTCGGCCGCGAGCTGCTCGACCTGGCGCTGCGCGACCCCGCCGGGCTCGTCGGCGAGGCGCAGTCGGCCGCCGCCAGGGCCGTGCGCTCGATGAGCGGACTCGGTGCGAGCACCTGCCGGTGCGGCGGCGCGTGCGGGGGGGCGTGCGAGATCCCCGACCCGTGCTGGATGCCCACCCGGCTCGCGCGGGTCGTCAGCCCCGCGTGCCCGGGGGCGACGGCCACCCTGCGGGTCACCGTGACCAACGGCGGGCTCGGCCCGCGCCAGGTCACGGTCGAGGCGTCGGGTGAGCACGCGAAGGCCGTGTCCATCACCCCGGGCTCGCGCACCCTCGGCACCTTCGAGTCGCACACGTTCGTCGCGACCACGACCGTGCCCGCGGACGGCACCGGGTTCGAGGTGCTGCTCTGGGTGCGCGGCTGCCGCGAGTACGCCGTGCCGTGGCGGGTCGCGGTGTCCGACCGTGGGTGCAGCACCTGCCACGAGGTGACCGTCGAGGACTGCCCCGACCTGGTCCACCACTGGTACGACCACTTCTACTGCGAGCGCCCCTGCCCGCACGGCGACGTGCGAGTCGCCACCCATGGCTGAGTCGCCCGACCTCTCCGACGCCTGGCGACGCGCGGCCGACGCCAACCTGCGCTACTACCGGGAGTGGGGTCGGCTGGCGGGCACCTGGCTCGACGAGCTGCGCGGGGTGGGCCAGGAGCTCGTGTCGGCCTCCGCCCGCGGCCCGGACCCCTGGTCGGTCGCGACCCACGCGCCCGAGGCCCACGACCGGTCAGGAGCGGGGGCCGCGCCGGCGCCCGGGTACCCGAGGCCTCCTGCCGGCACGGTCGCGCCGTCCACCGCCGCGCCGTCCCTCGTCCTCGAGGCCGCCGCCGGCGAGCCGGCGGTCGGCGCGTTCCTCGTCGAGAACGGCCTCGGGCACCCCGTGGAGGCCGTGGTGACCGCCGACCCGCTCACCGGGGCGGCGGCCGGGGTCGACCTGGACGTCGTGTTCCAGCCCGCGCGCCTCGACCTCGGCACCGGCGACAGCACCGTCGTCACGGTCACCGTCACCGTGCCCGCGGACCTCCCCACCGGCGACCACCGGACGACGATCCGGGTCCCCGACCTCGCCGGTACCGCGATCGGGCTGGTGGTCCGCCGGCTCGACCCGCCCGAGGCCGGCTGACCCGCCGTGGCCCCCGTCGAGGCATCGGACGAGAGCGCCCTCGTCGGGGCCATGTGGTGGTACGCCGGGGCCGTCCTCCAGCCCGCGCAGGCCCTGCGCCGCGCGGGCGCCTACCGGCCGGAGGTCCTCGGCGAGGCCGACATCCGGCCACCGAGCCCGGGCCTGGGGCCGCACTTCTCGGTCGGCTTCCCCCCGCCGGTGCTGCTCGGCGAGGCGACGGAGCACGACGAGCTCGTCGCCGAGTTCGACCGCATCTCGGAGGCCTACGACGCCTACGTCCGGCCCTTCTCCACCCCCATCTTCGACGAGGCGCTCGCGGTCCTCACCGACCTCCTGCCGCCCGAGGCCCGGCTGCTCGACGCCGGGTGCGGCCCCGGCCGCGAGCTGCGGCGGGTGGCGGCGGCGTTCCCCGCCGGGGAGGTCGTCGGGGTCGACCTCGCGGCGGGCATGGTCCGCACCGCGCACCGGGCCGGGAGGGCGTTCGGCCTCGACAACACGGCGTACGTCCAGGCCGACGTCGGTGACCTCCCGGAGGCCTTCGACGGCCAGTTCGACGCCGTGTACAACTGCCTCGCCCACCACCACTACCCGGACCCCCCGGCCGCGGCCCGGAGCATCCTCAGGGTGCTCCGGCCCGGGGGCGTCTACGCCATCGTCGACCCGGGACCGGCCTGGTACACGGCGATCAGCGCCCCCGTCGCCGCCCGCTCGGACCCCGGCTGGATCGGCTTCCACACCCCCGACGAGTTCCGCGCCCTCCTCGCCGACGCGGGCTTCGCGCCGACGTCCTGGCGCGAGCTGCTGCCCGGCTTCGGGCTCGTCCTCGGCCGCCGCCCCGACTGAGGCGGCGCCTCACGTCCACGTGTCGTCGCTGCCGGTGCCGGCATGGCTGTCGGCCATCTGCTCGGTCCAGGCCGAGGCCCCGCCCCCGAAGGCCATCTCGTCGAGGAAGCCGATGAGGTGCACGGCCGACCCGAACAGCCCGAGGCTCAGGCCGTGGCCGGTCTCGTGGGGGACGTCGTTGTCGGGGCTGGTGTTCCTGGAGTCGACGAAGACGAAGTGCCCCATGTCGTAGGCGGTGTCGATGGGGTTGGCGTCCGAGAGGGCGCCGCCCTTCATGACGAACGAGCAGGTCTGCAGGTCGAAGGAGATCGACGTGATGGCCAGACCCGGCACCTTGTTGAGCGTGACCGCCGCGAGGATGAGGTTGACCGCGAAGAACACCAGCCCCAAGCCGTTGACGAGCCAGGTCGTCGGCATGAGCCAGCTCGACCAGCCGAGGACGACCTGGTAGGCCGTGCTCTGGCGGATGGAGTCGAAGACGCCGAGGAAGACGATGATCCCGAGGCCGATGCCGACGACGGGGCCGAAGATCGCCGCGGCGAAGACGGTCGTCAGGCCGGCGTTGAAGCCGATGAGCACCCCCTTGAGGAAGTCGCCGAAGGCGGTGCCCCGGGCCGCCGCTGCGCCGGCGTACCCCGCGACGCTCAGGCCGATGATCAGCCCGATGGCGAGCAGGCCGGCCCCGATCCCCGACGCGAAGGCCGCGATCGTCAGGACCGCCACGGCGATGCCGATGATGACGCCGACGATGCCGCCGAGCACGGTCCAGAAGCTCGCGCCGTCGGGGTCGATGTTGTTCACGGGGTCGTTGGCGCAGTAGGCGTACAGCTCGAGCCGGCGCGGGTCCTCGAGGGCCTTCTCCGGGTGGTGCAGGTAGTACGAGTCCGGGCTGACGAACCGGCCGAGGGTCGGGCAGTACCAGCGCCGGCGGGCGTAGTAGAGCTCGGCCTCGGCGTCCCACTCCGCGAAGGCGAAGACCTGGAGCGGTGCCGGGCCCACGAGGTCGGCGGAGTTGCCGAACGCGCGGTAGTCGATGCGGGCGAACCGCGTGCCCGCCGCGTCGGTGAAGAACGTCGTCGAGCCGCGCGGGTCGGTGTGCAGCCAGTGGCGCGCACCGCCGTGGTCCATGGCCACCCGCAACCCGTTGAGGACCACGTACGTGACCACGGTGCCGTCACGGACCTCCGCGTACTGACCGAGGAACACCGTGTCGGTGACGACGGCGCCGCGGGTCACCGTCTTGCGTACCCGGATCCCGCCGTGGTCGTAGCCGTACTCGGCCCGCGTGCCGTCGCTGCGCTCGACCCGTGCGAGCTGGCCCTTGGCGTCCCAGCCCAGGGTGCGACCGGGCAGGGCGAGGAGCCGGCCCGCCACGTCGTGGTCGAGCACGAACGGTGCCGCGGCTCCGACCGCCATGGTGTCCGGACGCGTCGGGTGGGCCGCGTCGGCGGTCGTGAACGTCGCGTCGTCCTCCCCCTGCCCGACGAGGGTGCGCTGCTGGTAGGTGAACGCGGAGTCGACCCCGCCGGGACGGCTGTCCTGCACCGCGACCAGCTGACGGAGGGCGTCGTAGGAGTAGTCGACCCGGCCGGTGGCGCCGGGGCTCGCGTCGTCCACCGAGACGCACTGCCCGAGGTCGTCGTAGCCGTAGGCCTGGTCGGCGAGGACGGTCGCGCCCGAGGTCGTGCGCTGGCTCGCCACCCGGCCCGTCCCCGGGAGGTAGGCCACCTCGGTGACGACGCCGTTGGCGTACCGGATGCGCGTCGCGAGGTGCCGGGGCTCGTACTCGATGGCGTCGACCACCCCCGGCACGGCCCGGACCAGGCCGTTGGCGTGCCGCTCGTAGTCGACGGCACTGCCGTCGGGCTGGGTCACCCGGGTCACCTGGCCGAGGGCGTCCCGCTCGAAGGCGAGGACGTGCGGGGCCGCGTGCCCGTCGACCTCGTACTCGCGGCGGGTCACCCGGCCCTGGGCGTCGTAGCCGAAGGTCTGGCGACCGCCGGGGTAGGCGGCCGTGTGCAGCCGCCCGAAGCCGTGCGTCGCGACGTCGTCGTAGGTGTAGCGCTCGGTCTCGGTGCCGTCGACGGTGAGGGTCTCGATCCGTCCCAGCCCGTCGTAGGCGGCCCGCACGACGTGCCCGGCCGGGTCGGCCACCTGCACCGCGCGTCCGCGGGCGTCGTGCAGGGTGGTCCACGTGCCGGCGTCGCGGTGGGCGACCGAGAGCCGCTGGCCGAGGCCGTCGTACTCGTAGTGCGCGACGACCCCGGAGTCGTCGGCGTGCTCGACGAGCAGGCCCGAGTCGTCGGGGGTGTAGCGGGTCGTCACGTCGCCGGCGGGCCCGGCCTCGACGACGGCGACGCGCCGGTGGGCCGCGTCGACGACGTCGCGCCGCTCGACGCCGAGCGCGTCGGTCGAGGTGATCTCGAAGGGGGTGTACCGCGTGCTCGAGGTGGCGCCACCGTGGTCGACGACCCGCACCGGGCGACCGAGGGCGTCGTAGGTGATCCGGCGGCTCGTCATGGCCGCGAGGTCACCGGCTGACGGGGGCGCGTAGGCGAGGTCCGGGCCGAACGTCGGCTCGTACTCGGCCGCGACGTCGCCGAACGCGTTGCGGACGAGGTGGCCGCTCACCGTCACCGTGCCCGGGGTGAGCACCTCGCGGCGCTGGTGCTCGCGGCCGAGCCCGTCGAAGACGATGGCGCTGTCGCCGGTCTCCGGCTGCCCGTGCCGCAGCCGGCGCCGCACCGTCACCACGCCCGGGACCACGTCGTCGTAGGCGTAGGTCCGCGAGGGCAGGGCGGCGGTGTCCCCCGGGAGCACCACGGAGGTGAGCCGGCCCTGGGCGTCGTACCGCATCGAGACGTGCGTGCCGTCGGGGTCGATGACCTCGGTGGGCTGCCCCGTCGCCGGGTCGGTGACCGCCGTGGTCGTCCCCATCGGGTTCGACGTCGAGGCCCTGTGCAGGCCGGTCGGGTCGTAGGCGTACGTCGTCGTCTGCCCGGGCGTGGAGCGCTCGGCGACGAGGCGCCCGGCGGCGTCGTGGGCCTGCTCGACGGCCCGGGCGAAGAGCGCGTCGTTCCCGTCCGCGTCGGGGAGCACGACGTACCCGAGGTCGCCGACGTCGACGTGCGCGGGGTCGAGGGCGTCGCCGTAGCGCGCCCGGGCGGCGTCGACGGTCATCACCCACCGCAGCTCCCGGGTCAGCAGGCCGCGCTCGACCTGCCCCGCGGGGAGGCCGACGAAGTCGGGCCCGTCGTACAGCCGACGCACCTCGCCGACGAGGTGACCGCCGCCGTCGCGGCGGACGATGGCCGCCGGTCGGCCGATGACCAGCTCTTCCGGGTGCACCGCACAGGAGACGTCGGTCGTCATCGTGGTCTCGGGCACGGCTGTGCCGGAACGCGTCCCGCTGTGCCGGAGCGTCTCCCGGGTGACGTTGCCGGCCGTGTCGTACGCGAACGTCCGTTCCTCGACCCGCTCGTCGTCGGTGCGGTCGGTCCACCGGCGCGCGGTGCGCGTCACCGTCACCCAGCCGCGCGAGGGGCCACCCACGGGGCCGGGGAGGGCCTCGACCGCGTAGTCGGTCTCCTCGACGAGCACCGACCGCGCCTCGTCGGGGGTGCCGTCGAGGGACAGGTGCTCGACCCGGGTGAGCAGCCGGTTGAGGAGGACGTCCTCGCGGCGGCCGTCCGGGCGTCGGTCGGCGCCGACGAGGAAGTGGTGGACGGTGCGCGCCGTCGGGTGGCTGTCGTCGCCGAGCTCGTCCCGCTCGACCCGCGCGAAGCCCTCGAAGGTGCGCTCGCGCTCGTCGAACCAGCCCTCGTGGTAGCGGTACTCGGTGCGGGACACCTGACCGGAGACGGCGTCGGAGACGGTGGTGGCGGCGACGGCCGTGATGCCGAACGGCACCTCGTCGGGCCAGGGTGACCCGGCGAGCCGGTCGGCCTCGGCCGCTGCGGCCGCGCTCGTGTACTCGAGCACCGCGGTCAGCCCCGACCCGTTGTCGGTGCCGGCGAGGAGGTACCCCGCGCCGTCGGTGGGGTCGTAGCGCACGAAGCCCGTACCGCGACCGCGGGGCGAGCACCACAGCAGCGCCTCGCCGCGCCCGGAGCGGCCGGCGACGGACGCGAGCGTCCCGGGCACCGGCGGGGGCAGCAGCGGGTCGACGTGCGGATCTCCCCACGCCACCCCGGACTGGTTGGGCACGATCTCCAGGCCCCGCGGACCGGCGAGGACGAGGTCGGCGCAGCCATCGCCGTCGACGTCGGCGAGGAGCACCTGCGTGCCGTCGTCGGTGCGCACGCGCGGCGAGTTCGCCATGAGCACCGGGGCGCCGAAGCGGCCGTTGCCGAGGTTGGGCCAGTAGGTCACGTCCCCCGAGCGGACGCGCACGAGGTCGGGGAGCCCGTCGCCGGTGAGGTCGCCGAGCCGGACAGCCGGGTCGGCGAGGTCGGGGGGCGCGACGTCGGCGAGCGGCCCCGTGCCCGGGTCGAGCTCGACGGGGCGCGGCGGGCTCCACCCCGCGGCCCCCCGGTTGCGCCACCAGATGACCGAGCGCCCGAGCTGCCCGAGGGCGTCGACCCGGCCGTCTCCGTCGAGGTCGGCGAACCGGGTCGTGGGGCCGAGGTCGGGCGTCGTCGCCGTGCGGGGGTAGGCGACGTAGGACTCCCAGCCCCGCGCCGTGCCGCCGGAGGCGTAGCCGCGCGGCACGGCCGCGCCCACCCCCACGAGCAGGTCGACCGCCCCGTCGCCGTCGATGTCGGCGACGGCCAGCCGGTCGTCGCGCACGCTCGTGACCCCCACCGGCACCCGGTCGATGCGGTGGGGGGCCTCGAAGTCCCCGGTGGCCGTCGTCGGCCAGTACCAGGTCGCACCCGCCGTGACGCCGAGGACGCCGGCGAGCGGTCCGCGGTCGAGCGGCGTGAGGAGGGCGTCCGGGTCGGTGAGGGGCGGGGGCGGGCTGACCGGGTCGGTCTCGCAGAACCGCGCGTGCCACGTCGCCGGGTCGGGTGCGGTGTAGGTGAAGCGCTGCGGGGGGCGCGTGAGGTCGCCGGAGCCGTCGGTGGCCGGGCCGTGGCTCGTCAGCTGCACCGACGTCAGCAGGGAGGCCCCCGAGAGGGGTGCCTCCTCGTAGCCGAGGGCCCAGCTGCGCACCGGGGTGGCGCCGCCGTCGACGGCGAGGGTGACCGTGCTGCAGCGCTGCCGGGTCAGCCGCAGCCAGCCGGCCCGTCCGTTGCGCAGGACGTCCGGGCGGTCCTCGTAGGCGAGGCGCAGCGAGTACACCGCCCAGGCCACCTCGGTGAGGTACGGGGTGCCGTCGGTCACGGCCCACGTCCACGTGACGGCGTTGCCGCTGGTGTCGAGGATGCGCTCGGGCAGCCACTGCACGACGCGCTCCGGGTGACCGGGCTCGGCGACGCGGCCCGCGGCGGTCAGGCCGAGCTCGACGGTGGCCCCGTCGCGCTGGTGGATGGTCCAGCCGTCGCCGGTGCGCTCGTAGCGGTCGAACGCCGACTCCTTGCGCGCGCGCCACTGCCCGGGCGACACCTCGACGACCTCCACGCCGTCGGCGAGGTAGCGGGCGGCCAGCTCGTCGCCGGGGGCTGCGTCGGGCGCCGGGACGCCGAAGTCCAGCCGGCGCTCGACGGTGCGCACCGGCAGGCCCCAGCCGAGGCCGAAGGGCCCGTTGCCGGCGTTCTGGCTGTACGCGAGGTCGACCTTGACGACCTGCCCGGCGATGCCCTTCGGCACCGGGAGCGGAACGGTGTAGGAGGCCTGGCCGGTGTTGAGGTCGAGGGCGAAGGCCTCCCCGAACCCGGGCGCGTTGCCGGTGCCCGACGGCGGGCTGACGGCCTGCTCGGACGTCGCCTGGTCGCTCATGCCGTCACCGCCAGGTGAACGAGTAGGCCTGGTACAGCGACACGTCGACGACCCCGCTCGCGTCGCCGGCGAGCGCGACGGTGAAGGAGTCGGCCACCGGTGCGCCGAGCAGGGAGGCCACCGGGGCTCCCGACACGACGCCGTCGGCGTCGGTCGTGAGGTCCAGGGCCACACCCGTCGAGGCCGGGGTCAGGGTCACCGCGCGGTTCGCGACGACAGCCGGGTCGCCGACGAGGCCGAGCACGAACGACGTCCGCGCCAGGCCGGTCTGGGTCCGGGGCAGGTCGGCGGCGTCGACGGCGAGCACCCCGGTGCCCTGGGTCCGCAGGAAGAACAGCTCGTCGGGTGCCTGCAGCCGCAGGGAGGTCACCCGCGAGGCGCTGCCGGTCGTCGGGAGCCCGGCCTTGACCGTCGTCTCGAGGTCGCCGTCGAAGAAGGCGTCGAAGCCGAGGACGAGGTAGGCGTCGAGGATGCCCGCGAGGTCGACGTCGTTGATGCCCGGCGGCAGCTCGAGCCGCCACATCGTCGCCGCGCCGTTGTTCTCGAACAGGCGCAGCTGCTGCGGGTCGGCGCGCAGCACGATGGCGTCGGTCCGGGCGTCGTACTGCGAGAGGGGCATGACGTCGGGCGGGTAGACGAGCTGCTGGACCGTGCCGTCGGCGCTTCGGAAGCTGGAGACGCCGACGTTGCGCAGCGTGCCGTGGATCCCCTCGCCCGAGCCGATCCCGACGAGCTGGACCTCCACGTCACGGACCTTGTGCAGGTAGAAGCCGGGGTAGAGGCGGTCGAGCTGGTCGAGCGTGGTCTCGAGGAAGGCCACCCCGTCGGCGCGCAGCTGCTTGAGGGCCGTGGGCCAGGTCTGCGAGAGCGAGAACGAGACCTTGATGGGGGCCTTCTTCGACCGGGTGCTCGTGAGGTAGTCGACGGTGAAGAAGTCGACGTCGCGCAGGAGGACGTCGGCGCCGAGCACGCTGCCCGCCCCGGCGTTGCGGTAGTCGAGCCGGATCTTGTGCAGGTCGCGGGCCGTCTCGGCGAGGTAGGCGCGCTGCATGAGCCAGGCCACGCTCGTCGCCATGTCGAGGTAGTCGGTGGCGAGGCCCTTCATCGTCTGGGCCATGTCGTACCAGTGCCGCGCGCTGAACTCGCGCAGCTCGAGGAACTCGCGGTTCTCCAGCGCCTGGCGCTGCTGGAGCTGGGCCACGGCCACCCGCTGCTGGGCCACGGCGACCCCGGCCTGGGCCTGGGCGACCTGGGCCTTGCTCACCGCCTGGTAGGCCTGCGCGCTCGCGACCTCGCGGTCGAGACGGGCCTGCTCGAGGTCGTCGGTGAGCCCGGCGCGCTGCGCGGCCAGCCGCTGGAGGACGACGTTGCGGTTCTCGTGGTCGGCCCCGAAGTACTCGTAGTTGGTGATGGTGAGCTTGACCTCGTCGTCGTGGTCGACCGCCGAGGCCTGGGCCCAGGCCTCGAGCTGGGCGAGCTCCTCGAGCTCCCAGCGCACGTCGGCGAACGCGTCCGCGGCGGCCTTGGCGTTGTCGAGCTGGGTCGTCGCGTACTGCTGCGACCGCACCGCGACGGTCACCCCGGCCTGGGCCTGGGCCACCCCGGCCTGCTCGAGCTGGACGCTGGCCGACGCGAGGTCGACCTGCTGGTCCATCTGGTCGGTCCGGAACTCCTCGTTCTCGGCCTGGCTCTTGAACTGGATGTACGCCTGCTCCATCGACGACGCGTGCTCGGTGAGGTAGCGCGCACTCGTCTGGAGGCTCTCGAAGCTGAACGGGGGCAGGTAGTCGGGCGCGAAGCCGAGGAAGTTCTGGCCCGCCGCGATCTGGCTGAGCCGCAGCCGGGCCCGGGTGATCGGCAGCACCACCGCGGCGTTGTCGTCGACGGTCGTGGGGTCCGCGGCGGCGACGATCGCCTGCGCCCGGGCGAGCATCGGCGCGAACACGGCGCCGGAGTAGAGGGGGGAGCTCGTCGGGATGCCGCCGTCGACCTTGACCACCTTCGTGTAGAGGTCGCGGGCGTCCTTCCACGCGGCGGCGTCGTCGCCGGCGGCCCGGTAGAGGGAGTCGCCCCACGAGAGGTAGGTCTGGGCCAGCCGGGTCCACACCTGCACGACCTCCACCTCGGTGTTGAGGTAGGGGTACTTGAGGGCGTTGCGGTAGCAGGTCTCGGCGCTCGCGTAGTCGCCGCTCGCGGCGTAGCAGTCGCCGAGGCTCATCGGGAGGACGAAGAAGTAGATGTACGGCAGGTACGCGACGAAGGTCGACGGGGGCAGGGCCTGGATGTGCAGGAGCGAGATGTCCTTGCTCACCCGCATCGTGTCGTAGAGCCTCGTGAGGGCGGCCGTCTTGTCGCCGCTGAGGTCGACCTCGATCACGCCCGACTGCGCGGTCATCAGCGAGAGGACGTCGGTGGTGCGCTGGTCACCGACGTAGGCGAGGGCCTGGAGGGTCGGGGTGGCCACCTGCGTCATGGGCTCCACGACGGCGGCCGCGAGGGGGCCGGCCCCGGCGCCGACGGGGAGGTTCCCACGGCCCACGGCGCGGCCGACGGCCCCCCCGTGGAGGGCCACACCGACTCCGCGGGCCAGGGTCGGCTCGAGGCCCGCGAGGCGGGTCGCCACCAGGGCGGTGGCCGCGGAGCCGGCGACCTCGAGGGGGTGGATGCCGAGCTCACGGCTGACCGTGGTCGCCCGCTCGAGGGTCGTCGCGGCCGCCGCGGCGTCGCCCTGGCGCGTCTGCAGCCCGGAGAGGGCGGCCAGTGCGGAGACCTGGCCCTCGCCCGACCCGGCCTTGACGAAGAGCTTCTGGGCGGCCTCGAGCTCGGTCGTGGCCCCGGCGGCGTCGCCGAGGCGCTCCTTGAGCAGACCGACGTCCTGGCGCAGCTGCCCGGTGAGGGCGGGGTCCTTGGTCCCCGCGACCTTGAGGGCCTCGGTGTACGAGTCGACGGCCGCCCGGTAGTCACCGGCGGCGGCGGCCACCGGCCGCGGTCGTCAGGACGTCGTGCACGCGCGTCGAGGTGGCTGCGGGCGCCGGCGGTGAGGAGCGCCGGGTCGGCGAGCACGGCCTTGGCGTCGAGGGGCACCGGCCAGGTCACCCCACCGGGCACCGTCGACACGGGCGGGCGCGTGCGGCTCACCGACTCGGCGGCCATCGCGATGAACGAGGGGACGGCGGTGACCTCGTAGACGAGGTCCCACAGCGGGAACCCCACCGTGCTCGCGGGCAGCGTGGGGTTCGCGGTCTTGAGGATGAGGGCCTGCAGGTCCTGGTACCCGCGGATGGCGATGCCGAGCTCGTCGTTGAGGTGGGCCTCGCGGGCGGCCGCGAGGTCGCCCTGGACCCTCCGCTCGAAGGCCGACTCCGGGCCGTCGACCTCGTAGGCCGCGGCGGCCGAGGAGGCGACGCACCGCAGGTCCTCCAGGTGGGAGTACTTGATCTCGCTGGCGTAGGCCTTCATCGACTGCTCCTCGTGCGCTGGGGTTCTCCGTCGGGAAGGAGCGGCGGGCGGGCGCCGTGATACGGGGCGCGCGCCGGTCCGGCAGACTTCCTCCATGTCGATCCCCGACCCGGCACTCGTCGTCCTCGTCGGCGCGTCCGGGAGCGGCAAGTCGACCTGGGCGGCGCAGCGCTACCGGGTCGCCGAGGTCGTCTCGTCCGACGCGCTGCGGGGCGTGGTCGGCAGCGGGCCGGCCGACCTCGACGCCTCGGCCGACGCCTTCGCCCTCCTCGAGGCGGTCGTCGCGGCGCGGGTCGGCCGCCGGTTGACGACGGTCGTCGACACCCTCGGGCTCGACCCCGAACGCCGCCGCACGTGGCTCGCGGCCGCCCGGGCGGCGGGCCTGCCCGCCGTCGCGGTGGTGTGCGCGACCCCCGCCGGCACGTGCCGCCGACGGAACTCGCGGCGCGACCGGCCGGTGCCGGCCGCGGTCCTCACCCAGCAGCTGCGGCGGGCGGACCGGGTGGGTGCCGAGCTGGCCGCCGAGGGATGGGACCAGGTGCTCACCGTCGTCCCTGACGGCGAGGGCACCGACACGCCGGCGACCGGGCCGGCGCGGCGCCGGGTCGCCGAGGGGGTGCCCTCGCGCACCGCGTCGACGGGGGTCGAGGTCGTGCTCCAGCTCTCGCGGTTCCCGTGGGGTGAGGACCCCCTCGGCTGGCTGCGGGAGACGGCGCTGGCCGCCGACGAGGCCGGCTTCACCGGTGTCGCGCTCATGGACCACCTCGTCCAGGTCCCGCAGGTCGGGCGCGCGTGGGACCCCGTCCCCGAGCCGTGGGTGGCGCTGGGGATGCTGGCCGGGCTCGGCACGGCCCTGCGGCTCGGCCCGCTCGTCACCCCGGTGACCTTCCGCCCGGCCGGCGTCACGGCGAAGGCCGCCGCGACCCTGTCCGCGCTCACCGGCGGCCGGACCTTCCTCGGGGTCGGCGCCGGGTGGTGGGAGCGCGAGCACGCCGCGTACGGGCTCCCCTTCCCGCCGGCCGGCGAGCGGCTCGACGAGCTCGAGCGCGCGGTCCGCACGATGCGCGCCCTGTGGGCCGCCGGCACCAGGGCGTACGACGACGGCCGCGTCGTGCTGCCGGAGACGACCTGCTACCCGCGGCCGCCCGCACCGGTCCCGGTCGTCGTCGGCGGTGGCGGCGAGCGCCGGACGCTGCGCATCGCGGCCGAGCTCGGCGACGCCTGCAACCTCACGACGACCGACCCCGAGGTCGTGGCCCGGAAGGTCGCGGTGCTGCGCCGGCACTGCCTCGACGTCGGCCGCGACCCGGGCGACGTCGCCGTCACCGTCCTCGACGTGCCGGTCGTCGGCCGGGACCGGGACGACGTGTGGGCGCGGGTCGAGCGACTGCGCGGCCGGACCACTGCGTCGACGTTCGCGGCCCGCTCGCACGCGGGGACGGTGGCCCAGCAGCGGGACCGGCACGCGGCCCTCGCCGCCCTCGGCGTGTCGACCGTCTTCCTCACGACGCCCGACCTGGCGGGCCCCGACGACGTCCTCGCCCTCGCCGGGCTGCTGCGCTGAGGAGCCGACCACCACCCTCGACGGCCGTCGACGGGGACCTGCCGTCACCCTTGTCGGCGTCCGGCGAGTGTGGTTGCGTTGCCGCACCGCCCCCGTCGCTCGGCGAGGCGGCCCACGACGAGGTGGTGACCATGGGTTCGACGTACGACTACGTGATCGTGGGAGCGGGGTCGGCCGGCGCGGTCGTCGCCGCCCGGCTCACCGAGGACCCGGACGTGCGGGTCTGCCTCCTCGAGGCCGGCGGCCCCCCTCCCCCGGCCGAGCTCATGCCGGCCGCGGTCGCCAGCCTGCAGAACGACCCCGCCGTCGACTGGATGTTCACCGGCGACGCCGGTGGCGCCGGCAAGGGTCTCGTCGGCGGCCGGATGATGGTCCCGCGCGGCAAGATGCTCGGCGGCACGTCGGGCCTGAACTACATGGCCTACGTGCGCGGCCACCCGGGCGACTTCGACGCCTGGGCCGAGGGCGGCGCGGAGGGCTGGTCGTACGCCGAGGTCCTCCCCTACTTCCTCAAGGCCGAGGGCTTCGTGCACAGCACCGAGCTGCACCCCGACCTCGACGCCCACGGCAGCGACGGTCCCGTCGGGGTGTCGGTGCGCGAGCCGGTGCTGCCGGCGTCCACCCAGTTCGTCGAGGCGGCGGGCACGACCGGCCTCAAGCAGGGCGACTACAACGGCCGCGACCGGCTCGAGCCGCAGGGCGTCGCCTCCCTGTTCCAGACGACGACGAAGGACGGCAAGCGCAGCTCGACCTTCCACGCCTACCTCGAGCCGGCGATGGACCGGCGAGCAACCTCACCGTCGTCACCGGCGCGCTCGTCGAGCGGGTCGCTGCTCGAGGGCGAGGACGGCGCTGCGCGCCACCGGCGTGGCCTACCGCACGGCCGACGGGGCCACGAGGCGGTCGGCGCCGCCACGGAGGTCGTCGTCTGCGCCGGCGCCATCGGCTCGCCCCAGTTGCTGCTGCTCTCGGGCATCGGCGCCGCGCGACGAGCTCGCGGCCGTCGGGGTCGACTGCGTGGTCGACCTCCCCGACGTCGGGCGCACCTCAAGGACCACCTGCACACGCCGCTGATGTTCCCCGCCGACGGCATCGGCGAGACGATGACCGAGGTCGCGATCTCGCTCGGGCCGGACGCGCTGCGAGCCCCCGCCGGTCCGCTGCCGGCCGACCCCGCCGACGATGTCGACCTGCCCGAGCCGCTCGCGGCCGCGAAGGCCGAGGCCGAGCGGCGCCTCGGCGAGTGGGCCACCACCGGCCAGGGCATCGCGTCGTCGTCGCTCTACGACGCCGTGGCGTTCTTCTCGACCGGCCTCGGCGACGCGCACACCCACGACGCGCAGATCGGCTTCCTCGCCTGCGGCTACACCCCTGACATCTGGCGAGACGTCTTCCGCATCGACCGCCGGCGTCGTTCTTCGACGACGCCGCGGCCGCCTCGACCCGACGCGCGGCCGGTCGTGCTCCTGCCCAACCCGGTGCAGCCGCACTCGGAGGGCTCGGTGACGCTGGCCAGCGCCGACGCCGCGGAGCCGCCGCGTATCGACCTGAACTACTTCGCCGACCCGCACGACGTCACGGTCATGGTCGCCGTCATGCGCCGGGCCCTCGAGATCGCCGCGGCCTGGCCCGGCGGCGGGCTGGGCGACCGGTGGTCCCGCCGCACGCTGGCGCGAGGCCCACGGCCACGAGCGCGGCGACGAGCCGAGTGACGCCCTGCTCGAGGACATGGCCCGCCACTACGCGCTGACCGTCTACCACGAGACCTCGACCTGCCGGATGGGCGACGTCGTCGACCCCGCGGCTGCGGGTGCACGGCGTCGGCGCGCTCCGCGTGGCGGACGCCAGCGTGATGCCGAACGTGGTCAGCGGCAACACCAACGCGGCCTCCATCATGATCGGCGAGAAGGCGGCCGAGATGGTCGCCGCCGACCACGGCGTCCGCCTGCACCAG
>CAVVYI010000029.1:0-38564 GCA_963752445.1 uncultured Actinomycetota bacterium | reverse complement strand
GGGCAGGGCGCGGACGCCGGCTGAGTCCCGGGCGGGCGGGGCGTCCCCCTCAGCCGTCCTGCCGCTCGGCGCCGGCCTGCCGTTCGGCGCGGATCGCGTCGCGGAGCAGCTCGGCGAGGTGGCGGGGCTGGCGGCCGGTGAGGTGCTCGATCTGCTCGCGGCAGCTGAAGCCGTCGGTGACGACCTCGGTGTCCGCCGACGCGGCGCGGATCCGCGGCGCCATCTTCCGCTCGCCGACCCGGACCGAGACGTCGTACTTGCTCGGCCGAGAAGCCGAACGACCCGGCGAGGCCGCAGCAGCCGGCGTCGAGCACGTCGGCCGAGACGCCCATCCGCTTCAGGATCGCCTCCTCGGCGTCGGTGCCGAGGGCGGCGACGTGGTGGCAGTGCATCTGCACGAGGGCGTCGACCGGCAGCTGCGGGGGCTGGTAGCGCTGCCGCTCGAGGAACTCGGAGAGGATGAAGCGTCTGCTCCGAGAGCCGCCGGGCGTCGGCGTCGTCGGGCATCAGCCCGACGAGCTCGTCCCGGAAGGCGGCGACGCAGCTGGGCTCGACGCCGACGACGGGGACGCCGGCCCGGATCCGTCGTCGCGCAGGGTGTCGAGCACCTGCCGCCAGAGGTGCTCGGCCGTGGTGAGCATGCCGGCGTCGTACAGGGGCCGCCCGCAGCACAGGGGCCGGGAGGGCAGCGTCGACCTCGTAGCCGGCGTGCTCGAGCACCTCGACGGTCGCCTCGAGCACCGAGGACTCGAGGTAGTTGTTGAAGGTGTCCGGCCACAGCACCACCCGGTCGGTCTCGATCGGGGCGTCGGTGCCGTGCGGGTGGAGGGGTCCGGCGCAGGCCGCCGCGCTGCATCGTCGGCGTCGTGTACGACTCACCGACGGAACCGGGCCGAGTCGCGGTGCCGCAGCGGCGGGCCGTCGGCCCGTGCACCGGCCGCTCGCCGCCGGCTGCCGGCGCCGCTCCCGGAAGCCCCGGGTGAAGGGCTCGCTCCCGGAACCTGGGGATGGCCCGGGCCTGCGCCACCCCACCGGCCTTCTTGAGCACCGGCGCCAGCACCCCGTTCTGCGTCACGGCGTTGACGAGCCGCGGCATCCGGCTGGCGAGGCGGGCCCACCAGTAGATGAGGGTGATGGCGTAGTCGCTGCGCGGGCGGAGCCGGCCCTTGTAGTAGTGCGAGAGGAACTCGGCCTTGTACGTCGCCATGTCGACGTTGACCGGGCACTCGTGCTTGCACGCCTTGCAGGCCAGGCAGAGCTCGAGGGCGTCGGCGACGTGCGACGTCACGCCAGCCGCCTCGGGGCTCGTCGCCCCGGAGCATCTCGAAGAGCATCCGCGCCCGGCCGCGGGTGGAGTCCTCCTCCTCCCGCGTGGCCATGTAGCTCGGGCACATCCCGCCGGTGTCGACGTTGCGGCACTGCCCGACGCCGACGCAGCGGGCGGTGGCCTTGCCGAAGTCGTGGTCGTCGTCGGGGAAGGCGAAGTGCGTGCGCACGGGCGTGAGCCGGACCTGCGGCCCCTCACGCAGGTCGTCGGTCGGGTCGTGCGGGTGCACGACCTTGCCGGGGTTCATCATGCCGTCGGGGTCCCAGACCGCCTTGAACTCCCCGAAGGCCGCGACGAGCTCCTCGCCGTACATCGTCGTGAGCAGCGCGCCCCGGGCCTGCCCGTCGCCGTGCTCACCGGAGAGCGAGCCGCCGTACGAGGCGACGAGCTCCGCCGCCCGGGTGAGGAACTGCCGCCACTGGCGCACGCCGTGGGCGGTGGAGAGGCGGAAGTCGATGCGGCAGTGGATGCAGCCCTGGCCGAAGTGCCCGTAGAGCGCGGCGTGGTAGTCGAACTCCTCGAGCAGGTCGCGGAAGTCGCGCAGGTAGTCGCCGACCTTCTCGGGGGGCACGGCCGCGTCCTCCCAGCCGGGGTGCGTCGTCGCGCATGCCCGGCACGTGCGCGGTGGCGCCGAGCCCGGACTCGCGCACCTCCCAGAGCTTCTGGGCCTCCCAGGAGTCGGTGAAGCATCTTGGTCGCTCGGGGGGTCCTCGAGGGCCTCGCAGGCCTCGACGAACGCGCTGGGCCTGCGCGTCGGCGTCGTCCTTGTCGTCGGAGCCGAACTCGACGAGGAGGAACCCTTCGCCGTCGGGCAACAGGTCGACGTCGTCGGGGTGCAGCCCCTTCTCGCGCATGAAGTCGACGAGCACGCTGGTCGATGCCCTCGCACGCGACCGGCCGGTGCTCGCGCACCATCGGCACGTGGTCGCCGGCGGTCGGGGCGTCCGGGAAGCCGGCGACGACGAGGGTCCGCTCCGGCTTGGCGTCGATGAGCCGGACCCGGGCGCGGAGCACGACGACGCAGGTGCCCTCGGTGCCGACGAGGGCCTTGGCGACGTCGAAGTGCTCCTCGTCGAGCAGCTGCGGCAGGTTGTAGCCGGAGACCCGTCGCGGGATCTGCGGGAACCCGGTGCGGATCGCGGCGAGGTGGCGGTCGCGCACGTCGCGCAGGGCGGCGAGGATCCGACCGCGCTCGCCACCCTCCTCGACGGCCGCGTCCAGCTCGTCGTGGGTCATCGGCCCGACGGTGAAGCGGGCGCCGCGGTAGGTGAGCACCTCGAGCTCGAGCACCTGGTGGGCGGTGAGCGGGCCGGGGCCGTAGAACTCGGCCATCACCGAGTGGGTGCCGCAGGAGTTGTTGCCGATCATCCCGCCGAGGGTGTTGCGGTTGTGCGTCGCGGGGTCGGGGCCGTAGGTGAGGCCGTGCTCGGCGGCGGCGTCGCGCAGCCAGTCGAGGGTGCAGCCGGGCTGGACCCACGCAGAGCGGTCCTCGGGGTCGATCGACTCGACCGCGGTGAGGTACTTGGAGAAGTCGATGACGACCCCGACGTTGCACGTCTGGCCGGCCAGGCTGGTGCCCCCGCCGCGGCTGGTCAGCGGCACGCCGTGCTCACGGCACGCGGCGACCGTCGTCACGACGTCGTCGAGGGTCTTCGGCACGACGACACCGAGCGGCACCTGGCGGTAGTTCGACGCGTCCGTGGAGTAGGCGGCCCGGCTGCCGTCGTCGAAGCGCACCTCCCCCTCGACCCGCCCCTCGAGCGCCGCCGCGAGCGCGCGGGCGGTGTCACCGTGCCCGTCGGAGGGGTCGGTCGAGGAGACGGTGCGCATCCCGTCCCAGTGGACGGGCAGGTCGGTGGTCGTCATGCTGCTCCTCCCAGGGGCACGCGGTAGGGGTCGAGGTCGGGCCAGCGGACGGTCAGCCCGTGGCCGGGGCGGCTGCGGTCGGGTCGCAGCGCGCCGTCGTGGGGCTCCAGCACCCCGTCGAAGGCGAGCGCCTCGAGCCGCACGTGGTCGGCGAAGTACTCGAGGTGGCGGGCGTGCCACACGGCGGTGAGCACCTGGTGAACCCGCCGCTGCCGTAGGCGGGGACGTGGTCGTGGTAGCCGCCGAGCAGGTCGACGAGGGAGAGGCCGAGCAGGCGCGCCTTGAGGTCCCACAGCGCGACGTCGACCGCGGAGATCGCCGCGCTCACCGGTCCGCGCCGGCCCTGGTTGCGCACCGCGTGCGCCATCGCCCCCCAGGCGGCGCCGACGGCGAACGCGTCGCGCCCGGTGACGACGCCGGCCAGGGTGTCCTCGACGACGAGGGCGGCCGCGCGGGGTGCGTAGGTGTAGCCCGTGCCGACCTCGTCCCCGGCGCGCACGGTGACGACGACGAGCGTCGTCGAGTCCCAGGAGAGGGTGCCGTCGGACTCCGGGGAGTCGAGCGGCACCTCGAAGGCGCCGACCCGGACGGACGTCACCTCGGGGCCGCCGGCGCGGGGGCGGGCTCCGAGCGAGGTGTCCGGGTCGGTCACGACCGGCTGCCGCGCACCCTCGAGAACAGCTCGGCGGCCATCGCGCGCGAGCCCTCGACGGCCACGCGGCGCGCCTCGGGGTCACCCGTGACGAGGGCCCGGGCGACCCCCTTGGCCTGCTCGAGCGTGATGTGCGCCGGTAGGGGCGGGACGTTGCGGTCGACGACCGCGTCGATGAGGACGGGGCGGTCGGCGGCGAACGCGCGGTCCCAGGCGGCGTCGACGTCCTCGGGGCGGTCGACCCGGATGCCCTCGAAGCCGAGGCTGCGCGCGTACTCGGCGTAGTCCATCGACTCCACGAGCTGGGCCGTGTCCCACCGCGGGTCGCCCACCTCGCGCATCTCCCAGGAGACCTGGTTGAGGTCGTCGTTGTGCATGACGAGCACGATGAACGTGGGGTTCTCCCACTCCTGCCAGTGCCGCTTGACGGTGATGAGCCCGTTCATCCCGAGCATCTGGAACGCGCCGTCGCCGATGGTGCAGACGACCGGCCGGTCGGGGTGGGCGAACTTGCCGGCCATCGCGTACGGCATCGCGGCGAGCATGGTCGCGAGGCGTCCGGAGAGGTTGCCCATCTGCTCGCCGCCGAGGCGGATGTGGTGCCCGAACCAGTCGGCCGTCGTCCCGGCGTCGGCGGTGACGATGGCCCGCTCGGGCAGGCGCTCGTTGAGCGAGTGGAAGAGCCGGCGCGGGTTCACGGGGTCGGCCTCGGCCATCGCGACCCGGGTCGTCTCCTCGTCCCACTCGCGCATCCCGGCGGCGATGCCCTCCTGCCACGACAGGTCCTCGGCCTGGTGGAGGTGCGGCAGCAGGGCGGCGAGCGTGGCCCCGGTGTCACCCCAGAGGTTGACCTCGGTCGGGTAGCGGATGCCGAGGTGGCCGGGGTCGGTGTCGATCTGCACGGCGCGGGCCTGGCCGGTCTCCGGCAGGAACTCCGCGTAGGGGAAGTTCGTGCCGACGAGCAGGAGGGTGTCGCAGTCCTGCATCATGTCGTAGCTCGGGCGCGAGCCGAGGAGGCCCAGCTGCTGGGTGTGGTACGGGACGTCACCGGGGACGACGTCCTTGCCGAGCAGGGCCGTGATGATGCCCGCCCCGAGCCGCTCGGCGACGGCCAGCACCTCGGCGCGGGCGCCCCGGGCGCCCTGACCGACGATCATCGCGACCTTGCTGCCGGCGTTGAGCACCTCGGCGGCCTGCAGGAGCGCGTCCTCGGTCGGCGCGAAGCGGGGGAGGCGTACCCGATGCCGCTGCGCGAGACGCCGTGTGCGACCTCGGGCTCCTCCATCTCGAGCTCCTGGACGTCGGTGGGCAGGATGACGACGGCCGGGCCGCGCCGGGCCGCCGCGACCCGGATCGCCTTGTCGACGACGAGGGGCGCGTGCTCGGCGGTGAGGACGGTCTGGACGAAGACGGCGACGTCGGCGAACATCCGCTCGAGGTTGAGCTCCTGCTGGAAGTCGCTGCCGGTCGCCGCCCGGGCCTGCTGGCCGACGACGGCGACGACGGGCTGGTTGTCGCCCTTGGCGTCGTAGAGGCCGTTGACGAGGTGCGCGGCGCCCGGGCCGGAGGTGGCCATGCAGACGCCCACCTCGCCGGTGAACTTCGCGTGGGCCGTCGCCATGAGCGCGGCCTCCTCCTCGTGGGTCGGCCGGATGTAGGTGAAGTCCTTGCCGTCGCGCTCGGCCCGCCCGAGCGCACCGTCGAAGCCGCCGATCCCGTCGCCGGGGAACCCGTAGAACCGGTGGAGGTCCCACGCGATGAGCCGGTCGATGACGAAGTCGCTCACGGTTGCCATGTGTCTCTCCTGCCGTCGAGGTCGCTGCACCGCGGACGGTCGGCGCCCCGGGCGCTCGATGCCCCGGGCGCTCGGCGCCCGGCACCGGGGCCCGGGGACCCGCCCGGAGGGCGGGGCGCGTGGCACGGAGACCGTCCACTCCTTCGGTCTACCCCCGGACCACGGTATCCATCGCCGCCCGCGGCCGGGAAATTCCGGGACGCCGACGTCCGGAGCGGCGGCGCTCAGGCCTCGTCGGGCAGCGGGCCGGGCGGCGGGTCGGGCAGCGGGGCGCCCGGGGCGAGCTCGAACTTGAGCAGGCTTCGCGGCCTTCTCGGGGTCGGTCTCGCCCTCCCCGTAGGCGGGGCACCACCGGGTGACCGGGCACGCGCCGCAGGCGGGGTTTCGGGCGAAGCAGGTGCGCCGGCCGTGGAAGATCACGACGTGGCTGAGCATCGTCCACTCCCGCTTCGGGATGAGCGCGGCGATGTCGGCCTCGACCTTCACCGGGTCGGTCTCCTGGGTCCAGCCCCAGCGCCGCACCAGCCGGCCGACGTGGGTGTCGACGGTGATGCCCGGCACCCCGAAGGCGTTGCCGAGGACGACGTTGGCGGTCTTGCGGCCGACGCCGGGCAGGGTGACGAGGTCGGCGAGCCGGCCGGGCACCTCGCCGCCGTACCGCTCGACGAGCGCCTGGGCGAGGGTGATGACCGAGTTGGTCTTGGCCCGGAAGAACCCGGTGGGCTTGAGCACCGCCTCCATCTCGGCGCGGTCGGCGGCGGCGAGCGCCTCGGCCGTGGGCCAGCGCGAGAAGAGGGTGGGCGTGACCGTGTTGACCATGACGTCGGTGGTCTGGGCCGACAGCACGGTGGCGACGAGCAGCTGGAGCGGGGTCTCGAAGTCGAGCTCGCAGTGGGCGTAGGGGTAGCGCTCGTGGAGCGCGGCGTAGGTGCGGCGGGCCCGGCGGGTGCGGGCCACCGGCGACTCGTCGCCGGTGGCGGCGCGGCGGACGGCGGGCGTGGGGCGGACGGGCACGCCGACAGCCTAGGGTCGGCCGCCGACACGCGCCGGGCCTCCCGTCCGCGGGCTCGGCCCGGGCCCCCGGGGCCGACCTGCGCGTTCTGGCACACTGGGCCCCGTGGACCACGACGTCGTGCGGAAAGCGCCGCTCTTCTCCCCCCTCGACGACCACGCCGCCGAGGGGCTCATCGCGACGATGAACCCCTCGCGCCTCGAGCGCGGCGACGTCCTCTTCCACGAGGGCGACCAGGGCGACCGGCTCTACGTCATCGGCGAGGGCAAGATCAAGCTCGGGCGCACGAGCGCCGACGGGCGCGAGAACCTCCTCGCCATCCTCGGGCCGGGCGAGATGTTCGGCGAGCTCTCGCTCTTCGACCCCGGGCCGCGCACCGCCACCGCCACGGCCGTCGCCGAGACCCAGCTGCTCTCGATGGGCCACGAGCAGCTCAAGGACTTCCTCCACGAGCGGCCCGGGGTCGCGCTCACCCTGCTCAGCGCGCTCGCCCGGCGGCTGCGGCGCACCAACGACGTGCTCGCCGACCTCGTGTTCACCGACGTCCCGGGGCGGGTCGCCAAGGCGCTGCTCGACCTCGCGCGCCGCTTCGGCCGGCCCGTCGACGAGGGCGTCATGGTCGCGCACGACCTCACCCAGGAGGAGCTGGCCCAGCTCGTCGGCGCCTCCCGCGAGACGGTGAACAAGGCGCTGGCCGACTTCGCCTCGCGGGGCTGGCTGCGGCTCGAGGCGCGGGCGGTGCTCCTGCTCGACGTCGAGCGGCTCACCCGCCGGGCCCGCTGACCCCCAGGTAGTCGAGCTGGGCGCGGATCGACATCCGGGCCGCCGGCCACACCTCCTGCGGGACCTCGGCGTAGACGCGCCGGAGCACGCCCTCGACCGGGTCGTCCTCGGTGGCCGCGCCGTCGGCGAGGGCCTGGCGCACCTGGTCGAGCCGCTCGCGCCGGTGCACCCGGTAGAAGGCGACCATCGCGGCGGCGTCGGGCACCACCGGGCCGTGGCCGGGCAGGATCGTGTGACGCCGCCGCCGCCGGTGAGGGCCGCGATCCGCTCGAGCGAGCGCGAGGTAGGCGTCGAGCTCGCCGTCGGGGTGGGCGACGACGGTCGTGCCGCGGCCGAGCACGGTGTCGCCGGTGAGCAGGGCGTGGTCGGCGGGCAGGGCGAACGAGACCGAGTCGGCGGTGTGGCCGGGCGTGGCCACGACCCGCAGCTCGAGGCCGCCGACGCGTAGGACGTCGCCGTCGCCGAGGTCGTCGTGGCCGCGGCCGACGGCCCGGGTCGGGGCGCCGGAGAGCTCGGCGAAGCGGGGGGCGCCGGCGGCGTGGTCGTGGTGGCCGTGGGTGAGGAGGGTGAGCGCCGACCCGGGCGCCCCGGGAGGCGACGTGGTCGAGCACGGCGCGCAGGTGGGGCTCGTCGTCCTGGCCGGGGTCGACGACGACGGCCTCGGTGGAGCCGGGCTCGAGGAGCACCCAGGTGTTCGTGCCGTCGAGGGTCATCGGGCCGGGGTTGGGCGCGAGGACGCAGTGCGCACGCTCGGTGACCGGCGCCGCCGGCCCACGGGTCGCGCACCGACGGCGGCGGCTCGGCGGGCGCGGCGCTCATCCGGCCACTCTAGGCGGGCGGCGGCCGTGGCCGTGGCCGCGCCCGGACCGGACCAGTGCCGCCGCCCGGACGTCCATGTGCTCCGACTCCGGGCCACGCCCCCGCCCGGCGCACGTGGCCAGTGCTCCAGGAGGTGAGCCGGCGGCCCGGATGTGGCGCACGTGGCCATGTGCTCCGGGAGGTGAGCCGGCGGCCCAGATCTCGGCGCACGTGGCCATGTGCTCCGGGAGGTGGGCAGGTGGCTCAGGGACGGGAGCACTTGGACGTCGCGCGCCACACCCCTTCCGGGTGGGCCGGCGCCGGTCTCAGGGGAGCTCGGTGACGAGGACCAGCGTGCCGTCGGGGTCCTGCTCGAGCGACCGGCACGACGCGCCGGATGAGCGGGCGGTCGGCGAGGAAGGCCGCCGCGTCGGCGAACCCCGCGAGCGCCTCCAGCGCCCACTCCTGCGGCGGCATCATCCGCAGCCGCCCCGCCGCGGCGCGCTCCAGCAGCACCTCGGCCCGGGCCCAGCCACCGCCGTCGGACTCACCGCTCGTCTCGCGGGCCTCCTGCCCGGGCGGCATGCCCGCGGCGAGGATCCACGTGTCGTAGCGCCGGGGCTCGAACGCCGGGGTCACCCAGTGCCCCCGCCCCCGCAGCGCCGCCACCTCGACCCGCACCCCGCACTCCTCCTCGACCTCGCGCACGGCCGCGGCCGCGAACGGCGCCGCCCGCTCCGCCGTCGTGCCGAAGTGCGCGGCGAGGTCGGCGAGGCCGGGCGCCGAGGGGTCGAGCGAGTGGTCGGCGGGGTCGACCCGCCCGCCCGGGAAGACGACCATCGACGGCGCGAAGGCCATCGTCGCGACCCGGCGCTGCACGTACACCTCCGGCCCGGGCCGGTGTCGCGCACGAGCATCACCGTGGCGGCCGGCCGGGGCGCCGAGCCCTCGGGCATCCCCGCGTCGACCCACGCCCGGCCGCGCGCGAGCAGGCCCTGGTCGCGCACCGGCCGCCGCACCACCCTCGGGCCCCCGCCCGCCGCGCCGCGGGTCAGTCGCGGACGTGGACGATCACCTCGACCTCGACGGGGGCGCCGAGCGGCAGCGCCGCGACCCCCACGGCCGAGCGCGCGTGGACCCCGGCGTCGCCGAAGACCGCGCCGAACAGCTCGCTGGCGCCGTTGACGACGCCGGGCTGCCCGGTGAACGACGGGTCGGAGGCGACGAAGCCGGTGACCTTGACGACCCGCTCGACCCGGTCGAGGTCGTCGACGACCGACTTGACGGCCGCGATGGCGTTGAGCGCGCAGACCGCGGCCAGCTCGCGCGCCCGCGCGGGGCTCACGAGCCCGACGAGCTCACCCACGGCGCCCGTCTCGGGCAGCACGCCGTCGACGATCGGCACCTGGCCCGACACGTAGACGCGCGAGCCGTCGAGCACGGCGGGCACGTATGCGGCGAGCGGCGGGACGACCTCGGGGAGGGTCAGCCCCAGCTCGGCGAGGCGGTCGTCGACGCGACCCACGCTCAGCCCTTCGGCCGCTTGAGGTAGGCGACGAGGTTGCCCTCGGGCATGGCGAGCACCTGGACGAGCTCCCAGCCGTCCTCGCCCCACTGGTCGAGGATCTGCTTCGTCGCGTGGACGATGAGCGGCACGGTCGCGTACTCCCACGTCTGCATGGCCGCCACCCTATCGCCGGCCCAGCGCCCCGGCCCCCCGGCCCCACCGGCCCCGCGGGCTACGGTGGCCGTGATGAGCGACCAGCCCGACGTCATGACCCGCCCCGCCCGCCAGCCCGACCGCACGGAGGTCACCGGGCCGGAGCAGACCGACGTCTACGACGTCTACGACCCCGACCCGCACCGCGCCCGCGGCGTCACCGTCGCCCTCGTCCACGGCGGCTTCTGGCGCGAGCGGTACGACCGCAGCCACCTCGGCCCGCTCGCCGAGGCCCTGTCCCGCGACGGCTTCCACGTCGCCAACCTCGAGTACCCGCGCACCGGGATGCCCGGCGGCGGCTGGCCCGGCACCGCCGACGCCCTGCTCGCCACCCTCGCCGCGGCCCGCGCCGACACCGACCTGCCCGACCCCCTCGTCCTCGTCGGGCACTCCGCCGGCGGCCACCTCGTCACCTGGCTCGCCTCGGAGGGCCGCGTGCCCGACCTGCTCGGCGCGGTCGCCCTCGGCCCGGTCGCCGACCTCGCCGAGGCCGACCGGCTCCACCTCGGCGACGACGCCGCCCGCGAGTTCCTCGGCGGCGCGCCCGAGGAGGTGCCCGAGGCGTGGGCCGCCGCCGACCCCGCCCGCCAGCGGCTCACCGCGCCCGTCGCCCTCGTCTCGGGCGAGCGCGACGACGTCGTGCCGCCCGCCGTCGCCGAGTCGTACGCGGCCACGCGCACGGCCGACGAGCCGCGACCACCGCCCTGGCCCGGGGCGCCGACCACACCGACCTCGTCGACCCCGAGCACCCCGCCTACCTCCTCGTCCTCGCCGAGGTCGAGGAGCTCACCCTGCACTGAGGCGCCGCCAGCCCCGCCCTAGGCTGGCCGGATGGCAGCCCCTCCGCTCCGGCGCGTCCTCGACGGCGTCCGCCTCCACGTCGTCACCGGCAAGGGCGGCGTGGGGAAGACGACGGTCGCGAGCGCCCTCGCCCTCGCCCTGACCCGGCAGGGCCGGCGGGTGCTCCTCGTCGAGGTCGAGTCCCGCCAGGGCATCAGCCAGACCTTCGGGGTCCCGCCGCTCGGCACCGAGGAGCAGCGCCTCGTCCAGGACCCCTCCGGCGGCGAGCTGTGGGGGCTCTCGGTCGACGCCAAGGCCGCGCTGCTCGAGTACCTCCAGACCTTCTACAAGCTCGGCCGGGCCGGCGGGGCGCTCGAGCGGATGGGCGTCGTCGACTTCGCGACGACCATCGCCCCCGGCGTGCGCGACGTCCTGCTCACCGGCAAGGTCTACGAGGCGGTCGGCCGCACCGACGGCACGCGGCGCGGCCACGGCCGGCTCGTCTGGGACGCCGTCGTGCTCGACGCCCCGCCCACCGGCCGGGTGGCCCGCTTCCTCGGCGTCAACGAGCAGGTCGCCGACCTCGCCCGGATGGGCCCGATCCACTCCCAGGCCGCGTCGATCACCCGGATGCTGCGCGACCGGCGCAGCGTCGTGCACGTCGTCACCCTCCTCGAGGAGATGCCCGTCCAGGAGACGGCCGACGCCACGGCCGAGCTGTCCGCCGCCGGGTTCGGCCTCGGCGCGGTCGTCGTCAACCAGGTGCGCGAGCCGCTCCTGCCCGACGCCCTCATGACCCGGCTCGACGACCCCGCCCTCGAGGAGCAGGTGCGGGCCGACCTCACCGCCGTGGGCGTGCGGGCCGGGGCCCGGACCGTCGGCGGCCTGCTCGGCGAGGCCCGCGACCACGCCGCCCGGGTGGCCCTCGAGCGCGACCTCGCCGCCGAGGTCGAGGCCCTCGCCCTGCCCACCCTCACCCTGCCGGCCCTGCCCTCCGGCACCGACGACGGAGGCTTCGCCGTGCTCGCCGACGAGCTCACCCGGCAGGGGGTCCGCTGATGGCCCCCCGCCCCGCTCCCGTCGCCCTCGACCTCGACCGCCTGCTCGCCGGCACGGGCACCGGCATCATCGTCTGCTGCGGCTCCGGCGGCGTCGGCAAGACGACCACCGCGGCGGCCCTCGGCGTCGCGGCGGCCGAGGCGGGGCGCCGCGTCGTCGTCCTGACGATCGACCCGGCCCGCCGGCTCGCGCAGTCGCTCGGGCTCACCGAGCTCGACAACACCCCGCGCCCGGTGCCCGGGGTCGGCACCGAGGCCGGCGGCTCGCTCGACGCGATGATGCTCGACATGAAGCGCACGTTCGACGACGTCGTGCTCGCCCACTCGACGCCCGAGAAGGCCGCGCAGATCCTCGAGAACCCCTTCTACCAGGCGGTCTCCAGCTCCTTCGCGGGCACCCAGGAGTACATGGCGATGGAGCGGCTGGCCAGCTGCGGGCCGAGGCCGAGCGCGACGGCACGTGGGACCTCGTCGTCGTCGACACCCCGCCGTCCCGCTCGGCCCTGGACTTCCTCGACGCCCCGAAGCGGCTCGGGTCCTTCCTCGACGGCCGCTTCATCCGCCTCCTCATGGCGCCGGCCCGCGCCGGCGGCCGGGCCTACCTCAAGGTGTTCTCGGTCGGCGCCAACCTCGCCGCCGCCACCGTGTCGAAGGTGCTCGGCGGCGAGTTCCTCTCCGACGTGCAGACCTTCGTCGCCGCCCTCGACACGATGTTCGGCGGCTTCCGCGAGCGGGCCGACGTCACCTACGCCGCTCCTCAAGGACCCCTCGACCGCGTTCGTCGTCGTCGCCGCACCCGAGCGCGACGCCCTGCGCGAGGCGGCCTACTTCGTCGAGCGGCTCGAGGCCGAGGGGATGCCGCTCGCGGGCGTCGTCGTCAACCGGATGCAGCGGCTGGGGCGCCGGGGCTCAGCGGGGCGCGGGCCTCCGCGGCGGCCGAGCAGCTCGAGGACCGCGACGACGCCGGGCCGGACGACGCCGACGCCGGCGCTGCTGCGGCTGCACGCGGCGCTGGCCGAGGTGGCGACCCGCCACGAGGGCCGGGTGAGCCGGTTCGTCGCCTCGCACCCGGGTGTGCCGGTCTCGACGGTGCCGGCCGGCGCCACCGACATCCACGACCTCGACGGGCTGCGCGAGGTGGGGTCGGCCCTGGCTTCATGAATCACTTCTCATCGCCCGTCGCAGCCACACGAACATTCCGGCGAATGCGGCGACGAAGCATCCGAGGCACCAACCGGCGATGATGAACACCCAGACGTAACCGTCGATGTCGATGACGTGCGGGGCCATGGCGACCGCCACACCGAACAGCGCGGCGAGCAGCCAGAACGACCGCTGACGACCCCCGGTGAGAACGACGGCTAGCCACACCGCGAGGATGAGGCCGCCGGCGAGTGGCACCGCCAACCACTCGCCTCCACCTGATTCGGCCGCTGCGGGCATGGTCACGGCGATGCCATGGCCGTCGTGAACGCTCGTGCATACGCGAATTGCCCTGGCGCGTTCGGATGCAGCGAGTACGAGACGTTCACCGCATCGATGCCGTTGAAGTACTGAGGACTACCGGCAGAGTTGCAGATCTCGTGGCCGACGAACTCAGACTGCGAGTCGACGAAGTAGATCGGCAGGCCCCGAGCACGCGCGGCGTCGATCTGCTGCTTGGTCGCTGCCGAAAGCTGTTGCGTCAGGTCACGGATCCATCGCTGCTCCTCGGGCGACAGCGCGGCGCAGACGAGGAGATAGGTCCCGTCGAACAGCCTCGGGTAGGCGGACACGTAGATCTTGGCGTTGGGCGCCGCTTGGTGGATCTGGTCGTAGACGGCCGCAAGCTTGGGAGGGATAAGAGTCGAGATGACGTAAGGCTCGTAAGTCTCGAGCGGTGACGGGTCGCCGCTCATCGTTGATGTTGGACAGTTGAACGCGAAGCAGTGGGTCGCGACGTCGCTGAACCGCGCATTGTTCCCCCCGATTGTCAGGGTCACAATCGTCGTGTCCGGCGACAAGAACCCCCGGTCCAACTGCAGTTCCTGGCCGTTTTGGTAGTCCGGACCTGCAGGGACCGAGGGGATGGACCCCACCGCCGCCTTGGCTGTAAGCGACTCGGCGATTGCGCCCGAACACGCCAGGAAGTGCAAGTCGTTGCGACTATCAGTCGCGGGCACCGTCTGACCTGGCAACCGCATCGTGCGCGCATAGGCCGCGGTCGATCGATGGCAGTCATTACTCGGGTTGCCCGACGCGCGCGTGTCAAACGGCGGGACTCCCTCTCCGGAGCTGAACGAGTCACCCAAGGCCACGACGAACTGGGCTGGCTTGCTGCGCGGCACGAAGGCGGCGGCGTCGAAGGCGAGGTTGTGCACTCCCTGCTCGTGCGTCACCACGGACGTCTGTTGGACAGTGGACCCGGGGGACAGCTTCATCGCCCCCAAAGGGATCCAGGCGTTCTTGCCCAGGTACGTGTCGACGACGCGGTAACGCTGTGCCCCCGTGGCGGCGTCGCGCACGGTGTATTTCGCCTGCAAGCTGTTGGCACCAAGGGCCGGCACGTGGACGTATACATCTCCCCAACCGTTCACCGCCGACGGGAACGTCCACGTTCCGCGGACTTCGGTGACAGATGTCTGGGGTGCCACATGGGTGAACCAGTAATGACCGTTGTAGCCACCGTTGATCTGGTGCAGGTCAATATGGGCCGGGTAGTTGCCGTTTGCGTCCGCCGTGAAGTCGAACGCAAAGGACCCTGAGCTTCTCCCCGTCGTGCACGGGGAGTAACGCGACGCCCCAGCGGCCATGTCGTCGACGATCACCGCAGTGGATGGCAGACCGTCCAGGCCGCAGGTGGCGGGGTCAGCGGACACAGGATCTGCTGGAAGAGCCGCAGTCGAGGAGTACCGCGACTGCGAGTGCCCGCAGAAGCCGCAGTCTGACTGCTTCCACACGACGGGAAAGTTCGTCCAACAGTGCAGGTCCGTCCGCGAGCAGGTGCCCGTGCCGGCGCTCATGCTGCACAGGTTGGCGGTGGTGCACAGCACGTTGGGTGGCGGCACCGACCTATCACGGTCCTCGGCGCTCGGCCACCACGCCTGAAGGTAGCTTCCCGCCGAGTCGTAGAAGGGGTTGGCGGCCCAACCGATAACGCGCTCCTGATAGGGCCACTTGGCCGGGGTTGCCGGATCGGTAGGGACAGAGTTGAACAGATGGCGTCCAGAAGGGTAGATCGGGTTGGACGGATTGTTGAACCACCCCAATCCCCAACGGCCGCCCGAGTCAGTGCAGGACGGGCCAGGCGTGCAGCCCGTCGCATTCCCGTTGTTGACATCCGGCTGGACGCCGGAATTGTAAGCCCAGAGGGCAAAGTACCAACTTTCGATCCACTGTGGGTCGGCGCTGGTCGCAGTGATCGCCGGAGTGTACGACCGGAGTTGATTCCACTTCTTAGCGAGGATCTGCAGCCCTGCCGCAATGTTAGCCTCAAAGTCCTGCGCGATGGCTCGTTGACGCAGGCTATCGAGTTGCCCCTTGCGCATTCCGTCAGTGACCTGCGCAATTCCAAAGCCGCAGTCGACCTGACCCGGATTGATGTTTGATGTCGACCCACGGCCATAGACGTCGCCCGTCAAGGGATTTCCGAATCCTCCGCGAGCTACGTGTCCAGACGCCTGCCACAGGTTCGACTCATTTGCCAAGATTCCGAGCAAGATCTGGGGCGGCACCGATCCCCCGCCGGCAAGAGCAGGCTTGGGGAAAAGCCCCTGGGGCGAGTAGGCCGCCAGACCGAGCTTCCGATAGTTCGCGACGTGCTGCTTCGTGAGCGTGCCCCCAACAGCCTGATCAACAGCCCACTCTGCCTGCCTCACTGACGGTTGGTAGGCCATGATCGCTGGATCATTGCGAGACACAGCACAAGGAAGCTCGTCCGTGGTCGCGGAGGACGAAGCAGCTACTACTGACCGAGGCGCGGTGCTCCGCGTCACCATAGGAGGGGTGGATGCCAGCCCGACTCGTGTTCCCCTTGTCGTCTGCGCAACCGCCCCAGATACATTCACCACCCGCAGCGTAGGTGAAGTCCCGTTGAGGGGAGTCTTTGGTTCATCGTCGACCCACAGCGTTCCTTCGGCGCTTAAAGAGGCAAACCGATCGACAGGTACGACTGGCAGGCCTTCCCCAGGAAGACGGGAGAATGCCTTGGCTTGAACGACCACGCCCGAACCCGCTCGCGCAAGACCCACTTGTCCAAGCGGCCCCTGCCCCCGGTCAATCAATCGCGCCCCGGTCCTTCCCGACCAGTCGGCCACATGACTCTTCCCATGCGCGTCATACACAATTGACAACTGCGCTTTGGCGCTCGGCACAATCGAAGCGATCTGGCCGGGGGCTTCCACCAGACTGGTGATCACACCTCCATTGTCGAGGGAAACCAAAGACCGACCGTAGGCTGCCACCACTTCGCCGTTGGCTGCAGTGACGGCGGAGGTCAGCTGCCCGCGGCCGGCGACATGGTCTGTCACGCGACCAGAGCGATCAACGGTGGATATCTGAGTACGGCTGAATCCGCCACCATAGGCCGTGAACACAGCGCGCCCATCCGGGCCGCAAGAAGGACTGAAATACGCCATGGTCGGGCGGACATTCTTCAAATAGGTCGTGCGCCCCGAGCGAAGGTCGACCAACGCCGCAAATGCGCCCGCTTCGTACGACGCCTCGCGGTTCGCGGACTCTGCGGTCGCAAACGCTACTGCGAGAACTTGGGCTCCGTGCAGGATGCAGGCTTCACCGACCCAACTTTTGGTCTGGATACCGGAAACGGCGAGAGTGGCCAATGGTCTCAGGGCCAATCCGTCTGCCACAGTGCCCGCTTCAACCACGAGCCCGGTGGCGCCCGGACTCAGCCTCCAAGCGATGTCAGAACTATGCGCCCAATTTCGCCCGAGCACAGTGACCCGCTTTTCTAGCGGCACGCCTTGCGATGCCTTGGGTGGCTCCGGTTCACGAGACGTCGCGACCTCAGCCCCACCTGCCCCCTGGGAAGGCTGGGCCCACCCAGGCGAACTCATGGACAACATCATCGCCATCACACCAAGGGCGAGGGGAAGATTGCGCTTCGCTCTTGTCAGCAAGTCGGTTCTCACGGTCGCGCACCAATCCTTCCTGGGCTCATTAGACAAGGAGCGGTTTGGGCACGCTGGCGCGGCATCCGTTTAGTTTAGGTTGCCGGGACACCTGATCCACCTATGCATCAAGGGCAGGAAGGGGGCAGGCTGCCAGACCAAACCTGCGTTACTGCGTGACGCAAGTGTCTCAGACTGGCCCGAGGCCATCAGGAACCTCACAGTCAACCTCAGGTCAAATACTAGGCTGAGCCATCTGCTACGCGCGCGACCGAGGACTCTGGGAAGTCTTGTCTCGCCACCCCGTCAGGCGCACCTGCTATCAGACTCGGCCCTTAGAAAAGCAGAACCAAGCCCCCGTCGTTGCATCCTTCTTGTACCAATCCATGGCAGCCAATGTATGGGTGCCATACACACCATCTACCACTAGCCCCTTGCGCCTCTGCCAATCTTTGAGAGCAGCTTGAGTGGCCGGTCCAAACGATCCGTCAATCGCGATCGAATATCCTTCGCAGACTTTCAAGGCCGCCTGCAGGTCGCGAACTGGGCATATGTACCAGGTGGTGCAAAAGGTACTTCCTGCATCACGCGATCCAAGCCGCATCCAGCAAGACGTTGGCTCGGCAGATCCTCCGTAGACATTGCTCCGCGGGAGATATTCGGCGTACCATGTCGAGATTTGACGGAATTCGGTCGCACCGCATTCTGGCTGAGCCGCTGCGCTCACCACAGGGGCCGCCCTCGGTGCTGAAGCACGGTCTGCGGCTTGCGCCCCATAAGGCGAAATGAGTCCGCCCAAAATGACCAGGAACACACCCAACAAGAGTCTCGTACTGTAGCGCCGCATCATCTACCCCCTTGACCTCGCAAAGCGAGCCTAATGTGAGCGGAACATACACCCACGACGACCAATGGTCAATGAGCTCTTTGCAGCCGCTCGTCGCCTCGCACCCCGGGGTGCCGGTCTCGACGGTGCCCGCCGGCGCCACCGACATCCACGACCTCGACGGGCTGCGCGACGGTCGCGGCGGCGCTCGGCGGGGGCCGACTGCGAGCCGTGGGCGGAGCGGGCCGGGAACGAGAAAGTACCCCGGCGGGGCCGACCGGGGCGCGCGCGGCTGCAGGGGTTGCCACGCGCTGTGCAGGGGTTGGTCGGCCCCACCGGGGGGTTCGTGGGGTCAGGCGATCGCGCCTTCGGCGCCGCGTGACTTCGCGGCGGACAGCAGGGCCGTCCACGACGTGACATCGGGTCGGCGGCGCAGCAGGGCGCGCCGCTCGCGTTCGGTCATCCCTCCCCAGACACCGAACTCCGTGCGGTTGTCCAGCGCGTCGGCCAGGCACTCGGCGACGACCGGACAGCCCTTGCAGACGACCTTCGCGGCGCGCTGCGCCTTGCCCTGGACGAAGAGCGCGTCGGGGTCGCTGCCCGCGCAGCGCCCGAGAGGCGCCCAGTCCGTGACCCACTGGCCCTCGGCGCTGTCTGCGCTGTCGGGGTGATGCTCATGTCCACCTCGTTTCGCTGTCTCGGGTCCTCGCCCCCCTCTCGGATGAGGACGTACGAAAACCGTAGGTTGATACGTGCCGGAGCAGGTATCGTCCGACCGGGTCGCCCCCGTGGCCGAACGGTCGACCCCCGGGCCGAACGGAGGATCCCGCGCGCGCGGGCGGCCGCCGAGGCCGTCGGCGCCCGCCGCGTTGCAGGGGATCCCCAGGCGGCCGCGTTACCCTGTCGGGCATGGACGGTCGCGCCCAGAACATCCCCGCAGTGCTCAGGCTCCTCCTGGGCTTCGTCGTGCTGAGCACGGTGGCGGGCCTGCTGCTCGCGGGCATCGCCGTCCCGGCCATCGGCGCCGGGCGGTCAGGCCGCCAAGAGCGGCGTCGACTTCTTCAACGAGCTGCCCAGCGACTTCACCATCTCGCCGCTGGCCCAGCAGTCCAAGATCGTCGACGCCAAGAACCACGTCATCGCCAACCCGTACGACGAGAACCGCATCATCGTCCCGCTGACGAAGATCTCCACGACGATGCAGAACGCCCAGATCGCCATCGAGGACGCCCGCTTCCGCGAGCACGGCGGCCTCGACCTGCGCGGCTTCACCCGGGCGATGGTCTCCAACGCCCAGGGCGGCGACGTCCAGGGTGCCTCGACCCTCACCCAGCAGTACGTGAAGATCACCCTCCAGGAGCAGGCGCTGCGGGCCGGCAACGAGGAGGCGGCCAAGGCGGCGGTGCAGAAGTCCTACGCCCGCAAGGTGCAGGAGCTCAAGTACGCGATCAACGTCGAGGACAACTACACCAAGGACCAGATCCTCACCGGCTACCTCAACCTCGTCTACTACGGCGACCAGGCCTACGGCGTCGAGGCGGCGGCCCTGAACTACTTCGGCGTCCACGCCTCCAAGCTCACCCTCGGCCAGTCCGCCCTCCTCGCGGGCATCGTCCAGCAGCCGACGGCGTACAACCCGATCCTCAACCCGAAGCAGTCCCAGGCCCGGCGCGACGTCGTCCTCACCCGCATGCAGCAGCTCGGGATGGCCTCGGCCAAGGACGTCGCCGCGGCGAAGAAGGTCGCCGTCCCGAAGATGATCCACAAGACGCCGGCCAAGGGCGTCTGCCACCGCTCGACGCAGCCGTACTTCTGCGCCTACGTCATGGCCTACCTCCAGCACTCGCCGCAGCTCGCGGCCCTCGGCAAGACGCCCGAGGAGCGGCTCAAGCGGATCAACCAGGGCGGCCTGACCATCCGCACCACCCTCGACCCGCAGATGCAGAAGGACACCCAGGCCGAGATCGTCAAGGCCGTGCCGATCGGCAACAAGAGCAACCTCGGCGGGCGCGATCTCGGTCGTCGAGCCCGGCACCGGCAAGGTGCTCGCGATGGGCCAGGCCTCCGACTTCGAGAAGAACCAGACCAACTGGAACGTCGACAAGATCTACGGCGGCGGCCCGTACGGCTACCAGTTCGGGTCGACGGCGAAGGTCTTCGGCCTGGTCACCGCGCTCGAGAAGGGCATGCCGATCAACGGCACGATCCGGGTGCCCTTCGCGACGGCGAAGAAGGAGTACGTCTTCGACGGCCCCAAGGTGGTCGACGCCCCGTGCGGCGCGAACGAGCCGTGGCCGGTCACCAACGACTACGCCATCGGCGGGCGCCAGATGACCCTCGCCGAGGGCATCTCGAAGTCGATCAACACCTGGGCCGCCCAGCTGACCATCGACGTGGGCCCGTGCGACGTCCTCGACACGATGGCCAAGATGGGCGTCCACCGGGCCGACGGCAAGAAGATCGACGGCGGCCTCTCCGACGCCACCCTCGGCTCCGGCAGCACGACCCCGCTCGACCTCGCGAGCGCCTACGCCACCCTCGCCGCCGGCGGGAAGCACTGCGAGCCGAGCCCGATCGTCTCCATCACGACGCCGGACAAGAAGGAGATCAAGGTCCCGAAGACCTCCTGCAAGCAGGTGATCTCCGAGGACACCGCCAACGCCGCGACCTACCTGCTCAAGGGCACGCTGCGCCCCGGCGGCACGGCCCAGGGCGTCTGGAACGTCGACCAGCGGCCGGCGGCGGGCAAGACGGGCACCACCGAGAAGCACAACCAGGGCTGGTTCGTCGGGTACACCCCGCAGGTGGCCGCGGCGGTCTGGATCGGCAACGTCGTCGTCGCCGACAAGAACCGTCAGCTCTACTCGCTCAACGGCAAGTGCTTCGGCTCCTACGGCTGCTTCAGCGAGGTCTTCGGCGGCACCGTGTCGGCGCCGGTCTGGGCGGCGACGATGAAGAAGCTCACCGCCGGGATGGAGCCCAAGGACTTCCCGGCCCCCAGCCAGGCGGCCCAGCAGGGCAACCTCGACCCGCTGCCGAACGTGTTCGGGCGCAGCCCCGAGTCGGCCGCGGCGATCCTCAAGGACGCCGGCTTCGGCAGCGCCGTGGGCGCGACCATCAGCCAGCGACGCCCCGGCGGGCACGGTGGCCGGCACCTCCCCCTCCGGGTCGGCCTTCAAGGGCTCGACCGTCACCCTCCTCATCTCCAGCGGAGCCGGCGCAGGCCGCCGCGAAGCCGCAACCCGCAGCCGACCCAGACCCGGAGGGCCGCGGCCCCGGCCCACGGAAGACACCTCCCCCGCGCGGCTGAGCACCGCGACCGACGAGGGGGCCCCGACCGGATGACCGGTCGGGGCCCCCTCGTCGTGCGGCGGGTCAGCGGGCGCCGAGGACCGCCCGGACCGCGCCGGCGACCCGCCCGCCGTCGGCGCGCCCGGCGACCTCGGCCTGGGCGGCCTTCATCACCCGGCCCATGTCGGCCATGCCGGTGGCGCCCGAGGACTCCACCGCCCGCTCGACGATGGCCCGCAGCTCGTCGTCGCCGAGCTGGGCCGGCAGGTAGGCCTCGAGCACGGCGAGCTCGGAGTCCTCGGCGTCGGCGAGCTCGGGGCGGTCGCGCGTCGCGGTAGGCCGTCGAGGCCTCGCGGCGCTTCTTGGCCTCCTTGGCGATGACCTTGAGGACCTCGTCGTCGTCCAGCTCGCGGGCCTCGTCGCCGGCGACCTCGGCCGTGGTGACGGAGGTGAGCGTCATCCGCAGCGTCGCCGCGCGGACCTTGTCGCGGGCGCGCATGGCGTCGTGCAGGTCGCTCTGGAGCTGCGCCTTGAGGGAGGTGGCGGTCATGGCGCCAGTCTCCCACCCGGCGCCGCCGGGCGGGCACCCGGGATTCCTCGGACGGGCTCCTCGTTTGCGAGGATGGCCCGATGGACCCTCTCGCCCGCACCGCCCTGCGCGCCGTCGGCGGCCTCGTCGGGGCCGGGGCGGCCGCCGTGGCCTACGGCGGCCTCGTCGAGCGCACGTGGTTCACCCTGCGCCGCTTCACCGTGCCCGTGCTGCCCGAGGGCTCGGCGCCGGTGCGCGTGCTCCAGGTCTCCGACCTCCACCTCACGCCCGGCCAGCGCCGGAAGATCGAGTGGGTGCGCTCGCTCGCCGGGCTGCGGCCCGACTTCGTCGTCAACTCCGGCGACAACCTGGCCCACGTCGAGGCCGTGCCTCCGCTGCTGCGGGCCATGGAGCCGCTCATGGAGTTCCCGGGGGCGTTCGTCCTGGGGTCCAACGACTACTTCGCGCCGGTGCCGAAGAACCCGGCGCGCTACCTCACCCGCTCGCACGCCGTGGCCCCGGTGACCCGCGGCGACCTCCCGGTCGGCGAGCTCGTCGACGGGCTGCGCTCCGGCGGCTGGGCCGACCTCGACAACGCGCGCACGGTGGTCGAGGTGGGCGAGCACCGGGTCGAGCTCGTCGGGGTCAACGACCCGCACGTCGACTTCGACCGCTACGACCGGGTGGCCGGGCCGGCCCGCGACGACGTGGCGCTCACCGTCGGGCTCGTGCACGCGCCGTACCAGCGCATCCTCGACGCGATGGTGCGCGACGGCGCGGGCCTCGTGCTCGCCGGGCACACCCACGGCGGCCAGCTCGCGGTGCCGCTCTACGGGGCGCTGGTCACCAACTGCGACCTCGACACCGGCCGCGCCAAGGGCGTCTCGCGGTGGTGGCCCGGCGCGGGCGGGGCCGGGCGGCGCGGCGGCGCGACGGCCGTCGTCGCAGGCCCCCGACGGACGCAGCCTGGCTGCACGTCTCGGCCGGCCTCGGCACCTCGCCGTACGCCCCCGTGCGCTTCGCCTGCCGGCCGGAGGCGACGCTGCTGACCCTCGTCGCCCGGGACCCCGACTTTCCCGCCTGAGGCCGGGACGAGTCCGCCTGCGCGCCGGGAACGGTTCCGGGGTCGGGGCGGCGGTTCCGGGGCCGACGCCGGCACCCGCCGGGACCGATTTCGGATGGCTCCGGTCGGTCGGCTATCCTCGGGTGTCGCCGCGGGCCCAGGCCTCGGCGACATGCCACGGGGTGTGGCGCAGCTTGGTAGCGCGCGTCGTTCGGGACGACGAGGCCGCAGGTTCAAATCCTGTCACCCCGACGCACGAGAGCGGTTGCTCGACGGAGTCGGACCAACCGCTCCCTGCGTTCGGGGACGGGATGCCGCAGCCACCGGGCCGAGCCGTGCACCCCGAGTCAGCTCGACGGACCGAAGCGCTCGGTGCGGATGGCCCCCGAGTCGTGGCCGTGCGCCAGGAGGATGTCGGCCGCCGCCTCGACGAACCCCGACGGCCCGCACACGTAGACCAGCGGCGGTACCGAGAACGCCGTGACGGGAGGGAGGTCGCCGCGGCGGAGGCGTCCCGGTGGGCGCCGGTCGTCGGGCAGGCCGGCGCGCGAGTACAGCCGGTCGACCCGCAGCCCCGGGCTCGTGCGCGACAGGGCGAAGAGCTCGTTGGTGTAGAAGACGTGGTCCGGGGTGCGCGCCGAGTACACGAGGTGGAACGGCACGGTGGACCGGACCCTCGCCCGCTGCCGGACCATGGCCATGAGCGGCACCACGCCGGAGCCGCCCGCGACGAGCAGCACGGGCTCGGGCATCTCCTCGCTCCACCGGAACCAGCCCCCGATCGGCCCGCGCACCTCGAGCTCGTCGCCCGCCCGCGCCACCTCCACGAGCCACGGCGAGACCTCCCCCTCGCCGACCTGCTGGACGGTGAGCACCAGCCGCCCGGGCTCCGGGGCCGAGGCGACCGAGTAGGTCCGGGTGGCGGTGTAGCCGTCGTCCGCGGTGAGCCGCACGTCGACGTGCTGGCCGGCGTCGTGGCCCGGCCACCCGGGCACGTCGAGCACCACCGTGCGGGCGGTTCGGGTCTCGAGCCAGGCGTCCTCGACCCGCGCCGGGTACCAGGGCATCGGCAGCGGCGGGGACGACCACGCGACGGTCATCGCCGCGTCCTCAGTCGCCCACGTAGCGCTGCTCGCGCCACGGGTCGCCGTACTCGTGGTAGCCGAGCCGCTCCCAGAACCCGGGCACGTCGGCGGCCAGCAGCTGGAGGCCGGAGAGCCACTTCGCGGACTTCCAGAAGTACAGGTGGGGAACGAACAGCCGTGCGGGACCGCCGTGCTCGGGCCGCAGGGGCGCGCCGTCGTACTCGTACGCGACCCATGCGCGGCCGTCGAGGAGGTCGGCGAGCGGCACGTTCGTCGTGTAGCCGCCGTGGCAGTGGGCGAGCACGTGGGAGGCCCCGGCCGTCGCGGCGCCGAGGACGGCGGCCACCGGCACCCCGCGCCACCTCGTGTCGAGCTTGCTCCACTTCGTCACGCAGTGGATGTCGGTCGTCACGTCCTCGCTCGGCAGGGCCATGAGGTCGGGCCAGGTCAGCGAGGTGGACGCGCCGTCGACCGCGGTGACCGTGAGCCGCCAGTCGTCCCGGCGGACGACCGGGGTGGGCCCGGCGGAGAGCACGGGGAAGTCGGACTCGAGGTACTGCCCCGGCGGGATGCGCGGGTCGCGCCCCTCCCGGCGGCCGACGAAGCCGCGGCTGACGACGTTCACCCGGACATTGTCGCCGCCCACCACCGGCGGGGCGACGAGGGCGCCGTCGAACGTTGCGTGGGAGGGGCCGCGAGCGGGTACGCCGCACGGGTGCCCCCCGATGCCCCGGCCCCGACCGACGACACGCCCCGCCAGCCCCCCGACCACACCGACGCCGGCGCCCCGCCCGCCCCGCTCGCCCACCTCGCCACCGCGGCCCGGCGCCGCGGCCTGGCCGCTGCCGCGGCCGACGAGGTGACCGAGGCGATCGCCGCCATGGTCGGCCACCCCGAGTACCCGTGCCTCGGTGCACGCTCGGTCTTCCGGCGCGACGCCGTGACGAGCGTCGTCCTCGACGACCTCACCGACACCTCGCCCGGCGGGTCGCTCGACTGGCTCGGGGCGCTGCTGCGCGAGTACGCGGCGGGCGTCGACCCCGAGGGCGAGCTCGTGTCGTTCGTCGCCTGCTTCCGCCACCCGCTGGCCGCCGGCGAGCAGGTCTTCGAGGAGGCGCTGTGGGCCGCGCTCCAGCACCTGCACGACCACGACGGCACCCCGTGGGCGCCCGGCGTCTCGGCCGACCCCGGCGACCCGCACTTCGCCTTCAGCGTCGGCGGCACGGCGTTCTTCGTCGTCGGGCTGCACCCCGACGCCTCCCGCATCGCCCGCCGCGCGCCGGTCCCGACCCTCGTCTTCAACCTCCACGAGCAGTTCGAGCGGATGCGCGCCGACGGACGCTACGACCGGATGCGCGACACCATCCGGCGGCGCGACACCGACCTCCAGGGCTTCCCCAACCCGATGGTCGCCGACCACGGAGCCGGCTCGGAGGCCCGCCAGTACTCGGGCCGACCGGTCCCGCCGGGCTGGCGACCGGACTTCACCACCGACCCCGAACCGGCCGAGGAGGCCTCGTCGTGAACCCCGCCCGCACCCGCCACCCCCGCGCCGACGACCCACCCGCCTACGCCGGCGACGCCACGGCCCCTGCGCCGGGCTGGGAGCGCATCCCGCCGCAGTCCGGCGTCGCGGTCGAGCTCGCCCCGGGGACCGGCTGACCCTCCTCGACCCCTGCGGGGAGCAGGTGAGCGACCTCTACCTCGTGGCCGCCGACGACCCCGCCGAGCAGTTCTCCTCGGGCCGCACCACCGACTTCGGCAACAGCCTCTACGTGTCCACCGGCTCGGCGCTCCACAGCAACCGCAGCCGGGTGCTGGCCGAGGTCGTCGACGACACCGTCGGCGTCCACGACCTCACCCTCACCCCGTGCAGCCAGGCCACCTTCGACGTGCTCTACCCCGACCTCGGTGGCGCGCCGCACCCGAGCTGCTTCGCCAACCTCGTCGGCGCCCTCGCACCGTACGGCGTCGACGCCGACCGGGTCGGGGTGACCCTCAACGTCTTCATGGACGTCTGGACGGACGAGACCGGCGAGCTGCACATCGACCCGCCGCCGACGCGGCCCGGCGACCGGTTCACCGTCGAGGCGCGCGTGCCCCTCGTGGCCGGGGTGACCGCCTGCTCGGCGGAGAAGTCGAACAACGGGCACTGCACCCCGATCGACTACCGGGTCGAGCGCGCCTGAGCCGTGCGGCGCCCCGCGTCAGGAGGCGTCCGCGCCGGCGTGCCGCGCCCGGTCCGGCTCGAACCCGTGCCGGACGCCCCAGAGGACGGCCTCGGCCCGCCGCGTCACGCCCATCTTCCGGTAGGCCGAGCGGATGTAGGACTTCACCGAGTTGATCGACAGGTGGGTGTGCGTGGCGATGTCGACGTTGCGCATGCCCTGGGTGATGAGGGCGACGACCTCGGCCTCGCGCGCCGACAGGCCCTCGGGGCGTCCCGGCCAGTCACCCGTCGTCACGTCGCCGGCGGCCGTGGCGCTCTCGACCGACTCCCCGGCGTGCACGCGCTCGATCGCCGACACGAGCTCCTCGGCGCTCACCGCCTTCGAGAGGTAGCCGGCCGCCCCGCGCTCACGGGCCGCGCGCAGCAGCTCCTCGTGGACGTTCCAGCTGTAGAGGACGACCCGGGCGCGCCGGCCGGGGCTGAAGAGCCGCTCGAGGTCGATGCGGTCGGCCTGGGCCTGGGCGAAGGTGTCGTAGAGCACGACGTCGACCGGCCGGGAGACGGGCATCCGTGAGTCGAGCTCGACGAGGTCGATCCGGTCGCGGTAGGGCTCGAGGAGGCGCGCCAGCCCCTGGACCACGATCTCGTAGTCGTTCACCAGTGCCACCCGGACGGGCGCCCGCTTCGCCTCGGCCATGGCGTCAAGATAGACCACCGTGGCCGCCCGACCACGCGCCGCCCGGGCCGGCCGGGCCGCCCCGCCCGGCCCGTCCGCCGGGCCCGAACCCACCCCTAGGGGTGCAGCGCGACACCGGTCCCGGTTGGCACGGTGGGTTGCATGAGTGATCTCCGGCCCCGGACGTGATGGCCCGCGTCGCCTCCGTCCCCAGCAACCACGTGTACGTGCGCCACCTCTCCCCTCCCGACGGGCGAGGGAGGGTCGTGCGGCTCCCCGACCCGGTCAGCGACGGCCGGGCCGCCGGTGCGCCCTGGTGGCCCCCGCGCGTCCTCGACCCCGCGTGGGTCGAGGACCACGCCGACGAGTTCGACCTCGTCCACGTGCACTTCGGGTTCGACGCCGAGAGCCCCGAGGCGCTGGCGTCGTGGGTCGAGACCCTGCGGGCGCACGGCAAGCCGCTCGTGCTCACGGTGCACGACCTGCGCAACCCGCACCACGAGGACGCCTCGCTGCACGACGCCCAGCTCGGGGTGCTCGTCGGGGCCGCCGACGCCCTCGTGACCCTCACCCCCGGCGCGGCCCGCGAGATCGCGGAGCGCTGGGGCCGCGACGCCCTCGTCCTCCCCCACCCGCACGTCGTCCCGGTCGACCGGCTGGCCCGCCCGCGGCCCGCGCACGAGGGGTTCGTCGTCGGCGTGCACTGCAAGAGCCTGCGGGCCGGGATGGACCCGGGCCCCGTCGTCGAGACCGCGGCGCACACCCTGGCCCGGCTCGCCGGGGCGCGCCTGCGGGTCGACGTCCACACCGACGTCATGGCCCGTGACGGGGCGCACCACGACCCTCGGCTCGCCCGGACCCTCGAGGGCCTCGCGGACGACGGGCTGCTCGACCTGCACGTCCACGACTACTTCTCCGACGACGAGCTCTTCGACTACCTCTCCGCCCTCGACGTCTCCGTGCTGCCCTACCGCTTCGGCACGCACTCGGGCTGGCTGGAGGCCTGCCACGACCTCGGGACGACGGTGCTGGCCCCCGACTGCGGCCACTACGCCGAGCAGCGGCCCTGCCTCGTCTACACGCCCGGCGACCCGGCCTCCCTGACGACGGCGCTGGAGTCGGCGCACGCGGAGCGCTTCGCGTGGCGGGCCCGGGCCGCGGACCGGCTCGAGGAGCGCCACCGGCTGGCCGCCGCCCACGAGGAGCTCTACGCCGACGTCCTGGCGAGGGCGCCGCGACCCCTGGAGGCGTCGTGCACGTCGTGATCATCGCCGCGAGCCGGCACCCCGTGGCCGAGCCCTTCGCCGGCGGGCTGGAGTCGCTCACCTGGCACCTCGTGCGCGGCCTGCGGGCCGCCGGGGTGCGGGTCACGGTGTTCGCCGGCGAGGGCAGCGACCCCGCGCTCGGCGCCGAGCTGCTGCACACCCGCCCCCTGCGGCTCAGCGACGCCGCCCGCTCGGACGTGTCGATGGTGCCCGAGCAGTGGCTGCGCGAGCACGACGCCTACCTCCAGGTGATGATCGGCCTCCAGGGTCGCGACGACGTCGACGTCGTCCACAACAACAGCCTCCACCACCTGCCGGTGGCCATGGCGCGGGCCCTGCCGATGCCGCTCGTCACGACCCTCCACACCCCGCCGACGCCCTGGCTGGAGCCGGCCGTCGCGCGGGCCGGCCGGCCGGGCGCGGGCCGGGTCGCGCACCACGTCGCCGTGAGCCGGCACACGGCGCGCCAGTGGGCGCACGTCGCCGACGCCGGCGTCATCCCCAACGGGGTCGACGTCGCCACCTGGGGCCCCGGGCCGGGCGGGCCGGACCTCGCCTGGGCCGGGCGGATCGTGCCCGAGAAGGCCCCGCACCTCGCCGTCGCGATGGCCCGGGCCGCCGGGCGCCGGCTCCGGCTGGCCGGACCGGTCGGCGACCGGGCGTACTTCGAGGAGGTCCTGCGGCCCCTGCTCGGCCCCGACGTCGAGTACGTCGGCCACCTCGGCAGCCGCGCCCTCGCGGAGCTGTTCGGCTCGAGCGCGGTCACGCTCGTCACCCCCGACTGGGACGAGCCGTACGGCCTCGTCGCCGCCGAGTCGCTCGCCTGCGGCACCCCGGTCGTGGCGCTGGCCCGCGGCGGGCTGGTCGAGGTCGTCGACGAGGCCACCGGGGTGCTGGTGCCCGTGGGCACCGACCCGGTCGCCGCCGCGCCGACGGCGGTCCGGGCCGCCGAGGGCCTGGACCGCGGGGCCTGCCGCCGCCGGGCCGAGCAGCACTGCTCGGTCGACCGGATGGTCGGCGAGTACGTCGAGCTGTACGCGTCGCTCGCGGGGTCCGCCGCATGATCGGCTGGTACGTGCACCACGTCGGGCGCGGGCACGCGACGCGGGCCGCCGCCATCGCCCACCACCTGGCCGCCGACGTCACCGGGCTGGGGTCCGGGCCGCCCCCGCCCGGCTGGCCCGGCGCCTGGGTGCGGCTCGAGCGCGACGACCGCGTGCGCCGCTCCCCGGAGGAGTCCGACCCCACGGCGCGCGGCCGGCTGCACTGGGTGCCCCGGCACGACGACGGGCTCGCCGCCCGGACCGCGCGGATCGCCCGCTGGTGCGCCACGGCGGCGCCCGACCTCCTCGTCGTCGACGTCTCCGTCGAGGTGGCGGTGCTCGCCCGGCTGGCCGGCGTGCCGGTCGCCGTCGTGGCGCTGCCGGGTCGCCGGGACGACCCCGCGCACGTCCTCGCCCACGACCTCGCCGACGCCCTGCTCGCCCCCTGGCCGGCCGGGACGCACGAGCGGCAGTGGCCGGCCCGGTGGCGACGCAAGACGTGGTGCGTCGGTGCCGTCGGCCGCTACGACGGCCGCACGCCGCCCGGGCCGCGCCCGCACCGGGGAGACGGCCGCCGGGTCCTCGTGCTCTGGGGCGCCGGAGGGCGGGCGACGAGTGCCGCCGACGTCGACGCGGCGCGGCGGGCCACCCCCGGCTGGGACTGGGTGGAGCGCGACCCGACCTCCCGCGGCAGCCTGTGGGCCGCGCTCGCCGACGCCGACGTCGTCGTCACGCACGGCGGGCAGAACGCGGTGGCCGAGGTCGCCGCCGCCCGCCGACCCGCCGTCGTCGTCGCCCAGCCCCGGCCGTTCGGCGAGCAGGTCGCCACGGCCCGGGCCGTCGAGGAGCTCGGCGCGGCGGTGGGCCTGGCTCGCTGGCCGTCGGCCACGCAGTGGCCCGGGCTGCTCGAGCGGGCCGCGGCCGAACGGCGGGGAGGGCTGGGAGCGGTGGTCGACCGGTCACGGAGCCGTGACCGCGGCCCACCACCTCGACGCCCTCGCCCGCTCGGTGCGCCCGGGGGTGGCGTCGTGACCCGGGTCGCGGTGGTGACCATCGTGCACGGGCGGCACGCGCACCTGCGGGGCCAGCTCTGGGGCCTGGAGCGCCAGGTGCGCCGGCCCGACCTGCACGTCGTCGTCGCCATGGACGACCCGGAGGTGGCCGGCGTCGTCGGCTCCGCCACCACCTCCGCCGGACGGGCCGACAGGCGGTGCCGACCGAGGTCGTGGAGGTGTCCGGTCCGGCCGGCCGGCTGCCCCTCGCCGCGGCCCGCAACGCCGGGGTGGCCGTGGCCCGGGCCCGGGGCTGCTCGGTCGTCGTCCTCCTCGACGTCGACTGCGTCCCCTCCCCCGACCTCGTGCGCCGCTACGCCGAGGTCGTCGAGACCCAGCAGGCGCTCTTCGACGGGCGCCCGGTCGCCGTCTGCGGTGGCGTGCGCTACCTCGACGCGGCGACGACGGCGCTCGGGCCGCCGCGGTGGGGCTGGGCCGCCCTGGAGCGCGGTTCGGCCCCCCACCCGGCGCGCCCGCTGCCCCGGCCCGGGGTCGGCGAGGAGCCCGACCTGCGCCGGTTCTGGTCGCTGTCCTTCGCGATGGCGGCGACGGCCTGGCAGCGCGTCGGCGGCTTCGACGAGGCCTACGTCGGCTACGGCGGGGAGGACACCGACTTCGGCCAGCGGCTCGGCGCCGCCGACGGCGTGCTGCTCTCCACCGGCGGCGCGGTGGCGGTGCACCAGCACCACGAGAGCCACTCGCCGCCGGTGCAGCACGTCGAGGACGTCGTCGAGAACGCCAACCGGTTCGCCGAGCGCTGGGGGTGGTGGCCGATGGCCGGGTGGCTCGACACCTTCGAGGACCTCGGGCTGGTCCGGCGGCTCGACGACGGCACCTACGCTGTGACGAGCCGGGGCAGCGCGCACCGGCGGGAGGCGGTGCGCTGATGTCCGCACCACGTGGGGGGCCCTCGAGCCCTCCGGCCGCCGCGGCCGACCAGCCGTGGCGCGCGCCGGAGTGGCTGCTCGCCGACGTGGCCGCGGCCGCCCGCGGGCGCGACGTCGCGGCCTCCCTCGAGCTGGCCCGCACCCTCTCCCCGGCCGCCGCCGACCTCGCCGCCGACCCGTGGCCCTACCTCGCGACCCTGGCGACGCTCGGCGCGGTCGACCTCACGACGGCTCGCGCCGTCGAGCCCCACCTCGACGCCGTCGCGATCCTCGGGCAGGCCGGCCACCCCGACCTCCGCTCGCTCGGCGTCGACGGCTCGAGCACCTTCGGCGTCTACGCCGCCCGGGCGCCGGGCACCGGGCTGCGGCTCACCCGCTCCGCCGACGGGTGGCGGCTCGACGGCACGAAGGCGTGGTGCTCGCTCGCCACCGAGGTCACCCACGCCCTCGTCACGGCGTCGGGCGACGAGGGGGACGACGACCGCCTCGTCGCGGTCCCGTTGCGGCACGGCGGAGTCCGTCACGAGCAGGCCCACTGGGTCTCGCGCGGCCTCGCCGACGTGACGACCGGCTCCATGGCCCTCGAGGCCGTCCCGGCCGTGCCGGTCGGCGACGCCGGCTGGTACCTCGCGCGGCCCGGGTTCGCCTGGGGCGGGATCGGGGTGGCGGCGGTGTGGTTCGGCGCCGCGGCGGCGCTGGCCGGCCGGCTCTCCGCCGCCGCCCGGCGCCGGGCGCCCGACCAGGTCGCGCTGCTCCACCTCGGGACCGCCGACCGGGTGCTGCACACCGCCCTGCTCGCCCTGCGCGACGCCGCGGGCGCGATCGCCGACGGGCGCGGCCGACGGCCCCGACGGCGCCCTGCTCGCCGCGCGCGTCCGGGCCGTCGTCGCCGACGCCGCCGAGGAGGTGCTGCGCGCCGTCGGCCACGGCCTGGGGCCGGCGCCGCTCACCCACGACGAGGAGCACGCGCGGCGGGTCGCCGACCTCACCGTCTACCTGCGCCAGCACCACGCCGAACGCGACCTGGCGGTGCTCGGCGGCCTGGCCCTCGACCGGGAGACCGCTCCGTGACCGGTTCTGCGCCACCGCGGTTCCACCACGCCGACGCCGGGACGCCGGAGCCCGACTGGCTGCTCGACCCGCGCTGGGCGGGCCTGCCGTCGGTCGACGTCGCCGCGCTCGCCGCACGGCACCCGCGCGTCCTCGTCGCCGCCGCCCACCCCGACGACGAGACCCTCGGCGCCGGTGGCCTCGTCGCCGCCCTCGCCCGCCACGGGGCGTCGGTGCACGTCGTCGTCGCGACCCACGGGGAGGCCTCGCACCCGCGGGCCCGGGGCTGGACCCCGGCACTGCTCGCCGGCGTGCGCGTCGCCGAGGTCGCGGCCGCCGTCGAGGCCCTCGCCCCCGGCGCCGCGTCTCGAGCTCCTCGGCCTGCCCGACGGCGGGCTGCCGCGCCTCGAGGACCGCCTCGTCGAGGCCCTCGTCGCCCGCAGCGACCGGCGGCCCTCGTGCTCGCCCCGTGGAGCGGCGACGGCCACCCCGACCACGACGCCCTCGGCCGGGCTGCGGCCACGGCGGCCGCGCCGCACCGGCGCCACGACGGTGCACTACCCGCTGTGGCTCTGGCACTGGGGCACGGCCCGACGACCTCCCGTGGTCGCGCGCCCACGCCGTCGAGCTCGGGGCCGACGACGTGGCCCGCCGCGAGGTCGCCCTCGAGGCGTACCCGTCGCAGACCGAGCCCCTCGGCCCGGGCCCGGACGAGGCCGCCGTCGTCACCGGGCCGGTGCTGCGGCGGGCCCGCCGGCTCGTCGAGGTCGTCCTCGCCGAGCCGGGTGCGCTGCCGGTGCGCCCGCCGCGCGCCGAGACCGTCGTCGCCGCGCCGTTCGACGCGATGTACGACCTCCGGCGACGACCCCTGGGCCTTCGAGGGCTCCTTCTACGAGCGGCGCAAGCGCGACCTCACGCTGGCCGTCCTCGGCCGCCCGCGGTACGGGAGGGTCCTCGAGATCGGTTGCGCCACCGGGGTGCTCACCGAGGCGCTGGCCGGGCGGGCCGATGCCGTCGTCGCCGTGGACGTCAGCGGCGAGGCCCTCGAGCGGGCCCGCGAGCGGAGCCTCCCCGGCGTCGACTGGGTCCGGGGACGGGCCCCGGACGCGGTCCCGGAGGAGCCCGCCGACCTCGTCGTGCTCTCCGAGGTCGGCTACTTCCTCACCCCGCTCGAGCTGCTCGAGACGCTGCGGCGGGTCCGGGCCGCCCTCACCCCGCACGGCGAGGTCGTCCTCGTCCACTGGCGCCACCCCACCGAGGGCGTGCCGCTCGACGGGCCGGCCGTGCACGCGCTCGCCGCGGCGGTGTTCGACGACCTCCCCCGGCGGGCCGCGGCCGAGGACGCCGACGTGCTCGCTCGAGGTGTGGGGCCACCCCGTCTCGGTCGCCGCCGCCGAGGGGCGACGGTGAGGCCCGTCGCCCACGTCGTCGTGGCCGTACCGGTGCACGACGAGGAGCTCCTGCTCGACGGCTGCCTCGACAGCGTGGGCCGCGCCGTGCGGCGAGCTGCGCGCGCACCGCCCCGGCACCGGCGTCGAGGTGGTCGTCGTCCTCGACCGGTGCACCGACGGCTCGGCGGCCGTCGCGGCCCGCCACCCGGTGACCAGCGCTGGAGGTGGCCGCCGGGTCGGTCGGCCGGGCCCGGCACGTCGCCACGCGGGCCGGGCTCCGCGTCGGCCGCCGGCGGTGCCGGCCGACGCCGTCTGGGTCGCGAGCACCGACGCCGACTGCGTCGTCCCGCCCCACTGGCTCGTCGAGCACGTCGCCGCGGCGGACCGCGGCGCCGACCTCGTCGCTCGGCACGGTCGAGCCGGCGGACGTCCGCGACCCGGTGGTCCTCGGCGCCTGGCGGGCCCTCCACGTCGCTGCGCGACGGCCACGACCACGTGCACGGCGCCAACCTCGGCGTCCGGGCGAGCGCCTACCGGGAGGCCGGCGGGTTCGCCCCGCTGGCGCTGCACGAGGACGTCGACCTCGTCGCCCGCGTCAAGGCCTCCGGGCGCCCGTGGGTGGCCAGCGACCGGGTGCGCGTGAGCACCTCGGGCCGCACGACCGGCCGGGTCATCGGGGGGTTCGCGACCTTCCTCGCCGGCCTCGGGGGCAGCGTGACCGAGGAGACAGTGTGACCCCGTAGACGTCCGTCCGCCGGTCTCGTCGCCCGCCCCTAGCGTGGAAGCGGAGCCAGGGCCCGAGCCCGTGGCCCGGACCGGACGAGGAGCGAGGACGTCATGAGGCGCACGTACGTGGTCACGGGATCGGCATCGGGGATCGGGCGGGCGACGGCCGCCCTGCTCGTGCACCGGGGGCACCGCGTCATCGGGGTCGACGTGCGCTCGGGCGACGTCGTCGCCGACCTGGCGACGCGCCAGGGCCGGGAGGACGCCGTCGAGGGCGTCCTCGACGAGGCCGGCGGCCGCATCGACGGCGTCGTCGCCAACGCCGGGCTCGCGCTCCCCGTCGCCGGAGACCGTGGCCGTCAACTACTTCGGGGCGGTGGGCCTGCTCGACGGCCTGCGCCCCGCCCTCGCTGGCGTCCTCGCGGGCGCCGCGCGTCGTCGTCACCTCGTCGATGGCGACCCTCATGCCGGTCCACGCACCGCTCGTCGACGCCTGCCTCGCGGGCGACGAGGAGCGCGCGCTGGCCGTGGCCGCCGATCTCGGGCAGCAGGGGCCCGGGGTCGGCGCGCTGATCTACCCCTCGAGCAAGCGGGCGCTCTCGCGCTGGGTGCGCCGCGAGGCGCCGTCGGTGCGCTGGGCCGGCGCGGGCATCCCCCTCAACGCGGTGGCCCCGGGCATCGTCCGGACCCCGATGACGGCCGAGATGACCGCCACCGAGCAGGGCCGGGCCGCCCTCGAGGCCGTCGTGCCGATGCCGCTGAACGGCTACCTCGACGCCGGCCAGGTGGCGTGGCTGCTGGCGTGGCTGGTCTCGGAGGAGAACACCCACGTGTGCGGCCAGACCGTGTACGTCGACGGCGGGTCGGACGTCGTGCTCCGCGGCGACGACGTGTGGTCGTGGCACGACCCGGCGCCCGCCACGGCGCCGGCCACCGACGCCGCCCCCGGACCGGCACCCGGCCGGCTGAGCTCCCGGCCGGCCCCGGTCGGCGACGCGGCGGGGCACCACCGCCCGGGGCCCGGCCGTCCGCGCACCGGGCCGTGACCCGCGCCCGCTCGGCTGGCTAGGGTGGCCGGACGACGACCACCCGCGGATGGAGAGAGCCGTGACGTGTCCCGAGTGCGGGGTGGAGGTGCACCCCGCCGACACCGTGTGCCCCGTGTGCGGCGCCGGACTGCCCGTCCGGCCCGACACCGAGCGGCGCTCCGACCCGCCCTCGCCCTTCGACGACGTGCTGCCGGGCGGGGCCGCGGTCGGCCGCCGAGGAGTACGAGGACGAGGACGAGGACGACCGCCCCCGGGCCGGCGGCCTCTTCGCCGACACCGAGCAGGCTCGCCGCGGGTGCCTGGGCATCCTCGTCGTCGGGCTCGTCGCCGTCCTGCTGCTCGCGGGCATCGTGTGGTTCCTCGCACCGCGGGGGTGACGACGGCACCCCGGCGGGGCGCCCTCGAGCACGACGTCGCGCCTCACCGTCGAGCGCGGAGTCGTCGGCCGAGGCGTCCGGCCACCCCGTCGGACTCGGCCTCCGCCGTCCGAGCTCACCGTCGGCCTCCCCCTCGCCGAGCCCGGTCGCCCTGCCGGCGCGGCGCCAAGAAGTGCTCCGGCGCCCCGTCCGGCACCGTCGTGTGGAAGGGCAACTCGGTGACGAGCTGCCCGTTCGCGGTGCAGACGGCCGAGGCCCTCGTGGCGGGCCACCCCCTCCTCCCTGCCACGGTCACGGCCCGCTCCCCCGTCACCAAGCAGTCCTACGCGATGGGCTGCGCCGACACCCGGCCGGTCGAGTGCCGGGGCGGCGACAACGCCCTCGTCTACGTGCGGCTCCCGGCCGACGGGTAGGGCGGCCCGCGCCGGCTCACTCCGGGAAGGCAGGCCCCCGGCCGATGCGGACCGGCCCCCTGACGCCCCGCCCGACGGCCGCTCCGCGCTGAGCACCCGGACCAGTCCGCTGGTCGGCGAGGTCCCACGCGAGGTCGCGCACCACCGGCGTGAGCGGCCGCCAGGCCTCGCCGCCCACGATGCGGGCCACCTCGCTCGGGCAGGTCGTCCCCTCCGGCCGGTGCCGCAGCAGCGTCCGGAGGGCGGCGGCCATCCGCTCGGCCCGCCCCTCCTCCGTCGGCGTCGTCCCACCAGGGCTCCCCGCGCTCGCCGAGCGCGACCTTGGCGTCCTGCACCCGGTGGCGCACCGCGTCACCCCCGGTGCGCACGGCGCGGCGGGCGGCCATCAGCTCGGTGACGAGCTCGCTGCGCAGGCGCTCGGGGATGCCGGGGTCGCAGGCCGCCAGCGACGTCCGTCGACGACGACGTGGTGTCCGTCCTCGGTGCGCTCGACGTCGCGGTCCCCGGTCGCCATCCCCCGACGCTAGCGGCCGAGCCGAGAGCGCCGGGCCCGAGCGGACCGGGCAGGTCCCGGGGCCGGGAGCCACCTCGTCGTCGACCGGTCGCGGCGCGGTGAACGGGACCCTCCACACGCCACGCGCACCGGCGTCACGCCGAGCGGGCCCCGCGCCCCCTACGGTGGTGGGCGTGGAGCCGGTCGTACGCGTCGAGGACCTCACCAAGGACTACGGTGCCGTGCTCGCCCTCGACTCCCTCACCCTCGACGTCGGCGAGGGCATCACGGGCCTCGTCGGCGCCAACGGCGCGGGCAAGTCGACCCTCCTGAAGATCCTCCTCGGCCTCGTGCCGGCCACGAGCGGGCGGGCCCAGGTGCTCGGGCCACGACGCCTTCGCGCGAGGGCGAGGAGGTGCGCGCCGCGGTCGGCTACCTCCCCGAGCACGACTGCCTCCCACCCGACGTCAGCGCCAGCGACTTCGTCGTGCACCTCGCGATGATGAGCGGCCTCCCCCGGGTCGCCGCCCGGGAGCGGGCGGCCGAGGTGCTCCGCCACGTCGGCCTCGCCGAGGAGCGCTACCGGCCGATGGGCGGGTACTCCACCGGGATGAAGCAGAAGGCCAAGCTCGCCCAGGCCCTCGCCCACGACCCGCGCCTGGTCCTCCTCGACGAGCCGACCAACGGCCTCGACCCCGCCGCCCGCGACGAGATGCTCGGCCTCGTCCGGCGGATCGGCCGCGACTTCGGCATCGCCGTCATCGTCACCTCGCACCTGCTCGGCGAGCTCGAGCGGGTCAGCGACCACGTCGTCGTCCTCGACGGCGGCCGGCTGCTGCGGGCCTCGCGCACCGACGAGTTCCTCGACGCCACGGGCGCCCTGCTCGTCGAGGTGCTCGGCGACGACGCCCAGGCCCGGATGGGCGCCGCCCTCGAGCGGGCCGGGGTGGCCGTGTCGGCCCGCGGCTCGCTGCTCACCGTCGACGCCAGCGAGGGCACCGGCCGACGTGCGCGACCTCGTCCGCGACACCGCGAGCGAGCTCGGCCTCGGCCTCGTGCGCCTCCAGGCCGACCACCGCCACCTCGAGGACGTCTTCGCCGACGACCCCGTGCCGAGGACGCCGCCCGGCGCCGCCGGCGGCCCCCACGTCGGCCGCACCGGGTGCCCACGCGGCGACCGACCGCCGCACGACCCGGCGCCACGTCCCCGGCCGCGCCGCCGCCGCGGGACGGAGGAGGTGCCCGGTGTCTGACCCGACCTCGACGCACCCCCGAGGGCCGCAGCGTCATCCACGACCTCGGCTACCGCCCCTACACCGGCGAGCGCCTGGGCCCGGGGCCATCGCCCGCGCGCTCTGCCGTCACCGGGTTCCGCAACGCCTTCGGGCTCGGCCGCTCGGGACGCTCGAAGATCCTGCCCTTCGTGCTCCTCGGGCTCAACCTCCTGCCCGCCCTCGTCATCGGCGGGGTGCTGGCCTTCGTCGGCCTCGACGAGCTGCCGATCGGCTACGCCGAGTACGCCTCGACGACCCAGGTGCTGCTCGGGGTGTTCGTCGCCTCGCAGGCGCCGGTGCTGTTCTCCCGCGACCTGCGCCACGGCACCATCGCCCTCTACCTCGCCCGCCCCCTGCGCTCCGAGCACCTACGCGGTCGCCCGCTGGACCTCGCTCCTCGGCGCCACGCTCGTCTTCCTCGTCCTGCCCATCGTCATCCTCTACGCCGTGGCCCTGCTCTCCGAGCTCGACGTCCCGACGCAGACCCACGACGCGGCCATCGCCCTCGGGCTCGCGGTGCTGCTGGCCCTCTCGCTCGCCGGGGTCGCCGGCCTCATCGCGTCGTGGTCGACCCGGCGGGGCTTCGCGGTCGCCGCGACGATCGCGCTGCTCGTCGTGGCCAACGGCATCGTCACCGCCGTGCAGGGCATCGCCTCGAGCAGGGCGGCGGCGAACACCGGTGGGTGAGGTCGCCGGGCTGTTCTCCCCCTACTCCTCTACCGCGGGCTGATGGGCGCCTGGACCGACGCCGACGCCCCACCCCGCCGAGTCGACCGGGATGGGTCGCCTACGTGGGGTCTTCCTCGGCCTCTCGGCGGCCTGCCTGGCGCGCTCGTGTGGCGCTACCGGCGGGTGGCGACCTCGTGAGCCTGCTGACCTCGACCAGGCCTCCCGCTGGTACGGCAACGTCGTCGCGGTCAACGGCATCTCGATGACCGTCCGCCCCGGCATCACCGGCCTGCTCGGCCCGAACGGCGCCGGCAAGACCACCCTCATCGCGATGAT
>CAVVYI010000028.1:0-258902 GCA_963752445.1 uncultured Actinomycetota bacterium | reverse complement strand
AGCACCGACCCGTCGGCCAGCACGAGGGCGAGGCCCACCACCGCGGCGGCGATGCCCTGCCGCCGCACCCCCGTGCCGTGGGTGCCGGTGGCGATCGCGCCACTGACCGTCTGGCGGTCGATGTCGCCGAGGTTGGGTAGCGCCAACCCGAGCGCCTGGAGGGCCGGGTTCAGCTCGTGCAGCGGCGTTCCCGCGGCGACGCGCACCCGTAGCCGCTCGCGGTCGACGCCGAGCACGCCGCGCAACCCGTCGACGCGCAGCAGCACGCCGTCGGTGGCGACGAGCGGGGTGAACGAGTGACCGGTGCCGGCGACCCGCAGCGTGAGGCCGCGCTCGCCCGCCGCCCGGACGGCGCCGACGACGCCCCCGACCGTCGCGACCTCGGTGACCACCGCCGGGTGGGCCGTGACGTTGCCGCCCCAGTTGCGCCAGGTCGTGCTCATCCGAGGTCAGCACGTGGTGCGTGTATCCCCAGTTCCTCCCCTCGCCCCGGTAGGTCGGCACGGAGCCGACGAGCTGGCCGCCGCGCACGAGGTGCAGGACGTCGAACCGCTCGAGCAGCTCGCCCGCCTTGGCGCCGCGCAGCCAGACGCGGTCGCCGAGCCAGCCGGTCGACGCTCACCCGTCACGGGCGTCTGCACCTCGCCGGTGGCCTCGCTGCGCAGCAGGGACAGGCCACGGCGCACGGGCGACGGCACCCGCGACCACCCCGGTTCGCCGCTCGCGACGTACCCGCCGCCGAAGGCCGTGACGATCCCCGCGGCCGGGGCGGCGCACGACCGGCACGGCGTAGGCCATCGCGGGCCGGGGCGTGAACGCGTCGTAGCCGTCGAAGAGGGTGGGAGCGTAGAGCCCGGAGCCGGCGGCGAGCTCGGTGACCGCGTCGTCGCCGCCGAAGGTGTGGAGGCTGCCCGTGCCTCCCCCGTTGACGAACCGCAGGTCGCACTCCGCACCGACCGCCGCGACGACCGCCGCCCGTCGCTCGGTGAGCTCGGCCACCGAGCGCCGCTTGAGCAGCCGCACCGCGGGCGAGTCGGGGAGCCCGGCGACCTGGGCGTCGTAGAACATCAGGCCCCGCACCTCGAGCCCCGCCCCGGAGGCCGCCCGGGCCACCGCGAGCGCCTCGGCCGGGGTGCGGGTCGGCGAGCGGCGCACCCCGAGGTGCGCCCGCCCCAGCCGTACCGAGCGTCGACGTCGACGGCCACCCCGACCCCGCGCACCCCGTCGCCGAGCACGTCGCGCAGGAAGCGGACGTGCTCGACCGAGTCGATGGTCACCGTCACCTCGCGGCGCAGCTCGTCGTCTCCGGCCACGTCCCGCAGCGCCGCCTCGTCGCCGTCGGGTAGGCGACGTAGACGTCGTGCACGCCCTCCCGGACCAGCCAGGCCGCCTCCGCGACCGAGTAGCCCATGACGCCGGCGAACCCCGGCCGGGCGAGGACGTCCCGCAGCACCCACCGGCAGCGCAGCGACTTCGACGCCACCCGGATGGGCCGCCCCGCGGCCCGGCGGACGAGGTCGGCGGCGTTGGCCTCGTAGGCGTCGAGGTCGAGGACGACGAGCGGCGCCGCCAGCCCGGACGTCGCGGCGTCCCACCGCGCGGTCACGGCGTCCGGCACGAAGCTCACCTCCCCGACCCTAGTGCGCCGCTCCGCACGCCGCGGCGCGGATGCCTCGGACACCGGAACCTCCCGTCAGGCAAGGGGAACTTCGGGGTGCCCGAGCGGAGGTTCCGGCACCAGGCGAGAAAGTGGAGGTCAGCCGACGCGGGTGACGACGCCCGTGGCCAGGGCGTGCAGCGCGTCGCGGGCCTCGCTCGGCGGCAGCGGGGCGAGCACCTCCTGGGCGCGCGAGGCGACGGCGACGGCGTGCTCGCGGGCCCGCTCCATCGCCGGGTGCCCACGCAGCAGCCGCAGCGCCTCCTCGAGCCGGCGTCGTCGGTGAGGTCGCCGCCGAGCAGCTCCTGGAGCCGGGCGTCGGCGGGGTCCTCGGAGGCCAGCACGTGGAGCACCGGCAGGGTGCGCTTGCCCTCGCGCAGGTCGGTGCCGGGGGTCTTGCCGGTCTCGTCGGCGTCCGAGGCGATGTCGATGAGGTCGTCGGCCAGCTGGAAGGCCATGCCGAGCCGCTCGCCGTACTCGCGCATCGTCTCGACGGTGGCCTCGTCGCAGCCGCGAGAACATCGCCCCGTACCGCGCGGCCGTCGCGATGAGGACGCCGGTCTTGTCCTCGAGCACGCCGAGGTAGTACTCGACGGGGTCCTCGCCGGGGGGGCACGGGCGGTCGTCGCGGATCTGCCCGGCGCACAGCCGGACGAAGGTCTGGGCCTGGATCTTCACCGCCGCCGGTCCGAGGTCGGCGACGATGTCGCTGGCCGTCCCGAAGAGGAGGTCGCCGACGAGGATCGCGGTCGAGTTGTCGTAGAGCGCGTTCGCGCTCGGCGCCCCGCGCCGCACGTCGGCCTCGTCCATGACGTCGTCGTGGTAGAGCGAGGCGAGGTGGGTCAGCTCGACACCGGCCGCCGCGGCGACGACGTCGTCGCTGACGCCCGAGCCGAGCTCGGAGGCGAGCAGGGTGAGCAGCGGCCGGAACCGCTTGCCGCCCGCGGTCGTGAGGTGCGCGCTGGCCGCGGCGACGAAGGGGTCGTCGTGGTCGACCCGCGCCGTGATGAGCTCCTCGACCCGCTCGAGCCCGGCCGCGAGCCGGGCCCGGAGCGCGTCACCGGCCCCGGGCAGCGCGAGGACCGACGGCGTGCCGCGGGTCGTCACCCCACCCGCCGTGCTCACAGGAGGAACTGGGAGGAGCTGCCGGCGAGCTGGAGGATCCAGGCCGGCGCGACCCCCGCGACGATGGTCACGACGACACCGAGGGTGATGGCGATCGTCGACGGGACCGACGGCTGGAGCGCGACGACGCCCTCGACCGGCTCGGTGAAGTACATGAGCACGATGAGCCGGACGTAGACGAAGGCGGTGACGGCCGAGGCGAGCGACACCGACGACGACCATGACCACGCCGGCCGTGCCCGACTGCACGGCCGGGGCGAAGGTCGCGAACTTCGCGGTGAACCCCGAGGTGAGCGGGATGCCGGCGAAGGCGAGGAGGAGGAAGGCGAAGACGCCCGCGACGACCGGGTGGTGCCGGCCCAGGCCCGCCCACTGGGAGAGGTGCGAGGCCTCCGACCCGTCCTGGCGGACCATCGCCACCACCGCGAACGCGGCGATCGTCGTGGCCCCGTAGGCGACGAGGTAGAACATCACGCCCCCGATCGCGGCCTGGGAGAACGCGAGCACCCCGACGAGGATGAAGCCGGCGTGGGCCACCGAGGAGTAGGCGAGGAGGCGCTTGACGTCGGTCTGGGTCACCGACAGCACGGCGCCGACGACCATCGTGAGGATGGCGATGACGACGACCCCGATCTGCCAGTCCCAGCGGTCGCCGCCGACGCCCGACGTAGGTGAGCCGCAGGATGGCGCCGAAGGCGGCGAGCTTCGTGCAGGCGGCCATGAAGCCGGTGACCGGGGTGGGCGCGCCCTGGTAGGCGTCCGGGGTCCACTGGTGGAACGGCACGGCACCGATCTTGAACAGCAGCCCGACGAGGGTGAGCACGACGCCCGGCAGGAGCAGGCCGTCGAGGTCGCCGGAGTTGGTCGAGATGGCCCGCGAGATCTCCTTGAGGTCCGAGGACCCCGCGTAGCCGAAGAGCAGCGCCGCGCCGAAGAGGAAGAAGGCGCTCGAGAACGCCCCGAGGAGGAAGTACTTCAGCGCCGCCCTCCTGCGAGAGCAGCCGCCGGCGCCGGGCCAGGCCGGTCATGACGTAGAGCGGCAGGGAGAGCACCTCGAGGCCGACGAAGAGCGTGATGAGGTCGTTGGCGCTGACGAAGACCATCATCCCGAGCACCGCGAAGAGGGTGAGCGGGAAGACCTCGGAGGTGGCGTACCCGGCGCGGGTCGCGGCGTCCTCCTGGCTCGACCCGGGCGTCGAGGCGCCCATCGGCGTGAAGGCGTCGGAGCCGACGCCGCCGAACCGCTCGGCCATGACGAGCACGCTGATGACCGACAGCCCGAGCAGCGCACCCTGGAGGAAGAGCGAGACACCGTCGATGGCGACCGAGCCGCCGAGGGTGATCGCCTGGTGCGTGCGGCTGCCGAGGACGAGCACGGCGAGGGCGGCGACGAGCACGCCGCAGGTGAGCCAGACCTGCACCCCGTGGCGCCGCGCGCGGGGGGCGAAGGCCTCGACGAGGACGCCGACGAGGGCGCCCGCGACGACGATGAGCATCGGCGCGACGGCGAGGTAGTCGACCGTCACGCTCTGGAAGGCGGCGTGGATCGCGGCGGGCATCACTTCGCACTCCCGGAGGCTTCGGTGGGGGCCGGGTCGGTGACGCCGACGATCTGCAGCGTCTTGGTCCACGGCCGGGTTGACGAGGTCGAGCACCGGCTTCGGGTAGAAGCCGAGCAGCGACGAACGAGACGATGATCGGCGCCACGACCCACCGCTCGCGCAGCGACAGGTCGCGCGGGACCGCCTCACCCTCGGCGAACGACGGCTTCGGGCCGGTCATCACCCGCTGGTACATGAGGAGGATGTAGAGGGCGGCGAGGACGATGCCGAGCGCGGCGATGACGGCCGCGACCTTGTAGCGCATGAAGGTGCCCTGGAGCACGAGGAACTCGGAGACGAAGCTCGAGAGCCCCGGCAGCGCGAGCGAGGACAGGCCGGCGACGAGGAAGGTGCCGGCGAGCACCGGGGTGACCCGCTGCCAGCCGCCGTAGTCGGGGATCCGCTTGCTGCCGTGCCGCGTGACGAGGAAGCCGGCGATGAGGAACAGCCCGGCCGTCGAGAAGCCGTGGTTGACCATGTAGAGCGTCGAGCCGGCACCGCCCACGCTCGTCAGGGCGAAGATGCCGAGGACGATGAAGCCGAAGTGGCTGATCGAGGTGAAGGCGATGAGCCGCATCATGTCGGTCTGGCCGATCGCCAGCAGCGCGCCGTAGACGACGGAGATGACGGCGAGGGTCAGCACGACCGGGGTGGCCCAGCGCGAGGCCTCGGGGAAGAGCTGGAGGCAGAACCGGATCATCCCGTAGGTGCCGACCTTGTCGAGCACGCCGACGAGCAGCACGGCCGTGGCCGGGCGCGACTCGGTGGCGGCGTCGGGGAGCCAGGTGTGCACCGGCCACATCGGGGCCTTGACCGCGAAGGCGATGAAGAAGCCGACGAACATCCAGCGCAGCGCGCCCTGCGACCCGTCGAGGTTGCCGATGAGCTTCTCGACGAGGAAGCCGTCCTGGCCACCCGGGCCGACGAAGTACACGGCGATGACCGAGACGAGCATGACGAGCCCGCCGGCGAGCGAGAAGAGGAGGAACTTCATCGCCGCGTACTGCCGCTGCGGGCCGCCGTACAGCCCGATGAGGAAGTACACCGGGATGAGCATCGCCTCGAAGAAGACGTAGAAGAGGAAGACGTCGGTGGCCGCGAAGACCCCGACCATGAAGGCCTCGAGGAGGAGCATGAGCGCGAAGTAGCGCTTGAGCCGCCCGGTCTCGGCCTCGTCGACGTCGTTCCACGCGGCGAGCAGGCAGACCGGCGTGAGGATGACGGCCATGACGATGAGGGCCAGCGCGATGCCGTCGACGCCGAGCGCGTAGGAGACGCCGAACTGCGGGATCCACGAGTGCGTCTCGGTGAGCTGGAACATCGCCGACGAGCCGGTGTCGTACGCGACCCACCCGGCGATGCCGAGGGCGAGCGTCACGAGCGAGGCGCCGAGCGCCACCGGGCGGGCGAGGCGGACCGACCCCTCGGGGAGCGCGGCGACGACCGCCGCGCCGAGCACCGGCACGACCATCATCAGCGTGAGCAGGGGCAGGGAGTTCACTGGATCACCCACAGAGCACCGAGGACGGCGACGACACCGGTGAGCATCGTCAGGGCGTACGACCGGGCGTAGCCGGTCTGGAGGCGACGCAGCCTCGAGGAGAACCCGCCGACGAGGGCGGCGAGGCCGCCGGTGGCACCGTCGACCCCCCGGGCGTCGGCGAAGACGAGCGAGCGGGTCAGGTGGACCCCGGGCCGCATGAACAGGCCCTCGTTGACGGCGTCCTGGTAGAGGTCGACCCGGGCCGCGCGGGTGAGCACCGAGGCGCGCGGCGCGACCTCCGGCACGTCGGCCTGCCAGTACTGGCGCCAGGCCAGCCCGATGCCGATGGCGACGAACACGAGGGTGAGCGTCATGAGCAGCGGCACCGCGAGGACCGGCTCGCCCTCGGTGTGCTCGCCGACGACGGGCGAGAGCCAGGAGACGATCGGGGCCTCGCTGGCGAACGGCCAGGCCAGGGCCAGGCCGAGGAAGGCCGAGCCGGCGGCGAGCACCATCATCGGGACGGTCATGATCTTCGGCGACTCGTGCGGGTGGACCTCGTCGGTCCAGCGCTTCTCGCCCTGGAAGGTCATGAAGAACAGGCGCGACATGTAGAACGCGGTGATGCCGGCGCCGACGAGCGCGGCACCGCCGAGCACCCACGGCTTCCAGCCCTCGCCGACGAACGCGGCCTCGATGATCTTGTCCTTGGACCAGAAGCCGGAGAAGGGCGGCACCCCGAGGATGGCCAGCCAGCCGAGGCCGAAGGTGGCCCAGGTGATCTTCATGGCGCCCGACAGCCCGCCGAAGCGGCGCATGTTCACCTGGTCGTCCATGCCGTGCATCACCGAGCCGGCGCCGAGGAACATCCCGGCCTTGAAGAAGCCGTGGGTCAGCAGGTGGAAGATCGCGAACGCGTAGCCGACCGGGCCGAGGCCGGCGGCGAGCATCATGTAGCCGATCTGGCTCATCGTCGAGGCGGCGAGGGCCTTCTTGATGTCGTCCTTGGCACAGCCGACGACGGCACCGAAGAGCAGCGTCACCGCGCCGACGAGCGCGACCGCGAGGGCGGCGTCGGGGGCGGCGTCGAAGATGACGTGCGAGCGGACGACGAGGTAGACGCCGGCGGTGACCATGGTCGCCGCGTGGATGAGCGCCGACACCGGGGTCGGGCCGGCCATGGCGTCGCCGAGCCAGGACTGGAGCGGGAACTGGGCCGACTTGCCGCAGGCCCCGACGAGCAGGAGCAGCCCGATGGCCGTCAGCGTCGACTGGTTCGCGCCGCCGACGGCCTGGTTCACCGTCTGGTAGTCGACGCCGCCGAAGCTGACGAACATCGTCATGATCGCGATGGAGAGGCCGAGGTCGCCGACCCGGTTGACGAAGAACGCCTTGTTGGCCGCCGTCGCGTACGCCGGGTTCCAGTTCCAGAAGCCGATGAGCAGGTACGACGCCAGGCCGACCCCCTCCCAGCCGACGAACAGCAGCAGGTAGCTGTCGGAGAGGACGAGCAGGAGCATCGCCGCGACGAAGAGGTTGAGGTAGGCGAAGAAGCGCCGCTTGTCGGGGTCGTGCTCCATGTACCCGAGCGAGTACACGTGGATGAGCGACCCGACGAAGGTGATGAGCATGACGAAGGCCATCGACAGGGGGTCGACGAGCAGCCCGATGTTGAGGTCGAAGGAGCCCGCCGGGATCCAGCTCCACAGGGTCAGGTGGTGGGCCCGGTCGGCACCGGCGGAGCCCAGCAGCTGCACGAGGACGACGACGCCCACCCCGAAGCTGGCCCACGACAGCCCGGTGGCCAGCGCCGGGCCGACCTTGTCGGTGCGCCGCCCGCCGAGGAGGAGGACGGCCGCACCGAGGAGGGGCAGCGCGACGAGCAGCCACGCGACCGACGCGGCGCCGGTCGCGGCGCTCGCGGTCATCGCGTCGCCCTCGGTGATCAGTGAGTGCACGGGTGCTCCTTACAGCTTCAGCAGGTTCGCGTCGTCGACCGAGGCCGAGCGGCGGGACCGGAAGATCGCCATGATGATCGCGAGGCCGACGACGACCTCGGCGGCCGCGACGACCATGACGAAGAGGGCGATGACCTGGCCGTCGAGCGTGCCGTGCATCCGGGCGAAGGTCACGAAGACGAGGTTGGCGGCGTTGAGCATCAGCTCGACGCCCATGAAGACGATGATCGCGTTGCGCCGGGTGAGGACGACGGCCCCACCGATGACGAAGAGGATCGTCGCCAGGTAGACGTAGTTGACCAGGCTCATCGCTCGCTCCCTTCGCTCACGTCGCGCTCGAGCTCGCGCTCGCCCTCGGTGTACGGCGTGGGCGAGAGGTTCTGCTCGCGGGCGGTGAGCACCCGCGAGACCGACAGCTCGGACGGCGTGCCGTCCGGGCAGCAGCGCCGGGGTGTCGACGGCGTTGTGCCGCGCGTAGACGCCCGGGGCGGGCAGCCCGGCGAGGTTCTGTCCGTCCTGGAAGCGGCGCCGGCTCCACTCCTTCTGGTCCGGACCCTGGCCGAGCCGCTCGCGGTGGGCGAGCACCATCGCGCCGAGGGCGGCGGTGATGAGCAGGGCGCTGGTGATCTCGAAGACCCACACGTAGCGGCCGAAGATCAGCTGGGCGACGCCCGGAGACGTTGCCGGTCTGGGCGTTGACCGGGCCGAGCCCGGCCGGGACGCCCCAGGCGACCCGGCCGACGGAGAAGCCGAGCAGGCCGCCGAGGCCGAGGGCGAGCAGCACCGTGGCCCAGCGCTGCCCGGTGAGGGTCTCGACGAGGCTGTCGCTGGAGTCGACCCCGACGAGCATGAGCACGAAGAGGAAGAGCATCATCACGGCGCCGGTGTAGACGAAGATCTGGATGACCCCGAGGAAGTCGGCGTCCTGGGCGATGTAGAAGACGCCGAGGATGATCATCACCATCGCCATGCCGAGGGCCGCGTGGACGGCCTTGCGGGCGAAGACCAGGCCGAGCGCGCCGACGACGGCGAGCGGGCCGAGGATCCAGAACATCACCTCTTCGCCGGTGCCGGTCACGAGGTCACCTCCGCGTCGTCGTCGTCGGGGCGGGTCCGGGCCGCGACGAGCTCGCGCTGGGCGTCGGTGGCCTCGGTGACCTTGCCGAGGTAGTAGTCGCGCTCCTCGAGGCCCTCGGCCATCGGGAACGGCGGTCGGAGCATGCCGGGCTGGAGCGGCGCCAGCAGCTGGTCCTTGGTGAAGATCAGGTCGGCGCGGTTGTCGTCGGCGAGCTCGTACTCGTTGGTCATCGTCAGGGCGCGGGTCGGGCAGGCCTCGATGCACAGCCCGCAGAAGATGCACCGCAGGTAGTTGATCTGGTAGACGCGGCCGTAGCGCTCCCCCGGGCTGAACCGGCCGGCCCCGCCCTCGGTGTCGTCGTTGTCGGCGCCCTCGACGAGGATCGCGTCGGCCGGGCAGGCCCAGGCGCACAGCTCGCAGCCGACGCACTTCTCGAGCCCGTCGGGGTGGCGGTTCAGCTGGTGCCGGCCGTGGAAGCGCGGCTGGGTCGGGCGCTTCTCCTCCGGGTACTCCTCGGTGACGACCTTGCGGAACATCGTCGAGAAGGTGACGCCGAACCCGGCGACGGGGGCGAACAGGTCGGAGAGGAAGCCGGACTTCCTCTGCTCGTCAGGCACGGGTGGCCTCCTTGGTCTCGGGTCCCGAGGTCAGGGCGGGGGCGGCGAGCGACGGCTCGCGCAGCCGCTGGCCCGGCATGGGTGGCACGGGGTGGCCGCCGGCGTAGGGGTCGATCTCGTCGGGCACCCGCGGGTGCGCGGCGGCCTCGCGGCGCTCGGCCCGGCTGTCCCACAGCCAGCCGCCGATGAGCGCGGCGACGGCGATGACGCCGACGAGGGCGAGCGAGACGACCGGGAAGCTGCGGCCGGCGATGACGACGCCGTCACCGAGCCAGCCGTTCTGGCCCGCGCGGAAGAACGCGACGAGGACGACCCAGCCGAGCGTCGACGGGATGAGGAACTTCCAGCCGAAGCGCATGAACTGGTCGTAGCGCACCCGGGGCAGCGAGCCGCGCAGCCAGACGAAGACGAACATGAAGGCCCACAGCTTCGCGGTGAACCACAGCAGGCCCCACCAGCCCTGGTCGAACATCCCGCTGTTGATGGCGGCGATGCCGGGGGGCGCCGACGGCCCGCCGAGGAACATCGTCGTGGCCAGCGCGGCGACGGTGAACATGTTGATGTACTCGCCGAGGAAGAACATCGCGAAGCGCATCGAGCCGTACTCGGTGTGGAAGCCACCGGTGAGCTCGCCCTCGCCCTCGGCGAGGTCGAACGGGAGCCGGTTGGTCTCGCCGACCATCGTGATGACGTAGACGAAGAAGCTGAAGAAGGCGGGGACGACGAACCACAGGCCGTGCTGGGCGGCGACGATCTGCGAGGTCGACATCGACCCGGCGTAGAGGAACACCGCGACGAGCGAGAGGCCCATCGCGATCTCGTAGGAGATCATCTGGGCCGAGGAGCGCAGCCCGCCCATGAGCGGGTACGTCGAGCCCGACGACCAGCCGGCGAGGACGACGCCGTAGATGCCCACCCCCGCGACCGCGAGGACGATGAGCACGGCCACCGGGGTGTCGGTGAGCTGGAACGGCGTGGTGTGGCCGAACATCGACACCTCGCCGGCCAGCGGCATGATCGCGAACGACACGAAGCACATCGTCGCCGTGATGAGCGGCGCGAGGGTGAAGACGAAGGCGTCGGCGGCCTTGGGGCGCACGTCCTCCTTGAGCATCGACTTCATGCCGTCGGCGAGGGTCTGCAGCAGGCCGAACGGTCCGTTGCGGTTCGGCCCCGGGCGCTGCTGCATCCGGCCGATGACGCGGCGCTCGAACCAGATGACGAGCAGGGTCGAGACGAGCAGGTAGACGAAGACGATGAGCGCCTTGACCAGGCTCAGCCACAGCGGGGTGTCGGTGAAGTCGGCCGTCGGGTTGTCGGTGCCCTCGGTGACGAGGCCGACGAGCTGGGGCAGGGCGGTGGCGGCGCTCACAGGGCACCCTCCTTGGTGACGGTGACGAGCGCACCGGGTGCGCCCGCGAGGGTCGCCCGCAGGTCACAGCCCTGCGAGTTCGTGGGGAGCCAGACGACGTGGTCGGCCATCTCGCTGACCACCACCGGAGCCGTGACCGTGGTCTCCGCCGCTCGGACGGTGAGCCGGTCGCCGTCGGCGACCCCGAGCGCGGACGCCGTGGGGCCGGAGATGCGGGCGACCGGTGCCGGGGCGGTGCCCGCGAGGAAGGGCTCGCCGTCCTGGAGGCTGCCGCGGTCGAGCAGGTGGCGCCACGTCGCGAGGACGAGCGTGCCGTCGGCGAGCTCGGGCACCTCGCCCGGCTCGGTGGCCGGGACGGCCGGGCGGGCCCCGGCCCACGGGCCGAGCTGCTGCATCTCCGCGCGCACCTCGCGCAGCGTGCGGGTGCCGAGGAACTCGCCCATCTCGTCGGCGAGCATGTCCAGGGCGCGGTAGTCGCTGACGTAGGAGGTGTCGAGGGCGGCCTCGAAGGCGCGGACCCGGCCCTCCCAGTCGACGAAGGTGCCGCCCTTCTCGGCGTGCGCCGCGACGGGGAGCACGACGTCGGCCACCTCGGTGACCGCCGAGCGGCGGATCTCGAGGGAGACGACGAACGGGGCCGCGAGGGCCGCGGCCGCCCCGGCGACGCCGAGGTCGGCCGGGTCGACCCCGCCGACGACGAGCGCGCCGAGGGCCCCGGTCGCGGCGGCCTCGACGATCGCGGCGGTGTCGCGGCCCGGCGCCTCGGGGAGGGAGGCGACCTGCCAGGCCGCGGCGACCTCGGCGCGGGCGGCGGCGTCGGCGGCCGGGCGGCCACCGGGCAGCAGGGTGGGCAGCGCGCCGGCCTCGAGGGCCCCGCGCTCGCCCGCCCGGCGCGGCACCCACGCGAGGCGCGCACCGGTGGACTCGGCGAGGGCGGCGACGGCGCTCAGGGCACCGGGCACCATCGCGAGCCGCTCACCGACGAGGAGGATGCCGCCCGCCCGCAGGGCCTCGGCGGCCTCGGCGACGACGTCGGAGCCCGAGCCGCTGCCGACGGCCCGCAGCACCTCGGGCTCGGTGCCGGGCGCGGTGGGGATGAGCGTCCCGCCCATCTTGGCCAGGCCGCGGCTGGCCACCGGGGACACGGCGAAGACGCGGGTCTTGCTGCGGCGGTACGCCTTGCGCAGCCGCAGGAAGACGATCGGCGACTCGTCCTCGGGCTCGAGGCCGACGAGGACGACGCTCGAGGCGGCCTCGAGGTCGGCGTACGTGACCGCGCCGGAGCCCGGACCCGTGCCGACGACGGTGGAGGCGAGGAAGTCGGCCTCCTCGGCGGAGTGCGGGCGGGCCCGGAAGTCGACGTCGTTGGTGCCGAGGACGGCGCGGGCGAACTTGCCGTAGGCGTAGGCGTCCTCGGAGCTGACCCGGCCGCCGACGAGCACGCCGGCGGCGTCCGCGGCGCGCAGGCCGGTGGCGGCCCGCTCGAGCGCCTCGCGCCACGACGCGACCCGGAGCTCGCCGTCGTCACCGCGGACCATCGGGTACTCGACCCGGTCGCCGACCCCGGTGTACGCGAAGGCCCAGCGGCCCTTGTCGCAGTTCCACTCCTCGTTGACCGCCGGGTCGGCCTGGGCCATCCGGCGCAGCACGGTGCCCCGGCGGTGGTCGGTGCGCTGCGAGCAGCCGCTCGCGCAGTGCTCGCACACGCTCGGGGTCGACACGAGGTCGAAGGGGCGGGAGCGGAAGCGGTAGGCCGCCCCGGTGAGGGCGCCGACCGGGCAGATCTGGACGGTGTTGCCGGAGAAGTAGCTCTCGAACGGCTTCTCCTCGTAGATGCCGACCTGCTGCAGCGCCCCGCGCTCGACGAGGGCGATGAACGGGTCGCCGGCGACCTGGTCGGAGAACCGGGTGCAGCGCGCGCACAGCACGCAGCGCTCGCGGTCGAGGAGGACCTGGCTGCTGATGTTGATCGGCTTGGGGTAGGTGCGCTTGACGTCCTCGAAGCGCGAGGTGCTGCGCCCGTTGCTCATCGCCTGGTTCTGCAGCGGGCACTCGCCGCCCTTGTCGCAGACCGGGCAGTCGAGGGGGTGGTTGATGAGCAGCAGCTCCATGACGCCCTTCTGCGCCTTGTCGGCGCCCTCGGACGTGTACTGCGTCTTGACGACCATGCCGGGGGCGACGGTCATCGTGCACGAGGCCTGCGGCTTCATCCGGCCGGGGGGCCCCTGCATCTGGGTCGGCTCGCCGGGGGTGCCGTCGGGCCCCGGGCGCCCCGGCATCCAGACCTCGACGAGGCACTGGCGGCAGGCGCCGACCGGGTCGAGGCCGGGGTGGTCGCAGAACCGCGGGATGTCGATCCCGGCGGTCTCGGCGGCGCGGATGATGAGCGTGCCCTTGGGCACGGACACCTCGAGGCCGTCGATGGTCAGCGCGACGAGCTCGACCGGGGCCTGGGTCTCGGGCGTGGCAGTCATGCGGAGACGGTCTCCTTCGCGTTGCCGTCCTTGGCCCAGACGGTGGCGGCGGCCGGGTCGAACGGGCAGCCGCCGTGGGTCAGGTGCGCGACGTACTCGTCGCGGAAGTACTGGATCGAGCTCGTGATCGGGCTCGTCGCGCCGTCACCGAGGGCGCAGAAGCTGCGGCCGAGGATGTTGTCGCAGATGTCGAGGAGCTTGTCGAGGTCCTCCTCGGAGCCCTGCCCGTGCTCGAGCCGGCCGAGGATCTGCTTGAGCCACCACGTGCCCTCGCGGCAGGGCGTGCACTTGCCGCACGACTCGTGCCGGTAGAAGTCGGTCCAGCGGTCGACGGCGCGCACGACGCAGACGGTCTCGTCGAACACCTGGAGGGCCCGGGTGCCGAGCATCGACCCGGCCGCGGCGACCGACTCGAAGTCGAGCGGGACGTCGAGGTGCTCGGCGGTGAACAGGGGCGTCGAGGACCCGCCGGGGGTCCAGAACTTCAGCTCCTTGTCGGGGTCGCGCATGCCGCCGGCGAGGTCGACGAGCTCGCGCATCGTGATGCCGAGCGGCGCCTCGAACTGGCCCGGGTTCTTCACGTGCCCGGAGAGGCTGAAGATGCCGAAGCCGGCCGACTTCTCGGTGCCCATGCCGGTGAACCAGTCGACGCCCTCGAGGACGATGCCGGGGACCGAGGCGATGGACTCGACGTTGTTCACCGAGGTCGGCCGGGCGTAGAGGCCGGCGGCGCCGGGGAACGGCGGCTTGCTGCGGGGCTGGCCGCGGCGGCCCTCGAGGCTGTCGAGGAGCGCGGTCTCCTCGCCGCAGATGTAGGCGCCGGCGCCGGCGTGCACGGTGATGTCGACGTTGACGCCGGTGCCGTTGATGTCCTGGCCGAGCAGCCCTGCGGCGTAGGCCTCCTCGACGGCGTTCATCAGGCGGCGGTAGACGTGGACGACCTCGCCGCGCAGGTAGATGAAGGCGTGCTCGCAGCCGATGGCGTACGAGGAGATGGCGACGCCCTCGATGAGGACGTGCGGGTTGGCCATCATCAGCGGGATGTCCTTGCACGTGCCCGGCTCGGACTCGTCGGCGTTGACGACGAGGTAGCGGGGGCCGCCGTCCGGCGGGGCCATGAACGACCACTTCATGCCGGTGGGGAACCCGGCGCCGCCGCGGCCGCGCAGCGAGGAGTCCTTGACCATCGTGAGGACGTCGGCGGCCTCGAGGCCGAGCGCCTTGTCGAGGGCGCGGTACCCCCCGCCGTCACGGTAGGTGTCGAGGGTCCACGAGCGAGGGTGGTCCCAGTCGCGGCTGAGGATCGGCGTCAGCGTCGTCATCACTCGCCCTTCCCGTCACGGGTGTCGTCGGTGTCGTCGGCGGTGTCGTCGTCGGCGGTGTCGAAGAGCGTCGCCGACGGGGACGCGTCGTGGCCCGGGGGGACCGACGCGCTCTGGGCGGACACGTTGGCCGCCCGGTCCTGCGGGTCGTCGAGGTCGGCGTCCTGCGCCGGGGCGATGTCGACGTCGTCGGCGGGGGCGCCGGCCCGGCGGGCCACGCCGCTCACGCCGTCGCCGGTGGAGACCACCGGAGGGCCGGCGGGCTCGTCCGGCTGCTCGTCCTTCGTCGCCTTCTTCGTCGACCTTGCGTCGAGGACTTCGGCGTCGCCTCGTCGGCCGCGTCACCCTCGTGCTTCTCGCCCGGGGTGTCGTCGGTCTCGTCGCGGTCGGCGGCCGGCTCGGCCTTGTCGGCCTTCGCCTCGTCGTGGGCGGGCGTGACCTCGGTGCTGCCCGGCGCGTCCTTCTCGGGGGTCGACCCGCCGCTGCGGGACCCGTCGCCCTCGGGGGCGGTCCAGCCGTTGCGCTTGGCGATCTCGAGCCCGACGAGCGAGGCGGGGCCGGCGCCGACGCCCTCGTCGGCGAGGCCGTCGCCGAAGCCCGCGAGGGTGCGGCTGACCTCCTTGAACGTGCAGACCCGGCTGGGGCCCCGGGTGGGGCGGACCGGCGTGCCCGCGCGCAGGTCGTCGACGAGCGCGGTGGTCGAGGCCGGCGTCTGGTTGTCGAAGAACTCCCAGTTGGCCATGACGACGGGGGCGTAGTCGCACGCCGCGTTGCACTCGATGCGCTCGAGGGTGACCATGCCGTCGTCGGTCGTCTCGTCGTGGCCGATGCCGAGGTGCTCGGACACGGTGTCCCAGATCTCGTCACCGCCCATCACCGCGCACAGCGTGTTCGTGCAGACGCCCACGGTGTACCGGCCGTTGGGGTGGCGCTTGTACTGGGTGTAGAACGTCGCGACCCCGCTGACCTCGGCCGTGCTGAGGTCGAGGAGCTCGGCGCACAGGTCGATGCCGCGACCGGTGACGTAGCCGTCGACGGACTGGACGAGGTGGAGCAGCGGGAGCAGGGCCGAGCGCTTCTGCGGGTAGCGCGCGATGACCACCGCGGCGTCGGCGCGGAACTGCGCCTCGACGTCGGCGGGGTAGGGCTCCTTGGACTCCCCGGGCACCGTGAGGTGCCCGGAAGCGGACTGCAGACCGAAGTCACCGGCCATCAGCGGTCGACACCTCCCATGACGGGGTCGATGGAGGCGACGGCGACGATGACGTCGGCGACCTGCGAGCCCTCGCACATCGCGGCCGTGGCCTGGAGGTTGTTGAAGCTCGGGTCGCGGAAGTGCGCCCGGTACGGACGGGTGCCACCGTCGGAGACGGCGTGGCAGCCCAGCTCGCCCTTCGCGGACTCGACGGGCACGTAGGCCTGCCCCGGGGGGACCCGGAAGCCCTCGGTGACGAGCTTGAAGTGGTGGATCAGCGCCTCCATCGAGGTGCCCATGATCTCGCGGATGTGGTCGAGGCTGTTGCCCTGGCCGTCGCCGCCGATGGCCAGCTGGGCCGGCCAGGCGATCTTCTTGTCCTCGACCATGACGGGCTGGCCCTCGGTGCGCTGGAGGCGCTCGAGGCACTGCTCGACGATCCGCAGCGACTCGTACATCTCGTCGATGCGGATGCGGAGGCGGTCGTAGGCGTCGCAGCCGGTGCGGGTCATCACGTCGAAGTCGTAGGTCTCGTAGCCGCAGTACGGCGCCGACTTGCGCAGGTCGTGCGGCAGGCCGGTGGCGCGCAGCACGGGGCCGGTGACCCCGAGGGCGATGCAGCCGGTGAGGTCGAGGTAGCCGACGCCGACGGTGCGGCCCTTGAGCAGCGGGTTCTCGACGAGCAGCTTCTCGAGCTCGCCGAGGCCGGTGCGCAGCTCGGAGATGACGCCGCGGATCATGTCGACGGCGCCGTGCGGCACGTCCTGGGACACCCCGCCGGGGCGGATGTAGGCGTTGTTCATCCGCAGCCCGGTGATGGCCTCGAAGACCCGCAGGATGCGCTCGCGCTCGCGGAAGCCGACGGTCATCACCGTCGTCGCGCCCATCTCCATGCCGCCGGTGCCGAGGGCGATGAGGTGCGAGCTGATCCGGGTGAGCTCCATCATCATCACGCGGATGACCGAGGCGCGCTCCGGGATGCGGTCCTCGATGCCGAGCAGCCGCTCGATGGACAGGCAGTAGGCCGTCTCCTGGAACATCGGGGTGAGGTAGTCCATGCGGGTGCAGAACGTCACGCCCTGGGTCCAGGTGCGGAACTCCATGTTCTTCTCGATGCCGGTGTGCAGGTAGCCGATGCCCGCGCGGGCCTCGGTGACCGTCTCGCCGTCGAGCTCGAGGATGAGCCGGAGCACGCCGTGCGTCGACGGGTGCTGCGGGCCCATGTTGACGACGATCCGCTCCTCGTGCAGCGCGGTGGCCTCGTCGACGAGGTCGTTCCAGTCGCCGCCGGAGACGGTGAAGACGCGCGCGCCCTCGGTGTCGTCGTCGACGCTCGCGCCGTACGGGTCGGCGCCCGGCAGGGCCGGGTCGAGGCCGGGGCTCGGGGCCGAGTCGTCGTAGATCGTGTCCTGGTCGTGGGTCGTCATCAGCTGTACGCCCTCCGCTCGTCGGGCGGCGGGACCACGCCACCCTTGTACTCGACGGGGATGCCGCCGAGCGGGTAGTCCTTGCGCTGGGGGTGGCCCGGCCAGTCGTCGGGCATGAGGATGCGGGTGAGGGACGGGTGGCCGTCGAACTCGATGCCGAACATGTCCCAGGTCTCGCGCTCGTGCCAGTCGTTGCCCGGCCAGACCTCGACGACCGAGGGGATGTGCGGGTCGGCGTCGGGGCAGGCGACCTCGAGCCGGAGCCGGCGGCTCCCGTGGGTGATCGAGAGCAGGGGGTAGACGGCGTGCAGCTCGCGGCCGACCTCGCCGGGGTAGTGCACGCCCGAGACGCCCATGCACATCTCGAAGCGCAGGCCGGGGTGGTCGCGCAGCGCCCGGGCGACCTCGAGGAGGTGCTCGCGCCGGACGAAGAGGGTCATCTCGCCCCGGTCGACGACGACCTTCTCGACGGCCGCGTCGATGCCCGTGCCGTCCGCCAGGGCCGTGCCGAGGAGGTCGGCGACCTCGTCGAAGACCCCGCCGTACGGCCGCGGGCTCGCCCCCGGGAGCAGCGTCGGGGTGAGCAGGCCGCCGTAGCCGGAGGTGTCCTGGCCGCGGGTCGCGCCGAACATCCCGCGCCGCTCACCGATCTGCACGGGCTCGGCGTCCTCGGCGGAGAGCTCGACGACCCGCCCGCCACCGGTGTGCTGGGCCGTGTCGACCGAGTCGGGGTCGTCGTCGGTGCGCGTCTGCGGGCTGTCGACCTCCTTGTCGGGGACCGGTGCCCCCTCGCCGCTCTCGAGGTGCTTCGGGTCGTCCGTGGTGTCGTCGCTCATCCGAGGAGGTTCTTCCCGGCCGGCGCCGCGAGGTGCGCGAGGTGGTCGTGGGTGGGGGCCATCTGCGAGGTCGGGGTGGCCCGCAGCGCGGCCGCCTCGGCGGCGCGGGCGGCGGCGACCCGGTTGACCCCGAGCTTGCTGCCCTGGATCTGCTCGTGGAGCTCGATGATCGCGTTGAGCAGCATCTCCGGCCGCGGCGGGCAGCCGGGCAGGTAGACGTCGACCGGGATGATGTGGTCGACGCCCTGGACGATGGCGTAGTTGTTGAACATCCCGCCCGAGCTCGCGCACACGCCCATCGAGATGACCCACTTGGGGTTGGGCATCTGGTCGTAGACCTGGCGCACGACGGGGGCCATCTTCTGGCTCACCCGGCCGGCGACGATCATCAGGTCGGCCTGGCGCGGCGTGGCCGAGAAGCGCTCCATCCCGAACCGGGCGATGTCGTAGTCGGGCGTGCCGACGGCCATCATCTCGATCGCGCAGCAGGCGAGCCCGAAGGTCGCGGGCCAGATCGAGGCCTTGCGCATGTAGCCGACGACGCTCTCCAACGTCGTGAGGACGAACCCTGCGGGCAGCTTCTCCTCGAGTCCCATCACGCCTCCTCGGCGGTCGTGGCGGATGTGCGGTCGGTGCTCAGTCCCACTCGAGGCCGCCTCGCTTCCAGACGTAGGCGTAGGCGACGAACACGGTGATGATGAACAGCACCATCTCGACGAGGGCGAACAGGCCGAGCTGGTCGAAGGCGACCGCGAAGGGGTAGAGGAACACCGACTCGATGTCGAAGATGATGAAGAGCATCGCGGTGAGGAAGTACTTGATCGGCACGCGCCCGCCGCCCTGCGCGCGGGGGGTGGGCTGGATGCCGCACTCGTAGGCCTCGGCCTTGGCCCGGTTGTAGCGCTTCGGGCCGACGACCAGGCTCGTCCCCACCGAGAGGGCCGCGAAGCCGAAGCCGAGGGCCAGGAGGATGAGGAGGGGGACGTAGGGGTTGCTCATCGCGGGCGAACTCCCCTTTCGCTGCTCGGGTGCGTCGGGTGGTCGACGGGCGCCGGGGCCGCGTGCGGCGTCCCAGCCATCCTAGGGGCCCTGACGTGCAGCGCACCCAGGGGCGTCTCGCCCCCGGTCTCGGCGCAGTGCTGCGCGCGCGGCGTGGTGGTCACGGGTCCTCGGCTGCTTGTGAACGGCTTCACGAACGTCGGCAGTCTAGGCCGCGTCCGCGAGCCCCTGCACTGAGGGGGGCCTAACCCTCGACGGTCGGCTTCGTCGCGCGGTGGAGGGCGACGACTCCCCCGCTGAGGTCGCGCCACCGCACCGCGTCCCAGCCGGCCGCGGCGAGCTCGGCCGCGAGGGCACGCTGGTCGGGCCAGGCCCGGATCGACTCGGCGAGGTAGACGTAGGACTCGGGGTTCGAGCTCACCGAGCGGGCCACCGGAGGCAGCGCGCGCATGAGGTAGTTGGTGTAGACGGTGCGGAAGGCACGGTTGGTCGGGGTGCTGAACTCGCAGACGACGAGCCGGCCGCCCGGGCGGGTGACGCGGAGGAACTCGCGCAGGGCGGCGGCGGGGTCGGTGACGTTGCGCAGCCCGAAGCTCATCGTCACGACGTCGAAGGAGTCGTCGGCGAACGGCAGGTGCATCGCGTCGGCCGCGGTGAAGGCGAGGTCGGAGCGGCGGCGGTGGCCGACGCGCAGCATCCCGAGGGAGAAGTCGGCGGGGACGACGTCGACCCCGGAGTCGGCGAACGGCTCGCTGCTCGTGCCCGTGCCGGCCGCGATGTCGAGGACGCGCTGGCCCGGGCGGGCGTCGCACGCCGCGACGACGGCCCGGCGCCACAGCCGGTCCTGGCCGAGGGAGAGCACGTCGTTGGTCACGTCGTAGCGCGTCGCGACGTCGTCGAACATCGCGGCGACGTCGTGGGGGTCCTTCTCGAGGGAGGCACGGGACATGCGGGCCATCCTCCCACCGGTGGCGGGGTCGGGCGCACCCGCCCGTATCGTTCTGCCCTGATGACCTCGCTCCCCGCGGGCCGGCCGGCCCACCCCGCCGCGGCGGCCCCGCTCGTGGCCCGCACCGTGCCCCTCGACCCGGCGCTCGCCGCCGACCTGCTCGCCGTGCTGCCCCCCGGCCCGGCCACCGCGCCGTGCTCGTGGGTGCGCCGGGGCGAGGGGATCGTCGGGTGGGGCCGGGCCGCCTCCCGGGTCGCCACCGGCGAGGAGCGCTTCGCCGAGCTCGAGCAGTGGTGGCGCGGGCTCGTCGGCTCGGCCGTGGTCCGTGACGAGGTCGACCTGCCCGGCACCGGCCCGGTGGCGTTCGGGTCGGTGTCCTACGCGGCCGGGTCGCCGGCCGGGGGCACCCTCGTCGTCCCCGAGGTCGTCGTCGGCCGTCGCGGCGGGCGGGCCTGGCTCACCACGGTGAGCGCCGACCCGGCGCTGCCGGCGGTTCCTCCCGGGGCCGAGGTGACGGTGCAGCCGGCTCCCGCGCGGCCGGTCGACGTCGCCTTCGCCGACGGGGCACTGGATCCGGCGCTGTGGTCGGCGGCGGTGGCCACCGCGGTCGAGCGGATCACCGCCGGCGCGCTCGACAAGGTGGTGCTCGCCCGCGACCTCGAGGTGTCGGCGCACGAGCCGCTCGACGTCCGCTGGCTGCTCCGCCGGCTGGCCGAGCAGTACGAGACGACGTGGGTCTTCGCCGTCGACGGCCTCGTCGGGGCGACGCCGGAGCTCCTCGTCCGCAGGGAGAAGGGGCTCGTCACCTCGCGGGTGCTCGCGGGCACGATCCGACCGACCGGCGACGACGCGCACGACCTCGCCCTCGCCGCGTCGCTGGCCCGCTCGAGCAAGGACCTCGAGGAGCACGAGTACGCGGTGCGCTCGGTGGCCGACGCCCTGGCGCCGCACTGCTCGTCGATGAACGTGCCCGAGACGCCGTTCGTCCTCCACCTCTCCAACGTCATGCACCTGGCCACCGACGTCGCCGGCGTCCTCGTCGACGACACCTCGTCGCTCACCCTCGCCGCCTCGCTCCACCCGTCGGCCGCCGTGTGCGGAACCCCCCGGGCGACGGCCGACACGGTGATCGGCGAGCTCGAGCACATGGACCGGGGCCGGTACGCGGGCCCGGTCGGCTGGATCGACGCGGACGGCGACGGCGAGTGGGGCATCGCCCTGCGCTGCGGCGCCGTCGACCCCGAGGACCCCTCGCGGATGCGGCTGTTCGCCGGCTGCGGGATCGTCGCCGGCTCCGACCCCGCCGACGAGCTCGCCGAGTCCTCGGCCAAGCTCGTGCCGATGCGCGACGCCCTCACCGCCGACGCCCCCTGAGGGAGCCTCCCGGTCAGGTGAAGGGCGGGCGGGCGTCGAGCGCCACCGAGCGGCGGCCGGCCCATCGCCAGACGCGGGCCGAGCGGTCGCGGTCCTCGTCGGTGACGAGGTTGCCCATCCAGCGCAGCGCGAGGGTCATCAGCCACTCGCTGCGCATCCCGGCCGGACCGAGCGCGGCGAGCGTCCGCGGGACGGTGAAGACGCCGGCGAGGCGCCGCGCGATGGAGAACGCCTCGCCGTAGTGGTCGCGCGAGCAGGGCGGGCCACACGCGCGAGAGGTCGTCGTCGAGGTGGTCGACGACGAGCCGGCCGGTCTCGAGGCCGTAGTCGATGCCCTCGCCGTTGAGCGGGTTGACGCACGCGGCGGCGTCGCCGACCAGCGCCCAGTTCGCCCCGGCGACGCCGCTCACCGCGCCGCCCATCGGCAGCAGCGCGCTCGTCGGCAGCCGCTGCTCGCCGTGGAGGCCGAAGTCGGCGCGGCGCTCGTCGGTGTAGTGGCGCATCAGCGGCTTGATGGCCACGCTCGCCGGGCGCCGCGTCGTGGCCAGCGTGCCGACGCCGACGTTCACCTGGCCGCCGCCGAGGGGGAAGATCCAGCCGTAGCCCGGGATGGCCTCGCCGGACTCGTCCCGCAGCTCGAGGTGGCTGCTGATCCACGGGTCGTCGGAGCGGTCGGAGTCGACGTAGCACCGGCCCGCCACGGCGTACACCGTGTCCTTGTGCCACTCGCGGCCGAGCACCTTGCCCAGGCCCGACCGCACGCCGTCGGCGACGACGAGCCGCTCGCAGGCGATGTCGTGCGTGCTGCCGTCGTCGCGCCGGAAGGTCACCGAGCGGACCCGGCCCCCCTCGAGGGTCGCGTCCACCGCCTTGGCGCCCTCGACCCCCGTCGCCCCCGAGGCCAGCGCCTCGGCACGGATGCCGGCGTCGAGGGCGGTGCGCGGGACGGCCGACCCGTGGTCGGGCAGCGTGCCCCCGGGCCACGGCAGGTGGAGGGTCTGCCCGAAGCCGTGCGCCCGCAGGCCCCGGTTGACGACGTGCCCGCGCACCCACTCGCCGAGGCCGAGCCGGTCGAGCTCGGCCACCGCTCGGGGCGTCAGCCCGTCGCCGCAGGTCTTGTCGCGGGGGAAGGTGGCGGCGTCGGCGAGGACGACGTCGCGGCCGGCGCGGGCCGCCCAGGCGGCGGCGGCCGCTCCGGCGGGGCCGGCACCGACGACGAGGACGTCGGTGCGGGTGGGGGTCTGGGGCACGCCGTGATTCTCGCAACCGCCGCCTGCCGCCGGGAAATCGCCCCCGGGTGACCCTCGACACGGACCGGGCCGGGGCGGGCCGGGCCCGGGCGCCCGTCAGCCGTCGAGGGTCCGGGCCGCGAGGGCCCGCAGGTCGGCGTGCGCCTGCCGGTGGGTGGCGCGCTCGACCCGCACCTCGACGACGCGGATGCCGTCCGGCGTGCGACCCACCGCGTCGGCGAGCGCCTCGCGGGTGTCGACGAGCGTGTGCCCGACGCCGTGGGCCGCGCAGAGCGCGGCGAGGTCGGTGCCGGTCGGGGTGCCGAAGACGCGCTCGAAGGAGGCGGCCCGCTCGGGCGCGCCGGGTTCGAGGGTGGCGAAGATGCCGCCTCCGTCGTCGTTGACGACGACGAGGGTGAGGTCGGGCCGCGGCTCGCGGGGGCCGACGAGGAGCCCGTTCGCGTCGTGGAGGAAGGTGAGGTCGCCGACGAGCGCGTGGGTCGGACGGCCGAGCCCCAGCGCGACGCCCGCGGCCGTCGAGACCACCCCGTCGATGCCGGCGAGCCCGCGGTTGGCGACCACGCGGACGCCCACGTGGGGGTCACCCTCGCGTCCGGTCGTCGCGAGGTCGAGGTCGCGGACGGGGTTGGACGACCCGAGGACGAGGATGCCGTCCGGGGGCAGTGCGCCGTGCACCGTGGCGGCCACCGCGAGGCCGCTTGGCCACGGGAAGCCCTGCGCGGCAACGGCATCCGCGAGGCGGCGCCCGGCGTCGTCCCACGCCTGCGCCCAGGCCGTGCGCTCGACGGGCTCGGCACCCCGGTCGCCGACCAGCGCCGCCCACGGGTGCACGGCCGAGACCACGTGGGACGGGTCGGGCCACGACGACGAGCCGGTGACGACCTCGACCCGCAGGCCCGGTCGGCGCAGCAGCGCCGCGACCGGTCGGGCGAGGGTGGTGCGACCCACGACGACGACGCGCTCGGGCAGGTGCGCGTCGAGCCATCCGGTCGCGGAGAGCAGGAGCGGCCCGTGCGGGACGGCACGCGCGCGGGCGGAGGGCCCCGCGAACGGCTCGGCGACGACCGGGTACCCACGTGACGCCGCCCACGCCACCGCCATCCGGCCGACGACCGACGAGACGTCGCCGACGACGACGAGGGTGCGCTCGACGTCGTCGATGCCCCCGGGGGGTGCCGTGGCGACAGCGGGAAGCACCTCGGTCCAGGGCGCCCCGGCCGGCCGGCCGACGAGGTGGGCGGGGAGGGCGGGCTCGCCGGCACCGGGGACCAGCGGCTCACGGAAGGCGACGTCGACGTGCACCGGGCCGGCATCGCCCCCCGGAAGACCCGCGGCCGCGGCCAGCGCGCGACACACGGTGGTGCGCCACGCAGGCACCCCGCGAGTCACCCTCCACCGGAACGGAGTCCGCGGCCGGAACATCGACCTCGAACCGCACGGCACCCCCGAAGATGCCCGGCTGGACCGTCGTCTGGTTCGCGCCGGTGCCGCGGAGCTCGTGCGGCCGGTCCGCCGAGACCACGACCAGCGGGACCCCGGCGTGCGACGCCTCGAGCACGGCCGGGTGGAGGTTGGCCACGGCCGTCCCGGACGTCGTGACCACCGCCACGGGCCGCCCGGAGCCCTTCGCCAGCCCGAGCGCCAGGAACCCGGCCGACCGCTCGTCGACCCGCACGTGCAGCCGGAGCCGACCCGCGCCCTCGGCCGCCAGCAGGGCGTACGCGAGCGGGGCGGAGCGCGACCCGGGCGCCAGCACGGCCTCGTGCACGCCGCCGCGGACCAGCTCGTCGACGAGGACCGCGGCGAGGACGGAGGATGGGGTCACGGGCGGCGATTCTGCCAGCCGCGCCGTGCGTGCCATCCCTACGGAGTCCCGGCGAGGGCCTCGAAGCGTGAGAGGACGTCCGCGCCCAGGCTCGGGGGACCACCGACGAGGGTCACCCGGGTGGGGGCCAGGTCGAGGGTCGCCCGCCCGGTGCCCGGCGGGACCAGGGTCGTCGTCGCGAGGAGCACGGGCAGCCCCGCGGCCCCGGCGGCCGCCCCACCGGTGAGGCCGTCGGGAAAGACCTCGCCCGACGCGACGAAGAGGTCGGACGTGGTCCAGAACCGGGCGGCGACCGTGCGGGCCACCTCGAAGCGGTCGCGGCCCGCGAGCCGCACCACCGGCGCCGAGGAGTACCGGCCGAGCGCGGCGAGCGTCTTGGCGGTGATGGTCGGCTCGCCTCCGAGGACGTAGATGCGGCGGGGGGCCAGGCGGCGCAGCTCCGCGCCCGTGACCGACGGGACGGAGTCGGCGCGCACGAGCAGCAGCGGTCCCCCGACCTTGGCCGCGGCCGGTCCACCGGCCAGCGCGTCGGGGAACTTCTCCCCGGACGCGACGAAGACCGCGGGGACGCCCGGGGAGGACCACTGGGCGCTGACCCCCGCCGCGACGGCATAGCGGTCGTCCCCCCCGATCCGGGTCACCTCACCGGTGGAGGCGTACGGGACGAGGGCCCGGCGGACCTCCTCGGACACCGTGACCGCACCCCCGAGGACCCAGATCCGCGCCGGGTTGAGCCGGGCCAGCTCGGTCTGGATGCTCGGCGGGATCGAGTCGCCCGCGGTGAGGAGGAGGGGTACGCGGAGGCGGCCTGCGGCCGCCGCGCCGGAGAGCGCGTCGGGGAAGACGGCCCCCGAGGCGACGATGACCTCCGGCACACCCGCGCTGTACGTCGCCGCGCTCACGCCGGCCGCGACCTCGTACCGGTCGGCTCCGCCGATCCGGCTCACCTGGGTGGCTCGGGGCGAGACGCGGACGACCTGGTCGCCGGACCCGTTGGACGTCGTGAGGTAGAGCTGGCCGCCCGGGCCGGACACCGAGGCGCGCAGCCGGCCGTAGGCGTTGTCGAACAACGTCTCCGGCGTGCCGAGGGCCCCGGCCGTCGTCACGTCGAAGCGCCGGACCTCCTGCTCCTTGAGCGTCGAGACGAAGAGGTCGCCCTCGTCGTCGCCCCACTGCGCGCCCCGGGCGAAGGCCCCGCCGGAGGTGGCGATGGTGGGCGCGCCGGAGGCCCACTGCGGGTCGAGGTAGGCCGACGCCGCCCGGCACCCGGCCGTGGCGTTCGGGTGGCCGGCACCGGTGTAGCACGGCCAGCCGTAGTTGCCGCCGGCCCGCAGGAGGTTGACCTCGTCGTCGACGTTGGGGCCGTGCTCGACCTCGAGGACCTGGTTCGTGCCGGGGCGCAGGGCGATGCCCTGGGGGTTGCGGTGACCCATCGAGTAGACGACGTCGCGCACCCCCGCGATCACCGGGTTGTCCGCCGGCGTCCCGCCGGTGCGCGTCATCCGCAGCACCTTGCCGTTGAGGCTCGAGCGGTCCTGGGCCCGGGTCGCGACCCCGGCGTCGCCCATGCCCAGCCAGAGGTGCCCACCGGCGTCCATCTCGAGGGAGCAGCCGTTGTGGGTGGAGTTGGCCACCATCCCGCTGCGCAGCACCATCGGGCCGGACCAGGACCCGCTCGTGGTCACCCGGTAGCGCAGGAGCTGGTTGACCCACCCCCCGCTGTGCGTGTACTCGCGGGACGCGCAGACGTAGAGGTACGGGTTCTGCCGGAAGTCGACGTCGACCGCCACCCCCATGACGCCCGACTCGCCCTGGGCGCGGACGGCCGGCACCGTGACCGTGCGCAGCAGGCCGCCCCCGGGGACCCGCTCGCGTACACCCGGATCCGGCCGGGACGCTCGGTGACGACCATCCGCCCGTCCGGCAGGAAGGCGACGTCCCACGGGAAGCTCAGGCCGGAGGCCACGACCTGGCGGTCGAGGGTCGGCACGGCGTCGGGGAGCGCTGCGACCGCGGCGGGAGCCCGACCGGGCGCCGACGGCGCGGCTGCGGACCGGGCGACGGGCGCCCCGGCGACGAGCGCGACCACGGTCAGCAGCGGCACCAGGCCCCCGGCGACGGTGCGGACCGGACGGGTCATGACGTCCTCCTCCATCGGATGCCGAGCACTCTACGGAGGACCGGCAGGAGGCGCGCGCCGAGAACCCGCACGTGCGACGACGACCTCCGTGACCGACTCGACGGGGCGGTGCAGGAAGTCACCGGCGGTCGACTCCCAGGCCGGCAGCCCGGGCACGGCACCGTGCGGGGCGTCCTGGGCGGCCCGCAGCGTGCGTTCGTACTCGGCGAGCCGGTGCCGCGAGACAGCGGTCGGCGCGCCGTCGCCGACGCGCAGGGTGAGCCACCCCGGGCGACCCGGGTTCGGGGACAGGTCGAGGGTGGGTACGGGGTCGTCGGCGTGCTCGACCGACAGGACGTGCGTGCCCGCCGGGACGGGGAACAGCGCGACCGGCGACCCGGTGGTGACGACGTGGGTGACGTGGTGGGTGCCGGCGAAGCGGGCGTCGGCGGCGAGCCCCGCGGCGAGGATGCCGCCCTGGCTGTGCCCGACGAGGAGCACGGGCTCGGCCGCGGTGCCGCCGGCGGGCAGGCCCCGCCGCGCGGCGGAGGCGCGCATCGCGGTGTCGAGGGCGGCCACCACGCCGGCCGCGGCCACCGTGGTGGCCCCGGTGACCGCTCGCACGTCGGTGGTGAGGTCGAAGGGGTTCGAGCCCGCCACGGGCGACCAGACCTGCGTGCCCGGCACGACGACGACCCAGGCCGAGCCGCCCCCGGGGGCGGCCACCTCCACGACCCGCACCCGTCCGCCGTCCAGCCCGTCCCCGAGCGCGACGAGGTCGGCCGGGCCGGCGAACGAGGACCCGACGGGACCTCCGACCACCGGCACGACCACGGGGGCCCGGCCGCCGTCGCCGAGCACACCGACCCGGGACGCGGCGCGCGCACCGGACGCCACGCCGGCGAGCACGGCCGCCGCCGCGGCCTCGACCTCCTCGTAGGCCCGGGCGGCACCGCGCAGCCGCAGGGCGAGGCCGTCGAGGGCGACCGCCTCGCCCCACAGCCCGGTCGGCCCGACGAGGTGGGCGCCGTCGTCCTCGACCCGCACCCACGCCCCGAGCAGCGCCCAGCCCGCGGCCGGGCCCGGCGGCCGGCACCGCGCGAGGGCCGTGGCGAGCGCGGACGCCTCGTCGCGCAGCTCGTCGGCGACGGCTCCCACCCGGGCGGCGACCGCGTGCAGCGCCTCCGACCGCACCCCGACCCGCGTCACGAGGCCCGGCCCGGCCCGGCCCCGGGATCGGCGCGGACCGCCGCCGCCAGCGCGTGGACGGCGGACGCCAGCCGGCGCAGCTCGTCGGCGAGCGCCACGAGCCGGACCCGCCGCCCGTCGGCCGACGCGGCCCAGGCCTCGGCCGCCGGCCCCTCCCACCAGGGTGTCGCCACCCGGGCGAGCGAGGCCGCCCGCAGCTCGACGAGCTCGGCCGCGGCCGCCACCCGGGCGCCCAGCCGCTCCAGCTCCGCCTCGTCCACGTCCCACCTCCCGTCGCCCCCGACCCCACCCGACGGCGAGCCCGGCCACCAGCCCCCGCCCTCCGGCTGTGGACCGCGAGCCCCCGCCCCGGCGCCTGTGGACCACGGACCGGGCACCTACCCTTGCCGACATGCCCCACCACGACCTCGTCATCATCGGCAGCGGCTCGGGCAACTCCCTGTTCACCCCCGCCCTCGAGGGCCTCGACGTCGCCCTCGTCGAGAAGGGCACCTTCGGGGGCACCTGCCTCAACGTCGGCTGCATCCCCACCAAGATGTTCGTGCTGCCCGCCGACCGGGTCGTCGAGGCCGCCGACGCCCACCGTCTGGGCGTCACCTTCGCCCCCCCCACGGTCGACTGGCCGGCCATCCGCGACCGCGTCTTCGGGCGGATCGACCCGATCTCCCGCGGCGGCGAGGCGTACCGCCGCGGCCAGGAGTCGGTGACGCTGTACCGCACCCGGGCCCGGTTCACCGGCGAGCGGCGCCTGGCCCTCGACAGCGGCGAGGAGGTCACGGCCGACCGCGTCGTCGTCGCCGCGGGCAGCCGGGCGGTCGGGCTCGCGCTCGACGGGCTCACCGGGCCCGACCCGGACCGGGGGGTGCACACCTCCGACACCGTGATGCGGATGGACGCCCTCCCGCCGCGGATGGCCGTCGTCGGCGGTGGGTTCGTCGCCTGCGAGATGGCCCACGTCTTCGCCGGGCTCGGGGTGCACGTCACGCAGGTCCAGCGCTCGGCACGCCTGCTCATGGCCGAGGAGTACGAGGTCTCCGAGCGCTACACCGAGGTCGCGCGGCACCGCTACGACCTCCGGCTCTCGACGCAGGTCACCGCGGCGGAGCGCCGCGACGGCGTGTGGCGGCTCGAGACCGACGGACCCGAGGGGCCCGCGCACGTCGAGGCCGAGGCCGTCCTGCTCGCCGTCGGTCGCCGGCCCAACACCGACCTGCTCGACGTCCTGGCCGGCGGGCTCGCGACCCACGCGGACGGCCGGCTCGTCGTCGACGCCCAGCAGCGCACGACGGCCGAGGGGGTGTGGGCCCTCGGCGACATCAGCTCCGAGCACCAGCTCAAGCACGTCGCCAACGGCGAGGCCCGCCTCGTCGCCCACAACCTCGCCGTCGACCTCGGCCGGCTCCCCGGGCCGCCCGCCGAGGACGACGGGCGCCCGTGCCGCACGCCGTCTTCGGGCACCCGCAGGTCGCCGCCTTCGGCCCCACCGCCGAGCAGCTGCGTTCGGCCGGAACGCCTTTCGTCACCTACACCCAGAGGGTCGGCGACGTCGCCTACGGCTGGGCGCTCGAGGACACCACGGGCCTGCTGACGGTGCACGCCGCCCCCGACGGCCGCCTGCTCGCCGCGCACTGCCTCGGCCCGCAGGCCTCGAGCATCATCCAGCCGCTCATCCAGGCCGCGAGCCTCGGCCAGCACGCCCACGAGGTCGCGCGCGGCCAGTACTGGATCCACCCCGCGCTGTCGGAGGTCGTCGAGAACGCCCTGCTCGGCCTCCCGCTCCGACCGCCGGGGCCGACCGCTACGGGATGAGCGTGTTGGCGAAGATCTGCCAGGCGAGCACCGACTTCGCGACGAGGCTGAGGATCACGTACTGCCGCTCGCCGAAGAGGTAGTCGCGCCACGTGCCGACCTGGCGGAACTGCAGCCACTGGTTGACCGCGAAGGTGTTGAAGAGCACGAAGAGGCTCGCGATGATGCCCCACACGAATCCGGGGGGGCCCTGGCCGTCGTCGACGGCGATGTTCACCCAGAGGTAGGCGCCGATGGCCGCCCACGGCCCGATCCCGGCGACGCAGCCGAACCAGAACGGCGTCCACCAGGCCCGCTCCCCGCGGGCGGACTCGTGCCCGCGACCGTGCGCGAAGCCGTTGTTCGTGACCTCCATGAGCCAGCCGAAGAGGATCATCGCGATGTTCGCGAACCCGAGGCCGATGAGCGCGGCGAGGTCGGTGATGCCGGTGACGAGCGCGATGAGGACGATCATCAGCGTCGAGGACAACGAGTACTCGACCCACCGGAAGCGGTTGCGGCCCCGCTCGAGCTCGGCCACGTAGCGCCGGAAGCCCCAGGGAGAGGCGATGAGGACGTGGAAGAAGGCCGAGAGGAACAGGAAGGACGCCGTGGCCCAGGCGAGGGGCACGTCGGCCACGCCGGAGAGCACCCCCTCGGACAGCGGTGTGCCGGGTGGCCCCATGAGCGAGAACGTCGAGACCGGCAGGGTGAAGTCGCTCGCGAGGGCGACCATGACGGCGCCGGAGGCCAGGTGGAGCGCGCCCATGACGACGTTGAAGATCCGCAGCGAGCGGGCGGTGTGGTCGGGGACGTCGACGGAACGGATCGACAGCTCCAGGGGAAGGGTGCTCATGCCTCTCCTTCTCCCCGGGGCCCCCTCGTGGATGCAGTCCTCGCCACATCTCTCGGCGGCCCCCCAGGCGCGGCTCCCCGTGGGCGGCGGTGACCCGCTCGCGCCACCACGCGTCGCGCTCCGGGGGCGCGGCCCAGCGCTCGAGCAGGCCGGGGTCGGCCACGACCCGCCGCACCGTCAGGGAGCCGGCGACGGGCACCATCGGGTCGGTGGCGACGTCGCCGGCGAGCAGTGCGACGGTGCCCAGGCCGCAGGCGTACGGCAGGTCGGGCAGCGCGGCGGCCAGGCCACGCCCGCCGCCGAGGCCGACGACGTGTCGAGGGCGGAGGAGACCACGGCCGGGAGGCCGCCGGCCCCGTCGACCCCGCAGCGCCGCGGCGCACCCCGCCGAGCGGGGCGACCTTGACGACGACGACGTCGGCGGCCCCGGCTCACGGCACCCGCAGGGGGTCGTCCGCCTTGCGCACGCCTCGTCGGCGGCGACCGGCACGTCCACGCCCGCGACGGGCCAGCGCCACCCGCAGGGCACGCAGCTCGGTCGACCTCCGCGCAGGGCTGCTCGGCGTACTCGAGGTCGTACCGGCCAGGCGGCCGAGCGCGTGCGCGGCGTCCTCGACCCTCCAGGCGCCGTTGGCGTCGACCCTGATCCGGCCGGCCGCGCCGAGCACGCGCGGACCTCGGCGACCCGTGCGACGTCGTCGGCGAGGCCCTGACCCGCTCGGCCACCTTGACCTTGGCCGTCGTGCAGCCGGGGAAGCGCGCCAGCACGTCGGCCACCTCGTCGGCCGGCGACGGCCGGCACCGTCGCGTTGACCGGTACGGATCGCGACGGGCCGGCGGCCAGCCCCCCCAGGCCGCCTCGACCGCCGGGGCGAGCCACCGGGCGGCCTCGTCGTCCCCGTACTCCAGGAACGGCGCGAACTCGCCCCACCCGTGCGGACCGTGCAGCAGGAGCGCCTCCCGCTCGACGACCCCACGAAAGCGCTGCGCAGGGGGAGGCGCACGACGCGGGCCGCGGAGCAGCTCGTCGAGGCCGGGTCAGGTCCACGTAGGGCCGTCCGACTCGCTCTCGACGCCGGGGCGTCGGCCGGGGGCCCTATCCTTGCGGCGTGAGGCGATGTGCACGGCGCCGGGTGTCGAGACGTTCGACCCCGCCGCGTGGCACGCGGTGCCGGGCTTCGAACCTCACCGACGTCACCTACCACCGCTGCGCGCTCGGGCCGGCCGGCGGCGCGGTGCGGATCGCCTTCGACCGGCCCGAGGTCCGCAACGCGTTCCGCCCGCACACCGTCGACGAGCTCTACCGCGTCCTCGACCACGCCCGCGATGCGCCCGACGTCGGCTTCGTGCTGCTCACCGGGAACGGCCCGAGCCCGAAGGACGGCGGCCGGGCCTTCTGCTCCGGCGGCGACCAGCGCATCCGCGGGCGGTCCGGCTACCAGTACGCCGAGGGCGGACGGCCGGACACCGTCGAGAGCGTCGAACGGGTGAAGGCCGCGGGCGGGCGGCTGCACATCCTGGAGGTCCAGCGTCTGATCCGCACGATGCCCAAGGTCGTCGTCGCGGTCGTCAACGGCTGGGCGGCCGGCGGCGGTCACAGCCTGCACGTGGTCTGCGACCTGACATCGCCAGCCGCGAGCACGCACGGTTCAAGCAGACCGACGCCGACGTCGGCTCGTTCGACGCCGGTTACGGCTCGGCGTACCTCGCCAAGATGGTCGGGCAGAAGTTCGCGCGCGAGATCTTCTTCCTGGGTCGGGTCTACACCGCCGAGGACATGCACGGGTGGGCGCGGTCAACCTCGTCGCCGACCACGTGTCGCTGGAGGCGACGGCGTTGGAGGTCGCGGCGGAGGTCAATGGCCAAGAGCCCGACCGCGCAGCGGATGCTCAAGTTCGCGTTCAACCTGGTCGACGACGGCCTCGATCGGCCAGCAGGTGTTCGCCGGCGAGGCGACCCGGCTGGCGTACATGACCGACGAGGCCGTCGAGGGCCGGGACTCGTTCCTGGAGAAGCGCTCCCCGGACTGGTCCCCCTTCCCCTGGTACTACTGACCCGCCCGATCAGCCGGACCCGCCGAGTCGATCTCGTACGCGGCGAAGACGAGGTCCGAGCCGCGCTGGCGGTGGCGGACGAGGCGGCCCATCAGGACGGTCGCTGCCTCGCGGTGGGTGGCGACCGCCTCCGCGCCCTCGAGCCCCTCGTCGCGCTCGTCGAGCAGCCGGTCGACCTCCGCGAGGAGGTCGTGGTGCTCAGCAGCTGGCCGTCGATGAGGGCGAGAGGCGGGGAGCGTCGCGCGCAGGTCGTCGTAGAGGCCGCCGGGCGACTCGGTCAGGGCGACGTGGTCGCGCAGGTCGTGGGCCAGCTCGGTGAGCGCGGCCCGGACCCGCCGGCGCCACACGACCCCGAGCCCCACCGGGAGACCGAGCGCGGCCTCGACGCCGCCATCGCGTCGCCGAGCTCGGCCCGGTGGGCCCGGACCTGGTCCAGGTGCGCCGCGATCTCCTCGTCCATGGCCGACCTCCTCGCTGTCGCCCCCATGGTCCCGCCGATCCGGGCGGGCGGCCAGTGCGGGGCGGGCGCGGCGCCGGGCGGGGCTCCTACAGTGGGCGATGGACCTCGAGCCGCTCGCCGTTCCGTTCGGGGACGGGGCGCTGGTCCTCCCCCGGCTGCGGGGCGCCATGGCGGGGGGGGGGGCGGTCTTTCCGCACCTCGCCGGGACCCGGCCCGCCGAGCTCCCCGTGCACGACCCGGCCGACTGCCCGACGACCTCGCGGTCGTCGTCGGCACCTCCGGCTCGACGGGCAGCCCGAAGCTGGCCATGCTCGGCGCCCCGCCCTCGCGGCGAGCGCGCGCCACCCACGATCGGCTCGGCGGCCCCGGCCAGTGGCTGCTCACCCTGCCGGCGGGCCACGTCGCCGGGCTGCAGGTGCTGGTCCGCAGCCTCGACGCCGGCACCGAACCGTGGTCACCGACCTGGCCGTCGGGTTCACCGCCCCCGCCTTCGCGGCCGCCTCGGCCCCTGCGCCCGGCCTCCGCCACTACACGTCGCTGGTCCCGACCCAGCTGGTCCGCCTGCTCGAGGACCCGGTCGGCACCGCGGCCCTGCGCCGGTTCGACGCCGTGCTGGTCGGGGGCGCGGCCACCCCGCCGGCCCTGCGCCGCGGGCCGAGGCGGCCGGGGTACGCGTGGTCACCACCTACGGGATGAGCGAGACCTGCGGCGGCTGCGTGTACGACGGCCGGCCGCTGACCGGCGCGGGTGCGGGTCGGCGACGACGGTCGGATCCAGCTCGGCGGCGCCACCCTCGCGCACGGCTACCGCGGCCGCCCGACCTCACCCGCGAGCCTTCGCCGTCGACCCCGACGGCACCCGCTGGTTCCGCACCGACGACGCCGGCCGGCTCGACGACGACGGCCGCCTGCACGTCCTGGGCCGGCTCGACGACGTCGTGCCACCGGCGGCCTCAAGGTGGCGCCGCGGCTGGTCGAGGAGGCCGCGCTCGAGCACCTGCCGGGCGTCGTCGAGGCGGTGGTCGTCGGCACGCCGACCCGGAGTGGGGCCGGCGGTGAGCCTCCTCGTCGTCCCCGCCCCCGGGGCGGCGGCGCCCACCGCGGCCGAGGTCCGCGACCGCCTGCGCGGCCACCGGCCGACCACGCGCTCCCGCGCCGGGTGCTCGCCGCCCCGGCCGTGCCGCTGCGGGGGCCGGGCAAGCCCGACCGAGCAGCCATCGCCCGGCTCTTCGACGTGCAAGGATGGCCGTGCTGCGGTACCTGCCCTACGTCCTCAGCCTCGCGCTGACGGTCTACTGCCTCATCGACTGCCTCCAGACCGACGAGGTGCTCGTCCGCAACCTCCCGAAGATCCCGTGGCTCCTCCTCATCCTGCTCTTCCCGGTCGTCGGTCCGGTGGCCTGGCTCGTCGCCGGCCGCCCGGACCGGGCGACGGTGGGCAGCACCTCACCCAGCAGGAGCGGTGGGAGGCCGACTACCGTCGCCGCGAGCGCCAGCGCGAGCAGCAGCAGCGCGCCCGCGAGGCGCGCCCGCCCCGCGGCCCGGACGACGACCCCGACTTCCTCAAGGGCATCTGACCCACCGATGGCCACCCCCGCGCAGTGGGTGGCGGGCGCCCGCCCGCGCACCCTGCCCGCCGCCGTCGCCCCGGTGCTGCTCGGCACCGCCGCGGCGCTGGCCACCGACGCCGCCGACCCCGTCCGCGCCGTGCTGGCCCTCGCCGTTGCCCTCGCCCTCCAGGTCGGGGTCAACTACGCCAACGACTACTCCGACGGCATCCGCGGCACCGACGAGGTGCGGGCGGGGCCGGTGCGGCTGGTCGGGCCAGCGGCTCGCCGAGCCCCGCGCCGTCAAGGTGGCCGCCTTCGCCGCGTTCGGGGTCGGGGCGGTCGTCGGCCTGCTCCTCGTCGTGCTGTCGGGGGCGTGGGTGATGCTCCCCCTCGGGGCCGCTCGCGGTGCTCGCGGCGTGGCGGTACACCGGCGGCGACAACCCGTACGGCTACCGCGGGCTCGGCGAGGTGTACGTGTTCGTGTTCTTCGGGCTGCTGGCCACCCTCGGCACGAGTACACCCAGGCCGGGCACGGACGTGGTTCGGCCTCGCCGGTGCGGTCGGGGTGGGGGCGGTGGCCTCGGCGATCCTCGTCGCCAACAACCTGCGCGACATCCCCACCGACACCGAGCACGGCAAGCGCACGCTGCCGTGCGCCTCGGCGACGCCCGGACCCGCAGGCTCTACGTCGGGCTGCTCGTCGTGTCGGTGCTCGCCCTGGTCCTCCTGGCGCTCGCCGAGCCGTGGGTGTTGGTCGCGGTCCTGGCCCTGCCCCTCGCCGTGCGCGCGGCGGGCGTCGTGCGCGCGGGCACCACCGGCCCCGGCCTGGTTCCCGTGCTCGCCGCGACCGGGCTCTACGAGGTGGCCTACGCGCTGCTCGTGCTCGTCGGCGTGGTGGTCGGCCGGGCGGTGTAGGGACCCGCTGTGCGCCCGTCGGGGTCGGCGGACGGGCGTCGTCCGCCGGGCGGGACGCGGACGCTCGTCCGCCGGGCCGGGAGCCGGACGCGAACGCTCGTCCGCCGGGCCGGAGACGGGCGCCGGCGGGGAGGCGGGCGGCGGGCGGAGCGGCGGCCCCACGACCAGACCCGATGCTCCCGGACGAGCCGAGCCGCCCCACCGACACATGACCGGATGCTCCACGATGCGAGCCGGCGCCCCAACCCCTGGAGCACATGGCCGGATGCTCGACGATGCGAGCCGCTGCCCCACCGCGTGGAGCACATGGCCGGATGCTCCACGATGCGAGCCGGCGCCCCAACGCCCGGCGCACGTGTCCGGGTGCTCCGGGAGGCGGGGTGGTGGTCCGTCAGCGGGAGCAGATGGACGTCATGGACACCACCAGGGGTGCTCCCCGGATCTCCGGGACGAACAGCCACGACCAGCCCGGTGACGACGGCACGGGGGACCAATCCCGGACGTCACGATGGCACGGCGGACCAGTCCCGCCGGAGCCCACGACGAGCACGCGACCCGACCGCCCCACCGACGTCGTCGCCCGGTGTGGCCCGACGCACGGACCGACCTGCCGGGGTCAGCGGAAGTCGCCCTCACGTCCGCGCGACCCGGCCTCCCCACCGACGTCCGTCGCCCGGTGTGGCCCTGACGCACGCAGGCACCGACCTACCGGGTCAGCGGAAGTCGCCCTCGTCGGCGGGCGCGGCGCCGGGCCGGCCGCCACCGATCTCGGTGTCCTCGGCGTCCTCGTCGGTGGGCCGCTCCCCCTCGCGCTCGCGCCGCGCGGCCGTGCGACGCTCGATGGTCGCCGCCAGCTCGGCCGAGTAGGCCTCGCGGAAGCGCCGGAGCGCGACGTACGAGACCGCCATCGACAGCAGCGCCGCGAGGACGACGAGGAGCAGGTACTGGGAGTCGTCGCGCAGGCCGAGGAGCCAGAGCACGAGGAGGCACCCGGCGAAGATCATCAGCCGCAGGACGGTGTAGCGCAGGAAGGCGTTCATCGCGGGGCGGGCTCGCTCACAGGCCCGAGTAGGAGTGCTGGCCGACGAAGTACATGTTGACGACGGCGAAGTTGAGGATGACGCAGGCGAACCCGGCGAGGGCGATCCACGTCGCGTTCTGCCGCTTCCACCCGGTGGTCGCCCGGCCGTGGAGGTAGGCCGCGTAGACGACCCAGATGACGAAGCTCCACACCTCCTTGGGGTCCCAGTTCCAGTACGAGCCCCACGCCTGCCGGGCCCAGATGGCACCGGCGATCACCGTGAAGGTCCACATCGGGAAGGCGACGATGTGCGTCGCGTAGGCGAGCCGTTCGAGCGGCCGGGACGCCGGGAACCGCGCCATGAAGGCCGCGCGGCTCGTGCCGGTCGTCTCGAGGCGGTCCTGGATGAGGTAGAGGATGCCGAGCGAGGCCCCGATGGTGAAGACCCCGATCGTCATCGTCGCGACGGTGACGTGGATGGCCAGCCAGACCGACCGCAGCGAGGGCATGAGCTCGGAGGCGTCGGTGTACCAGACGGTGATCGCGGCGCCGAGGACGAGCAGCACCGGGCCGACGACGAAGAGGCCGAGCCAGCGCAGGTCGCGCCGGGAGGCCCACCCGACGTAGACGCAGAGCGTGAACATCGCCCCGGCGAGCGCGAACTCGTACATGTTGCCGAGGGGCCAGCGGTGGACCTCGGCCGCCCGCAGCCCCACCGCCACGACGACGAACAGCGTGCCGAGGATGGTGAGGGACCAGCCGATGCCGGCGGCCTTGCGGGCGCCGAGCGGCTCCTCCGCACCGACGTCGGGCCGCCTCGCCGGGGCGGCCGGGTCGGCGGGCGCCGGCTCGGCCCGCCCCGGCCGTCCCGACCTCGGCCGCCCGCCCCCGGCGGTGACGAGGGCCGGCGCGGGCGCGGCGCGCGCGGCTCGGTCGCCGCCTCGGCACGCGCGGGCACGACTCGTGCGAGGTAGAGGCCGTAGGCGAGCATCGCGAGGGTGAGCACCGCCATGGCCGAGTACACGGCGAGGTTGGAGAGCTGGGCGAGCGTCTGGTCGGTCATCGGTGTCCTTCGGGTCCGGTGAGGACGGCGGCGACCTCGTCGGCCATCCCCTCGTCGTCGTCCTTGGCGAGTCCGCCGACGGACACCACCGTACGACCCTCGGTGTCCGCGGGCCCAACCCGGACGAACACCCTTCGACGGCGCACGACGAGGCTGAGCACGAGCCCGGCCAGGGCGAGCAGGGCCGAGACGAGGGTGAGGGTCTTGCCCGGGTCGGAGCGGATCGACAGGCCGGCCCAGCGCTCGACCCCGTCGAAGGTGATCGACCCGCGACCCTCGGGCAGGGTGAAGGTGTCGCCCGGCCGCAGGAGGATCCGCAGCTGGCCCTCGCCGTCCTTGCCCGGCAGCGGCGTCATCTTCGCGGTGTCGAGCGTGTACACCGACTGCGGTCCGCCGCCGGGGAACAGGTCGCCGGAGAACGCGGTGAGGGCGAGCTGGGGGTCGAGGGCGTCGGGGAAGACCGAGTGCGGCCCGCGCTGGTCGTCGATGACGCCGGTGGGGAGGAAGAACCCCGCGAAGCCGAGCATGTCGGGCTGGGCGCCGGGCACCTTGACCGCGCCGACCGACGTGTAGTTGTTGTCCTGGGGCAGGAACGGCGTGGCCCCCGAGTACACCGCGGTGCCGTCGGCGTCCCGCACGGTGATCCGCGGGGCGTAGCCGTTGCCGAGGAGGAAGACGGTGCCGCCGCCGGTCTCGAGCGGGTGGTTGACCGCCAGCTCGCGCTGTCTCGGCCCGGCCGTCCGCCCCGGTGAACGTCGTCGTGGCGCGGAAGTCGCGCGGCATGCCGAACTGCCCGCGCCCGGTGTCCTTGGTCTCGAACTGGACGTCGAGCCGGTCGAGCCGCAGCGTGAACGGCTCGAGCGCCGTGGCGTCGACCCAGGGGCCGGGGCTGAAGGTGTCGTAGGCGCTGAGGGTGTTCGCGAAGGGCGTCTTCCCCACCGGCAGGATGACGTCGCCCTTCCACCCGAGCAGGTGGCCCCACGCGACCCCGACGAGCACCCCGATGAGGGCGAGGTGGAAGACGAGGTTGCCGGTCTCCTTGAGGTACCCCTTCTCGGCCGAGAGCGACGTGTCGTCGTGGGCGTGCACCCGGTAGCGGCGCGAGCGCAGGGTGGCGCGCAGCCGCTCGCGCACCTCGTCGGGCGCACCCTCCACCGTCACCTCCCCGTGGGCCGCGAGCCGCTCCAGCCGCCGGGGCGCGCGGGGCGGGGTCGAGCGCAGCTGGTGCCAGTGGATGCGGGTGCGGGGCACGACGCAGCCGATGAGCGAGACGAAGAGCAGCAGGTAGATGGCGGCGAACCACGGGGAGGCGTAGACCTCGAAGAACCCCAGCCGGTCGAGCAGCGGCCCGGCCGTCGGGTGGTCGGTGACCCACTGGGTGGTGCGGGCGGCGTCGATCGAGCGCTGGGGGAAGGTCGAGCCGGGGATGGCCGCGACCGCGAGCAGGAGCAGGAGGAACAGCGCGGTGCGCATGCTCGTCAGCTGGCGCCAGGCGAACCGCAGCCACCCGAGCGGGCCGAGCCGGGGCTGGGTGACGGGCGGGCCGGCCGGTGGCGGCGCCGGCCGGTGCGGCGGCCGCCCGCGGCGCTCGTCGGTCGTGCTCACAGCGACACCTCGAACCCGGACACGAGGTCGGTCTGGACCCACCGGTTGAGGTCCTCCCAGACCCCCGTGAGCAGGAGCAGGCCGACGACGACGAGCAGGGCGCCGCCGGCCACCTGGATGCCGCGCTGGTGGCGGCGCAGCCACCCGGACGCCCGGCCGGCGCGGTCGAGGCCGGCGGCGACGAGGAGGAACGGCAGCCCGAGGCCCAGCCCGTAGGCGACGGCGAGGGTGACCCCGCGGGCCACCTGCGGGTCGGCGGAGGCCGAGGCCATGACGAGGACCGCCGCCAGCGTGGGCCCCGTGCACGGCGCCCAGCCGAGGGCGAAGACGGCGCCGAGCAGCGGCGCACCGAGCAGGCCGGCGCGCGGCCGCCAGTGGATGCGGGCCTCCCGCTGGCTGCCGAGACCGACGAAGACCAGTCCCATGACGACGACGAGCGCGCCACCGAGCGCGCATGAGGAGTGTCCGGTGCTCGACGAGCGCCCGCCCGGCCGTCGTGACGAAGATCGAGCCGAGGACGAAGACGACGGTGAAGCCGGCGACGAAGAGCAGCGCCCCGGCGAGGGTGCGCCCGCGGGCCCGCTCGGCGGCCGACTCCCCCGTGAGGCCGGTGACGTACCCGAGGAAGCCCGGCACGAGGGGCAGCACGCACGGGCTCGCGAACGACACGAGGCCGGCGAGGGCGGCCACCCCCACGGCGAGCGGCAGCGCCCCGCTCGTCACGGCGTCCCCCGTGGCCGCGGCCAGTGCGGGCGTCACGACTCGGCGACCACGTCGTCGACGAGCCCGGTGAGGGTGCTCGGGTCGACCGGCCCGGCGACCCGGGCGGCGATGCGCCCCTCGCGGTCGAGCACGAGGGTGGTGGGGGTCGTCGACGCCTTGCCCTGGAGGCGGAGCAGGAGCACGCCACCGGCGTCCGACAGGCTGGGGTAGGTGATCCCGGCGCGCTTCATGAAGGCCGCGCCGCGCACGGCCTCCTCGCGGAAGTCGATGCCGACGAAGTCGACGGGCGCGTCCTTGGCCTGCTGCTCCTCCCACGCCTTCTGCAGGTCCGGGGCCTCGGCGACGCACGGGGCGCACCACGACCCCCAGACGTTGAGGACGAGCGACGCTGCCGCGCGTCGACGCGATGTCCCAGGGCGTGCCGTCGACGAGCGAGCCGCTCATCGTCACCGGCTCGGCCCGCTCGGCGACGGGGATCGTCTCGACCGTGCCGTCCCCGGAGACGTACCCCTTCTGGTCGCCGGCCTTGGCCTGCGCGGCAACGGAGTTGGGGTCCTGGCGTGCAGCCGGTCAGGGCGAGCGCGACGAGGGCGGCGGCGCCGGCCACGGCCCGCCACGGGTGCCGAGTGCTCACGCTCCGGCCCCCTTCTGCGCCCGGGGCAGGAGGGTCGGCCGCCGGCTCGCAGTAGGCCAGCGAGAGCAGCTCGTCGCCGACGAAGGTCAGCGAGGTGAGGCTGGCCAGGGAGCACTGCCGGTGCGCAGGGTTGTGCACGAGCGAGCGGCCCTCGGTGGCGAGCCGGATCATCCAGATCGGGGCCTGGTGGCTGACGACGACGGCCTCGTGGCCGCGGGCCGCCGCCCGGGCGTCGACGACCGCGTCGCGCATCCGGGCCACGAGCTCGGTGTACGGCTCGCCCCACGACGGGCCGCAGCGGGTTGACCAGCTTCGGCCAGAGCCGGGGGTGGCGCAGCAGACCCTGGCCCCCGGCGACCGGCAGCCCCTCGAAGGCGTTCTCGGCCTCGAGACCCGCTCGTCGAGGGTGACCTCGAGGCCGTGCTCGGCGGCCACCGGCGCCGCCGTCTCCTGCGCGCGCTCGAGCGGGCTGGAGACGACGTGGACGATGTCGTGGTCGGCGAGGTGCTCGGCCGCGAGCTCGGCCATCTGCCGCCCGAGCTCGGAGAGGTGGTAGCCCGGCAGCCGTCCGTAGAGCAGCTGCTGCGGGTTGTGGACCTCGCCGTGGCGCAGCAGGTGCACGGTGGTGCGCTGCGGCTCGGCGGAGGAGGCGCCGCCGGGGCTCGAGGTCATGGTCGCGATTGTCGCAAACCCGGCTGGGGCCGCCGCACGGGGTTCGACCCCCGGGTCAGCCGGCGGCGGCGGCGGCCGCGCCGGGCAGGGCGGCGAGCACCCGGTCGAGGGCGGCGTCGTCGTGCGCGGCCGAGACGAACCAGCACTCGTAGGCGCTCGGGGGGAGGTAGACCCCGGCGTCGAGCATCGCGTGGAAGAAGCGGGCGAAGGCGGCGGTGTCCTGGTCGCGGGCGTCGTCGTAGTCGCGCACGGCGCCGTCCCGGAAGAAGACCGAGAACATCGACGACGCGTGCTGCACGGTGTGCGGCACACCGGCCGCGGAGAGCGCCTCGGCCGCCGCCGTGCTCAGCGACCCGCGAGACCTCGGCGAGCCGGGCGTAGACGGCGTCGTCGCAGCGCTGGAGGGTGGCCAGGCCCGCGGCCGTCGCCACCGGGTTCCCGGACAGCGTGCCGGCCTGGTAGACCGGCCCGTCCGGCGCGAGCAGGGCCATGACGTCGGCCCGGCCGCCGAAGGCCGCGGCCGGGAAGCCGCCGCCCATGACCTTCCCGAAGGTCAGCAGGTCGGGGGCGACGTCGACGCCCTCGTGCCCCCACCACCCGGCGCGGCTGCACCGGAAGCCGGTCATCACCTCGTCGGAGACCAGGAGGGCGCCGTGCGCGGCGGTGACCCGGCGCAGGGCCTCGGTGAACCCGGGGCCGGCGGGACGACGCCCATGTTGCCGGCGGCCGCCTCGGTGATGACGCAGGCGATCTCCTCGCCGCGCGCGGCGAACACGGCCTCGAGCGCCTCGACGTCGTTGTAGGGGACGACGAGGGTCTCGGCGGCCATCTGGGCCGGGACGCCGGCCGAGTCGGGCAGGGCCAGCGTCGCGACGCCGGACCCGGCCGCGACGAGGAGGGAGTCGACGTGCCCGTGGTAGTGGCCGGCGAACTTCACGACGAGGGACCGGCCGGTGAACCCGCGGGCCAGCCGGATGGCGCTCATCGTCGCCTCGGTGCCGCTGGAGACGAGGCGGACCTGCTCGACCGGGGCGACCCGGGCGACGAGCTCCTCGGCGAGGGCCACCTCGTTCTCGCTCGGGGTGCCGAACGAGGTGCCCCGGGAGGCGGCCTCGTGGACGGCGTCGAGCACCCCCGGGTGGGCGTGGCCGAGGATCATCGGGCCCCAGCTGCCGACGAGGTCGACGTACTCGTTGCCGTCGGCGTCGGTGAGGTACGGGCCGGTGCCCCGGACCATGAAGCGCGGGGTGCCGCCCACGGAGCGGAAGGCCCGCACCGGGCTGTTGACCCCGCCGGGGGTCACCGCCCGGGCGCGCGCCAGCAGGGCGGCGGAGGCGGGGGCGTCGTCGGCGGGCGGCGGGCTGCTCGGTGCGTGGGTCACCCCGCCATTGTCGGCTCAGCAGGGGGCGGGCGGCTCGGCCGGGGTCGTCGGGTCGGACGCGTAGGCGTCGCGCACGGCCTGCATCGCCTCACCGAGGGCCCGGAACTGCTCGGGCGTCAGGACGTCGGCGAGGTGGCGCCGGACGCTGGCGACGTGGGTGACGGCGAAGCCCCGCAGGGCCGTCCGGCCGTCGTCGGTGAGCTCGAGCACGACGCCGCGGCCGTCGTCGGGCGCCGGCGTGCGCCGGACCCAGCCGCGGCGCTCGAGCCGGGCGGCGGTGTGCGTGACCCGGCTGCGGGACTGCACGATGAGCTCGGCGAGGGCCGACATCCGCAGCCGGCTCCCCTCGGCCTCGGACAGCATCGACAGCAGCTCGTACTCGGTGAGGCTCACACCGGAGCACTGGAGGTCGCGGTCGAGGGCGGCGTCGAGCTCGCGGTTGGCGCGCAGGTACGCGCGCCACCAGCCCTGCTCGTCGGCGCTCAGCCAGCGCACCTCGTCGACGTCCACCCGGCCATCGTCCCACGTCGCGGCGGACGGGTGCCGGGCTCCGCGGTCCGGGACCGCCGACCGGACCGCATCCGGCAGCACCCGCGCCCCCGGTGCGCGGAATACTCCGGCATGAGGCATAGTTGAACCGTCAACTAACCACCCCTTCGCCCGAGGAGACCCCATGAGCACCGCCACCATCACCGGCCTGAGCGCCGGCACCTGGACCATCGACCCCACCCACACCGAGGTCGGCTTCGTCGCCCGCCACCTCATGGTCGACCAAGGTCCGCGGCAGTCGTTCGCCGACGTCACCGGCACCGTCGTCGTCGGCGAGTCCGCTCGCCGACTCCAGCGCCGAGGTCGCCATCAAGACCGCGCTCCGTCGCCACCGGCACGGCCGACCGCGACGGCCACCTGCGCAGCGCCGACTTCTTCGACGTCGAGAACCACCCCGAGATGACCTTCCGCTCGACCTCCTTCGACGGCTCGACCCTCGTCGGCGACCTGACCATCAAGGGCGTCACCAAGCCGGTCACCCTCGACGTCGAGTTCGGCGGCGTCGCCACCGACCCGTGGGGCAACGAGAAGGCCGCCTTCGAGGCCGAGGGCGAGATCGACCGCACCGACTGGGGCCTGACCTTGAACGCGCCGCTCTCGAGAGCGGCGGCGTCCTCGTCTCCGAGAAGATCAAGATCGTCATCGACCTCCAGCTCGCCAAGCAGGCCTGAGCTGGTCGACCGGGCTCGGGTCCGCCCGAGCCCCCGGGGCCGCCGTCGGTGCAGGGCCGACGGCGGCCTCGTCATGTCCGGGGGCTGTCTCCGGTCGCGGCCTCGCCGGTCGGGACCATCGCCCGTGTCGGGAGGGGCCGCTAGCGTGCCGGTCATGGCGGACTGGAGCGAGGTCGTGGCGGCGGTCGGGCAGGCCCTCGGGGGTGACCGCGAGGGAGGACGGACCCGGCTGAGGACGCTGTGGGACGCGACCGGGCCGGACGACCACGCGCAGCGGTGCGTCCTGGCCCACTACCTCGCCGACCTCGAGCCCACGCTCGACGCCGAGGTGGCCTGGGACGAGCGGGCCCTCGAGGCCTTCGCGCACGTCCGGGACGACGAGCTGGCCCCGGTCGGCATCCCGTCGGCCGCGGGCATGGCTCCGAGCCTGCACCTCAACCTCGGCGACGGCTACCGCCGCCAGGAGCGGCTCGCCGAGGCCCGCCGGAGCCTCGAGGCGGCGGAGGCGACCTCCGGCGCCCTCGGCGACGACGGGTACGGGGCGATGCTCCGCGAGGGCATCGCCCGGCTCCGGGCCCGCCTCGACGCCGACGCCTGACCGAAGGGTCCACCTCACGCGACGGCTGCGCCCACCGCGGTCGAGGTGCACGCCCGCTCCTCGACGCGGCAGCGTCGAGGTGAAACCGCCACCGCAGACACACCGCTGTCACCTCGACCCGCTGGAGCCCCACCCACGCGGCACCGCGCACCCCGCGCGCTCAGAGCCGGGCGGCGGCCTCGAGCGCGTAGTACGTGAGGACGACCTGCGCGCCGGCCCGCCGGATGCCGACCAGCGACTCCATCATCACCCGGTCGCGGTCGACCCAGCCGCGCTCGGCCGCCGCCTCGATCTGCGAGTACTCCCCCGAGATCTGGTACGCCGCAACGGGAACGGGCGAGACCGCCGCCGCCGCGGCGACGACGTCGAGGTGCGGTCCGGCCGGCTTGACCATGACGAGGTCGGCGCCCTCGGCGATGTCGGCCTCGAGCTCGCGCAGCGCCTCCCGGCCGTTCGCGGGGTCCTGCTGGTAGGTGGCGCGGTCGCCGACGAGGGAGGACTGCACCGCCTCGCGGAACGGGCCCGTAGAGCCCCGAGGTGTACTTCGCCGCGTAGGCGAGGATCGCGGTGTCGGTGTACCCGGCCGCGTCGAGGGCGGCGCGCACGTGGCCGACCTGGCCGTCCATCATCCCGGAGAGGCCGAGCACCGGCGCCCCGGTGGCGGCCTGCGCCAGGGCCATCGCGGCGTACCGCTCGAGGGTCGCGTCGTTGTCGACCGAGCCGTCGGCGGCGAGCACGCCGCAGTGGCCGTGGTCGGTGAACTCGTCGAGGCACAGGTCGGTCATGACGACGAGGTCGTCGCCGACGGCCTCGACCAGGCGCGCGCAGCGCCACGTTGAGGATGCCGTCCGGGTCGTCGGCGCCGGAGCCCCGGCCGTCCTTCGTCGTCGGGCACGCCGAAGACCATGATCCCGCCGACGCCGGCGGCCACGCAGCGTCGTGCCTCGTCGACGAGGGAGTCGAGGGTGTGCTGCACGACCCCGGGCATCGCCGAGATCGGCACCGGGGCGTCGGCGCCCTCGCGGACGAAGACGGGCAGGACGAGCTCGGCCGGGTGCAGCCGGGTCTCGGCGACGAGCCGGCGCAGCGCGGGGGTGCGGCGCAGCCGCCGGGGCCGGCCGACCGGGAACGGGGCACCCGCGAACGGGAGCCCGCCGGTCACGTCGCGCGCTTCCGGCCGCCCGGACGGCGCTGGCTCGGCCGGACCACCTCGAGGCCCGCCTCGGCGGCGTCGAGGGCGAGCGAGCGGCCGTGGTCGGCGAGCGCGTCGACGAGGGCCTCGGCCCGCGGCTCGGGCGCCAGGACGTCGACCCGCAGCCCGAGCTCCTCGGCGGTCTTGGCCGTCGCCGGACCGATGCACGCGATGACCGTGCCCGGGTGCGGCTTGCCCGCGATGCCGACGAGGTTGCGGACCGTCGAGGACGAGGTGAAGAGCACGGCGTCGAAGGCCCCGGCCTTGATGGCGTCGCGCACCGGCGCCGGCGGCGGGGCGGCCCGCACCGTGCGGTAGGCGGTGACGTCGTCGACCTCCCAGCCGTTCTCCTGGAGGCCGGCCACGAGGGTGTCGGTGGCGATGTCGGCCCGCGGCAGGAAGACCCGGTTGATGGGGTCGAGGTCGGCGTCGAACGGGCGGCCACGCCTCGAGCAGCCCGTGCGCCGACTGCTCCTCGGCCGGCACGAGGTCGGGGTTGATGCCCCACTCCCGCAACGCCTCTGCCGTGACGCCGCCGACCGCCGCGACCTTGAGGCCCGCGAACGAGCGTGCGTCGAGGCCGAACTCGTCGAACTTCTCGCGGATCGCCCGCACCGCGTTCACCGAGGTGAAGCCGACCCACTCGTAGCGGCCGGTGACCATGCCCTTGACCGCCCGCTCGAGCTGCTGCGGCGTGCGCGGCGGCTCGACGGAGATGGTCGGGACGATCTCCGCGTGCGCGCCGTGGTGCTCCAGGCGCGCGGTCATCGAGCCGGACTGCTCCTTGGTGCGCGGCACGAGCACCGACCAGCCGTAGAGCGGCTTGGTCTCGAACCACGACAGCGCGTCGCGCAGGAGGACGGTGTCGCCGACGACGGCGAGCACCGGGAACTGCCCGGCGCGCCATCGCCTCCGGCGCCTCGCCGAGCGTGGTGACCACGGTGCGCTGCTCGGTGGTGGTGCCGCGCTCGGTGACGGCCACGGGCGTCGCGGCGTCGCGTCCGGCCGCGGCGAGGGCGCGCAGGGCCTCGGCGGCCCGGTCGGGCGTACCGAGGACGACGACGGTGACGGCGGGGTCGACCCCGCCGGAGACGTCCGGGGCGGACGGACCGGCGACGACGACGTGCAGGGCCGTGGAGGCCTTCGAGGTGAGCGGCACGCCGGCGTAGGCGGGCACCGCGGTGAGGCTGCTGACGCCCGGCACGACCTCGAAGGAGATGCCGGCCTTGACGAGCGCCTGGGCCTCCTCGGCGAGGCCGTTGAAGACCGCCGGGTCGCCGTCCATGAGGCGGACGACGAGCCCTCCGGGGTGGGCCTTGGCGGCGCGGACGACGAGCTTGGCCCGCGAGGCCTGGGTGAGGCGCTCGCCCTGGTCGCCGTGGCCGGCGTCGACGACGTCGACCTCGGGGCGGGCGTGGCGCAGGGCGAGGTCCTCGCGGGCGACCTGGTCGATGACGACGGCGTCGGCGGCCGCGAGCAGCTCGGCCGCACGGACCGTGAGCAGCCCGGGGTCGCCCGGGCCGCCGCCGACGAAGGCGACGCGTGCGGGGACGCGGGAGGTGGGGCGGGTGGACGAGCGCGTGGGGCTCACAGTGCACGCTCCGTGACGGATCGGTCGGTGGACGAGGACATGAGGTCGGCGGCGCCGTCCTCGAGGAGGAGGCGGGCGAGCCGCCGGCCGAGGTCGGTGGCCTCGGCGGGGTCGCCGGTCAGGGACCGGCGCAGGTCGGCGCTGCCGTCGGGCGCCGCGACGACGGCCCGCAGCGACAGCTCGGTGGCGTCGACCCCCTCGACGACCTCGGCCAGGGCTCCGACGGGGGCGGAGCACCCCGCCTCGAGCTCGGCGAGGAGGGCCCGCTCGGCGGTGACGCAGGCGCGGGTGTCGGGGTCGTCGAGGGGGGCGACGGCGGCGCGGGTGCCGTCGTCGCCGGCGCGGACCTCGACCGCGAGGGCGCCCTGCCCGGGGGCGGGGAGCACCTGGAGCGGGTCGAGCAGCTCGGTGACCTCGTCGGCGCGGCCGAGCCGGCGCAGCCCGGCCGCGGCGAGGACGACGGCGTCGAGCCGGCCGTCGCGCACGTGGGCGAGCCGGGTGTCGACGTTGCCGCGCAGGTCGCGCGACCTCGAGGCCGAGGCCGAGGGCCTCGAGCTGGGCCCGGCGCCGCGGCGAGCCGGTGCCGACGGTGGCGCCGGCGGGCAGCTCGCCGAGGGTCAGGCCGTCCCGCGCGACGAGCGCGTCGCGGGCGTCCTCGCGGACGGGGACGGCGGCGACGGTGGTGCGCGGGTCGGCGGCGGTCGGCAGGTCCTTGAGGGAGTGGACGGCGAGGTCGACGCGGCCGTCGGCGAGGGCCTCGCGCAGCGCCGAGACGAAGACGCCCGTACCGCCCAGCTGGGCGAGCGGGGTGCTCTGGTCGCGGTCGCCCTCGGTGCTCACCTCGACGAGCTCGACGTCGTGCCCGAGCGCGCGCAGGCGGTCGGCGACCCACGTCGACTGGGTCGTCGCGAGGGCCGAGCGGCGGGTGCCGAGGCGCAGGGTGCTCACGACTCCTCCCCGGGGAGGGTGGGCGGCGCCGAGACGAGCGAGACGTCGCGGGGGTCGAGGTCGAACAGCTCGGAGAGGGCCCGGGCGTAGCTGCCGCCCTGGCCGTCGCGGGCCAGCTCCTTGACCCGCACGGTCGGCGTGTGGAGCAGCTTGTCGACGACCCGCTCGACGGCCCGCCGCACCTCGGCCCGCTCGGCCTCGCCCATCCCGGGCGTGCGGCGCTCGAGCCGCTCCAGCTCGGCGTCGACGAGCTCGCCGGCCCGGGCGCGCAGGGCGGTGACGGTGGGGGCGACGGCCTGGGCCGACCGGGTGACGAGGTAGGCGGCGACCTCCGCGGTGACCAGCTCGCCGGCGACGGCGACCTGCGGGGCCGTGCCCGCCTCGGCGAGGTCGTCGCCGAGCTCGGCCAGCCCGACCCGGGTCGCGCCGTCGAGGTCGGCGACGGCGAGGTCGACGTCGTGCGGGAGGGCGAGGTCGACGTACACCTGCGGCCGGCCGCCCGCGCGCGGCCAGGGCGGCCGCGACGTGGTCGGCGGTGACGACCCGCCCGCGCGCGCCGGTGGAGGAGATGACGAGGTCGGCCGCGGCGAGGGCGTCGTCGAGCTCGGCGAGGGGTCGGGCGGTGCCGCCGGCGCGCTCGGCCACGGACCGGCGCGCGCTCGGCGTTGCGGTTGGCGACGACGACCGAGCCGGCGCCGGCCCGGGCGACGGTGGCCGCCGCCAGGGCACCCATCCCGCCGGCCCCGACGACGAGCGACGTCGAGGTCGCCGAGCCCGCCGAGGACGGCCTCGGCCCGGGTGAGGCCGGCCTGGACGAGCGAGCCGCTGACGAGGTCGATCTCGGTCTCGGCGTGCACCCGCTTGGCGACCCGCAGGGCCTGCTGGAACAACCCGTTGAGGGCGGGGCCGACGTGCCCGTGGCGCTGGGCGCGCGCGAGGGTGCGGCGCACCTGCCCGAGGATCTGGGCCTCGCCGACGGCCATCGAGTCCAGGCCGGCGGCGACGGTGAAGGCGTGGCAGATGCCGCGGTCCTCGTAGTGCACGTAGAGGTGCGGCTGGAGCTCGGCCCGCTCGACCCCGCACGCCGCGGCGAGGGCGTGGGTGATGTCGACGAGCGCGCCGTGGAAGGTCAGCGCCTCGGCGTAGACCTCGGTGCGGTTGCACGTGGAGAGCACGACGGCCTCGGTGACGTGCTCGGAGCGCAGCACGGCGTCCTCGAGGGCGGTGGCGGTGGCGCCGTCGAGCGCGACCGACTCGAGGAGGGCGAGGGGGGCCTCGTGGTGCGACAGGCCCAGGACGACGAGGCTCACGGCGCCACCGCCTCGGCGACCTCGAGCCGCTGGCCGTGGAAGGCGAGGATCTGCAGCTCGGTCGAGAGGTCGACCTTGCGGACGACGACCTCGTCGGGGACGGTGAGCACGACGGGCGCGAAGTTCAGCACGCGAGCGCACGCCGGCGGCGACGAGCACGTCGCAGGCCTCCTGGGCGCCCTCGGGCGGGGTGGCGATGACCCCGATGGCCAGGCCGTCGCGCGCGACGAGGTCGGGCAGGTCGGACATCGGGCGCACCCGGGTGCCCGCGACGTCCTCACCGACGACGTGCGCGTCGTGGTCGAGGAGGGCGATGACCCGGAAGCCGCGCTCGGCGAAGCCGCGGTAGGCCGCGAGGGCCCGGCCCAGGTTGCCCATCCCGATGATGGCGACCGGCCAGTCCTGGGTGAGGCCGAGGGCCGCCGCGATCTCGGAGGCCAGCCGCTCGACGTCGTAGCCCACGCCGCGCACGCCGTAGCTGCCGAGGTGGGAGAGGTCCTTGCGCAGCATCGCCGAGCTGACCCCGGCCGCGGCGGCGAGCTCCTCGGAGCTCACCGAGCCGATGCCCTCCTCGGCGAGCGCGGTGAGGGCCCGCAGGTACCCCGGCAGCCGGGCCACCGACGCCTCGGGGACTCCCCGGCGGGTGGCTGCTGCGGTGGACACGGGCGGTCACCGACTCCTTTCGAGGGTCGTGGGCTGTCGCCGGTTCGACCCCTGCCGGGCCGGACGCACGCCGAACCCCGACAGCCTACGACTTTGTGAAGGGAGGCACAAAGTTGCGCGGGACCCGGTGAGATGCCTCACGGAGGCGATGTGCTAGTGCAGCCCGCCGGCCCCGTGCGGGGCGGGGTCGCGCCGGGGCCGCGAGCGCCGCCCGCAGCCGGGTCTCGTCGACCCGCCAGAAGTCGTGCTGCCGCCCGTCGACGAGGGTGACCGGCACCTCCTCGGACCACCGCGCGAGCAGGGCGGGGTCGGCGTCGACGTCGACCTCCTCCCAGCCGACGCCGAGGTCGGCACACACCCGCTCGACCACCTCGCGGGCGACGACGCAGAGGTGGCAGCCGTCCCGGCCCACGAGGGTGACGCGCACGTCGGTGGTGCTCACCGGCGCCTCAGAAGAACACCGAGCGCCGCTGCATGAGCAGCGTGTAGAGGGTCTGCTGGATCGTCTCGCGCACCTGGTCGGTGAGGTCGAAGACGAGCATCGGGTCGTCCTCGGCGCCGTCCTCGTGCCCGACGGTCTCGATGGGGGTCCCGAACTCGATGATCCACTTGCTCGGCAGCGGCACGAGGCCGAGCGGCCCCAGCCACGGGAAGGTCGGCGTGATCGGGGCGTAGGGGACGCCGAGCAGCCGGGCGACCGAGCCCATGTTGCCGAGGATGGGGGCGATCTCCTCGGCGCCGACGACCGAGCAGGGCACGATCGGCACCCCGGCGGCCAGGGCCGCGGCGACGAACCCGCCCCGCCCGAAGCGCTGGAGCTTGTAGCGCTCGCTGAACGGCTTGCCGGTGCCCTTGAACCCCTCCGGGAAGACACCGACGAGCTCGCCGCGGGCGAAGAGCCGCTCGGCGTCCTCGTTCGTCGCGAGGGTCGAGCCGGAGCGCCGGGCCGTCGTGCCGACGAACGGCGTCCGGAAGACGAGGTCGGCCCCGAGGGAGCGCATCGTGCGCCGCGCCGGGTGCTCGTCGTGGATGGCCAGCTGCACCATGAGCGAGTCGAGGGCCACGGTGCCGGAGTGGTTGGACACGACGAGGGCCCCGCCCTCGGCCGGGATGTTCTCGACGCCGCGCACCTCGACCCGGAACCAGTGCCGGTAGAGCGGGCGGAGCATCGGGTAGAAGACGTTCTCGGTGAAGTGCTCGTCGTAGCCGAAGTCGTCCACGGTGTAGTCGCCGTCGAACCGGCGGCGCAGGTAGGCGAGCACCTCGGCGACCCGGCGCTCGACGTCGGCCGGCGCCACCCCGGCCGCCTCCGCGCCGAGCCGGAGGGCCGCGACGAGGGCCTCGACGAGGTCGGAGAGCTCGGGCACGGGCAGGCCGGACCGGCCCGGGGCGCCGGTGACGGTGGGGTCGAGCGGGGGCGCGGACGGCTCGTCGGCCGGCGGCGGGGTGTCGGCGAGGCGCAGGCGCGGCCGACGGGCGGCCTCGTCGCGCGCGGCCTTCTCCTTCGGGGAGAGCCGGGGGCGGCCGGTGCGCTCCCCGGCCTGGGTGGTCGCCCGGGCGGACGGCGCGGAGGTGACCTTCGGGGCCGGACGGTGCTTGCGCGGCGCCGCAGGCCGGTCGGCCGCGGCGGCCTCGGCAGGAGCCGGAGGAGCGGCCCTCCCGGTCGCCGTCGTGGTCGTGGCCGTCTTCCTCGCGCGCGCCCTTCGTCGTCGCGGCCTTCTTCGTCGCGGCCTTCTTCGTCGCGGCCTTCCTCGTCACCGGCTCGCCGGTCGCCGCTCGCGCCGGGGTGGGGGACGCCTCGGCCGTGGGCGCCGGCGCCACCGGCTCGGCGCCGATGAGCGGGGTCGTCCGCCGGCGGGCTCGTTCGCCCCCGGCGCGCGCGGCCCCCGCGGCCAGCGCGCCGCGGCGCGCGCTCACGACCGGCTCCCGGCGCCGAGGGCCCGCAGCACGGCCTGGCTCGCGGCACCGGCGAGGCCGCTCACGGCGTCGCCGAGCATGCTGGCGCCCGGCGCGGCCGACCCGAGCGTCGCGGCGAAGGACTCGAAGGCCTCACGGGTGGTGTGCTGCGGGGTGAAGCCGAGCACCGAACGCATCCGCCCGGTGTCGAGCCCGCGGCCGAAGGCGAGGAAGGACATCTGGTCGGGCGAGAAGTCGGCGAGGCCGAGCCGGCGGGTGACGCCGCCGACCACGCCGGCGCTGCCCAGGGGGATGGGGACGACCGGCCGGCCGGCGAGCGCTGCCGCCTGGAGCACGGTGATGACCCCGTCACCGGCCACGTTGACCGCCCCCGTGGTGGTGCCGGTCCCGGCGAGGACGAGGGCGTCGATCGCGTCGTCCTCGTGGACGAACTGCATCCGGGCGTCGTAGCCGAGCGGCACCGGCAGCACGGGCATCGAGAAGTAGTCGGTGATCGAGGTGCGGATGCGCGGGCCGATGACGTTGGCGAAGCGCAGCATGAGGATCTCGGTGTCGGGGCGACGGCGGGCGAACCCGCGGACGTAGCCCTCGACCTCGATCGAGTCCTTGCCGAAGCCGCCGGACGGCGTGCGGCGGGCGCCCATGTCCTCGGTGAACATCGCCGGGTCGCGCGGGGTCGACCCGTAGACGGCGGCGGAGGACTTCACGACGAGGCGCTCGACGGTGCGCGACTTCTGGCACGCGGCGAGCAGCTGCATCGTCCCGATGACGTTGATCTCCTTCTGCGGCGTGCGCCCGCCGACGAAGGTGGGGGTGGCGATGACGTTCATGTGGACCACGGTGTCGACGCCCGCGGACTCCATGACCCGCGAGATCATCGGGTTGCGGATGTCGGCACGCACGAACTCGACGCCGCCGATGTCCTGGGGCGGCGGGATGACGTCGACCCCGACGACGTGCTCGACGCCCGGGGCGAGCGAGATCCGCCGGGCGAGCAGGCCGCCGAGGTACCGGGAGACCCCGGTGACCAGCACCACTCTCGCCACGCCCGCACCTCCCGCGTCGCACCCGCACCCGACGGGTCCGACCCTACCCCGGGACGACAAAGGCCCCCGGCATCGGCCGGGGACCTTCGGCGATCAGAGGTGACGCGGGGTCACTTCTTGTTGCGACGCTGGTGGCGCGTCTTGCGGAGCAGCTTGCGGTGCTTCTTCTTGGCCATCCGCTTGCGCCGCTTCTTGATGACAGAACCCATGGGTGTTCCTCACGGTGGTACTGGGGGTACGGCGGCCCACCCTACCGGCGCGCCGGGCCGGGCCCAAACCGCGCCCCGGGGACCGGACCACGCGAGGGGCGGCCCGCCGACCGGCGGGCCGCCCCTCGCGACCGGGGTGGGGACCGGTCAGGCGGTGTCGACGAAGGAGCTGCGCAGGTACGCGTGCACCTCGTCCTCCGGGACCCGGAACGACCGCCCGACGCGGATGGCCGGGAGCTCCCCGGCGTGGACCATGCGGTAGACCGTCATCTTCGAGACGCGCATGATCGCGGCGACCTCGGCGACGGTGAGGAACCGCACCTCGCCGAGCTGACGCTCCGTGGACATCGTGACCTCGATCTTCTGCTCTCCGCAGTGCCGGACACGTCCCGGCTTGGCTCCCTGCGTCGTGCTGTCGCAACCATAGGGGCAGTTGTGACCACTGTGAAGGGGAACGGAACGAATTCGTCCGTCGTGTCCACTCGACACGCCGAACGGGCCGCAGCGAATCACGCGTGTCGCGCCGGAGGGCGCGGTGTGCCGGGGTCGCCGACGGTCGCCGGGCGGCCTCCCGGCGTCAGTCGAACCAGGGGTCGAGGCCGTGGAGGGGGAAGACGGCCTGCCGGGCGGCGAAGACCGCCCGGTCGAGCGGGCTCTCCGGGTTGTGCCCCATCCCCCACGGCTGCACCCAGATCGGGAGCCGGTCGGCCGGGAGGTCGCCCATCCGCCGCGGGCCGGGCCGGCCGAGCAGCCGCTGGACGTGGTCGAGCCACTCCTGGGGCACCGGGGTCGTCACGTCGACCGGGACGTGCGCGGCGATGGCGGTGAGGTGGGTCCACGAGCGCGGCACGACGTCGACGAGCTCGTAGCCGCCGCCCCCGAGGGCGACCCACCGTCCGCCGCACACCTCGTGGGCCAGCGTGTGCAGCTCGTCGTGCGCGCGGCGCTGGGCGTCGACGGTGATGGCCAGGTGGGCGAGGGGGTCCTCGAGGTGGGTGTCGCAGCCGTGCTGGGTGACGAGCACCTCGGGGGCGAACGCCCGCACGAGCGGCGGGACGACGCTGTCGAGGGCGCGCAGCCACGACGCGTCCGTGGTGCCGGGCGGGAGGGCCACGTTGGCCGCGGTCCCCCGCGCGTCGGGGCCGCCGACGTCCCCGGGCCAGCCGGTGCCCGGGAAGAGGTGCTGGCCGTTCTCGTGGAGCGAGACGGTGAGGACGCGTGGGTCGTTCCAGAACATCCGCTCCACGCCGTCGCCGTGGTGGACGTCGATGTCGACGTAGGCCACCCGCTCGACCCCGTGGTCGAGGAGCCACTGGATGCCGACGCCGATGTCGTTGTAGATGCAGAAGCCGCTCGCGTGGGTGCGCATCGCGTGGTGCAGCCCGCCGCAGTAGTTGACGCCGTGGTCGGTCTCGCCCTCCCAGACCCGGCGGCACACCTCGACCGTGCCGGCGACGATGCGGGCCGAGGCCTCGTGCATCCCGCGGAAGGCCGGGTCGTCGGAGGTGCCGAGCCCCCGGTGCACGTCGGCGCGGGACGGGTCGGCCGAGGCGACCTTGACCGCCTCGACGTACTCGCGGTCGTGGACGGTGGCGAGGAGGTCGTCGTCGGCCACGCCGGGGCTCACGACGTCGACGTGGTCGAGCACGCCGAGGGACCGCGCGAGGCGGGTGGTGAGGTCGAGGCGCACCGGGCTCATCGGGTGGTCCGGCCCGAAGTCGTAGGCGGTGAACACGTCATCCCAGATGACGCTCGTCCGATGGGCCATGGCTGCACGCTACTCGGTGCCCGGTCCGTGGCAGGCTGGACCCGCAACGCCCGCAACCGACCCCGGAGGACCCCATGGCCAGGAGCCCGCGCGACGACGAGGTGCTCGTCATCGGGCTCGGCCGCTTCGGCGCGGCCGCCGCCCTCGAGCTGCGACGGCTGGGGCACAAGGTCACGGCGATCGAGAAGGACGGATTCCTCGCCGAGAAGTTCCTCGGCCGGATCAGCCAGGTCGTGCACGGCGACGCGAGCGACGCCGGGGTGATCCGCGACGCGAAGGCGCAGCGGTTCCGCATCGCGGTCGTCGCCATCGGCTCGTCGGTCGAGGCCTCGGTGCTCGCGGCGGCCAACCTCGTCGACGCCGGCGTCCCGGCCATCTGGGCCAAGGCCCTCTCCCCCGAGCACGCCCGCATCCTCGACCGCATCGGGGTGCACCACATCGTGCGCCCCGAGGCCGACACCGGCCGGAGGGTCGCCCACCTCGTGGGCGGCCGCATGCAGGACTACATCGAGTTCGACGACGGCTTCGCGATCGTCAAGATGCGCCCGCCCACCGAGGCCATCGGCTTCACGCTGGAGCAGAGCCAGATCCGCAGCAAGTACGGCGTCACGGTCGTCGGGGTCAAGGCCCCGGACGAGGACTTCACCTACGCCGTGCCGACCACGAAGGTCTCGGCCCACGACACGCTCATCGTCAGCGGGCCGACCACCCTCATCGAGCGGCTGGCCGCCCGCCCCTGACCGTGGCCCGGGTGGGCCGCCGGGCTCAGAGGGCCGGCATGCCACCCCGGTCGCCGGAGAGGGGGAGGGTCATCGCGACCTCCTCCTCGCCGTCGTCGGCCGAGACCACGCGCATCGGCCGGCGCAGGCCCGTCGGCCGGAACCCGAACCCGCTCGCGAAGGCGACGGCACGGCCGTTGTCGGTGCCGACCCAGTAGTAGAGCTGGGCCCGTCCCTGCTCGGCCGCGGCCCGCGCCCCGGCGCGCACGAGGGCGGCGGCGACCCCGGTGCCGCGGGCCTCCGGGCGCACGAAGAGACCGAACAGCTGGGCGGCCTCGGGCTTGTCGCCGACGACGCCGACGCTGGCGATGCCGAGGGCCTCGCCGTCGCGTTCGGCGAGCAGGCGGGTCGAGCGTTCCATCCGGGCCCGCCAGAACTCCTCGGGCTCGGCCTCCTCGTCGGCGTGGCTCGCCACGAAGGCGTCGGGGGACTCGGCGAGCGCCGTGAGCCGCATCGCGCGGTACTGCTCCCACTCCTCGACGCCCAGGGGGCGCACCGTGATGTCGCTCATGGCACGTCACTCTCCCACGAGACCCGAGGGGTCCGGCAACCGGGGCGCGTGAACATCAGCGGTCGAGGTCGCGGGCCATGCGCACCTCGACGCACGTCGGGTCCCACGGCATCACGCCCGTCTCCCCGGTGAGCGCGAAGCCCTGCCGCAGGTAGAAGCGCAGCGCCCGGGGGTTCTCCCGCGCGACGTCGAGCACGACCCGCGTGCGCCCCTCGGCGCGGGAGTGGGCGAGGGCCGCGTCGACGAGGTCGGCGGCCACGCCGCTGCCCCGGCTGCCGCCGGACACCCACATCCCGACGAGGTACACGTCCGAGTCCGGCTGCTCGTCGGCGTGCCACAGACCGACCGTGCCGACCGGTCGGTCGAGGTCCCACGCGAGCCACACCGCCGGCCCGGAGCGCACGAACCCGAGCCAGTCCTCGTCGGAGCGGGCCGCGGCCTCCGCGTAGCGGGTCCAGAAGGCCCGGGGGCTGTCGAGGAGCGCGGCCAGGCGCACGGCCCGGTAGTCCCGCCACGACCGTTCGTCGACGCGCTCGACGCGGACCCCCGGGTGCCTCCCGGGCTCAGCCACCGGCCAGCTCGCGGCTGCGGGTCGCGGCGGCCTCCATCGCGCTGATGAACGCGGCCCGCACCTTGTGGTCGTCCATGACGCGCAGGGCGGCCGCCGTCGTGCCGCCCGGCGAGGTGACCTGCTCGCGCAGCACCGTGGGGTGCTGGCCGGTCTCCTTGATCATCGTCGCCGCCCCGTAGAGGGTCTGCACGACGAGCTCGGTGGCCGTGGCGCGAGGCATCCCGAGGACGACGCCGGCCTCGATCATCGCCTCGACGACGTAGAAGATGTAGGCCGGCCCGCTGCCGGAGATCGCCGTGACGGCGTCCTGCAGCTTCTCCGGCACCTCGAGCACCTTGCCGGTCGCGGCGAGCAGCTCCTGGGCCTCGGCGAGGTGCTCGGGCGGGCAGTGCGCGCCCGCGGAGACGGCGGCCATCCCCTGGTCGACGAGGGCCGGGGTGTTCGGCATGACCCGCACCACCGAGCGCCCCTCGGGCAGGTGCGCCTCGAGGAAGCCGGTGGTGATGCCCGCCGCGAGGCTGACGACGAGGTTGCCCTGCTCGACGTGGGGCGCGATCTCCTCGAGGAGGGCGCCCATGTCCTGGGGCTTGACGACGAGGACGAGGGTGTCGGCCGCCGCCGCGGCCTCGGCGTTCTCGAGCACCTGCACCCCGTAGCGCTCGGCGAGCTCGGCGGCCCGCTCGGGCCGCCGCTCGGTGATGACGAGGGAGCCGGCCGGCCGCCCGGACCGCAGCAGCCCCGACAGGAGCGTCTCGCCCATGACACCGGCACCGAAGATCGCGACCGTACCCATGGGGCCGACCCTAGCCGTCAGCCGCTGCCGGCGAGCGAGCGCAGGAAGAAGCGGACGTTGGCGGGCCGCTCGGCGAGCCGGCGCACGAGGTAGCCGTACCAGTCCTCCCCGAACGGCAGGTAGACGCGCATCTGGTGGCCGCGGTCGGCGATCCGCTTCTGCTCGGTGGAGCGGACCCCGAGCAGCATCTGGAGCTCGTAGGAGTCGGGCGTGCGGTCGTGGTGGCCGGCGAGGGCCTGGGCGATCTCGACGAGGCGGGGGTCGTGGGTGGCGACCATGGGGTAGCCCTCGCCCGCCATGAGCACCTTGAGGCAGCGCACGTACGAGAGGTCGACGTCCACGCCGTCCTGGAAGGCCACGGACGCCGGCTCCTTGTACGCGCCCTTGCACAGGCGCACCCGGCTGCCGGCGCCGGCGAGGTCACGGCAGTCGGCCTCGGTGCGGTGGAGGTAGGCCTGGAGGACGGCGCCGACCCACGGGAAGTCGGCCCGCAGCGCGCGGACGGCCTCGAGCGTCCGGTCGGTCGTCGTGTGGTCCTCCATGTCGAGGGTGACCGTGGTGCCGACCCGCTCGGCGGCCGCGCAGATCGTGCGGGCGTTCTCGAGCGCGATCGCGTCGCCGTCCCCGGGGATGGCCTGGCCGACCGCGCTCAGCTTGACGCTCACCTCGGCCGCGCCGAAGCGCGCCAGGTCGGCCTCGGCGAGCGCGTCGAGGAGGCTCAGGTAGGTGTCGCGGGTGCGCTCGGCCTGGGCGCGGTCGGTGACGTCCTCGCCGAGGTAGTCGAGGGTGGTGAGCCGGTTCGTGTCCCGCAGCTCGCCCGTGACGCGCACCGCGTCGGGGACGGTGTCGCCGGCGACGTACCGGGAGACGACCGCGCGGCTCACGGGGGCGCGGACGACGGCGTCGCGCACGGCGTCGGATCCGGACAGCTGGAGCAGGGCTCCACGGAGCAGGTCGGAGGCGTCCACCTCAGCAGGCTAGCCGCCGGTCACGGCGTGCGGCGGCGGAGGGTGAGACTGCCGAGGACGAGGGCGCCGACGACCCACAGCACCATCACCCCCAGGCTCGGCAGCACGGCGCCGAGGGGCTCGACGCTCGTCGCGACGTCCTTCATCGCGTCGACGGCGTAGGAGAGCGGCAGGACGTCGGAGACGCCCCGCAGCACCCCGGGCATCTGGTCGCGCGGCATGAGCAGGCCGCACACGAGGAACTGCGGGAGGATGAACGCGGGCATGAACTGGACGGCCTGGAACTCGGTGCGGGCGAAGCCGCTGGCGAGCAGGCCGAGGGCGCTCCCGAGGACGGCGTCGACGACCGCGATGACGACGAGGAGCCACACGGGGCCGGCGACCGAGAGCCCGCAGACCCAGACCGCGAAGGCGCTCGCGACGACGGCCTGGACCACGGCCATCACCCCGAAGGCGAGCGCGTAGCCGAGCATGAGGTCGCCCTTGCCGAGCGGTGTGGTGAGCAGCCGCTCGAGGGTGCCCGTGGTGCGCTCGCGCAGGGTGGCGATGCTCGTGACGATGAACATCACGACGAGCGGGAAGACCCCGAGCAGCGCCGGGCCGATGCGGTCGAAGACGTCGACGGGGCTGTCGGCGTAGACCCACGCGAGCAGGCCGAGGAGGACGCACGGGACGACGACCATGAGCGCGACCGTGCGGTGGTCGCCGCGGAGCTGGCGCAGGATGCGCGCGGCGGTGGCGAGGGTGATCCGAGGGTTCACCGGCCCTCCCCTCCCCCGTCGCGGCCGTCGGCCTCGTCGACGAGGGCGAGGAAGGCCGACTCCGCGTCGTCGGTGCCCGTGCGCGCGAGCAGCTCCGGCAGGGTCGAGTCGCTGAGGACGTGGCCGGCCCGCAGGAGGAGGAGGCGGTCGCAGCGGACGGCCTCGTCCATGACGTGGCTGGAGACGAGGAGGGTGCGCCCCTCGGCGGCCAGCCCGCGGAAGATCGCCCACAGGTCGCGCCGCAGCACGGGGTCGAGGCCGACGGTCGGTTCGTCGAGCACGAGCAGCTCGGGGTTGCCGACGAGGGTGCAGGCGAGGCTGGCCCGCGACAGCTGCCCGCCGGAGAGGTTCTCGACCCGGGCGTCCGCGTGGTCGGTGAGGTCGACGGAGGCGATGGCGCGGTCGGCGGCGGCGTCGTCGGCCCCCATGACCCGGGCGAGGTAGCGGACGTTGTCGCGGATGCTCAGGTCGGCGTAGACGCTCGGGGCCTGGGTGAGGTAGCCGACGCGGTGCCGCAGGCCGGCCGAGCCCGCCGGCTCCCCGAGCACGGTGACGGTGCCGCCCGCGACGACCTGGACCCCGACGACGCAGCGCATGAACGTCGACTTCCCCCCGCCGCTCGGCCCGAGCAACCCGACGACCTGGCCGCGCGGCACCCGGACCGACAGGCCCGGCAGCACGTCCCGGCCTCCGCGCACCACGCGGAGGTCCTCGACCACGATCGCGTCGCCGTCCACGTCCCCACTGTCCCACTCCGGCGGCCCCGCGTCTGCGGGCTCGCGGGTCCTCAGCCGGGGACGGGCGCGAGGTGCAGGCGGGCGAAGGCCAGCGACTCGGCGAGGTCGAGCTCGCGGCGCTGCCCGTCGGCCCGGCGGGTCGAGACCTCGACGACGACCTGTCCGCCGAAGCCGGCCGTCGCGAGCCGCTCCAGGACCTCGCCGCAGGGCTGGGTGCCCCGCCCGGGCACGAGGTGCTCGTCGCGCGGCGCGCCCGAGCCGTCGGCGAGGTGCAGGTGCGCGAGCCGGGGGCCGAGGCGCCCCACCATCTCGAGGGCGTCGGACCCGGCCGTCGCGGTGTGCGACAGGTCGAGCGTGACGTGGTCGTACGGCTGCGGCACCGGGTCCCAGTGCGGGAGGTAGGCCTCGACCTCGCGCGACCGGGCGCCGGCCCGCCAGGGGTACATGTTCTCGACGGCCAACCGGATGCCGGAGTCGTTCTCGCGCAACGCAACTCCATCGGTGAAGCCGCGGGCGTACTCGCGCTGCCACCGGAACGGCGGGTGGAGCACCACGGTGTCGGCGCCCAGCTCGTGGGCCAGGCCGACCGAGCGGTCGACCTTCTCCCACGGGTCGGTGCCCCAGACGCGCTGGGTGACGAGCAGGGTCGGGGCGTGCACCGACAGGACGGGCACCCCGTGGTGCTCGGCGAGGCGGCGCAGCGCGCCGGCCTCGCGGGTCAGCGGGTCGGTCCACACCATGACCTCGACGCCGTCGTAGCCGAGCCGGGCCGCGGTCGCGAAGGCGGCGGCACATCCCTCCGGGTAGACCGAGGCCGTCGACAGCGTGACGCGGGGCGTCGGTGCCGCGCGGCCCGTGCGCCGCCCGCGGGGCGGCCGCCGCGCCGGCACGCTCACCCCATCCGGTCGAGGTGCCGCAGGAGGATGCCCTCGCGCAGCGCCCACGGGCAGATCTGGAGGTGGTCGAGCCCGAGCAGGTCCATCGTCGCGTCGGCCACCACCGCCCCGGCGAGCAGCTGGCGGGCCCGCGACGTCGAGACGCCGGGCAGCTCCGCGCGCTGGCGGGCCGTCATCGCGGCGATCTCCGGGAGGCGCTCGGCGAGCCGGTCGCGCGGCAGCAGCCGCTCGGCGTACATGCCGTCGGAGCTGGGGGCGGCCCCACAGATCCGGGCGAGGGAGCGCATCGTCTTGGAGGTGCCGACGGCGAGGTCGGGAGTGCCGGCCTTGGCGATGGGGCGCAGCTCGGCCGCGATGGTCGCGCGCACCCGGCGACGGGCCTCGCGCAGCTCGTCGGCCGACGGCGGGTCACCGGGCAGCAGCTCGCGGGTCACCCGGCCGGCCCCGAGGGGCACCGAGACGGCGACGTCGGGGTCCTCGTCGAGGCCGAGGGCGATCTCGAGCGAGCCCCCACCGATGTCGGCGACGAGCAGCCGCCCGGCCGACCAGCCGAACCACCGCCGGACGGCGAGGAAGGTGAGGCGGGCCTCCTCCTCCCCGGTGAGGACGTCGAGCCGGACGCCGGTGCGCTCGGCGACGTGGTCGAGCACCTCGGCGCCGTTCGGGGCCTCGCGGATGGCGCTGGTGACGAAGCCGCTGAGGTCCTCGACTCCACGGTCCTCGGCGACGGCGAGGCACTCGGCGACGAAGGCGGTGAGCCGGTCGCGGCCGTCGTCGGCGATCCGGCCGTCGTCGGTGACGTGCTCGGAGAGGCGGAGCTCGATCTTGTGCTTGCTCGCGGGCAGCGGCTGGGCGCCGGGGTGGGCGTCGACGACGAGGAGGTGGACCGTGTTCGATCCCACGTCGACGACCCCGAGGCGCATGCGCCCAAGGTAGCCGGTACGGCGTGGGACCCCGCTCGCCGGACCACCGTCGTGCATAGGGTGGGCGCGTGCCCGAAGCCCCCCTCGACATCCCCCGCACCTGGGCCGAGTTCGTCGACCCCGCGGACGCCGGCCAGCGGTTCCGGGTCGACCTCACCTGGCTGACCTCCAGCTGGTCGTGCATCTTCGGCTCGGGCTGCCGCGGCATCTACGCCGACCGGCCGGACGACGGCTGCTGCACGCTCGGCGCGCACTTCACCGACGACGACGACCTCGAGCGGGTGCGCCGGGTGGTCGCCGAGCTCGGCGAGGACGAGTGGCAGCACCACCCGGGCTTCGGCAAGCGCGGCGACAAGGACCCGGCGCGGCGCTCGGCGTGGACCGAGGTCGACGAGGACGGCGACCGCAAGACGCGCGTGGTCGACGGCGCGTGCATCTTCCTCAACCGGCCCGGGTTCCCGGCCGGCGCCGGGTGCGCGCTGCACCAGCACGCCGTGCTCACCGGCCGGCCGCCGCACGAGGCGAAGCCCGACGTCTGCTGGCAGCTGCCCATTCGTCGCTCGTACCGCACGGTCGAGCAGCCCGACGACACCTCGTACCTCGAGGTGACGATCGCCGAGTACACGCGCCGCGGGTGGGGGCCGGGCGGCCACGACCTCGACTGGTACTGCTCGTCGAACCCGGAGGCCCACGTCGGCCGCGAGCCGGTGTACCGCGGCAGCCACGTCGAGCTCGTCGCGCTCATGGGCGAGGCGGCGTACGAGGAGCTCGTCGTGCGGTGCGAGGCCCACCTGGCGATGGTGCGGCACGCGCGTTCGGCCGGGGCCCGCAAGCTCATCCCCCTCCTCGTGCACCCGGCGACGGTGGAGGCCGGGACGATCGGGGGCCGGCGCGAGCGGGTCAAGCGTCGCCGGGGCACGAGTGCGCTCCCCGGCGACGCGAGCGGGGACGCGGGCTCGAACGAGCCGGCGCACCCCGTCCGCGGTCGTGGCTGAGGCTGCTCACGGGGCGGCCGGCGGCAGGCGGAGCGGTGTCGGTCCGCCGGTCGGCACCGCTCCGCCTGCCCTCCCCCGGCCGGCGGCGGGCCGCCGGGCGGTGCCCGGTCGCACGAGGCAGCGCGCCGGGTCCGCCCGGTGGAGGTCGTCCCGAGCCCGAACATCTGGGCCACCCCGGAGGTGTACGAGCTGGAGAACCTCGCCTCGGACCGGGCCGGGGTCATCGACCGCGCGATCGAGGGGCTGTACCCGCTGCCCGGGGCCGACCTGCTGGACGTCGGCTGCGGGACCGGCTTCCACCTGCCGCGCTTCGCGGAGCGTGGGGCTCGGGTGGTGGGGGTCGAGCCCCACCTCCCGCTCGTGCGGCGGGCGGCGGACCGGTTGCGCGCGAGGGCTTCCCGGGCCCGCGTGCTGGCGGGCGCGGCGGAGGCCCTTCCGTTCGCGGACCGGAGCGTGGACGTGGCCCACGCCCGGTGGGCGTACTTCTTCGGCCCGGGCTGCGAGCCGGGGTTGGCCGAGCTGGCCCGGGTGCTGAGACCAGGTGGCGTCGCCTGCCTCGTCGACAACGACGCGACGCGCTCGACCTTCGGGGAGTGGTTCACCCGTGGCTACCCGGCCTACGACCCCGTTGCGGTGCAGCGCTTCTGGGACCGGCAGGGGTTCGAGACGGTGCCATTGACCATCGAGTGGACCTTCGAACGCCGAGCCGACCTCGAGGCGGTGGTGCGCATCGAGCTGCCGGCCGCAGCGGCCGAGGCGGCGCTGGCCGGGCACGAGGGGCTCACGGTCGACTACGCCGTCGCCCTCCGCTGGCGCCGCTACTGACCGCCCGCGGACGCTCGGGAGTTCCAGGACGGTCAGGACACTCAGAACGGCGGGGTGTCGGGTGGGCGCGTGGGTGTGGGTCGCTGTCGGCGTCCGGGGTGGGGGTCGAGGTGGACGGGGATCCGGTCGACGGGTCGGCCGGTGGGGTGGCGGGTCTCGACGCGGCAGGGTGGTCGGGGTCGGGGTGGGCCGAGGTGGTGTTCGAGGGTGAACTCGAGGGCGGAGTGGGGGCCGTCCGGGTGGACGAGGCTGGGGGTGCCCGGTGTCGGTGGTGGGGTGTCGGTTCCGGTGTCGGGCAGGGTGAGGGGCCGGTGGTCCAGGGGGTGGGTGGTGCTGGTGCGCTCCGGTGGGGTCGGTCCAGGTGAGGGTGGCGTCTGCTGCGATCCGGACGGTCCAGCCGGGGCGTTGCTTGACGCGGTGGTGGCGCCGGCACAGGCAGGCGAGGTTGGATGCGGTGGTGGGGCCGGCCGGCCAGGGGGTGACGTGGTCGAGGTCGCAGAACCGGGCGGCGACGGTGCAGCCGGGGAAGCGGCAGCGTCCGTCGCGGGCCTTCACCAACGCTCGCCAGCGCTCGGCCGGGTCGGTAGGCGTCGGTGCCGAGCCGGTCGTCGGGGTCGACCAGCGCCCCGCTGGCCGGGTCGCACGCGATGGTGGCGGGCCGAGCATGGAGCGGGGCCCTTCCCACCGCCGCGCGTCAGAGGGTGACCTTGGGCGTCGAGCCGCTCACCCTGCCCGAGCGTGCGGTCGCTCGGTCGTCATGGTCGTCGAGCCAGCCGCGGCTGACCAGGACCGGCTCCCCGGCGCGGGCCCCGTGGACCTGGACGAGGTCGGTCGGCGACGCAGCTGCCGCCGTCGTCCTGCTGGTCCCCGCCACCACGGTGCTGGTGGGGTCGCGGCGTCGCTGGCGGTCGCGGCACCGGTGCCGGTCGTCCCGGTGCGGTCGGGCGGTGTGGCGGGGGTGGTGAGGGTGAGCTGGACCTCGATGGTGGCGTGGCCGGTGACGAGGTCGGTCAACGCCTTGGCCCGGGCCCGGTCGACCCGCTCGCACACCCCGTCGGTGACGTACTGCTGGGCGAGGGCGTCGATCGCGGCCCACGCGGTGCAGGCCTCCTCGGAGGGGAAGGTGCCGTGCCAGGTGTCCACGCCCGGCTCGTCGACCCACCGCTCCAGCCGGCACTGCGAGCGGGCCCGGACCGCGCGCTGGCGCAGCAGGTCCGGGCTGATCCGCGCCAGCACCCTTCGCACCCGGCGCCGCAGGTGCGCGGCGTCCTCGACCTCGAACCACGACCCGATCGTCTCCAGGACGGTGGAAGCGACGTCGGCCGGGACCTCCTCCAGCTCGAAGGCCACCACCTGCGCCCGGTAGGCGTCCAGGACCCCGGCGGCCATCGCGGCGTGCAGCCCACCCAGCCCGGTGCAGGTGGCGGTCCCGTCGGGGCCGTCCGCGACGCGCCGGACCGCCTCGCGCACCCGCCGCTCGGCGTGCACCGCCGAGACCGACAGCACCCCCGAGACGATCGCCGGCGCGTCCAGCGCGACGTGCCCCGGCGCCCGGTGCACCTCGAGCACCGTGCCGTCCTCGGCCCACTCGCCCTCGATGCACGCCAGCCGGGTGATCGCCACGTCCTGCGCCGCGGACGCGGCGTTGACCAGCCCCTGCAGCGCACCGACGGCCTCGGCCCACTCCTCACGCGACCCCCGCACCGCCGACGGCTCCGCGACCCCCGCGAGGGCCGACCGCGCCAGCCGCGACGGCGTCCAGCACGTCGCTGCGGACCGGCTGTCGTGGTCATCGGCGTCCCCTTCCCTCGTACCGCAATCGTACACGTGTACACGCCGGCGGTCAAGGCCCGATCCGCTGAATTTCGCAGGGGCGCAACAGTTTCCGGTGTCATGCGCAACTGCTGGTGAGGGTGTGACGACGGCTCCAGCGGCCCGGCGCGGCCGTCCCGGCACACCCCGCCACCGCCTGCCTGTCCGCCCCCTCATCGACCGTCGACGACGTGACCTCCTGGTCGAACCTGGCCCGCGCCCGCCGCTGGGGCCGAGACCAGAAGGAGTGACCCACTGGTCGAGTGCGCCACGGCGTCAGGGCGTGCCGGAGTCGCGCCGCTCAGCGAGGGTCGGCCTCCGACAGTCGCGTCGGGCCGCTGTGCGCCACCGCGGTCCGGATGCGCTCGCCGTGCAGCGCGTCCATCGCCGGCAGCGCGTCGAGCGGGTACCAGCCGACCTCCGACGACTCGTCGTCACCGACGTGGGCCTCACCCCCGAGGTACCGGCACCGGAACGTGTGGTCGACGTACTGCGACCGGTCGCCGTTCGGGTACTCGATGACGTCCGTGACGTCCACCCACGCGAGCAGCTCGACCTCGCACCGCACCCCGGTCTCCTCCAGGCACTCCCGCACTGCGGTGGCCGCCGGGTGCTCCCCCGGGTCGCAGATGCCGGTGACCGGGTGTCCACGCGCCCGTGTCGGCACGCCGCACGAGCAGCACCTCGGAGCCGCGCAGCACCACCGCCGTGACCCCCGGGAGCCAGAGCAGCTCGTGCCCCACGCGCTCGCGCAGCCGGACGATGAAGTCGGGGGTCGCCATCGGCCCACCCTACGGACGGGGCGCCGCATCACCGCCGACGGCCCACGCCCCTGTGCCACGATGCCCCGACGACACCTCGAGCTCCGTCACCCGACGTCAGGACACCGCCGTGAGCCTCGCCTTCCTCCTCACCTCGCTGGCCGTCGTCGCCACCCCCGGCACGGGGGCGGTGCTCACCATCGCTGCCGGGCTGCGTGGGGGGCGGCGGCTGGCCACGGTCACCGCGGCCGGCTGCACCCTCGGCATCGTCCCGCACCTCCTCGCCGCCGTCACGGGCACGGCCGCGCTGCTCCGGGCCGGTGGCACCGCGTTCGAGGTCCTCAAGGTCGTCGGCGTCGTCTACCTCGTCGTCATGGCCGTGATGACGTGGCGGGACCGCGGCCTGCTGACCGTCGACCCCGACACCCGCTCGCCGCAGCGGTCGGCCGGCCGGACCGTCCTCGGCGCCGTGCTCGCGAACCTGCTGAACCCGAAGCTGACCCTCTTCTTCTTCGCCTTCCTCCCCCAGTTCGTCGACCCCACCCGGTCCGGCGCCCTCCCGCAGATGCTCACCCTCAGTGCGGTGTTCATGCTCATGACGTTCGTCGTCTTCACCGGCTACGGCCTGTTCTCGAGCGCCATGCGCCGCCGCGTCCTCGAGCGCCCCTCGCTCGTGCGCCGGCTCCAGCGGACCTTCTCCGTGGCCTACCTCGCCCTCGGCGCGCGGCTCGCCACGACCGAGCACTGACGCGCCGGCGCTCAGCCGTCGTACCGCGGCCGGACGAGGTCGCGGAGCTCACCCAGCCGACCCCACTCGTCGGCGCCGAGGCGGGCCCACGGGTCGAGCACCCGGATGTCGACGTGCGGGGACGTGCGCATGTCGCCGACGGCCACCGCATCGGCCACCGCGGCGTGCAGCACGAGCCCGACGACGACGAAGCAGTTGCCCGTCGGGCGCACCTCGTGGAGGCGGCACTCGAAGGCGACCGGCGAGGCCGCGACCCGCGGCGGGGCCACGGTGAGGGACGGCTCGCGCTCGACCCCCTCCGCGTCGAACTCACCCAGCTCGGGCGGGTAGTCCGTGCTCGTGGCGTTGACCAGCTCGGCGAGCCCGCCCGGTGCGACGTTGACGACGAACTCCCCCGTCGCCTCGATGTTGCGCAGCGTGTCCTTGCGGCCGACCGAGGTGAACGCCAGCATCGCCGGGTCGGTGCTGACGACGGTGAAGAACGAGTGCGGGGCGAGGTTGTCGACGCCCCCCGCCGACCGGCTGCTGACCCAGGCGATCGGCCGCGGCACGACGGACGCGGTGAGGAGCCGGTAGGCGGCGCCCGGACCCATCCGGTCATCGTCCGGTCCGTGCTGGATCGGGAGCTCGTGACGCATGCGCCGACCCTACGTCGGCCCCGTCCTCCGCCGGCCGACCCCTCCCACCACCCCTTCCCTCGGGCCGGAGGCGCCCGCACACTGGTGCGGTGCTCACCCGCTTCGTCGCCACCGTGTTCTACGCCGACCTCGCCGTGGGGCTCGACCTCTTCGCCGACGGCCTCGGGATGGAGGTCGTGCACCGTGACGGCGACCTCGCGGTCCTCGAGCGCGACGGCGCCAAGATCCAGCTCGTGCAGAACGCCGAGGCGGCCGCGCACTCCGAACGCCCCGAGCTGGGGCTCGAGACCGACGACGTCGACTCGGTCTTCGCGGACGTCGCCGCCCGGCGACCCGACCTCCTCCACCCGAACCTGCCGACCGTCCGTCTCCGGCCCTGGGGCGCAAGGGAGTTCGCGATGCTCGACAGCACCACCACGTGCGTCGTCGTCCGGCAGTGGGTGACGTCCGACTGACGCCGGCGACCCGCGACGCGCGCCTCAGCCCGCGCTCTCGCCCGCGTCCAGGTCGAGGGCGATGTCGACGATGGGTGACGAGTGCGTGAGCCCGCCCACGGAGAGGTAGTCGACCCCGGTCTCGGCGAACTCGCGGGCGACCTCGAGGGTCAGGCCGCCGGTGGCCTCCAGCTCGACCGACTCCCCCGTCGCGCGCACGGCCTCCACCGTCACCCGCAGCTCGGCCGGGGTCATGTTGTCGCACAGCAGGAACCGCGCGCCGACCGCCACCGACTCCAGGGCCTCTGCGGTCGTCGTCACCTCCACCTGGATGTCGACGTCGGGGAAGTCGCGGCGGACCGCCTCGTACGCGGCGGTCAGGCCGCCCGCGGCCAGCTTGTGGTTGTCCTTGATCATCGCGACGTCGTAGAGGCCCATCCGCTTGTTCGTCCCACCCCCGCAGCGCACCGCGTACTTCTCCAGGGCCCGCAGACCCGGCGTCGTCTTCCGGGTGTCGAGGACGGTCGCCCCGGTGCCGTCCAGGACGTCGGCCCACCTCCGCGTGTGCGTCGCCACCCCGGAGGTCCGGGACAGCACGTTGAGGATCGTCCGCTCGGCGACGAGCGTCGTGCGGGTCGAGCCCCGCAGCGTCGCCAGGTGGTCACCCCGCCCGACGGACGCCCCGTCCGCCGCGTGGAGCTCGACGGCAACGGCCCCGGTGCCCAGCCGGCGGTCGACCGCGTCGCACACCAGCGCGGCCACCGGGAGCCCCGCCACCACCCCCGACCCGCGCGCGACCACGCGCGAGACCGACCGCTGGCCGGCCGGGATGGTCGCGAGCGTCGTCACGTCGCGCCCTCCGCCGGCGGTCCCGAGGTCCTCGTCGAGCGCCCGCTCGACGACGAGCCGGGCGTCCTCCTCGGGGAACCCGTGCCCGCTCACTCGCCACCGCCCATCGGGTCGGCGACCGGGTGCTCGACGAGGGCCAGCACGCCGTCGGGCGCCCGCTGCAGGCCCTGGTGCACCAACCAGCGCTCGTCGTCGCGCTCGGGGTGGTCGGTGCGCACGTGGCCCCCGCGGGTCTCCTCGCGGCGGTGGGCGAGCAGCGCGAGGGCCTGGCCCAGGTGCAGCAGGTTGGTCGTCTCCCACGTGCGCGGCCCGTGCTCGGCGACCCCGCTGGGCAGCGCCGCGAGGGCCTCGAGCTCGAGCAGGGCCCGGGTCGTCGTGTCCGCCGACCGCAGAGGCCCGCACCCACGGGTCATGGTGCGCTGCAGGCCGATCCGGTGGGCCGAGTCGAGGAGGTCGGCCGGCTCACCGACGGGCGGCAGCGGCTCTCGCGCGGGGAGCTCGCCGGCGGCGAGCCGCGCCGACACGTCGTCGGCGATGCGGTGGGCGAAGACCAGTCCCTCCAGCAGCGAGTTGGACGCCAGCCGGTTCGCCCCGTGGACCCCGGTGCACGAGGCCTCCCCGCACGCGTAGAGCCCGTCGAGGGACGTGCGCCCGCGCAGGTCGGTCTCGACCCCGCCGCTCGCGTAGTGCTGGGCCGGGGCCACCGGGAGGAGCTCGGTCGAGGGCTCGAACCCGAGCTCGCGGCACCGGGCCACGATCGAGGGGAACCGCTCCTCGAGGAACTCACGGCCCAGGTGCCGGGCGTCGAGCCACACGTGGTCGAGGCCGCGCTCGCCCATGACGTCGAGGATGCCCCGGGCCACGACGTCACGCGGCGCGAGGTCGGCGAGCTCGTGCCGACCGACCATGAAGCGCTCCCCCCGGTCGTCGACGAGGAAGGCCCCCTCACCGCGCACGGCCTCGGAGATGAGCGGCTGCTGCCCCGTGGACCCCTCCCCGAGGAAGAGGACCGTCGGGTGGAACTGCACGAACTCGAGGTCGGTGACCCGGGCCCCGGCCCGCAGGGCGGCGGCCATCCCGTCGCCCGTCGCGACCGGCGGGTTCGTCGTCGAGGTGTAGATCTGGCCGAGGCCGCCCGTGGCGAGCACGACGGCCCGGGCGTGCGCCGCGCCGACCCCGTCGACCTGGCCCTCGCCGATGACGTGGAGCGTCACGCCGCAGGCCGAGCCGTCGCCGGCCGTCAGCAGGTCGACGACGAGGGCGTGCTCGACGACCTCGATGCCCGGGTCGTCACGCACCTGCTGGAGGGCCGCGATGAGGGCCCGCGAGATCTCCGCACCGGTGGCGTCGCCGCCCGCGTGGGCGATCCGGTCGCGGTGGTGCCCACCCTCCCGGGTCAGCTTGATGTCGCCGCCGTCGTCGCGGTCGAACACCGCCCCGAGGGCGACGAGCTCGCGCACCCGGTCGGGACCCTCCGTCACGAGGGTGCGCACGGCCTCGACGTCGCACAGGCCCACGCCGGCGACGAGGGTGTCCTCGAGGTGCTCCTCCGGGGTGTCCTCGGGGGCCAGCGCCGCGGCGATGCCTCCCTGGGCCCAGGCCGTCGAGCCCGCCGAGAGGACGGTCTTGGTGACGAGGAGGACGCGGTCGACCCGTTGCCGGAGCCGGAGCGCGCAGGTGAGCCCGGCGATGCCCGACCCGACGACGACGACGTCGGCCTCCGCGGTCCACCCCGGCGCGGCGGCGGCCAGGCGTCGGGGGACGGCGACCGTCGTGGCGGGCACCGGCTCAGACCTCGGTCCGGGCGTGCGGGACGTCGGAGAACACGTCGATGGCGCCGCCGCCGGGTCCGACGACGACCGGGGTGTTGTCGATGAGCCGGGTGGTGCCGATGCGGGCGGCGACCGCGAGCAGCGCCTCCCCCCGGTACCACTCGGGCACGTCGGCGAGCGTGTTCGGGTGCACGAGCACGAGGTAGTCGACGAGGGCGAGCGGCTCCTCCACGACGACCTCGCGCGCCGCGCGCCGCACGGCCGACGGGCCGAACGGCGCGGCCTCGCCGCCGGCGCGCAGGGCCCGGCTCAGGCACAGGGCCACCTCGCGGTCGGAGTCGGTGAGGTAGGTGTTGCGGCTGCTCATCGCCAGGCCGTCGGCCTCGCGCACGGTGGGCACGGAGACGATGTCGACGGGGAAGTCGAGGTCGCGCACCATCCGCCGGATGAGGAGCAGCTGCTGGGCGTCCTTCTGGCCGTAGTACGCGCTGCGGGCGGCCGTGAGGTGCAGCAGCTTGCCGACGACGGTGAGGACGCCGTCGAAGTGGCCCGGTCGCGACGCCCCCTCGAGCACGTCGCCGAGGGGGCCGGCCGCGACCCGCACCCCCGGGTCGCCCTCGGGGTAGACGACGTCGGGCGTCGGCGCGAACACGACGTCGACGCCGGCGTCGGTGCAGATGGCCATGTCGTCGTCGAAGGTCCGCGGGTAGCGCGAGAGGTCCTCCTTCGGCCCGAACTGCAGCGGGTTGAGGAAGATCGTCACGACGACGTGGTCGTGCCGGCTGCGCGCCGCCCGGATCAGCTGGGCGTGCCCGTCGTGGAGCGCCCCCATCGTCATGACGACCGCGACGTCGCGGCTCGGGAGGCCCTCGCGTGCGGCCTTGAGCTCCTCGCGCGTGTGCGCGACCGTCGGGGTACGGACGGGAGGCGACTGCGACGTCATCCCCGCATCCTTGCGCACACCGGCGGACCGTGGTCCGCCGGTGTGGCCCATCGCCTACTTCACGAACTTCACGTAGACCCAGCTGCTCGTCTTCGCGGCGTTCGTCGAGTCGCCGCCCCAGATCATCCGGGACCTCGCCCGGGACCCGACCGGCCACCCCACGTCGAACCGGATGTAGCTCTGGCTCGCGGAGCTGAGCTTGAAGCAGGGAGTGGTCTGGGTGTGGCCCCAGCCGCCGGACACCGGCTCCTGGAGCTGGAAGCGCACGCACTGGCCCGCGTGGCTCGGCTTGACCGTCCCGAGGATGCTCGGCTTCGAGCGGTACCGCACGAGCTTGTACGACCCGGAGGTCCCGACCACCTTGGTCACCTGGGCCGAGGCGGCGGCCCGGACGTACACGGTCGCGGACCGGCCCACGGCGTCGTACTCGGAGTCACCGGCGTAGGTGACGGAGAACATCGTCCTGACGCGCAGCGGCAGGGACACCGTGACGTACCCGCTGGCGTTGGCGGTCGCGGTCTTGAGGAGCCGCTTGGAGCCGCCGTAGGGCGTGACGTAGACCGACACCCGCTGGCTCGGCCGCGACAGCTTGACGGTGACCTTCGCGGTCTGGTCGTAGTCGATCGTCCCGGCCGAAGGGGTGAGGGTCATGCTCGTCGCCCGCTTGGGCGTGATGCGGACGAACCCCCACTTCCACGTGCCCGTGCCGTCCCAGGTCTTCTTGATCCCGTAGACGTCCGTGGCGCCGAAGGCGAGCCCGCGGAGGTCGAGGTTCTCGTAGCGGCCGTTGGTCCCCACCTCGTAGGACCGGAAGAGCTGGGCGCTGCCCTCCTGGTAGAGCCAGATGTCCGAGTTGTACGACGCGTCGATCCCGGCCGCGACGAGCCCGTCGCCCCGGACCGCGACGGCGGTCGGGTAGGCGTCGTCCGGGTAGATCGTGCGCTCGGTCATGTCCGCCGTCGAGAACCCGACGTGCCGGTAGGGGCTGTAGTCGGTCGAGATGACCTCGAGCCCGTCCGGGGTGACGGCGAAGTCCCGCGCGTCCGTCGTGGCGCTCGGGCCGCTCGTCGGCGTCGTCGTCGGCCCGGCCGAGACGTCGAGGACCGTGAGGGTGCCGGAGGAGCGGGCCACGAGCTTGCCGGGCAGCCCCGGCGACGCCTCGACGCGGTCCGCGAAGGTCAGGCCGTCCGGAGCCAGCGCGGTCGTCACGGTGGAGTCGGAGAGCCGGACCGACCCGAGGCCGCCGAAGGAGTCGGTGCAGTTCGTGTACGTGAACCACAGGACGTCGGACTCCTCGACGACGCTCGTCGGGCACACCGAGGACCCGAGCGGGATCTTCGTCACGTCGAGGGTGGCGGCGTCGACGACGCCGATCGCCTTCTGCGACGAGAGGGCCACCCAGAACACCGAGCCGTCCGCCGAGAGCCGGATGTCGGTCGCCCCGGCCATGCCGCCGATCGTCGTCCTGGGTTCCCCGGCGAGGCTGAGCACCGTGAGGTCGGACGTCGCGTCGCCGGACGCGATGAGGACGTTGTCGTGGGCCTCGTCGACGGCGAGGTCGGTGAAGCCCGCCAGGGTGATGGGCACCGAGCCGGCCGACGCCGGCCCGGTGGGCCCGACGACGAGCCCGGCGACGACCACCGCGACCGTGCTGAGAACAGATGTGACGACGCGGCGCATGGGGCCCGTCCTTCCCCTCGAGGGCGGTCACCACGACCGCGCGGGGAGATCGTACGGTCCTGCACCGCGCCGCGCTGCCCGAATTGCGAGAACCGGCAACGTCGCAGGTCAGGCTGGGTGCTCCGGCGCGCCGAGCTGGTCCAGGAGGGGCTCGGCCGCGCTCGGGGACAGCCGCCCGCTCGTCGAGCGCCCGCAGGGCGGTGGCCCGGGCGAGGGCGACGTAGGTGCGACGGACGTCCGGGGCGAGGCGCTCGAGCTCGCCGAGGTGCGCGGCGACCGTGCCGGCGTCGCCCCGGGCCACGGGTCCGGTGAGGGCGGCGTCACCCATCCGCAGCGCGTTGTCGAGGGCGGCGTGCATCAGCGGGCCGAGCAGCCGGCGCGGCTCCTCGACCCCGGCCCGGCGCAGGACCTCCATCGCCTCCGCCGTCAGCGTGACGAGGTGGTTCGCCCCGTGGGCCAGCCCGCAGTGGTAGGCGACCCGGTCGTCCTCGGCCACCCAGACCGGGGTGCCGCCCATCTCGAGGACGAGGGCCTCGGCGACGGGGCGGAGGGCGTCGTCGGCCGTGACGCCGAAGGCGCAGTCGCTGAGCCGCTCGAGGTCCATCGCCGTGCCGGTGAACGTCATCGCCGGGTGCAGGGCCAGCGGCAGGGCGTGGTGGGCGCGCACCGGGTCGAGCACCGCGGCACCGTGCCGCCCGCTCGTGTGGACGACGAGCTGGCCGGCCTGCCACGCCCCCGTGGCGGAGAGGCCGCCGACCAGGTCGGCGAGCGCGTCGTCGGGCACGGCCAGGACGAGCAGCTCGGCCCCGGCGACGACCGTGGGAACGTCGGCGACGGGCACGCCGGGGAGGAGTCGTGCGGCCCGCTCGCGGCTGGCGTCGGACACGGCGTAGGCGCCGGTGACCCGGTGCCCGGCCCGGGCGAGGGCGGCGCCGAGGACCGCGCCGACGCGGCCCGCACCGACGACGCCGACGGTGAGGCGGGCGGGGTGCTCGAGGCCGTCCACGAGCGAGCACGCTACTCCGCGAGCCCGGGAGGCCGGCAGCCGCCGCCCCGACGGCGGTAGCGTGCCCGCCATGGAGCCGGTGCCGTGGGCCGAGGCCTGGCAGGCCGCGCTGTACGGCCCGGCCGGCGCCTACCGCTCCGGCGACGGACCCGCCGGGCACTTCACGACCGCGACGCACGGCACGCTCGGGCCGGTCCTCGCCGAGGTCATCGCCGCGCCTCGCCGACCGCGAGGGTGCCCACCGGGTGGTCGACGTGGGCGCCGGGCGCGGCGAGCTGCTCGGCGCCCTGCACGCCCGCCGCCCCGACCTCTCCCTCACCGGCACCGACGTCGTCGACCGCCCGGCGCACCTCCCGCCGGCGGTGCGGTGGCTGCGCGGACCCGGCGGCGCCGACCTCGCCGACGGGCTCGACGACCTCGAGCACACCCTCGTCGTCGCCCACGAGTGGCTCGACGTCGTGCCCTGCACCGTGGCCGGGCTCGACCCGGCCGGCCGGCTGCGGACGGTGCTCGTCGACCCCGCCACCGGTGACGAGAGCCTCGGCGCGCCCGCTCACCGGCGAGGAGCTCGAGTGGGTCCTGCGGCACCGGCCCGTCGACGCGCTGTCCCCCGGGGACCGCCTCGAGGTGGGCCTGGCCCGCGACCGCGCGTGGGCCGCCCTCCTCGGCCGGATCCGCTCCGGCACCGCCCTCGCCGTCGACTACGGCCACACGAGGGCGACGGCCCCGCCCGGCGGCACGCTCGTCGGCTACCGGAACGGGGCGCTGGTCCGTCCCGTGCCCGACGGCTCGTGCGACGTCACGGCGCACGTGGCGGTCGACTCGCTCGCCCAGGACGAGCGGCGCACCCAGCGCGAGGCGGTGCGCGAGCTGCTCGGCCCCGTCCCGGCCCCCGACACCGACCTGGCCCGCACCGACCCACCCGGCTACCTCGCCGCGCTGGCCCGGCGCTCGGCGCTCGGCGCCCTCACCGCGCCGGAGGGGCTCGGGGGGTTCTGGTGGGTGCTCGCCCGGGTCGGACGGACGTGACGCGCCGGTCGCCGACGTGGCACCGTTGACGCGATGACACCCGTCCGCCGGCTCCTCGCCACGGCCACCGCCCTCACTCTGGCGGTGGCCCTCTCCGCGTGCGGCGGGACACCCTCCGGGGTCGTCACCGTCACCTCGCCCCCCGCCACCGGCTCGCCGACGGCCACCGGGTCGGCCGCCCCTCGTGGCCCGGTCACCGACGACAAGGGCCGGACGTTCGACTTCGGCCGGGTGGCGCGGATCACGAAGGTCGGCGACACGCAGGTGCTCGCCCTCGACCGGTGGACCGACCCGTCGGTCGACGACTCCGTCCTGGCCCAGAAGGGCCTGCCGGTGAAGCGCTACCCGCTGAAGAAGCCGCCGTACCGCAACGTCAACACGACGACGACGTTCCGGGTGCCGGTGCGCGACGGCACGATGTTCCTCCTGCACCACTGCCTCGCCGCGGACGAGCCGCTGCAGTCACGCTCGGTCGACCGCCGACGAGCTGCTCGCCGCCGACGCCGCCGACAGCCTCGTCCTGCTGGCCATCGACTCGGCCGGCTGGGCCACCGGCGGCGAGACCTTCGCCGGCTGCTGACGGGCCGCGCGTGCGGCAGACTGACCGGGTGACCTCCGACGCCCCCGCCGAGCACCGGGCCCTCGACGTCGCCGTCGGTGCCGGTGGGCTGGCCACGGCCGACATGGTGCTCAACATCGGCCCCCAGCACCCCGCCACCCACGGCGTGCTCCGGCTCAAGGTCGTCCTCGACGGCGAGCGCGTCGTCAGCGCCGAGCCGGTCATCGGGTACATGCACCGGGGCGCCGAGAAGCTGTTCGAGGTGCGCGACTACCGGCAGGTCACCGTGCTGGCCAACCGCCACGACTGGCTGTCCGCCTTCTCGAACGAGCTCGGCGTCGTGCTCGGGGTCGAGGCGATGCTCGGGATGGAGGTGCCGGTGCGCGCGGTCTGGCTGCGCACGCTCCTCGCCGAGCTCAACCGCGTCCTCTCGCACCTGATGTTCCTCGGCTCCTACCCGCTCGAGCTCGGCGCCATCACGCCCGTCTTCTACGCGTTCCGCGAGCGCGAGGAGCTCCAGGCCGTCATGGAGGAGGCGTCGGGCGGGCGGATGCACTACATGTTCAACCGGGTGGGCGGGCTCAAGGAGGACGTGCCCGCGGGCTGGCTGGGGCGCGTCGGCCGGGCGGTCGCCGGGGTCCGCCGCCGGCTGCCCGACCTCGAGTCGCTGCTCGTCGGCAACGAGATCCTCCTCGCCCGCACCCGCGGCGTCGGCGTGCTCGACGCCGGCACGCGTGCTCGACTACGGCGTCTCGGGACCCATCGCCCGGGCCAGCGGCGTCGACCTCGACCTGCGCCGCGACGACCCGTACCTCGCCTACGCCGAGCTCTTCGCGCCGGGCGGACCCGGCCGCGTCGTCACCCGCACCGAGGGCGACTGCCTCGCCCGCCTCGAGGTGCTGCTCGAGCAGGTGCACGTCAGCCTCGACCTCGCCGAGGCGTGCCTCGACCGGCTGCGCTCGCTGCCCGCCGGCCCGGTGAACCAGCGCCTCCCGAAGGTGCTCAAGGTGCCCGAGGGCGAGCGCTACACGGCGACCGAGAACCCGTTGGGCCTCAACGGGTACCACCTCGTGTCCCGCGGCGAGAAGACGCCGTGGCGGCTCAAGCTGCGGTCCGCCTCGTTCGGCAACGTCCAGGTGCTCACCGAGGTGCTGCCCGGGTGCCTGCTCGCCGACCTCGTCGCGGTGCTCGGCTCGATGTTCTTCGTCGTCGGCGACGTCGACAAGTAGCCCGCCGCCGCGACGGCCCGCCGGTCGGTCAGCCGCCGTCGCGGGTGGGAGGGTCGTCGTCGTCGTCACGGCTCGATCCGGCACCAGGCCTGGGCGAGCAGGCCGCACCCGACGAGCACGACCGAGGCCAGGAGCAGCAGCCCGAAGTCGACGAGGCGCTGCCGGTTGGCGACGAGGGCGAGGTCGGTGACCAGGCTGACGACCTGACCCGAGGTACCACCCGGCGGCCGCGGCACCGGTGAGGGCGGCGGCCTGGGCCAGCACGACCGTCCGGGCGGCCCGCAGCGCGTCGTACGACGTCCGGCGGCCGCTGCGCAGGTGGTGGCGGACGGGCCGCGCGAGCCACACGACGAGGCCGCCCATGACGACGAGCAGCACCCCCGCCGCCCACGGCGGGCGCTGCAGCAGCGAGCCGTCACGCGTGACGAGCACCGCCACCCCGAAGCCGAGCACGGCCGTGACGGCGGCGACCAGCACGAAGGTCTGCACGCGGATCCCGTTGCGGGTCACCAGTCTTCTCCGTCCATCGTCGGTCAGCTGGCTGATGCCCGTGACGTCGACCTGCTCCACGAGGTCGGCCACCCGGACGACCGCCCCGTCGTGCCGGAGCACGGCGTCGGGGTCGGCGTCGAGCCACGGCACGAGGACGAAGCCCCGCTCGTGGGCCCGGGGGTGCGGGAGGGTGAGCCGCTCGCGCCCGGAGACGACGTCGGTGCCGGCGGCGGGGTCGCCGTACTGGACGAGGTCGAGGTCGAGCGTGCGCGCACCCCACCGCACCTCGCGGGTGCGGTCGAACGCGGCCTCGAGCGCGTGCAGCTCGCGCAGCAGCGACGTGGGTGAGAGCGAGGTGCGGGCCAGCACCACCGCGTTGACGTAGCGCGGCTGGTCGGGTCCGCCGACCGGCTCGGTCTCGACCGGAGCCGAGGCCCGCACGGCACCGACGGCGGGGTGGTGGGCCAGCGCCTCCACCGCCGAGGCGACCGTGTCGGCGGGCGAGCTGGACCCCCACGGCAGGTTCGCGCCGACGGCGACGACCACGGGGACGGGCTCGCGCCGGCGGACCAGGCGCACCGAGACGTCGCCGAACGGCACGCCGACCGGGGCCTGCGGCTTGTGCACGGTGACGACGACCTCGTCGACGGCGTCGTGGGCGAGCGCGTCGTCGGCGACGAGCTCGGCGAGCCGCTCGACGAGGTCGTGGGGCTCGCCCTCGATCCGGGCGAGGACGGCCGCGCCGACCTCGCCGTAGTTCACGGTGTCGGCGAGGTCGTCGCTGCGGCCGGCCGGGCCGAGGTCGACGGCGAGCTCGACGTCGACGACGAACTCCTGGCCCTCGCGGCGCTCGTGCTCGAAGACGCCGTGGAAGCCGCGGCCGCGCACCCCGCTCAGGGTGATCCGGTCGCGGGCGGTGCCCGCCGGGCTCACGGCGCTCCTCCGTCGCCGGACCCGGCGAGGGCCTGCGCGACGTCGAGCGCGTCGACCGCGGCCGGGACGTCGTGGACCCGGACCCCCCAGACGCCGAGGGCGGCGACGTGCGCGGTCGTGACGGCGGTGGCGACGTCGCGGGCCAGCGGCGGGCGCTCGTCGCGGCCCTCGCGCCCGACCAGCCCGAGGAACTTCTTGCGCGAGGTGCCGACGAGCAGCGGCTGCCCGAGGGCGAGCACCTCGTCGAGGCGGCGCAGCAGCTCCCAGTTGTGCTCGGCGAGCTTGGCGAAGCCGAAGCCCGGGTCGAGCACGAGCCGCTCGCGGCCGACGCCGGCGGCGACGAGGGCCTCGACCCGCTCCGCGAGCTCGCGGCAGACGTCGGCCACGACGTCGTCGTACACCGCGCGCGCCTGCATCCCGGCGCTGTGCCCGCGCCAGTGCATCGCGACGTACGGCACCGCCGCGCTCGGCGACGACGCGCGGCCATCTCGGGGTCGGCGAGCCCGCCGGAGACGTCGTTGACCAGGCTCGCGCCGGCGTCGAGCGCGGCGACCGCCACCCCGGCGCGCATCGTGTCGACCGAGACGGGCGCCAGCGCCGAGAGGGCCTGCGACGACCGGGAGCACGCGGCGCAGCTCCTCGGCCTCGGAGGGCCGCTCGGCGCCCGGCCGGGTCGACTCCCCGCCGACGTCGAGGAGGTCCGCCCCCTGCTCGAGCAGCAGCCGGCCGTGGGCGACGGCGTCGTCGGGCTGGAACCACGCCCCGCCGTCGCTGAAGGAGTCGGGGGTGACGTTGACGACGCCGAGGACGAGCGGCCGGCCGGGGCGGCCGACGGGGAGGCTGGCCCCCGTGGTCACCGCTTGCCGCCGAGCAGCAGGGACATCGCCTCCGCCCGCGTCGCCGGGTCGCGGAGCTGCCCCCGGACCGCGGAGGTGATGGTGCGCGACCCCGGCTTCTGCACGCCGCGCATCGACATGCACAGGTGCTCGGCCTCGATGACGACGATGACGCCCTGCACCCTCAGGTGCTGCGACGAGGGCGTCGGCCACCTGGGTGGTGATCTGCTCCTGCACCTGCGGGCGCCGGGCGAAGACCTCGACGAGGCGCCCGAGCTTGGACAGCCCGGTGACCCGGCCGTCCTCGGCGGGGATGTAGCCGATGTGGGCGACCCCGTGGAAGGGCAGCAGGTGGTGCTCGCACGTCGAGTACATCGGGATGTCCCGGACGATCACGAGCTCCTCGTGCTCGATCGGGAACGTCTTCGACGAGCACCTCGGCGGGGTCCTGCCACAGGCCGGCGTACAGCTCGTGGGCGGCCTTGGCCACCCGCGCCGGGGTGTCGCGCAGCCCGTCGCGGTCGGGGTCCTCACCGATCGCGAGGAGGAACTCGCGGACCGCCGCCTCGGCCCGGGGGCCGTCGACGCGGGGACGCCCGTCAGGGCTCGACACGCCCACCCTCCGGCACCTCGATGGTCTCGGTCGGCGGGTGCTCGTCCGGACCCGGGCGGGCGCCGTCCTGGGCCCGGGCGTCGATGGCGGCCTCGGTGGAGGGGTCGCCCGGGTTGACCGCCGCACCCTGCGGTGCACCGGAGCCGTTCCGCCCGGCCATCGCCGCCTCCTCGGCCGGCGTGAGCACCGGCGGGAGGTCGGAGAGCGTGCGGTGCTCGCTGGAGAGCCACGTCTCGCGCACGCGGGCGCTTGACGACGTCCTCGAAGATCACCGCGAGCTCGGCCGCGTTGAGCGTCTCCTTCTCGAGCAGCTCGAGGACGAGCCGGTCGAGGATGTGCCGGTTGTCGTTGACGACGTGCCAGGCCTCGTCGTGCGCGGCGTCGATGAGCTTGCGGACCTCCTCGTCGACGACCGCGGCGACCTGCTCGGAGTAGTCGCGCTGGTGGCCCATGTCGCGGCCGAGGAACGGCTCGCCCTGGCTCTGGCCGAGCTTGATCGCCCCGACCCGCTCGGACATCCCGAACTCGGTGACCATCTTGCGGGCCATCGCGGTGGCCTTCTCGATGTCGTTCGCGGCGCCCGTCGTGGGGTCGTGGAAGATGATCTCCTCCGCGACGCGGCCGCCGAGGGCGTAGGCCAGCTGGTCGAGGATCTCGTTGCGCGACGTCGAGTACTTGTCGTCGACCGGCATGACCATCGTGTAGCCGAGGGCCCGGCCGCGCGGCAGGATCGTCACCTTGGTCACCGGGTCGAGGTGGTTCATCCCGGTGGCCACGAGCGCGTGGCCGCCCTCGTGGTAGGCGGTGATCTTGCGCTCCTTGGCCGACATGATGCGGGTGCGCTTCTGCGGGCCGGCGATGACGCGGTCGATGGCCTCGTCGAGGACGTCGTCGTCGATGAGCTTCCGGTCGGAGCGCGCGGTGAGCAGCGCGGCCTCGTTGAGGACGTTCGCCAGGTCGGCACCGGTGAAGCCCGGGCGTGCGGCGGGCCACGGCGAGCAGGTCGACCCCGGCCGCCATCGGCTTGCCCTGGGCGTGGACCTGGAGGATCTTGTGCCGGCCGATCATGTCGGGGTTCTCGACGGCGATCTGCCGGTCGAAGCGGCCCGGGCGCAGCAGGGCGGGGTCGAGGATGTCGGGCCGGTTGGTGGCCGCGATGAGGATGACGTTGGTCTTGACGTCGAAGCCGTCCATCTCGACGAGCAGCTGGTTGAGCGTCTGCTCGCGCTCGTCGTGGCCGCCACCGAGGCCCGCACCGCGGTGCCGGCCGACGGCGTCGATCTCGTCGACGAAGACGATGGCCGGCGCGTTGGCCTTGGCCTGCTCGAACAGGTCGCGCACCCGGCTGGCGCCGACGCCGACGAACATCTCGACGAAGTCCGAGCCGGAGATCGAGTAGAAGGGCACGCCGGCCTCGCCGGCGACCGCGCGGGCCAGCAGGGTCTTGCCGGTACCGGGCTGCCCGTAGAGCAGGACACCCTTGGGGATCTTGGCGCCGACGGCGAGGAACTTGGCCGGCTCGCGGAGGAACTCGACGATCTCGTGGAGCTCCTCGACGGCCTCGTCGGCCCCGGCGACGTCGGAGAAGGTGACCTTCGGGGTGTCCTTCGTGGCCAGCTTGGCCCGGGACTTGCCGAACTGCATGACGCGCGAGCCGCCGCCCTGCGCCTGGGTCATGAGGAACCAGAAGAGCCCGACGAGGAGCAGGACGGGGAAGAAGCTGATGAACAGCGTCCAGAACGCGCTGTCGCCCTTGACCTGGTCGTCGTAGCCGTCGGGCAGGCCGGCCTTCAGCTCGTCGACGAGCTGCGGGGCGCGGGCGTCGACGTACTCGGCCCGGACCTTGGTGGCGCCCGGAGATCTTCTTCGCGGGGTCGGAGAAGGTCTGGCCCTCCTTGAGGTCGAGGGTGATGACGTTGTCGGTCGACATCACCGCCGTGGCGACCTTCTTCTCGCTGATCAGCTTCTCGGCCTGCGCGGTCGTGACGGTCGTGTACCCGCCGTTGCCGCCCAGGGTGAAGACGAGCAGGAGGAGCACGAGGGCGGCGAGCACCCAGAACACGGGGGCCCGGAGAATGCGTTTGAAGTCCATCTGGTCGCGGGGCGTCGAGCCCCACCCTCCTGGTCGTCGTCGGCCGTCCGGCCCACGTGGTGCGGGCCGGGACTGGTACACGCTAGCAACGAGCCCGTCGGCGTTCGTGTTCCGCCGGGAATCTCGGCCGGACGCCCGAGGGCCCCGCGGGGCGCCCGGTCAGCTGTAGACGTGCGGCGCGAGGGTGCCGACCACGCGCAGCCCGCGGTAGGACTCGGCGTAGTCGAGGCCGTACCCGACGACGAACTCGTTGGGGATGTCGAAGCCCACCCACTGGACGTCGACGTCGACCTTCGCGGCGTCCGGCTTGCGCAGGAGGGTGCAGATCTCGACCGAGGCCGGGCTGCGCGACTCGAGGTTGGACTTGATCCACGACAGGGTCAGGCCGGAGTCGATGATGTCCTCGACGATGAGCACGTGCCGGTCGGTGATGTCGGCGTCGAGGTCCTTGAGGATGCGCACGACCCCGCTGCTCTTGGTGCCCGAGCCGTACGACGAGACGGCCATCCAGTCGACGGGCACGCTCATCGGCAGGGCCCGCATGAGGTCGGCCATCACCATGACGGCGCCCTTGAGCACGCCGACGAGGAGCAGGTCCTTGCCCTCGTACCGGGTCGAGACGAAGTCGGCCAGCTCAGCGAGCCGGGTCTGGATCTCCTCCTCGGTGATGAGGACTCGTTCGAGGTCTGCTCCCATGTGGGCGGCGTCCACTGCGGCTCCTGGGTGGGCGGGGGTGGTCGGGCCTAGTCAACCCGATCGGTCGGGGTGGATGGACACCCGGCCGTCGGACCGGCTGACCCGCAGGCCACCGGGGGCGTGGACGGCCCCCTGCCCGTGCCAGTGGGTGAGCGAGCCGGTCGCAGGCGTCGGTGTGCCGGCTCGAGACCTGCCCGGCGGGGGCGCCGGCGGCGACGAGGAGGCGGCGCCAGGCGCGGCCACGGACCGCGGCGCGGCAGCCCGGCGAGGTCGGCGACCGGCCACGGGCCGGGGCCGAGGGCGGCGACGGCCTCGGCGGCGAGGTGGTCGAGGTGGTCGGCGTCGACGCGCAGCTGGCCGGCGCTGCGGGCCAGCGCGGCGGCCAGGCCCGGGCCGAGGTCGCGCCTCGAGGTCGGCCAGGGCGCGGCGGGCCCGGACCCGGGTGAACGCGGGGTCCTCGTTCATCGGGTCGTCCCACCAGGCGATGCCCTCGGCGTCGCAGGCGGCCCGCGGCACTGCTCGGCGGCTCACCGCCGAGGAGGGGGCGCCGGTAGCGGCCGCGGGCGGCGGGCATCCCGGCGAGGCTGCGGGCGCCGGAGCCGCGGGCCAGGCCGAGGAGCACCTGCTCGGCCTGGTCGTCGCGGGTGTGGCCGAGGAGGACGAGGCGGGCGCCGAGGTGCTCGGCGGACGCGTCGAGCTCGCGGTAGCGGGCGGCGCGGGCCATCGCCTCGAGGCCGTCGGCGCCGCCGTCGAGCGCCATCGACCAGCACGACACCACGTGCACGGGGTCGAGGTCGAGCGCGCGCAGCCGAGCCGCCGACCTCCTCGGCGACGCTCGCGGGAGCCCTCCTGCAGCCCGTGGTCGACGACGACGGCACCGACCCGCACACCGGCCCGCTCGCCCTCGAACCGCGCGGCGTCGGCGAGGGCCATCGAGTCACCACCCCCGCTGCAGGCGACGAGCACGAGGTCGCCGGGGTCGCACTCCGCGAGGGTCGCCCGCACGGCCGAGCGGACCGCCGCGACCGCCGGGTGCGGCCTCCCCCACGCCCGCGTCACGTCCGCGCCGTCGTCGCTCACGCCCCGATCATCCCGACTTCTTGCGCAGAACCCACCTCGGGAGGCCCGTCCGGGGGCCTGTGAGGTGGGTTCGGGGCAATGAGTCGGCCGGTCAGGCGTGGACGCGGCGGACCCAGGCGGCCGGGTCGGCGATCTCCTCCGGCAGCGGCAGGGTCTCCGGCGAGGTCCACACGGCGTTGAAGCCGTCGACGCCGACCTCCCCCTGCACCGCGCGGACGAAGGCGGCGCCGTCGCTGTACTGGCGCATCTTGGCCTCGAGCCCGAGGAGCCGGCGCAGCAGCCGGTCGGGGGCCCCCGAGCCCTTGCGGCGCTCGGTGAACCGGCGGCGGATGTCGTCGACGCTCGGCACGTGGGCCGGCCCGACGTCGTCCATGACGACGTCGGCGTGGCCCTCGAGCAGCGACATCACGGCCGTGAGCCGGGCCAGCTGCGCGCGCTGCTCGGGCGTGGCGAAGAGGTCGACGATGCCGGTGCCGCCCTCGGAGAACAGCTCGGGCAGGCGCTCGGTGACCCGGGAGGCGATCTCCTGGATGCGCTCCTGGTCGGGGGCGAGGTCGACCGCGAGGTGGCGGGTCTCGGCGATGAGGTGCTCGCGCAGCCACGGGTTGGCGGTGAACTGCACGCGGTGGGTCTCCTCGTGCAGGCACACCCACAGGCGGAAGTCGGCCGGGTCGACCCCGAGCTCGCGCGACACCGCGACGAGGTTGGGTGCGACGAGCATGAGGGTGGGCGTGCCGCCCGGCGCGATGTCGTACTGGCCGAGGACCTTGCTCGACATGAAGGCCAGCAGGGCGCCCGCCTCGGCGCCGGTGACCTTGCCGCCGACGGCCTGGGCCGCGGCCCCGGGGACCACCCCGCGCTTGGCGACGATGGCGTCGACCGCGGGGTCGAGCAGGGCCGACATCGAGTCGGCGTTGACGGCGATCCAGGTGGCGCGGTCGACGACGAGGGCGTCGGGGGCGTCGGGCGGGGTCTGGAGGCGGGCGGTCTCCGCGACGGGCCCGCGCGCGGCGCGGGCCGCGGCCCGGATCGCCTCGACCTCGGCCCGGGCCTCGGCGGGCGAGACCACCGGTCCGGCCGGGACGAGCGTGCGGCCCGTCGTCTTCGCGAACTCCCAGTCGACGTATCCCACGGGGCCCAGCCTCTCATCCCGGTCAGCGGGCCGGTGCCCCGCAGCCGCACCGGGTCAGTGCGGCGACGATGCGGTCCAACGCGGCGCGCGCCCGGAGGGTTCCGGCGTCGGTCTCCGGGAAGCGGTCGACCTGGACGACGAACGTGAGCGGCCGCCCGTCGGCGTCGACCGTGGTGCCGGCGAGCGCCGACCCCTCGCGCAGGGTGCCCGTCTTGGCCCGGGGGACGCCGACGACGTCGTGCGTCGCGTCGGCCGAGAAGCGTGCGGCGAGGGTCCCGGTGAGTCCCGACACGGGGAGGCCGGCGACGACCTCGCGGTACTGCTCGGGCTCGCCGCGGACCGCCCGGCCGAGGAGGGCGGAGAGGGTCGCGGGGGCGACGGCCTGGCCGGGGCTGAGGCCGCTCGCGTCGCGCAGCACCAGCCCGGGGGTGGGGACGGCGGCCGCCGCGAGGCGGGAGCGGATGAACGCCGCGTTGGCACCGGCGCCCGTGGTCGGGCGGCCCGCCGTCGCGGCCGCCTGGCGGACCAGGCTCTCGGCGAGCGAGTTGTCGCTCTCGTCGAGGGCGAGGCCGAGCACCTGGCCGTAGGTGGCGGACTCGACGCGCGCGAGCTCGCGGGCATCGTCGGGAACGGCTGTGCCCCAGCCCGACTCGGGAAGGAGGGTGGCCGTGACGCCACGCTTCGCGAGGAGGCCGACGACGGTGTCCGCGACGACGGCGGCGGGGTCGGCCGGGGCGGGACGGCTCGGGGTGGCGCGGCGCGTCGCGAGCCCGGTCATCACGACCGGCCCGGCGAACCCGTCGCGGACGTCGTGCGGGTTCCACGTGGGCGGCACCCGTGGGCCGGGTGCGAAGGAGAGGTCGAGGCGGAGCCGGACCCTGCGTGCGGCCCTCGCTCCGGAGGGCCGTCGCCACCTGCGTCGCGAGGTCGGCGAGCCCGGCGTGCCCGGCCACCGCGTCGGGCCTGCCGGTCCCGGGGGCGAGCAGCATGTCGCCGCGGGCGACGAGCACGAGGTCGTCGGTGGCGGGGTCGAGCACCACGGTGGTCGGGATCCGCGCCCCGAGGTCGAGGGTCTCGGAGACGGCGAAGGCCGCGAGCAGCTTGGCCGTCGAGGCCGGGGGGCGCGGGGTGTCGGCCGCGAGCGACCACAGCTCGGCGCCGGTGACGCCGTCGCGCACGCTCACGCCGAGCCCGTCGGCGAGGGCCGGGTCGCGCGAGGCGCTCGTCAGGGCGGCGCGCAGCCCGGCCGCCGTCGGAGCCGGGGCGGAGCCGCCCGTCGCCGTGAGCAGAGGGCCGGGGGTGCGCCGGCGACGGGAGCACTGCCTGCGGCGACGCCCCCGGTCCGGGCGTCGCCGCCGCCGAGCGGGACGGCGCGGGTGAGGATGCCGGGGGCCACGTCGAGGACGTCGGCGGTCACGTACCCCGCCGCCGCGGCGAGCGCGACCACGGTCGCGCCGGCGACCATGACGCGTCTCACCCGCTCTCCCTTCGTCCCCGCGGCCCTCCATGCGCCAGACTGTCGGTCGAGCGTAGGTCACGCACCCAGAGGAGCCGGTACACCGTGGAGTTCGACGTCACCATCGAGATCCCCAAGGGGCACCGCAACAAGTACGAGGTCGACCACGAGACCGGACGCATCCGGCTCGACCGGATGCTGTTCACCTCCATGTCCTACCCCTCCGACTACGGGTACATCGAGGACTCCCTCGGCGAGGACGGCGACCCGCTCGACGCGCTGGTCCTCCTCGACGAGCCGACCTTCCCGGGCTGCCTCGTCCGGGCCCGGCCCGATCGGCATGTTCCACATGCGCGACGAGGCCGGCGGCGACGACAAGATCCTCTGCATCCCCGCGGGCGACCCGCGCAAGGCGCACATCGCCGAGCTCAGCGACGTCACCGAGTTCGACCAGCTCGAGATCCAGCACTTCTTCGAGACCTACAAGGACCTCGAGCCCGGCAAGTCGGTCGAGGGCGCCCACTGGGCCGGCCGCGAGGAGGCCGAGGCGTGCATCCGCGAGGCCCTCGAGCGGCGCGAGGGCCGCCGGCCTCACGACCGCGCGCTGGCGCTTCCCGTCGCACGCGCCGAGGGGATGGCCGAGGACGCCGTGACCTCGGCGCACACCCCCGAGGAGCTGCTCGAGGCCGCCGAGAAGGCGCGCGCCGAGCTCGCGACGAAGGACAAGCCGCTCAGCGACGGCTGAGCCGCCGCCCCGACTTTTTCGCCCGGTGCCGGAACCTTCGCTCACGCACCCCGAAGGTCCTGGTGCGTGACCGACCTTTCCCGCCCCGGGCGGGACAGTGGTTACCAGCCCCAGGTGCCGGGCTCGCCCTTGAACGGCCCGACGACCCGGCTCGTCACCCAGCCGCCGTAGAACCCGCCGGCCTGGGGCGTGACGACCTCGTCGTCGACGACGCACCGGTCGACCGCACCGGGCATGACCGAGACGTGGTCGCGCAGCACCTCGAAGCCGGGGGTGGGCGTCGGGTAGGTCCACGCGCCGCGCTCGGCCACCACGCCGCCACCGACGACGTCGAAGTAGGCGGCCTCCCCCTTCCACTCGCAGTACGACGAGCCCACGGCCGGGCGCAGGGCACCCGGGGCGAAGTCCTCGACCGGCAGGTAGTAGGTCGGTGGGTGGCTCGTCTCGAGCACCCGCAGGGTGCGGGTCGAGGCCGCGACGCGCACCCCGCCGAGCCACACCTCGACCGACTCACGGCTCGCGTCGACGGCCGGGGGGCGCGGGTAGTCCCACACCGACTCCTGACCGGGACCGGGGCGCTGGGGGGTGGGTCGGCTCACGGGGTGACCTCCTGGACGAGCTGGACGGGGGAGCCGTCGGGGTCGGCGACCCAGGCGATGCGGAGCCGCTCGAGCCAGGGCCCCGGCCGGGCGAGGTCGGGCACCCCGTCGGCGAGCAGCGCCGCGTGGGCGGCGTCGACGTCGTCGGTCCACAGGACGACGGCCACCCGCTGTCCGGAGGGCACCGGGTCGAGGCCGTGGTCGTCGCGGGTGGACGCGACCGACGCGATGCCGAGGCGGTAGCCGTCGAGGACGAGGTCGACGTGGATGGGCGGGCCGTCGGCCGGGGTGCGGAAGACCTCGACGAAGCCGAAGCGCCGGTAGAAGTCCGCCGTCGTGGTGACGTCCTCGGCGAGGAGGACCACCTGCGGGCCGTGGAACGCCGGCGTGCTCACGCGGCGGCCTCCGCGGACAGGGCCGCCCGCAGGGCCGCGGCGAACGCGGCCACCGACCCGTCGAGGGTCGCGAGCACGTCGGGCGTGAGCAGGACCCGCAGGTCGCCGCCGCCGCGCCGCCCGAGGACGACCGGCAGCCCGGCGGACGCGGCCAGCAGGCGCTCGGCGGTGTCGGCCTCGTTGCGGTGGACCAGCCGCACGGGCACGTCGAGGTCGGCCACCATGGCGTCCCAGGCCGGCTTGCGGCGCACCCCTCCGTGGGTGACGTCGCACAGGGCGCACTCGGTGCGGCCGAGCAGGTGCTGGACGACGTAGGTGAGCTCGCCGCGCACCCCACCGTCGGCGTCGTAGATCCCCACCACCTCGACGACCTGGTGCTCCATCACCCGAGCGTAGGCGAGGTGGGCGCGCTGATCGCCCCTACCCCCGCGTCCCGACCTTCCCGCGTCATCCGGGACGGCCCGCCCCCACCCCGGCAACGTCCCGGGACGACCGCCGTACCTCCGGTGCCGGCAGCCGGCGAGGGCCCTGTCCGATACCTAGCAACTCCCGGGACGACAGCCGTGCCTCCGGTGCCAGGCAGCCGGCGATGGGCCCTGTCCGATGCCGTGGCTGACAGGCAGGGGAAGGCCCCCTCGACGGGCGTCGAAGGGGCCTGACCTGCACTGCTGGGTGGAGCCGCCTGTCGGAATCGAACCGACGACCTATTCATTACGAGTGAATCGCTCTGGCCGACTGAGCTAAGGCGGCGTGCGCCCGAGGGCGCGCGGACGAGTATAGGCAGGCCCCGGCATCCGTCGCGAATCCGCGGTGCGCGGAGGGCAGCGCCGGGAGTTCCTTCCTCGCGCACGTGGTTCCGCGCGCTGCGGGAGGCCCCGGGAGCGAGCGACGGCACCACCGCCGCGCTCAGCAGCGCAGGCCGTCCTTGGGGAGCTTGCCGTCGAGGTACCAGGCGTCGACGGCGTCGTCGACGCAGGAGTTCGAGCGCGTGTAGGCCGTGTGGCCGTCGCCGTCGAAGGAGATGAGCGACGCCTTCGCGAGCTGGTCGTGCAGCCGCACCGACCACTCGTACGGCGTCGCGGGGTCGCGGGTGGTCCCGATGACGACGATCGGCTCGGCGCCCTTCGCGGAGACCGTGTGCGGCGTCGTCGTGGGCTTCACCGGCCAGTAGCCGCAGACGAGCGAGCTCCACATGAGGTAGCGACCCCACGTGGGCGCCTCCTTGGTCGCCGCCTCGGCCTGCGCCTCGTGCTCGGGCACGGAGTCGGACTCGGGCTTGTCGAGACAGTTGACCGCGTAGATGACCTCCATGATGTTGCCCGCGTACCCCCCTCCCGGGTTGCGGTCGGCGTACTGGTCGGCCAGCTGCATGAGCGCCGTCCCGTCGCCGGCCAGCGCACCGTCGAGGGCGTCGATGAGCGTGCGCCAGGCGCCCTGGTCGTACATCGCGGCGGCGATGCCGAGGGAGGCCCAGCCCTCGGTGAGCGCCGGCACGGAGGTGTCGCCCGTCCGGGGAACCGGGCGGGCGTCGAGGTCGGCGAGGAAGGTGCGCAGGCGCTCCATCACCGTGTCGACCGAGTCACCGAGCGGGCAGCCGCCCTCGCTCACGCAGTACTTCGCCCAGGTGCGCGTGGCGAGCTCGAAGCCCTTGGCCTGGCCGAGGTTGATCTCCTCGGAGGTCAGGTCCGGGGCGACGACCCCGTCGAGGACGAACCGCCCCACCTGCTGCGGGAAGAGGTCGGCGTAGGTCGAGCCGAGGTAGGTGCCGTACGACTTGCCGAGGTAGGTGAGCTTCTCCTCCCCCAGCGCGGCCCGCAGCACGTCCATGTCGCGGGCGGCGTCCTCGGTGGAGACGTGCGCGAGGAGGGAGCCGGCGTTCGTGCGCGCACGACCGGGCGAAGGCGGCCGAGCCCTGGGCGAAGGTGCGCTCCTCGGCCGGGGTGTCCGGGGTCGGGTCGGACCCGAGGAACTCGTCGAGCCCGGCGTCGGTGAGGCAGTCGATCGGCGAGGAGCGGCCGACCCCGCGCGGGTCGAAGCCCGACGACGTCGTAGCGGTCGCGCACCCCCGGACCGACGATGAAGTCCGCCGCCCGCGCGTAGTCGACGCCCGAGCCACCCGGTCCGCCGGGGTTGACCACGAGCGAGCCGATGCCGCTTCGAGGGCTTCTTCGCGGGCACCCGCAGGACCGAGATCTCGAGGGTGCCGGCGTCCGGGTGCGCGTAGTCGACCGGGACGGTGAGCTCCGTGCACTCGGCCCCGGAGCAGTCGGTCCACGAGAGCTGCTGGCCGTAGAAGCGGTCGAGGCCGGTGCTGCCCGGCGGCGGCGTCTGCGGGGTCGCGACCGCCGACGGGCGCGCGTCGCCCTGCCCGCCCAGGCCGTCGACGACCGAGCACCCGGCGAGGGCGGTGACGGCGACGACGGCGCCCACGAGGAGGGCCGGGGCACGCAGGGTCATGGCTCGCACGATAAGCGAGGCTCCTGCGTGCCCTCGCGCCGGGGAGGTCACGATCCGGCAGCGATCAGCCCCGGCGGGCGCGGACCGCGGCGTCAGACGCGGAAGGCGCAGGTCGAGGGCCATCGCCTCGAGCGCGAGCAGCGGCGCGACGTTGGCGTCGATGCGCTCGCGGGCGGTGCCGACGGCGTCCATCGCCCCGAGCACCCGCTCGGCGGGCAGGGCCTCGGCGACGCGGGTGACGACCTGGCGCGCGTCCTCGTTGACCAGGGCCGTCCCGGCCCCGGTGCGCAGGACGAGGGCGTCGCGGTAGACCGAGAGCAGGTCGACGAGCGCGCGGTCGACGACGTCGCGGGTGAAGCGGGTGGCCCGGGCCTTCTGCTCACGCTCGAGCGCGGCGACCTGCGAGCGGATGTGCGGCGGCTGGGTGCGCGACGACGGGTCGGCGCCGAGGATCTCGAGGAGGCGCTCCTTCTCGGCGGCGTCCCGCTCCCCCGACGCCGAGGCCGACTCCTCCTGCGCGATCGTCATGATGTCGCGCGCCGCCCCGACGGCGTCGCCGACCGAGACGATGCGGCCGGCCATCGCGACGACGTCGTGCCGCCGGATGCGGGCGTGCTCGTCGCGGGCGAGGCGCCGGGCCAGCCCGACGTGCGACTGCGCGGCCCGCGCCGCGTAGAGGGCCATCGCGTGGTCGACGCCGTCGCGGCGGACGAGCAGGTCGGCGACCGCCTCGACCGACGGGCGTGCGCAGCCGGACGTGCCGCGAGCGCGAGCGGATGGTGATGATGACGTCCTCGGTGGAGGGCGCGCAGAGCATCCACACCGTGCGCGGCGTCGGCTCCTCGAGGGCCTTGAGGAGGGCGTCGGCCGCGCGCTCGGTGAGGCGGTCGGCATCCTCGACGACGATGACGCGGTAGCGCCCGACGCTCGGCCGGTGCGCAGCGAGGGCGACGAGGTCGCGGGCCTGCTCGACCTTGATGGACAGGCCCTCGGTGGCGATGACGTCGACGTCGGCATGGGTGGCGTCGAGCGCCGTACGGCACTCGCGGCACTCGCCGCAGCCGCCCTGGGGGCACAGCAGTGCGGCGGCGAAGGCGCGGGCGGCCACCGACCGGCCCGAGCCCGGCGGTCCGGTGAACAGCCACGCGTGGGTCATCGCCGAGGGGTCGCGGACCGCCTGGGTCGAGCACGGCGACCGCGCGCTCCTGGCCGACGACGTCGCGCCAGACGGTCACCGGGCACCGCCCTCTCCGGTGCCGAGGGCGCCGAGCGCCTCGACGCGGGCGAGCACCTCGTCGTGCAGCTCGTCCGCCGGGCGGGTGCCGTCGACCACGAGGTAGCGCTCGGGGTTGCCCCGTGGCCATCGCGAGGAAGTGCTCGCGGATCGAGGTGTGGAAGGTGTCGGCCTCGGCCTCGAGCCGGTCGTGGACCTCGCCGCGCCGGCGCCGGCCCTCCTCCGGCGGCACGTCGACGACGACCGTGAGGTCGGGCACGAGGCCGTCGACGGCCCACATCTGCAGGTCGTGCACCTCGTCGGCCCCGAGGTCGCGCCCCGCGCCCTGGTAGGCGACCGAGGAGTCGGTGTAGCGGTCGGTGAGCGACGACCTGCCCCGCGGCGAGCGCCGGGCCGGATGACGAGGTCGACGTGGTGGGCCTTGTCGGCGGCGAAGAGCAGCGCCTCGGCGCGCGGTGAGACGTGGTCGCCGTGGAGCACGAGGTCGCGGATCGCGACGCCGAGGTCGGTGCCGCCCGGCTGCCGGGTGACGAGCACCTCGCGGCCGTGGCCGCGCAGCACCTCGGCGAGCAGGCGCACCTGGGTGGACTTGCCCGCGCCGTCGCCGCCCTCGAAGGCGATGAAGACCCCGTCCGCTCGCTCACCCGGACAGCCTAGGGGCCGGGCCCGTCAGGGCGGTGGGCGCCGCTCGCTGCGCTACTCCCCCGTGCTGCCGTCGACCGCCTCCCGGATGAGGTCGGCGTGACCGGCGTGCCGTGCGGTCTCCTCGACCATGTGGAGGACGACCCAGCGGACGGTGCCCGGCTCGCCCGGTCCGGTGCGCGAGTGGGCGCGCCGCCCGAGGTCGTCGATGCCGGCGAGCACCGCGTCGCTGCGGGCGCACGCCTCGTCGTAGCGGGCCAGCAGCTGCTCCGGCGTCAGGTCGGCGGCGGCCGTCATCTCGGCGTCCGGGTCGGCGTCGAAGTCGAGGTCGCGCCAGGGCTCGGGCACGTCGCCTCCGGCGACCCGCACCGTGAACCACCAGTCCTCGTTGAGGGCCGCGTGGTGCAGGAGGCCGCCGAGCGTGAGGGCCGACGGCGGGTGCGTCGCCGCGAGCCCCTCCGCGTCGAGCCCGGCGCACTTGCGCCGGAGGATCTCGCGCTGGGCGGCGAGGAAGCCCAGCAGCTGGGTCCGCTCGTCGCCGGTGTCGGGTCGCAGGTCGGGCCGGTCGTCGTCGCTCATCGGCCCACCATGACGGGGACCGGCGCGCGGGACAACTGGTTCGCGCGGGTGCGGCGCGTCAGGACGCCGGCAGGTGGTCGCGCGCCCAGAGCGCCGCGCTCGTGCGGTCGAGCGACCCCGATCTCGCGGAACACCCGGCCGAGGTGCGCCTTGACCGTGCGCTCGGTGATGCCGAGGGCCCGGGCGATCTGCTTGTTCGCCAGGCCCTGCGCCACGAGCCGCAGCACCTCGGTCTCACGCGGCGAGAGGCCGACCGCCGCCCCGTCGCGCACCGGGTCACCCGAGGAGGGCAGCAGCGCGCCGGCGACCCGCGGGTCGATCGGGACGTGCCCCCGGGCCGCCGCCCGCACCGCGGCGACGCAGCTCGGCCGGCTCGGAGTCCTTCAGGACGTACCCGATGGCGCCCGCGGCGAGGACCTCGCGCACGCGCTCGCGGTCCGAGAAGCTCGTGAGCACGAGCACCCGCGTCTCGGGGCGGGCGGCCAGGACGCCCCGGGTCCCCTCGACGCCGTCGAGCCCCGGCATCGAGAGGTCCATCAGCACGACGTCCGGCTGCGGTGCCGGCGGCGGACTCGATGGCCTCCGCCCCGTCGCGCGCCTCCGCGACGACCGTGATGTCCGGGCTCGGCGTCGAGCAGCGTGCGCACCCCCGCCCGGACGAGCTGGTGGTCGTCGGCGACGAGGACCCGGATCATGCGCGCACCCCCATCGGGCCGTCGAGGTCGAGCCGCCAGTGTGTCCCGGCACCGGGCGCCGTGGCGACCCGCAGCGCCGCCCCCGGGACGGACGCGACGTCCGCGAGCAGCCGGGTGCCGAGGTGGCCCGGGCTCGGGGTCGGCCAGGACCGCCTCGACGTCGAAGCCCCGCCCGTCGTCGACGACGTCGAGGTCCACCGTACTCCGGGCCCGGTGCGGTGGAGCGAGACGACGACCTCGGCCGGGCCCGCGTGCCGGGCGGCGTTGCGCACGCACTCCTGGGCGACGCGGTGCACGAGGCGCTGGGCGTCCTCGGTGAGGGCGAGCTGCTCCTCCGGGGTCGGTGTCGAGCCGGACGACGACGTCGTCGCCGCGCACCGAGGTGGCGAGGTCACCGAGGGCGGCGACGATGCCGGCGCGGGACAGGCTCGGCGGGTGGAGGTCGACGAGCAGGGTGCGCAGCGAGCGGATGCTCGCCCGGACCGCGCTCGCCGCGGCGCCGAGGTCGCGGGCCAGCCCGGTGTCCCCGCGGGACGCGGCCGTCGCGGACGCCCCGGCCACCGTGAACGAGGTGGCGGCGAGCTCCTGGACGGGGCCGTCGTGCAGGCTCGCGGCGATCCGCCGGCGCTCGGCCGAGGAGGCGTCGACGGCTCGCTGCAGCAGCGCGACCTGGCGTGCCTCGGCCCGCCGCACCCGGCGCAGCAGGGCGAGGACGAGCGGGGTGACGATGAGGACGAAGAGGACGAGGCTGCTCGCGGTGACGCCGGCGAACCCCCGCCACAGCTGCCCGGTGCGCTCGGACACCGGCACGTAGGAGACGTAGATCTCGAAGAGGGCCGTGCGCCCGTCCGGCATCCACACCGGCCGGTAGACCTCGACCAGCCGGTCGCCCTTCTCGAACTGGTTCTCGGAGGCGTCGAGGGTGGAGACGTCGGCGACCGTCGTCGGGCCGTCGAGCGCCTCGCGCTGGTCGGCGTCGAGCGCGAAGGTGCGCCCCACCAGCTGCGGCTCGTCCGCCCACAGCACGTACCCGTCGGGCCGCCACAGCTTGACCCGCACGACCGTGTCGCGGTCGAGGCTGCGGTCGACGGTCGTCGCCGAAGGCCGCGACGGCGGCGGGGTCGCCGGCCATCAGCGCGTCGGTCATCGCGGGCTGGACGACGGCCTCGGCGATGACGCCGGCCATCGACGCGGCGTCGTTGACCGCCTCGCGCTCGGCGAGCTGCTCGCGCCGCGAGCGACCCGAGGACGCCCACGAGGACCAGGGCCGCCAGCACCCCGGCCGCCAGCTGGGCGAGCACCCGGCGCGGCCGGACCGGCGCGGGCGTCCGGCTCGGGCTCCGCCGCGCCGGGAGACCAGCACCCACTCCGGCTCCGGGCGCCGGACGTCCCCGGTCGGGGCAGGGACTCCGACCGGGGACGCGACCTGGGGGTCAGCCGTCGGATCCGTGGCCACCCGAGCCCCCGCCGTGGTCGTCCCCGGCGTCGTGGCCGGCGCCGTCGTCGCTGCCGCCGCGACCCGAGCCGACGTCGCCGGAGCCACCCGAGCTCGCCCGAGTCGCCGCCGCCGTGGTCGTCGCTCGCGTCGTGCGTCGCCGGGTCGTCCGACGTGCCGCGCGGCCGGTCGCCGCCGTGGTCGTCGTTCGCGTCGTGCGTCGCCGGGTCGTCCGACGTGCCGCGCGGCCGGTCGCCGCCGTGGTCGTCGTTCGCGTCGTGCGTCGCCGGGTCGTCCGACGCCGCCGCGCGGGCGGTCGCCGCCGTGGTCGTCGCTCGCGTCGTGCGTCGCCGGGTCGTCCGACCGCCGCGCGGACGGTCGCCACCGTGGTCGTCGCCCGCGTCGTGCGTCGCCGGGTCGTCCGACGTGGCGCGGCGAGGGCGCGGGGTGGCGCTCGGGGGCCCGGACGGGGAGCCGCTCGGCGAAGGAGGCGTTGCCGAGCACGCCCGCGAGGGCGGGGGTGACGGCCACGGCGGCTCCGAGGGTGATGAGGGCGATGCGTCGCATGGTGCGGGTCCTTTCAGCGGAGAGTCTCACAGGAACGGGGGCCGCGGGTCGGCCCGACGAGGAGAACGGTGCCCCGCGCCGGACGGACACCCACCATCGGGCTTTGGTCCTAGTACCCCCTTCGACCGGCCGCCGACCCGTCGAGTGAACAGAACACGCCGTGTGCGCGCGGGCGCACCGGCGTGTCCTGCTCACTCGACGGGTGGAAGCCGGCGCGTCAGCCCCGCTCGTGGCGGTCGGCGTTGGCGTGGATGGCGTCGCGGACGTACTGCGCGAGGCCCGGCGCCTGGTCCTCGTAGGTCTTCGTGAACCGCGGGTCGGCGATGTACATGTCGGCCAGCCCGCGGTGGAAGGTGTGGTCGAGGTCGTAGAACCGCCGGTGGATGTGCATCCGGTGCGCCTCCGCGGCGTCCATCGCCCGCTCCGAGGTCGGCGGCTCGCCGGCCTGCAGCGCGGCGACGAGCTCGGCGTTCACCTGCGTCCTGCTCGGCCTTGACCTCCTCCCAGTCGGCCTTGGTGTAGCGGTCGGTGCGGCGCTTGGACTGCTTCCAGGCGTCGGTCTCGCCCCACCGCTCCTCCGCCTCCTGCTGGTACTCCTCCTGGAAGCCGTCGCCGAAGAGCTCCTTGAGGTCCTCGGTCGTGGCGGGCTGGTCGCTCATCTCTCTCTCCAGTGCTCGGTCGATGGCCGTGACGAGCTCCTCGAGCTCGCCCAGCCGGGACACGACCACGGCGCGCTGGCGGAGCAGGTGCTCCTCCGGCGTCCCGTCACCGTCGAGCAGGTCCTTCACCTCGTCGAGGGGGAGGTCGAGCCGGCGGTAGGTGACGACGGTCGAGAGCCGGGCGAGGTCCGCGTCCGTGTAGAGGCGGTACCCCGCGGGCGTCCGGGCGGACGGGACGACGAGACCGATGGCGTCGTAGTGGTGCAGCGTGCGCACCGTGACGCCGAAGGTCTCGGCGACCTGCCCGACCGTCAGCTCCACCCGGTCAGTCTGCTGGCTCGTCGTGGTCATGTCACCCACGGTGGCGCCTCACGCCGCGTGAGGGTCAAGCCCGTTCGCCCGACCCCCGTCCCCACGGGCATGAGGTCACCCGACGCCGCCGCGCCCCACCCGACGACGGTGCCCGGTGCGCAGGGCGGAGGGCGCGGGGTCAGGCCTTCGGGGTCTCGAACCAGGTCCCGAGGGCGGTCGCCAGGCCGAGGTCGCCGCGGGCCTTGATCTTGCCCATCATGAACATCATCGCCGGGTTGCCCGTGCCGGCGATGAGCTTGAGGAACTCCGCCGGTCCGGCCATGAGCGAGAGGTCGGGGTCGGCGGTCGGGGCCTTCTCGACCGTGCACGTGCCGTGGTCGACGACGACCGCGTACGTGTCGCTGGAGTCGCCCGGGCCACCGGTGACCCGGAAGTCGATGCGGGCGCTGCGCTCGCCCGCCTTGTCGGCCCGGAACTGGTCGGGGAAGCGGCCGAAGATCGCGTCGAGCAGCGTCGTTCCGGTGCTCGCCCGCGAACACGTCGCGGATCTCGGCGTCGGACGCCTTCTTCACGGTCGTGACGAACTCCGCGGGGGAGGCGGTGACCAGGGTCTGCGGGTCGAGGGCCATGCCGTGAACCTACTGGCCGGTAACCGATGCCGCAACGTCACCGCACCCCGGCTCCCGGCGCCGGCGCGGCCACCGGACCCGCCGGGGCCACCGGACGCCGTCGAGCCGGACGCGGTGGGGACGCCCGGGACGGGAGGGGGTCAGGCCTTCTCGGCGGCCTTCGCCGTCGTCCTCGGGGCCGACTTCTTCGCGGACGACTTCTTCGCCGCCTTCTTCGCCGGCGCCTTCTTGGCCGTCTTGCGGGCGGTCTTCTTCACCGGTCCGCGCGCCCGCTTGTCGGCGAGGAGCTCGTAACCCGCGCTCGGGCGAGAGCTGCTCGGGGTCGTCGTCCTTGCGCAGCGTCGCGTTCGTCTCGCCGTCGGTGACGTACGGGCCGAACCGGCCGTCCTTGACCACGACCGGCCGGCCCGAGACCGGGTCGGCACCGAGCTCGGCGAGCGGCGGCTTGGCGGCGGCGCGGCCGCGCTGCTTGGGCTGGGCGTAGATCGCCAGCGCCTCCTCGAGGGTGATGTCGAAGAGCTGCTGCTCGGAGGTGAGCGAGCGCGAGTCGGTGCCCTTCTTGAGGTACGGCCCGTACCGCCCGTTCTGCGCCGTGATCTCCTCGCCCGACTCGGGGTCGGCGCCGACCACCCGCGGCAGCGACAGCAGGCGCAGCGCGGTCTCGAGCTCGATGGTCCCGAGGTCCATGTCCTTGAACAGCGAGGCCGTCCGGGGCCGCACCTTGGCCTTGCCCTTCTTCGGCGCGGACTCCTCCTCCGGCAGCACCTCGGTGACGTAGGGCCCGTAGCGGCCGGACTTGGCGACGATGTCGCGGCCGGTCTCCGGGTCCTGGCCGACGACGCGGCCGTCGTCGGCCGCCCGGTCGAGCAGCTCGCGGGCGATCGCCGGCGTCATCTCGTCCGGGGCGACGCTCGTCGGTGATGGTGGCGCGGCGGGGCTGGGTCTCGCCGCGCTCGGCGGCCGCGGCGTCGGTGACCTCGCCGGTGCGCGGGTCGATGCCGGCCGGCACGACCTCCTCGACGTACGGCCCGTAGCGGCCGACCCGCACGACGATCCCGTCGCCGATCTCGATCGTCGAGATCGCGCGGGCGTCGATGTCGCCGAGGTCCTCGACGAGCGAGCGCAGCCCCTCGGACGAGGTCGCCTCGTCGCCGAAGTAGAAGCGCTTGAGCCAGACCGAGCGCTGGGCGTCACCGCGGGCGATGGCGTCGAGGTCCTCCTCCATCGAGGCGGTGAAGTCGTAGTCGACGAGGCGCCCGAAGTGCTCCTCCATGAGCCGGGTGACGGCGAAGGCCAGCCAGCTGGGGATGAGGGCCGAGCCGCGGTTGCTCACGTAGCCGCGGTCCTGGATGGTGCCGATCGTCGAGGCGTACGTGGAGGGCCGGCCGATGCCGCGCTCCTCCATCGCCTTGACGAGGGTGGCCTCGGTGTAGCGGGCCGGCGGGGAGGTCTCGTGGCCCCCCGCCTCGGCCCGACGGACGGTGAGCGGACGGCCGGCGCCGAGCTTGGGCAGGCGGCGCTCCTCGTCGTCGCGGCCCGCGCGGGCGTCGTCGCGGCCCTCCTCGTACGCGGCGAGGAACCCGCGGAAGGTGATGACCGTGCCGCTCGCGGAGAGCTCGACCTCGCGGGCCGGCGCACCCTCGCGCAGCGTCGCGGCGATCTTCACCGACGCGGTCGAGCCGCGGGCGTCGGCCATCTGGGAGGCGACGGTGCGCATCCAGATCAGCTCGTAGAGGCGGAACTCCTCGCCGCGCAGCTCGCCCGCCACCTGCTTGGGCGTGCGGAAGCGGTCGCCGGCCGGGCGGATCGCCTCGTGCGCCTCCTGGGCGTTCTTGACCTTCTTCTCGTACCGGCGCGGCGCGTCCGGCACCGAGTCGCCGCCGTACATCTCGCGGGCCTGCTGGCGGGCCGCGGACAGGGCGGCGTCGGACAGCGCCGTGCTGTCGGTCCGCATGTAGGTGATGTAGCCGTTCTCGTACAGGCGCTGGGCCACGCGCATCGCGTTGCGGGAGTTGAGCCGCAGCTTGCGCGAGGCCTCCTGCTGGAGCGTGCTCGTCGTGAACGGGGCGCTCGGGCGGCGCGTGTACGGCTTCTCCGAGACCTCGGCGACGGTGACCTCGGCGCTGCGCAGCGCCTCGGCGATGCCGGTGGCCTGCTCCTCGACGAGCTGGACGGCCTTGTCGCCCTTGAGGGTGCCGTCGTCGGCGAAGTCGCGGCCGGTGGCGACGCGCTTGCCGTCGACCCCGGTGAGCCGGGCGGTGAACAGGTCCTCGTCGCCCGCAGGGGTCACGTCGGCGTCGACGTCCCAGTACGCAGCGCGGACGAAGGCCATCCGCTCCCGCTCCCGCTCGACGACCATCCGGGTCGCGACGGACTGGACGCGGCCGGCCGACAGGCCCGCCTTGACCTTGCGCCACAGCACCGGGCTGACCTCGTACCCGTAGAGGCGGTCGAGGATGCGGCGGGTCTCCTGGGCGTCGACGAGCGAGGTGTCGATGTCGCGCGTCTGCGTCGCCGCCCGCTGGATCGCCTCGCGGGTGATCTCGTGGAAGACCATCCGCTTGACGGGGACCTTGGGCTGGAGGGTCTCGTAGAGGTGCCACGCGATGGCCTCGCCCTCGCGGTCCTCATCAGTGGCGAGGTAGAGCTCGTCGGCGTTCTTGAGGAGGGCCTTGAGCTCGCGGACCTTCTTCTTCTTGTCCGCGTCGACCACGTAGTAGGGGTCGAAGTCGTCGTCGATGTTGATGCCGAACTTGCCGAACGGGCCCTTCTTGATGTCCGCGGGCATCTCGCTCGGCGTGGGGATGTCGCGGATGTGGCCGACGGAGGCCTCGACGTCCCAGTCCGACCCGAGGTAGCCCGCGATCGTCTTGGCCTTCGCGGGGGACTCGACGATGACGAGCTTGCGGCCTGAAGCCATGGTCAACCTGCCTGTTCCGTCCACCACGTGCAGCGGATTCGTCGCTGCTCCGACGCGGAGACGCTGCCGACGGTAGCGCGCCGAGCTGCTCGCGGCGCAACTCGGGCCCGTCGGGGGGCCGTTGGGAGGAGAATCCCCGGACGGTGGAAGAGACCGCCGCGCCATGTGGTTGAATCATCAACTACGTGTCCCGAGGAGCCCCGATGAGCACGACCGCCGCCGACCGCATGCCGGTCCTCTACCTCAGCCACGGCGCGCCCCCTCTCGCCGACGACGAGCGGTGGACCGCCGAGCTCGCCGCGTGGTCGGCCGACCTCCCCCGCCCCCGGTCGGTCCTCATGGTCTCGGCGCACTGGGAGCAGGCGCCGGTCTCGGTGTCGGCGACCAGCGGCGACGTACCGCTCACCTACGACTTCTGGGGCTTCCCCCAGCACTACTACGACGTCACCTACGACGCCCCGGGCGCTCCGGAGCTGGCGCGCTCGGTCGCCGGGCTGCTCGGCGGTGCCGGCGAGACCCTGCACCAGGACCCCACCCGCGGCCTCGACCACGGCGCCTACGTCCCGCTCGTCGAGATGTTCCCCGCCGCCGACGTCCCGGTGCTCCAGCTCTCGATGCCGACCCTCGACCCGCGGCGGCTCTTCGAGCTCGGACGACGCCTCGCCCCGCTGCGCGACGAGGGGGTGCTGGTCGTCGGCTCGGGCTTCACCACCCACAACCTGCGGTGGTTCCACCCGCAGGACGGGCCCGACGCCGCCCCGCCCACGCCCTCGGCCGAGTTCGACCACTGGGCCGCCGAGGCCGTGGGGCGCGGTGACGTCGACGCCGTCCTCGACTTCCTCGCCACGGCCCCCGCGGCCCACGAGGCCCACCCGCGGACCGAGCACTGGGCCCCGCTCTACGTCGCCCTCGGCGCGGCGTCCGAGCACGGCGACGTCGCCGGGACGAGCGTCATCGACGGCTTCTGGTACGGCCTGAGCAAGCGGTCCTGGCAGTTCGCCTGAGCACCATCCGCGCTCAGGGCAGCACGACCGACTTCCCGCGGGCGTGGAACTCGCCCTGGCGGCGCAGCGCCTCGGGCGTCTCCTCGAGGCCGACCCTCCGTTCCACCACCGGCCGCACCGCGCCGCCCAGCACCAGGTCGCGCAGCTGCTCGAGGTCGCTCGTGCTGCGCCGGGCCGTGCGCCCGGCGACGGCCCGCCGGCGCGAGAAGGCGAACCGCACGGGCGTGGCCAGGACCCTCGGGAGGGGGCGCAGCCAGGTCGACTTCGGGGCGGTCACCATCACGTACGTGCCGCCGGGGGCGAGCACCCGGCGACAGCGCGCGAGCGGCCAGGTGCCGGCGTTGTCGAAGAAGACGTCGTAGCGCTCCGCCGTCGTCGAGTGGTCGACCACCGTGTAGTCGACCACCTCGTCGGCCCCGAGCGCCCGCGCGCGGTCGACGTTCGCCGTGCTGCACACGGCGGTGACGTGGCCGGCGCCCAGGGCCCGGGCGAGCTGGACCGCGAAGGTGCCCACTCCCCCGGAGGCGCCGTTGACGAGCACCCGCTGCCCGGGCTGCAGACGGCCCCAGTCACGCAGCCCCTGCAGGGCCGTGTGGGCCGCGACGCCGAGGGTGGCCGCCTCCTCGGCGCCGAGGTCGGCCGGGCGGGCGACGAGCCAGTCGGCCGGCGCGACGACGTACTCGGCGAAGCCGCCACCCGCGACCTGGCCGAAGACCTCGTCCCCGACCCGCCAGGTGCCCACGTCGGCGGCCACGGCGACCACGGTGCCGGCGACGTCCACCCCTCGGCCCGGGAGCGTCGGCCGCCGCAGGCCGAGGGTGGCCCGGGCGAACATCGGCAGACCGGTGGCGACGTGCCAGTCGAGGGCGTTGACCGACGCCGCCCGCACCCGCAGCAGCACCTCCCCCGGCCCGACGTCCGGCACGGGCACCTCCCGGACCACGACGACGTCCTCCGGCGGCCCGTAGCGGTCCTGCACGGCGGCGCGCATGGTGCGGGGAGGGGCGGCGGGCGGGCCGCCCGGGCGGTCGAGCATGGGCTGGGACATGGGGACCTCCGAGGGGTGGACTTACACCGTATGTTTACGGCGTAAGTGAAGCGTGTTCCCGCGGCCGCGTCAAGGGGCGGACGGTGCGCGGTGGGTGTCGGCGTCGGGAGGTGCTCGTGACGCGCGATGATGGGGCGGTGAGCGCCCCTGCGGCCCGGCCGTCGTCCCGACGCAGCCCGCTGACCCGCGAGCGGGTCCTGCGGGCGGGCGTCGAGCGCGCCGACGCCGCCGGCCTCGCGGCCCTCTCGATGCGCCGGCTCGGTCAGGACCTCGGCGTCGAGGCGATGTCGCTGTACAACCACGTCGCCCACAAGGACGACCTCGTCGACGGCATGGTCGAGCTCGTCATGGCCGGCGTCAACGACTCCGCCCGCACGGTGCGCGAGGGGGCCGCGCCGGGCGCCGACTGGCGCGAGGTGCTCCGCGCCCAGGTGCTGGGGTCGCGCGAGCACATGCTGCGCCACCCCTGGCTGCCCGGGGCGCTGGAGAGCCGGACGTCGATGAGCCCCGGGGTCGCCCGCTACTACGACGGCGTGCTCGCCACGCTCCTCGCCGGTGGCTTCTCGAACGACCTGGGCCACCACGCCCTCCACGCCCTCGGTAGCCGCGCCCTCGGCTTCGCGCAGGAGCTCTTCGCGCCGCAGACCGACGAGCAGGACGCCGCGTCCGAGGCGGCGATGGCCGCGCTGGCCCCCGAGATCCCCCACCTCGTGGCGATGCTCGCCGAGGTCGCGCACGACGACCCCGCCTCGACCATCGGCTGGTGCGACGACCAGAGCGAGTTCGAGTTCGGGCTCGACGTCGTCCTCGACGGCCTGGAGCGCCGGCGCGCGTCGGCCGCCGGGGCGGAGGCGTCCGCCCGATGAGCGGCGTGCACCTCACCACCGCCCGTCACCTCGCCGGGCTCGAGGAGGCCGTCGACCGGCTCGCCGGGTGGGCCGCCGAGGCCGGGCCCGGTGCCGTGGTGGGGACCTGCCCCGGGTGGACCGTGCGCGACCTCGTCGTCCACCAGGGCGCGGTGCACCGCTGGGCCCTGGCGATGCTCGAGGGCGGTGACCCGCGGGCGGTCGGCATCGACACCTTCGAGGCCGGGGGTCGGGCGAGCGACGACGTCGTGGGCTGGCTGCGCACGGGAGCCGCCGACCTGCTGACCACCCTCCGCGCGGCCCCGGACGACCTCGAGGCCTTCACCTTCCTGCGGGAGGCGCCGCCGGCGCGGCTGTTCTGGGCCCGGCGCCAGCACCACGAGACGACCATCCACGCCCTCGACGCGCTCGCCGCCCGCGACGGCCGGACGGTGCGCGCCGACGACGCGTGGTTCGATGCCGCCACCGCGCTCGACGGCGATCGACGAGCTGGTCGTCGGCTTCTGGCCGCGGCGCGGCAAGGGCCCTCGGGCAGAGGCGGACCCGTACCCGGCCGTCGTGGCCGCGGACACCGGTGACCGCTGGCTGGTCGAGGTCGGGACCGACGCGGTCACCTCCTGCCGGCTCGCCCCCGCGGACCCCGTCCCCGACGGCGCGGCGCTTGCTCTCCGGGACCGCCGTCGACCTCTACCTCGCGCTCTGGAACCGCGGCGGCTCCCCCGACGACCCCGCAGGCCTGCTGCCCCGGTGGAGCGGCCCGGGACGCATCACCTAGCCGGCGAGGTGCTCCCCGAGGAAGGCCTCGATCCGCCGCCACGCGTCCCGCGCGCTGTGCGGCTCGGGCCCTCCGTGGATGACGAGCCGCGAGACCGGCGCCATCCACCACGGCGCGAGGTCGTCGGGGTTGAGGAAGGAGTGCCCGGCGTCCGGGTACTCCTTGACGTCGTGCGGCACACCGCGGTCCGCGAGGGCGCCCTCGAGCTTCGCGGCCGAGCCCCGGAGGGACCGGTCCCGCCCGCCGTAGCTCGCGACGACCGGGCAGGCACCGTCGAGGGCGTCCGGTGAGCCCGGCAGCACCCCGTAGTTGACGACCGCGGAGTGCCAGCCGGGGCGCCCGGCGAGGACGAGCGCGAAGCCTCCACCCATGCAGAAGCCGATGACCCCCACCCGGCCCGTGCCGCGCTCGTCGGCGAGGAGGGCCTCGCGGGCGGCGGCGATGTCGTCGAAGGCCGCCCCGCGCCCGCGCCGGAGCGCGAGGAGCGTCGCGCGCAGGCACGCGGCGGGCCGGCCGCGGGAGAACAGGTCCGGGGCGAAGGTCAGGTAGCCGGCGGCGGCCAGCCGGTCGGCGTGCGCGCGCATGTTGGCGTCGAGCCCGAAGGCCTCGTGCACGAGCACGAGCGCGGGCCGGGGCGCGTCGCCCTCCGGCACGGCCAGGTACCCGGGGACGTCACCGAGCCGCGCCTGCGCCACCCACGCGTCAGTGCTCCGCCCGCCGCCGCTTCTTCGGGGCCGGCCGGGTCGGGTCGTCGTCGACCTGCGGCACGTCGTCGGGCACGACGACGGGCCGCAGCCGCGACCACGCGATGAACCCGAGACCGACGACGAGGAGGACGATGCCGGCCCAGAGGTTGGCGTTGATGCCCCCCGTCTTCGCCGGTCTCGGCGTCGGCGAAGATCCCCATGAGGGTGAGGACGACGCCGTAGATCGTCAGGAGCAGGCCGATGATGTTGCGGATGTCGAACGCGCCCGCGGTGTGCTTCTCTGCCATGACGACTCCCGCTCAGAAGAGGATGTTGAGGACGATGACCATGCCGAGGGCGAGGCCCGCGAGCGGCACGGTGCGGCGGAACCACGGGTAGCCCGCCTCGTTGGGGTCGGTGCGGGTCTCGACCGGGGTCTCGGAGTACACGAGACCGACGAGCTCCTCGACGGGCTTGGGCTGGGTCACCATCGTCACCGCCACCGACACCGCGATGTCGACGACGAAGGCCGTGGAGGCGGCGACGAACGCGGCGCCCTGGCCCCCGAGCGGGATGACGCCGAGGCTCGCCGACCCGAAGGCGTCCTCGCTGAGGAACGCGACGAGCACCGCCGACACGGTGCCGGACACCAGGCCCGACCACCCGGCCGCCGGGGTCATCCGCTTCCAGAACATCCCGAGGATGAACGTGGCGAACAGGGGGGCGTTGAAGAACCCGAAGAGGGTCTGCAGGTAGTTCATGATGTTCGAGAACGAGCTCGCGATGATCGCCGTGAAGATCGCGATGACCGTGGCGCCCAGGGTCGCCAGCCGGCCGATCCGCAGGTAGTAGTCGTCGCTGCGGTCCTTGCGGATGTAGCGCTCCCACAGGTCGTAGCTGAAGACCGTGTTGAAGGCCGAGATGTTGGCCGCCATGCCGGCCATGAACGCGGCGAGCAGGCCCGTGAGCGCCAGCCCGAGAAGGCCGTTGGGCAGCACGTCGCGCATGAGGTAGAGCAGCGAGTCGTTGAAGGCGACCCCCTTGCCCGAGGCCCCGCCCGGCGGGCTGCCGCCGTTCTTGAGGTCGACGATCTCGGGGACGAGGACCGCGGCGATCATGCCGGGGACGATGGTGATGAACGGGACGAACATCTTCGGGAAGGCGCCGATGACCGGCGTCTTGCGGGCCGCGGAGATCGAGTCCGAGGCCATCGCCCGCTGCACCTCGACGAAGTTCGTCGTCCAGTAGCCGAACGAGAGCACGAAGCCGAGGCCGAAGACGATGCCGACGACGGACCAGAAGCCGCTGTCGAAGCCGGTGAGGGCCTGGCCCGGCCACGAGTTGAGCTGCTGCTCGGCCGGGGGCACCCCGGCCTTCGCCGGGGCCGACGCCGCCGCCGCGGTGATCTTGTCGGTGAGGCCGCCCCAGCCGCCGACCCGGTTGAGGCCGATGATGACGAGCGGCAGCAGCGAGGCGACGATGACGAAGAACTGCAGCACCTCGTTGTAGATCGCCGCCGACAGCCCACCGAGGGTGATGTACGACAGCACGATGAGGGCCGCGACGATGAGCGCGAGCCACAGCGGCCAGCCGAGCAGGGCGTGGACGATCGAGCCCAGGAGGTAGAGGTTGACGCCGGCGATGAGCAGCTGGGCGACGGCGAAGGAGATGGCGTTGACGAGGTGGGCGCGACGGTCGAAGCGGCGGAGCATGAACTCCGGCACCGAGCGGACCTTCGAGCCGTAGTAGAAGGGCATCATGACGATGCCGAGGAAGAGCATCGCCGGGATGGCCCCGACCCAGAAGTAGTGGACCGTCGAGATGCCGAACTGGGCTCCGTTGGCGCTCATCCCCATGATCTCGACGGCGCCGAGGTTGGCCGAGATGAACGCGAGGCCGGTGACCCACGCGGGCAGCGACCGCCCGGAGAGGAAGAAGTCGATCGAGTCCGACACCGAGCGCCGGGCCATCAGCCCGATGCCGAGGACGAACCCGAAGTAGACGACGAGGATGAGGTAGTCGACCGGTCCCGCGTCGATCAGGGTGTCGGCGGCCGGGAGCACCGACGGCATCCCCTCCACCAGCGTCTGAGCACCTGCACCCACCACGGCCACCACCAGCTCCTCGTCGAGTGACGGCGCCCCGACCGACGCCTCCGGCCACGCTAGCCGGATTCACCGCACGCGCGAGCGCTAGGGGCAGCCGCCTTCGAAGGAGCCTGGTCCCGGCGCTCAGCGCGCGGGCACGGGCGGCCCCGGAGCGGCCGGGGCCTCCACCGCGGCGTCGGTGACCGGCCCGGCGAACTGGGCCGCGTGCAGGCGGGCGAACGCCCCTCCGGCGGCGAGCAGCTCGGTGTGCGTCCCCTGCTCGACGATGCGGCCGGACTCCATGACGAGGATGAGGTCGGCGTCGCGGATGGTCGAGAGCCGGTGGGCGATGACGAAGCTCGTCCGGTCGCTGCGCAGGGCGGCCATGGCGTGCTGCACGAGGAGCTCGGTGCGGGTGTCGACCGAGCTCGTCGCCTCGTCGAGGATGAGCAGCGCCGGGTCGGCGAGGAAGGCCCGGGCGATGGTGATGAGCTGGCGCTCGCCCGCGCTGATGTTGTCGGCCTCGGCGTTGAGCACCGTGTCGTAGCCGTCCGGGAGCGAGTGGACGAACCGGTCGACGTAGGTGGCCCGGGCGGCCTCGAGGATCTCCTCCTCGCTCGCCCCCGGACGGCCGTAGGCGATGTTGTCGTGGATGGTGCCGGAGAAGAGCCAGGTGTCCTGGAGCACCATCCCGGTGCGCGAGCGCAGGTCGTGGCGCGTCAGGTCGCGGATGTCCCTGCCGTCGAGGGTGATCCGTCCCGCCGTTGAGCTCGTAGAAGCGCATGACGAGGTTGACCAGCGTCGTCTTGCCGGCGCCCGTCGGGCCGACGATGGCCACGGTCTGGCCCGGCTCGACGACGAGGTCGAGGTGCTCGATGAGCGGGGTGTCGGTGTAGGAGAACGAGACGTCCTCGAACTCCACCCGCCCGCGCGGGTCGTCGATGCGCACCGGGGCGCCCGACTCCGCCTCCTGCTCGGGGGCGTCGAGCACCTCGAACACCCGCTCGGCGGAGGCGACCCCGCTCTGCATGAGGTTGGCCATCGAGGCCACCTGGGTGAGCGGCTGGGTGAACTGGCGCGAGTACTGGATGAAGGCCTGGACGTCGCCGAGGCTCATCGACCCCGACGCCACCCGCAGGCCGCCGACGACGGCGATGGCGACGTAGTTGAGGTTCCCGATGAACATCAGGGTCGGCATGATGACGCCGCTGATGAACTGGGCCCGGAAGCTCGCGGTGAACAGGGCGTCGTTGCGCTCGGCGAACTCGGCGTCGGCCTCGGCCTGCCGGCCGAAGACCTTGACGAGCTCGTGCCCGGTGAAGGTCTCCTCCACCACCGCGTTGACCTGCCCGGTGCTCTTCCACTGCTGGACGAAGTGCCCCTGCGAGCGCTTGCCGATGGCCGCCGTGACGAGCATCGTCACCGGGATGGTGACGAGCGCGATCACCGCGAGCAGCGGGGAGATGTAGACCATCATCGCGATCATCGCGACGACCGTGAGCAGCGACGTGACGAGCTGGCTCAGGGTCTGCTGGAGGCTCTGCGCGACGTTGTCGATGTCGTTGGTGACGCGGCTGAGGAGCTCGCCGCGCGGCTGGGCGTCGAAGTAGGGCAGCGGCAGCCGGTTGAGCTTGTCCTCGACGTCGCGGCGCAGCCGGTAGATCGTCCGGTTGACCACCCTGACGAGCAGGCGCCCCTGGACGAGCTGGAGCCCGGCGGCGACGACGTAGATGCCGAGCACGACGAGCAGCACCTGCCCGACGGCCCCGAAGTCGATGCCCTGGCCGGGGACGACGTGGTCCATGGCCGCCAGCACGTCGGCGACCTTGCCCTGGCCCCGGGCGCGCAGCGCCTCCGCGGCCTGGGCCTGGGTGACCCCGGCCGGGATCTGCCGGCTGAAGACGCCGGCGAAGATCAGGTCGGTGGCCCGCCCGAGGATCTTCGGGCCGATCGCGTTGAGCACGACCGACGCGAACGCGAGGCCGAGGGCCCCGAGGACCACGGGCCGCTCCGGACGCAGCAGGCCGAGGACCCGCTTGGCCGACGGGACGAAGTTCTGCGACTTCTCGGTGGGCATGCCGAGCTGCGCGTGCGGCGGACCGCCACGGCGGGCGCCGGCCGGGCCACGGCGGGCCTCGGCGGCCTTCTCCTCGGCCGACTTCAGCTCGCTCATGCGACCTCCTCCATCGCCTGCTGGCTCTCGATGATCTCGACGTACGTGGGACAGGAGTCGACGAGCTCCTCGTGGGTGCCGGCGCCGACGACCGCGCCGTCCTCGAGGACGACGACCTGGTCGGCGGTGCGGATGCTCGACACCCGCTGGGCGACGACGACCACCGTCGCGTCGCGCGTCACCGGCCGCAGCGCCGCCTGGAGGCGGGCGTCGGTCGCGACGTCGAGCGCGGAGAACGCGTCGTCGAAGAGGTAGACCGCGGGCCGACGGACGAGGGCCCGGGCGATGGCCAGGCGTTGTCGCTGACCGCCGCTGACGTTCGTCCCGCCCTGCGCGATCGGCGCGTCGAGGCCACCGGGCATCTCGCGCACGAAGTCGTCGGCCTGGGCGATCCGCAGGGCCTCCCACAGCTCGTCGTCGGTGGCGTCGGCGTCGCCGTGGCGCAGGTTGCTCGCCACGGTGCCGCTGAAGAGGTACGGACGCTGCGGGACGAGCCCGATCCGCGACCACAGGTCCTCCAGCGCGGCGTCGCGCACGTCGACGCCCCCGACGAGGACCGCGCCGTCGGTGACGTCGTGCAGCCGGGGCACGAGGCCGATGAGGGTGGTCTTTCCGGCACCGGTGGAGCCGATGACGGCCGTCGTCGTGCCGGGACGGGCGGTGAAGGTGACCTCGCGCAGCACCGGGGAGTCGGCGCCGGGGTAGGCGAAGGTGGCGGCCCGCAGCTCGAGCGCCACCGGGCCCTCGGGGATCGGCGTCGGGTCGGTCGGGGGGTGCACCGAGGAGGTCGTGTCGAGGACCTCCATGATCCGGCCGGCGGAGACCGTGGCCCGCGGCACCATCATCGACATGAAGGTCGCCATCATCACCGACATGAGGATCTGGATGAGGTAGGACATGAACGCCGTGAGCGCGCCGATCTGCATGGCGCCGGAGTCGATGCGCTGCGCGCCGAACCAGAGGACCGCGACGGTCGAGGCGTTGAAGATGACCATGACGATGGGGAAGGCCAGGGCCATGAGCCGGCCGACGGCGACGGCGGTGCCCGTGTAGGTGCGGTTGGCCTCGGCGAAGCGCTCGCGCTCGACGTCCTCGCGGACGAAGGCGCGCACGACGCGGATGCCGGTGATCTGCTCGCGCAGGATCCGGTTGACGGTGTCGACGGCCTTCTGCATGGCGCGGAAGTGGGGGATCATCCGGCTGATGACGAGGCCGACCGAGACGCCGAGGAGCGGGACGGCCACGGCGACCAGCCAGGACAGCCCGATGTCCTCGCGCAGGGCCATGACGACGCCGCCGACCATCATGATCGGCGCCGACACCATGATGGCCAGGCCCATGTAGACGACCTGCTGCACCTGGGTGACGTCGTTGGTCGAGCGGCTGATGAGGGTCGGGGCGCCGAAGCGCGAGACCTCCTGGGCCGAGAACGAGCCGACCTTGCTGAAGACGGCCCGGCGCACGTCGCGGCCGAGCGAGGCCGCCGACAGGGCGGCGATCCGGGTGGCCGAGACCGTCGCGATGATCTGGAGGAAGGAGACCCCGAGCATCCACAGGCCCGCGGTGAGGATGAAGCCGGTGTCGCCGACGGCCACCCCCTCGTCGATGATCCGGCCGTTGAGGCTCGGCAGGTAGAGCGAGGCGAGGGTGCCCACGAGCTGGAGGGCGAGGAGCAGCAGGAGCGGGCCGGAGTACGGACGCAGGTGGGTGCGGACGAGTCGGACGAGCATCAGCGGGCCTTTCGGGTGCCGTCGAGGACCAGGGAGACGATCTCGGCCGGGGTCATCGACCGCACCGGGAACATCGGGTGGGAGCTGGAGAGGGTGAGGTGGGCGAGGATGTGGACCAGGTCGTCCGGGGCCACCCGCAGGGTCTCGGCGTCCTCGCCGATGAGGGCCACGAAGGCGGCGTCGACCTCGGGGTCGGCCATCCGCCGCGACCGGGGCACCCCGTGGTGGCGCGGGTCGTCCTCGCTCGGTCCGCCGCGCCGTCGGGCACGACCCGTGCGGGCCCCGCCCCGGCCGGCGGGCGGGTCCTCGGGGGGGCCTCCGCGGAGGCCGTGACGGCCGAAGGCACCGCTCGCCGCGAGGGTGCCCAGGAGTCCGAAGATGTCGTCGAGCCGGTGCTGCAGCACCGCGACCCCGGCGGCCAGCCGGTCGTCGAGGGTCTGGTCGCGGTCGATCTCCGAGAGCCGGCGGATCGTGTCGGAGTTGTCGAACACCGCCGTGGCACAGGCCTTGACGAGCTCGTCCTTGGTGCCGAAGGCGCGGAACACCGTGCCCTCGGCGATGCCCGCGGCCTGGGCGACCTGCTTGGTCGTCAGGCCGGAGCCGTGCTCGCGCAGCAGCGGGATCGTCACCTCGACGATGGCGCTGCGGCGGTCGTCCGGGCTCATGGCCGGGGCACGGGGGGTCACGAGAGGAGATCTTAAGTGAGTGAGCACTCACTCACAAGCCGTTTTCCGGGCGAGGAGCGGCCCCGCCCTCCGGAGCAGGGGGAGGAGGGCGGGGCCGGTCGACCGAGAGGCGGTCGAACGCCGCGGTCCGAGCAGGGATGTTCCGGACCGCGGCCCGCTCATCCTGTCGGCGGGCCCGGGCGCGGGCACGCCGCCACGCCGGGCCGGAACGTGACCTGCGTCACGTCGAGGACGACTCGCGTCCCGCTCCCACTCACTCGTCGCGCAGGAGCAGCCCGTCGCGCACGACGTCGCGCAGGAAGGCGACCACCTCGGCGCGGACCGCGTCGTCGTCGAGGTCGAGCAGCCCGGCGATGGCCGCGGCCGCCGCCCGGGCGGTCAGCTCGCCGTCGCAGACCGAGACGAGCGCGGCGGTGACCGTCGAGAGCGTGACGTGACGGCGCAGCCCACCGCCCTGGCGCAGGACGATGACGCGGGGGTCGGGCTCGCCCGGCACGCCGTGCCGTTCCTCGGTGACGTCGGGGGCGCAGTGGAACGCCGTGTCGAGGAGGACGTCGTCGTCGTGCTCGGCGAGCCAGGTGCGGGCGCGCAGGCCGGCGAGGACCGCGGGGCCCATCGGCTGCTCGACCGGGTGGGCGACGTCGACGAGGTCGCGGAACGGCGCGCGGTCGGTGGCCGGGCGCTGCACGGTGACGACGCCGAAGCCGATGCCCTCGACGTCGCGGGCCGCGAAGTCGTCGAGCCACGCCGTGTACATCGCGTTGAAGTCGGCCGTGCCCGGGTGGTGCCCCCCGTCACGGGCCCACGTCTCGGCGTACTCGGCCGGGTCCTGCACCTCGCGCTGCACGACCCACGCGTCGAGCCCGGTGCCGTCGAGCCACGCGGCCACCCGGTCGGTCCACGTCTCGCCGCGCGGCACCTCCCAGTTGCCGAGCAGCTGGGCGATGCCGCCCGGCTCGAGGTGGCGGCCGACCATCCGGACCAGGTCGCGGACGACGTCGTCGCCCGGGGCGCCGCCGTCGCGGTACTCGAAGAGCGGGACCGCCCCGGAGCGCGGGGTGATGACGAACGGCGGGTTGGAGACGACGAGGTCGAAGAGCTCGCCCTCGACGGGGTCGAGCATGGAGCCCGAGCGGACGTCCCAGCTGAGGCCGTTGAGGGCCGCGTTGAACCGGGCGTAGCCGAGGGCCCGCTCGGACAGGTCGGTGACGACGACCGCGCCCGCGTGCGCGCCGAGGTGCAGGGCCTGCACGCCGCACCCCGTCCCGAGGTCGAGGGCCCGGGCCACCGCGGGCCGCGGGGTCCACGAGGCGAGCGTCGCGGAGGCGCCGCCGACACCGAGGACGTGGTCGGGGCTCAGCGGGCGCCCGGTGGCGAGCTCGCCGAGGTCGGAGGCGACCCACCAGTCGTCGTCCTCGGTGGCGTACGGGCGCAGGTCGCACGAGGCCACGACGGCGTCGCCCTCGGGGACGACGAGCCCCAGCCGCACGGCCCCGGCGACGCCGAGGCCGGGGAGGGCGGCGTCGACCTCGGTGGTGTCGACGGGGTCGCCGAGGGTGAAGAGCCGGACCAGGGCCGCGCTCGGCGTCGGGGTCGTGGCGGTGACCCGCTGGGCCGGCAGGGCCTGGTCGCGGTCGAGGGCCGCGGCGGCCATCGGTCCGAGCAGCGTGGTGACGCCGGCGACGGTGAACCCCGACGCCGTGAGGTCGGCACGCAGCAGCGCGACGAGGTCGGCGTCGGCACGGGGCGGGTTGGCGGTCATCGCCCCCGAGCCTAGGCCGTGGCCGGACCCCCACACACCGGCCGTCCTCCTCGACGAGGGGAAGCCGCCGTCCCGGGGAACGGAACAGGACACGCCGTCCACGCGGGGCGCGGACGGCGTGTCCTGGTCACTCGACGGGGTGCGGCCACGCGGTGGCCGTCCCGGCGGGAGGGTGGGTCAGGCGGTGATGACCTCCGGCTCGGTGGCCGGCTCGTCGACGTCGCCGATGGCGATGTCCTTGCTCTTGGACCACGCGACCGCACCGACGACGACGGCGAAGGCCACCGCGGCGATGCCGTAGCGGATCGGCGCCGAGGCGTCGGCCCCGATGGAGAGCGTGACGATCGCCGGGGCGATGAGCACCGAGACGAGGTTCATCACCTTGATGAGCGGGTTGATGGCCGGGCCGGCGGTGTCCTTGAACGGGTCACCGACGGTGTCGCCGATGACCGTCGCGGCGTGGGCCTCGGTGCCCTTGCCGCCGTGGGCGCCGTCCTCGACGATCTTCTTCGCGTTGTCCCACGACCCGCCGGAGTTCGCGAGGAACACCGCCATGAGGGCGCCGGCCCCGATGGCTCCCGCGAGGAAGCCGGCGAGGGCCCCGATGCCGAGGCCGAAGCCCACGGCGACCGGCATGAGCGCGGCGAGCAGGCCGGGCGTGGTGAGCTCGCGCAGCGAGTCCTTGGTGCAGATGTCGACGACGCGGCCGTACTCCGGCTTCTCCGTGCCGTCCATGATCCCGGGGTGCTCGCGGAACTGCCGCCGCACCTCGAAGACGATGGCGCCGGCGGCGCGGGTGACCGCGTTGATGGCGAGGCCGGAGAAGAGGAAGACCACCGCCGCGCCGATGATCAGGCCCACGAGGGTGTTCGGGGCGACGACCTCGAGGTTGAACAGGGACTGCACGTACTGCGAGGGCTGGGCGTCCAGGCCACCGGCGGCGGCGATGCGCCGCACCTCGCTCTGCCACGCGTCGCTGTAGGACCCGAAGAGCGCGGTGGCCGCGAGGACGGCCGTCGCGATGGCGATGCCCTTGGTGATCGCCTTCGTCGTGTTGCCCACGGCGTCGAGCTCGGTGAGGATCTTCGCGCCCTCCTCGTCGACGTCGCCGGACATCTCGGCGATGCCCTGGGCGTTGTCGGAGACCGGGCCGAAGGTGTCCATCGCGACGATGACGCCGACGGTGGTGAGCAGGCCGCAGCCGGCGAGCGCGATGAGGAAGAGCGCCAGGGCGGTCGAGCCCCCACCGAGGAGGAAGGCGAGGTACACGGCGCCGGCGATGATCGCCGCCGTGTACACCGCCGACTCGAGGCCGACGCCGATGCCGGAGAGCACGACCGTGGCCGGGCCGGTCAGCGAGGTGCGGGCGACGTCCTTCGTCGGGCGCTTGTCGGTGCCGGTGAAGTGGCCGGTGAGCCACAGGATGATGCCGGCGAGGACGATGCCGATGATCACGGCGAGCACGGCCACCCGGCGCGGGTCGCCGGCCAGCGCGGCGATCTGCTGCTGCGCGTCGGTGCCGGAGCCGCCGTCGGCGAAGAGCTCGGCGTAGGTGGCCGGGAGGTAGACGTAGGCGAGGACGGCGGAGAGCACGGCGGAGACGAGCGCCGCGATGTAGAAGCCGCGGTTGATCGCGCTCAGCGGGTTCTCGCCGGGCCGGGCCTTGGTGATGAACACGCCGAGCAGCGCCGTGAGGGCGCCGATGGCGGGCACGAGGAGCGGGAAGACCAGGCCGTAGGCGCCGAAGGCGACCGACCCGAGGATGAGGGCGGCGACGAGGGTGACGGCGTAGGACTCGAAGAGGTCGGCCGCCATGCCCGCGCAGTCGCCGACGTTGTCACCGACGTTGTCGGCGATGGTGGCCGCGTTGCGCGGGTCGTCCTCGGGGATGCCCGCCTCGACCTTGCCGACGAGGTCGGCGCCGACGTCGGCGGCCTTGGTGAAGATGCCGCCGCCCACGCGCATGAACATCGCGAGCAGGGCGGCGCCGAAGCCGAAGCCCTCGAGGACCTTCGGGGCGTCGGCCTTGTAGAGGAGCACGACGACCGAGGCGCCGAGCAGGCCGAGACCGACCGTGGCCATGCCGACGACACCACCGGTGCGGAAGGCGATCTTCATGCCGACGTCGCGGCCGCCCTCGTGCCGGGCCGCCGAGGCGACGCGCACGTTGGCCTTGACCGCGAGGCTCATGCCGAGGTAGCCGATGGCGGCCGAGAACACCGCGCCGACGATGAAGAAGCCCGAGCGGCCCCAGCGGACGCCGCCGGTGTCGGCCGGGAGGAGCAGCAGGAGCAGGAAGACGAGCACGACGAAGATCGAGAGCGTCTTGAACTGCCGGGTGAGGTACGCCTGGGCGCCCTCCTCGACGGCCGAGCCGATCTCCTGCATCTTCTCGGTGCCGGGGTCGGCCGCGAGCACCTGGCCACGGAAGACGAAGCCCATGACGAGGGCCACGAGCGCGACGACCGCGACCGTGATGACCAGCGTCAGGTTCGTCCCGTTGAGCTCCAGGGCGCCCGGCGTCGCGGTCGCGAGTGCGAGGGGTGCCATTCCATCCTCCTTGACGGCGTGTGTCGTCCCCGGGCGCAGTCAGCACCGATGGCAGGGACGGTCCGGGGGGACTGTACCCGGCGCGGCGAGGGGCTCGCGCGTCCGGGTCGGGGTGACGCCGTTCACATCCCGCGGTCCGCGGCGGGGCTCAGGCGGCGAGGGCCTCGTCGAGGCTCGCGTGGATCGTGAAGACCTTGTCGAGGCCGGTGATCCGGAAGACCCGGAGGATCCGCTCGCTGGAGCAGACGATGCGCAGCCAGCCGGAGCTGTTGCGGACGAGCTTGAGGCGGCCGACGAGCACCCCGAGACCGGTGGAGTCGAGGAAGGCGACGGAGTCGAGGTCGACGACGAGCCGGATGCGGCCCTCGGCGATCTCCTGGTCGAGGGTCTGGCGGAGCTGGGCCGCGGTGTAGACGTCGACCTCACCCTCGACGGTGACGACGCTGACGTCGTCGTGGTGGGACGTCGTGACGGAGAGCTCCACGCGTCAGGCTCCTCGGTGGCGTTGGTGTGGTCGGCGCCGGTCACGCGGCGGACTGTGCCGTCGGGACCACGCATTACCGTAACGGGCGTGTCCAGCCCCGCGCAGCACCTGGCCCGGATCGCCCGTGCCGGACGGGCGGAACGGCTGCTCCACGTCGAGGAGGTGCCGGCCCGCTCGGCCCACCTCGCGCAGTGGCCGGACGACCTCGCGCCGGCCGTGCTCTCGGCCCTGCTCGGGGAGGGGGTCGAGCGTCCGTGGAGCCACCAGCGGGAGGCCGTCGACCTCGCGCGGGCCGGGCAGCACGTCGTGCTCGCGACGGGCACGGCGTCCGGGAAGAGCCTCGGCTACCTCGTGCCCGTGCTCGACGCGGTGCTCGAGGGGGTCGAGCGGGGCGGGCCGCGGGGGCCGACCGCCCTCTACCTCTCACCGACCAAGGCCCTGGCCGCCGACCAGCTGGCCCGTCTCGACCGGCTGGCCGTGCCCGGCGTGCGGGCGGCCACCTACGACGGCGACACCCCGCCCGACGAGCGGCGGTGGGTGCGCCAGCACGCGAACCTCGTCCTCACCAACCCCGACCTCCTCCACCACTCGCTGCTGCCCGGCCACGACCGGTGGTCGCGGTTCCTGCGCGACCTGCGCTACGTCGTCGTCGACGAGTGCCACGTCTACCGCGGCGTGTTCGGGGCCCACGTGGCCGCGGTCCTGCGGCGGCTGCGGCGGGTGGCCGGCCGCTACGGCTCGAGCCCGACGTTCGTGCTCGCCTCGGCGACCGTGAGCGAGCCCGCCCTCCACGCCTCGCGGCTCACCGGCCTGCCGGTGCGGGCGGTGACCACCGACGGGTCCCCGCGGGGGGCGATGACCTTCGCCCTGTGGGAGCCGGCGACGGGTGCGGACGGCGAGCGCCGCTCGGCGACCACGGAGGCGGGCGAGATCCTCGCCGAGCTCGTGGCGCACGGGGTGCAGACGGTGGCGTTCGCCCGCAGCCGAGCCGGGGCCGAGGCCCTCGCCAGCGGGGCCCGGCGCCGGCTCGAGTCGCTCGACCCCGAGGCGGCCGGCACCGTCGCCGCCTACCGGGGGGGCTACCTCCCCCAGGACCGGCGCGAGCTGGAGCGCGGCCTGCGCTCCGGCACGCTGCGGGGCCTCGCGGCGACCAACGCCCTCGAGCTGGGCATCGACATCAGCGGCCTCGACGCCGTCGTCATGGCCGGGTGGCCGGGCCGGCGGGCCAGCCTGTGGCAGCAGGCCGGCCGGGCCGGACGCTCGGGGGCCGACTCGCTCGCCGTGCTCGTGGCCGCCGACGACCCGCTCGACACCTACCTCGTCCAGCACCCCGACGCCATCTTCCGGGCGCCGGTCGAGAGCACCGTCATCGACCCCGACAACCCGCACGTCCTCGCGCCGCACCTCGCGGCGGCCGCGGCCGAGCTGCCGGTCGTGGAGGCCGACCTCGAGCTCTTCGGGGCCGGGGCGCGGCGCCTGCTCGACGTCCTCGTCGAGCGCGGGCATCCTCCGCCGACGACCCACCGGCTGGTTCTGGGCCCGGGAGGACCGGCCGGCCGAGCACATCTCGCTGCGCGGGGCGAGCGACGTCGTCGCGGTGGTCGAGACGCGCACGGGGCGGGTCGTCGGCACCGTCGACGAGGCCTCGGCCCACTCGCAGGTGCACACCGGGGCCGTGCACCTGCACCAGGGCGAGACGTGGGTGGTCACCGAGCTCGACCTCGAGGCGCGCGCGGCGCACGTCGTGCGCGGCGACCCGGGCTGGTCGACCCAGGCGCAGTCGGTGAGCCGGTTCGACATCCTCGCGACCGAGCGGGTCAGCGAGCGCGCGCGGGTGCGCGCCTGCGTTCGGCACGGTGCGCGTGACCGGCCAGGTCACCGGCTTCACCCGGCGGCTGCCCTCGGGCGAGGTGATCGGCCGGCACGCGCTCGACCTGCCGGAGCGCTCGCTGACGACGAAGGCCGTCTGGTGGACCGTCGACCCCGACGTGCTCGCCGCCGCCGGGGTCGCCGAGGCCGACGTGCCCGGTGCGCTCCACGCCGCCGAGCACGCGGCGATCGGGATGCTGCCCCTCGTCGCGACCTCGGACCGCTGGGACGTCGGCGGCGTCTCGACCGCCCTGCACCCGGACACCGGCCTGCCGACGGTCATGGTCTTCGACGGCTACCCGGGCGGTGCCGGGTTCGCCGAGCGGGCCCACGACGTCTTCGAGCCGTGGGTGCGGGCCACCCGCGACGCGGTGCTCGGCTGCCCGTGCGCCACGGGGTGCCCCGCCTGCGTGCAGTCGCCGAAGTGCGGCAACGGCAACGAGCCCCTGCACAAGGCCGGTGCGGTGGCGGTGCTCGAGCTGGCGCTGGCCGCCGCGGGCTGACGCCCGTTCCGGGCTGCTGCTGGCGGCGTCTCGCGCTGGTCAGAGCGGGTAGCCTGCGACGCCATGGTGCTCCTCGGTGTGGTCCTCGTCCTGCTCGCCCTGGGGGCCGGCACCCTCCTCGTCCTCGGCGCGGTGCGCCTCGAGGACCCCGTGGCCATCGACGTCCTCGGCGGCACGGTGAACCTCCCTCCGGTGGTGTTCCTCGTCAGCGGGATGGTGCTCATCACGCTCTTCTGGCTGGGCTGGGTCGTGCTGCGCACGGGCCTGCGCCGCGGCCACCGCCGCCGGGTCGAGGCCCGCGAGGCCGAGCGGGCCGCGGAGGAGCGCCGGCTGGCCGAGCAGCAGCGGATGCAGGAGGAGGTCGCCGCCCGCGAGCACCAGCTCGAGGCCGAGCGGCTCCGGCACGAGGAGGAGGCGGCCGCCCTGCGCCAGCAGGCCGACGAGCGCGTCGCCGAGCAGCACACGGCCACCGAGACGGCGCGCCGCCGGGCCGAGGTCGCCGAGGCCCGCGCCGAGGCCGCCCCGACGGTCCCCCGGAGACCGGCACCCGCCCGCCGCGCCTGACCGGGGGCCGGTCCGGCGCGCGCCCGGGCGTGCGCCGCACCGGGGCAGGCCCGGCCACGCCGGCAGGCCGCTCGACGCGACCCGCACCGAGACCTCGACCGCACCGCGTCGGCGACGGTCCGGCACCCGACGAGCGTGGCCCCGTCGGCCTGCGCCACCGGCGGGCCGCGCGCAGTCGGGCGGGCCGCCGACGACGAGGGGACGCCGCCGCGGCCAGGGCGGCGAGGTCGGCCGCCGCGCGGGCGCGGTGCACGTCCCGCACCGCGCCGGCGACGAGCAGGGCCCCGACGAGCACGGCGAGGACCGCCGACGTGGCCCCGACGACGAGGACCGTGGCGCTCCCCCGCTCCGGTCGCCGGCCGTCACGGCACGTCCTCGCGGCGGGCCACCATCCGCGCCGACGGCCTCGAGCGGGACGCCCAGCCAGCCCATCGGCCCGCGGCACGCGCGACCGGACCTCGACCGTGACCACGCGGCCGCCCACGGCGACGGCGACGTCGGCACCCGGCGGGGCGAGCGGGCCGGACCGCCGCGCGGACCGCCGCCTCGGGCTCGCCCCGGGCGAGCAGGCGAGCACCGGCCTGGGCGGCGTCGACGCACCGCACCCGGTCGATGCCGAGCTGCACGGCCGAGAGCGCGACGGCGAGGACGAGCAGCAGGGCGGGGACGGCCACGGCCAGCTCGGCGGTGACCATCCCCGACTCTCCGCGCCCGATGCCCGGCGGGTCACGTCCCGAGGGCGGTGACGATGATCCGGGTCAGCGCGGTCTTGACCGGGCCGGACTTGACGACGGCGAGCAGGAGTGCGGCGAAGGCCACGGCGGCCACCGTGCCCACCGCGTACTCGGCTGTGGTCATGCCCGCCTCGGCGCCGCGGCGCAGCCGCCGCAGCACGCCCCGGGCCCACCGGGTCGGTCGTGTGTGCATGGGTCCTCCTGGTGTCGTGGGGCGCGGGTCGCGCCCGGTGCCCCCACCCTCGGCCGGGCCGGTGACCCGGGTCGAGGGCCCGGACGGGATCTGTGGACGGCGAGCACCGGGCGCGACGGCTGTGGACGACGGGGCCCGGATCAGCCGAGGGCCCCGAGGAGCACCAGCACGACGGGGACGACCGTGGTCGCGACGAACCCGGGCAGGAAGCAGACGCCGAGGGGGAGGACGAGGAGGACTCCGGCGCGCTGGAGCGCCGCCTCGACCCGCCGCGCCTCGGCGACACGCATCCGCTCGCGCGGCCGCCTCGACGAGGTCGGCCGGTGCCGCCCCGGCGGAGAGTGCGGCGTGCCAGGCCACCGCCGCCGGCGACCACCCCGCGCCGACCCGGGCCCACGCCCGCTCGGGCTGCTCGCCCCACCGGTGCGCGGCCGCGACGACGGCGAGCTCGCGGCCCGCCCGCCCCGGGGCGAGCGCGGCGACGGCCTCGAGCGACTCGACGGCACCGGCCCCGCCCCGCAGCACGGCCGCGAGGAGGGTGAGGGCGACGGCCGCCTCGTCGAGCGTGGCCGCGCCTCCCACGGCGCGGCGGCCACCTCCGGGCCGCACCGGGAGCGGCCCGGTGCCGCCGGGGGCCGACGAGGACGGCCAGGGCCGCGAGCGCGGCCGCCAGCAGCATCAGGGGGACCCTCGCGTCGTCGCCGGCCGGACCGCACGGGTGACGAGCCGGCGGGCCCACCACCAGCCGGCGACGGTGAGGCCGAGCCCGGCCGCCGCCGAGCACCGGGCCGGCCACGAGCCGTAGAGGGCCATCGGGTGGGAGACCGAGGACGGCCCCGACGAGCGGGACCGCCGAGCGGCAGCGCGGTGAGCACCCGCATGGAGGCACGCGGCCCGGCGAGCAGGGCGTCGCGTCGCTGCCGGTCGGCCGTCCGGGCCCGCAGCGCGGCCGCCGCGGCGGCGGTGGTGCGGACCGCGCCGGCCCCGGTCTCCTCGGTGAGCCGCCACGCCAGCGCGAGGACCGCGAGGTCACCGCCTGCCGCCGGCCGCCCCTCCCGGGGGTCGGCGCCCGGCCGTGGGTCGAGCACGTCCGCGACCCCGGCCCCCCGGCGGGCCGCCTCGGCCACCCGGCCCTCGAGCCACGGGGCCGCGCGCGCGACCGCCGGGGTGCGGGCAGCGACGAGGACGGCGGAGGGCAGGTCGAGACCGGCCCGCAGCCCGACCGCGGCGACCTCGGCCAGGTCGGCGACCCAGTCGGCGTCGGGCCGGTGTCGGCGGGGGACCGGCCCGAGCAGCCTGGCGAGGCCCGCACGGCCCGGCGCGGCGCCCCGGCCGCCCCCGGGCGTGCCCACCGACCGGACGTCCCGGCGTGGCCAGGCGAGCAGCCCCACGACCGCGAGCACCACGGCGAGGGCCGTCACGGCTACCGGCCCCGGGAGCAGCCGGGACAGGTCGGCCCAGGCCGGGCCGCGGGTGAGGCCGTCCGGGCCGTCGGAGAGGGCGACCACCACGTCGACGAAGCCGTCCGGGCCGACGCGCGGGACGCCGATCCGGTCGAGCCGCCGTCCGTCGGCGCCGCGCACGACGTGGACCACCGCGTGCAGGGCCCCCCGGAGCTGGGCGTGCACCGCGGCCCGGGGCATCCCGACGAGCGACCCGAGCGCCTCGAGCCGGGCCGGCACCTCCTCGGGACCGTTGGCGTGGAGGGTGCCCGCCCCGCCGTCGTGCCCGGTGTTGAGTGCGGCGAGGAGGTCGCGCACCTCCCCACCGCGCACCTCGCCGACGACGAGGCGGTCGGGACGCATCCGCAGGGCCTGGCGCACGAGCACCGAGAGGGAGACCGCCCCGACGCCCTCGACGTTGGCGGCCCGCCCCTGGAGCCGGACGACGTGGGGGTGCTGGGGGTCGAGCTCGCGGACGTCCTCGACGACGACGATGCGCTCGCCCGGTGGGCACTCGGCGAGCAGCGCCCCGAGCACGGTGGTCTTGCCGGCCCCCGTCCCTCCGGTGACGAGCAGGCTGCGCCGTGCCGCCACGAGCCCGCGGAGCACCTCCGCGGCCGCCGGGCTCACGGCACCCGCCGCCACCAACGCGCCCACCCCCGCGAACCGGCGCCGGGCGACCCGCAGGCTGACGTGCGGGCCGCCCTCGACGAGCGGCGGGAGCACCGCGTGCAGGCGCACGCCGCCGGGCAGCAGCCCGTCGACCCATGGCTGGGCGTCGTCGAGGCGCCGCCCGGCGAGGCCGGCGAGGCGGACCGCGAGCGGGCGCAGGTCGGCCACGGGCACCTCGACCCCGGAGGGCTCGACGCCCCGCCCGCGCTCGACCCAGACGCCGCCGTCGCCGTTGACGAGGACGTCGGTGACGGCGGGGTCGTCGACGAGGGGTGCGAGCGGCCCGAGGCCGACCAGCCCCGCGGTGAGCGCCCTCGCCGCCTGCTCGCGCCCGAGCCGGCCGAGGACGGGCTCCTGCTCGCCGGCGACCCGGGCGATGGCGGTCGCGCTCGGGCCGACCCCGGCGAGGATGGAGCGCTCGACCCCGTCGGTGCGCGGCGGCGGGGCCGGCCGGGGTGCCCGCCCGGCCCGGGCGGCGGCGGTCACGAGGCCCGCCCGAGGGGGTGGGGGGCGGCGGCGCGGGCGCCCTCGAGCACGGCGTCGGCGCAGCGGCGCACCGCGTCGCGGGCGGCCCCGGGGAAGGTGCCGCGCTCGGCCGCGCGGACCACCTGGGGGTCGTCCGGCAGGTGGTGGAGGTGACCGACGCCGAGGTGCGCGACGACGTCGTCGAGCACCCCGGCGGTCGGTCGGGCACCGCGGGTGACGAGCCGCAGGTCGGCGTCGCCCCCGGCGGCCTCGCCGAGGTCGAGCAGCCGGTCGACGAGGGCGTCGGCGTCGGCGAGCTGGCGGGTGCGCAGCCCGGTGAGCACGACGACGAACGGGGAGTGGGCGAGCAGCACCGGGAGGTGCGGCGAGGAGGAGGGGACGTCGAGGACCACGGGAGCCCCGGACCCGACGAGGGAGGTGACGGTGTCGGTCGACCGCCTCCTCCGGCGGTGCCCCGAGCCCCGGGCCTCCGGCGGACAGGACGCGGCACCCGTCCTCGACGGGCAGGGACGCCACGAGCGGCCCCGGGCGGCACCGGGCCGCGCACCCCCGCGAGCGCAGCCCAGCGCCTTCCGGGGAGGTGCTCGACGCCGGCGACGACGTCGAGCCCGCCGCGGGAGGTGTCGAGGTCGACGACGACGGCGAGGCCACCCACCGCCGCCGCGCGGTGGCCGACGGCGAGGGCCAGGGTGCTCGCGCCGAGCCCGCCGGAGGCACCGACGACGAGGACGCAGGGGGACGTGGTCATGTCGCGACCCTGCCGGGCCGGCGACGGCGGGCGGGGGTCGGCCACGGATCTGTGGACGACCGAGGGCTCCCGCGGGGCCTGTGGACGGCGGGGTCTGCGGGGAAGGGTCTCCAGGGCGGGGACCGGGCGACCCGGGTCCGGACATGGGACGGCCCCGGTCGGGGGCGGGGTCCCCGCGACCCGGGGCGTGGATGGGCGACCGGGGTCCGGACATGGGACGGCCCCGGTCGGGGGGACAACCGGGGCCGTCGGCGAGCCGAGCTCCGGGGGGGAGAAGCCGGTTCGCCGGTCGCTCTACCCCGAAGGGGAGCGAGTGGGTCAATCGTGTCCCATGGGTGGGCCCGCGCGCAAGCCCGCACGCAACACTGCTGAAATGGTCCTGAGAACCCCCTCAGGACCACGGATTCCGAAGGAATCGCGCGGGAAGTTGAAGTCTTGACCATCTCGCCGCCGGCGCCACCGACCATCGCGACGGTGCGCCGCGGCGACCCGGACGGGCACCGGACGTGACGACGCCCCCACCGCGTGGCGGGGGCGTCGTCCCGCCGCGGGCTCCGGGCGACCAGGCGTGCTCTGTCGTCGTCGCAGTGGGGCGAGCCCACCACGATCGGTCCACTCGGGGACTGGCCTCGCGTGGGTACCCGTCGTCCCGCGGAAGTGCGGCGGTGAGGGTGGTCGCTGCCGCCCTCACCCTCCGTTGTACTCCTCCCCGGGGTGGCCGACAACCGGGGCGACGGTCGGGCCCGCGGGCGTGCCCCGGGTCGCCGGACCGGAGACGACGGGACTATCCCCCGAGGCGGCCGCGGCGGACGTCGTCGGCGACCGCCTCGCCCGCGGCCGCGGCGGCGCGGACCGCGGTGCAGCAGTGCGAGACCCAGAGCCCGACGCCCGCCACGTCCCCCCGCCCGTAGGCCGCGAGCGCCCCGAGGTACGGCGCTCCTCCCCCGGCGGCGTGCCCCGCCTCCGTGACCGCGACACCGGTGGGGTCGAGCCCGCCGGCCTCCACGAGCGCGCGGTCGAGGGCCCGGGCGACGACGGCGTTGCCGCGACCGAACGGCCGCACCGTCGCGAGCTCGGCGTGCACGAGCGCGGCCGCGACGACGACCGGGAGGCGCGGCAGCGCGAGCACGACCTCGACGACGGCCCGGAGCCGCTCGGTCGCCTCGCCCGGCGGCGGGGCGGGCCCCAGGTCCGCGAGCTCGGCGCAGTCCTCGGCACCGACGCGGGGACGCCCGAGCTCGGAGTCGTCGACGAGCCCGGCGGCCGCCACGGTGTGCAGCCGGGCCAGCGCCTGGAGGGGGGCGCGGACGACGAGCCCCCGCACGTGCTCGGTCTCGACGGTGGCCGCCACGACACCCCGGACGACCCGTTCGACGGGGTCGGGGCGCGGCGACCAGGTGGCCGCCCCCCGGACGACGTCGCGGACGGCGTCCACGGGCATCCTCGCCCCCTCGAGCTCGGCGCTCGCGACTGCGCCCCGCACCCGCGACTCGGCGGCGGCCTCGGGCACCCGGCGCCGGAGACCCTCGTGCCAGCGCAGCCGGGTGCAGGCCTCGCGCGCCGCCTCGACCTGCTCGGGGACGCCGGGCAGCTCGGCGAGGCGGGTGACCGCGTCGACGGCCGGCGAGGAGGCTGGGGGCACGCGCGCAGCCTAGACAGCGGCCGGCGGCAGCCCTCCGTCGGGCACCCGGATACCGGCGAGCTGGCGCGAGCGCGCGACGAGCCGTCCGGTGGAGTCCCAGACGTCGGCGTCCTCGACGTAGAGCCCGCCGGCCACGACGTCGGCGTGCAGCGCCAGCTGCAGCCACCCCGGGGCGGGGCGGCCGAGCACCTGCCCGCTCAGCTCGTACGTGGGCGCCCACCCCGTGACCCCGAGGTCGAAGGCCACGGGCATGATGCAGTCGACGACGAACGGCAGGAGGGTGACGTCGGGCTCGCGGCCGTCGGCCATCCGCACCCACGCCCGCAGCACGCCACGCCCAGACGGGCGCCCGAGCGCGAAGCCCGCCGTCGCGGGGTCGACCCGCACGTCGAGGCGGTCGAGGATGGTGATGGCGGCGGCCAGCTCGCTGCCGTCCCGCCGCGCCGGGGCGCACGCCTCGGGCGGGGGCATCGCGGGCGGCGGCGGCGCCCGGTGGGCCGGCTCGGCCGCCACCGCGACGTCGCCGAGGGTCGCGGTGAGACGGGCCCGCTCCACCGGCCCGTCCGGCCCGACCTGGACGAGGCGGACCTGCCCCGTGGACACGCTCCGCCCGGTGCGCAGGACCTCGGCGCGGACCTCGACGGGCCCGGGCCGGGCGGCCGACAGGAAGAAGGTGCTCCACGCGAGGACGTCGGGGTGGCCGACCGCGGCCAGGCCCTCCGAGAGCGCGCGGGCCCCGAGGGCCATGAGGACCCCGCCGTTGACGGCCGCGCCGACGACCCAGCCCTCGCCGAGCGACGCCTCCCCGACCGCGTCCCCGCCCCCGGCCACCGGTGGCCCGTCGGCCCACCGCAGGTGCAGCACCTCGTCGAGCTCGGTCACGCGCACTCCTCACGCCGTCGGTCGGTCCTCCACCGCTCGCCGGAAGCCTAGGGTGTGCCCATGACGGGCAGCTTCCACTGGCCGACGGCGGTGCTCGTCGCGGCGACCCTGCTCGTCCTCTGGCTCGGGGTCTGGATGCTCCGTCGCAGCCGCCGGCGCGGCTTCATCTCCGAGACCGACCGCGCGACCTACGCCACCCTCCACACGGCGTCGCTCGCCTCGCGCCACCTCGGGGAGGGCCTCACCCCCGAGTCCGCCGAGCGTGCCGGTCGCCACCTCCTGTCCATCCTCGGGGCCCACGCGGTGTCGATCGCGACGCCGGGCAGCGTCCTGTCGTGGACCGGTGCCGGCGACCACCACAGGTCCCTCGCGGTCCCCCTCGGCGAGCGCACGCTCGCCTCCGGGCGCACGGTGGCGCACGGCACGGGCGCGGTCGCCTGCTCCGACCCCGACTGCCCGGTGCAGATGGCCGTCACCGCCCCGCTCGTGTCCGACGACCTCGTCATCGGCACCCTCACGGCGTGGACGGCCTACGCCTCGCCGGGCCTCACCCGGGCCACCGAGGAGGTCGCCGCGTGGGTGTCGAGCCAGCTCGCCCTCGCCGAGCTCGCCCGCACCCGCGGCCAGGTCGTCGAGGCCGAGCTGCGGGCCCTGCGGGCGCAGATCGACCCGCACTTCATCTACAACAGCCTCGCCGCGATCGCGTCGTTCGTGCGCACCGACCCCGACCGCGCCCGCGAGCTGCTCCTCGACTTCGCCGACTTCACCCGCTACTCGCTGCGCACCGGCGGCACGTTCACGACCCTGGCCGAGGAGCTGCGCAACGTCGAGCGGTACCTCGTCCTCGAGCAGGCCCGCTTCGGTGACCGGCTCCAGGTCTCCCTCCTCGTCGCCCCCGAGGTGCTGCCCGTCACCCTGCCGTACCTCGCGGTGCAGCCGCTCGTCGAGAACGCCGTCCGGCACGGGCTGGCCACGAAGGAGGGTCCGGGGCACGTGACGATCACCGCCACCGACCTCGGGTCAGAGGCCGAGATCGCCATCGAGGACGACGGCGTCGGCACCGACCCCGAGCGCGTGCGCACGATCCTCGACGGCGCCCGGGCCACCGGCTCGGTGGGCCTCGGCAACGTCGACGCCCGGCTGCGCCAGGTGTACGGCGACGAGTTCGGGCTGGTCGTCGAGACCGCGCCGGGCGCCGGCACCAAGGTGACCTTCCGCGTGCCGAAGTTCGCACCCGGGGTGCACGCACAACCCTGAGCGCTGGTCGTAGGCTGCCCCGCATGTCCACGGACCGCGGGCTGGTGGTACTCGTCGTCGACGACGAGCTGCCCGCCCTGTCCGAGCTCGGCTACCTCCTCGAGCGCGACGACCGGGTCGCCGAGGTGCTCACCGCCGCCAACGGCACCGACGCCCTCCAGCTCCTCGACTCGCGCGACGTCGACGTGGTGTTCAGCGACATCTCGATGCCGGGGCTCGACGGCATGGCCCTGGCCCGGGTCATCTCCCGCTTCGCCGAGCGCCCGCAGGTCGTCTTCGTCACGGCGCACGAGCGCCACGCCGTCGACGCGTTCGCCCTCGACGTCACCGACTACGTCATGAAGCCGGTGCGCGACGACCGGATCGCCGAGGCGGTGCGCCGGGTCGTCGAGCAGCGCGAGCGGGGGACGGGCCGGGCCGGCGAGCCGCCCGCCGCGCCCGCCGCGCCACCGCCGCCCGACGAGACGATCCCCGTCGAGCTCGGCGGCGTCACCCGGTTCATCACCCGCAGCCAGATCCGCTACGCCCAGGCCCACGGCGACTACGCGCGGCTGCACACCGACACCGGCTCGCACCTCGTGCGGGTGCCCCTGAGCATCCTCGAGGAGCGGTGGGCCGACTTCGGGTTCGTCCGCATCCACCGGAGCACGCTCGTGGCCCTGCCCCACGTCCGGGAGGTGCGGATGGACCACGGGCACTGCTCGGTGGTCGTCGGCACCGTCGAGCTGCAGGTGAGCCGCCGGCACACCAAGGAGCTGCGCGACACCCTGCTGCGCCGGCCCCTCGCCGACCGGCCCGCGGGCGAGCGCGCCCTCGGCGAGGCACCGACCGGCGACCGTCGCCCGGCCGACGGCTGACCCGGTGAGCACCCCCGCCCAGCGCCCGGAGCGGGTCCGGGTCACCAGCTCGCGGCGCGGCGCGGCACCGGTGCGGGCCCGGCCGGCGGCCCGCGACATCGACGAGCAGACCGAGCTGGGCGACGTCTACCTCGCCGGCCTCATGCACGCACAGCTGCGCCTCTCGCTCGCCATCCTCGCGCTCACCGTGGCCGGCCTGGCCGCCCTCCCGGCGGTGCTGCTCCTCGTGCCGGCCACCCGCAGCACGACGGTGCTGGGCGTGCCCTTCGCGTGGCTCGTCCTCGGCGTGGCCGTCTACCCCACGGCCTGGGTGCTCGCCCGCTGGTACGCCCGGCAGAGCGAGCGCATCGAGGCCGACTTCGCCGAGGTCGTCGACGAGCCGTGAGCCACCCCTTCTCGATCGCCGCCGTCGTCCTCGTCTGCCTCACCACGCTGGCCGTCGGCGGGCCTCGGGCTGCGGCTGTCGCGGCGCACGAGCGACTTCTACGTCGCCGGGCGCACCGTCTCGCCCCGCCTCAACGCCTCGGCGATCGGCGGCGAGTACCTCTCGGCGGCGAGCTTCCTCGGCGTCGCCGGGCTCGTCTACGGCGCCGGGGTCGACATGCTCTGGCTGCCCGTGGGCTACACCCTCGGCTACCTCGTGCTCCTCGTCATGGTGGCCGCCCCGATGCGCCGCTCCGGCGCCTACACCCTCCCCGACTTCGCGGAGGCCCGGCTCGGCTCGCGGGCCGTCCGGGTCGTGTCGTCGCTGCTCGTCGTCGCCATCGGGTGGCTCTACCTCGTGCCGCAGTTCCAGGGTGCGAGCCTCACCCTGACCCTCGTCACCGGAGCCCCCTCCTGGGTCGGCGGGTTCGTCGTCATGGTCGTCATCGCCGCGGCGGTGGGGGCCGGCGGCATGCGCTCCATCACCTTCGTCCAGGCCGTCCAGTACTGGGTGAAGCTCACCGCCCTCGCCGTGCCGGCCTTCGTCCTGCTCCTCCTGTGGTTCCGCTCGGGGCACCCCGCACCGGTCGTGCCGCCCGGCTGGAGCGTGCCGCTCACCCCGACCGGGCCGGACGACCACCCGGCCTACCGCACGGCATCGACCGTGCTCGCGCTCTGCCTCGGCACGATGGGGCTGCCGCACGTCCTCGTCCGCTACTACACGAACCCCGACGGCATCGGGGCCCGGCGCACCACCGTCACCGTCATCGCCCTCCTCGGCGTCTTCTACCTCATCCCCCCGGTCTACGGGATGCTCGGCCGGGTCGCCTTCCCGGAGCTGCCGCCGGGGGTCCGGTCGGACTCGGTCGTGCTCCGGCTGCCCGCGGAGCTCGTCGGCGGGATCGGCGGTGACCTGCTCACCGCGATGCTCGCGGGCGGGGCCTTCGCCGCGTTCCTCTCGACGGCCTCGGGGCTCGCCATGTCGGTGACGGGGGTCCTCGACCAGGAGGTGCTGCGGCCCCGGTTGGCCCGGATGACCGGAGGAGACGCCCCCGGGGTGCGGGGGTTCCGGCTCGCGGCGGTGGCGGCGGTGGTCATCCCCTACGTGCTCAGCCGGGCGACCGAGCCCCTCGGCGTGGCGACGACGGTCGGGCTGGCCTTCGCCGTCGCGGCCGCGACCTTCGCCCCGCTCATCATCCTCGGCGTGTGGTGGCGCCGGCTGTCGACGACCGGCGCGATGGCCGGTCTCGTCGTCGGCGGGGGCGCGACCGTGGCCGCCCTCGGGGCGACCGTCGCCTCGGACCGCCTCGACGGCTGGCCGGCGGCCCTGCTCGCCAACCCGGCGCTGTGGGCCGTGCCGCTGGCCTTCGCGACGGCGTCCGTCGTCTCGCTCGCCACGCCGGCTCGGGTGCCCGCGTCGACCACCCGCACCCTGGTGCGCCTCCACACCCCGGAACGAGTCCGGCTGGCGCGCAGCCGGGTCCGCGACTGAGCAGACGTTCGTCGATTCGCGCCTGCGCCCGCTCGCGCGACCGGACGGCTCAGGCGACGGCGTCGCGGCCGGCGACGAACGCGTCGACGCAGCGCCGCACGTCGGCCTCGGAGTGGGCCGCCGAGAGCTGCACACGGATGCGGGCCCGACCCTTCGGCACGACCGGGTAGCTGAAGGCGATGACGTACACCCCGTGGGCCAGCATGTGGTCGGCGATCTCGGTGGCCTGCCGGGCGCCGTCGTCGCCGGGGAACATCACCGGGACGATGGGGTGGCTGCCGGGCAGGAGGTCGAAGCCGGCGGCATCCATCAGCTCGCGGAACAGGGAGGCGTTGCGGCGCAACGCTTCCCGTCCGTCGGCCGTCGAGTCGACGAGGTCGAGCGCAGCGAGGGAGCCGGCGACGACCGCCGGGGCGACGGAGTTCGAGAACAGGTAGGGCCGCGAGCGCTGGCGCAGCAGGTCGACGACCTCGCGGTGGCTCGCCACGTACCCCCCGGAGGCGCCGCCGAGGGCCTTGCCGAGCGTGCCGGTGACGATGTCGACCCGGTCGGCGACGCCGAACAGCTCGGGGGTGCCGCGGCCCCCGTCGCCGACGAAGCCCACGGCGTGGCTGTCGTCGACGAGCACCATCGCCCCGAACTCGTCGGCGAGGTCGCAGATGCCGTCGAGGGGCGCGTAGGAGCCGTCCATCGAGAAGACGCCGTCGGTGACGACGCAGGTGCGCCGCGCCCCGGCGTCGCGCGCGGCCTCGAGCTGGGTGCGCAGGTCGTCGAGGTCGGCGTTGCGGTACCGGTAGCGCGCGGCCTTGCTGAGCCGGACCCCGTCGATGATCGAGGCGTGGTTGAGCTCGTCGGAGACGATGGCGTCCTCGGCGCCGAAGAGCACCTCGAAGACACCGCCGTTGGCGTCGAAGCACGAGCTGTAGAGGATCGTGGCCTCGGTGCCGAGGAACGCCGACAGCCGGCGCTCGAGCTCGGTGTGCTGGGTCTGGGTGCCGCAGATGAAGCGCACCGACGCCATGCCGAAGCCCCAGGTGTCGAGGGCGGCCTTCGACGCCTCGACCACCGCGGGGTGGTCGGCGAGCCCGAGGTAGTTGTTCGCGCAGAAGTTCAGCGACTCCCCGCCCGTCGTGCCGACGTGGGCCGCCTGCGGCGTGGTGATCTCGCGCTCGCGCTTGTAGAGGCCGGCGTCCTCGATCTCCTGCAGGGTCGCCGCGAGCTGGTCCTTGACTGCGCCGTACACGTGCACTCCTCGGGTCGTCCGGCATGGGGGCGTCGGGGTCGCCGACCGAACCAGCCTAGGACCCGCGGGGGTCAGCTCCAGTCGAGGACGACCTTCCCGCCGTGGCCCGACCGGGTCTCGGCGAAGGCAGCCGGCCACTCCTCGGCGGGGTAGCGGCCGGTGATGACCGACGACACGGCCGCCCGCAGCTCGGCGGAGGTGGCGAGCATCGAGCCCATGAGGTACCAGGTCTCGAACATCTCGCGCCCGTAGATGCCCCGCAGGGTCAGCATGTGCGTGATGACCCGGCCCCAGTCGATGGAGTACCGCTCGCTGGGCAGCCCGAGCATCGCGACCCGCCCGCCGTGGTTGAGGTTCGCCAGGAGGTCCTCGACCGCCGCCGCCGACCCGGACATCTCGAGTCCGATGTCGAAGCCCTCGACCATGCCGAGCGCCGCCTGGGCGTCGCGCAGCGTCTCCCCCCGGGAGACGTCGACGACGTGGTCGGCGCCGGCCGCCCGGGCCAGCGCGAGCCGCTCCGGCGAGAGGTCGGTGACGGCGATCCGGCGCGCCCCGGCGTGACGGACGATCGCCGTGGCCATCACCCCGATGGGCCCGGCGCCCGTGACGACGACGTCCTCGCCGACGACCGGCCACTGCAGCGCCGTGTGGGTCGCGTTCCCGAGGGGGTCGAAGACGGCCCCGAGGTCGGGGTCGAGGTCGGCGGGCTGCACCCAGGCGTTCGTCGCGGGGATGACGACGTAGTCGGCGAAGGCCCCGTCGCGGTTCACCCCGATGCCGACGGTGTGGATGCACAGGTGCCGGCGGCCGGCCCGGCAGTTGCGGCACGTGCCGCACACGACGTGCCCCTCGCCCGAGACCCGGTCGCCGACCGCGACGTGGTCGACGTCGCGCCCGACCTCGACGACCTCGCCGAAGAACTCGTGCCCCAGGGTGAGCGGCACCCGCACGGTGGCGGCGGCCCAGTCGTCCCACTGCTCGAGGTGCAGGTCGGTGCCGCACAACCCGGCCCGCAGCACCCGGACGACGACGTCCCTCGGGCCGCACACCGGCTCGGGCACGTCGACGAGCTCGAGCCCGGGGCCGGCGGAGACCTTCCTCAGTGCACGCACGGCGCCCATCATGCCGGGACGACCGCTCACCGCACCACGCGGACCGCTCGGCGCACCCCGACCCCCCGCACACCGCGGCCGCGGCCCCGCCCGGCGCGGCATGCCACCGCCCGCCGCGGCACGGCGCGGCAGGTCTCGACCCCGGCCCGTGCGGCGCGCACCCTTGAGCCGACCCGGGCACCGCCGTCCGGGCCGAGACCCTGGAGGTGACCGTGAGCAACGACGCTCGCACGCAGCAGGAGGACGCCTACCTCGCGCTGCAGTCCACGGACGAGTTCCAGGCACTGCGCAAGAAGTTCCGCGGCTTCGTCTTCCCGATGACCGGCTTCTTCCTCGCCTGGTACTTCCTGTACGTCCTGCTGTCGATCTTCGCTCCCGGCTTCATGGGGACGAAGGCCTTCGGCACCATCACGATCGGCCTGCTCTTCGGGCTCGGCCAGTTCGTCACGACCTTCGCGATCACGATCATCTACACGCGCTGGGCCAACCGAGAGTTCGACCCGATGGCCGAAGCCCTCGGTGCCCGCCTCGACGGCCCGAAGGAGCACTGACGATGACCTCTCTCCTCCCCCAGGCCGACGCCGCCACGACCGTCGGGTCGCCCGCCCTCAACATCGGCATCTTCGCCGCGTTCGTGCTGTTCACGCTCGTCATCGTCATCCGGGTCGCCTCGGGCAAGAAGACGGCCGAGCAGTACTACACCGCCGCCGGTGCCTTCAACGGCCGGCAGAACGGCATCGCCATCGCCGGCGACTACCTCTCGGCCGCCTCCTTCCTCGGTATCGCCGGCGCCATCGCCCTCCAGGGCTACGACGGCTTCCTCTACTCCATCGGCTTCCTCGTCGCCTGGCTCGTCGCCCTGCTGCTCGTCGCCGAGCTGCTGCGCAACACCGGCCGGTTCACGATGGCCGACGTCCTGTCGTACCGGCTCAAGCAGCGCCCGGTGCGCATCGCGACGGCCATGTCGGTCATCGCCGTGTCGTTCTTCTACCTGCTGGCCCAGATGGCCGGTGCGGGCGGTCTCGTCTCGCTCCTGCTCGGCGTGAGCGGCGAGGCGGCCCAGAACGGCGTCATCGCCATCGTCGGCATCATCATGATCGCCTACGTCCTCATCGGCGGGATGAAGGGCACGACCTGGGTGCAGATCATCAAGGCCCTCCTCCTCATCGCGGGGACGGCGGTCATGACGGTGTGGGTCCTCGGCAAGTACGGGTTCAACATCTCGAGCCTGTTCCAGGCCGCGGCCGACAACTCGCCCAAGGCCGGGGAGAAGCTCTTCGAGCCCGGCCTGAAGTACGGCAAGAACCTCACGACGAAGATCGACTTCATCTCACTGTCGATGGCCCTCGTGCTCGGCACCGCCGGACTCCCGCACGTCCTCCAGCGCTTCTACACCGTCCCCACGGGCAAGCAGGCCCGCAAGTCGGTCGAGTGGGCCATCTGGCTCATCGGCGGCTTCTACCTGCTCACGCTCGTCGTCGGCTACGGCGCGGCGGCCCTCGTCGGCCCGACCAAGATCAACGCCGCTCCCGGCAAGGCCAACTCGGCGGCCCCGCTCCTCGCCTACGAGCTGGGCGGCTCGGTCCTCCTCGGGATCATCTCGGGGGTGGCGTTCGCGACGATCCTCGCGGTCGTCGCCGGGCTGACGATCACGACGTCGGCCACCTTCGCCCACGACCTCTACAAGGAGGTCTTCAAGCGCGGTGAGAGCACCGGCGACCAGGAGGTGCGGGTCGCCCGCATCGCCGCCGTCGTCATCGGCGCCGTCGCCATCCTCGGTGGCATCTTCGCCAAGAACCAGAACATCGCGTTCCTCGTGGCCCTCGCCTTCGCGGTGGCCGCGAGCGCGAACCTGCCGACGATCCTCTACTCGCTGTTCTGGAAGGGCTTCAACACCCGAGGAGCGCTGTTCTCGATCTACGGCGGGTTGGTCAGCTCGATCGTGCTCATCGCCTTCAGCCCGGTGGTCTCGGGCAAGGCACCGGTCGCGCCGGCCACGGTCAGCGCGTCGATGATCACCGACCCGAGCATCGACTTCCACTGGTTCCCGCTCGACAACCCGGGACTGGTCTCGATCCCGCTCGCGTTCTTCCTCGGCTGGCTCGGCTCGGTGACGAGCAAGGAGCACAACGCCCGCAAGTACGCCGAGATGGAGGTGCGCAGCCTCACCGGTCACGGCGTGGGCGAGGCGATCAACCACTGAGTCCGTCCGGTCCGGGGCTCGCCCCGGACCGGGCCACGCACGGCAGCGGCCGCGGAGCGGGTCAACCCTCCGCGGCCGTTGCGCGTCCGTGTATCGGGACGGTCACCGCAGCCTCCTCCCCGGAGACGACCGACCCGAAGGAGAGCGCCATGCCCACACCGACCAGCCGCCCCACCGCGTCCCGCACCCGGCCCCGCCGGACGACCCGCAGGGTCGCCGCCGCCCTCGCCGCGGCGGCCGCCCTCACCACGACCTCCGCGGCCACCGCCGTGCCCGCGAGCGCCGCGTGCGCCACCGCCTGGGGGTCGCTCGCGAAGACCTCGGCCCCCCTGGTGACCGGCCGGGTCGCCGGCGTCCGGGCGGGGCACCACGCGTGCTACGACCGGCTCGTCCTCGACCTCACGGGGTCCGCCCCGGGCTACGACGTGCGCTACGTCTCGACCGTGCGCGCCGAGGGGTCCGGCAACCCGGTCACCGTCGCCGGCGGTGCCCGGTTGGCCGTCGTCGTCCGCAAGGGGGCGACCCGCGTCCCGGCGATGCCGTCGGTGGGCGGGTACCCCACCTTCCGGCAGGTGCGCTGGGCCGGCTCGTTCGAGGGCTACACGACCCTGGCGCTCGGCGTGCGGGCGCGGCTGCCGTTCCGGGTGTTCACGCTGTCCGACGGCTCGACGAGCCGGCTCGTCGTCGACGTCGCCCACACCTGGTGAGGGCGGCGCCCGGCTAGACCGCCGCGCTCGCCTCGGCCCGCAGCCTGGCCGCGAGGTCGTCGTCGACCGTGGCGAAGAAGTGGCCGACGACGTCCTCGAGGTGCTCGACGCTGTCGGCGCGGAACAGCACCGGCTGGTAGGCGGTGATGTCGTAGTTGAGCGTCCCCATCGCGTGCAGGTCCAGCGGCCGGATGTCCATCGACCGGAACTCGTCCATCTCGCCGTAGCTGCTGAGGATGCCCGCCCCGTAGGCCTTGAGCTCGGAGCCCTCGGCCATGACGCCGAACTCCATGGAGAACCAGAAGACGTCGGCGACGAACTTCACCGCGTCGTCGCTCTCGAGGCGACGGCTGGCCTGCCCGGCGGCCTCGGTGATCGCCGCGAAGCGCGGGCTGGCCAGCTGGTTCCCGTGGCCGACGACCTCGTGGATGATGTCGGGCTCGGGTGTGTAGAGCGGCTGGCTGCCGTGCCGGAGGTACTGGGTCGAGTTGAAGACCCGACGGCCGAGGTCGCCGTAGAAGTCGCGCAGCGGCACCAGGCCCGGGGCACAGGTGTAGGCCCAGCCGGTGAGCGGCCGGAGGAGGTCGGTGACCTCCGAGAGCTGGGGCACGTGGTCGCTCGGCAGGCCGAGGGCGGCCTTGCCCGCGAGGTACTCCGAGTGCGCGTACCGCTCGTGCTTGGGCGCCAGCTCGGCGCACACGGTGCGCCAGATGTCGTGCTCCTCGGGCGCGTAGTCGATGACCGGTAGCGGGCCGTCCGGCGAGTGGGCCAGGGCGGCGGCCGCGATCTCGCCGCGCCGCGTGAGGTAGTCCTCGTCGTGCAGGCCGGGGTGGTTGTCCGACAGGTGCACCTTGACGGTGCCGTCGTCCTCGGTCGTCACGGCCGAGTAGAGCTGTCCATCCTCGAACACCGCGCTCACCTCCTCGTGAGTGGTCGTGGCCTCGTGGGCCGGACCTCCACGGAAGCACGGGACCGCGCCGGATGGAACCGATGGCGTGTCGCGTGGTCAACGAGCGCACAGTTTCACCACCCGGCCGGGCGTGTCGCTGGTCAGGTTGTGCAGCGTGGGCGGACGTCCGTCCTCGGCCGCCGGCCGGACGCCCGGCGACCCGGCGCCCCGGCCGCTCGTCGGCGCCCCGGCCCGCGCGTCCCGCTCGGCGCAGCGCCCCGGCCGCTGGTCCGCTCACCGCGGCCGGGCGGTTGCCAGCAGCGGCGTCGTCGGGTTGGGTTGAGGTCGAGAGTCTCAACGACGAGGAGGACCCAGCCGTGACCGACGACAGCCTGTCGAGCCACCTGCACGAGATGGACCTGAGCCCCGACGCCGGGTTCGCGTCCGGCGCCAACGGCACCGCGGAGATGTACGACGCCGCAGCGGCCGACCACGAGGGCTTCTGGGCCGAGCAGGCGCGCACGCGGATCAGCTGGACGAAGGACTTCGAGCAGACCCTCGACTGGAGCGGCGCGCCGTTCGCGAAGTGGTACGTCGGCGGCCAGCTCAACGTCGCGCACAACTGCGTCGACCGGCACGTCGAGGCCGGCAACGGCGACCGGGTCGCCATCCACTTCGAGGGCGAGGGCGGCGACACCCGCACCATCACCTACGCCGACCTCCAGAAGGACGTCGCGAAGGCGGCCAACGCCCTGGAGTCCCTCGGTGTCGCGACCGGCGACCGGGTGGCGATCTACATGCCGATGATCCCGGAGACGGTCGTCACGATGCTCGCCTGCGCGCGCATCGGCGCCCCCCACTCGGTGATCTTCGGCGGGTTCTCGGCCGAGGCCCTCCACACCCGCATCGCCGACGCCGAGGCCAAGGTCGTCGTGACGACCGACGGCCAGTGGCGCCGCGGCAAGGCCGCCCCGCTCAAGGCCGCCGTCGACGCCGCGATCCACCACGGCGACGACGAGTCCCCCGTCGAGAAGGTGCTCGTCGTCAAGCGCACCGACACCGACGTCGACTGGGACGACGCCCGCGACGTCTGGTGGCACGACCTCGTCGACGGCCAGCCCGACACCCACGAGGCGCAGCCGATGGACAGCGAGCACCCGCTGTTCATCCTCTACACCTCCGGGACGACGGGGAAGCCGAAGGGCATCTTCCACACGACCGGTGGCTACCTCACCCAGGCCGCCTACACGAACGCGGTGGTCCACGACGTGCACCCCGAGACCGACGTCTACTGGTGCACCGCCGACGTCGGCTGGGTCACCGGCCACTCCTACATCGTCTACGGTCCGCTGGCCAACGGTGCGACCCAGCTGCTCTACGAGGGCACCCCGGACACCCCGCACCAGGGCCGCTGGTGGGAGCTGATCGAGAAGTACAAGGTCTCGATCCTCTACACGGCGCCCACGGCCATCCGCACCTTCATGAAGTGGGGGGCCGACATCCCGGAGAAGTTCGACCTGTCCTCGATCCGGGTGCTCGGCAGCGTCGGCGAGCCGATCAACCCCGAGGCCTGGCTCTGGTACCGCAAGCACATCGGCGGCGACCGGGCCCCGATCGTCGACACGTGGTGGCAGACCGAGACGGGCGCGATCATGATCAGCCCCCTCCCGGGCGTCACCACCCTCGAGCCCGGCTCGGCCCAGAGGCCGATCCCCGGCGTCTCCGCCGAGATCCTCGACGACGACGGCAACCCGTTCACCGAGCCCGAGAAGGTCGGCTACCTCGTGCTCACCAAGCCGTGGCCCTCGATGCTCCGCGGCATCTGGGGCGACCCCGAGCGGTACAAGGAGACGTACTGGAGCCGGTTCGGCCCGAAGTACTACTTCGCCGGGGACGGAGCCAAGTACGACGAGAAGGGCAACATCTGGCTCCTCGGCCGGGTCGACGACGTCATGAACGTCTCGGGGCACCGGCTCTCGACCGCGGAGATCGAGTCGGCCCTCGTGTCGCACCCCTCGGTGGCCGAGGCCGCGGTCGTCGGGGCCGCCGACGAGACCACCGGCCAGGCGGTGTGCGCCTTCGTCATCCTCCGCGGTGACGCCACCGACCACGGCGAGGAGACCGTCCAGGAGCTGCGCAACCACGTGGCCAAGGAGATCGGCCCGATCGCCAAGCCGCGCCAGGTGATGATCGTCGCCGAGCTGCCGAAGACGCGCTCCGGCAAGATCATGCGCCGCCTGCTCAAGGACGTCGCCGAGAACCGTGAGGTCGGAGACGTCACGACGCTCGCCGACAGCTCGGTGATGAGCCTCATCAAGGAGGGCATGACGTCCGGCTCGGGCGACTGACGTCCGGAGAGCGCTCCGGGGCTCGGTAGACTCGGCCCCGGAGCGCCGGGAAGTCTGGTCGGCACGTCGATGCCGCAGGTCCCCAGCCGGCCGCGGTCCCGCCCCTGACAGGAGCCGCGATGAGCCGCACCCCGAGCACCTCCAGCCCCCCGGACCCCTCCCCCGCCCCCGACCGCCGTCGCCTGTTCGCGCGCCCGTCGTGGACCGAGACGCAGTACGTCGCCGACGCCCTGCGCACCGAGACGATCGGCGGCGCGCTGCTGCTGCTCGCGGCCGTCGCGGCCATCGTCTTCGCGAACAGCCCCTGGCGGGAGTCGTACTCGAGCCTGCGCGACACCTACGTCGGCACCGACTGGGGCCACCTGCGGCTCGACCCTCGGGCACTGGGCCGGCGACGGGCTGCTCGCGATCTTCTTCTTCGTCGCCGGCCTCGAGCTCAAGCGCGAGTTCCTCGTCGGCGAGCTGCGCACCCCGGCCCGGGCCGCGGTACCGGTGGTCGCGGCGGTCGGCGGGCGTGGTCGTCCCGGCCCTCGTCTTCGCCGGCACCGTCGCGGTGCTCGGCGGGGAGGACGGCGCGGCCCGCGGCTGGGCCATCCCCACGGCCACCGACATCGCCTTCGCGCTCGCCGTGCTCGCCGTCATCGGCTCGCACCTGCCGGCGGCGCTGCGCTCGTTCCTGCTGACCCTCGCGGTCGTCGACGACCTCATCGCCATCACGATCATCGCGGTCTTCTACACCTCCGACCTCCACGTCGTGCCGCTGCTGCTCGCCCTGCTGCCCCTCGCCGGCTTCGCCGCCCTCGTCCAGCGGCGCATCGGGCAGTGGTGGCTGCTGCTGCCGCTCGCCGCCCTCACCTGGGGGCTCGTCCACGCCTCGGGCGTGCACGCCACCGTGGCCGGGGTGCTCCTCGGCCTCGTCGTGCCCGTGCGGCCGCGGGCCCGGGTGCCGTCGCTGAGCACGATGGCGCCCGACACCGACGTCGCGCACCGCTTCGAGCACCGGCTGCGCCCCCTCTCGGCCGGCTTCGCCGTGCCCGTGTTCGCGTTCTTCGCCTCCGGGGTCACCGTGGTCGGCGGCGGACTGGGCGCGACGGCCGCCGACCCGGTCGCCCTCGGGGTCGTGCTCGGCCTCGTCGTCGGCAAGCTCGTCGGGGTCCTCGGCGCGACGTGGCTCATGGCCCGGTTCACCCACGCCGAGCTCGACGACGACCTCGCCTGGTCCGACGTCGGCGGGCTGGCCCTCCTCACCGGGGTCGGGTTCACCGTGTCGCTGCTCGTCGGCGAGCTCGCCTTCGGCGCCGGGTCCGCGCGCGACGACCACGTCAAGGTGGCCGTGCTCGTCGGGTCGCTGCTCGCCGCCGGCCTCGCGGCGCTCGTCCTGCGCCGGCGCAACGCGGTCTACCGGCGGATCGAGGAGCTCGAGACCCGTGACGCCGACGGCGACGGGGTACCGGACTGCTTCGAGGACCGGCCGGGGCCCGGGGCGGCGCCAGTCGGTAAGGTCGGGTACGGAACCACTTCCCGCGGGACGACGAACAAGTGAGGCGGACACGCATGGCACCGGAGACCAGCGAGCGCACCATCGGCCAGCTCGTCGCCGACGCGACGCACGACCTCCAGGGCATCGTCCGCGGCGAGATCGCCCTCGCCAAGGCCGAGGTCGCCGAGGGCGCCAAGGTGCTCGGCAAGGGCGCGGGGATGCTCGCCGGCGCCGCGTTCGTCGGCCTGCTCGGCGTGATCTTCCTCTTCCACACCCTGGCCCAGGTCGTCGCGATCTGGCTGCCGGAGTGGGCGGGCTACCTCGTCGTCACGGTCCTGCTGTTCGTCGTCGCCGCGGTGCTCGGGCTGCTGGGCAAGAACGCGATGCAGCGGGCGAAGCCGTCACCGGAGCGGGCCATCGAGCAGGGCAAGGAGACGGTGGCCGCCCTCAAGCGCGAGGGCTGACCGGCCTCACTCGCTGCCGCAGCGTCCTGCCGACACCGGCCGGCCCCCCGCGGACGCCCGCGCGAGCACCGGCTGCACCTCCGCGACCGTCATCGCGTAGCCGGTCTGCGGGTCGTCGAGCGAGGTGGCGTAGACCATGCCCACGACCCGGCCCGACGGGTCGAGCATCGGTCCGCCGGAGGCGCCCTGGCGCACCGTCGCCCGCAGTGAGTACGTCTCGCGGGTGGCACCGTACGTGACCGTAGATGTCGGCCCCGCGGGCGTCGAGCACCGCGCGCACCCGGGCGGCGCCGACCCACAGGCCGTGGTCGCCGGGGAAGCCGGCCAGCACCGCGTCGTCGTTCCTCACCAGGGGACCGCCGAGGGCCAGCGCCGGCGCCCGGAGGGCCGGTGCCGCGAGCACGGCCACGTCGCGTTGGGGGTCGAAGGCGACGAGCCGGGCCGCCACCTCCGCGCTCGGTGCCGCGGACGCTGAGCCGGATGGTGCGCGACCCCGCGACGACGTGGGCGTTGGTGACGACGAGACCGGGCGCGGCCACCCACCCGCTGCCCACCTGGGTCTGGCGGCAGCGCGGGGCGTCGGCCCGCACGTGGACCACGGAGCGGAGGGCGGTCGCCACCTGCGGGTCGCGGAGCAGGGCGGGGTCGGGCGCGGGCACCGAGACGATGGGCTCGGGCCCGAGACCCTCGAAGACCCGCGGGAAGCCGCCGCGGTCCAGCGCGCGGGTGACCTCCTCGACGAGCCGGCCGGCACCCGGCGGCACGACGGAGTCGAGCGCCCGCACGACCCTCGACTGGGCCACCGCGGTGCGCAGGGGCGCCGGTCCGGTCGTGCGCACCGCACCCGCGACGACCCAGACGACGAGGGACGCGGTGAGGAGCACGGCGACGCCGCCGAGCACGTTGTCGACGACGGCCAGCCGCGCCCCGCGGATGACCGTGCGCACCCGCGAGGCGAGCAGGAGCATGAGCCACTGCCCGAGGGTGGCGAGGACGAGGATCACCCCGAGCAGGACGAGCGTCCCGGCGGGCGTCGACAGGTCGAGGCCGGCGTGGTCCTCGAGCAGGCCCGGGCGCGAGGCGGGCCCCGACGACGGCGCCGGCCACGAGGCCCACGAGCCCGAGCGCGGCGGCCACGAGGCCCTGGCGCCAGCCGCTCCACGCGTAGGCCAGGAGGACGAGGACGAGGACGACGTCGACGACGGCCGAGCCGCTCACCCGGACCCCTCCGCCGACCCGGCCCCGCGCATCCACGGCGAGCGGACCCGGTCGGGCAGGGCCCGCTCGACCGTCGCGTCCCAGGGACGAGCGAGCTCGGCGAGGTCGAGCACCGCGTCGAGGAGCATCGCCGTGAAGCCCCAGACGAACAGGTCGCGCACCTCGAACCCGGGGCCCCGGTAGGGCCCGAACACGGCGGTGAAGCGGCGCCGGGCGTCGAGCAGCTCGGCCACCGGCACCTGGTCGACCCGGGCCACCTCGGCCCGGTCGACGACCCGCACCGGCGTCGGCGCCGACCACCAGCCGAGCACGGGAGTGACCGCGTTGTCGCTCGGGGCGAGGAAGCAGGGCCGGCAGCTCGGCGAGCACCTCCACGCCGGCCGGGTCGAGCCCCACCTCCTCCTCCGCCTCGCGCAGGGCGGCCGCCACCGGGCCGTCGTCGCCGGGGTCGAGCCGGCCGCCGGGGAAGGACACCTGGCCGGGGTGCGAACGCAGCGTGTGCGAGCGCTCGGTGAGCACGACGTCGACGCCGGCCCCCGTCGCCCGGACCGAAGAGGACGAGCACGGCCGACCGGCGCACGCCGTCCGCCGGCGCGGGGTGCGCCGCGAACCAGGGGTGGTCACCGACGTCCTCGCGAGCGGCGAGCCGGGTCAGCCACTCGGGGGCCGGGGTCATGCCGGTCATCGTAGGCACCCGAGCCGTGCGCCGGTCGCGCAGCGCGTGCCGTGGACACCGCCGGGATGACGCCCCGTCCAGCCCGCTCCCAGCGAGCGTCCAGTGTGGGCGGGCACGGTGGTGGGTACCCGAGAGACGAGGAGGCGATCGATGAGCCGTCGGACGTGGACGAGGACCGGAGCGGGAGCAGGCGCAGGGGTGGTGGCCCTCGCCGCCTGGGACCTGCTGCAGAAGAAGCACACGATCCTGCGCCGCTATCCCGTCATCGGTCACGCACGCTACCTCCTCGAGGACATCCGGCCCGAGATCCAGCAGTACTTCATCGAGCGCGACTGGGACGGACGGCCGTTCGACCGCAACACGCGCTCCGTCGTCTACGAGCGGGCCAAGGGCATCCACGGGGAGAAGGCGTACGGGACCGAGCGCGACGTCAACGAGGTCGGCTACGAGTACCTCGTGCACTCGACCACCCCCGTCGAGGCGCCGGACGACCCCCCGCGGGTCCGGGTCGGCGGACCCGACTGCACGAGGCCCTACTCGATGGCCCTGCTCAACGTCTCGGCGATGAGCTTCGGGTCGCTGTCGGCCAACGCCATCCGCGCCCTCAACACCGGCGCGGCGATGGGCGGGTTCGCCCACGACACCGGGGAGGGGGGCCTCTCGCGGTACCACCTGGAGAACGGCGGGGACATCGTCTGGGAGCTCGGCACCGGCTACTTCGGGGCGCGCACCGAGGACGGCGACTTCGACCCCGACTCGTTCCGCGACAAGGCCGCCCACGACGCCGTGAAGTGCGTGTCGCTCAAGCTCAGCCAGGGGGCGAAGCCCGGCATCGGCGGCGTCCTGCCGGCGAAGAAGGTGACGCAGGAGATCGCGGAGGTCCGCCAGGTGCCGCAGGGCGAGAAGTGCGTCAGCCCGCCCGCGCACCGGGTCTTCTCGACCCCCACCGAGCTCGTCGAGTTCGTCGCCCGGATGCGCGACCTCTCCGGCGGCAAGCCCGCCGGGTTCAAGCTGTGCGTCGGGCTCGCGCCTCGACGTGCTCGCCATCTGCAAGGCGATCCTCGAGGTCGGCACCGCGCCCGACTTCATCATCGTCGACGGGTCCGAGGGCGGCACCGGCGCGGCACCGCTGGAGTTCGAGGACCACGTGGGGATGCCCCTGACCCACGGGCTGATGACGGTGCACAACGCCCTCGTCGGCGCCGGCCTGCGCGACCGGGTGCGGGTGGGGGCCAGCGGCAAGGTCGCCCAGGGCAACGACGTCGTCAAGCGGCTCATCCAGGGCGCCGACTACACGAACTCCGCGCGCGCCATGATGATGGCCGCCGGCTGCATCCAGGCCCAGCGCTGCCACACGGACACCTGCCCCAGCGGCGTGGCGACCCAGGACCCGCGCCGGGCCCGCGCCCTCGACGTCGGCGACAAGAGCGTCCGGGTCCGCCGCTACCAGGACGCCACGGTGCGGGAGGCCATGCAGCTCATGGCCGCCATGGGCGTGCGCGCCCCGCACGAGCTGTCGCCGTACCACCTGCGCCGCAACGTCACCGAGACCGAGGCCCGCTCGTACGCGGAGCTCTACGACTGGCTCGAGCCCGGGCAGCTGCTCGCCGAGCCCCCCGAGGCCTGGGCGGCCGACTGGCGGCTCGCGAGCGCCGACCGCTTCGCGCCGCACGCAGCACCGACCCGGCTCTGACGCCGCGGTCGCACCGAGACCACGTCACCCGACGGACAGGAGAGAACCATGGCCCAGACCATCGCCATCACCGGAGCCAGCGGAGGGATCGGGCGCGCCACGGCGCGCGAGTTCGCCCGCAGGGGCGACACCATCGCCCTGCTCGCCCGCGGAGAGAGCGGGCTCGAGGCGGCAGCCGAGGAGGTGCGCGGGCTCGGCGGGGCCGCGCTCGTCGTCCCCGTCGACGTCGCGGACCCCGACGCCGTGGAGGCCGCGGTCGAGCACATCGAGTCCGAGCTCGGCCCGGTCGACGTGTGGGTCAACGTGGCGTTCACGTCGGTCTTCGCGCGCGTCGACGACATCGCCGCGGCCGAGTTCCGCCGCGTCACCGAGGTCGCCTACCTCGGCTACGTCTACGCGACGATGAGCATCATGCGCCGGATGAAGGAGCGCGACCGCGGCACCATCGTGCAGGTCGGCTCGACCCTGGCCTACCGGGGCATCCCGCTGCAGAGCGCCTACTGCGGCGCGAAGCACGCGATCCAGGGCTTCCACGAGTCGCTGCGCACCGAGCTGCTCCACGAGGGCAGCAACGTGCACGTGACGATGGTGCAGATGCCCGCCGTCAACACCCCGCAGTTCTCCTGGGTGCTCTCGCGCCTGCCCGACCACGCCCAGCCCGTCCCGCCGATCTACCAGCCCGAGGTCGCCGCCAAGGCGGTCGTCTTCGCCGCGGACCACCCGAAGCGGCGCGAGTACTGGGTCGGCGCCTCGACCGTCGCCACGCTCATGGCCAACGCGGTCGCCCCGGGCCTGCTCGACCGCTACCTCGCCCGGACCGGCTTCTCCTCCCAGCAGACGGGGCAGGCCAAGCCGGCCGACCAGCCGGCCAACCTCTGGGAGCCCGCGGACGGCTCCGGCGGGCACGACTTCGGGGCCCACGGGGTCTTCGACGACCGCGCGCACGGCCGCAGCCCGCAGCAGTGGGCGGCCCACCACTACCCGCTGCTCGCCGGCGCGGGAGCGGCGGTCCTCGCGGCGGGAGCCGCGGTGGCCGGACGCCGCCGGTGAGCCGGGCGACCGTCCTCCCACGTGTCGTCGGCGTCGCGGGCGCCGCGTGGGGGGCCGTGCTCCTCACCCGGGGCGACGACGTCTGGCGCCGGCTCGAGGCGCGCGACCCGGACGTCATCGAGGAGCTGGGCCTCCGCCTCCTCGGCGGCCGGCACCTGCTCCAGGGAGTGGCCCAGGTGCTGGCGCCGCGGCTGACCTCGGGGGTTGTCGTCGCCGTCGACCTCACCCACGTCGCCACCATGGGCGCGCTGGCCGCGGGCTCGCCGAGCCGGCGCCGCGCCGCCCTCACCACGGCTGCGGTCGCGCTGGCCAGCGCGGTGGCGACCGCGCGCTCGCGCGAGCAGGCGGCGTCGTGAGCCGCCGGCCCACGCAGGGGCCGACCGTCGCCCCGCACGTCCTGCGCGACTACGCGCTCCTCGCCGACGGCTACCGGGGTGCCGTCATCGGTCCCACGGGCGACATCGGCTGGCTGTGCGCCCCCCGGTGGGACGACGAGCCCCTCTTCGGTGCGCTCGTCGGCGCCCCCGGCGTGTACGCCGTCACCCCCGCGGCGCGCTTCGTGCGCGGCGGGTACTACGAACCCGGTTCGCTCGTCTGGCGCAGCCGCTGGACGACGGAGACCGGGGTCGTCGAGTGCCGGGAGGCGCTCGCCGCCCCGGCCGACCCGGACCGGCTCACCCTCCTGCGGCGCGTCGAGCCGCTCGACACCCGCGTCGAGGTCGACGTCGTGCTGCGCCCGGCGGCCGGCTTCGGGTCACGGCGCCCCACGTGGCGGCGCGACGGCCGGTGCTGGACCGCGACCTCGGGCGGGCGCCACGTGCGCCTGACCGGCGCCGACGACGCCACGGTCGACGACGACGGCTCGCTGCGGCTGCGGCTCGCGGTGTCGGCGGGCGAGCACCACGACCTCGTCCTCGAGGTCTCCACCGGCACGTTCGACGCACCACCGGTCGACGCCGACCGCGCCTGGGTCGCCACCGCCCACTACTGGGACGAGGCGGTCCCCGAGCTCGCGGGCACCGCCGGCACCCGCGACGCCCGGCACGCGTACGCCGTGCTCCGCGGCCTCACCGCACCGGGCGGCGGGATGGTCGCCGCGGCCACGCTGGGCATGCCGGAGCGGGCCGAGGCCGGCCGCTCCTACGACTACCGGTACGTGTGGCTGCGCGACCAGGCGTACGCCGGTGTCGCCGTGTCCGTCGACGACCCGCACCCGCTCCTCGACGAGGCGGTGGCCTTCACGACGGCCCGCGTCCTCGACGACGGGCCCGAGCTCGCCCCGGCGTACCGGCTCGACGGCTCCCTCCCCCCGGCCGAGGTGGAGCAGGACGTGCCCGGCTACCCGGGAGGCTCGGTCGTCACGGGCAACTGGGTCCGGGGGCAGTTCCAGCTCGACACCGTCGGCGAGCTGCTGCAGCTCTACGCGGCCGCCGGGCGCCACGACCGGCTCGGCACCGACGACGTCCGCGCGGTCTCCACCCTCGTCGCCCTCGCCGCCGACCGCTGGGACCGGCCGGACGCGGGGGTGTGGGAGCTGCACGACGACTGGTGGACCCAGTCGCGGCTGGCCTGCATCGGCGGGCTGCGCACCGCCGCGGGCGTGGTCGCCCGCTCGGACGGCGCGGCGATGGAGACCCTCGCCGACACCATCCTCGCCGAGACCTCCCGCCGCTGCCTGCGCCCCGACGGCGCCTGGCGGCGGGCCCCGGACCTCGAGGGGGTCGACGCCTCGCTCCTCCTCACGACCGTGCGCGGTGCGCTCCCCCCGGGTGACCCGCGCAGCCGGGCGACCCTCGAGGTCGTGCGCCACGAGCTCGTGCAGGACGGCTACGCGTACCGGTACGCGCAGGACGACCGCCCGCTCGGCGACGCCGAGGGCGCCTTCCTCATGTGCGGCTTCGTCATGAGCCTGGCCCACCTCCAGGCCGGCGACACCGTCGAGGCCTTCCGCTGGTTCGAGCGCCAGCGCGCCGCGAGCGGCCCGGCCGGCCTGCTCTCCGAGGAGTTCGACGTGCGCCAGCGCCAGCTGCGCGGGAACCTCCCCCAGGCGTTCGTCCACGCCTTCCTCCTCGAGGCCGCCCAGCGCCTCGCCGCCGCGGGGCAGGGCGCCGACGCCGGCTGAGCGCCGGGTCGGTCACGACCGGCTGCCGCGCACCCTCGCGAACAGCTCGGCGGCCATCGCGCGCGAGCCCTCGACGGCCACCCGACGCGCCTCGGGGTCACCCGTGACGAGGGCCCGGGCGACCCCCGTGGCCTGCTCGAGCGTGATGTGCGCCGGCAGGGGCGGGACGTTGCGGTCGACGACCGCGTCGATGAGGACGGGGCGGTCGGCGGCGAACGCCCGGTCCCAGGCGGCGTCGACGTCCTCGGGCCGGTCGACCCGGATGCCCTCGAAGCCGAGGCTGCGGGCATACCCGGCGTAGTCCATCGACTCCACGAGCTGGGCGGTGTCCCACCGCGGGTCGCCCACCTCGCGCATCTCCCAGGAGACCTGGTTGAGGTCGTCGTTGTGCATGACGAGCACGATGAACGTGGGGTTCTCCCACTCCTGCCAGTGCCGCTTGACGGTGATGAGGCCGTTCATCCCGAGCATCTGGAACGCGCCGTCGCCGATGGTGCAGACGACCGGCCGGTCGGGGTGGGCGAACTTCCCGGCCATCGCGTACGGCATCGCGGCGAGCATCGTCGCGAGCCGTCCCGAGAGGTTGCCCATCTGCTCGCCGCCGAGGCGGATGTGGTGCCCGAACCAGTCGGCCGTCGTGCCCGCGTCGGCGGTGACGATGGCCCGCTCGGGCAGCCGCTCGTTGAGCGAGTGGAAGAGCCGGCGCGGGTTCACCGGGTCGGCCTCGGCCATCGCGACGCGGGTCGTCTCCTCGTCCCACTCCCGCATCCCGGCGGCGATGCCCTCCTGCCACGACAGGTCCTCGGCCTGGTGGAGGTGCGGCAGCAGGGCCGCCAGCGTCGCCCCGGTGTCACCCCAGAGGTTGACCTCGGTGGGGTAGCGGATGCCGAGGTGCCCGGGGTCGGTGTCGATCTGCACGGCGCGGGCCTGGCCCGTCTCCGGCAGGAACTCCGCGTAGGGGAAGTTCGTGCCGACGAGGAGGAGGGTGTCGCAGTCCTGCATCATGTCGTAGCTCGGGCGTGACCCGAGCAGGCCCAGCTGCTGGGTGTGGTACGGGACGTCTCCGGGGACGACGTCCTTGCCGAGCAGGGCCGTGATGATGCCGGCCCCGAGCCGCTCGGCGACGGCCAGCACCTCGGCGCGCGCGCCCCGAGCGCCCTGCCCGACGATCATCGCGACCTTGCTGCCCGCGTTGAGCACCTCGGCGGCCTGCAGGAGCGAGTCCTCGGTCGGGGCGAAGCGAGGGGACGCGTGCCCGACGCCGCTGCGCGAGACGCCGTGCGCGACCTCCGGCTCCTCCATCTCGAGCTCCTGGACGTCGGTGGGCAGAATGATGACGGCCGGGCCGCGCCGAGCCGCCGCGACCCTGATCGCCTTGTCGACGACGAGGGGTGCGTGCTGGGCGGTGAGGACGGTCTGGACGAAGACCGCGACGTCGGCGAACATCCGCTCGAGGTTGAGCTCCTGCTGGAAGTCGCTGCCGGTCGCTGCGCGGGCCTGCTGCCCCACGACGGCGACGACGGGCTGGTTGTCGCCCTTGGCGTCGTAGAGGCCGTTGACGAGGTGCGCCGCCCCCGGACCCGACGTGGCCATGCAGACGCCGACCTCACCGGTGAACTTCGCGTGGGCCGTCGCCATGAGCGCGGCCTCCTCCTCGTGGGTCGGCCTGACGTAGGTGAAGTCCTTGCCGTCGCGCTCGGCCCGCCCCAGCGCACCGTCGAAGCCACCGATCCCGTCGCCGGGGAACCCGTAGAACCGGTGCAGGTCCCACGCGATGAGGCGGTCGATGACGAAGTCGCTCACGGTTGCCATGTGTCTCTCCTGCGCTCGCTGACGGTTCCCGCGGACGCTCGACGCCGGCCGGTTCCGCCGTCGGGCCGACACCGGGGGCGGCGCCGGAGCCGTCCACACCCTCAGGTCTACCCCCCGAGCCCGGGAACCATCACTGCCGGGCCAGGGAAACTCCTGGACGGTCCGCCGTGGGCCGCAGCGCTCAGGCCTCGTCGGGCAGCGGGCCGGGCGGGGGGTCGGGCAGCTCCGCGCCCGGGGCCAGCTCGAACTTCAGCAGGGCACGCGCCTTCTCGGGGTCGGTCTCGCCCTCCCCGTAGGCCGGACACCACCGGGTGACCGGGCACGCGCCGCAGGCCGGGTTGCGGGCGAAGCACGTGCGCCGGCCGTGGAAGATCACGACGTGGCTGAGCATCGTCCACTCCCGCTTCGGGATGAGCCGCGCGATGTCGGCCTCCACCTTCACCGGGTCGCTCTCCTGGGTCCAGCCCCAGCGCCGGACCAGCCGGCCGACGTGGGTGTCGACCGTGATGCCCGGCACCCCGAAGGCGTTGCCGAGCACGACGTTGGCGGTCTTGCGCCCCACGCCGGGCAGGGTGACGAGGTCGGCGAGCCGGCCGGGGACCTCGCCGCCGTAGCGCTCCACGATCGCCTGGGCCAGGGTGATGACCGAGTTGGTCTTGGCCCGGAAGAAGCCGGTGGGCTTGAGCACCGCCTCCATCTCGGCGCGGTCGGCGGCGGCGAGCGCCTCGGCCGTGGGCCAGCGGGAGAAGAGGGTGGGCGTGACCGTGTTGACCATGACGTCGGTCGTCTGGGCCGACAGCACGGTGGCGACCAGCAGCTGCAGCGGGGTCTCGAAGTCGAGCTCGCAGTGGGCGTACGGGTAGCGCTCGTGGAGTGCGGCGTAGGTGCGGCGGGCCCGACGGGTGCGGGCGACGGGCGACTCGTCACCGGTGGCCGCTCGGCGGACGGCGGGCGTGGGACGGACGGGCACGCCGACAGCCTAGGGTCGGCCGCCGACACGCGCGGCGCCTCCCGTCCTCGGGCTCGGCCCGGACCCCCGGGGCGGACCTGCGCGTTCTGGCACACTGGCCCCGTGGACCACGACGTCGTGCGGAAAGCCCCGCTCTTCTCCCCCCTCGACGACCACGCCGCCGAGGGGCTCATCGCGACGATGAACCCCTCGCGCCTCGAGCGCGGCGACGTCCTCTTCCACGAGGGCGACCAGGGCGACCGGCTCTACGTCATCGGCGAGGGCAAGATCAAGCTCGGGCGCACGAGCGCCGACGGCCGCGAGAACCTCCTCGCCATCCTCGGGCCCGGCGAGATGTTCGGCGAGCTCTCGCTCTTCGACCCCGGGCCGCGCACGGCCACGGCCACGGCGGTCGCCGAGACCCAGCTGCTCTCGATGGGGCACGAGCAGCTCAAGGACTTCCTCCACGAGCGGCCCGGGGTCTCCCTGACCCTGCTCAGCGCGCTCGCCCGGCGGCTCCGGCGCACCAACGACGTGCTCGCCGACCTCGTGTTCACCGACGTGCCGGGACGGGTGGCCAAGGCGCTGCTCGACCTCGCGCGCCGCTTCGGACGGCCCGTCGACGAGGGCGTCATGGTGGCCCACGACCTCACCCAGGAGGAGCTGGCCCAGCTCGTCGGCGCCTCGCGCGAGACGGTGAACAAGGCCCTCGCCGACTTCGCGTCGCGGGGCTGGCTGCGGCTCGAGGCGCGGGCCGTGCTCCTGCTCGACGTCGAGCGGCTCACCCGCCGGGCCCGCTGACCCCCAGGTAGTCGAGCTGGGCGCGGATCGAGAGCCGCGCCGCCGGCCACACGTCCGGTGAGACGTCGCCGTACACGCGCCGGAGCACGCCCTCGACCGGGTCGTCCTCGGTGGCCGCGCCGTCGGCGAGGGCCTGGCGCACCTGCTCGAGCCGCTCCCGACGGTGCACCCGGTAGAAGGCGAGCATCGCGGCGGCATCGGGCACGACGGGGCCGTGACCCGGCAGGATCGTCGTGGCGCTGCCGCCCCCGGTGAGCGCCGCGAGCCGGTCGAGCGAGGCGAGGTAGGCGTCGAGCCGGCCGTCGGGGTGCGCGACGACGGTCGTGCCGCGCCCCAGCACGGTGTCGCCGGTGAGCAGCGCGTGGTCGGCGGGCAGGGCGAACGAGACCGAGTCGGCGGTGTGCCCGGGGGTGGCCACGACCCGCAGCTCGAGCCCGCCGACCCGTACCGCGTCGCCGTCGCCGAGGTCGTCGTGGCCGCGGCCGACGGCCCTCGTCGGGGCTCCGGAGAGCTCGGCGAACCGTGGAGCGCCGGCGGCGTGGTCGTGGTGGCCGTGGGTGAGGAGGGTCAGGCCGACCCGGGCGCCCCGGGCGGCCACGAGGTCGAGCACGGCGCGCAGGTGGGGCTCGTCGTCCTCGCCCGGGTCGACGACGACGGCCTCGGTGGAGCCGGGCTCGAGGAGCACCCAGGTGTTCGTGCCGTCGAGCGTCATCGGGCCGGGGTTGGCCTCGAGGACGCAGTGCGCGCGCTCGGTGGCGGCACCGCCGGCCCACGGGTCGCGCACCGAGGACGGCGGCTCGGCGGGCGCGGAGCTCATCCGGACACTCTAGGTGGCCGTGGCCGTGGCCGTGGCCTCGTCCGGAGCAGACCAGTGCCGCCCCCGGACGTCCATGTGCTCCGACTCTCGAACCACGCACCCACCCCTTGGCGCACGTGGCCATGTGCTCCAGGAGGTGAGCCGGCGGACCGGATCGTGGCGCACGCGGCCATGTGCTCCAGGAGGTGAGCCGGCGGACCGGATCGCGGCGCACGTGGCCATGTGCTCCAGGAGGTGAGCGGGTGGCTCAGGGGCGGGAGCAGATGGACGTCGTGCGCCAGACCCCTTCCGGGTGGGCCGGCGCCCGTCTCACGGGAGCTCGGTGACGAGGACGGGCGTGCCGTCGGGGTCGTGCTCGAGGACCGGCACGACCCGCCGGATGAGCGGGCGGTCGGCGAGGAAGGCCGCGGCGTCGGCGAACCCCGCGAGCGCCTCGAGGGCCCACTCCTGCGGTGGCATCATCCGCAGCCGCCCCGCCGCGGCGCCCTCCAGCAGCACCTCGGCCCGGGCCCAGCCGTCGCCGTCGGACTCGCCGCTGGTCTGGCTCGCCTCCTGCCCGGGCGGCATGCCCGCGGCGAGGATCCACGTGTCGTAGCGCCGGGGCTCGAACGCCGGGGTCACCCAGTGCCCCCGCCCCCGCAGGTCCGCGACCTCGACCCGCACCCCGCACTCCTCCTCGACCTCCCGCACCGCAGCGGCGGCGAAGGGCGCCGCCCCCTCCGCCGTCGTGCCGAAGTGCGCGGCCAGCTCGCCGAGGCCGGGGGCCGCGGGGTCGAGCGAGTGGTCGGCGGGGTCGACCCGACCCCCCGGGAAGACCACCATCGACGGCGCGAAGGCCATGGTCGCGACCCGGCGCTGCACGTACACCTCCGGGCCGAGGCCGGTGTCGCGCACGAGCATCACGGTCGCCGCCGCGCGGGGTGCCGGGCCCTCGGGCATGCCGGCGTCGGTCCAGGCCAGGGCCCGGGCGAGGAGGTCCGGGTCGTGCACCGGCCGCCGCACCACCCTCGGGCCCCCGCCCGCCGTGGCCGACGGGTCAGCCGCGGACGTGGACGATCACCTCGACCTCGACGGGGGCCCCGAGCGGGAGGGCCGCGACCCCGACGGCCGAGCGCGCATGGACCCCGGCATCGCCGAAGACCGCACCGAAGAGCTCGCTGGCCCCGTTGACGACGCCCGGCTGCCCGGTGAACGACGGGTCCGACGCCACGAAACCGGTGACCTTGACCACCCGCTCGACCCGGTCGAGGTCGTCGACGACCGACTTCACGGCCGCGATGGCGTTGAGCGCGCAGACCGCGGCCAGCTCGCGGGCACGGGCGGGGCTGACGAGCCCGACGAGCTCACCCACGGCGCCCGTCTCGGGCAGCACGCCGTCGACGAGGGGCACCTGGCCCGACACGTAGACCCGCGAGCCGTCGAGGACCGCCGGGACGTACGCAGCCAGGGGCGGGACGACCTCCGGGAGGGTGAGCCCCAGCTCGGCGAGCCGGTCGTCGACGCGGCCCACGTCAGGCCTTCGGCCGCTTGAGGTAGGCGACGAGGTTGCCCTCCGGCATGGCGAGCACCTGGACGAGCTCCCAGCCGTCCTCGCCCCACTGGTCGAGGATCTGCTTCGTCGCGTGGACGATGAGCGGGACGGTCGCGTACTCCCAGGTCTGCATGGCCGCCACCCTATCGCCGGCCCCACCGGCCGCCTTCGCCGGCCCCACCGGGCCCCGGGCGGGCTACGGTGGTCCGTGATGAGCGACCACCCCGACGTCCTGACCCGGCCCGCCCGCCAGCCCGACCGCACGGAGGTCACCGGCCCGGAGCAGACCGACGTCTACGACGTCTACGACCCCGAGCCGCACCGGGCCCGCGGCGTCACCGTGGCCCTCGTCCACGGCGGGTTCTGGCGCGAGGGGTACGACCGCAGCCACCTCGGCCCGCTCGCCGAGGCCCTGTCCCGCGACGGCTTCCACGTCGCCAACCTCGAGTACCCGCGTACCGGGATGCCCGGCGGCGGCTGGCCCGGCACCGCGGAGGCCCTGCAGGCCACCCTCACCGCGGCCCGCGCCGACACCGACCTGCCGGACGCACTCGTCCTCCTCGGGCACTCCGCCGGCGGCCACCTCGTCACCTGGCTCGCCTCGGAGGACCGCGTGCCCGGGCTGCTCGGCGCCGTGGCCCTCGGCCCGGTCGCCGACCTCGCGGAGGCCGACCGGCTCCACCTCGGCGACGACGCGGTGCGCGAGTTCCTCGGTGGCACACCGGAGGACGTGCCGGAGGCGTGGGCCGCCGCCGACCCCGCCCGCCAGCGGCTCACCGCGCCCGTCGCCCTCGTGTCGGGCGAGCTCGACGACGTCGTGCCCCCCGCCGTCGCCGAGTCGTACGCGGCCAAGCGCACCGCGGACGAGCCCGCGACCACCGCCCTGGCGAGGGGCGCCGACCACACCGACCTCGTCGACCCCGAGCACCCCGCCTACCTCCTCGTCCTCGCCGAGGTCGAGGAGCTCACCCTGCACTGAGGCGCCGCCCGCCCTCGCCCTAGGCTGGCCGGGTGCCAGCCCCTCCGCTCCGGCGCGTCCTCGACGGCGTCCGCCTCCACGTCGTCACCGGCAAGGGCGGCGTGGGGAAGACGACGGTCGCGAGCGCCCTCGCCCTGGCCCTGACCCGGCAGGGCCGACGGGTGCTCCTCGTGGAGGTCGAGTCGCGGCAGGGCATCAGCCAGACCTTCGGGGTGCCGCCGCTCGGCACCGAGGAGCTGCGCCTCGTCCAGGACCCGTCCGGCGGTGAGCTGTGGGGGCTCTCGGTCGACGCGAAGGCCGCGCTGCTCGAGTACCTCCAGACCTTCTACAAGCTCGGCCGGGCCGGTGGCGCCCTCGAGCGGATGGGCGTCGTCGACTTCGCGACGACCATCGCCCCCGGCGTCCGCGACGTCCTCCTCACCGGCAAGGTCTACGAGGCGGTGGGCCGCACCGGTGGCACCCGGCGCGGCCACGGGCGGCTCGTCTGGGACGCCGTGGTGCTCGACGCCCCGCCCACCGGCCGCGTGGCCCGCTTCCTCGGCGTCAACGAGCAGGTGGCCGACCTCGCCCGGATGGGTCCGATCCACTCGCAGGCCGCGTCGATCACCCGGATGCTGCGCGACCGGCGCAGCGTGGTGCACGTCGTCACCCTGCTCGAGGAGATGCCCGTCCAGGAGACGGCCGACGCGACGGCCGAGCTGTCGGCCGCCGGGTTCGGCCTCGGGGCGGTCGTGGTCAACCAGGTGCGCGAGCCGCTGCTCCCCGACGCCCTCATGGCCCGGCTCGACGACCCCGCCCTCGAGGAGCAGGTGCGGGCCGACCTCACCACCGCGGGCGTGCGGGCCGGGGCCCGGACCGTCGGCGGCCTCCTCGGGGAGGCCCGCGACCACGCGGCCCGGGTGACCCTCGAGCGCGACCTCGCCGCGGAGGTCGAGGCGCTGGCGCTGCCCACGCTCACCCTCCCGGCGCTGCCCTCCGGCACCGACGACGGGGGCTTCGCCGTGCTCGCCGACGAGCTCGCGCGGCAGGGGGTGCGCTGATGGCCCCCCGCCCCGGCCCCGTCGCCCTCGACCTCGACCGGCTGCTCGGGGGCACGAGCACCGGCATCATCGTCTGCTGCGGCTCCGGGGGCGTCGGCAAGACGACCACGGCGGCGGCGCTCGGCGTCGCGGCGGCCGAGGCCGGGCGCCGCGTCGTCGTCCTGACGATCGACCCCGCCCGACGGCTGGCGCAGTCGCTCGGGCTCACCGAGCTCGACAACACCCCGCGCCCGGTGCCCGGCGTCGGCACCTCGGCCGGGGGCTCCCTCGACGCGATGATGCTCGACATGAAGCGCACGTTCGACGACGTCGTGCTCGCCCACTCGACGCCCGAGAAGGCCGCCCAGATCCTCGAGAACCCCTTCTACCAGGCGGTCTCGAGCTCCTTCGCCGGCACCCAGGAGTACATGGCGATGGAGCGGCTCGGGCAGCTGCGGGCCGAGGCCGAGCGCGAGGGCACGTGGGACCTCGTCGTCGTCGACACCCCGCCGTCACGCTCGGCGCTGGACTTCCTCGACGCCCCGAAGCGCCTCGGGTCCTTCCTCGACGGCCGCTTCATCCGCCTCCTCATGGCGCCGGCCCGAGCGGGTGGCCGGGCCTACCTCAAGGTGTTCTCGGTCGGCGCCACCCTCGCCGCCGCCACCGTCTCGAAGGTGCTCGGCGGGGAGTTCCTCTCCGACGTGCAGACCTTCGTCGCCGCGCTCGACACGATGTTCGGCGGCTTCCGCGAGCGGGCCGACGTCACCTACGCCCTCCTCAAGGACCCGTCGACGGCGTTCGTCGTCGTCGCGGCGCCCGAGCGGGACGCCCTGCGCGAGGCCGCCTACTTCGTCGAGCGGCTCGAGGCCGAGGGGATGCCGCTCGCGGGCGTGGTCGTCAACCGGATGCAGCGGCTGGGGGCCCCGGGGCTCAGCGGGGCGCGGGCGTCAGCGGCGGCCGAGCAGCTCGAGGACCGTGACGACGCGGGCCCGGACGACCCCACCCCGGCGCTGCTGCGGCTGCACACGGCCCTGGCCGAGGTCGCGAGCCGCCACGAGGGCCGGGTGAGCCGGTTCGTCGCCTCGCACCCGGGGGTGCCGGTCTCGACGGTGCCGGCGAGCGCCACGGACATCCACGACCTCGACGGGCTGCGGACGGTCGCGGCCGCGCTCGCGGGCTGAACCGGCCCGGAGACGGAGAAGTCCCCGGCAGGGCCGACCGGGGCGCGCGCGGCTGCAGGGGTGGCCACGCACTGTGCAGGGGTTTGGTCGGCCCCACCGGGGGGTTCGTGGGGTCAGGCGATCGCGCCTTCGGCGCCGCGTGACTTCGCAGCGGACAGCAGGGCCGTCCACGACGTGACGTCGGGTCGGCGGCGCAGCAGGGCGCGCCGCTCGCGTTCGGTCATCCCTCCCCAGACACCGAACTCCGTACGGTTGTCCAACGCGTCGGCCAGGCACTCGGCGACGACCGGGCACCCCTTGCAGACGACCTTCGCGGCGCGCTGCGCCTTGCCCTGGACGAAGAGCGCGTCCGGGTCACTGCCGGCGCAGCGCCCGAGTGGCGCCCAGTCCGCGACCCACTGGCCGTCGGCGTTGCTCTGCACCGTCGGGGAGATGCTCATGTCCACCTCGTTTCGCTGTCATCGGGGTCCTCGCCCCCCTTTTCGGATGAGGACGTACCGAAACCGTAGGTTGATACGTCCGGAGCAGGTATCGTCCGACCGGGTCGCCCCCGTGGCCGAACGGTCGACCCCCGGGCCGAACGGACGACCCGCCGCCGGGCACGCCCCGGGTTCCGGTCCGCCCGCCGCCCCGGACGGGACACCCAGACGGCCGCGTTACCCTGTCGGGCATGGACGGTCGCGCCCAGAACTTCCCCGCAGTGCTCAGGCTCCTCCTGGGCTTCGTCGTGCTGAGCACGGTCGCCGGCCTGCTGCTCGCCGGGATCGCCGTGCCGGCGATCGGTGCGGGCGGGCAGGCGGCCAAGAGCGGTGTCGACTTCTTCAACGAGCTGCCGAGCGACTTCACCATCTCGCCGCTGGCCCAGCAGTCCAAGATCGTCGACGCCAAGAACCACGTCATCGCCAACCCGTACGACGAGAACCGGATCATCGTCCCGCTGAGCAAGATCTCGACGACGATGCAGAACGCCCAGATCGCCATCGAGGACGCCCGCTTCCGCGAGCACGGCGGCCTCGACCTGCGCGGCTTCACCCGGGCCATGGTCTCCAACGCCCAGGGTGGCGACGTCCAGGGGGCCTCGACCCTCACCCAGCAGTACGTGAAGATCACCCTCCAGGAGCAGGCCCTGCGGGCCGGCAACGAGGAGGCGGCCAAGGCCGCGGTGCAGAAGTCGTACGCCCGCAAGGTCCAGGAGCTCAAGTACGCGATCAACGTCGAGGACAACTACACCAAGGACCAGATCCTCACCGGCTACCTCAACCTCGTCTACTACGGCGACCAGGCGTACGGGGTCGAGGCCGCGGCACTGAACTACTTCGGGGTGCACGCGAACAAGCTCACCCTCGGCCAGTCCGCCCTCCTCGCGGGGATCGTCCAGCAGCCGACCGCCTACAACCCGATCCTCAACCCCAAGCAGTCCCAGGCCCGGCGCGACACCGTGCTCACCCGCATGCAGCAGCTCGGCATGGCCTCGGCCAAGGACGTCGCCGCGGCGAAGAAGGTCCCGGTCGCGAAGATGATCCACAAGACGCCGGCCAAGGGCGTCTGCCACCGCTCCTCGCAGCCCTACTTCTGCGCCTACGTCATGGCCTACCTCGAGCACTCCCCGCAGCTCGCGGCCCTCGGCAAGACGCCCGAGGAGCGGCTCAAGCGGATCAACCAGGGCGGCCTGACCATCCGCACCACCCTCGACCCGCAGATGCAGAAGGACACCCAGGCCGAGATCGTCAAGGCCGTGCCGATCGGCAACAAGAGCAACCTCGGTGGCGCCATCTCGGTCGTCGAGCCCGGCACCGGCAAGGTGCTCGCCATGGCCCAGGCCTCGGACTTCGAGAAGTCGCAGACCAACCTCAACGTCGACAAGGTCTACGGCGGCGGCCCGTACGGCTACCAGTTCGGGTCGACGGCGAAGGTCTTCGGCCTGGTCACCGCGCTCGAGAAGGGCATGCCGATCAACGGGACGATCCGGGTGCCGTTCGCCACTGCGAAGAAGGAGTACGTCTTCGACGGGCCCAAGGTGGTCAACGCACCGTGCGGCGCGAACAAGCCGTGGGGAGTCACCAACGACTACGCGATCGGTGGTCGCCAGATGACCCTCGCCGAGGGCATCTCGAAGTCGATCAACACGTGGGCCGCCCAGCTGACCATCGACGTGGGCCCGTGCGACGTGCTCGACACGATGGCCAAGATGGGGGTCCACCGCGCCGACGGCAAGAAGATCGACGGCGGCCTGTCCGACGCCACCCTCGGCTCGGGCAGCACGACCCCGCTCGACCTCGCGAGCGCCTACGCGACGCTCGCCGCCGGTGGCAAGCACTGCGAGCCGAGCCCGATCGTCTCGATCACGACCCCGGACAAGAAGGAGATCAAGGTCCCGAAGACCTCGTGCAAGCAGGTCATCTCCGAGGACACCGCCAACGCCGCGACCTACCTCCTCAAGGGCACGCTGCGGCCCGGCGGCACCGCCCAGGGCGTCTGGAACGTCAACCAGCGGCCGGCAGCGGGCAAGACGGGGACCACCGAGAAGCACAACCAGGCCTGGTTCGTCGGCTACACCCCGCAGGTGGCCGCCGCGGTCTGGATCGGCAACGTCGTCGTCGCCGACAAGAACCGGCAGCTCTACTCGCTCAACGGCAAGTGCTTCGGCTCCTACGGCTGCTTCAGCGAGGTCTTCGGTGGCACGGTGTCGGCGCCGGTCTGGGCGGCGACGATGAAGAAGCTCACCGAGGGGATGGAGGCCAAGGACTTCCCCTCCCCCAGCCAGGCCGCCAAGCAGGGCAACCTCGACCCGCTGCCGAACGTGTTCGGGCGCAGCCCCGACTCCGCCGCGGCCATCCTCAAGGACGCCGGTTTCGACAGTGTCGTGGGCTCGACGATCGCCAGCGACGCCCCGAAGGGCACCGTGGCCGGCACGTCACCGTCCGGGTCGGCCTTCAAGGGCTCGACGGTCACCCTCCTGATCTCCAGCGGGTACGCCGAAGGCCGCCAAGCCCTCCCCCAACCCGACACCCACCGGCCGCCGAGGACCGAAGAAGACACCACCACCGCGGGGCTGACCGCGGCACGCGGCGAGGGGCCTCAGCCGGAGCCGAGGACCGCCCGCACCACGCCCGCCACCCGGCCGCCGTCGGCACGCCCGGCGACCTCGGCCTGGGCGGCTTTCATCACCCGGCCCATGTCGGCCATCCCGGTGGCGCCGGTGGACTGCACGGCCCGTTCGACGATCGCCCGCAGCTCGTCGTCGCCGAGCTGGGCCGGGAGGTAGGCCTCGAGGACGGCCAGCTCGGCGTCCTCGGCGTCGGCGAGCTCGGGGCGCTGGGCGTCGCGGTACGCCGTCGAGGCCTCACGGCGCTTCTTGGCCTCCTTGGCGATGACCTTGAGCACCTCGTCGTCGCTCAGCTCACGCGCCTCGTCGCCGGCGACCTCGACGGTGGTGACGGAGGTGAGGGTCATCCGCAGCGTGGCCGCGCGGACCTTGTCGCGAGCGCGCATGGCGTCGTGCAGGTCGCTCTGGAGCTGCGCCTTGAGGGGGGTGGCGGTCATGGCGCCAGTCTCCCACCCGGTGCAGGCGGGGGGCACCCGGGATTCCTCGGACGGGGTCGGCGTTTGCGAGGATGGCCGGATGGACCCCCTCGCCCGCTCCGCCCTGCGCACCGTCGGCGGCCTCGTCGGCGTCGGGGCGGCCGCCGTCGCGTACGGGGCCCTCGTCGAGCGCACGTGGTTCACCCTCCGACGCTTCACCGTGCCGGTGCTCCCCCCGGGGTCGTCGCCGGTGCGCGTGCTCCAGGTGTCCGACCTGCACCTCACCCCCGGCCAGCGCCGCAAGATCGAGTGGGTGCGCTCGCTGGCCGGGCTGCGGCCCGACTTCGTCGTCAACTCCGGGGACAACCTGGCCCACCTCGAGGCGGTCCCGCCCCTGCTGCGGGCCATGGAGCCGCTCATGGAGTTCCCCGGGGCGTTCGTCCTGGGCTCGAACGACTACTTCGCGCCGGTGCCGAAGAACCCGGCGCGCTACCTCACCCGCTCGCACGCCGTGGCGCCGGTGACCCGCGGCGACCTCCCCGTCGGCGAGCTCGTCGACGGGATGAGCGCCGGCGGCTGGGCCGACCTCGACAACGCGCGCACGGTGGTGGAGGTCGGCGACCACCGGGTCGAGCTCGTCGGGGTCAACGACCCGCACGTCGACTTCGACCGCTACGACCGGGTGGCCGGGCCGGCGCGGAACGACGTGGCGCTCACCATGGGGCTCGTCCACGCGCCGTACCAGCGCATCCTCGACGCGATGGTGCGCGACGGCGCCGGCCTCGTCCTCGCCGGGCACACGCACGGCGGGCAGCTGGCGGTGCCGCTGTACGGGGCGCTGGTCACCAACTGCGACCTCGACACCGGCCGCGCCAAGGGGGTCTCGCGGTGGTGGCCGGGGGCCGGCGGGGCCGGGCGGCGGGGTGGGCCACGGCCGTCGTCAGAGGCTCCCGACGGTGCGGCGTGGCTCCACGTCTCGGCGGGCCTGGGCACCTCCCCGTACGCCCCGGTGCGCTTCGCCTGCCGGCCGGAGGCGACGCTGCTGACCCTCGTCGCCCGCGACCCCGACTTTCCCGCCTGAGGCGGGAAACCCCGCCGTCGCACCCGGAATGTCGTGGGGCGACGGCGAAGGTTCCCCGGCGACGCGGGGACGGGCGGACCGATTTCGGGTGGCTCCGGTCGGTCGGCTATCCTCGGGTGTCGCCGCGGCCTCCGGCCTCGGCGACCGGCCACGGGGTGTGGCGCAGCTTGGTAGCGCGCGTCGTTCGGGACGACGAGGCCGCAGGTTCAAATCCTGTCACCCCGACGCTGTGGTGTCCCGGGGCGTGGTGTCCCGGGACGTCGACGAGGCCCGAACCCTCAGGGTTCGGGCCTCGTGCCGTTCCGGGGCCGTCCGTGGGTCTGCGCCGAGGGGGCGCACGCCCGACGGGGTGCAGGTCAGGCCGGCGCCTCGACGAGGTCGGCGAAGACCACGACGTTGTCCTCGTAGTGGCCGGTGAACGCGTTGACGGCACCGCCGCAGGTGATCAACCGCAGCCCGGCGTGGTCGAGGTTCCCGTAGACGAGGTCCGTGGGGAAGTGGTCCTTGGGGAAGCGGGCGACCCGCGTGACGCGGAAGGTCGGGGCGCTGCCGTCCGCGCGGGTCACGGTGACCAGCGCACCGCGTCGGACGGCGTGCAGGTCCTCGAAGACGGCGGGACCGTTCCAGTCGACGTGGCCGAGCAGCACCGCGGGACCGAGCTCTCCGGGCGTGGGGCCTCCCGTGTACCACCCCGCGGGGAAGCCGGTCGGCGGGACCTCGAGCGACCCGTCGGGCGCGAGCCCGAGAGCCATGAGGCGCGAGTCGAGCCCGATGGCGGGGATGCGCACCCGGACCGGGGCGGACCGCACGAGGCCGACCGGGTCGACGACCGCCGCCTCCTCGGGGACCGGGCGGGGTGGCTGGACCGCTCGGGCCGCCGCGGGGAGGGCGACCCGTTCGGGCGCGGAGCCGGCGCTCGTGCCGAGGACGACCGCCGTGACCGCCGCGGCCCGCGCGAGCGCCACCGGCCAGCCGGAGCGTGCGCGCGCGTGCCGCGGTCCGCTCCGGCGTGCGTTCGCGCCCATCACCGCCCCGGCCCTCGCCGGCGAGCCGCTCAGGCCCTCGCGCGTCGCCGCTGCCGGGCCAGGACGGTGCCGGCACCGACTGCGGTGAGCAGCACCGCTGCGGACAGCAGACCCGAGGAGCCTCGACGGCCCGTGCTCCCGTCGCCGGTCGACACCCCGCCCGCCGGGACGTCGGTGACCTGGTCGGCCACCGCGGTGACCCCGCCGGCTCCCGCGCCCGTGCCGGTCCGGCCGGCTCCACCGGTGCCACCGGTCCCGCCGGTCGTCCCCGGGCCGGTCCCGCCGCCCCCGCCGCCCCCGCCGGACGCGGTCGGCGTGGGTCCGGGGTTGGTCGGCGTGCCGGCGGGGGTCGGGCTCGCGGTCGGTGTGGGTGTCGCCGTGCCCGTCGGCGTGGGCGTGGTCGCGGTCGGCGTCAGGGCGCACACCGGGCTCGAGATGGTGTTCGCCTGCAGGGTGACGGCCCCGTTGCGCGCCAGGGCGCGGCCCTCGATGGTCGCGCCGGTCGTGAGGCTGATGTCGGTGAGGGCCATGATGGTCCCGACGAACTGCGTGCCGGTGCCCAGGGTCGCCGAGCTGGAGACCTGCCAGAACACGTTGCACGGGTTGCCGTTGACGACGAGCACGCGGCTGGCCGAGGCGGTGATGAGCGTCGAGGCGGCCTGGAAGACGAAGACGGCGTTCGGGTCGCCGCCGCCGTCCAGGGTGAGCGTCCCGGTGAGGCCGAGCTCGCCGCCGGAGTAGACCCCCGGCGTGAGTGTCCGCCCGCCGAGCTCGACGGCGACCGCCGTGGGCGGGCCGGCGCCGGCCGCGGAGTCGTAGGCGGCGACGAGGTCGCTCTTGGCGCCCTGCGTGACGGCGTTGCCCGCGTTGTTGGTGCCGTTGAGGACCACGGTGTTGAACCCGCTGATCGAGGTCGTCGGGAACGTCCCCACGTCACCGTTGAGGGTCGTGGCACCGGTGTTGGTGATCCCCGCACCGGCGAGGACGACGAAGGCGCCCGCCGTGCCGAGAGGTGGGGCCGTGGCCGCCTGGGCGCCCGTGGGGGATGCCACCACGAGGGCGGTGGCCGCCGCCACGACCACACCGATGCGGATTCGTGAGCCGTACTGGAACTGCCTCATGTGCGGCCCTTCGACCATCAATCATTGTGTTATGGAATTCACACAATAGCGGACGGCGTCAAGTCCGGGGCCGATCCAAAGAATTGTGGGATCCGCACACGAGGAATGCGCTCCTCCCGTCCCGACGACACCGTGCGGAAACCGTAGCCACCTTCTGGGAATCGGCTGCGATCCGGCCGTCCCGTCGACGACGGCCGGCGCGGGGGGTCGGCTAGCGTCGTCGACGTGCCCCCACCTCGCCGGACGCCCCCGCCCACGCCCGGGGACGGCCCGCGGGACGGCACTCGTCATGACCTCGGCACGAACTGGGCCGGGAACCACGCCCTGGCGGCCGAGCGCCTCCTCCTCCCGCGCTCGGTCGAGGAGGTCCAGGAGGTCGTCCGCGCGGCCTCGGCGGTCCGGGCCCTCGGCTCGCGCCACTCCTTCTCCGACCTCACCGACACCAGCGGCACGCTCCTCGACCTGTCCGGGCTCCCCGAGGAGGTGCGGGTCGCCGACGACCGGGCGTCGGTCTCGGTGCCGGGCGGGCTGCGCTACGGCGACCTCGCCGTGGCCCTCGAGGCACAGGGGCTGGCCCTGGCCAACCTCGCCTCCCTCCCCCACATCTCGGTCGCCGGTGCCGTCGCGACGGGCACCCACGGGTCCGGCGACCGCAACCAGTCCCTCGCCGCCGCCGTCCGCTCCCTCGACGTCGTCGGCCCGGACGGCGACCTGCACCACCTCGAGCGTGCGGACCCCGCCTTCGCCGGGTCGGTCGTCGCCCTCGGAGCGCTCGGCGTGGTCGTCCGGCTCGACCTCGACGTCGAGCCGAGCTACCTGGTCCGCCAGGAGGTCCACACCGGGCTCGCGTGGTCGACCGTGGAGGAGCGCTTCGACGACATCACCGCGGCGGGCTACAGCGTCAGCCTCTTCACCCGCTTCGGCCCCGCGCTCGACCAGCTGTGGGTGAAGTCGCGCGAGGACGAGCCGCCGGTGGCCGCCACCTTCGGCGGTGCACCGGCCGACCGCGTCATGCACATGCTCGCCGGTGGGGCGAGCGAGGCGGTCACCGGCCAGGGCGGCGAGCCCGGCCCCTGGCTGCACCGCCTGCCCCACTTCCGGCTCGGGTTCACGCCCAGCCGTGGGGCGGAGCTGCAGAGCGAGTACTTCGTCCCACGCCACCACGCCCTCGACGCCCTCGCCGTGCTGCGCGGCCTCGGCCCGCGGCTCGCGCCCCTGCTCCAGGTCTGCGAGGTGCGCACGGTCGCCGCCGACGACCTGTGGCTGAGCGGCGCCGGAGGTCACGACGTCGTCGCGCTGCACTTCACGTGGGTGCTCGACGAGCCGGCCGTTCGCGGCGTGCTGCGCGAGATGGAGGCCGGCCTCGCCCCGTTCGGCGCGCGCCCGCACTGGGGGAAGGTGTTCGAGACCGACGCCGTGACCCTCGCCGAGGTCTACCCGGGGCTCGCGGACTTCGCCGCCCTTCGGGAGGACGTCGACCCCGACCGCGTGTTCGGCAACGCCTTCCTCGACCGGGTCCTCGCGGCGACCGACCCGGTGCGCAGCACCGCGGGCTGAACCGCACCCGCGCTCGTCACGACGGACCGACCGCGCTTCCGGTCGCGGGTCGATAACGATATCGATAACGTTGTTTCACCTCGACCCGCACTGTGCAAGGGAGCACGTCATGGGAGCTCGCAGAACCCTCACCGCCGCCCTCGGCCTCGTCGCCGCGGCCGCCGTCGCCACCGGGAGCACGGCCCCGGCCCAGGCCGGGCACCACGCCCCGCCGGCCCAGGAACGGACGCTCCGGGCCCTCGCCGACCGCCACCGCCTCGCGATCGGCACGGCGGTGTCCGACGCGGCGCTCGCCGACGCCACGTACCGGGACATCGCCTCGCGCGAGTTCTCGACCGTCACGGCCGAGAACGCCATGAAGTGGGAGACGCTCGAGCCCACCCGGGGGCACTACGACTGGAGCGCCGCCGAGCGCTTCATGGCCTTCGCCAAGGCCAACCACCAGCAGGTCCGGGGCCACGTCCTGGTCTGGAACAACCAGCTGCCCACGTGGCTGACCGACGGCGTCGCCGACGGCTCGATCTCCGACACCGAGCTGCGCGACATCCTCCGCCGGCACGTCCAGACCGTCGTCTCCCACTTCCGGGGCCGGATCTGGCAGTGGGACGTCGTCAACGAGGCGGCGACCGACCCCTGGGACAGCCCCGACGGCGCGATCACCTACAAGGGCTTCTGGGCCCAGCACCTCGGCCCCGGCTACGTCGCCGACGCCTTCCGGTGGGCCCGCCGGGCCGACCCCCACGCCCTCCTCTTCTACAACGACTACAACATCGACGCCTTCGGCGACGGGGGGCCGTCCGACAAGACCCAGTTCGTCTACGACATGGTCCGGGGGCTGCGGCACCGGGGCGTGCCCATCGACGGGGTGGGCAGCCAGGCCCACCTGTCCACCCGCTACGGCAACTACTCGCCGTTCCAGGTCCAGGACATGCTCGAGCGCTTCGCCGGGCTCGGGGTGGCCACCGCCCTCACGGAGGTCGACGTGCGGAACCTGCTGCCCGAGAGCCCGACCGGCGACACCCTCAACCCGCTGCTCCAGGCCCAGGCCTACGACTACAGCGCCCTGATGCAGGGCTGCCTCGCCAGCCGGCACTGCCTCTCGTACACGGTCTGGGGCTTCGACGACGGGCACAGCTGGACGAACACCTGGGACTTCGGCAGCGGCACCGGCCGGGAGGCGATGGCCGCGATCTACGACGCGGACTACCAGCCCAAGCTCGCCTACCGCGCGCTCCAGGCCGACCTCGCCTGGGCCGGCCCGCCGATGGTCCAGCCGCGCATCCCCCAGCGCCCGGCCCGCTGAGCCGGGACGCCGGCCGGTCAGGGGCCGGCGGACCCCGCGGCGTCGGGGTGCTCGGGGTGCTCGGGGTCTCGGGGTGCTCGGGGAGGGTGAAGGACCAGCCCTCCGCGAGCGCCTCGGCCACCACCTGCCGCACGGCGGCGACCGTCCCCCGGCGGTCGCCGCCGCCGTCGTGCACGAGGAGGAGGCCGCCCGGCCGCAGGTGCCCGCGCAGCCGCGCGACGAGGGTGGGGACGTCCTGGGTCAGCCAGTCGTCGACGGCACCCTCGACGCCCAGGGGCTGCAGCCCGAGCCGCACCGCGACCTCGGCGGTACACCCCCAGCTGCCGTTGGCGGCCCGGTACCAGCGCAGCGGAACCGGGCCCACTGCCGCGCGGACGGCGGCGGTCGTGCGGCGCAGCGACCGCTCCACCGTCGCGGGGTCGGCCGCTCCGAGGTCGGCGTAGTCCCAGCCGTGGTTGGCCAGCGCGTGACCCCGGGCCACGGTCCGGCGCACCAGGTCCGCCCCGCGGCGGGTCGCCACCCGCTCGCCGACCACGCAGAAGGTGGCGACGACGCCGAGGTCCTCGAGCACGTCGAGCAGGGCGGGGGTGTCGTCGGCCGGCCCGTCGTCGACGGTGAGCGCGATGCTCCGCCCCGTCCCGGCGGCCCGGGTCACTGGTTCCACACGCAGCACGGCACCGTGCCCTCCTCCGCCCACCACGGGCCTCGATCGTGTGACGATAACGTTATCGACAACGATTGACGAATGCGCCGGCCGGATGGCACGGTGACCATGTCATCTCACTCAAGGACGAGGAGCACCCACCATGACAAGGACTCCGGTAGCCCGGGCGTTGGCCCTCGGAGCCGTCGTGTCGGTACTGGCCGCGTGCGGCACCGGCGGGGACGGCGGCGGTGGCGGCAGCGACGCCACCGGCTCGAGCGGCGGCCCCACCACCATCACGTGGTGGCACAACTCCAACACCGACCCCGGCAAGGGCTACTACGACGAGGTCGCCAAGAAGTTCGAGGCCGACCACCCCGGCGTCACGGTCCAGGTGAGCGCGATGCAGCACGAGGACATGCTCACCAAGCTCGACGCCGCCTTCCAGAGCGGTGACGCCCCGGACGTCTACATGGAGCGCGGCGGCGGCGAGCTCGCCGACCACGTCGCGGCCGGCCTCACCAAGGACATCTCGGAGCCGGCCAAGGACGTCATCTCCACGCTCGGCGGCTCGGTCGCCGGCTGGCAGGTCGACGGCAAGACCTACGCCCTGCCGTTCTCGGTCGGCGTGGTCGGGTTCTGGTACAACAAGGCCCTCTTCGACAAGGGTGGCGTCGCCAACCCGCCGGCCACCCTCGACGAGTGGATCGCCGACACGAAGACCCTGCGCAGCAACGGCATCGAGCCCGTCTCGGTCGGAGCAGGGGACAAGTGGCCGGCGGCGCACTACTGGTACTACCTCGCCCTGCGCGAGTGCCCGCAGGACGTCCTGCAGGGCGCGGTCAAGAGCCTCGACTTCTCCGACGAGTGCTTCGTGCGCGCCGGCCAGGACCTCCAGAAGATCATCAGCGCCGACCCGTTCAACAAGGGCTTCCTCTCCACGCCGGCCCAGACCGGCCCGACGAGCGCCTCCGGTCTGCTCGCCACCGGCAAGGTCGCCATGGAGATGCAGGGCCACTGGGAGCCCGGCGTCATGCAGGGCCTCACCGAGGACAAGAAGGGGCTCGGCGACAAGACCGGCTGGTTCCCCTTCCCGGCGGTCGACGGTGGCCAGGGCGACCCCCAGGCCGCGCTCGGTGGCGGCGACGCCTGGGCCGTCTCGCAGAAGGCACCGGCCGTCGCGGTCGACTTCGTCAAGTACCTGCTCTCCGACGAGGTCCAGAAGGGCTTCGCCGAGCGCGACATGGGGCTGCCGACCAACCCGGCGGCGTCCGACGCCGTCAAGGACCCGGCCCTGGCCGGCCTGCTCAAGGTGCGCAACGAGTCGCCCTACGTCCAGCTCTACTTCGACACCGCCTTCGGCCAGTCGGTCGGTGGCGCGATGAACGACGAGATCGCCCTGATGTTCGCCGGCAAGGCGACCCCGCAGGACATCGTCGCGAAGACGCAGCAGGCGGCGGACGCCGAGAAGTGACGTCCGCGACCCGCGGCACGACCGCGTCCCGCCCCGACGGGCCCCGCGACCCCGGAGCCGCCGACCGCACCCCCGTGCGGCCGGCGGCCCGGCGGGGCGGGGCCCGCCGGGGCGGCTCCGTGCGGATGGGCCTCGAGGTCCTCTTCTTCGTCGGCCCGGCCCTCGTGCTCTTCGGCGTCTTCGTCGTGTGGCCGGTCGCCCGGGCCGTGCAGTTCTCGTTCTACCGGTGGAAGGGCTTCGGTCCGCTCGCGGACTTCGTCGGGCTGCGCAACTACGCGTCGGTCGTGGCGAACGAGGTGTTCCGCGACGCCTTCGTCCACAACATCGCCATCGCCGCCCTCTCGATCGTCGTCCAGCTGCCGCTCGGGCTGGCCATCGCCCTCCTGCTGAACCGGAGGATGCGCGGGCAGGGCCTGCTCCGCACGATCATCTTCGTCCCCTACGTGCTCTCCGAGGTCATCGCGGGCGTCGTGTGGTTCCAGCTCCTCCAGCCGCGGTACGGCGTCGTCGACGCGATCCTCGGGGCCGTCGGCGTCTCGGGGCCCGAGCAGGGGTGGCTGGGCACCCCCGACGTCGCGCTCTACACGGTGCTGGCCGTCCTCACCTGGAAGTACCTCGGCCTGGCCGTCCTCCTCTTCCTCGCCGGGCTGCAGGGGGTCCCGGACGAGCTCGTCGAGGCGGCCCAGATCGACGGGGCGACGTGGTGGCAGGTGCAGCGACGGATCACCGTCCCCCTGCTCGGCCCGACCATCCGCACCTGGGCCTTCCTGTCGATGATCGGCTCGATCCAGCTCTTCGACATGGTGTGGATCCTCACCGGCGGCGGCCCGGCCAACGCGACGACGACGATGGCCACCTTCCTCATCACCGAGGGCACCAAGCGGTACAACTACGGCATCGCCACGGCCGCCTCGGTCATCCTCTTCGTCGTGGCGCTCGTCGCGGCCCTCGCCTACCAGTTCCTCGTCCTGCGCCGCGACGTCGACGCCGCGGACGCGAACGCACGCCGGGGGGTCCGATGACCACCCTCACCGGGAGCGGCACCGCCACCTCCCCCGACGACGGCGCGCGCCGCCTGCGGAAACCGCGACCGTCCGGCCCGAACCGGGGCGGCTCGCCGTTGGTCTACTTCGTCGCCCTCGTCGTCGTCGCCGTCACCCTCGGCCCGGTGCTGTACGCCGTCCTCGGCGGCTTCCGCACCAACGCCCAGCTCGCCGAGTCGCCGGCCGGCCTGCCCAGCCCGTGGGTCCTCGACAACTACCGGAAGGTGCTGACGAGCAGCAGCTTCTGGACCTACGCCCTCAACTCGACGGTCGTCGCCGCCATCACCACGGTCACGGCCGTCGTGCTCGGACTCATGGCCGCCTACCCCTTGGCCCGGTACCAGTTCCGTTGGCGCGAGCCCCTGTACATGGTCTTCGTCCTCGGGCTGCTCTTCCCCGCAACGGTCGCGATCATCCCGCTGTTCGTCATCATCACCCGGCAGATGAACCTCGGGAACTCCTGGTGGGGCGTCGCGCTGCCCCAGGCGGCGTTCGCCCTGCCGGTGACGATCATCATCCTGCGCCCCTTCCTCATGGCCATCCCCACCGAGCTCGAGGAGGCCTCCGTCATCGACGGAGCGAGCCGCATCCAGTTCTTCTGGCGGATCGTGGTCCCCCTCTCGGGGCCCGGCGTCGTCACCGTGGGGGTCCTGGCCTTCGTCGCCTCGTGGAACGCCTACCTCCTGCCCCTGCTCCTGCTCCAGGGCGACAAGCGCACCCTCCCCCTGGGCGTGGCCGACTTCTCCTCGCAGTACTCCTCGGACACCGCCGGGGTCTTCGCCTTCACGACGCTCGCGATGGTGCCGGCGCTCGTCTTCTTCCTCGCCACGCAGCGCCGCATCGTCAACGGCCTGCAGGGCGCCGTCAAGGGCTGACCCCCACCACCGGAAGGACCCACCACCGTGACCCAGCTCCACCACGCCCCGCAGGACGTCGTCGCCGACCGCGTCGACGCCCTGCTGGCGCGGATGACGCTCGAGGAGAAGCTGGCCCAGATCGTCGGCTACTGGGACAAGGACGACGGCGACGCCGTGGCGCCGATGCAGGGCGCCTTCTCCGCGTCGGCCGGCCTCGACGCCGCGAGCCGGCTCGGGCTGGGGCACCTCACCCGGGTGTACGGCACCCGGCCGGTCGAGGCGGGCGAGCGGCTGGCCTGGCTCTGGGAACGGCAGCGCCGCCTCGTCCGGGAGACCCCGCACGGCATCCCCGCCCTCGTCCACGAGGAGTGCCTCACCGGTCTCGCGGCGTGGGGCGCGGCGACCTTCCCCACACCACTGGCCTGGGGTGCGGCCTTCGACCCGGCGCTCGTCGAGCGGATGGGCTCGGCCATCGGCCGCACGATGCGCGGGCTCGGCATCCACCAGGGCCTCGCGCCCGTCCTCGACGTCGTCCGCGACCCGCGGTGGGGCCGGGTCGAGGAGTGCATCTCCGAGGACCCCTACCTCGTCGGCGCCATCGGCACGTCCTACGTCCGAGGCCTCCAGGGCGAAGGGGTGCACGCGACGCTCAAGCACTTCGTCGGGTACTCGGCCTCGCAGGGTGGGCGCAACTTCGGTCCGGTGCACGCCGGCCCGCGCGAGATCCGTGACGTGTTCATGGTCCCGTTCGAGATGGCCCTGCTCGACGGCGGGGCGCGGTCGGTGATGCACGCGTACACCGAGATCGACGGGGTGCCCGCGGCCGCCGACCCGCGCCTGCTGACCGACGTGCTCCGGGGCGAGTGGGGCTTCGACGGCACGGTCGTCGCCGACTACTTCGGTGTCGCGTTCCTCCACCTCCTGCACGGCGTCGCCCGCGACCTCGGCGACGCCGCGGGGCAGGCCCTGGCGGCGGGGGTCGACGTCGAGCTCCCCACCGGGGAGGCCTACCTCACGCCGCTCGCGGAGGCGGTGCGCGCCGGCACGGTCGACGAGGCCCTCGTCGACCGCGCGGTGCGCCGGGCGCTGGCGCAGAAGGAGGAGCTCGGCCTGCTCGACGAGCGCTTCGACGGCCCCGCCCCCGCGGCCCCCGACCTCGACGACGCCGAGCACCGGGCGCTGGCCCGGCTGCTCGCCGAGGAGTCGGTGGTGCTGCTCGCGAACGACGGCACCCTCCCGCTGCAGCGGCCGGGCACCGTGGCGGTCGTCGGGCCGAACGCCGACCGGCTCGAGGCGATGTTCGGCTGCTACTCCTTCGTCAACCACGTCGTGCCGAACCACCCGGGCACCGAGCCCGGGCTCGCCGTGCCGACCGTCCTCGAGGCGCTGCGCGAGGAGCTCCCCGGGGCGTCCGTCGTGCACGCCGAGGGGTGCGCGGTCGACACCGACGACACGAGCGGCTTCGACGCCGCCCGAGCCGCCGCGGAGGGCGCCGACGTCGCGGTCGTCGTCGTGGGCGACCGGGCCGGGCTCTTCGGCCGCGGCACGGTCGGCGAGGGTTGCGACCGCGACGACCTCGAGCTGCCCGGCGTCCAGCGCGCCCTGGTCGAGGCGGTCCTGGAGACCGGGCGCCCGGTCGTCCTCGTCCTGCTCACCGGCCGCCCCTACGCCGTCGGCTGGGCGCTCGACCGCTGCGCCGCCGTCGTCCAGGCGTTCTTCCCCGGCGAGGAGGGCGGCAGTGCCGTCGCCGGCGTCCTCTCGGGGCGGGTCAACCCGTCCGGCCGGCTCCCGGTGAGCCTGCCCCGCCCGGCCGGTGCGCAGCCCTGGTCCTACCTCCACCCCCCGCTGGCGGGCGACGGCGACGTCACCAACCTCTCGAGCGCCCCGGCGCTGCCCTTCGGCTTCGGGCTGTCGTACACGACGTTCGTCCACGACGAGCTCGAGGTGCTCGGCACGCCGCCACGACCGACCGCGGCGTGGCGGTCACCGTCCGGGTCTGCAACGACGGCCCGCGCGCCGGCGACGACGTCGTCCAGCTCTACGGACGCGACCCCGTGGCCAGCGTGACCCGCCCGGTGGCGCAGCTGCTCGGCTTCGCGCGGGTGCACCTCGAGCCGGGCGAGGCGAGCGTCGTGCGGCTCAGCGTGCCCCCGGGGCGGCTGGCCTTCACCGACCGCAGCGGACGGCGGGTGGTCGAACCCGGCGCGCTGGAGCTGTGGGTCGGCACGTCGGACCACCGCGAGACCTCGACCGAGACCGAGCTCGGCGGGGGGCTGCACGAGGTGACGGCGGACGACGGCCGCTGGACCGTCGTCGACTGAGCTACGGGTGCGCGTCGCCGCCGGCCCGGAGGCGGCGGCAGCTCGCCCGTTCGACCATCGTCGTCGGTAGCCGGACGTGCGCCGGCTCGGGGTCGACACCGGCCAGGACGGAGACGAGCATCCGCAGCGCCGTCGCCCCGATCTCCTTGAGCGGCTGGGAGATCGTCGTCAGCGGTGGCGTCGCGAGCGCCGACTCGGGGACGTTGTCGAAGCCGATGACGGAGACGTCGCCGGGCACGTCGAGGCCGAGCTCGCCCGCGACCTCCATCGTGCGGATCGCGGTGAGGTCGTTGGCCGCGAACACCGCGCTGGGTCGGTCGTGGCGCGAGAGCAGGGCGCGCGCCGGTCCCTCCGCCGACTCGGCCCGGAAGCCGCCGACGACCACGAGGTCGTCCTCGACGGCCACGCCCGCCCGCGACATGGCGTCACGAAAGCCCCTCTCGCGCATCCGTGCCGACTCGAGGTCGGGGCGGCCACCGATGAAGCCGATGCGCCGGTGGCCGAGCGAGAGCAGGTGCTCGGTGGCGATGATGGCGCCGCCGTAGTTGTCCGAGTCGACGGTGGGGACGTCGGTCGGACCGGTGTGCGGGTCGACCGCGACGACCGGGATGCCGCCGTTGTGGGCGTCGACGACGGTGGGCGTGACGACGATCGCGCCGTCGATCACCGAGCCCCCCAGCCGGACCAGGGACCGGCGCTCCCAGCCGACCTGGTCGCCGTGGTGGCGCCCCGAGTACGCGATGAGCTCGTAGCCGGTCTCGCCGATGGCCTCCGACACGCCCTTGAGGAGCTCGGCGCTGAACGGCTCGAACTCGGCGACGAGCACCCCGATGACGTTGGTGCGCAGGCTCCGCAGGCTGCGCGCACCCAGGCTGGCCTCGTACCCGAGGTCGTCGACGACGGCGAGCACGCGCTCGAGGGTGGCCTGGGACACCCCGTAGCGGCCGTTGACGACCTTCGACACCGTCGCGACCGAGACCCCGGCCGCCCGCGCGACATCGGCCATCTTGACGCGCTCGACCGGTGCCACGCGGCGATCCTACCGACCCGGGGCGCTCCTCCCCGGGACCTCGATAACGTTGTCGCAGCGCACCGGGCGCTCAGCCGACGAGGTGCTCCACGGCCAGCTGGTTGAGCCGCACGAAGCCGTAGTCGCGCTCCGCGGCCTTCTCGGGGTCGAAGCCGTCGTCGGCGGCCCGGAAGTCGGCGAGGCTCTCCCCGGCGGCCAGGGTCGGCTCCGCCAGCGTCCCGACGCCGGAGTACTCCATCGCCTCGGTCACCCGGGGGTCGGCCCGGAAGGCCCGCGCCTTGTCGGCGAGGAGGAGGTAGGTGCTCATGCACGCCTTGGCCGACTCCCACACCCCCTCGAGGTGCTCGGTGCGCGAGGGCTTGTAGTCGAAGTGCCGGGGGCCGGTGTACCGCGGGGCGTCGGGGTTGCCCGCGAACCCGTTCTCCAGCAGGTCGACGGTGAAGAAGGCCGAGAGCAGGTCGCCGTGGCCGAAGACGAGGTCCTGGTCGTACTTGAGGCCGCGCTGGCCGTTGAGGTCGATGTGGAACAGCTTCCCGGACCACAGGGCCTGGGCCAGCTGGTGCGTGTAGTTGAGGTTGGCCATCTGCTCGTGGCCCGTCTCCGGGTTGAGGCCGACGATGTCACCGTGCTCGAGCTCGGCGATCATCGCGAGGGCGTGCCCGACGGTGGGCAGGAAGATGTCCCCCCGCGGCTCGTTCGGCTTGGGCTCGAGGGCGATCCGCAGGTCGTGGCCGGAGTCCTTGATGTACCCGGCGACGGTGTCGAGGCCCTCCTTGTAGCGCTCGAACGCGGAGTACAGGTCCTTGCTGCCGTCGTACTCGCTGCCCTCGCGCCCACCCCACATGACGAAGGTCGAGGCCCCGAGCTCGGCGGCGAGGTCGACCGCGTCGAGCACCTTGCGCAGCCCGAAGCGCCGCACCGAGCGGTCGTTGCTCGTCAGGCCGCCGTCCTTGAACACGGGGTGGCTGAAGGTGTTCGTCGTGACCATCTCGATGGTGAGGCCGGCCGAGTCGGCGGCCGCCCGCAGCCGCCCCACCCGGTCGCGGACGGTCGCCTCGTCGGCGTCGAAGGGGTAGACGTCGTTGTCGTGGAAGGTGATGCCCCACGCGCCGATCTCGGCCAGGCGCTCGGCGTACTCCCACGGGTCGAGGGCGGGCCGGCTGGGGCCACCGAACGGGTCGGTGCCCGTCCAGCCCACGGTCCACAGGCCGAACGAGAAGCGGTCCTCGGGGGTCGGGGTCCTCAGTGACATCGTCGTCATCTCCTTGGTTTGTTTAATGCCAAAACTAACTCACGGAACCGGTACGGTCAAGCCATGAGCCGGCCCGAGCGACCCGCGCCCGAGCCGGTGCCGGCGGGGGCCGGCGGGGTCCGGGCGGCCAACCTCTCGCGGGTCCTGTCGGCCGCCCTCACCTCCCCGTCGCCGCCCACCCGGGCCGACCTCGCGGTCGCCACCGGCACCACCCGGGCCACGGCGACCCGCCTCGTCGACGACCTCGTGGCGGGCGGCCTCCTCGACGAGCTCGACCCCGACCCGGGGCGCCCCCGCCGCCCCGGCCGTCCCGGCGTCCGGCTCGCCCCGGGGGCCGGGGTCGCCGCCCTCGGGCTCCAGGTCGACGTCGACCGCATCGCGGCCGTCCTCGTCGACCTCGCCGGCCGGGTCCTCGCCGAGCACGTCGCCGAGGACGACCTGCGCGGGTCGTCGCCCGCGGCGGTCCTCGGCCGGCTCGCCGGACTCGCCCGACAGGCCCTCGCCGACGCCCCGGGGGTCCGGGTCACCGGGGCCCGGCTGGCCCTCCCGGGGATCGTCGCGGACGAGTCCGTGCTGCTGCGCGCGCCGAACCTGGGGTGGTCCGACCTCGAGGTCCGCGCGCTGGTGCCGCCGCTGGCCGGCCTCGCGGCCCCGGCCCTGGCCAACGAGGCCGAGCTGGCCGCCGTCACGGTCTCGTTCACGGCCCCCGGGCGACCGGGCACGCTGCGCGACTTCGTCTACCTGTCGGGGTCCACCGGCATCGGCGGGGCGGTGATCCTCGACGGCCGGCCGGTGCGTGGCGCCCACGGGTGGGCCGGCGAGGTCGGTCACGTCACCGTCGACCCGGACGGCCCGCCCTGCCCGTGCGGCAGCACCGGGTGCCTCGAGCAGTACGCCGGGGCGCGGGCCCTCGCCGTCGCCGCCGGCCTCCCCGCGACCGCCCGCACGAGCGAGGTCGCCCGGCAGGCCGCGGCCGGGGTCCCGGCGGCGCGCGCCGCCGTCGAGCGGGCGGCGGCCGGCCTCGGGGTCGCCCTCTCGGCCGTCGTCAACGTCGTCGACGTCCCGGTCATCGTGCTCGGGGGCCACCTGCGCGAGATCGGCGAGCTCGTGCGCGCGACCCTCGAGCGGACCCTCGCGGAGCGCGTGCTCTCCGCCGGCTGGGTCACCCCCGTCGTCGAGGTCGCCCGCGACCAGCCGGTCGCGGCGGCGCTCGGTGCCGCGTACGTCGAGCTGCACCGGCTGGTCGCCGACCCGCTGGCCCTCCTCGACGCGGCGGCCGCTCCGCCCTCCTCCGGGCGCTGAGCGGCTCCGACGGCCGGGCTCAGGCCGACGGCACCCGTGCGAACGCGGGGTCGCTGGTGCCGACGTCGCGGGCCACGGCGAGGTGGCCCCCGAGGTAGCCGCCGACGCCCGCCACCGCCGCTCCGGCCAGGGCCAGCCCCACGCCGGCCCGGTGCCGGCCGCGACCCCGGGCGACCCACGACGCGGTGTAGGCGCCGATGGCCACCCCGTTGAGCACGGCGTGGACGAGCCCCACCCGTCGCTCCCGCGGGCCCGACTCGCACCACTGGGCCCACCCCGTCCACGCCGTCGGCCCGACGGCGAGGAGCCCGGCGCCGACGAGGGTGCGCGCGGCGGGGGCCGCCTCCTCGCCCCCGACGAGGTCGAGCAGGGTGGCGGAGGTCCAGCTGCCGAGGACGGCGTCGGTGAGCACCGGGTGCAGCGCGTGGCCCAGCCAGTCGCCGCGCAGCAACGCCCCGCGGGCGCCCGTGCCGAACGCGGTGCGCACGAGCGGCTCGACCGCGCGGACCGCGCCGTCGAGGGCGTCCGCCTCCTCCAGCCGCAGGGTCCAGTCCACGACCGCCGGTCGGTGCTCGCCCGTCATCGCCACTCCTCGCTGTGCCGGCTCGACGACCGTCGGGGTGCCGCCGGACCCGATCCTCCCCCGGTCGCCCGCCCCGGGCAACCGCACTCGCGCCCTCAGTCGCGGGCGAAGACGCCGTGGCCGAAGCCGTCGGCGACGACCCGCCCGGCCTCGAGACGCACGCCCTCCACCTCGAGGCCACGGGCCCCGGACCAGTCCTGCGGCAGGTCCGCCGTCGCGGGCTCGCGGCGCGGGTTGACGACGACGAGGTGGGTCCCGCCGCGCACGTACACGAAGGGGTAGCCCTCGGTGAGGACCTCGAGGCTCCCCGCGGGCTGGAGCGCCGGGGTCTCGTGACGGAGGGCGACGAGCCGCCGGACGAGGTGGAGCAGCGAGCCCTCGTCGGCCCGCTGGGTCGCCACGTCGGGACGGTCCGGCGAGGGGTCGAGCGGGAGGTAGAAGTCGTCCTCGCGCGCCGTCGAGAAGCCGGCGCCCGGGCCCGGCTCCCACTGGACCGGGGTCCGCGACCCCGTCCGGTTGTTCGTGCCGAGGAGGATGCTGCCCTCCTTGTCGGGGAGGTCCTCGACGTAGCGCATCCCGATCTCGTCCCCCATGAAGACGGTCGGCAGCGACGGCCAGGTGAGCACGAACGCGAACGCCGGCCCGACCATCTCGCGGGTGCGCGGCCCGCAGACGAGCCGGGCGAAGTCGTGGTTCGCCGTCGGCAGGGCGACGTGGCCACCGTCGACCCCGATGGCCTCCGTGGCCCGGCGCCACTCGCGCAGGAACACCTCCATCGAACCGCTGCCCTCGGGGTCGAAGAAGTAGCGCCCGTCGTGCTGCCAGGACGTCTCGACCGTGCCGACACCGGTGTACCAGAGCGAGCGGAGCGCGGGCTGCCCGAAGTGGAGGAAGAAGTCGGCGTGGAAGCCGGCCGGGACCGACACGGCGGGGTCGCCCCACTCGGAGAGGAGTGCGGCGTCCGGGTAGGTCGTGTCGAGCCACTCGCGCATCTCGCCCCAGAGCCGGCCGGTCTCGACGTGGCCCGGGTCGTCCTTGACGAGCGAGGCGGCCATGTCGACCCGGAAGCCGCTGATGCCGAGGTCGAACCAGTGGGCCATGACGTCCTTGAGCGCCTGCCGGTTGGCCCGCGGGCCCTCGCCGTCGACCGGGTCGCGCCACGGCTCGGCGGCGTCGGGCCGGGCGTAGCCGAAGTTCAGTGCCGGCTGGCACGGGTAGAAGTTCAGCTGGTAGTAGCCGCCGCGGCGCCCGGGCACCGGGCACCAGATGCCGGCCGGCCGGCCGACCCGCTCGTTGCCGATGTAGCGGTGGTCGGCCGGGTCGTCCGCCCACTCCCGGAACCACGGGTGCTGGTCGCTCGTGTGGCCGGCGACGAGGTCGAGGAGGACGCGGATGCCCCGGCTGCGCGCCGCGTCGACGAAGGCCACGAGGTCGTCGTTGGTGCCGTACCGCGGTGCGACGGTGAGGTAGTCGCTCACGTCGTAGCCGGCGTCGGCGAACGGCGAGGCGAACAGGGGGCTGAACCACAGGGCGTCGACGCCGAGCCACGCGAGGTGGTCGAGGTGCTCGAGGGCGCCGGCGAGGTCGCCGATGCCGTCGCCGTTCCCGTCGGCGAAGGACTGCGGGTAGATCTGGTACAGGACCGAGTTCGCCAGCCAGGCCGGCTGCGGGCGGGTGCTCATCCGGCCACCCTAACGAGCGCTCACTCCGCCGTGAGGTGCAGCAGCAGGCCCTGGGCCGGGCGCGAGCACCGGCAGCGGCAGGCCCGACCGTGCCGAGCACCCGGCCGGAGACGACGACCCCGTCGGCCAGCGCCTCCTCGACCCACCGCGGGCCCGCGCGTCTGCACCGTCTCCGGCAGCCCCGCCTCCGGTCGCACCCGGACCCGGTAGCGGCGGTCGGGGTCGAGGCCGGGCAGCGGCACCGCGCCCGGCGTCACCCCGCGGCCGGTGGCGACCTGGACGACGGTGAGCACGGCGGCCGAGCGGTCGGGAGCCACCACCCCGCCGACGACGAGCGCGGGGTCCGGGTGGTCGGACCGCACGACGTCGCCGGTGTGCAGCAGCGGCCGGAGCTCGCGGTACAGCCCGCTCCACGCCCGCAGCGCCTCCAGCTCGGCCTCCGAGCACGTCGTGACGTCCCACTCGAGCCCGGCGTGGCCACCGAGCGCGACGAGCATCCGCAGGGACAGGTCGAGGTCGCGGTGCGTCGAGTGGGCCCGCGGCGGCCCGACGTGGGTGCCCATCCGCTCGGGCGGGACGAGCAGGCCCGTCCAGCGCTGGATGGCGACCCGCTCCAGGGCGTCGTTGCAGTCGGAGGTCCACACCCGGTCGGTGCGGGCGAGGACGCCGAGGTCGACCCGCGCCCCGCCGCTGGAGCACGACTCGATCTCCAGGTCCGGGTGCCGCCGGCGCAGCTCGTCCATGAGCCGGTAGGTGGCGCGGGTCTGGGCACCGACGGCCGGCCGGTCGGTGCCCGAGGCGTCGGTGCGCACGGCCTCGTGGAGGTCGCGGTTGTGGTCCCACTTGACGAAGGCGATGCCGTACTCGGCGACGAGCCCGCTCATCGCCTCGAGGAGGTGGGCGAAGGCCTCGGGGTTGGCCAGGTCGACGACGTGCTGGTGGCGCGAGGGCGCCGGTGGGCCCGGCCGCCGGGCCCGAGCACCCAGTCGGGGTGCTCGCGGGCCAGGTCGGAGTCGAGGTTGACCATCTCGGGCTCGAACCACAGCCCGAACTCCATCCCGAGGCCGGTGACGTGCTCGACGAGGGGGCCGAGGCCCTCGGGCCACACCTCGCCCGAGACCTGCCAGTCGCCGAGGCCCCGGCGTGTCGTCGCGCCGGGAGCCGAACCAGCCGTCGTCGAGGACGAACCGCTCGACGCCGATCGAGGCGGCGGTGTCGGCCAGCCGGGTGAGGTGGTCGAGGTCGGACTCGAAGTACACCGCCTCCCACGTGTTGAGCACGAGCGGCCGGGGCCGGGCGGCCCGGTAGTCCTCGCCCGAGCGCTGGTGGCGCAGCAGGCGGTTGGTGACACCGTCCAGCCCGTCCGGCGACCAGACCGCGACGAGCGCGGGGGCCTCGTAGCGCTCGCCCGGCCGCGAGGCGGACCTCACCGGGCGACAGCGCCTCCCCGCCGCCGATGACCGACGGCGTGGGCACCGGCCCCCTCGGGCAGCCGCTCGACGAGGTGCTCGTGGTTGCCGCTCCAGGCGACGTGCACCGACCAGACCTCCCCGTGGCGGAAGCCGAAGCCCGCCGTGCCCGCGGTGAGCAGCAGCGTCGCGTCGTGGCCCGTCCGGCCGCGGCGCCCGGTGCGGACCAGGGCGCCGTCGGCGAGGGCGTGCCGCTGCGGCGACCGCTCGCGCAGCCACCGGCCGCTGAGGTCGAGCACCTCCTCGGCGCGGGCCGGCAGCGGGAGCAGGGTGCGCAGCGCCGCCACGTCGAGGGGCGCTCCGTCGCCGGCCGTGTTCGTGGCGCTCGCGGTGACGGTGAGGACCCCGTGCTCGTCGAGCACGAAGACCTGGTCGACGACCACGCCGGTGGACGACGACTCGGCCCGGACGACCGCCCGGTGCCCACCGCCCTCGGTGCGGGACGTCCAGCGGTGGGCGCTCGCCCCTCCCCCGCGGTGGGCGGCGAACCCCGGTGTGCCGAGCCACCCGTCGGCCGCCGTCGGCAGCACCGTGAGGTCCCAGACGTCGTCGAGGGCGTTGTGCGCGACGGGCCGGTCGCGCAGGAGGGCGAGGTCGGCGACGTCGGCGTCGGCGAGGTCGCCACCCCAGTGCAGGACGGCGGGGAGGCCGTCGCCGTCCGCGGCGAGGACGAGGGCCGCACCGCCGCCCCGCAGGACGGTGGGTGGCGCCGTCATCCCTTGGTCGACCCCAGGGTCAGCCCGGACACGAACTGCTTCTGGAGGGCGAAGAAGACGACGAGGACGGGCAGCGCGACGATGATCGAGCCCGCGGCGACGAGGTTGGTGTCGGCGAAGAACTGGCCCGCGCAGGTTGTTCAGCGCGCTCGTCACCGGGTACTTGTCGCCGCGCGAGAGGAGCACGGTGGCCCAGAAGAACTCGTTGTAGATCCACGTCACCTGGAGGGTGGCCAGGGCGGCCAGTGCCGGACGGACGAGCGGCATGGTCAGCTGCCAGTACTGGCGCCACACGCTCGCGCCGTCGAGCTCGGCCGACTCGTAGATCTCGTGCGGCAGCGTCTTCATGTAGTTGCTCAGCACGAACGTGCAGAAGCCCAGCTGGAAGGCGGTGTTGACGAGGATCAGCGCCCAGAAGCTGTTGAGCATCGACCCGCTCGAGCTGAGGAACATGGGGAGCGGGATCTCCTTGAACATCCGGAAGACGGGGATGAGCAGGGCCTGCGGCGGCAGCAGGTTGGCCGCGAGGAAGATCCCGAGGAGGGTGAGGTTGAACCGGTACGAGAACCGCGCGAGGACGAAGGCGACGAGCGAGGACAGGAACAGGGTGAGGGCCACCGCGGGGACGGTGATGAGCAGCGAGTTCTTGAAGTGCAGCCCGAAGTTGCCCCGGCTCCACGCCTCCTTGTAGTTGTCGAGGGTCCAGCCGCCGAAGGACAGGTAGCCGTTGGTCTGCGTGTACGAGTAGTTGCGGAACGAGTTGTACAGCGCCCAGAGCAGCGGGAACAGCCAGATGACGGCCAGGACGAGCATGATGCCGGTCGCCACCTTGCCGCGGCGGCGGTTGAGGACACCGCCGCCGGGCCCCCGCTCGCGGACGACCGTGGTCTGGACCGGGGCGGGCGGGGCTGTCGTGGCGCTCATCGGCGCTCCTCCCGGAAGACGATGCGTAGGTAGATCGTGATGAACACCGACGAGATGACCATCATGATGACGGCCAGCGCGGAGCCGAAGCCGTAGCGGGTCGCCTCACCGATGACGTTCTGCGACACCAGCGCCGAGATGAGCTCGAGGCCGTTGCGACCCTTGTTGACGATCCACACGAGGTCGAAGGCCCGCAGCGACTCGATGACGACGATGACGAGGACGATCATGTTGATCGGTCGCATCACCGGGAAGATGACGTTGAAGAACGTCTTGACCTCGTTGGCCCCGTCGACGGCCGCCGCCTCGCGGAGCGTGCCGTCGACGCCCTTCAGCCCGGCCAGGTAGATGAGCATGATGTAGCCGGTGTGCCGCCAGGCGGTCGCCACGAGCACCGCCCACAGGTTCACGTCGGGGTCGCCGTACCAGTCGATCCTCGAGCCGAACACCTCGTTGATGAGGCCCTGGTCGGTCGAGTAGAACAGCTGCCAGATGAAGCCCACGAGGGCCAGCGAGAGGACGACGGGGAGGTAGAACGCCGTCTGGTAGAACCGGCTTCCCCACATCTCGCGGTCGAGCACGACGGCCAGCAGCACGCCGAGGATGGTCGGCAGGACGAAGAGGAAGACCAGCCAGATGATGTTGTGCCGGATGGCCGGCCAGAAGGGCGGGTAGATCGTCGTGATGTCGACGTAGTTCTTCGTCCCGACCCACCTGATGGCGCTGAACTTGAAGCCGTTCCACTTGGTGAAGGAGAGCAGCACCGAGCCCAGCGCCGGCAGCCAGACCAGCCACACGACGAGCACCGTCGGCACGCCGACCATGGCACCGACGACCAGCCGGTCGCGCGTGCTCCGCCTCCTCTCGATCCGTCCGGTCCGCCGCCGTCGTGCCGTCGCCGTCGCCATGGTGCTCTCCCGGTCCCGCCTCAGCCGAGGATCGAGGCGGCCTGCTCCTGGATGGAGGTGGTGATCGAGTCGATGTTGCCCGGGTTCTTGATGAAGTCCTGGAGCGACGCGGTGATCACCGTGTTCGCCAGGTCGGCGTTGGTGTCGCGGTCGAGGAACTGGGCGATCGACTTCGCGTTCTGGACGACCTCCACCGACTTCTTCTGCAGCGCACCGTACTTCTCGGTGCTGGCGTTGGAGTTGGCCGCGATGAAGGGGGCCGAGGCCCCGTTGTTGCCGGCGTCCGCGGCCTCCGCGCTGCCGAGCCACTTGATGTAGGCCTTGGCCGCCTCCTGGTCCTGGCCGCCCTCGGCGACGCAGAAGCCGTCGATCGGGGCGTCGAGGGCGTCGGCGCCGATGCTGGCGTCGAGCTCGGGGAAGGTGAAGAAGTCGAGGTCCTCCTGGGCGTCGGTGGGGACGCCGTCGACGACGAACGTGCCGAGCAGGTACATGCCGCACTCGCCCTTGGCCATCGAGGTGGCGGCCTCCTGCCAGGTGCGGCCGAGGGAGTTCTCCTGGTGGTAGGGCAGGAGGGTCTTCCAGGTCTCGAAGACCTTGCGGACCTCGGCGCTGTCCCACTTCTGCTTGCCCTTGGTGAGCTCCATGTGGAAGTCGTAGCCGTTGATCCGCATGTTGAGGATGTCGAAGGTGCCCATCGGCGCCCAGGCGTCCTTGGCCGCGAAGGCGAAGGGGGTGATCTTCTTGCCCTTCATCTCGTCCATGAGGGCGGTGAGCTCGTCCATCGTCGTCGGCTGGGTCCAGCCGTTCTTCTCGAAGACCGACTTGCGGTGGAAGACGGCCCACGGGTAGTAGCTGACCGGCACGAAGTACTGGTTGCCGTCGTCGGCCGTGGAGGCCTTCTTGAAGGCGTCGCCGAGGCCGTCGATGGGCCACACGTCGCTGATGTCGGTGATCTGCCCGGCCTCGGCGAACTGGGCCATCCGGTAGCCGGCGAACCAGGTGAAGACGTCGTCGGGGGTGCCCTGGAGGTAGGTGGTGATGCTCTCCTGGAAGGTGTTGTGGTCGACGGCGTTGACCGAGACCGTGGCGCCCGTCTTCTTCGTGTACGCGTCGGCGATGGCGGCGAGGCGCTCGTACGCCGGGCCCGGACCCCTTGGCCTCGTTGATGCCGAACTTCACCGGGCCCGGCCTTGGCGGACGCCCCACCGGACGAGGACGACGACGGGCTGTCGGCGCCACAGGCCGCGAGGAGGGCCGAGCCGCCGAGCACGGCGCCGGCGCCGAAGAGCAGGGACCGGCGGTCGATGCCGCTGACGGACGCGGGGACGGTGCTCGCAAGACGGTTCTCGCGCGAGGCAGGGCGGGCCATGGTGTCTCCTTTGACGACGGGCGTTTCTGACAACTTCGATCAGAAACAAACATCCTGTGCCGGAGAGTCTGGAGAGCGCCCGGGCCGCTGTCAAGGGGTCAGGGCGACCTTTGACATCACGATTCGGCACACGGACGGGCGAGTTCGCGCTCCAGCCCGGCATCCGCACCCCGGTCACCGGTCCGTTGTTGGTATCTGTTGACAGATGTTGACTTCGCGCAACACACTGTCCGCCATGCGTCCATGGCCCGACGACCGCATCGCCTTCGGCGGCGACTACAACCCGGAGCAGTGGCCGCGCGAGGTCTGGGCCGACGACATGCGCCTCATGGGCGAGGCCGGCGTCAGCTTCGTCACCCTCGGGGTGTTCTCGTGGTCCTGGCTCGAGCCGACGAAGGGCGAGTACGAGTTCGGCTGGCTCGACGAGGTCATGGGGCTGCTCCACGACCACGGCATCGCCGTCGACCTCGCGACCGCGACGGCCACCCCACCCCCGTGGCTGAGCACCGCGTACCCCGAGATCCTCCCCGTCGACCGGGAGGGCCACACCCTCTGGCCGGGCAGCCGGCAGGCCTGGTGCCCCTCCTCGCGGCTCTACCGCGACCTCGCCCTCGCCCTCACCGACCGGATCGCCGAGCGCTACCACGACCACCCGGCCCTGGCCATGTGGCACGTCTCGAACGAGTACGCCTGCCACAACCTGCCCTGCTACTGCGACACCTGTGCCGACGCGTTCCGCCGCTGGCTCGAGCAGCGGTACGCCTCCCTCGACGCCCTGAACGACGCGTGGGGGACGGCCTTCTGGAGCCAGCGCTACGGCGACTGGGACGAGGTCCTGCCCGCCGCGGCTGTCGACGGCCTTCAACAACCCGACGCACGTGCTCGACTACCACCGGTTCGGGTCCGACACGCTGCTGGACTTCCACCGGGCCGAGTGCGAGGTCATCCGCCGGCACTCGGCCGGGGTGCCGATCACGACGAACTTCATGACCCTCGACCACTTCCGGCTCCTCGACTACCACGACTGGGCGCCGCACCAGGACGTCGTGAGCACCGACCACTACGTCGTCGACGCCCTCGAGCACCCCCGCGCCGAGCTGTCGTTCGCGGGCGACCTCACCCGGGGCATCGCCGGCGGCGCGCCGTGGATGCTCATGGAGCACTCGACGAGCGCGGTCAACTGGCAGCCGGTCAACCCGGCCAAGCCGCCGCGCGAGACCGTCCTCGACTCGCTCACCCACGTGGCCCGCGGCGCGGACGCGCTCGGCTTCTTCCAGTGGCGGCAGTCGCGGGCCGGGTCCGAGAAGTTCCACTCGGCCCTCGTGCCGCACGCCGGGGAGGACAGCGACCGCTTCCGCGAGGTCTGCGAGCTCGGGGCCGTCGCGGCGCGGCTCGGCGAGGTCGTCGGCTCGCGGGTCGAGGCCGAGGTGGCCCTGCTCTGGGACTACGAGGCCGCGTGGGCCGTCGCGGGGCCGTGCATGCCCTCGGCGGAGCTCGACTACGCCACGGCCGCCCACACCGTGCACCGGCTGCTGCGCGACCGGGGGGTCACCTGCGACGTCGTGCACCCGGACGCCGACCTCACCGGCTACCGGGTCGTCGTCGTCCCCACCCTCTACCTCGTGTCCGACGCCGCGGCGGCCGCCGTCGCCGCCGCGGCCGAGGGCGGCGCGCACGTCCTCGTCACGTACTTCTCGGGCATCGTCGACCCCGACGACCACGTGCGGCTCGGCGGCTACCCCGGTGCCTTCCGCGAGCTGCTCGGCGTGCGCGTCGAGGAGTTCTTCCCGCTGCGGGTCGGCGAGCAGGTCGGCCTCGACGGGGGCGGGCACGGCACGGTCTGGTCCGAGGACGTCCGCCTCCGCGGCGCCGAGCCGGTGCTCACCCTCGCCGACGGACCGCTGGCCGGCCGCCCGGCCGCCACCCGCCGGCCGGTCGGCGACGGCGTCGCCTGGTACCTCGGCACGCTGCCCGACGACGCCACCCTCGGCCGCCTCCTCGACCGGGTGGTCGGGCGAGGCCGGCGTCGCGCGGACCGCCGAGGTGCCGCCCGGCGTCGAGGTCGTGCGGCGGCGCTCCGACACCGGCTCGTGGCTGTTCGTCCTCAACCACACGGACGACGACTGCGAGGTCGAGGCCGCCGGCCACGACCTCGTCGCGGGCACCGACGTCGGGCCGGTCACCGTCGTCCCCGCCCGCATCCGTCGCCGTGGTCCGGGAGGGCTGACGTGCTCGCGAGCCAGCGCCGCGCCGCCATCCTCGCCATCGTCGAGGAGCACGGCGCCGCCCGCGTGTCCGAGCTCGTCGAGCAGCTCGCCGTCTCCGACATGACGGTGCGCCGCGACATCGAGCGGCTCGACCGCGAGGGCCTGCTCGAGCGGGTGCACGGCGGGGCGGTCGCCGCCCAGCCCCGGGCCACCGACGAGCCGGGCTTCACGGCCAAGTCGACCCTGATGACCGCGGAGAAGCAGGCCATCGCCCAGGAGGCCGCCCGCCTCGTCCAGCCCGGCGCGACGATCGGCATCTCCGCCGGCACGACGACCTACGAGCTGGCCCTGGCCATCCGGTCGGTGCCCCAGCTCACCGTCGTGACGAACTCGGTGCCCGTCGCCCAGCTGCTCCACGAGTCCGAGGCCGCCGGCCACGTCGTCGTCCTCACCGGGGGGGTGCGCACGCCGTCCGACGCGCTCGTCGGGCCGGTCGCGGTCACCGCCCTCCAGGGCCTGCACGTCGACCGGCTGTTCCTCGGCGCCCACGGCATCGACCGCGACGCCGGGCCTCACCACGCCCGAACCTCGTCGAGGCCGAGACCAACCGGGCCCTCGTGCGCTCCAGCCGCACGGTGTGCGTGCTCGCCGACCGCAGCAAGCTCGGCATCGTCGGGCTCTCGACCTTCATGGCCCTCGAGGACGTCGACACCCTCATCACCGACGCCGGCCTCCCCGCGCGGGCCCGGACGGTGCTCGAGGAGACGGTCGAGCAGCTCGTGCTCGCCCAGCCGGTCGGGGCGCGGCCGCGCGGGGTGCGCACCGAGGACGCCGGATGAGGGTGGCGCACGAGGTGCGCCGCACCGTCGGACGGCTCGCCGACGGGCGCCAGATCATCTACTTCGACGACACCCCCGGCGCCCCGGAGCGCACGGCCGTCGACACCCGGGACCTCGGGCCCCGCGCCGCCGCCGGCCACATCCGCTTCGACGCGCTCGTCGGCGACTGGGTGGCGGTGGCCGGCCACCGGATGAACCGCACCTTCCTCCCGCCGCGCGGACGAGTGCCCCCTCTGCCCCACCGGCCGCGGCAGCGTGCCCTCGGAGGTCCCGGACGCCGACTACGACGTCGTGGTGTTCGAGAACCGGTTCCCCTCGTACGCGCCCGTGGCCGACGACGACGTGGCGGCCCCGGAGGGGTACCTCCACGCCCCGGCCGCTGGGCCGCACCGAGGTCGTCTGCTTCACGAGCGACCACGAGTCGACGTTCGCGGCCCTCAGCCCGCAGCGGGTGCGGACCGTCGTCGACGTGTGGGCCGACCGCACCACCGAGCTCGGCGCCGACCCCGACGTCGCCCACGTGTTCTGCTTCGAGAACCGCGGCCAGGAGATCGGGGTGACCCTCCACCACCCGCACGGCCAGGTGTACGGGTACCCCTACGTGCCGGCGCGCACGGCCGAGATCCTCGCCCGGGCCACGGAGCACCACGCGCGGACCGGTCGGCTGCTCGGCGCCGACCTCCTCGAGGCCGAGCGGGCCGACGGCTCGCGGGTCGTCCTCACCGGCGAGCACTGGACGGCCTACGTCCCCTACGCGGCCCGGTGGCCGCGTCGAGGTGCACCTCGCCCCGCACCGCGACGTGCCCGACCTCGCCGCCCTCGACGACGCCGAGCGTGACGAGCTCGCGACGGTCTACCTCGAGCTGCTGGGCCGCCTCGACCGCTACCACGTGGCCGACGGCGAGCCCGTGCCGCTGCCGTACATCGCGGCGTGGCACCAGGCACCCGCCCGCACCGGGCGCGAGGTGTCGCGCCTGTTCCTCCAGGTGATGTCGGTGCTGCGGGGGCCGGGGAAGCTCAAGTACCTCGCCGGCTCCGAGAGCGGCGTCGGCGGGTGGGTCACCGACACCCGGCCGGAGGCGGTCGCCCAGCGCCTGCGCGACCTCGCCTGAGCGGCCGGCCGGGGCCGGGCTCAGCCGCGCAGCCGCCCGCCGGCCCGCAGGATCGTCGCCCGCGCCACGGAGTCGATGGAGTCGACGACCCGGGGGTCGTCGAGCCCGAGCTGCCCGCGCAGCACCGACAGCTCGGTGCAGCCGAGCAGCACGGCCTCGGCGCCGCGGTCGGTGAGGTGGGCGACGAGCGCGTCGAGCTCCGCGCGCGGCACCGGGTTGCCGGCCTTGACCCCGTCGTAGATGGCCGCCATGACGCGGGCCTGGACGTCCGGCTCGGGGACGACGCAGCTCGAGCGCCCGCGGCCTGCGGCGGCCCGGGCGTAGGTGCCCTGCTCGAGCGTGCCGTCGGTGGCGAGCAGGCCCACCCGGTGCAGCCCGGGCACGGCGGCCCGCGCCGCGGCGACGGTCTCGTCGACGGTGTCGAGCACCTCGATGCCGACGGCGGCCCGCATCTGCTCGACCCAGACGATCGCCGTGTTGCACGGGATCGCGATGAAGCGCGCGCCGGCCCGCTCGAGGGCGACGGCGTCGGCGACGAGGGCCGGCTCCGGGCTCTCGTTGCGCCCCCGGAGGAAGCCGGTGCGGTCGGGGATCGACCCGTGCTGCCAGACGAGGAGGTCGACGTGGTCCTGGTCGCGGGCGGCGTCGGTGAGCTCGACGACCCGCTGGAGGAAGTACACGGTGGCGGCCGGGCCCGATGCCGCCGAGCACGCCGCCGGGCTGGCCGGGCACGGGGACCTCGGGCGGGGCGGAGGTCATCGGCGGTCCACGAAGTGCTGCCGGAACTTGCGGACGTGGTTGAGGTGGTAGAGCGCGTTGTAGAGCCGGCGCTTCGGGGTGAGGTCGGGCGGGTAGACGTTGGGGTCGCTGGAGCGCCCGGCGCGCATCAGGCCGAGGGCCTTGGCGCGCAGGCCCTCGTCGAGCACGTAGTGCCGCACGACGTACTTCGGGACGAACGCGAACAGGTGCTCGCCGCGGGCGATGGTCAGCGCCCTCCATCGGCTCGTGGCGCACCCAGTCGCGCACGTACCACTCGGCGACGTTGTACCCGTTCGCCGTCACGTAGAAGTTCGAGCGGCCGAGCCGCACGTTGACCTCGAAGAACTTGTACGTGCCGTCGCGGCGGTCGTACTTGAGGTCGAAGTTGGAGAAGCCCGACGTAGCCGATGTGCTCGAGGAAGCGGGCCGCCTGCTCGACGACCTCGTCGGCCTCGGTCGTGATGATCACCGCGGGGTTGCCGATGGCGAGGGGGTGGTGCTCCTCGAGGAGGACGTGGCCGACCGAGCCGAAGCGGACCGTGCCGTGCCGGTCGGAGTAGCACGTGAGCACCCGCATGTTCGTGTCGTCGCCGGGCACGAACTCCTGGAGGAGGAAGCTGCCGTCGTAGCGGGCTGGCCCGCACCCGGCGCAGCACCGTGGCGAGCTCGTCGGGCGTCTGGCAGATGAAGACCTTGTCGTTGCCCTCGAACGGCGCGTAGTGGTACGCCGAGCTGTCGGCGGGCTTGGCCACGACGGGGAAGTCGAAGGGCAGGTCGGCCTCCTCCCCCGCGTCGGTCGCCATGTCGACGACGACGGTGCGCGGGTGCGGCACGTCGACCTCGTCGAGGATCCCGTAGAAGACGTCCTTGCGGACGATCCGCCGGAGCAGGTCGATGTCGATGTACGGGATCGTGTACCAGGCGGCGAGGCGCTCCTTGTGCTCGACGACCATCTCGACGTACCAGTCGCCGGTGGCGACGAGCAGCAGCGGCGGCTTCCCCTCGCCGCCGTGCTCGCGCCCGACGCGCTCGACCGCCTCGAGGAAGACCTCGGGCCGCTCGAACCCCTCGACGTAGACGTGGTCGCAGAGCGTCGACAGCCCGACCGGCCCGCTCGTGCTCATGTTCACGACGATCGGCCGCACGCCGTACGCGGCGTGGAAGGTGCGGATGAGCGAGTACGCCGTGATGTCGCCGCCGAGGATGACCGGGCGGACGTCGGGGGCGGGGGCCTCGGGGGGCACGCAGGGTTCCTTCGCGACGGGGACGGCGGGCTCGGCCACCCAGAATCCCACACCGCCGGCGCCGGACCGAACCCGACCGGGGCGCGTCAGGACGCGAAGACCACCGTGTTGTCGACGTAGTGCCCGCTCACGGGGTCGACCTCGCCGCTGCACGTGATGAGCCGCAGCACCGGACCCGGGGCGGGCCCGTAGACGAGCTCGGTGGGGAAGTGGTCCTTGGCGAAGCTCCGCAGCGAGCGGACGGTGAAGGTGAGGACGTCACCGTCCCGCTGGACGACCTCGACCTCGTCGCCCGGCTCGAGCTCGTGCAGCCGGTAGAAGACCGCCGGTCCGTCGCGGGAGTCGACGTGGCCCGCGATGACGGCGGGTCCGCGCTGCCCCGGTGCGGGCGCGTCGACGAGCCAGCCGGCCCGGCCGAAGTCGCGTGGGCACCTCCATCGTCCCGTCGGTCGTCGATGCCCAGCTCGACGAGGCGCGAGTCGACGCCGATGGCCGGGATGCGCACCTCGACCGGCTGGTCGCCCCGGGGGGTGGTCCGCCCGGAGATGGGCACCGGGGCCGAGGCGTCGTTGGGGCCCGACCCGGTGCACCACGGAGGCGTCCGGCACGTCGGGGGTCGGCAGGTCCTCGGGAGCGAGGGTGGCGAAGCCGGTCGGCGACGACGAGGGGGTCGGGGTGGACGGGGGCTCCGCGGCCGCCGACGCGACCGCCGCGGCGCCGGGCAGCCGGGCGCGCTCGGGGTGGGCCACGGCCACGGCGGCGACGGTGAGCCCGCCGACGACCGCGAGCGTGGCCACCCCGGCGACCACCCGGCTGCGCGACCTCACCGGGCGACGACCCCCACCGGGCGGCGGCGCAGCACGAGGGCGAGCAGCACGACGGCACCGGCGCCGGCGACCCCGAGCCCACCGAGGAGGCGGGCGTCGAGCGGACGCGCGGCCATGCCCCCGCCACCGGTCTGCACGCCGGAGGTCGGCGGCCCGGCGGCACCCTGGGCGTCGGCGACGGGCTTGAGCATGACCCCGCCGGCCCCGTCGGACGAGCACGAAGACGGTGTACACGCCCATGCTCGCGACCGTGACGCTCGCCGAGGCCGGGGTCCCTGCGGTGGGCCCGCCCGTCGTGGTCACGGTGAGGTCCCAGCGCCCCTTCGGGACGGGCGCGTACTCGGTGGGGGTGCCGAACGGGGCGTCCTCGGCGAGGGTCGGGCCGCCCGTGGCCACGACGGTGGTCGCGGTGGCACCCGGGAGGGCGGGCAGCAGTCGCACCCGCGCCTCACCGGCGGGCGGGGCGTCGCAGTCGTCGGAGATGGCGTCGATCCGCGGGTCGGTCTTCGACCCGAGGGCGGCGAGGGTGACGGCGGTGCTCGGCTTGGCGAGGAAGGTGCCGGTGATGACCGGGCGCGGTGTCGGTGGAGGCACCGACCGGCCGGACCGTCACGGCGTAGAGACCGGCCGGGATCTGCCGGTACTCGCCGACCCCGCCGTACCCGACGGCCGGCTCGAGCACCCTCGTGGTGCCGTCGGCCTGTGCCTCGGGGACCCCGCTCGAGGGGACGTCGGAGAGGGCGGACCCCGCGAACGGGACGAGCCGGATCGTCATCGTGCCCACCTCGGGCACGAGGTGCGCCGCGCGGACCCAGACGACGGCCTTGGGGACGGCCGCGGGGACGGCCACCGCTGCGGCCGTCGCCGGGCCGGCGGCGAGCGCACCGAGGAGGAGCGTGACGCCGGCGGCGAGGACCGTGCGGAGCGCGGCCCCCCTGCGGGACGTGTGGTCGGACATCGGTGCCTACTTTCGAGAGCGGTCACCGCCCCCTGCGGCGGTGACCTGGGGTCGTGCGGGCTACGGCGTCTGCTCCGCGAAGGTCACGGTGAGGCCGGCCGGGTCGAGGGAGGTCGTGGGACGGGAGCGGGGCGGCTGGGCCCGGAGCACCGCCTCGAGGCGGCCGAGCGCGTCGCTGCCCCGCAGGAGCGGGCGGCCGTCGACGGCGGCGATGCGGACCGCGTGCACGAGGCCGTCGGTGCTGCCGGTCGCCGGGAAGTCGTCGATGGCCAGGCGGTGGTCGGCGGCGAGCACCGCGAGGAGGGTGAGGACGCGGTCGTCGACCTGTCCGGAGAGGAGCACGCCGGTCGCGGTGTCGCTGACGCTGACCGCGGGGTTGGCGAGCAGGGCCTGCCCGGCGGCCACGGCGCCCGAGCGGTCGGGGACGACGGGGACCTGCTCGGGGTCCTCGGCCGGCGGGTCGGGCGCGACGGCCGCCGGCTCGGGCGGCCCCGGCACCCGCAGCACGTCGACCCGACCGGTGCCGGCCCCGAACGACGCGGCGGTGGTCGCGCCCTGCACGGCCGCACCCAGCTCCGGCCGGGTCGCCAGGTCGCGGCGGACCGCCTCGGTCGAGAGGACCCACGCGAAGGGCGGGCCGGCGGCGGAGCCGGTCGAGGCGCCGCGGGCGGCCGTGAGGGGCACGACGACGCCCGGTGCGCCGGACCGGCCGACGAGCTCGACCCACGCGGCGTCGTCGGTGAGCAGCCGGGCGTCGGCGGGGACCGCCCGGGCCACCCACGCCGTGGCGTCGACGAGCGGCCGGTCGGGCGCACCGGTGAGCAGGCCCGGCAGGGCGGCCGCCCACGTCGTGGCGGCGAGCCCGACGAGCACGCCGGCGCCGCCGGCGGCCGCGAGCCCGCCACTGCGCCGCACGTCGCGCCCGAAGAGCCGCGTCGGCCGGTGCCGCCGGACCGCGGTGGCGACGGACGGGACGAGGATGGCGGCGCTCAGCAGCAGGAGCGCGCCGAGGGCCTCGGCCGGGTAGCCCGTGCCGGCCAGGACGGCGAGCAGCACCAGCGTGCCGACGGCCAGGGGGCGGACCCGCCGGAGGGCGAGGGCGAGCACGGTGGCGCCGAGGGTCGCCACGACGAGGACGGGGTCGACGTCGAACCAGTGGGCGGCGGTGCCGCGGGTGGGCGAGCCCGGGTCGAGCAGACCCCCACCGAGCAGGCCGGCGGCCCGACCGCCCCGCACGTCGCCGCCGCCCACCACCGACACCGCCAGGTACGACGTGCCGAGCGCGCCGAGCAGCGTGGCCACGAGCGCGACCGCAGTGCGGTGCCTCCCCGCGGGGTAGCGCCGCCAGGCCACCCAGGCGAGCGGGGGCAGGACGAGGAGCGCCGTCTCGGCCGTCAGCACGGCGACGAGGAGGCACGCCGCCGCCGTCACGAGCATCGGCAGCCGACGTCCCGGGGTCAGCACGAGCAGCACGGCCGCGACGACCCACGGGGCGGCGAGGTTCTCGGGCGACACCGTGCGGTGCAGCTCGAGGGCCAGCGGCGACACGGTGGCGAGCAGCACGGCGAGGACCGCGGCCCACCGGGGCCGACGCAGCCGCCGGACGAGCACCCAGAGGAGGACCGCGGCGACGAGGCCCAGACCGAGGACGAGCTCACGGGCCCCGGCGACCGCGGTGGAGGCGCGACCCAGCGCGCCGGTGAGGGCGTCGTAGCCCGCGACCTGCAGGACGGCGAGCGGAGGGGTACCGGCGACCGGGGTCGGGTGCACCGAGCCGCCGTGCAGGACGGCCCAGGCCTCGCCGACCAGGGCGCCCTCGGCGGTGCCGCGGCGTGGTGCGTCGGCGAGCCCCGTGCCCTGGACCACCGCCGCCAGGACGAGGAGGGGCACGAGCAGCGCCAGGTCACGGCCGTGGTGGGCGAGGAGGCGCCCCGGGCGCGGTGCGCCGGACGGCCCTCGTACCGGCGCGTCGCCGCCGGGGCCGGCCGGACGGGGCGCGGACGGAGGTGCCGTCGACTCGCGCGGCCGGTCGAGAACGGACATCAGCACCGACCCCCCTGGTGGACGGACGCAGGGAGGATCGCGGTCGCGGCGTCGCCGAGGAGGGCCGTGACCGGTGCACTCGTCGCCCCTGCAGAGTGCAGCATGTCGGTGTCAGTGATGGAGGCGAAGTGGTGTCGAGAGCGTCATTGACGGGTCGCCGTTGTGTCGTCACCGAGGCCCCCGTCCAGGTGGTCGGGCGGGCGTCCTCGGACCCTGCTGGCGTCGACGCTAACAAACCGAACCCCGTTCTGACCAGCACGGATTCCGATCCGGTGGATTCCACGGCGGGGCGCCACCGCGCCCTCGGTCAGCCCGGGGACTCGAGCCCGTCGTCGCGCAACGAGGGTGCCGTTGGGGTCGAACAGGTCGTAGACCCGGGGCGCCCAGAGCCGCTGCCCCCGACTCAGCCGGGGCGGTCCGATCCGCCGCAGCCGACCCGGTGGCCGCTCCTCGCCCGGGGTGCCTGTGGCGGGCGCAGCCCGCCTCCGCCAGCGGACCGCGGTGCCCCGCAGGGGTGCTCGCGGCCGAGGGATGTGGACCCGGCCCCGGGACGGACCTGCGTCGCCGTACCAGGCGTCCAGCGCGTCGGCGGTGCGGCCCATGAGGTCCCAGAGCTCGGCCGGGTCGTCGGGCACGTCGTCGGGGTCGAGGCCCACGTGCTCGCCGACGAGCTCCCGCCGCAGCCGCAGCGGGAACCGCTGGGCGGGGTCGGCGTCGGCCGCGGTGTCCTGGACGGCGACCGAGATCTCCGAGTCGTTGGTCCACGAGCGCCGGTTGAAGTTGTCCGAGCCGATGCTCGCCCAGACGTCGTCGATGATGCAGACCTTCGAGTGGACGTAGACCGGGTAGCCGGTCGGGCTGGTGAGGCCGAAGAGGGCGACCCGGTCGCCCCCGGCCTCGAGCAGCAGGTCCATCGCGAGCATCCGCCCGTACAGCTGGGCCGGGAGCGAGACCGCGCCGTCGACGTCCGGCGCGATGGGGATCACCGCGATGAGGTGCAGCTCGGGGTCGCGGGTGAGCATCTCGCCGAAGTGGCGACCGACCTCCTCCGACCACAGGTACTGGTCCTCGAGGTAGACCAGCCGGGTCGCCGACGCGAGCGCCTTGCCGTTGCCGCGGGCGATGCTCTGCTCGCCGTCGGGAGCGAAGTCGAACCCCTTGGTCAGCAGGTCGGGGTAGGTGCGCAGCACCTGCACGGCCTCCCGGCCGTCGGGCACGACGGGCGGCGGGGGCGCCTGCTCGGGCAGCGGCTGGGGGTCGAGGTCCTCGCCCTGGAGGAGGCTGGAGGCGAACCGGCCGGGGTTGAGGGTCAGCGGCGTCGAGTCCTCCCACCGCTCGCGGAAGGTCGTCTCGACGTCGTGCACGGCCGGGCCGGTGATCGCGGCGTGCACGTCGTGCCACGCCGGCCGGCGTCCGTAGACCTGCGGCATGGCGATGGCGCTGGGCGTCGCCCTCGTGCGCGATGGTGTCGCGTCGGCTGTGGCACAGGTCGATGCCGCCGACGTACGCGATGTCGCGCGACGGGTCGTCGGCGTGCCGGATGACGACGAACTTCTGGTGGTGCGACCCGCCGGGGGCGACCCGCATGTCGCGCAGGCACTGCCCGCCCGCCTCGTCGACCTCGACCCCGAGCAGGCGCGACTTCTCGGAGTGGAAGCCGAAGCGGTTCCAGTGCGAGCGCCACAGCAGCCCCCGGACGAGCACGCCGCGGCGGGCCGCCGCCGTGAGCGTCGCGCTGAGGGTCTCGCGGGGGTCGTCGGTGAGCTGCTGGTCGGGGTCGCCCCGCCAGTCGGCGAAGTAGGACGAGGTCGCCCGCGCCGGTCGCGCCGATGCGCTCGTGCAGCTCGGCGAAGTAGGGGGCCCCGTGCACGAGCGCGCGCACCGTGTTGCCGGTGCTCCACGCGACCCCCGGCGGGTGGTGGGCGTCGACGCGGGTGTGGGGGTTGGCGCGCTCCTCCGGCAGGAGGAAGAGGTCGGAGAGCATCGGGCCCATCCTGCCGGTCGCCGGCCCGCGGGAGGAAGGCCGATTCACCGGACCGGCCACGGGCGGCGGCGCCTCCTGCCTACGATGTCGCCATGGGAGGAATGCGCGTCGTCCTCGCGGAGGACAGTGCGCTGCTCCGGCAGGGCCTCGCCGCGCTCCTCGCCGAGCACGACGCGGTCGCGGAGGTGGTCGAGGCCGGCGACCTCGACGAGCTGCTGGCCGCCGTCGAGGACCACCGCCCCGACGTCGTCCTCGCCGACATCCGGATGCCCCCGACGCACACCGACGAGGGCATCCGGGCGGCCGAGCGCTTCCGGGCGACGCACCCGGGGCTCGGGGTCGTCGTCCTCTCCCAGCACGCCGACGCCGAGGGCGCCCTGGCCCTCGTGGCCGGCGGCAGCACCGGGCGCGCCTACCTGCTCAAGGAGCGGGTCTCCGACGTCGAGCAGCTGGTCGCCGCCCTCGCCGCGGTGCGCCGCGGCGAGAGCGTCATCGACCCCCACGTCGTCGACGTGCTCATGCGGCACCGGATGCGCTTCGAGGAGGGACCCGTCGCCCGGCTCACCGGGCGCGAGCGCGAGGTGCTCGGGCTCATCGCCACCGGCGCCTCGAACTCCGCGATCGCCGCGCGGCTGCACGTCACCTCGCGCGCGGTCGAGAAGCACATCAACTCGATCTTCACCAAGCTCGACCTGCCGACGGGTGACGCGCTGCACCGGCGGGTCAAGGCGGTCCTGCTCTACCTCGCGGACGGACGGGCCGCCGGGCCTCCGCGCCCGACCCGGCGCGGCGCTGAGCCGGTGGCCGGGCTCCGCGTCCTCGAGGTGCTGCAGGCCCCCCACCTCGACCGCACGACCACCCAGCGGGTGCGCAGCTACCTCGTCGTCAACCTCGTCGCCATCTGGGGCTCGGCCGCGGGCCTGGCCCTGCTCGACCGCGCGGTCGGTCCGTCGCGGTCGCTGCGCACGGTCGTCATCGCCCTCGCCCTCGCCGGGACCGTGTACGGCGCGGCAGTGCTCATCGCGGGGCGGGGTCGGCTGCGCGAGGCCGCGTTCCTCGCCGTCGGGGCCACGTGGGTGGTGGCCTTCTCGCTCGCCTGGTCGACCCCGTTCACGACACCGGTGGGCCTCCTCGTCCTCCACGTGCCCTCGCTCATCCTCACCGACGCCTTCCGGCTCCGGACCCGCACCGTCCTCCTCGGCACGACCGTGCTGCTCACCGGGGTCCTCGTCACGCTCGGCGAGGCGCGGCGGGCCGCGTGGGACGCCGACCACCCCGACCTGCCGGTCCCGGGGGTCCTCGTGGGGGTCTTCACCGTCATCGTCGCGACCGTGCTCGTCCTGGGGATCCGCGACTCGGTGCTGCGCCTGGCCCGCGGCCGCCGCGAGCTCACGGAGTCGCGCGCCCGGCTCGCCGTCGCGGCCCTCGAGGCCCGCCGCGAGATCGAGCGTGACCTGCACGACGGGGCGCAGCAGCGGCTGGCCACCCTCGCGGTCGACATCGGCCGGCTGGGCCGGGCCCTCGACACCGACCCGGCGCGGGCCCGCGCCATCGCCCACGGGCTCCAGGACCAGCTGGACACCGCGATCCGCGAGCTGCGCGACCTCGCCCACGGCATCTACCCCACGCTGCTCGCCGAGCGCGGGCTGGCCGGGGCGCTGCCCGCCGCGGCCCGCCGGACGAGCATCGCCTGCGTCGTCGACGTCGACGAGCCTCACCCGGCGGCACCCCCCGGACGTCGAGGCCGCCGCCTACTTCTGCTGCCTCGAGGCGATGCAGAACGCCGACCGGCACTCCGGCGGCTCGCTCATCTCGGTCCGGGCGGCCGACGACGACCCCGGCACCGAGCTGTCGTTCCGGGTGTCCGACGACGGCGGCGGGTTCGACATCGTGGAGCACCGTGACCGCCCACGGCATCACCGGCATGCGCGACCGGGTGCAGTCCGCCGGTGGGCGGCTGGAGGTGCTGTCCGGGCCCGGTTCCGGCACCACCGTCTCCGGGTGGTTCCCGCACGACCCCGACCGCGACGGGTGACCACCCGGTCCGTCGGGTCCCACCGCGCCGCCGGGTGGTGCTGGCACCACCTCGGGCTGGGGGGTGCGCGCTACCGACCGGGCGTCCCGCGACCGGCATGCTGGGTCGCGTGGCCGTCGCAGGGGACGGTGCACACCCTCCACGGACGAGCGCCACCGCGCCCCGTGACCGCGGTGGGCCCCCGGCGGACGAGCCGTGGGGCCCACCGCGCAGGGTGCTCCCGGGCACCCTCAGATCGCGAAGAAGGCGATGACGAGGGCGAACGCCAGCCCGACGCCGAAGACCGCGTCGAGCACGTGGAACGGCACCCAGTGCAGGTGGGTCACCTTCCACCCGTAGTCGGCCGCCGGCCACTCCGGGGGAACCCACCGTCGAGCGCGCCAGAGTCGTTGTCCGAGAAGGAGGACGGCGTAGATGACGACGACGACCCACCACCCGTCGACGAGCCCGGTCGTCTCCCTCACGGCCGACGGCCCGTCACGACTGCCCGATCGACCCCAGGAGCCCGGTGAACCACTCCGCGTCGGTGTCGAACGCCTTGCCGCCGCGGATCCGCGGGAACTCGATCGGCCGCAGCTCGTCGCCGCGCTCCTCGTCGTGACCGATGACGCCCGGCTCGCCGCGCAGCGCGGCGTCGACGGCGAGGTCGGTGCACTCCTTGATGAGCGCGAGGTCGCGGTCGTTGGCCGCGGCGGACCGGGAGAAGTAGCCGGACTTCTGGACCATCGTCTTCTCCGCCCCGAGCACCTCGGCGAACTGCTTGGCGAACCAGGCGCCGGGGTTGACCTTGTCGAGCTGGACGTGGCCGAAGGGGTCCGTGGGCACCTCCTGGCCGGCGGCCTCGAGCTCGGCGACGACCTCGGCGACGCCCGCGCCCTCGGACAGGAAGATGTTGACGCAGCCGACCTCGTCCATGACGGCGCGCAGCCGCTCGCCCTCGCCCGCGATGTCGATGGGGAGCTCGGGGACGAACACGGCGTGCACGTCCCAGGCCCGGGGGTCGTTGCCGATGGCGGGGACGAAGTCCTGCTCGCCGACCCAGCGGTGGTACGCCTCGGCCGTCGCGGCGGTGAGCCAGCCGCAGTGCCGGCCCATGACCTCGTGGACGACGAGCATCCGGGGGTTGGAGCTGTGCTCGGCGATGATGTTCTGCGCGAACAGGCTTCCCTGCTCCGCGGCCGTCCAGGCCCCGAGGCTCTGGCGGATCGGGATGATGTCGTTGTCGACGGTCTTCGGCAGGCCGACGACCGTCAGCTCGTAGTCGTTCTCGTGGAGGAACGCGGCGAGGTCGGCCGCCGTCGTGTTCGTGTCGTCGCCGCCGATGGTGTGCAGGACGTCGACGCCGTCGGCGGTCAGCTGCTCGGCCGCGACGTGCAGGGGGTCCTGGCCCTCCTGCACGAGCCCGCGCTTCACGCAGTCGGCGACGTTGGTGAGCTTGACCCGGCTGTTGCCGATCGGGCTGCCGCCGAAGCGGTGCAGCAGGTGCGCCTTCTCGCGCACCTCGGGCGTGACCTCGACGTGCTCGCCCTTGAGCAGGCCGGCGTACCCGTTGACGTAGGCGATGATCCGGACGTCGGGGGCGACCTCGGTGTAGCGCTCGATGAGGCCGCCGACGGCCGACGAGAGGCACGGGGCCAGGCCACCGGCGGTGAGCATGGCGACGGTGCGGACGGTCATGGGACGGGCTCCTTCGTGGGCGGACGGGGCGTCGCCCTCATTCTGGCAAGGACGGGCCGCCGGGCGGGGTCCCGGTCACCATGGGGACGCGGAGGCCGAGCTGGAGGGACATCACCCCCGAGCAGCACCCTCTGCGCGGTGTGCACCGCGCCATCGTGGCCCCCTCGACCCCGCGTGTCGAACCGTGCGCGCCCGCGCGACGGCGTCGAGAGTGCAGGACGTGCGGACGGTCAGGTCGGTCCGATCGGCGTGTCCTGCGACCTCGACGACGACGCCCCGGAGCCCGTCGTCAGAGGTCGGCGGCGACGAGCTCGGCGGTCTGGAGCATGTTGAGCGCCGCGCCCTTGCGGAGGTTGTCGCCGCAGACGAACAGGTCGAGGGTCGTCGGGGCCTCCGGGGCCTGCCGCAGCCGGCCGACGAACCGCGGGTCCGACCCGACGACGTCGTTGGGGGTCGGGAACTCCGGCTCGTCGGGGTCGTCGAGCACGACGACCCCCGGCGCCTCGACGAGCGCCTGGCGGGCCTCCTCGACCTTGATCCGGCGGGCGAACGAGGCGTGGACGGTGACCGAGTGCGACGACACGACCGGCACGCGGACGCAGGTCGTCGAGACGGGCAGGTCGGGGAGGTCGAGGATCTTGCGGGTCTCGTCGCGCACCTTGGTCTCCTCCGAGGTCCAGCCCTCGCCGACGTGGTGGCCGACGAACGGGACGACGTTGAGCACCAGCGGCGCGGGGAACGGCGAGTCGGTGCCGAGCTCGTGCTCGACGAGCCGGCGCACGTCGCCCGGGCGGGTGCCGAGCTCGCGGTCGCCGTGCACGACGTCGAGCTCGTCGTGGAGCCGGGTCATCCCGGCCCGCCCGAGGCCGGAGGCGGCCTGGAAGGTCGTCACGACGAGCTCGGTGAGCTCCCACCCCCCGTGCAGCACGGCGAGGACGTCGATCATCGTCATCACCGTCGCGCCGGGGTTGGCGATGATCCCCCGCGGCCGGTCGGCGACCTTGTGCGGGTTGACCTCGGGCACGACGAGGGGGACGTCCGGCTCGGTGCGGAACACGGTGCTGTTGTCGATGGCCACGACCCCGCGGGCGGCGGCGAGCTCGACCCACTCGCGGGCGATGCCGGGCGGGATGTCGAAGATCGCGACGTCGATGCCGTCGAAGAACTCCGGGGTCACGGCCTCGACGGTGACCTCCTCGTCGCCGACCCGCAGGACCTTCCCGACGTCCTCGTCGCCGGCGGCCAGCCGCAGCTCGCCCCAGTGCTGGCGGCGCATGGGCAGGACCTGGAGGACGACGCCGCCGACGGCCCCCGTGCCGCCGACGATCCCCAGGACGGGACGCCGGTCGGTGCGCGTGTCGGTGGAGGAGGTCACGTCAGCGGCCGGTGCCCCCGTAGACGACGGCCTCGCCCTCGGTGGAGTCGAGGCCGAACGCGGTGTGCACGGCGCGCACGGCGTCGTCGAGCAGCTCGTCGCGGGTGACGACGGAGATCCGGATCTCGGAGGTGGAGATCATCTCGATGTTGACGCCCGCCGCGGCGAGGGCCCCGAAGAACGTCGCGGAGACACCGGGGTTCGAGCGCATGCCGGCCCCGACGAGGCTCAGCTTGCCGACCTGGTCGTCGTACTGCACCTGGCTGAAGCCGACCTCGGGCTGGATCCGCTGGAGCGCCTGCACCGCCGTCGGGCCGTCGGTCTTCGGCAGCGTGAACGAGATGTCGGTGAGCCCGGTCTCGATCGGCGGAGACGTTCTGGACGATCATGTCGATGTTGATCTCGGCCGCGGCGACGGCCTCGAAGATCTTCGCGGCCATGCCGGTGCGGTCGGGCACGCCGACGACGGTGACCTTGGCCTCGCTGCGGTCGTGGGCGACGCCGGCGATGATCGGGGCTTCCACGGTCTCTCCTTCGGGGGCGGGCTGGTCGGTGACGGTGGTGCCGGTCTTCTGCGAGAACGACGACCGGACGTGGATCGGGATGTCGAAGCGGCGGGCGTACTCGACGCTGCGCAGGTGGAGCACCTTGGAGCCGCAGGCGGCGAGCTCGAGCATCTCCTCGGCCGAGATCCGCTCGATCTTGCGGGCCGTGGGCACGATGCGCGGGTCGGCGGTGAAGACGCCGTCGACGTCGGTGTAGATCTCGCAGACGCTCGGCCCCGAGGGCGGCGGCGAGCGCCACGGCGGTGGTGTCGGTGCCGCCCCGGCCGAGGGTGGTGATCTCCTTGGTGTCCTGGCTGACGCCCTGGAACCCCGCGACGATGACGACGTGCCCCTTGCCGAGGGCCTCGGTGATGCGGCCGGGCGTGACGTCGATGATCTTGGCCTTGCCGTGGACGCTGTCGGTGATGACGCCGGCCTGGCTGCCGGTGAAGCAGCGGGCGCTGTGGCCGAGGTCGGTGATGGCCATCGCACGAGGGCCATCGAGATGCGCTCGCCGGCCGTCATGAGCATGTCGAGCTCGCGCGGCGGCGGCATCGGGCTGACGTCCTTGGCGAGGTCGAGCAGCTCGTCGGTGGTGTCACCCATCGCCGAGACGGCGACGACGACGTCGTTGCCGGCCTTCTTCGTCTCCGAGATGCGCTTGGCGACGCGCTTGATGCTCTCGGCGTCGGCGAGCGAGGAGCCGCCGTACTTCTGGACGACGATGGGCACGGTGGAACTCCCGGGACGTGGCGGTGCTGGTCCGCCAACTCTAACCAGCGGTCCACGGACCGGACGCCGCGCCCACATCCCGGAAGCCACCGCCGCCGTCGTGCCCCGCCCGGGAGCGAACCTCCCGCACGGAGCGCCGCGTCCGCGTAGCGTTCGGGGCATGGCCATCGTCATCGTCGGAGCAGGGCTCGCCGGAGCGACCGCCGCCACCGAGCTGCGCGAGCAGGGCTACGAGGGGGCGGTGGTGCTCGTCGGGGCCGAGGAGCACCCGCCGTACGAACGTCCGCCCCTGTCCAAGGCCTACCTCCTCGGCGACGACCCCTTCGAGAAGGCCCTCGTCCACCCGGCGCAGTGGTACGCCGAGCACGACGTCGACCTGCGGCTCGGGGTCACCGCCACCGGCCTCGACACCGACGCGCACGTGCTCACGACGACCGGCGGCGACCTCACCTACGAGCGGCTGCTGCTGGCCACGGGCGCGGCGCCGCGGGTGCTCGACGTGGCCGAGGACGCCGGGGTGCCCGTCGCCTACCTGCGCACCGTGGACGACTCCGACCGGCTGCGCGCGGCCTTCGGCAAGGGCCGGCAGGTCGTCGTCGTCGGTGCCGGCTGGATCGGGCTCGAGGTCGCGGCGGCGGCGCGCTCGGCCGGCTCGGACGTCACCGTGTACGAGACCGCGGAGCTGCCCCTGCTCGGCGTCCTCGGCCCCACCGTCGCCGAGGTCTTCGCCGACCTCCACCGCGAGCACGGCGTCGACCTCCGCCTGGGCACCGAGGTGACCCTCGAGCACCTCGAGGGCGCCGACCTCGTCGTCGCCGGCATCGGGGTCAAGCCGCGGGTCGAGCTCGCCCACTCCGGCGGGCTCGACGTCGACAACGGCGTGCTCGTCGACTCGCGGCTGCGCAGCTCGGTGCCGTCGGTCCTCGCCGTCGGCGACATCGCCAACCACGCGCACCCACGCCTCGGCCACCGCATCCGGGTCGAGCACTGGGACACCGCGATCAAGCAGGCGAAGGTCGCCGCGCACAACCTCGCCGGCGCCGACGAGGAGTACGAGGAGCTGCCGTACTTCTTCACCGACCAGTACGACCTCGGGATGGAGTACGTCGGCCACGCCAGCGCCGAGGACGAGGTCGTCGTGCGGGGAAGCCTGGAGGACAAGGAGTTCCGTGCCTTCTGGCTCGACGACGGTGATGTCGTGGCGGCGATGCACGTCAACGACTGGGACGCCTCCGACGCGATCCGGGAGGCCGTCGAGTCCGGCGAGCTCCCCGAGGAGGACTGACCGGTGACCCGGCCGGTGGCGGTCGTCCTCGGCGTGGTGCTCGTCCTCGTCGGTCTGCTGTGGACCGGTCAGGGCCTCGGCTGGATCGGCGGGAGCCCGATGACGGGGGTCACCCTGTGGGCGGTCGTCGGGCCCGTCGTGGCCCTCGTGGGCGTCGCGGTCGCCGTGCGGGCGGGGCGCGGGCGCCGGTCCGACTGAGCCGCGCCGGGCTCCTCGCGGCCGAGCGGCCGAGGGGTCGGGCGGCGAGCTCAGGGGTGGAGCGCGTCGAACTCGGCCTCGGCGACGACCTCGTCGTCGGCGTCGAGGCGCACGTGGGCCAGCAGGGTCTGCACGACCCGCAGCCCGGACGCCGCCCGCTCACCCCAGTGCGAGAGGTAGCTGAACTGCCACCACCAGAGGGCCTCGAGCGGACGGCCGGCGTCGTGGTGCTCGAGGCCGTGGGCGAGCGCGCCGGCGACGTCGACGAGGTCGCCCGAGACCGACCCGACGTCGAGCTCGGGGGTGGTCAGCGGGTCGACGACGTCGGCGTACTCGTCGAGGCCCTCGAAGAGGTTGGCCAGGCTCTCCTGGAGCGGGGCGAGCTCGGGGTCGGGGGTGTCGGGCTCGAAGCGCTCCTCCGGGACGACGTCCTCGACGGCGCCGAGCCGGGCACCGGCCAGGAGCACCTGGGAGAGGGCGAGGAGCAGCAGCGGCAGCGCCGCGTCGGGGGCCTCGCCGGCGGCGACGTCGCGCAGCGTCGTGAGGTAGGTGCGGGCGTCCGCGGCGGTCTCGTCGGCGAGGTGGGCCCAGTCGGCGGCGACGGCGGCCGGGTCGGGGGTGGTCGTCACCTCAGGCATCGAGCAGCCTCCGTCCCTCGAACGCCCGGCCGAGGGTGACCTCGTCGGCGTACTCGAGGTCGCCGCCGACGGGCAGGCCGGAGGCGAGCCGGGTGACCCGGGGGACGCCGATGTCGCGGAGCATCCGCGACAGGTAGCTCGCGGTCGCCTCGCCCTCGAGGTTGGGGTCGGTGGCGATGATGACCTCGGTGACCGTCGTGTCGCCGAGGCGGGCCAGCAGCTCGCGCACCCGCAGGTCGTCCGGGCCGATCCCGTCGATCGGGCTGATCGCCCCGCCGAGCACGTGGTAGCGGCCCCGGAACTCACGGGTGCGCTCGATGGCGACGACGTCCTTGGGCTCCTCGACGACGCAGATGGCCGTGGCGTCGCGGCGCGGGTCGGCGCAGATGCGGCAGCGCTCGCCCTCCGCGACGTTGAAGCAGACCTCGCAGAAGCGCACCCGGGCCTTGACCTCGGCGAGGGCGTGGGTCAGCCGCTCGACGTCGGCGGGGTCGGCCTGCAGCAGGTGGAAGGCGATCCGCTGGGCGCTCTTGGGACCGACGCCCGGCAGCCTGCCGAGCTCGTCGATGAGGTCCTGGACCGCTCCTTCGTACACGCCCATGAGCCTACGGCCTGCGGGCCGCGGTGTATCGCCGAGCCGCGCCGGGCGCACCCGGCGGATGAGGGACGGGGCGGCGGGCGGGGCTCAGCGACCGGCGAGGGCGTAGCCGCCGGCCTCCTCCAGCGCCTCGGCGACCTCGGGGTCGGTGAGCTCGCGCTCGGCGGTGACGGTGACCGCCGACTCGCCACCCTCGACGACCTCGACCGCGACGTCGGACACCCCGGCCAGGGCGCGCAGCTCCTCGCTCACGGCGTGGGCGCAGTGCCGCAGGTCAGGCCGGTGGCCCGGAACTGCTGGGTCGTCGTCATCAGGGCTTCCTCTCGCTGGTGGATACCTCCCCCCAGTATGCGCCCCGCCTCAGATGCCGACCGCGGCGCCCGAGCTCTCGGGCGGCAGCTCGTTGTAGCCGTCGGCCCGCTCCTGGCCGGTGAGCCCGGCGATGGCCTCCATCACCTCGTCGGTGAGCAGCCGCCGGGCCCGCCCGGCCGGGAGGTCGGCGAACCGGGCGGGGCTGACCGGGGCGCCGAACGACACCCGCACGTCGGCCCGGCGCGGGAAGCTGCTCCCCACCGGCTGGACCTGCGTCGGTGCCGACCAGCCCGACCGGCACGACGGGCACGCCGGCCGTGAGGGCCAGCCAGGCCACGCCGGTGCGTCCCTTGTAGAGCCGTCCGTCGCGCGAGCGGGTGCCCTCGGGGTAGATGCCGAAGGCCCGCCCGGCGCGCAGCACCTCGAGCGCGGCGTCGAGCGACTCCTGGGCGGCCCGCGACGAGTGCCGGTCGACGGGGATCGCGTTCGTGCCCTCGAAGAAGCCGCGACGGATGGCGCCCCCGACGCCCGTGCCCGTGAAGTAGTCGGACTTCGCGAGGAAGCTCACCGGCCGCGGCGCGACGATGGGGATGGCGAAGGAGTCGATGAAGGACAGGTGGTTGCTCGCGAGGATGACCCCGCCGGTGCGGGGGACGTGCTCGGTGCCGGTGACGGTCGGCTGCCACACGAGCCGGGCGGTGGGCGCGATGACGAGGTGCCCGGCCCGGTAGGCGAGCCGGCTCACCGCGGGTCCTCGTGGATGACGGTCCCCCCGAGGATGCGCTCGACCACCGGCACCCCGACGTCGGAGAGGTCGTCGATGGACTCGTCGTCGTCGCTGATCGCCGTGTCGTCGACGACGCGGGACTCCGCGGCCGGCGTCGGCTCGCCCTCGGCGGCGACGGCCGCACGGGCCTGCTCGAGCGGGCTCGCCCAGGCGGGGGCGGACTCGGGCGCCGGTGGGGCGTCGGACCAGCTCGGGGCGTCGGGGCGTCGGCCGGACGCGGGGGCCCGGGGCTCCTCGGGTGCCGGCGGCCCCGGGTCGGGCTCGGCGGGTTCGGTGGCCGCGGGCGGGGCCGCCGCCTGGGGGACCGCCGGGGTGACGTCGCCGGGCCGGCCCTCGACCCGTGCGTCGACCCCGAGCACGTCGATGAGCGCCTGCCGCACGTACTCGGCGTGCGCCCCGCGACGGAAGGTCTCGGCCAGCCCCGCGGTGGAGATGGCGAGGACGACCCGCTCGCCGTCGTACTCGGCGATCTGGGCGTTCTGCGCGACGAAGGTCCAGGTGACCCGCTTGTTCCGGCTCAGCCACTCGAGGACGTCGGGCCACGAGCGGCGGAGGGCGTCGGTGTCGAGGCCGCCGGGGCCCTTCGCCGCGAGGGCCGGCTGGGGCGCGGAGGGGGCGGACGGGGCGGGCGTGGGCACCCCGGCGGGCTCCTCCGCCGCCGGAGCGGCGGGGCGCGGCTCGGGCACCTCCGCCGTCCCGGGCACGTCTTCGTGGACCGGCCCCGGGGGCGCGGCGGCCGCCACCGGCTCCGCCGGGGCGGTGGCGGCCGGGGCAGGGGACGGGGCAGGGGACGGGGCCGGGGCGGAGGGGCCGGGGGTGGGCGGGGCCGGTGCGGCCGGGAGGGGAGCGCTCGGCGCCGGACCCCCGGCGGTCGGCACGCCCCCGACGTCGAGGCGCCGCTCGAGGCGGTCGAGCCGGGCGGCGTAGCCGGCCTCCCCGGCCGCGCCGGGCAGGAGGATGCGGGCGGCGATGAGCTCGAGCTGGAGCCGGGGGGCGGTGGCCCCCGTCATCTCGGTGAGCCCGGCGTTGACGACGTCGGCCGCGCGCGACAGGGCGCCGGCCCCGAAGGCCGCCGACTGCCGGCGCATCCGCTCGAGCTGGTCCTCGGGGTGGTGGCGCAGCACCGAGGCCGCGCCCTCGCGGACCGCCGCGACGACGATGAGGTCGCGCAACCGCTCGAGGAGGTCCTCGACGAAGCGCCGCGGGTCGAGCCCGGTCTCGACGACCCGGTCGATCGCGCGGAACACCGCGGCGGCGTCGCCCACCGCGAAGGCGTCGACGGTGGCGTCGAGCAGCTCGCCGTCGGTGAAGCCGAGCAGCGCGGCCGCCGACTCGTAGGTGAGGCCGGCCTCCCCGGAGCCGGCCATCAGCTGGTCGAGCACCGAGAGCGAGTCGCGCACCGAGCCGCCGCCGGCCCGGACGACGAACGACAGCACGCCGGGTGCGACGGGCACGCCCTCGCGGGTGCAGAGCTCCTCGAGGTAGGCCTGCAACCGCGCGGGCGGCACCAGCCGGAAGGGGTAGTGGTGGGTGCGCGAGCGGATCGTGCCGATGACCTTCTCGGGCTCGGTGGTGGCGAAGACGAACTTCACGTGCTCGGGCGGCTCCTCGACGATCTTCAGCAGGGCGTTGAAGCCCTGCGGCGTCACCATGTGCGCCTCGTCGATGATGTAGACCTTGTAGCGGCTCTGCGCCGGCCCGTACGACGCCCGCTCGCGCAGGTCGCGGGCGTCGTCGACGCCGCCGTGGCTCGCGGCGTCGATCTCGATGACGTCGACCGTGCCGGGGCCGCCGCGGGCCAGCGCGACGCACGAGTCGCAGGTGCCGCACGGCTCGGGGGTGGGGCCCTGCTCGCAGTTGAGGCAGCGCGCCAGGATGCGGGCGCTCGTGGTCTTGCCGCAGCCGCGCGGCCCGGAGAACAGGTAGGCGTGCCCGACCCGGCCGGTGCGCAGCGCCTGCATGAGCGGCTCGGTGACGTGCTCCTGCCCGATGACGTCGGCGAACGACTCGGGCCGGTAGCGGCGGTACAGGGCGGTGCTCACCTCCCCGACCCTAGCCGTCGTCCCGGACACCGGGAACGGCCGTCCCGAGGGGTGTGGACGCCCCCGCGGGTGAGAGGGTGTCGGCGTGACCGGAACCCGCGTCGAGGCCCGCCAGGCCGCCAAGGAGATCGACGGCGCGGTGCTCCTGCCGCCCGTCTCGTTCGTCGCCGAACCGGGCACCTGCGTGGTGCTGCGCGGTCCGAACGGCGCGGGCAAGACCACCCTCCTCAGGCTCGTCGCCGGCCTCACGACCCCCTCGTCGGGCGAGGTGACCCTCGACGGCGCCCCGGCGGACGAGCGCGACCGGGCGACCCGCGAGGCCGTGGCCGCCCTCCTCGGCGCTCCCGCGACGTACCGCGACCTCACGCTCGCCGACCACCTGACCTTCCTCGATGCCACCTGGGGCGGCGACCCCTCGACCTGTGCCGACCGGGTCGTCGCCGGCCTCGACGACTTCGGCATCGACGACCTCGCCGAGCGCTTCCCCCACGAGCTCTCCTCCGGGCAGGGCCAGCTCTTCCGGCTCGCGCTCACCTGGTTCCGCCCGGCCCGCCTGCTCGTGCTCGACGAGCCCGAGCAGCGCCTCGACACCGACCGCCGCGTCCTCGTCGCCGACCTGCTGCGGGCCCGGCGCGACGCCGGCACGACCGTGCTCATGGCCTGCCACGACCCCGAGCTCACCGCGGCGGTGGCCGACCACGTCGTCGACGTCGGGTCCGGCCGCCCGTGACCACGCCACCGACGGCGACCCCCGACCGCGAGCGCCTCGTCGACGCCGAGCACGTGCTCCACGGGCCCGACGGGGCCGGCGCGGTCCGGCGGGTCCTCTACGCCGTCTACGTCGGGGCCATCCTCTCGGTCACCTACGGCTTCACGGTCGCCCGGGCCGTGCTGCTCACCAGCGACGTCCAGTGGGTGCGCGACGTCCTCCTCTCCGTACCGGCCGCGGTCGGCGCGCTCGTCGCCGCCGCGCTCCTCGTCGCGGTGGCCCACGGGGTGGGCCGGCGCCGCGGGCCGGTCGTCCCCCCGCTGCCGTGGGTCGACCACGTCGTCGCGAGCTCCCTCGACCGCTCGGTGGCCCTGCGCGAGTGGTGGGTGGTCTCCGGCACCCTCGTCCTCGCCGCGGCGACCGTCGTCGGTGCGGTGCTCGGCGGCAGCCTGTGGGCGGCGGAGGCCACCGGGCCCGCCGCGCTCGTCGCGGGAGTGGTGTCGGGGGTCGTGCTCGGCGCGGCCCTGGCGCTGGCCTGGCTCGCCGGGCAGGTGGGGGCCGAGGGCCGCGGGGTCGCCGGCCGGCCGGCCGCCACCCTCGGGCGGCCCGCGCGCTCGCTGCGCCGGCTCACCCTCGACGGCCTGCGCACCCAGTCGGTGCGCTCCTCCCACCTCGGCGGTGCGGTGCTCGCCGGCGACCTGCGCGCCGCCCGCCTCGAGGTCGCCACCCCGGTGCGGCGGGCGCGGCACGTCCGCCTCCGCTCGCACGGGCCCTTCCTCACCGTCGCCGCCCGCGACCTGCTCGGGCTCCGCCGGCAGCCCGCGCTCCTCGTCGGGGGCCTGGTCCTCGTCGCGCCCGGGGCGGCGGGGGTCGCGTGGTCGCTCGGCGACCCCCAGGTGCCGGCGCTGCTCGCGGTCGTCGCCGTCGCCCTGCTCCACCTCGGCACGGGGATCTGGGCCGAGGGCGGGCGCCTCCTCGGCGACACGATGGGCACCCCGCGCCTCAGCGGCCTCGAGCTGCGCACGGAGGCCGCCGCCCACGCCGTCGTCCCCGGCACCCTGCTGCTCCTCACGTCCCTCGTCGCCGGGGTCGCCGTCCAGCTCGCCGTGGCGGCGCCCGCGACCTCCGCCCCCTTCGCCCTCCTCTGGCTCGTCCTGACCGGCCTGCTCGTCCTCGGCTCCACCGGGGTCTCGGCCTTCCGCGGCCGCCCTCCACGGCCCGCGTTCAGCACCGGCGGCGGACCGTTCCACCTCCTCAGCTGGTACGGGCGCCCGGTCGCCGCGGCGGCGCTGGCCGGCGGGCTGCTCACCTCGGCGGCCGCCGACGCCGCGGTCCCCGAGGTGTTCGCCTCCTGGCTGGCGCTCGCCGCCGCGGCCGCCGGCTGGTGGGCCACGCACGGCCTGGCCCGGGCCTTCTCGGCCCACCGCGACTGAGCCCGCCGCAGGTGCCGGCCCGGGCGGCCCGGCGCGTGACCTACGCTCGTGGGGTGCGCATCGACGTCTGGTCCGACATCCTCTGCCCGTTCTGCCACCTGGGACGGCGCCACCTCGAGCTCGCGCTCGAGCAGTTCGAGCACGCCGACGAGGTCGGGGTCGTCTGGCACAGCTTCCAGCTCGACCGGAACGCGCCGGCCGTCGACGACACCCCGCAGGCCGAGCGCGTCGCGGCGAAGTACGGCACGACCGCCGAGCAGATGCGCGTGCAGCACGAGCGGATGGCGCAGGACGCCGCCGCCGTCGGCCTCGACTTCCGGTGGGAGGACCTGCGCGGTGGCAACTCCTACGACGCGCACCGGCTGCTGCACCTCGCCCGCTCGCTCGACCGCGAGGCGGAGGTGACGGCCCGGGTCATGCGGGCCTGGTACTCCGAGGGCGCCGCCATCGGTGACCACGAGACGCTCGTCCGGCTGGGGGTGGAGGCCGGGCTCGAGGAGCAGGTCGTCCGCGACGTGCTGGCCTCCGACGACTTCGGCATCGACGTGCGCACCGACGAGGCCCTCGCGGCCCAGATCGGCATCAGCGCGGTGCCGATGTTCGTCCTCGACCAGAAGTACGGCGTCAGCGGCGCCCAGCCGGTCGAGGTGCTGCTCCAGAGCATCCGTCAGGTGTGGGACCTCCAGGGCACCGAGCCCGAGGTGGCGGCCGGTGGCGGCTGCGGGGGTGGGTGCTGCGGTGGCGCCTGTGGGTCCGGCGGTGCCGAGGACGCGGTGACGGCCGGCCGCGACGCAGGCCGGCGGCTGCGCGTGCGGCGCCGGGGGCTGCGGCGGTGCCTGCGGCCCCGAGCACGCGTCCACCCACGACGAGGAGCCGGCGGCCAGCACCGCCCGCTGACCGGGAGACGGCCTCCGGACGCGAGGACACCCCGCGTACCTGGAAGAGCCCACCTGCCCTTGCTGCATTCCTGCCCTGGGGGAGTTCAGCGGGGTACCACCACGCGGGGTGCCGGTGACGATCGTACGGGGTCGGCCGGACGCGGCGGAAATCGCCCGGCTCGGGGCGCAGGAGCGTCCCGGCGACGCGGCTAGGGGACGACGTCGGCGCCGAGGGCGCGGCGCAGGCCGTCCACCGCGAGCGCGGCCACGACCGGGGCGAGCAGCCCGAGCACGAGACCGGTCCACCCGCCGCGACGACGCAGCGGCACGCCCACCGGGGACCCGGCGGCGGGTGAGCAGCTCGAGCACGAGGAAGGGCACGACACCGACGGCGCCGCTGCCCCAGAGCAGCCAGAACCAGAACCACCGGGTGCCCCAGCGCGGGCGTCGGACCGGAGACGACCAGCCAGAGGACGGCCAGGGCGAGCACCAGCGCCAGCGGGCCGAGGTCGCCGGACGGGCTGCCGACGTTGCTGCTCGTGACGGGCACCCTCGCGCCCCGGGCCTCGGCGAGGAGGCTCGGGCCGTCCGCGGGACCGTCCCGGGGTCCGACGAGCCGCAGGCCGCCCACGTCGTCGACGGTGCGGTACGCGAGGGTGCCCTCGACCACGGGGGCGCCGTCGCCGTTGCCGTCCGACCCGTCGACCCCGGCGGAACCCTCGAAGGACCCCGACTCGCTCCACGTGACCTCCGACCAGGCGTGCACGCCGGCGCGGGGGGTGTCCTCGCGCACGTCCTGCACCAGCTCGGCGGCGACGACGCGGTGCATCGCGAGGTCGCGGTGGAACTGGTCGACGTCGACGACCCGGACGGCCGAGGACCAGGCGAGGGTGACCACGACGGCGGTCAGCACGAGGAGGACGACGCCGGTGGTCTGGCGGACGGTGGCGGCGGTGGGACGGCGCAGCCGCCGCCTCGGCCGCGGCTGCGTCGGCACCTGCGGGCCCGGCGGCTCGTTCGGCTCCCGACTCTGGGAGGGCAGCACGGTCGACGGCTCGAGCGTCGGCGCGTCCCCCTCACCCATGGCTCGATGGTGGCACCAGGAGCGGCCCGCTGTCCACGATTTCGGCTGCGCCCCCGGCCTCGGGTAGCCTCCTCGGCGGAGGATTCGCATAGTGGCCTAGTGCGCACGATTGGAAATCGTGTTGGGATAAAACCCTCGGGGGTTCAAATCCCCCATCCTCCGCCGACTGGAAACCCCCGGGAGCTTGCGACCGGGGGTTTTCCTGTCGGCGGTGGTGGGCGATGCCGGGAGAGGCGGCTCAGGCGAGCGGCAGGTGCTCCGCGACGCGGGTGCGCTCGTCGTGCAGCGTGACGAGCCGCTGCTCGTCCTCGCCCGGCACCGGCCCGGAGGCGCTGACCAGCCGGCACACCGCGTACTCGGCCGCCCGGGCGTCGTAGTCGTCGACCCACCGCAGGTAGCGCCGCTCCTCCTCGTCGTCCGCGCAGGGCCAGCGCACGGGCAGCGCGTCCGTCCCCGTCCGGAACGGCTTGGGGGTCAACCGGGCCCGGTAGCTGTCGTGGGTGGCGCAGAGCTCGACGTAGAGGGGGTCGGAGCGCAGCTCGGTGAGGATCTCGCGGGCGCGCGGCGACGACGGGGGCACGCCGGCGCCGGTGACGACCACCCGCAGCCCGGCGGCGGTGCGGTAGACCCGCACCCCGAGGTCCGGGTGGCGCCGGGCGAACTCCCAGGCCGGCTCGGCGGCGAGGCACTCGGCGACCGACGGTCCGCGCGGGCCGGTGGCCGAGACGCGCGTTCCCGCGTCGGCGTCGTCGGGGTAGGCGGTGTACCCCGACCCGGGTGCGCCCGCGTCGGGCGGAGCGTCGAGCCCCGCCGCGTCCTGGGCCCCGGCCGTCGCCGGTGCGGGGTCGGGGCGACCGAGCACCAGCCGTCGGAGGAAGCCGCCGACCCCCCCTCCCGGTCGCACCGCGGACCTCCGGCGCGGGGTCCTCACGGGGGTGCGCTCCTCCAGCTCGGGCACGTCGACGTCGGCCACGAGCAGCGCGTCGGTGCACAGCACCTCGCACCCCATCCGGTTGCGGGTGACGACCCCGACCCGGTGCCCGGAGGCGCCCGCCACCTCCTCGAGCACCGGCTCGCGCAGCGGCGTCCGCGGGTAGTAGCCGTGGCCCGACGGCAGCCTCCCCTCGCGCTCGATCCGGGCGAGGGTCTCGGCGAGCCGTTCGCGCCCGACCCGCTCGGCGTCCGCGTCGGACTCGCTCGACCAGCCCCACACGGAGATCGGTCCGCCGCGCCGCCCGAGGTGCGGGCTGTGCCCGTCGACGCGGACCCAGTGCTGGGGGTGCTCCATGGCGGCAGAGTCTCTCAGGTGGCCGGGGACGTGACGCGGCGCGGTGGGGGGGTCACCCGGCGGGCGCGGCGCCGACGACCTTCTCGAGGGCGGCACCGAGGTACGGCGCGAGCGAGCGGACGTAGGTGTCGGTGAGGTGGTTGGTGTCGCGGTAGACGACGTCGCCGCCGATGACCGGTGCGCAGGTCTCCAGCGGGCAGATGTGGTCGGTGAGGTCGATCTCGGCGACCTTCGGGCGGGCGCGCAGCAGCTGGGTCATCCCGGTGCCGATCCGGTCCAGCCCCTTGGCCCGGGGGAAGGCGCACGCGGTGAAGTGGCCCGGGTTCTCGACGAGGCAGTCGGCCATGTTGAACCCGGGACGGGGTGTGTCGCGGATGATCGCGACGCGCGTCGAGTGGGCCGCGAACCCGTCGACCGCGCGCTGGACGCCGGCGTCGAAGCGCTGGGCGTCGATCCCGCTGGTGTACCGGGCCCACGACAGCAGCACGACGTCCGGTCGGAGGCGAGCCACCTCGGCCTGGGTGTTGGCGTTGAACGCGGTGCACGACTCGTACGTGCCCGCACCGGCCTTCGGCAGGTCGTAGCCGACGACCGGAGGGCACGAGCTCTTGGCGAGCACGATGATCCGCCACCCCTGCTGGCGCCCGATCGTGTCGAAGGCGGCGCCCCACTGCGCGGCGTGGGAGTCGCCGACGACGACGACGGTGCGTTTGCCCGCCGGGTCACCGAGCGGGCAGGGCACGAGCGCCGAGCCGACGAGGTCGGCCTGGCACGGATCCTTCGGGAGGGCCGTGTGCAGGTCGTTGGCCACCTGGTCGACCGGGGGCCGTACCGGGCCCGGGTCGTCGACGGGCCGGCCCGCGTCCGACGTCGTGGGGTGCGGCCCGAGGAGCTGGGCACCGCTCGGCCCGCGGGCCGCGAGGACCTCCAGCGGGACCGTGCGCACTCCTGCCTGGACCGGGACCGGGGGCGGCCAGACCATGAGCGAGAGCACCACGCCGACGAGGGCCCCGCCGAGCGAGAGCTGCGCCCCGGCCCACAGGGCCTGGGCCCGCCGGGCCCGCGGTGCGAGACCCGAGCCCGCGGTGCGGAACGGCTCCTCGACGAAGCGGTAGGACAGCCAGGCGGGCACGACGGAGGCGGCGACGGCGGCCAGGCCGAGCAGCACCGGCGGCGTGCCCCGGCCGGTGATGGCCATGACCGCGACGACGAACGGCCAGTGCCACAGGTAGAGGCTGTAGGAGATGTCCCCGACGAACTGCATCGGCCGCAGGCGCAGCACGGCGACGGGGCCGAGACGTCCGGCGGCCGGACCGGCGACGAGGACGGCCGCCGTCCCCAGCGTCGGCGCGAGGGCCGCGGTACCGGGGAACGGCGTCTTCGCCGTGATGAGCACCGTCGCGGCGAGCACGACGGCCAGGCCGAGCCACCCGAGGGCGACCGCGGCCGCCCGCGGGATCCGGTCCCAGTGCCGGACCGCCACGGCGACGAGCCCACCGAGGGCGAGCTCCCACACCCGCGTCCACGTCACGAAGTACGCCCGCTCGGGCTCCGCTGCGGTGAGCGTCACCGACGCCCACAGCGAGAGCGCACCGGCGACGACGAGGCCGCCGAACGCCCAGCGCCGCAGCCCTCCCCCACCCCGGCGGGCGAGCAGGGCGAGCAGGCCGAGGAGCACCGGCCACACGAGGTAGTACTGCTCCTCGACCGAGAGCGACCAGTAGTGCTGGACCGGGCTGGGCAGCCCCTCGTGGGCGAGGTAGTCGACCGAGCTGCTGGCCATCCGCCAGTTCACGACGTAGAGCGCGCTCGCCGTGATGTCCTTCCCGACCTCGAGCCACCGGGTGGACGGGATGACCGCGACCGTGACGGCGGCCGCGCCGACGAGCGCGACCACGGCGGCGGGGAGCAGCCGGCGGGCCCGGCGGGCGTAGAAGCCCGGCAGGTCGACGTGGCCGTCCCGGTCGATCTGGGTGACGAGCACCTGGGTCATCAGCAGTCCGGAGATGACGAAGAAGACGTCCACCCCGATGAACCCGCCGGGCACGAGGTCGGGGTGCGCGTGCCACAGCACGACGGTGAGCACGGCGACGGCCCGCAGTCCCTGGATGTCGGCCCGGAACCCGCGGTGGGCGCTCACCGCGACCGCCGCCGTCGGGCGAGGAGCCACGCCGTGACGGCACCGACGGCGGCGAGGACCGCGGCCGCGACGCCGAGCACGACGAGAGAGGACGCGTTGACGGGCTGCTCGGGCACGGCGGAGCTCGTCGTGCGGTCGACGGCGTCGGCGGTGGCTCCGGCGGAGAGCAGGTGGACGGCGGTGTCGACGGTGTCCTCGGCGCGCAGCGGGTCGACGTCGCGGGCGGAGACCAGCACCCGGCTGCCCTCGCGCGTCACGGTGAGGGCCGGGAGCGCGGACGGGGGGTCGGCGGCGAGGGCGGCGGCGACCTCACCGGCGAAGCCGTCCGCCCGCGCCCGCTGCTCGACGCGGGCCGCGGCGGGGCCGTCGATCGCCTGGGCGCTCGCGGTGGCCTCGTAGACCGCCTCGCGGTGGAGGACGAGCACGAGGCCGATGCCGAGGCACGCGAGCAGCACGAGCACGCGGATGCCACGACCCATACCTGTTCTCCCAGTCCGACGAGCTGCCGGGGACAGGCTACGGGCTGCCCTCGTGGGTGCTCGCACGGCGTTGCCCACGAGGCCGCCCACCCGGGCCACCGCCGGGCCGGGGCGGGGCGACGCGCTCGCGGTAGCGGCCGGGACTGACCCCGACGAGGGCGGTGAAGTCGCGGGTGAGGTGGGCCTGGTCGTACCAGCCGAAGCGGTGGGCCAGGTCGGTGAGCGGACCGTCGTAGCCGGCGTCGAGCTCACTGACGAGGTCGTGCATCCGGTAGCGCGCGAGCACCCACTTCGGCCCGACGCCCACGTAGTGCGTGAACCAGCGCTGGAGGGTGCGCGGCGTGGTCGAGCAGCGGCGGGCCACGCCCTCCACGGTGAGCAGCGAGCGGTCGGCGAGCATCACCGAGACCACCTCGAGCAGCCGCGCGTGCCGGGGGTCGGGGGCGACCCCGAGCCCGGCCAGCCGGGCCTCGGCCTCGAGCCGCCACGCCTGCGGGCGGGCCACGAGCCCGGGGTCGCCGAGCGCGTCGACGAGCTCGGCCGGGAACAGCCGGCGGGCCGGCACCGTGCGGTCGGCGCAGGGGTGCGGCCGGGCGCCCGGTAAGGGCGCTCAGGCCGCCGGGGCGGAAGCGCAGCCCGAGCACCGTGCCCTCGCCGCGGACCTCCACCTCGAAGCGCCGCGTGCACACCCCGGTGACGACGACGCACTCCCCGGACGGCAGGCCGGCCCGGCGGTGGCTGCCCACCTCGACGGTCAGGGACACGGTCGGGTGCGGGAGCACCTCGCTGGCGAAGAAGCGGCCCTCGGGCAGGTCCCACCGCAGGGCCCAGTGGTTCTCGACCCAGGGGGCGACCGCCGGGCCGGCCGGGTCGCGACGCAGCTCGACGTGCCGGGCGAACTCGTCGGGGCGCAGCACCCCCGCGGTGGTCGCCGTCGCGTTTGTCCTATCCGGCACGGCGCCAGCCTAGGCAGGATGGGTGACACCGACCGCTCCCCGACGAGAGGAACCCCATGGCCACCGCCGCCCTCAAGATGGTCACGCTCGACAGCTCCGACGTCCGCCGCGACGTCGCCTTCTGGCACGCCGTGCTCGGCTGGGAGGTCGCGCACGAGCAGGACGAGTACGGGATGCTCACCAGCCCCGACGGGCTCGCCCTCGGGTTCGGGCTGGTCGAGGGGTACGAGGCGCCCGGCTGGCCGAACGAGCACGGCAGCAAGCAGTTCCACCTCGACCTGGCCGTCGACGACCTCGACGCCGCAGCCGAGGAGGTCGTCGGCCACGGCGGGCACGCTCCCGGAGGACCAGCCCGGCGAGACCTGGCGCGTGCTGCTCGACCCGAGCGGCCACCCGTTCTGCCTCACCCAGGCGGCGAACTGGGGCTGAGCGCCGCTCCCCCGCTCGTCGCAGGCGAGCGGCCGTCCACGGAGAAGTTCGTCACCTCCCGTGGACGGTGCGCCCGGACGCGGCCCACGATGGCGGCATGAGCACCGGCGCCTACGCAGCGGCCCACGAGCGTTCCCTGTCCGACCCCGAGGGCTTCTGGGCCGAGGCGGCCCGCGCCATCGAGTGGACCACCGCGCCGACCACGGTCCTCGACGACTCCGAACCCGCCGTTCTACCGGTGGTTCCGCGGCGGACGCCTCAACACCTGCTTCAACGCCCTCGACCGGCACGTCCGCGACGGGCGGGGCGACCAGGCGGCGCTCATCTACGACTCCCCGGTCACGGGCACGTCGCAGACCTTCACCTACGCCGAGCTGCTCGACCGGGTCGCGACGTTCGCCGGCGCGCTCGCGTCACTCGGCGTCGAGAAGGGCGACCGGGTCATCGTCTACATGCCGATGGTGCCCGAGGCCGTCGTCGCCATGCTGGCGTGCGCGCGGCTCGGGGCCATCCACTCGGTCGTCTTCGGCGGCTTCGCCCCCGCCGAGCTCGCGGCCCGCATCGAGGACGCCGAGCCCAAGGTCATCGTCTCCGCCTCCTGCGGCATCGAGCCGAGCCGGGTCGTCGAGTACAAGCCGATGCTCGACGGCGCCCTCGACCGCAGCGCCACAAGCCCGAGTCGGTCATCGTGCTCCAGCGCGAGCAGTGCCCCGCGGCGGTCGGTGTCCGCGACACCGACTGGGAGGAGATGACCTGGGACGAGCTCGTCGCCGACGCCGAGCCCGCCGACTGCGTCGACGTCGAGGCCACCGACCCGCTGTACGTCCTCTACACGTCGGGGACCACCGGCCGTCCCAAGGGCATCGTCCGCGACAACGGCGGCCACGCCGTGGCCCTGCGCTGGTCGATGGAGAACGTCTACGACATCGGCCCGGGCGACGTGTGGTTCACGGCCTCGGACGTCGGGTGGGTCGTCGGCCACTCGTACATCGTCTACGCGCCCCTGCTCACCGGGGCGACCACCGTCCTCTACGAGGGCAAGCCCGTGGGCACGCCGGACGCGAGCGCCTTCTGGCGGGTCATCTCGACCTACCGCTGCAAGGCGATGTTCACCGCCCCCACGGCCTACCGCGCCATCAAGCGCGAGGACTCGGCGGGCGAGCTGATGCGGGGGTACGACCTGTCCTCGCTCGAGACGGTCTTCCTCGCCGGCGAGCGGCTCGACCCCGACACCTACGAGTGGGCGTCCGCGGTGCTCGGCGTCCCCGTCGTCGACAACTGGTGGCAGACCGAGACCGGCTGGCCCATCGCGGCCAACCTCCGCGGCCTGGAGCCGATGCCGATCAAGGCGGGCTCGCCGTCGGTCGCCGTCCCCGGCTACGACGTGCAGGTCCTCGACGAGTCGGCCCAGCCGGTGCCCGCCGGCACCGAGGGCGCCATCGCCATCCGGCTGCCCCTGCCGCCGGGCACGCTGCCGACCCTCTGGGGCGACGACGAGCGCTACGTCGCGAGCTACCTGTCGGTCTACGACGGGTACTACCTCACCGGCGACGGCGGGATGATCGACGAGGACGGCTACGTCTACGTCATGGGCCGCACCGACGACGTCCTCAACGTCGCCGGGCACCGGCTCTCGACCGGGTCCATCGAGGCGGCGCTGGCCGGACACCCGGCCGTCGCCGAGTGCGCCGTCATCGGGGTGGCCGACGACTTCAAGGGCCAGGTGCCGCGCGGGCTCGTCGTCGTCAAGGGCGGAGTCGACGTCGACGCGGACGGCGAGCGCATCCGGGCCGAGCTCGTGCAGCGGGTGCGCGACGAGGTGGGGGCGGTCGCCAGCCTCAAGCAGGTCGACATCGTCGGGGCGCTGCCGAAGACCCGGTCGGGGAAGATCCTGCGCAAGACGATGCGGGAGATCGCCGACGGGAGGACGCCGACGGTGCCGGGCACCATCGAGGACGCCTCGGTGCTCGACGCCCTCGGTCCCGTCCTGCGACCCGCGGACTGACCGGACGCAGGACGCCGGGGCCCACCGCTGCGCCGCACCGGCTCCTCGGGTGAGGATGGGGTCGTGATCTCCGCCGACCTCGCCCGCTCGCTCGTCGCCGCCGGGGTGCTCTGGGAGCCCGCCGCCGGCGACCGGTTCGTCATCGACGCCGAGCTCCTGACGGGTGAGGTGTTCTGGATCTCCGACCTCACCGTCGAGGTCCAGACCTTCCGCGACCAGTCGCTCCTCGGCTTCAACGGCACGACCGAGTGGGCCCTGGACTCGGTCACCCTCGACCAGGCCCTGTGGCTCCCGCGCGAGGACCAGCTGCGCGAGCTGCTCGGCGACCGGATCGAGACCGTGCGCCGCACCGAGGCCGGCTGGGAGGTCACGTACGCGGTGCGGCCGGGGTACGTGCAGAGCGTCACCGACCCCGACCTCGAGTGCGCCTACGCGAGGGCCGTCCTCACCCTCTGACACCCGCCGGTCGCCGAGCGCTGACCCCCGGCGACGGGCCGACGACACGATCCCGTCCGGCGGACCGCCTCCCCCCGGGACACGCCGGAGACCGCGCTGGCCGTGTCGTCCGCCGGGCCGGTCACCCCTGTGGAAAGCCCGACCGGGCTCTCCCTCGAGTCCAGCACACTGCGGTCGTGGACGCGGTGGAGGTCGTGCGGCGACTCGGCGGGGTGGCCCGACGGGGCGAGCTCGAACGCGTCGTCGGACGCGCGTCCCTCGTCGCGGCCGTCGAGGGAGGGGCCCTCGTCCGGGTGACGCGGGGCCGCTACGCACTGCCGACGGCGGATGCGGCCCGGGCCGCGGCGTACGAGTGCACCGGCACGGCGATCCTGCTCAGCGCCGCCGCGTCCTGGGGCTGGGCCGTGAAGTGGCCGCCCGACCGGCCCCAGGTGGCCGTCCCCCGCGGCCGCAAGGTACCGGCCCGGACCCGCACGGCGTACGACGTGCGCTGGCGGGACGTCCCCTCCGAGCACCGCGCCCACGGCTGGGTGACCTCGCCGGTGAGGACCATCCACGACTGCTGCGCGCTGCTCCCCTTCGACGAGGCGCTGTGCGTGCTCGACTCGGCCCTGCGCGACCACACCGTCGACCTGAGCGACGTGGGTCGTCTCGACGACGTGCCGCCACGGCTGCGGCCGCGGGTGCGCCGCGTCCTGGCCCAGGGCACCGAGCTCGCCCACGGGCCGTTCGAGTCGCTGCTCCGAGCCATCGCCCTCGACGTCCGCGGCCTCTCGGTCAGACCGCAGGTGACGATCCGGGACGACGACGGCTTCGTCGGACGGGTCGACCTCGCCGACGAGCGCCTGCGCATCGTCATCGAGGCGGACAGCCACGAGTTCCACGCCGGCGCCGCCGACTTCGCGCGCGACTGCGAGCGCTACTCGCGCCTCACCGTCGACGGCTGGCTCGTCGTGCGGGTGCCGTGGCGGATGGCGATGCACGAACCGCACCGGGTGCGCCGGCTCCTCGAACGCGCCGTGCGGCTGCGCACACGCTGTCTCGGGTGCTCCACCGCACTGCGCTGACCCCGGCGACGGGCCGACGACACGATCCCGTCCGGCGGCCGGCCTCCCCCCGGGACGCGCCGGAGACCGGGCCGGACGTGTCGTCCGGCGGACGGCTCAGCCCTTGCGGGAGGTCCCGAAGACCGACCGGGTGATCTCGCGGCCGAGCACGGTGCCGGCCGAGCGGAGCATCGAGCGGAAGGCCGACGACTTGACGACCTGCTCGACCATCCCGGGCTCGGACGCCTGCTTGCGGGCCTGTGCCGCGGCGGCCTTCTCCGCAGCGAGGCGCTCCTTCTCGGCGGCCTTGTCGGCGGCGGCCCGCGCCTTCTCGGCCTCCTTGGCCGCCGCGGCGTCGGCCTTCGCCTTCTCCTCCGCCTCTGCGGCAGCGGCGTCGGCGGCGGCGCGCTCGGCCGTCGCCCGGTCGAGCATCTCGAAGGCCGACTCGCGCTCCTGGGCCTGCCCGTACTCCGCGAGGAGCGGGGAGGCGGCGACGGCGGCGTCGACGGTCGCGTCCGGCGAGGGCGCCATGAGCGACTCCGGCGCCCGCATCCGGGTCCACGCCACGGGGGTGGGCGCACCCTTCTCGGACAGGACGGTGACGACCGCCTCACCGGTACCGAGCGTGGTGAGCAGCTCCTCCAGGTCGTACGCCGTGTGCGGGTAGGTCTTCACGGCGGCCTTGAGGGCGGCGGCGTCGTCCGGGGTGAACGCGCGCAGCGCGTGCTGCACGCGGTTGCCCAGCTGCGCCAGGACGTCGGCGGGGACGTCCTTCGGCGACTGGGTGACGAAGAAGACGCCGACGCCCTTGGACCGGATGAGCCGCACCGTCTGCTGGATGGCGTCGAGGAACTCCTTGCTGGCGTCCGCGAAGAGCAGGTGGGCCTCGTCGAAGAAGAAGACGAGCTTGGGCTTGTCGACGTCGCCGACCTCGGGCAGGTCGTGGAAGAGGTCGGCGAGCAGCCACATGAGGAAGGTGGAGAAGAGCTGCGGGCGGTCCTGCACGGCGGGCAGCTCGAGCATCGAGACCAGGCCCCGACCGTCGGCGGCGGTGCGCAGCAGGTGGCTCGTGTCGAACTCGGGGATGCCGAAGAAGGCGTCGGCGCCCTGGTCGGAGAAGGTGATCAGCTCGCGGAGGATGACGCCCGCGGTGGCCGACGACAGGCCGCCGAGCTCCTTGAGGTCGGCCTTGCCCTCGTCGGAGGTGAGGTGCTGCACGACGGCCCGCAGGTCGGCGATGGTGTCGAGGTAGAGGCCGTGCTTGTCGGCGTAGTGGAAGACCAGCCCCAGGCTCGACTCCTGGGTCGCGTTGAGCCCCAGCACCTTCGAGAGCAGGGTCGGCCCGAAGGTCGACACCGCCGCCCGGATCGGGACGCCCTTGCCCTGCCCCCCGAGCGAGTAGAACTCCACGGGGTAGGACGTGGCCTCCCACGTCATCCCGACGTCCTGCGAGCGCGCCGTGATCTTGTCGTTGGGCTGCCCGGGCGAGGCCATGCCCGACAGGTCGCCCTTGACGTCGGCGAGGAAGACGGGCACGCCCTGCTCGACCAGCTGCTCGGCCATGAGCTGGAGGGTCTTGGTCTTGCCCGTGCCGGTGGCGCCGGCGACGAGGCCGTGCCGGTTCATCGCCGCCAGGGGGATGCGCACGGGTGCGTCCGGGTGGGCGGCACCGTCGACGACGGCCGCGCCGAACTCGAGCGCCGGGCCCTCGAACCCGTAGCCGGCGCGGATCTCGTCGATCAGGGAGGTGCTGGTGGACTCGCTCACGTCGGCCAATGTAGTGCTCCAGCGGGTTTCGCACCCCGATGCCGACGCCGGGCGGCGCTACGGTGACGTCGTGATCTTCAAGGCGATCGGCGACGAGCGCCCCTACCCCGACCACGGGTACACGGGGCGCCAGTGGTCGAGCGTGCCACCGCGGCTCGTCCGGCTCGACGAGCTCGTGACGACCAAGCGCGAGCTCGACCTGCACCAGCTGCTCGCCGAGGACTCGACCTTCTACGGCGACCTCTTCGCCCACGTCGTCGAGTGGGAGGACACCCTGTACCTCGAGGACGGGCTGCACCGCGCGCTCCGGGCCGCGCTGCACCAGCGGCCCACCCTCCACGCCCGGGTGCTGACCCTCTGAGGCGACCGTGAGCGAGTACACGACCGAGTCCCCGTCCTCCGTGGAGGCGCGTCGCCGCCGGCGCCGCGCCGCCGTCGTCCTCGGCGTCGTCCTGCTCGGGCTGTTCTTCGCCTTCTGGTACGGGCTGTCGTACTACCGCGCGGACGAGACGGCTCGGGCGAACCGGCCGGCCGCCCCGACGTGCAGCCCGTACGACCCGAAGGCCCGCACTCCGGGCGACGTCACGGTCAACGTCTACAACGCCACGACCCGCCCCGGCCTCGCCGGCCGGACCGCGAACCAGATCAAGCAGGTGGGCTTCGTCATCGGGAAGGTCGCCAACGACCCCACCGACCGCAAGGTGCCCAAGGTCGCCGAGGTGCGCTACGGCCCCTCCGGCAAGCCCGACGCCCAGCTCCTGCTGAAGATCCTGCCCAAGGGCACCACCAGCACGAAGGACAAGCGCAAGGACGCCACGGTCGACGTCGCGCTCGGCACCGGGTTCAAGGCCCTGCGGCCGTACGTGGCCCCGACCGGCCTCCCGATGTGCCCGGCCCCGACCGAGTCCTGACCCCGGGCCGGCGTCCCACGGGGTGCGGTCAGGCGGGCTCGGCGTGGCGGCTCCGCCGCCGGTGGACGACGAACGCCACCACGACCACCAGGGCGACGACGACGAGCGCGCCCGTGCCGAGCCACTGCTCGAGGCGCTGGTAGGAACGGCCGGCCAGGTAGCCCCCGACGACGGTGGCCACGCTCCACGCGATGCCACCGATCGCGTTCCACAGCAGGAAGGTCCGGTACCGCAGGCCCGAGGCCCCGGCGAGGGCGGGAACCACCGCCCGCAGGAACGCGGTCCACCGGGCGAGGAAGACCGACACCGCTCCACGACGCACGAGGAAGGCCTGTGCGGCCTCCACCCGAGGGCGGGCCGAGCGCAGCATCCGCAGCTCGACGAGGCGGGGTCCGAGGACCCGCCCCACCTCGTAGCCGATGCTGTCGCCGACGACCGCGGCGAGGACGACCACGACGAGGACCCCGGTGAGCGAGGTGTGCCCGAGCACGGCGGTGACCCCACCGAGGATCGCAGCGGTCTCGCCCGGGAAGACGAAGCCGACGAAGAGGGCGTCCTCGACGAGGACGAGCACGCCCACGACGAGGTACACGACCCAGGCCGGCTGTCCGAGGATCTGCTCGAGGAGGCCGCTCACCGGTCCATTGTCAGGGTGCCCACTGGAGGTTCGCTGGACGCCGCACCGAGGCCGACGAGCCGGCAGGGTCAGCCGGCGGCGGCCCGGTGCGTGGTGGCCCGGTCGGGGCCCCGCGCCAGGAGGGTCCTCCCGAGCGGGATGAAGGTCAGGCTCCACAGGCTGAGGGCGACCATCCGCAGCAGCGGGCTGCCGGTGATGGTGGCGGGCGTGACGAGCACGACCATGACGACGCCGGAGGCCAGCACCATCCACCGTCCGGCGCCGCCCCACACAGCCGCCCTCACGATGGCGACACCGGCGACGATCGAGCCCACCGCGGTCAGGAGGGACGCGAGACCGAAGACGCCTCCCACCGCAGCCGCCGACGACGAGTCGGCGGGCCGGCCGCCGATGGCACCGCTGAGGACCTCGGCCACGGCGAGCCCGAGGTAGCCGGCCACCGTCGCCCGGAGGGCGCCGACGACGAGGCGGGCCCGCCCGGCGGGACGGGCCTGCAGCACCCCGAGGAAGCCGACGAGCGTGAGCAGGTGCACGACCGCGAGCACGATGCTCACCAGCCACTGCACGCCGACGGGGAAGGGGTGGCTCCACTGGGTGCTCGGCACGGCGGGCGGGTAGACGAGGGTCAGGACGGCGACCCCCGGCGCTCCAACACGATCGCGATGCTCGGGCAGGCCTACAGCCTGCTCGGGTTCCGGATCGTCGACGGCGTCGTGGGGGCCGGGCACCCGATCAAGCCCAACCACTCCGCGGTCTTCGCGCAGATCCGCCCGGAGGGCTCACGCCTCACCGAGCTGGCGGCCGGGGCCAACATGACCCCCCAGTCGATGGGGGAGATCGTCGACGAGCTCGAGGGCCTGGGCTACGTCAGGCGCCACCCCGACCCGCGGGACCGCCGGGCCAAGCTCATCAGGGTCACCGACCGCGGTCGGGCGGTCGTCGACGCCGGAGAGGCCGCGGTCACCGGGATCGAGCAGGACCTCGTCGACCTGCTCGGCGCGGAGGGGACCGCTGAGCTCCGGCGGCTCCTCACCACCATCCTCGACGCGGGAGAGCGCCGCGGCTCCTGACCCGTGGGCGGGCACGGCAGGGCGTGGTGGTGGGTGGGGGCCGGTCCCGGCCACCACCGACAGGAAACCCCCGGGTCGCGTGCTCCCGGGGGTTCCAGCTGGCGGTGGCGGTGGGATTTGAACCCACGGACGGGTTGCCCCGTCACACGCTTTCGAGGCGTGCTCCTTAGGCCGCTCGGACACGCCACCGCCGGAGAGGTTACCGGAGCCCCGTCGCCGCCCCGAAATCGGCCGTCCCGAGGCGCGCACGAGCCCCCGCGGCGCCACGAGCGGCCCCCCGGCGCCGCCCGTCACTCGCGGTGCGCCGCGAAGAACTCGCGGACCAGCGCGCCGCACTCGTCCTCGAGCACCCCGCCCACGACCTCCACCCGGTGCGTCACCCGCCGGTCGCGGGGCACGTCCCACACCGAGCCGCAGGCGCCGAGCTTCGGGTCCCACGCGCCGAGCACGACCCGGGCCACCCGGGCCAGGACCAGCGCCCCCGCGCACATCGGGCAGGGCTCCATCGTGACGACGAGCTCGCACCCCTCGAGCCGCCACGACCCGAGGGCGGCCGCGGCCGCCCGCAGCGCGACGACCTCGGCGTGGCCGGTCGGGTCACCCTCGGCCTCGCGCACGTTCCAGCCCTCGGCGAGCACGTCGCCGCCCGGGCCGACGACGACCGCACCCACGGGCACGTCGCCGGTGGCGGCAGCGCGCTCCGCGAGCGTCAGGGCACGCCGCATGTGGGCCAGCTGGCGGGGGTCGGCGGGAGGGGCCACGCGCTAAGTTTCACCCATGCGCGTCATCAACCCGGACCACCGCCTCATCGCCCACAAGCTGACCTACCTCCGGGACGAGCGCACCGACTCCCCCACGTTCCGGCGGCTCGCCGAGGAGCTGATGACCCTCCTCGCCTACGAGGCGACGCGCGACGTGCGGATCGAGCCCTTCGAGATCCGCACGCCCGTGGCCCCGACCACCGGCATCAAGCTGTCGAACCCCAAGCCCCTCGTCGTGCCGATCCTGCGGGCCGGGCTGGGGATGCTCGAGGGCATGGTGCGGCTGCTGCCGAGCGCCGAGGTCGGCTTCCTCGGGATGCAGCGCGACGAGAAGACCCTCGAGGCCGTCACCTACGCGAACCGCCTCCCCGACGACCTCTCCGGCCGCCAGGTCTACGTGCTCGACCCGATGCTCGCGACGGGCGGGTCGATGGCCGACGCGATCCACTACCTCGTCGACCGCGGTGCCGACGACATCACCGCCGTCTGCCTGCTCAGCGCCCCGGAGGGCATCGCGCACCTCGAGGAGTCGGTCGCCGGCATCTCGTGCCCGGTCACGCTCGTCACCGGGGCCATCGACGAGAAGCTCAACGAGGTCGGCTACATCGTGCCGGGGCTCGGCGACGCCGGGGACCGCCTCTACGGCGTCGCGCAGTAGGTCGCGAGGCCCGCCCGCTGCGCCGGAGCGCGGGCGGGCGGCGCCGGGACGGGCGACACGCCCGGATCAGCACCTCATCCGTCACACCCGTCACGTCTGGGACCATCGACGGCAGGCATGCACCCGGCATGCCCGCACGCAGGAGGACGCCATGCCCCCGGTCAAGAAGATCGTCGTGTGGCTCCTCGTCGTCTTCCTGCTCTACGCGATCCTCACCTCCCCCGACTCCGCGGCCTCGATCTTCGGGTCGGCCTGGGACGTCATCGCCAACGGCGTGACGAACATCGGGCGGTTCTTCGACAGCCTGCTCCGAGGCTGAGCCGGTGCCGCGGCCGCACGCCGTCGCGGACGGGACGCCGGAGAGCGTCGAGGACGACCTCGCCGTCATGCCGCGGCGGGTCCGCACCAGCCTCCTGCACCAGCTGGCCGAGGGCGAGCGCATCGTCATCCGCACCCTCCAGCACCCGGCCGTCCTCGCCCGCCACGTCCCGTGGCCGCTGGGCACCCTCGTCGTCTACCTGTGGCTCGACGCCGGCGTGCACGCCGCCCCGCCGCTGCTCAAGCTCGTCGGGGTGGCCTTCCTCGTCGGCGCCGCCCGGCTGGGCTGGGCCGAGCTGCAGCGGCGCTTCCGGTGGATCGTCATGACGAACAAGCGCATCCTCAAGCACGAGGGCGTCCTCGACGTCAGCGTGCCGATGATGCGCCTCACCAAGGTCACCGACATGACCTACCGGCGGACGCTGCTCGGCGAGGTCCTCGGCTTCGGGACGATCATCATCGAGAGCGCCGGCCAGCAGCAGGCCATCCGCGAGCTGACCTTCATCCCGGAGCCGGAGGAGGTCAACGCGGCGCTCAACTCGGAGATCTTCGGCGAGAAGCCGCGCGAGAAGCGGGGCCAGCGCGGACGCTCGTGGCCGAAGCTGCCCCGGCGGTCGCGGCGCCGCGGCGACGGCCCCGACGACGGGGGTCCGGGCGGCGGCCCGCAGCGGCGGCGGAGGGCCCCGGCGGCGGTGGGCCTCGTGGCCCGCGCGACGACGGCCCCGTCGGCTCGGGCGGGGTCGACGTGTCGCCGGCCGGCCACCCCGACATGCCCGGCAGCCCCCCGGAGACCTGGTACCGCAGCTCGAACCTGCGCCCGCCGACCCGGCTCGGCGACACCGGCGAGATCCCCGTCGTGCGCGCGGGCGACGTGCCCTTCGACCAGGACGCGGACCGGCCGGTGGCGCGGCGGCGGGGGGCGCAGCCCGACGAGCGCGGGCGGCGGCCGCTCGAGGACCCTCGGGCGTCCGACACCGAGCCCGCGCCGGACGACGGCCACGCCCGCGAGATCCCGCTCTACCCGCCGCGCGAGTGGGTCGAACCGGGCTGACCCCGGTCGAGGTGAAAACGACGTCCCAGACGCAGCAGCAACACCTCGACCCAGCAGGACCCCCACCCGGTCGAGGTGAAAACGACGCCCCCACGCAGCAGCAACACCTCGACCCAGCAGGAGCCCCACCCGGTCGAGGTGAAAACGACGCACCCCAGGCCAGCAGGATCACCTCCACCCCGCGGCACCCCCACCACGGTCGAGGTGACGGCAGCGGCCGCAGCGACGCGGTCGACGGCACACGTCGTCCACAGGGCCCCCGACGGACCCTCGTCGTCCACAGTGTGGACCTGCCGCTCGCGTCAGAGCACCGACCGCACGAGGCTCGGACCATGGACGAGGAACCACCGGGTGACCGAGCGCGAGTCGACGGCAACGCGCAGACGCCGAGCCGTCGCCCTCGCCGCCGAGCACGACGGTGTGCTGTCGCGGGCGGTCCTCCGTGGGATGGGGGTCGACCGCGGCATGGTCGCCCGGGAGGTCGCGGCCGAACGCTGGCGTCGGCACGGGCTCCAGACCGTGGCCGTGCACACCGCTCCCCTCGGCGCCGAGGCCGCCCGCTGGCGAGCGGTCTGGGAGGTGGGGGTGAAGGTGGCCGCGCTCGACGGCGTGACCGCGCTCCTGCACGCGGGGATGACCGGTTTCGACGACTCGAGGGTGCACGTCTCGGTGAAGCACACCGTCGAGGTCGAGCCCGTCGAGGACGTGGTGGTCCACAAGGTCATCCGCCGAGTGACGAACGAGCTCGTCACGGCGGGGGTCCCGCGCGTGCGTCCGGCGATCGCGGCGGTCCGGGCGGCGCACTGGGCGGTCAGCGACCGGCAGGCGGCTCTGCTGCTCGCCCTCCCCGTCCAGCAACGACTCTGCACGGGTGAGCAGCTGGTCGCTGCAGCCGACCAGGCCCGCGGCCGGACCCGGCGGCGCCTCATCCGTCAGGTCGCGGCCGACATCGCCGACGGCGCCCACTCCCTCGGCGAGCTCGACGTCGTCACCGCGCTGCGCCGCCGAGGGCTGCCCCCTCCGCAGCGCCAGGTCGTGCGCCGGGGACCGGACGGGCGGTACTACCTCGACCTGGCCTGGCCGGAGGCCCGACTCGCCGTCGAGGTCGACGGCGCGGGCCACCTCACCGGGCTGTCCCTCGACGACGACACGCTGCGGCAGAACGAGATCCAGCTGGGGGACGACCTCGTCCTTCGCATCGGCCTCATCGGGTGGCGGCTCACGCCCGAGCGCTACGTCGACCAGGTGTGCGCCGCGTACTGGCGGCGGGTGCGACGCGCGGCCTGACCACCCGGTCGAGGTGAAAACGACGTCCCAGACGCAGCAACAACACCTCGACCCAGCAGCAGCCCCACCCGGTCGAGGTGAAAACGACGCCCCCGACGCAGCAGCAACACCTCGACCCGGCCCTCGCCGCCCAGCGGCCGGGAGCTCAGGGACGCAGGACGGCCTCGGCCGCGCCGCCGCCGGACGACGTCGGCACGCCCTCGACGTCGAGCACCGGCACGTCGACGATCGGCGCCTGCCGCACCGGGTGTCGCTCACCGACGGCCCGCTCGCCGTTGCCCGCCTCGATGGGCAGCTCCAGCTCGAGCACGCCCTTGCCGAGCCGCCCGTCGTCGGGCAGCGCCACCGGGTAGGACCCGGTGAAGCACGCCGTGCACAGCCGCTCGGCCGGCTGCTCGGTCGCCGCGATCATCCCCTCCTCGGAGATGTAGCCGAGGCTGTCCGCACCGATCGAGGTGCACACCTCCTCGACCGCGAGCCCGGTGGCGATGAGCTCGGCGCGGGTCGGGAAGTCGATGCCGAAGAAGCACGGCCACTGCACCGGCGGGGCGGAGATGCGCACGTGCACCTCGGCCGCCCCGGCCTCGCGCAGCATCCGCACGAGCGCCCGCTGGGTGTTGCCGCGGACGATGGTGTCGTCGACGACGACGAGCCGCTTGCCCTTGATGACGTCGCGCAACGGGTTGAGCTTCAACCGGATCCCGAGCTGGCGGATGGTCTGCGACGGGGCGATGAAGGTGCGCCCGACGTAGGAGTTCTTGACCAGCCCCTGCCCGTAGGGGATGCCGGACTCCTGCGCGTACCCGATCGCCGCCGGCGTCCCCGACTCCGGCGTCGGCATGACCATGTCGGCCTCGACGGGGTGCTCGCGGGCCAGCCGCCGGCCCATCTCGACCCGGGCCTCGTGCACGCCGCGCCCCGCGATCGTCGTGTCGGGGCGGGCGAGGTACACGTACTCGAAGACGCACCCGTGGGGCGCCGCCGGGGCGAACCGCTCGGAGCGCAGGCCGTCCTCGTCGACGGCCACGAGCTCGCCGGGCTCGACCTCGCGGACGAACGAGGCGCCGACGATGTCGAGGGCCGCCGTCTCGGACGCCACGACCCAGCCGCGCTCGAGCCGGCCGATGACCAGCGGCCGGAAGCCCTGCGGGTCGCGGGCGGCGTAGAGCGTGTGCTCGTCCATGAAGACGAAGCAGAAGGCGCCGCGCAGCTGCGGCAGCACCTCGAGGGCGGCCTTCTCGACGGTGCGGCCGGGCTCCTCGGCGAGCATCGCCGTGACGATGGCCGTGTCGGTGGTGTTGCCGCGCGACATCTCGCCGCGGTGGGCCTCGACCCGCCGGCCGACGAGCCGGTCGCGCAGCTCGGCGGTGTTGATGAGGTTGCCGTTGTGGGCCAGCGCCACGGTGCTGCCGGCGTGGCCGTCGAGGGTCGGCTGGGCGTTCTCCCACGTCGAGCCGCCGGTCGTCGAGTAGCGACAGTGCCCCACGGCGAGGTGGCCGCGCAGCGAGGCGAGCGAGCGCTCGTCGAAGACCTGCGACACCAGGCCCATGTCCTTGTAGACGAGGAGGCGCTTGCCGTCGGAGGTCGCGATGCCCGCCGACTCCTGGCCGCGGTGCTGCAGCGCGTAGAGCCCGTAGTAGGTCAGCTTGGCGACGTCCTCGCCGGGGGCCCACACCCCGAACACGCCGCACGCGTCCTGGGGGCCCTTCTCGCCGGGAAGGAGGTCGTGGCTGAGGCGTCCGTCTCCGCGTGGCACGTGATGGATCCTCTCACGGACCGGGTCAGGGCCGGCGCGAGTGCCGGTCGACGGCGAGCGCGAGCAGCGCGGCGAGGAGCGCGAAGAGGCCGGCGCCGAGCAGCCCGAGGTAGCCGACGCCCGCGGTCGGCGAGTAGCGGCCCTGGGTGACCCCGGGCGTCTGCTCCTCGAACCAGCCGAACTGGGCCACCGCGCTGCCGAGGGCGAAGCCGAGCACGGCACCGGTGAGGATGAACGGGAGGAAGCGCGGCCGCCGAGCAGGTGTCACGCTCCTTACGGTAGGCGACGCTTCCCGCTCCGCAGGCCACCGGGGGCGGAGGATGGACCGGTGAGCACGCCCGCACCGCCCCCGACCCCGCGCCCCGTTCCATCCGCCCGGTCGGCCCGTTCCGAACACCGGTCATGACCTCGACACCGCAGCCCGAAGCCGCCCCCCGCCCGCACCGGGCGTGGTACGCCGGCGCGGCCCTGCTCGCCGCGGCCGCCGGAGCGGGCGCCGGCCACCTCGTCGCCGGCCTGGTCTCGCCCGAGGCCTCGCCGGTGCTGGCCGTCGGCTCCACCGTCATCGACGCCACGCCCACCCCGGTCAAGGAGTGGGCGGTCTCGACCTTCGGCACGGCCGACAAGGCGATCCTCGTCGGCTCGGTCTCGGTCGTCACGCTCGTGCTCGCCGCCGCCGCCGGGGTCCTGGCGCGCCGGCACCGCACCGCCGGGCTCGCCGTCATCGGGGTCATCGCCATGCTCGCGGTGGTCGCCGCCGTGCTGCGGCCCACCGCCCAGCCGGTCGACCTCCTCCCCGGGCTCGTCACCGCCCTCGTCGGTGTCTTCGGTGCCAGCTGGCTGCTCGGCAGCCTCGACCGGATGGGCGCCGCCGACGCCGACCCCGCGGCCGGCGCGGGCGCCGACCGCACCGGCCGGGGCGACGGCACGAGCGGTCGCCGGACGGTCCTCGTGGCCGCGGCCGGGCTCGGCGCCGTGGCCGCCGCCGGTGGTGGCATCGGGCAGGCCCTCGTGCGGCGCGGTGGCTCCGCCGAGGTCGTCCTCCCCACACCGGCCCAGCCCCTCGCCCCGCTCCCGCAGGGCCTCGAGGAGATGGTGCGCGGGGTGTCCTCCTTTCGGACGCCCAACGACGCCTTCTACCGGATCGACACCGCCCTCGTCCTCCCCCGGGTCGACGCCGGGTCGTGGGAGCTGACCGTCGACGGGATGGTCGACAAGCCCTTCACCCTGACCTTCGACGAGCTGCTCGGCATGCCGATGATCGAGAAGGACGTCACGCTCACCTGCGTCTCGAACGAGATCGGCGGCCCCTACGTCGGCGGTGCCCGCTGGCTCGGGGTGCGGGTGCGCGACCTGCTCGAGCGGGCGGGCGTCCAGGACGGCGTGGACCAGATCTTCAGCACCTCGACCGACGGCATGACGATCTCCACCCCGGTCCAGGCGCTCATGGACGACCGTGACGCGCTCGTCGCGGTCGGGATGAACGGGCAGCCGCTGCCCCGCGCCCACGGCTTCCCCGCCCGCCTCGTCACCCCGGGCCTCTACGGCTTCGTCGGCGCCACGAAGTGGCTCACGAAGCTCACCGCGACGCACCTACGCGAAGGACTCGGCCTACTGGACCGACCGCGAGTGGGCCATCGACGCGCCGATCTACACCGAGAGCCGGATCGACACCCCGAAGCCGCTCTCGACCCAGAAGGCCGGCCGGATCGTCATCGGCGGCGTGGCCTGGGCCCAGCAGCGCGGCATCGCCAAGGTCGAGGTGCGGGTCGACGGCGGCCGCTGGATGGAGGCCAAGCTCGGCCCGGACGCCGGTGTCGACTACTGGCGCCAGTGGTACCTGCCCTGGGACGCCGTCCCCGGCCGGCACACGCTCGAGGCCCGAGCCACCGACGAGACCGGCCAGGTCCAGACCGAGAACCGCCAGACCCCCTTCCCCAAGGGCGCCACGGGCTGGCACTCGGTGATCCTCACCGTGGAGTGACCCCCCGTCGGTCACCCCTCCCCGCTCCGACCGTCCGCCGGCACCTCCTCGAGGTGCCGGCGGACGGCGTCGTGACCCGACTGTGACCTGGATCGCCCAGATCTTTTGCGGCACAACCAATCCAGCGGCCACGGCACGCCGAACGACATGTGTACGAAGCAGCACACCGACCCGCAAGGAGCACCTCCGATGCGTACCACCCGAATGACGGTCGCCGCCCTGGCGCTCGCCCTCCCCCTGACCCTGGCCGCCTGCGGCTCGAACGACACCTCGACCGGGTCCAGCTCGAGCGACACCGCGACCTCCGCGGCCCCCTCGGCCAGCCCGTCCGAGACCATGAGCGCCTCGATGGACATGCCCTTCGGCGCGGCCTGCGGCAAGGTGCCCTCCGACGGCGCCGGCTCGTTCGACGGCATGGCCAAGGACCCGGTCGCCACCGCAGCGAGCAACAACCCGCTGCTCTCCACCCTCGTCACCGCGGTCGGCGAGGCCGGCCTCGGCGACACGCTGAACTCGGCCAAGGACATCACCGTCTTCGCGCCGACCAACGACGCGTTCGCCGCCCTCCCGAAGGCGACGCTCGACGCCGCGATGAAGGACCCGAAGGGCCTCCTCACGACCGTTCTCACGAACCACGTCGTCGAGGGCCGGCTCGCCCCGGACCAGCTCGCGGGCGAGCACAAGACCCTCTCGGGCGAGTCGATCAACGTCATGGGCTCCGGTGAGGACTTCACCGTCACCCCCGGCGACGCGACCGTGATCTGCGGCAACGTCCAGACGGCGAACGCCACCGTCTACATCATCGACAAGGTCCTCGTCCCCGCGAGCTGACCGATCAGCGATGATGGAGCACATGACAGCCGCCTCCCCGGGACCGCCCACCACAGCACCCGGGGGGGCGGCTGCCTCCGCCGCCGACCTCGCGGAGCTCCTCCGCCGGTCGGCGCGGGGCGACGAGAACGCCTTCGCCGAGCTCTACGACGCGACGTCACGTCGCCTCTACGGGCTCGTCCTGAGGATCGTGCGTGACCCCGCCATGTCGGAGGAGGTCACCCAGGAGGTGTACCTCGACGTGTGGCGCACCAGCGCCCGCTTCGACGCCGCCCGGGGGAGTGCCCTCTCCTGGCTGATGACCATCGCCCACCGGGCCGCGGTCGACCGGGTCAGGTCCAGCGAGGCCTCCCGCCGCCGCGACGACGCCCACGCCGCCGCCACCCAGGCCGTCGAGTTCGACGAGACCGCGGAGGCGGCCCAGTCCGCCCTCGAGGCGCAGCGGGTCCGCAAGGCCCTGCTCACCCTCACCGAGGCACAACGCAGCGCCGTCGAGCTCGCCTACCTCGGCGGGTACACGCACACCGAGGTCGCGCGCCTGCTCGACCTTCCCCTCGGCACCGCCAAGACCAGGATCCGGGACGGCCTCATCCGTCTGCGGGACACGTTGGGAGTACCGGCATGAGCCCCGATCTGCACCACCTCAGCGGTGCGTACGCGGTCGACGCACTCGACACCGACGAGCGCTCGTCCTTCGAGCAGCACCTCGCGGTCTGCCGCGCCTGCCGGTCGGAGGTCGCGGAGCTCTCGCACGCCGCCCAGACCCTCGGCGCCCTCTCCGAGACCGCACCGCCCCCCTCCCTGCGCGCCTCCGTCCTCGCCGGGATCGCCCAGGTGCGCCCCCTGCCCCCGCCCGTCGCCGAGGACGAGGAGGACGGGCCCGACCTGCTCTCCACGCCCCCCGCGGCCGCCGGCGAGGGCGCCGCGACCGGCGAGGGTGCCCGGGTCATCCCGCTCTTCCGCCGCACGAGCACGTGGTTCGCCGCGGCCGCCGCGGCGGTCCTCCTCGCCGTGGGCGGGGTGGTGTGGAGCCCCTGGGCCTCCGACCAGCCGCAGCTGACGGCCCTCCAGCAGGTCGAGCAGGCCTCGGACGCCGCCTCGGTGACGAGCCACAAGGGCGAGGTCACCGCGACGCTGGCCTACAGCCGCACGCTCGACCGCTCGGCCATCGCGGTGACGGGCATGCCGCCCGCGCCCACCGGCAAGACCTACCAGCTCTGGTACGTCGGGTCCGACGAGGTCGCCCGCTCCGCGGGGTTCCTCGCCCCGGCCGGCGACGGGCACGGCGAGGCCGTCCTCGACGGCAGCCTCACCGGGGCCGCGGCGGTCGGCGTCACCGTCGAGCCGGCCGGCGGCTCGGCGGCACCCACGACCGCACCGATCATGGTGATGGCGGTCGCCTGACCCACCGTCAGCGCCGCAGCGACCCCGCCACCTCCTCGAGGACGGCGGGGTCGCCCGCGTACGGGCCCTCCGCGCGCGGCCAGTGGCTCACGACGTCGGTGAAGCCGAGCTCGGCCGCCCGGCCGGCCATCTCCGTGTAGAGGCCGGCCGAGGAGAGCGAGTACCGCGGCGAGGAGTCGAGCGAGAGGTGGCGCTGCAGCGGGCCCCGGCCCGTCGCGGCGAGCGCGTCGTCGAGGCGGGCCGAGAGCTCGGCGACGTGGCCGAACCACGCGTCGAGGGTGTCGCCCCGGCCGCCGTAGGTGACCCACCCGTCGCCGTGCGTCGCCGCCAGCCGCAGCGAGCGCGGCCCGTTGGCGGCGACGAGCAGGGGCACGCGGTGGCGCACCGGCCCGGGGAGGGTGCGCGCGTCGCGGGTGGTGAACCAGTCGCCCTCGTGGTCGACGTGGTCCTCGCGCAGGAGACGGTCGAGCAGCGGCACGAACTCGTGGAAGCGGTCGACGCGCTGGCGCAGGGCGAGGTCGGCCCCGAGCAGGCGGGCGTCGAGGTCGCCCCCGGTGCCCACCCCGCAGAGGAACCGGCCGCCGGTGAGGTCGTCGAGGGTGATGACGTCGCGCGCGTAGGTGTACGGGTGGTTCTGGTTGGGCGAGGAGACGAACGTGCCGAGGCCGATGCGCTCGGTGACCCCGGCCGCTGCGGCGAGCGTGGGCAGCGCGCTGAACCAGGGGCTGTCCGGGAGACCGCCCCAGACGAGGTGGTCGTAGGTCCAGGCGTGGTCGAGGCCCATCGCCTCGGCGGCGCGCCACCGCGGCGCCATCTCCCGCCACGGCTCGTCGGTGAGCAGGACGACCCCGTGCCGCAGGGCGCCGCTCACCGGCCCGTCCCCGGTCCGAGGGGCAGCAGCCCGGAGAGGTCGGCGCGGGTGCCGCTGACCCGCAGCACGCCCTCGGCGAGCGCAGTCGGCCCACGTGCGCGAGCCCCAGACGAGGTGCAGCCACGTCTCGGCGTCGGTCTCGACGACGTTCGGCGGGGTGCCGCGGGTGTGCCGCGGGCCCTCGAGGCACTGGACGACGCCGAAGGGCGGAACGCGCACCTCGACGCTGTTGCCGGGGGCGCGGGTGGAGAGCTCCTCGAGCGAGAAGCGCACCGCGAGGGCGCGGGTGGCCCGGTCGGTGCCCTCGGGGTCGGCGTGCCAGGCGCGCAGGGCGGTGCGGCCCAGCTCGGGGTCGGTGCGACGTCGGGGCGGCATGGCGCCGACGCTACCCGGCGTGCGTAGCCTCCTCCCGTGGGCGAGTCACGGTTCGAGCAGGACGGCGACGTCGTCTCCGTCCTCCTCGACGGCCTGCCCCAGTCGGCGGTCGACCTGCGGCGACCCGGCCGTGCTGCACTTCGAGTACGTCCAGCACCTCGCCCTCGCCGTCGACGCCCTGGCCCCGGCCGGGCCGCTGCGGGTCACCCACGTCGGGGGCGGTGGCCTGACCCTCGCCCGGTGGCTGCACCACACGCGGCCGGGGTCGCCGCAGGTCGTCCTCGAGCCCGATGCCGTCCTCACCGACGCGGTGCGGCGCGAGCTGCCCCTCCCGCGCGGGCACCGCATCCGGGTCCGCCCGGTCGGCGGCGAGGAGGGGGTCGCGGCCCTGCGCGACGCCAGCGCCGACGTCGTCGTCCTCGACGCGTTCGTCGACGGACGGGTGCCGGCGGGGCTGACGACGGTGGAGTGGCTCGCCGAGGCGCGTCGCGTGCTCGGCCCGCGCGGGCTGTTCCTCGCCAACGTCACCGACGCCCCCGGGATGCGCTACGCGGCCCGGGTCGCGGCCGGGGCGCAGGAGGTGTTCGGGCACACCGCGTTCCTCGCCCTCCACGAGGTGCTCAAGGGGCGGCGCTTCGGCAACGCGGTCCTCGTCGCCTCCGGCGCCCCCCTCGACCTCTACACGCTGCGCCGGGCGGCCGCCTCGTCGGCCCTGCCGACCGGCGTGCGGCCGTGGTCGGACGTCGCCCGGAAGGTGCCGGGCGCGCGCCCGCTGCGGGCCGCCGACGGCTCGGCGGCCCCGTCCCCGGAGCCGCCCGACCCCCGCGGCTGGCGCCTGCGCTGAGCGCCGGCTCCCCGGCGCCCACCCTTGACGGGCGACCGGGCCGGCGGTCTAATGTGCTAGTCAACTAGATCACTAGATGGAGCGCGCCGATGATCGCCTTCTCGCTCGACCCCCGCTCGGGGCTCTCGCCGTACCAGCAGATCGTCCAGCAGGTCCGGCACGCGCTGCGGCTCGGGCCTGCTGCGGGTCGACGACCAGCTGCCCACGGTCAAGGAGGTCGTCGGCACCCTGGCCATCAACCCCAACACCGTCCTCAAGGCCTACCGCGAGCTCGAGCGCGACGGGCTCGTCGCCGCCCGACCGGGCGTGGGCACGTTCGTCACCCGCACCCTCGCCGACGCCTCCCTCGCCGCGCACGCGCCCCTGCGCCGCGACCTCGCCCGGTGGGTGGCGGCGGCCCGCACGGCCGGCCTCGACGACGAGAGCATCGAGGCCCTCTTCGCCAGCGCGGTCCGCACCGCCGACCGGGACACGGCATGAGCGCCGTCGTCCGGGCCCGCGGGCTCGGCAAGCGGTACCGCTCCCGGTGGGCGCTGCGCGACTGCACCCTCGAGGTGCCGGCCGGCTGCGTCACCGGGCTCGTCGGCCCCAACGGCGCCGGCAAGACGACGCTGCTCGGGCTCACCGTGGGCCTGCTGACCCCGACCGAGGGCACCATCGAGACCTGCGGGGGACGTCCCGGCCACGACGCCGACCAGCGTGCCCGCGTCGGCTTCGTCGCCCAGGACACCCCGACCTACGCCTCGCTCACGGTCGCGGAGCACCTGCGCCTCGGCGCCCACCTCAACCCCCGGTGGGACGACGCCTCGGCCCGCCGGAGGGTCGAGCGGCTCGGGCTCGACCCGGGCCAGCGGGCCGGCCGGCTCTCGGGCGGTCAGCGCGCCCAGCTCGCGCTGACCCTCGGCCTGGCCAAGCGCCCCGAGCTCCTCGTCCTCGACGAGCCGGTCGCCAGCCTCGACCCGCTGGCCCGGCGCGAGTTCCTCCAGGTCCTCATGGAGGCCGTCGCCGAGCAGGAGCTGAGCGTCCTCCTGTCCTCCCACCTCGTCTCCGACCTCGAACGGGTCTGTGACCACCTCGTCGTCCTCGCCGCCTCGCGCCTGCGCCTCGCCGGCGACGTCGACGACCTGCTCGCCTCGCACGTCCGCCTCGTCGGCCCGCGCCGCGACCCGGCGTCCCTGCCGGGCGACCAGGTGGTCGTCCACGCCACGCACACCGACCGCCAGTCGACCTTCGTCGTGCGCACCGCCTCGCCGGTCCTCGACCCGGCCTGGACGGTGAGCCGGCTGACCCTCGAGGACGTCCTCCTCGCCTACCTCGACCCCGGCGCGACGGTCCCGTCCGAGCCGCCCGCCCTGGAGGTGCTCCGGTGACCTGGTTGTCGTGGCGCCAGCTGCGGGCCCAGGTGCTCGCCGTCTACCTCGTCGTCGTGGCCGCCGCGGCCGTCCTCGCCGTGACCGGGCCGCGACTGGCCCGGCTGGCCGCCGACGCCCCGTCGGTGTACGACCTGCTCACCGGGGCCGACCTGTGGCAGTTCTACGGTGGGCTGTCCGCCGTCGCGCTCGCCCCGGCCGCCATCGGCGCCTTCTGGGGCGCGCCCCTCGTCGCCCGCGAGCTCGAGACCGGCACCGTCCGGCTCGTCTGGAACCAGTCGGTCACCCCCACCCACTGGCTCCTGGTCAAGCTCGCCACGGCGGCCGCCGCCACCACGGTCGGCGTCGGGGTGCTCAGCGCGGCCGTCACCTGGTGGTCCGGTCCGCTCGACGGGACGACGAGCGCCACGCGCGGCGGCCTCCCCGCCCGGCTGACGCCGATCGCCTTCGCCATGCGCGGTGTGGCCCCCGTGGGCTACGCGGTGTTCGCCCTCGTCCTCGGCGTCGCGGTCGGGATCGTCCTGCGCCGCACCGTGCCCGCGATGGCCGTCACCCTCGTGCTCTACGCCGCCGTGCAGCTGGCCGTCCCCGGCTGGGTGCGCCCGCACCTCGTCCCCCCGGTCGACACGAGCATCGCGATCGCCGCCAGCACGCTCGACGGCGTCTCGCTGCCCGTCGACGCCACGGTGCCGACGATCACCGTGCACACGGCCACCGCGGGCGACTGGGTGCTCACCAACGAGACGGTCGACGCCGCCGGGCGGCCGGCGGCCCTCCCCGCGTGGTTCACCGACTGCGTGCCGCCGCCGGGCGACGGCGTCCGGGGGTCACCGGCGGCCCCGACCCCGGCGGGTGGGCTCGACACGTGCTTCGACCGCCTCGCCGCCGAGGGCTACCACCAGCACGTCGTCTACCAGCCGCGGTCGCGGTTCTGGGCGCTCCAGTGGGCCGAGGCCGCGCTGTACCTCGTGGCGTCCGCCCTCCTCGCCGCGGGCTGCGTCTGGTGGACCCGGCACCGGCTGACCTGAGCGGACGTCGCGCGCCCCGGTCAGCCGGCCGGGTCGAGCACCGTCACCCGCACCTCGCGCCCGAGGTGCTCGCCGAGGGCGGCCGCCTCGGCCTCGAGGGCCCGGCGCTCGGCCGGCCGTCAGCGGACGGTAGGCGCCGACCTCGACGTCGACCCCGCCGGCCCGGGCGGTGCGGCGCACGGTGCCGGCGATCTGGGCGTCGACGACGAGCAGCCCGATGCGAGGGCTCGCGGCCGACCGGGTGGAGCCCCGCGGTGTCGACGACCCGCCGCGAGTCCTGGTAGCCCGCGGTACCACTCGTCGAGCAGGTGGATGAGGTGCACCCGGGGCCGGGGCGACGGCTGGGGCGGCTCCTCCCCCGGTGCGTGCCAGAAGGTGCGCCCGTCGTGCTCGAAGCGCTCGAGGTCGCCGGCGGCCGCGGCGAGCCCCGCCCGCACGTCGCCGAGGGGCAGGGTCGCCCAGTACGCGAGGTCGCGCTCGGTGACCGGCCCGTGGCCCGTCACGTACCGCCGCGCCAGCGCCGCGAGGGCCGCCGTCCGGTCGGGGTGGGGGCTCGGCGGGAGGCGCCCGGCCAGGGGTGCGTAGGTGTGGGTCCCGGTGCCGCCGTCGGGCACCGGGCGGCCGCTGCCCACCCGCAGGTCGAGCTCGACGACGAGCAGGAGCACCATGAGCTGCATCCCGGTGAGCGGGTGGCCGGCCGCGCGCAGCTCCGCCGCGAGCTCGTCGCGGGGGAGGTCGGGCCGCCGCGTGACGACCTCCTCGACGGCGTCGGCGAGGAGGTCGACCCGGACCGGCGGGAGGTCGAGGTCGCGCTCGAGCTGGCGCACCGTCATCCGGCGGATGCGCGGAGCGGTGAGCTCGACCAGCCAGCGCGCGTCGTCCCGGTGCACGAGGTGCCAGGTCGGGCGCAGGACGTGGGTGCGGACGAGCTCGCCGGCGCCGATGAGCCCGGCCAGCCCGGCGGGCGTCAGGCCGGTGGTGCGGGAGGCGAGCGCCCAGGCCGTCTGCTCGAGGTTCTCGGCCTGCACCGCCGAGCAGCGAGCGGACGGCGGCGGGGGCGTCCGGCGCCGACGGCCCCGTCGAGGAGCAGCGTGCGGAACCGCCAGCGGGCGATGGCGCGGTCGTCGATGCCGGCCCTCACGACCTCGGGTCACCCCGCAGGGCCCGCAGGAGCCGCGCACCGACCCCCTCCGCCGGTCGGCGCGCGGCGTCGTCCGCGCCGGGGGACGGGGGCCGTTCACCGCGTTCGAGGGCCGTCGAGCGCATCGGCGACCCGCTCCAGGAGGCCGTCGACGTCCTGCATGTCGTAGCCGCGCCGGAACTTCGTCACCGTGAACCGGGTGCCGGCGACGTCGGCCGCGGTGAGCAGCCGACGCGGCGCCCCGGCGGTGCCGTCGAGGTGGCGCATCGTCGCCACGACGTCGTCGAGGTAGTCGTCGACCTCGCGCTCGTCGTAGCCCTCGCGGAGCTGGGTCTGGGTGAAGTGGCAGTTCAGGACGTCCTCCGGCGTGAGCACCGGTCCCCCTCTCGTCAGCCCACGAAGACGCGGGCGTTGCGGAACATCCGCAGCCACGGGCTCTCGTCGTCGACGGGGCCCGGGGTCCACGACAGCTGGACGTTACGGGAGACCCGCTCCGGGTGGGGCATCATCGCGGTGAACCGGCCGTCGGTGGTCGTCACCGCGGTGAGGCCCCCGGGCGAGCCGTTGGGGTTGTGCGGGTGGGTACGTGGCCGGCGCGCCGTGGTGGTCGACGAAGCGCGCCACCTGCCGCACGGCGGCGAGGTCGCCCCGGGCGGAGAAGTCGGCGAAGCCCTCCCCGTGGGCGACGGCGATGGGCAGCCGGCTCCCGGCCATGCCGGCGTGAGCACCGACGGGCTGTCGAGCACCTCGACCAGGGTGAGCCGCGCCTCGTACTGCTCGGACCGGTTGCGGGTGAACCGGGGCCACGCCTCGGCGCCCGGGACGAGGTCGGCGAGGGCCGCGAACATCTGGCACCCGTTGCAGATGCCGAGGCCGAACGTGTCGTCGCGGTGGAAGAAGTCGCGGAACTGCTCGGTGAGCCTCTCCGAGAACAGCACCGAGCGCGCCCAGCCCTCACCGGCGCCGAGCGTGTCGCCGTACGAGAAGCCGCCGGCGGCCACGAGCCCCTGGAAGTCCGAGAGGTGCGCACGGCCGGCCTGGAGGTCGGTCATGTGGACGTCGTAGGCGTCGAAGCCGGCCCGGTCGAGCATGAACGCGGTCTCGACGTGGGAGTTGACGCCCTGCTCGCGCAGCACCGCGACCTTGGGGCGCACGCCCGTGGCGAGGTACGGGAGCGCGACGTCGTCGGTCGGGTCGAAGGTGGGGGCGACGACGAGGCCGGGGTCGTCGTCGGCCCCGAAGGCCGCGTGCTCCTCGTCGGCCGCGGCCGGGGTTGTCGCGCAGCGCCGAGATGCGCCACGACACCTCGTCCCAGGCCTGGGCCAGGTCGCGCACGCGTCTCGTCGAGGGCGGGCTCGCCGCCGACGCGCACCCGGACGCGGCGGTCGTGCGTTCGGCGCGCCCGACGACGCGTGGGCGAGGTCGGCGAGGCCGTGCTCGGCCAGCACCGCTGAGGCCTCGTCGACACCGGCTCGGCCGGCACCTCGAGCACGACGCCGAGCTCCTCGGCGAAGAGCGCGGCGACGGAGGCGACGTCGACGTCGACGCCCATCGCCGCCCGCGAAGGCCATCTCGCACACCGCGGCCCACAGGCCGCCGTCGGAGCGGTCGTGGTAGGCGGTGACGAGGTCCTGCGGCGCGCAGGTCGGTGAGCGCGGCGGCGAGGGCGACGACCCGCTGCGGGTCGTCGAGGTCGGGCACCTCGCGCCCGAAGGCCCCCGACACCTGGGCGAGCATCGACCCGCCGAGCCGGTCGCGCCCGCCGCCGAGGTCGACGAGGACGAGGACGGAGCCGCCGCGCAGCTGCGGGGTCCAGGTGCCTCGGACGTCGGGCAGGGAGGCGAAGGCGGTGACGACGAGGGACACCGGCGAGGTGACCTGGCGCGCCTCCCCGGACTCCGGGTCGGCCCACCGCGTGCGCATCGAGAGCGAGTCCTTGCCGACGGGCACCGAGATGCCGAGCGCGGGGCACAGCTCCATCCCGACCGCGTGGACGGTGTCGTAGAGCGCCGCGTCCTCGCCGTCCTCACCGCAGGCGGCCATCCAGTTGCAGGAGAGCTTGACCCGGTCGAGCGCGGCGACCGGTGCCGCGAGCAGGTTGGTGAGCGCCTCGCCGACCGCCATCCGCCCGGAGGCCGGTGCGTCGACCGCGGCCAGCGGCATCCGCTCGCCGCTCGCCATCGCCTCGCCCGCGAAGCCGACGTGGTCGGCGAGGGCGACCGCGACGTCGGCCACCGGCACCTGCCACGGGCCGACCATCTGGTCGCGGTGGGTGAGGCCCCCGACGGTGCGGTCGGCGATGGTGACGAGGAAGCGCTTGCTGGCCACGGTCGGGTGGCGCAGGACGGCGTAGGCGGCCTCGCGCAGGTCGACGGCGTCGGCGTCGAGGTCGTCGCCGTGCCACGTGACGCGCCGGACGTCGCGGGTCATCCGCGGGGGCTTGCCGAGGAGGGTCTCCATCGGCATGTCGATCGGCCGGTCCTCCCCCTCGCCGTCGTCCGGCCCGTCGGCGAGGACGAGCTGCCCGTCGTCCCGGGCCACGCCGACCACGGCGTGGGGGCACCGCTCGCGGGCGCACAGCGCGGCGAACCGCTCGAGCGACTCGGGGGCGATGGCGACGACGTACCGCTCCTGGGACTCGTTGCACCACACCTCCTTCGGGGCCAGCCCGCTCTCCTCCACCGGAACGGCCGAGAGGTCGAAGCGGGCGCCGAGGAAGGCACCGTCGACGAGCTCGGGGAAGGCGTTCGAGAGCCCGCCCGCCCCGACGTCGTGGATCGCGAGGATGGGGTTCTCGGCCGGGCCGAGGCTCCAGCAGTGGTTGACGACCTCCTGGGCGCGCCGCTCGATCTCGGGGTTGCCGCGCTGCACCGAGTCGAAGTCGAGGTCGGCGGCGTTGGTGCCCGCGGCCATCGACGACGCCGCGCCGCCGCCCATGCCGATGCGCATGCCGGGCCCGCCGAGCTGCACGAGCAGGGTGCCGGCCGGGAAGGTGACCTTCTCGACGAGGTCGGCGCTGATCGTGCCCATCCCGCCGGCCGACATGATCGGCTTGTGGTAGCCGCGGCGCACGCCGTCGACGGTCTGCTCGTACACCCGGAAGAAGCCGCCGAGCCCCGGGCGGCCGAACTCGTTGTTGAACGCGGCCGCACCGATCGGCCCCTCGAGCATGATGTCGAGGGGGCTGGCGATGTGGGCCGGTGCGCCGTACTCCTCTCTCTCCCAGGGCTCGTCGGTGCCGGGGAGGTGGAGGTTGGAGACGGCGAAGCCGGTGAGGCCGGCCTTCGGCTGGGACCCCCGGCCGGTCGCGCCCTCGTCCCGGATCTCGCCGCCCGCGCCGGTGGCGGCGCCGGGGAACGGGCTGATCGCCGTCGGGTGGTTGTGCGTCTCGACCTTCATGAGGACGTGCACCTCGTCCTCACGGCCCCGGTAGGCGCTCGGGCCGTCGGTGGCCTCGGGGAGCCAGCGCACCCGGCGTCCGCCCTCCATCACCGAGGCGTTGTCGGTGTAGGCGACGACCGTGCCCGTGCCCCCGGCCTCCTCGGTGTTGCGGATCATCCCGAAGAGCGACCGCGGCTGCGGCTCACCGTCGACGACGAAGTCGGCGTTGAAGATCTTGTGCCGGCAGTGCTCGGAGTTGGCCTGCGCGAACATCATGAGCTCGACGTCGGTGGGGTTGCGCCGCAGGGCGAGGAAGCTCGACTCGAGGTAGCCGATCTCGTCGTCGGACAGGGCGAGCCCGAAGGTCCGGTCGGCCTCCTCGAGGGCGGCGCGGCCCCGGCCGAGCACGTCGACGTGCACCATCGGGTCGGCCTCGCGCTCGTCGAAGAGGTGGGCCGCGTCGGCGCGGTCGGCCAGCGCCGACTCCGTCATCCGGTCGTGGAGCAGGTCGGCGCAGGCCGACCACTGCTCGTCGGTGAGCGCGTGCGGCGCAGCCGAGGTGGTACTCGGTGACCCGCTCGACGCGGCGCACGGCCACGCCGCAGCTGTGGGCGATGTCGGTGGCCTTGGAGGCCCACGGCGACAGGGTGCCGAGCCGCGGGGCGACGACGACGAGGGCGTGGTGCGGCCCTCGGGGACGCCACCGAACGGGTCGCCGTAGGTGAGCAGCCGCTGCCACGGTGGCCCGCGTCGCGTCGTCGAGCGGCCCCTCGCTCGCCACCCAGTGCACGTGCTGCGCGGCCACGGCGGTGACCTGCGGGGCCACCACCGAGAGACGGGCGAGCAGGCCGGCGGCCCGGAAGCCGGAGAGGGCGGCGCCCCCGGGGACGGTGGTCAGCACGAGGTCGTGCGACGAAGCCATGGCGGGGGTCTCCGGGGGGTGCGGGCCGGGTGGGCGTGGTGCCGAGGTCAGGCTACCGGCGCCGTCGCCGCGGGGGATGCACACGCCCGTCCGCTGGGTGTACCGTTTGGTACATGATCGCCGTGACCCGCCCGACCCAGCTCCCCGCCGACGCCCTCTGGGCGGTGGTCTCCGACCTCCGGCACTGGCCCGACTGGCTCCCCACCGTCGACGCCGCGACCCCGGCCGACCCCGACCGACCGGACGGTGTCGGCGCCGTCCTACGTGCTCGAGCAGCCGGGCCTGCCCCGCGCGACGTGGACGGTCACCGACTGGCGTCCCGGCGCCGGCTTCACGTGGGAGTCCCGGGCGGTCGGGGTGCGCTCCACCGGGCGCCACGAGCTCGTCGCCCGGCCCCGGTGGCACCACGATCGTGCTCGGCCTCGACTGGGACGGTCCCCTGGCCGGCCTCGTGCGGCGGTTCCTCGGGCGCCGGACCCTCGACTACGTGACGCGCGAGGCCGAGGCGCTCGAGGCCACCGCGCGCCGCCGCACCGCCGCCGCGTGACGCCCCGCGAGGACCTCCTCGCCCGGGCCGTCGGCTGGTTCGCCGAGCACGGCGTCGGCGACACGAGCCTGCGGACCCTCGCGGCCGGCATCGGCACGAGCCACCGGATGCTCAACTACCACTTCGGCTCGCGCGCCGGCCTGCTCGGCGCCGTCGTCGAGGCCGTCGAGCGGGCCGAGCAGGAGGCGCTGCTCGAGCTCGCCGCCGGCCACGACGACCCCTTCGCGGCCGGCGCCCTCTTCTGGACCAGGGTCGCCGACCGGGCGGCGGTCTTCGCGCCCCTGTTCTTCGAGCTGTCCACCCACGCGATGCGCGGCGAGCCGCACGCCGCCCCGCTCGCCGCGTGGCTGCGCGAGGGCTGGACCGGCGCGTTCACCGACGCCTACGTCGAGCTCGGGCTCGCGCCCGAGCCGGCCCGGGTGCTGGCCCTGCAGTCGCTGGCCATGGCGCGCGGGCTGCTCTTCGAGGTGGCGGTCACCGGGGACCGCGCGGCGGCCGACGCGGCGATGGCCCGCTGGACGGCGATGGTGCGGCGCGAGCTCGACGGCCCGGCCGGACGCTGACGCGGGCTCAGGCCGGGTTGGCCCCGAGCACGACGGCGGTGCCGTAGCAGTGGATCTCGACGATCTGGCCCTGGCTGACCTCGTTGGAGTCGAAGCGGACCCCGACGAGCCCGTTCCCGCCGTGGCGCCGGGCCTCGTCGACGCAGCCGGGCCAGGGCGTGGTGGCGTGCCTCGGCGAGCAGCTCGGTCATCTGGGGCACCTCGCCGCGCGCCAGGGCGGTGAACCCGGCCGTGAAGCCCCGCGCGAAGCCCAGGCTCGTCGCGTAGACGCCGGACACGGCGCCGATGGTCGTGCGCACCTCGAAGTCGGCGAAGTCGAAGCCCGTCGTCACGGGGATCGGCCAGCCGGCGGTGCGCCAGTCGGGTGCTGCCTCGGTCATGGGGTGCTCCGTCCGGGCGGGGTCGCGGTGGGGGTGGAAGGTCTCGGCCGGTGAGCCGCTCGTAGGCCTCGACGTACTTGGCCCGGGTGCGCTCGAGGACCTCCGGCGGCAGGGGCGGGGGCGGGGCCCCGGAGGCCTTGTCCCAGCCGCTCGCCGGCGACAGGAGCCACTCGCGGACGAACTCCTTGTCGAAGCTCGGCTGGGGGTGGCCCGGCTCCCACTGGTCGGCGGGCCAGAAGCGCGAGGAGTCGGGGGTCAGCACCTCGTCGGCGAGGACGAGCGCCACCGTCCTCGCACCCCGAACTCGACCTTGGTGTCGGCGATGAGGATGCCGCGCTCCGCGGCGATCTCGTTGCCCCGGGCGAGGATCGCCGTCGTGAGGTCGCGGGCCCGGGCGGCGAGGGCGGGGCCGACCGCGGCCTCGACCTCCTCGTACGACATCGGCTCGTCGTGCTGCCCGCTCGGCGCCTTGGTCGACGGCGTGAACAGCGGCTCGGGGAAGCGGGAGCCGTCGGTGAGGCCCTCGGGCAGGCGCAGGCCGCTCACGGTGCCGTCGGCCCGGTACTCGCGCAGGCCGCCGCCGGTGAGGTACGCCCGGGCGACGCACTCGACGGGCAGCATCTCCAGGCGGCGCACGAGCACGGCCCGGCCGCGCACGGCGTCGGGGACGTCGGTGGAGACGACGTGGTTCGGGCACGAGGTCGGCGAGCTGCTCGAACCACCACAGCGACATCCGGGTGAGCACCTCGCCCTTGTCGGGCACCGGGGTGTCGAGGACGAAGTCGAAGGCCGAGATGCGGTCGGAGGCGACGAGGAGGAGGACGTCGTCCCGGGGCTCCCCCGTCGCGGCGTCGAGCGGCGCGTAGAGGTCGCGGACCTTGCCCGAGTAGACGTGGGCGTGGCCGGGGAGCTCGAGGGGCGCGGTCGGGGCGGTGCGGGGCGCGGGAGGCGTCGGCCATGGCGACATCCTCGCAGTCCCGTCCGCCTCCCGGGCCCGTCCCGTCCCTCGTCCGCGCCCGGCCCGCAGCTTCTCTCCGGATGCCGGAAGGTTCAGCGGGCTGCCGGTTGCAGGAGGTGTCTCGCTGAAGGTCCCGGCATCCGGAGAGAAAGTTCACGGCTTGATGTAGATAGCCTATCTATGTATTCTGGAGGCATGGAGACCGACGCCCTCGCCGACGACCTGCTGCGCTCGGCCGCCCGGCTGTCGCGCTGGGCCAACCGGCACGCGGGCCTCGAGCTGCCCTGGGCCCAGGCGCGGGTGCTCTCCCTCGTCGAGGAGCTCGGCCCGGCCCGCATCACCACCCTCGCGGCGGCCGACGACACGAGCCAGCCGACGATGACCACCCAGGTCCAGCGCCTCGAGGCCGAGGGCTGGGTGTCCCGCACCCCCGACCCCGCCGACGGCCGCGCCAGCCTCGTCTCGCTGAGCCCGGCCGGCGTCGAGGTCCTCGCCGGCGCCCGCCGGGCCCGCGCCCGCACCCTCGAGCCCGTGCTCGCCGGCCTCGGCGCCGACCCCGAGCGGGTGCGCGACGCCGTCGCCCTGCTCGTCGAGCTCGTCGACGCGACGCGCACCCCGGCGGACCGACCCCGCCGCGGGCCCCACCCACTGACCACCCCCACCGAGAGGAACCACGAGCCCATGTGGCGTCAACCCAAGACCGTCTGGAGCGTCGCCTTCGCCTGCGTCGTCGCCTTCATGGGGATCGGCCTCGTCGACCCCATCCTCAAGCCCATCGCCGACCAGCTCGACGCCAGCCCGTCCCAGGTCTCGCTGCTCTTCACGAGCTACATGGCCGTCATGGGCGTCTCGATGCTCCTCACCGGCTGGGTGTCGAGCCGGATCGGCGCCAAGCGCACCCTGCTCGTCGGGCTCACCGTCATCATCGTCGGGGCCGGCCTGGCCGGGATGCAGGACAGCATCGGCGGGATCGTCGGCTTCCGCGCGGTGTGGGGCCTCGGCAACGCCCTGTTCATCGCCACGGCGCTGGCGACGATCGTCAACGCGGCCAAGGGCTCGGTGGCGCAGGCGATCATCCTCTACGAGGCCGCGCTCGGGCTCGGCATCGCCGCCGGCCCGCTGCTCGGCGGGGTGCTCGGGGGCATCTCCTGGCGCGGACCGTTCTTCGGCGTCAGCGCGCTCATGCTCGTCGCCCTCGTCGCCACCTGGACCACCCTGCCCGCCGGCGACCAGCGGCCGCAGCCGACGCCGATCAGCGCCCCCCTCAAGGCCCTGCGGCACCGCGGGCTGCTCACCGTCGGGCTCACCGCCCTGCTCTACAACTTCGGCTTCTTCACCCTCCTCGCCTTCACCCCGTTCCCCCTCGACCTGTCGGCCCACGGCACGGGGCTGGTGTTCTTCGGGTGGGGCCTGCTGCTCGCCGTCGCGTCGGTGCTCGTCGCGCCCCGCGTGCAGCGCCGGGTCGGCACCTTCGCCGGGATGGTCGGGGCGCTGCTCGGCTTCGCGGTCATCCTCGCGGCGATGGCCGTGTGGACCGACGACAAGCGCGTGCTCGTCGTCGGGGTCGTCCTCGCCGGTGCGTTCCTCGGCATCAACAACACCCTCATCACCGAGACCGTGATGAAGGTCGCCCCGGTCGAGCGGGGGGTCGCCTCCGCCGCGTACAGCTTCGTCCGCTTCAGCGGCGGCGCCGTCGCCCCGTGGCTCGCCGGCCGGCTCGGCGAGCGCTCCGTGCACGTCCCGTTCTGGGTCGGCGCCGGCGCCGTGGTGCTCGGCGTCCTCGTCCTCACCACGGGCCGCTCGTTCGTCCGCACCATCGACGCCGAGCCCGGCCACGGCGCCGAGCCGGTCGACTCCGAGACCGAGGCCGAGGCGGTGACGCTCGGCGCCTGAGCCCGGCGCCCGCGCGGTGCCCGGTCAGTCGTCGCGGGCGGCGGCGGGCCACCGCCGTGGCCCCGGACCGTCGGCGGCGAGCTCGTCGTCGTGGTTGTAGACCGGGCACGAGCGCAGCGAGAGGCAGCCGCAGCCGATGCACGACGAGAGCCCGTCGCGCACCCGCTCCAGGGCCTCGATCCGGGCGGTGAGGGCGTCGTGCCACGACCGTGACATCCGCTCCCAGTCGCGCTTGGTCGGCGGGTGGTCGACGGGCAGGGTGGCGAGCGCCTCCCCGATCTCGGTGAGGGTCAGCCCGAACCGCTGGCCGGCCCGGACCACGGCGATGCGACGCAGGACGTGCCGCTCGAAGCGCCGCTGGTTGCCCGAGGTGCGCACCGAGGTGATGAGCCCGCGCTCCTCGTAGAAGCGCACCGTGGGGACGCTGACGCCCGACCGCGCGGCCACCTCGCCGATCGGCAGCAGGTCGTGTCGGTCCACGCGTCCACCGTATCCCGCTTGACCTCAAGTGCTGCTTGAGGTCGGAGGATGGTGCGGTGACGACGACCGACGCCCCCGACCTCCCCCGTGCCCGCGCCCCGCGAGCGCCTGCTCGACCGCCGCAACCTCCCCGTCGTCATCGGGGTCGTCGCCCTCGTCACCCTGGCGGCCTTCGAGAACCGCGCGGTCCAGACCATCCTCCCCGTCGTCGTCCGCGACCTCGACGGCTGGGCCCTCTTCGGCGCCTCGACGGGCGCCTCCCTCGTCACCTTCACCGTCGCGGCGGCCTGCTCGGGCGGGTGGACCGACCGGCTCGGCCCGCGCCCCGTGCTGCTCGGCGGCCTCGCGCTCTTCGTCGCCGCCCAGGTCGTCTCGGCCCTGGCGCCGACCATGGTCGTCTTCGTCGCCGGACGTGCGTTCTCCGGTGCCGCCGAGGCCCTCATCGACACCACCCTCATGGTCCTCGTGGCCCGCGCCCTCCCGGAGTCGCTGCGCGCCAAGGTGTTCGCCTCCTTCGCGGCGGCGTGGATCCTCCCCTCCCTCATCGGCCCGGGCCTCGCCGGGGGCATCGAGGCGGTCGCGGGGTGGCGGCTGGTGTTCGTCGGACCGCTGCTCGTCGTCCTCCCGGCCCTCGCCCTGCTGCGGCCGGCGCTGCGCCACGGCGGCCGCTCGGCCGGGGCCGGGACGACCGACGCAGGGGCGCGCGCCCGCCTCGCCGCCTCGGTGCTCCTCGCCGCCGGGCTCGCCGTCACGACGTTCTCGGCCCCCCTGCTGGCCACCCGGTCCACCCGGCCGACGGGGCTCGCCGTCGTGCTCGGCGGCGCCGTCGTCGTGCTCGCGGCAGCGGCCCGCGCCCTCCCGGGCGGCACGGCCCGCCTCACCCGGGGCGTGCCCGCGGTCATCGGCCTGCGGCTGCTCACCGCCGCGGCCTTCACCGGGGTCGGCGCCGTGCTCCCGCTCATGCTCGTCACGACGCACCACGTCTCGACGGCCGTGGCCGGCGCGTCCCTCACCGTCACCGGGGTGTGCTGGGCCTTCGGGTCGTGGCTCAACAGCGTCGGGGCCGTCCAGCAGCACCTGGCCCCCGGCACCCGCACCCGGGTCGGCGGGCTCCTCATCGGCCTCGGAGCACTCGGCCCGGTGCTCCTCGCCCTGGACCACGTCGGCCTCGTCGCTCGGCCTGCTCGGCTGGGCCGCCTCCGCCACGGGCATGGGCATCGTCACGCCCACGCTGTCGACCGAGCTGCTCGCCCAGGCGCCGGCCGGTGAGCAGGGCCGGGCCAGCGCGGCGAACGGGCTGGCCAGCTCCACCGGAGTCGCCCTGCAGACCGCCCTCGTCGGCGGGGTCGTCGCGTGGTTCGGCCCGGCGATGGACGGCCCGAGGTTCGCCGCGCTCATGACCGCCGGGGCGCTGACGGCCCTCGTCGTGGCTGCGGGCGGCGGGCGCGTGTCCCCCGCCCGGACCGCCGTCCTCAGGCGGGGACGGTGACCTCGCCGCGCTCGGCCCGCTCGGCGATGTCGCGCCGGTGGTGCGAGCCGTCGAGCCCGACGGCGTCGACCGCGACGTAGGCCCGCTCCCGCGCCTCGGCGAGCGTGGCCCCCCGCCCGACCACCGAGAGCACGCGTCCGCCGGCGGAGACGAGCACGCCGTCGGCGTCGCGTCCGGTGCCGGCGTGCAGGACGTAGGCGTCGGGGGCGCCCGGCACGTCGTCGACCCCGGTGACGGCGTCGCCGGTGCGGGGAGCAGCGGGGTAGTCGCGGGCGGCGACGACGACCGTCACCGCGTGCTCGTCGGCCCAGCGCAGCGGCTCGGTCTCGGCGAGCCGGCCCTCGGCAGCGGCCAGCAGGAGCTGTCCCAGCGGCGTGCGCAGCCGCTCGAGGACGACCTGGGTCTCGGGGTCGCCGAACCGCACGTTGAACTCGATGACCCGCGGGCCGCGGGTCGTGAGGGCCAGGCCCACGTAGAGCACGCCGACGAAGGGCGTTCCGCGGCGGGCCATCTCGTCGACCACCGGCCGGGCGATGCGCCGCACCACGTCGTCGACGAGACCGTCGGGTGCCCAGTCGAGCGGGCTGTAGGCGCCCATGCCCCCCGTGTTGGGGCCGGCGTCGCCGTCCCCGACCCGCTTGAAGTCCTGGGCCGGGCTGAGCGGCAGCACGTCGGTGCCGTCGCACACGCAGAAGAGCGAGACCTCGGGGCCGTCGAGGTACTCCTCGACGACGACCCGGCCGTCCGGCTTGTCGAGGCAGGCCAGCCCGTGCTCGAGGGCCGCGGCGCGGTCGTCGGTGACGACGACCCCCTTGCCGGCCGCCAGGCCGTCGTCCTTGACGACGTGCGGGGCACCGAGGGCGTCGAGGGCGTCGGCGAGCTCCTCGGGCGTCGTGCACACGTGGGCCATGCCGGTGGGCACGTCGGCCGCCGACATCACCTCCTTGGCGAAGGCCTTGCTGCCCTCGAGGCGGGCGGCCCGGGCCGAGGGACCGAAGCACGGGAAGCCGGCCGAGCGCACCGCGTCGGCCACGCCGGCGACGAGCGGCGCCTCGGGACCGACGACGACGAGCCCCACGTCGTGGCGGCGGGCCAGGGCCACGACGGCCTCGGCGTCGCTGACGCCACCGGGCAGCGGCTCGCAGCGGGCCACCGCCTCGATGCCGGGGTTGCCGGGGGCGGCGACCACCGCGTCGACCGCGGGGTCGAGCGACAGCGCCCGGACGACGGCGTGCTCGCGAGCACCGGACCCGATGACGAGGACCTTCACGCGCCCCAATCTAGGGCCGGCGGCGGGCGGCCGCGCCCGGCGCCCACCCGGCCGGCGTCCTTCGTGCCGACCGGGCCGGGCCCGGGCCCGCACCCGTCTAGACTGGTGCGTTCCGTGACCGCGACCAGGCGAGGAGAGCTCGGCTTCGTGACGACCCACCACCCGGGCCAGCCCGAGGCGTCCCCCGACGTCGCGCGGGAGGTCGCGACCGAGCAGGCGCACGTCGACCGCGTCTACACCGAGCTGGAGAAGGCGTCGCTGCGCGCCCGCGACGTCGAGGCCGACGGCATGGCCCGCGGCCGCACCGACCGCACCGGTGACGTGCGCGACGAGGAGATGACCGGGCTCTTCGAGCGCGACGCCCTCGTCTTCGCCGCCGCCCGGCGCCGGGCGATGATCGACACGCAGTACGAGGGGCTCGTCTTCGGCCGGCTCGACCTCGGCGAGGAGGACTCCACCGCGGCCGAGCGCGAGGTGCGGCACATCGGCCGGCTCGGGGTGCGCGACGACGACTACGAGCCGCTCGTCGTCGACTGGCGGGCGCCGGCGGCGGCGGCCTTCTACCGGGCGACGCCCGTCGACCCGATGGGCGTCGTGCGCCGACGCGTGCTGCGCTGCAGCGGGTCGCGTGTCGTCGGGGTCGAGGACGACCTCATGGTGCCGGAGGCGCCGGACGACATCGTCGTCGTCGGCGACGGCGCCCTGATGGCCGCCCTCACCCGCAGCCGCGGCCGGCAGATGCGCGACATCGTCGCGACGATCCAGCGGCACCAGGACGAGGCCATCCGGGCCCCCTCCCGGGGCGTCACCGAGATCACCGGCGGGCCGGGCACGGGCAAGACCGTCGTCGCCCTGCACCGGGCGGCCTACCTGCTCTACGCCGAGCGGCGCCGCTTCGAGCACGGCGGCATCCTCGTCATCGGTCCGTCGGCGGCCTACACGGCGTACATCGAGCGGGTGCTGCCGAGCCTCGGCGAGGAGTCGGTGTCGCTGCGCGCCCTCGGCGACGTCGTCGACGGGCTGACGGCGGTGCGGCCCGACACCCCGGAGGTGGCGGCCGTCAAGGGGTCCCTGCGCATCCGCCGTCTGCTGTCCCGGGTCGCTGCCCGCGCGCCCGAGGGCGCACCGAGGTCGTTCCGCGCGTTCGTGGCCGGCAACGCCGTCCGGCTCGACGACGACGTCCTGCGCCGGGTGCGCGCGGAGGTGCTGCGCGGGCACCAGCACAACCTCGGGTACCAGGCCGCGCGGGCCGCGCTCGCCGAGGCGGCCTGGCGCTCGGTGCGCCAGGGGGAGCGCGACACCTTCCTCGACGCGTTCGACGCGTCCCGCGACGTCGACGAGTTCATGGCGCCTGTGGTGGCGCCAGCTCGACCCGCGCGAGCTGCTCCTCACCCTCGCCGACACCGACCACGTCTACGCCGTCTCGCGCGGCGTCCTCGACCACGAGGAGGGCGCGGCCGTCGCCCACTCCTTCCGCGAGGCCCTCGAGACCGGCCAGTGGTCGGTCTCCGACGCCGCCCTCGTCGACGACCTGCTGGCCCGGCTCGGGTCGGTGCAGGACGCCGAGCGCGAGGAGACGGGCTTCTACGACATCGAGGAGCTCGACGACCTCGCGGCCTACGGCGTCCAGGACGTCCGGGCCGGGGGCACACCGCTCCCGGTGCGCGGCGACTCGCGGGCCGTCTTCACCCCGGCCGACGCGCGCGAGCGCCTGCTGGCCGGCCGGCTCGACCGGGCCGCCGCCTACGCCCACGTGCTCGTCGACGAGGCCCAGGACCTCTCGCCGATGCAGTGGCGGATGGTGGCGCGGCGGGGCCGCAGCGCCTCGTGGACCGTCGTCGGCGACGCCGCGCAGGCCTCGTGGGCCGACCTCGCCGAGGCCGGCCAGGCCCGCGAGGACGCCTTCGCCGGGCTGGAGCGCCGGGCCTTCCACATGGACACCAACTACCGCAACGCCCGCGAGATCTTCGACCACGCGCGCGACGTCATCCTGCCGCTCGTCCCGGACGCCGACATCCCGGAGGCGGTGCGCGAGACCGGGGTCGACCCGGTCGACCGCGTGGTCGAGGGCACGCTCGTCGAGGCGGCGTCCGACGCGGTGGAGCAGCTGCTGGGCGACGTCGACGGCTCGATCGCCGTCATCACCCCGCGGCGCTGGGCCGACCGGCTCGGGGCGCTCGACGGCGCCGGGGCGGGTCGGGTCCGCGTCATCGACCCGCTGTCGACCAAGGGCCTGGAGTGGGACGCCACCGTGGTGGTCGACCCCGACGCGATCACCGAGGAGTCGCCCGGCGGTGTGCGGGTGCTCTACGTCGTGCTCACCCGCGCGGCGCACCGGATGCACGTCCTGCGCCCGGCCTGACCCCGGGTGGAGACCCGCGGCGCACGTCGGGGGGTCAGTCGAGGAGGGGGTGGCGCTGGATGATCTCGTGCCGCCCCGGCCCGACGCCGATGGCCGACACCCGCGCCCCGATGAGCTCCTCGACGCGCAGCACGTAGCGCTGGGCGGCGGCCGGGAGGTCGTCGAACTCACGGCACCCCGAGATGTCCTCCCACCAGCCGTCGAGCAGCTCGTACACGGGCTTCGCGTGGTGGAAGTCGCTCTGCGACACCGGCATCTCGTCGTGCCGCACACCGTCGACCTCGTAGGCCACGCACACCGGCACCTGGTCGAACCCGGTGAGCACGTCGAGCTTGGTGATGACGAAGTCGGTGACCCCGTTGATGCGCGTCGCGTAGCGCCCGATGACGGTGTCCATCCAGCCGCAGCGTCGCGGACGCCCGGTCGTCGTGCCGTACTCGGCACCGGTCTTGCGCAGCGTCTCGCCGTCGTCGTCGTGGAGCTCGGTCGGGAACGGGCCCTCGCCGACCCGCGTCGTGTACGCCTTGAGGATCGCGATGACCCGCGAGACCCGGGTCGGGGGGATGCCCGAGCCGGTGCACGCGCCGCCCGCGGTCGCCGACGACGAGGTGACGAAGGGGTAGGTGCCGTGGTCGACGTCGAGGAGGGTCGCCTGGCCCGCCTCGAGGAGCACGTTCTCCCCCCGGTCGAGGGCCTGCTCGAGGACGAGCGCGGTGTCGGCGACCATCGGGCGCAGCCGCTCCGCGTACCCGAGCAGCTCCTCGACGACGAGGTCGACGTCGACCGCGCGGGTGTTGTAGATCTTGACGAGCACCTGGTTCTTGAAGCCCAGGGCGGCCTCGACCTTCTGCCGCAGGATCCCCTCGTCGAAGAGGTCCTGGATCCGGATGCCGACCCGGTTCATCTTGTCGGCGTAGGTCGGGCCGATGCCCCGCCCGGTGGTGCCGATCTTCCGCTTGCCGAGGAAGCGCTCGGTGACCTTGTCGAGGGTGCGGTTGTACGGCGCGATGACGTGCGCGTTCGACGACACGACGAGCTTGGAGGTGTCGACGCCGCGCGCCTCGAGCCCGTCGAGCTCCTCGAAGAGCACCGCGAGGTCGACGACGACGCCGTTGCCGATGACCGGCGTGACCGACGGCGTGAGGATGCCCGAGGGCAGCAGGTGCAGCGCGTACTTCTCGCGCGTGCCGTCCGGCCCCTCGATGACGACGGTGTGGCCCGCGTTGTTGCCGCCGTTGAACTTCACGACGAGGTCGACGTCGCCGCCCATGAGGTCGGTGGCCTTGCCCTTGCCCTCGTCGCCCCACTGGGCGCCGACCAGCACGATCGCCGGCATGCCCGGCTCCTTCCCGACACGTGCGCCGGGGACGTCGGTGCCCCGGCGTGGAGAAGGCCCCTCGCGGATCGCGCCGGGGCCTCGTCCGCCTCACCCTACCGCGCCCGGCGGCGGTGCGCCCGGGGCGCGCCCGCTCAGGGGCGCCGGCCGGCGAGCACCCAGCCGAGCTGGAAGCGGCTGTCGACGCCGTTGACCGCCATGATCCGCGCGACCCGGCGCCGCACGGTCCGCAGGCTCACCCCGAGGTGCCGGGCGATGGCCTCGTCCTTGACGCCCGAGGACGAGCAGCTCGACGAGGCGCGGGTCGCCCTCGCGCTCCTCGCCGCGAGTGGGCGCGGGCACCGCCTGCCGCCAGGCGAGGTCGAAGTACGCGGTGTAGAGGCGCACGACGAGGGGGTCGCGGACCACGACGTAGCCGGCCGAGAGGTCGTCCCAGGCGCCGAGGGCGACGACGGCCGACTCCCCGAAGACCGCGAACTCGGTGGCCGTCGAGGGCAGGATGCGCTGGTCCTCCCCCGCCTCGGCCCAGACCCGCAGCCACTGCTGGCCGCCGGGGGTGGAGAGGACGTCGGCCGGGTACACGGCGCGCTGCGGGTCGCCGCGCTCCATCCGCTCGCGGTTGGCCCGCACGGTGGCGTCGTCGAGCGCGGGGCCCTGCTCGACGGTGAGGACGAAGTTGCGGACCATCCCGCGGCTCTCGCCGAGCAGCTGGTTGACGACCGCCGCCGTGGCGGCCGTCGGGACCGGCTCGGTCGCGGCGTCGCGCGCGCCGAGCGAGCGGCTCGTCGCCGAGGCCAGCAGGCGCCCGACGTCGTCGAGCTCGCGCCGGCGGGCCGCGAGCCGCTCGCGCTCCCGCCTCAGGTGCTCCTCGAGGACGAGCAGCACGCCCCCGTCCGTCGTCGGCTCGTCGGTCGCCATCGACACGCCTCCCCCTGCGTCGTCGTCCCCCCGCTGGCCGGTTGCTGCCAGTGGCCGTTCAGTGTCGCACGCAGGGGCCGCGCGCGGGCACGATGTGGGGGCGCACCGAGGACGCAGGGGACCATCGGGTGCGTGTTCCGTGTCCGTCGCGGGGCGATGACGTCTCCCCGGTGGTTGTTCCTCGGTCGACGAGGGCCCGGGTGCCTCGCGGCGCCCGGGCCCGACTCGACGGACCGGCCCTAGAGCCCGAGCGCGCGGGCACCCTCGGCGCTCGAGGCCCGGAGGAACTCCACGCAGCGGTGCCGCTCCTCGTCCTCGCCGATGGCGCCGGCCGCCCGCGACCAGCGCCGCGAGGGCCCGCAGGAAGCCCCTGGTTCGGCTCGTGCTCCCACGGCACCGGGCCCTGGCCACGCCACCCGCTGCGCCGCAGCGCGTCCAGGCCGCGGTGGTAGCCGGTGCGGGCGTACGCGTAGGCCTCGACGGCCCGGTCGTCACCGAGGGCGTCCTCGGCGAGCACCGCCCAGGCCAGCGAGGACGAGGGGTGCGCGGCGGCGACCTGGTCGGGGGCGACACCGTCCTCGAGCGGCCGCGCGGCCGGGTCCTCGGGCAGGCGCGTCGGTGGGATGCCGAGGAGGTCGCTCGGTGCTCACGCGGGGTGCGTCCCGGCCGAGCGGAGGTTCTGGCAGGCCTCGACCACGCGCTGGGCCATGCCGGCCTCGGCCTCCTTGCCCCAGGCGCGGGGGTCGTACTGCTTCTTGTTGCCGACCTCGCCGTCGATCTTCAGCACGCCGCTGTAGTTCTTGAGCATCCAGTCGGCGACCGGGCGGGTGAACGCGTACTGGGTGTCGGTGTCGACGTTCATCTTGACCACCCCGTAGTCGACGGCGTCCGAGATCTCCTGCGGGAGCGACCCGGAGCCGCCGTGGAAGACGAGGTGGAAGGGCTTGGAGTCGGCGGCGACGCCGAGCTCGGCAGCGGCGGCCTCCTGGGCGGCCTGGAGCACCTCGGGGCGCAGCTTGACGTTGCCCGGCTTGTACACCCCGTGCACGTTGCCGAAGGTCAGCGCCGTCATGTAGTAGCCGTTCTCGCCGGACCCGAGCGCGCGCACCGTGGCGACGGCGTCCTCGGGCGTGGAGTACAGCTTGTCGTTGATGGCGTTCTCGACGCCGTCCTCCTCGCCGCCGACGACGCCGACCTCGATCTCGAGGATGACGTTGGCCGCCTTGCACCGGGCGAGCAGCTCCTCGGCGATCCGGAGGTTCTCGTCGAGCGGCATGGCCGAGCCGTCCCACATGTGCGACTGGAAGATCGGGAGGCCGCCGGCCTTGACCCGCTCCGTGGACGCGGCGAGGAGCGGGCGGACGAAGGTGTCGAGCTTGTCCTTGGGGCAGTGGTCGGTGTGGAGGGCGATGTTGACGGGGTAGTTCTTCGCGACCTCCTCGGCGTAGGCGGCCAGGGCCGTGGCACCGGTGACCATGTCCTTGATCGTCGAGCCGGAGGCGTACTCGCCGCCACCGGTGGAGACCTGGATGATGCCGTCGGAGCCGGCCTCCGCGAAGCCGCGGATGGCGGCGGTCACGGTCTGGCTGCGACGTGATGTTGATGGCCGGGTAGGCGAACGAGCCGTTCTTGGCCCGGTCGAGCATGTCGGCGTAGACCTCGGGCGTTGCGATGGGCA
>CAVVYI010000027.1:0-89921 GCA_963752445.1 uncultured Actinomycetota bacterium | reverse complement strand
GCCCGGCGTCATCGGCTCAGGAGACGCTCACCGTGGGCGCGCCGGCCGGCTCCTCGCCCTCCGGGACACCCATCTCCTCGGCGATGCGCATGGCCTCCTCGATGAGCGTCTCGACGATCTGGCTCTCGGGGACGGTCTTGATGACCTCGCCCTTGACGAAGATCTGGCCCTTGCCGTTGCCGGAGGCCACGCCGAGGTCGGCCTCGCGGGCCTCGCCCGGGCCGTTGACGACGCAGCCCATGACGGCCACGCGCAGGGGCACGGTCATCCCCTCGAGGCCGGCGGTCACCTGGTCGGCGAGCGTGTAGACGTCGACCTGGGCGCGCCCGCACGACGGGCAGGAGACGATCTCGAGCTTGCGGGGGCGCAGGTTGAGCGACTGGAGGATCTGGTTGCCGACCTTGACCTCCTCGACCGGCGGGCGCCGAGAGCGAGACGCGGATGGTGTCGCCGATGCCCTGGCTGAGCAGCGCGCCGAAGGCGGTGGCCGACTTGATCGTGCCCTGGAAGGCCGGGCCGGCCTCGGTGACCCCGAGGTGCAGCGGCCAGTCGCCGCGCTCGGCGAGCAGCTGGTAGGCCTTGACCATGACGACCGGGTCGTTGTGCTTCACCGAGATCTTGAAGTCGTGGAAGTCGTGCTCCTCGAAGAGGCCCGCCTCCCAGACCGCCGACTCGACGAGGGCCTCGGCGGTCGGCTTGCCGTACTTCTCGAGCAGCCGCTTGTCGAGCGAGCCGGCGTTGACGCCGATCCGGATCGAGACGCCGGCCTCCTTGGCCCGGCGGGCGATCTCGGCGACCTGGTCGTCGAACTGCCGGATGTTGCCGGGGTTGACCCGCACGGCCGCGCAGCCGGCGTCGATCGCGGCGTAGACGTACTTCGGCTGGAAGTGGATGTCGGCGATCACCGGGATCTGGCTCTTGCGCGCGATCGCCGGCAGGGCGTCCGCGTCGTCCTGGGTCGGGCAGGCGACCCGGACGATGTCGCAGCCGGACGGCGGTGAGCTCGGCGATCTGCTGGAGGGTCGCGTTGACGTCCGTCGTGGGGGTCGTGGTCATCGACTGCACCGAGACGGGGGCGTCGCCGCCGACCTCGACCTTGCCGACCCGGATCTTGCGGCTGGCGCGGCGGGGGGCGATGACGGGCGGGGGCGCGGCGGGCATGCCGAGGGAGACGGACATGCCACCCAGCGTACGGCGCGCGGCTGGACGTTCTCTGCACGGCCACCCACCGGTGGGCGCCGGGAGCCCGGTGGGGCTCGGGCTCAGCCGCCGAGCTTCACCGGGTTGACGAGGTCGGCGTAGATGAGCAGGGCGGAGACGCCGATGAGCACGGTCGCCACCGAGTACGCGAGCGGCAGCGCCTTGGCGACGTCGACGAACCCCGGGTCGGGGCGGCCGCGCAGCCGCGCCCACTGCGCGCTTCGTGCCCTCCCAGAGGGCACCGGCGACGTGCCCGCCGTCGAGCGGCAGCAGCGGCACGAGGTTGAAGACGAAGAGCATGACGTTGAGCCCGGCGAGCAGGGTGAGCAAGGTCCACAGCTTGTCGCCGAGCCCGGAGCCGAAGAGGTCGTCGTAGCGTCCCGGACCCCGACCTCGCCGGCGACCCGGCCGACGCCGACGACCGACATCGGGCTGTCGGCCTCGCGCTGGGCACCGGAGAACGCGGCGTTCCAGACCCCGGCCATCCGCGACGGGATGTGCACGAGCGCGTCGGCGGTGCGGCTCGTGTAGAACCAGACGATGCCCGGCACCGCCGTCACCGGCTGGGTCACGTAGGCCGCCGGCTGGCGGCTGGTGACGCCGAGGAAGCCCGCCTCGGTGGTCTCCACGCTGCCGTCGGGCCGGGTGACCGGTGCGCCCTGCGCGTCGAGGACGGGGACGATGTTGCGGATCGGGGTGGCGGTGAGGGTGACCTGCCGGCCGTCGCGCTCGACGACGACCTCGACCGGCCCGGCCCACCTCGGGCCGCACGAGCCGGCCGACGTCGAGGTTGTCCTGCACCGGCTGCCCGGCGATGGAGACGAACCGGTCGCCGGGGCGGATGCCGGCGGCGAGGGCGGGCGTGCGCGGCTGGCCCGGCGCACGTGGACGTCGTCTCGACCTGGGTGGCCGGCACGACGCACTGGGCGACGGAGGCGACCTCGGCGCCCTTCTGCGGCGTGAGCACCCCGTGGACGGTGACGAGCACGGTGAGCAGGACGATGCCGATGAGGAGGTTCATCAGCGGACCGCCCATCATGACGAGCACCTTCTTCGGCACCGAGAGCCGGTAGAAGACGCGGTCCTCGTCGCCGGGCCGCACCTCCTCCAGGCTCGCCGCGCGGGCCTCGTCCATGAGCTGGCTGAACCGCCCGGTGCTCGAGGCCCGCAGCGTGCCCTCGGGGTCGCCCGCCCGCGGGGGGAACATCCCGATCATCCGGATGTACCCGCCGAGGGGGATGGCCTTGACGCCGTACTCGGTCTCGCCGCGGCGGCGCGACCAGACGGTGGGCCCGAAGCCGACCATGTACTGGGTGACCCGCACGCCGAAGCGCTTGGCGGGCACGAGGTGCCCCACCTCGTGGAGCGCGATCGACACGGCCACCCCGGCGGCCATGAAGAGCACGCCGAGCACGAACGCGACGGTGGTCACGCGCTGCCTCCTCGGCTGTCGTCGGACGGCGCGGCGCCGAGCAGGGCCCGCGCGCGCTCTCGTGCCCACCGGTCCGCGGCGAGCACCGACTCAACGCTCGAGGCGTCGAGATCCCGTCCTCATTGTGCGCCCCGACGACGCGTTCGACGGTGTCGACGATGTCGAGGAAGCCGATCCGGCCCGTCGTGGAAGGCGTCGACGCACACCTCGTTGGCCGCGTTGTAGACCGCGGGGAAGGTGCCGCCGGCCGCCCCCACCTCGCGGGCGAGCCGCACCGCGGGGAAGGCCTCGTCGTCGAGCGGGTGGAACTCCCAGGACTGCGGCGAGCGACCAGTCGCACGGGACGTCGACGTCGACGAGCCGCTCCGGCCAGGACAGGCCGAGGGCGATGGGCACGAGCATCCGCGGCGGGCCCGAGCTGGGCGATGGTCGACCCGTCGTGGAACTCGACCATCGAGTGGACCTGCTGCTGGGGGTGGACGACGACGTCGATCCGGTCGAAGGGGATGCCGAAGAGCAGGTGGGCCTCGATCACCTCGAGGCCCTTGTTGACGAGGGTGGCCGAGTTGGTCGTGATGACCCGGCCCATCGAGAAGTTCGGGTGCGCGAGGGCCTGCTCGGGGGTGACGTCGCCGAGCTCGGCGCGGGAACGCCCGCGGAAGGGGCCTCCGCTGGCCGTCACGACGAGGCGGCGCACCTCCTCGGCCCGTCCGCCGCGCAGGCTCTGGGCGATGGCGCTGTGCTCGGAGTCGACGGGCACGATCTGGCCCGGTGCCGCGGCCCGGGTGACGAGGGCGCCGCCGACGATGAGCGACTCCTTGTTCGCCAGGGCCAGGGTCGAGCCGGCCGCGAGCGCGGCGAGGGTGGGCCGCAGCCCGATCGAGCCGGTGATGCCGTTGAGGACGACGTCGGCGCCGGAGCCGGCCAGCGGCGGTCGCCGCGTCCTCGCCGACGAGCACCTCGGGTCGGTAGCCGGGGTCGCCCGACGCCGCGGCGATGGCCTCGCGCAGGGCGTCGCGGTCACCCACGGCCGCCGCGACGAGGGGCGCCCGGGTGGCGGCGGCCTGCTCGGCGAGGAGCCGGGTGTTGGAGCCGGCGGAGAGGGCGGAGACGGTGAAGCGGCCCGGGTGGGCCGCGACGACCTCGAGCGCCTGGGTGCCGATCGACCCGGTGGAGCCGAGGAGGGCGACGGTGCGGGCGGTCACCCGCGCCATCCTGCCCCATCGCCCCGGACCGGCCGCGAGGTGGAGGGGGCGCCCCGATCGGGTCGGGGTCACGAGGTGAAGACGCGCTCCTCGATGAGCCGCTCGGAGACGACCCGCGCGGCCGGGTGGTAGCGCCCGTGCTCGAAGTCCTTCTGCACCTCGAGCTCGACCTGCCCGCCGCCGAACCGGTTCTTCTCGACCGAGATGATGACCCACCGCCGGTAGATCTTCGCGGCGTTGAGGTCGTAGGTGAGGTGCTCGCGGGCGACGATGTTCTCCTTGGTCTGCAGGATGAGCACGATGTCGGCCTCGTAGGCGAGCGCGCTGGAGCCGCGCAGGTCGCGCGTGCGCATCCGGTGCCCGGCTCCGAGCCCCTCGCGGTCGGCGGCGGTGATCGCGACGACGGGGCACTCGAGCTCCATCGCGATCTCCTTGAGCGTCTCGACGACGAAGGTGACCCGGGTCGTCTCGTCGCTCGTGCCCTCGATCCCGTCGACGGGGATCTTCTGGAGGTAGTCGACGAGCACGATCGGCGGCTCGCCGATGTCGTCGGCGACGGCCGCGACGGTGGACGCGATCTGGGCGATGGTCGTCATCCGGTTGGCCTCGACGATGTGCAGGCGGTCGGAGTAGGCCTCGATGCTCATCAGGGCGTCCTGGCCGTAGGGCAGCACCCGCATGGCGGCGCCGAGCCCGCGGCGGTCGGGGTCCTCGGCCTCGAGGACGGCGCGGAAGGCCCGCACGTCGGCGGCGGGCATCATCGGGTCGTCGACCCGGTCGGCGGCCGTGGCGGCCTCCAGGCCGAGGAGGCGCTGGATGAGCGAGGCCGCGGTGAGCTCGAAGGAGAAGACGACGGCGTGGCGGCCGCTGGCGACGGCGTTGCGCATCACCTGCATCGCGAAGGTCGTCTTGCCGGCACCCTCGGTGCCGGCCAGCAGCACGAGCTCGCCCGAGCGCAGGCCCCCGCCGAAGGTCGTGTCGAGCAGGTCGAACCCCGTCGGCCAGACGGCGGCCCCGGGGCGCGCGCCCATGCGCAGCGTCTCGTCGGTGTCGTCGAGGAAGGAGCGGACGGACCGGTGGCGGTCCGGCCGGTCGGAGTGTCGGGCCCGGCTCATGGGCCCAGTGCACCACCGGCGTCCCACGCGCCGCACGCGTCCGGCGCCGGATCCTGTCCCTTCGGACGAGGGACTGTGGACGGTGGGCTCAGGTGGCGATGCCGACGTACTTGACCTCGAGGTACTCGTCGATGCCCTCGAAGCCGCCCTCGCGGCCGAAGCCCGAGTGCTTGACGCCACCGAACGGCGCCGCGGGGTTGGAGACGATGCCGGTGTTGACGCCGACCATCCCGAACTCGAGCGCCTCGGCCACCCGCAGCACCCGCGCGTTGTCGCGGGTGAAGACGTAGCCGACGAGGCCGTACTCGGTGGAGTTGGCCCGGGCCACGGCGTCGGACTCGTCGCGGAAGGTGCAGATCGGGGCCACCGGCCCGAAGATCTCCTCGGTGAGGCAGCGGGCGCCCTCGGGCACGTCGGTGAGCACGGTCGGCTCGTAGAAGTGCCCGCGCCCGGCGACCGGCGAGCCGCCGGTGAGCACGGTGGCGCCCCGCCCGACGGCGTCCTCGACGAGCTCGTGCACGCCGGCCCGGGCCTTCTCGGTGATGAGCGGACCGACGTCGACCCCCTTCTTCGTGCCCTTGCCGACGGTGAGCGCCCCCATCCGGGCGGCGAGCTTGCCGGAGAACTCCTCGGCGACGTCCTCGTGGACGAAGAACCGGTTGGCCGCGGTGCAGGCCTCGCCGATGTTGCGCATCTTGGCGAGCATCGCGCCCTCGACCGCGGCGTCGACGTCGGCGTCCTCGAAGACGAGGAAGGGCGCGTTGCCCCCGAGCTCCATCGAGAGGCGCAGCAGCTGCTCGGCCGACTGCTCGACGAGGACCTTGCCGACCGCCGTCGAGCCGGTGAAGGTGAGCTTGCGCAGCCGCGGGTCGCGGATCACCGGCTCGCAGACGGCGCCGGAGGTGGTGGTCGTCACGACGTTGAGGACGCCGTCGGGCAGCCCGGCCTCCTGGAGCACCTGCGCGAGCAGGAGCATCGACAGCGGCGTCTCGGCGGCCGGCTTGACGACCATCGTGCAGCCCGCGGCGACGGCCGGCCCGATCTTGCGGGTGCCCATCGCGAGCGGGAAGTTCCACGGCGTGATCATCAGCGTCGGCCCGACCGGCTGGGCCATCGTCACGAGCCGGGTCGCGCCGTTGGGGGCCACCGCGTAGCGGCCGTGGATGCGCACCGCCTCCTCGGAGAACCACCGGAAGAACTCCGCGGCGTAGGTGACCTCGCCGCGGGCCTCGGCGAGGGTCTTGCCCATCTCGAGGGTCATGAGCAGCGCGAACTCCTCGGCCCGGGCGGTGACCGCCTCGAAGGCCCGGCGCAGGATCTCGCCCCGCTCGCGCGGCGCGGTGGCCGCCCAGCCGGCCTGCGCCTCGGCGGCCGCGGCGAGGGCGGCGAGGCCGTCCTCGGGCGTCGCGTCGGCGCACGTCGTGAGCGTGCCGCCGGTGGCGGGGTCGTGGACGTCGAAGCGGGCGCCGCCGCTCGCCTCGCGCCACGTGCCGCCGACGAGCAGCCCCGTGGGGACCGCGTCGATGAGTGCCTTCTGGGTGATGGCCATGGGTCTCCTCCGGGCGGCGGTGGCGCGACGCCGCGCCGTCGGGTCGAGCGTATGCCGCGCTCAGCTGCTGCGGCACACCGGGATCAGCGGTCCTCGAGACCCCAGGGCGAGCCGTAGCCTGCCGGCTGCGCGGCGGCGAGCAGGTCGAGGAAGGGCACGGCGTCGAAGGCCTCGGGCCCGAGCACCCCGACGCCCGACCAGGCGCCCGTCGCGAGCAGCTCGAGGGCGACGACCGGGTTGACGGCCGTCTGCCAGACGACGCACTGCGCGTCGTACTCGCGCATCGTGTCGGCGTTGTCGACGACGTGGTAGAGGTACGTGCGCCGCGGCCGGCCGTCCGTCGCCGGTCCCGGTGACCCACAGCGCCGGCACACGTCTTGCCCTCCATCCGCGGACCGATGGTCAGCGGGTCCGGCAGCACGGCGGCGACGACGTCGCGCGGGCTCACCTGCACCCCCTTGACGGTGACCGGGTCGGTGCGGTCGAGGCCGAGGGTGTGCAGCGTGCGGAGGATGGAGATCATCTCCTCGCCGAGGCCGTACTTGAAGGTCACCTGCTGCGCGTCGAGCCAGCGCGGCATGAGGAGCACCTCCTCGTGCTCGACGTGGACGCACTCGACCGGGCCCGATGCCCTCGGGGAACTCGAAGACCTCGGGCTCGCTGAACGCCGGCAGCGTGAACCAGCCGCCGTCGGGCTCGCCGGCCCGGGCCTTCTCCCAGACGACGGGCGGGTTGAGGCACTCCTCGATGATCGTCCACATCGAGAACCCCGGGCGCGAACACCTCGTTGCCGTCCTCGTCGCGGATGACGAGGTTGGCGCCGTCGCGGGTGCCGAGCTCGTCGATCTCGGAGAACAGGTGGTCGGCGGCGTAGCGCGCGAAGACGTCGGAGAGCCCGGGCTCGACCCCGATGCCGACGAGGGCGAGCCGGCCCTCGGCCTCCCACTCCCCCGCCTGCGCGAACTGCTCGTCGCCGAGCTTGACGCCGACCTTCGCGTACGGCTCCTCGGGGTGGCGCCGCGACAGGCTCATCGCCATGTCGAGGTAGTCGGCGCCGGCGGCCCGGGCGCCCTCGAAGATCGGCACGACGAAGCGCGGGTCGACGGCGTTGAGGACGTGCGTGGCCCGCACCTCGCGGGCCAGGGCGGCGACCGCCGCGGCGTCCGAGGCGTCGACCTGCGCGGCCGAGAAGCGCCCGCCGTCACCCGGGCGCGCGGCGGCCGCGGCCACGGTGCGCTCGGCGCGGGAGAGGTCGTGGTCGGCGACGACCCAGGCCTCGAAGAAGCCGCGGTCGGCGGCGATGCGGGCGGCGGCGTCGCCGACGCCGCCCGCCCCGATCATGAGGACGCGCACGGAGGGCCTTCCTGGGGTGGTCGGAGCGGCGGGTGGTGTCACTTGCTGGCGCGGCGGGCGTTGCCGACGACCTGGCCGAGGATCACCAGGGCGAGGGCGATGACGAACATCGAGAAGCCGATGACGTTGGCCTGGGCGGGGATCCCGCGCAGGTACGAGACGTAGACGAACTTCGGGAAGGTCGTCTCGTTGCCGGAGACGAAGTTCGTGATGATGAAGTCGTCGAAGGACAGCGAGAAGCTGAGCAGCGCCGCGCCGACGATGCCGGGCAGGACGAGCGGGAAGGTGACCCGCCAGAACGTCGCCCCCGGGCCCGGCGTAGAGGTCCTGGGCCGCCTCCTCGATCCGGGGGTCGAGGCTCTGCAGGCGGGCCTTGACGGTGACGACGACGAAGCTGACGCAGAACATGATGTGGGCGATCGTGATGGTCCAGAAGCCCAGGCCCAGGCCGACCCGCGAGAAGCCCTGGACGAAGATCGTCAGCAGGCTGGCGCCGAGGACGATCTCGGGCGTCGCCATCGGCACGAAGACGAGGACGTTGCTCGTCGAGCGGCCGATGAACTTGTGGCGCACGAGCGCGAAGGCCAGGAGCGTGCCGAGCACGGTCGCGACGACGGTGGCGAGGACGCCGATGCGCAGCGACACGCCGAGCGCCTCGCACACCCCGGGGGCGCCGCACGGGTCCTTCCAGTGCTTGAGCGTCGGGCTGCCCTGGGGGTTCCAGACGATGTTCGACTTCCGGTAGTTGTTGAACGAGAAGACGAACGTGTACGCGACCGGGAGGAAGAGGTAGAGGAGGACGAGCACCGCGACGATGATCGCGAACCGGTCCCTGGCCCAACGGATCACAGCAGCTCCTCGGTGCCGAAGCGACGGACGTAGAGGAAGACCATGGCGAGGATCAGCGCCATGAGGGTGAACGACAGGGCCGCCGCGACCGGGAACCCGCCGAGCACCTTGAAGAACTGGCTCTCGATGACGTTGCCGACCATCTTGGTGTTGTCGGCGCCGAGCAGGTCGGCGTTGACGTAGTCGCCGGCGGCGGGGATGAAGGTGAGCAGCGTGCCGGCGATGACGCCCGGCATCGACATCGGCAGGGTCACCGTGCGGAAGGTCGTGAACCCGTCGGCGTAGAGGTCGCCACCGGCCTCGATGACCCGGTGGTCGGCGCGCTCGAGGGAGGCGTAGATCGGCAGCACCATGAACGGCAGGAAGTTGTACGTCAGGCCCGCGACGACCGCCGCCCAGGTCTCGGTGATGTGCCCGCCGGGGAGGATGTGCAAGCGCGTTGAGGATGCTCGCGACCGGCCCCTCGTCGGCGAGGATCTGGCGCCAGGCGACGGTGCGCAGGATGAACGACGTGAAGAACGGCGCGATGACCGCGATGAGCATGATGTTGCGCCACCGCCCCGCCTTGAAGGCCATCGCGTAGGCCAGCGGGTAGGCCAGGGCGAAGGCGAAGAAGGTCGCCAGCCCGGCGAAGAGCAGCGAGCGGCCGAACTGCGGCGCGAAGTCGGTGAGGGCGCTGACGTAGTTCGAGAAGTTCACGTCGCGGTAGTAGTACCCCGGGTACCCGGGGAACTGCGACTGCAGGCTCACCGTGAACAGCTGGGTGAGCGGGACGACGAAGAAGACGAGCAGCCAGAGCGTGCCCGGGCAGCAGGAGGAGGTAGGGCAGCCAGCTGCGGCCCTCCCGCTCCTGCCCGGTGTCGTCGGCCGGGCCGGCCCCGCCGGCCGGTCCCGACGTGGGCGAGGGCGCTCACGCCGTCGCCTCCTCGGCCGCCTTGGCGGCGGCCTCGTCGACGGGCACGACGAAGGCGTGGGCGGGGTCCCAGGAGATCCACACGTCGTCGCCGGGGCGCAGGTCGACCGGGTCGACGTCGAGGTTCTGCTCGTAGCAGCTCCACACCGTGCCGCTCGGGAGCCGGACGAGGTACTCGGTGGCCACCCCGGTGAAGGAGACGTCGAGGACGGTGCCGCGGACGTCGTCGCCGACGCCCTCGGGGGCCTGGCGCAGCACCCGGACCTTCTCGGGCCGCACCCCGAAGGTCACCCGGCCCTCGTGCACCGCCGCGCGGGCGGTCGGCACCTTGACCTTGGTCCCCTGGATCTCGGCGACGAGGTGGTCGCCGTCGCGGTCGACGACGTCGCCGGTGCCGAGGTTGGAGCGGCCGACGAAGTTCGCGACGAACGTCGTGAGGGGCAGGTCGTACAGCTCGGCCGGGTGGCCCATCTGCTCGATCCGGCCGTGGTTCATCACCGCGACGGTGTCGGCCATCGTCATGGCCTCCTCCTGGTCGTGGGTGACGTGGATGAAGGTCAGCCCGACCTCGGTCTGGATCCGCTTGAGCTCGACCTGGAGCTGGCGGCGCAGCTTGAGGTCGAGGGCGCCGAGCGGCTCGTCGAGGAGGAGGACCTCGGGCTGGTTGACCAGCGCCCGGGCGAGCGCCACGCGCTGCTGCTGGCCGCCGGAGAGCTGGGCCGGCTTGCGCGTCGCCGAGGTGGTCGACCTCGACGAGCCGGAGCGTCTCCTCGGCGAGGGCTGTCGGCGTCCTTCTGCCCGCGGCGCTTGGGACCGAAGGCGACGTTGTCGCGGATGCTCAGGTGCGGGAAGAGCGCGTAGCTCTGGAACACCGTGTTGACCGGCCGCTCGTACGGGCGGCTGCCGGTGAGGTCGGTGTCGCCGATGAGCACCCGTCCGCTGGTGGGCTGCTCGAGCCCGGCGACCATGCGCAGCGTCGTCGTCTTGCCGCAGCCCGAGGGGCCGAGCAGGGCGAAGAACGAGCCGCGGGGGACGACGAGGTCGAGGTCGTCGACCGCCTTGAAGTCGCCGAACGCCTTGGTGACCGCCTCGAGGCGCAGGTCGCCCGTGGCCTCGCGGAACCCCTTGCCGTTGCGTGCCATCAGTTGCCCTGCACCTTCTGCCAGATGGCGCTGTACTCCTGGTCCTCCTCGGGCGTGAGCGCCCGGAAGCCCTGGATGTTGTTCTTCGCGATGTAGTCCGCGCTCGGGAAGATGAACGGGCTGTCGGCGAGCTCGGGGTCGCTCTTGGCGAGCTCCTCCTGGGCCCCCTGCACGGGACACACGTAGTTGACCCAGGCGGCGACCTCGGCGGCCACCGCCGGGTCGTAGTAGTAGTTCATGAGCGTCATCGCGTTGCGTCGGTGCGTGGAGGTGATGGGCACCATCATGTTGTCGCTCCACAGGGTGCCGCCGGACTCGGGGATCGTGAACTGCCAGTTGTCGTTCCCGGTCTCGGCCTGGAGGACGAAGAGGTCGCCGCTCCACACGATGCCGGCGATCGCGTTCCCCGACTTGAGGTCCTCGAGGTAGCTGTTGCCCTTGATCCGGCGGATGTAGCCCTCGGACATCTTCTGCTCGATGACGGCGACGGCCTTCTCGAACTCGGTGCGTCCCCAGCCGGAGGTGATGTCGACCCCCTGGCTCTGCATGACGAGGGCGACGGTGTCGCGGAACTCGGAGAGGACGACGATCCGGCCCTTGAGCTCGGGGGTCCACAGGTCGTCGAGGCTCTTGAGCTCCTTGCCGACCTTGGACTTGTCGTAGCCGATGCCCGCGAAGCCGGACTGCCAGGTGAGCGAGTTGGTGCGGCCGGGGTCGAAGCGTGACGTCCTTGAGGCTGTCGAGGAGGTTGGCGGCGTTCGGCATCCGGATGATCTCGAGCGGCTGGCAGAGCCGGTCGCGGATCACCCGGTTGGCCATCCAGTCGGTGAAGACGAAGATGTCGGCGCCGACGTCCTGGCCGGCCCGCAGCTGCGGGGCGATCTTGTTGAAGTACGAGTCGTTGTCCTCGATGTCCTCGGAGTACGTCGCCTGGATGCCCGTCTTCTCGATGAAGGCCTCGAGCGTCGGGTACTTCTTGGTGTCCTCGTCGTAGTCGAGGTAGGCCGTCCAGTTCGACCACCGGACGACCTTCTCGGTGTCGGAGACGTCGGTCGGCAGCTTGAGGGCCGCCGCACCCCCGGCCGGCGGGCGTCGGTGGCGCGCACGCGGCGAGGGCCGCGGCCGCGCCCGCCGAGGGTCGCCGTCGCCGAGGACGGAGCGGCGGGACAGCTGGGAGGCCCGCGCGGCGCGGACGAGCTCGCGGACCGCGGGGTCGGCGGGAGGCCGCCGTCGAAGGGGTGCCATCTGGGTCCTCAGCTCTCGATGTTCGCCATGACGTGCTTGATCCGGGTGTAGTCCTCGAAGCCGTACATCGACAGGTCCTTGCCGTAGCCCGACTTCTTGTAGCCGCCGTGGGGCATCTCGGCGACGAGCGGGATGTGGGTGTTGATCCACACGCAGCCGAAGTCGAGGGCCTTGCGACATGCGCATCGCGCGGCCGAAGTCCTTGGTCCACACCGAGGAGGCCAGGCCGTAGTCGACGCCGTTGGCCCAGCGCAGCGCCTCGTCCTCGTCGGTGAAGCGCTGGACGGTGATGACCGGCCCGAAGATCTCGTTCTGGATGGCCTCGTCGTCCTGGCGCAGCCCGGAGAGGACCGTCGGCTCGAGGAAGAACCCGTCGCCGAGCGCGCCCACCCGGTTGCCGCCGGCGGAGACGGTGGCGTGCGAGGGCAGCCGCTCGATGAAGCCCGAGACCCGCTCGAGCTGGTTCGCGTTGTTCACCGGGCCGAAGAGGGCGTCCTCGTCGTCGGGCAGCCCGACCGGGGCCGAGCCCTTCGCGTACTCGGCGAGGGCCGCGACGAAGTCGTCGTGGATGCCCGGGCGCGGCGAGGACGCGGGTGGCCGCGGTGCAGTCCTGGCCGGCGTTGAAGTACCCGGCGATGGCGATGCCCTCGACCGCGGCCTCGATGTCGGCGTCGTCGAAGACGACGACCGGGGCCTTGCCGCCGAGCTCGAGGTGCACCCGCTTGACCTGCGGCGCGGCGCTGGCCGCGACCTCGGCGCCCGCGCGGACCGACCCGGTGATGGCGACGAGCGAGGGGGTCGGGTGCTCGACGACGAGGCGGCCGGTGTCGCGGTCGCCGGTGACGACGTTGAGGGTGCCGGCCGGGAGGAACTCGGAGGCGATCTCGGCGAGCAGCAGGGTGGACTCGGGCGTGGTGTCGCTGGGCTTGAGGACCACGGTGTTGCCGGCCGCGAGCGCGGGGGCGATCTTCCAGATGGCCATGAGCAGCGGGTAGTTCCACGGGGTGACCTGGCCGACGACGCCGATCGGCTCGCGGCGGACCCACGAGGTGTGGCCGGCGAGGTACTCCCCGGCCGCGCGGCCCTCGAGCACCCGGGCGGCCCCGGCGAAGAACCGGAGCTGGTCGACCATCGGCGGGATCTCCTCGCTCGCGGTGAGCGCCTTGATCTTCCCGGTGTTCTCGGACTCGAGGGCGATGACCTCCTCGGCGCGCGCCTCGAGCGCGTCGGCGATCTTGAGCAGCGCCTGCTGGCGCTCGCTCGGGGTCGTGCGGCCCCACTCGCCGAAGGCGCGGCTCGCGGCGGCGTAGGCGGCGTCGACGTCCTCGGCGCCGCTCACCGGGGCGGTGGCGACGACCTGGCCCGGTGGCCGGGTTGACCACGTCGGTGGTGGCCCCGGTGCGGGCCTCGGTGCTCTGTCCGTCGACGAAGTTGCGCAGGACGCGCGGGCTGCTCATGGCTGGGTGCTCCCGGGATCGGTGGCGGCGGTCGGGTGGCTGTGCGGGCACAGTAGTACGACGGACCGCGAAATCACTAGGGTCCGTCCACGATCCACAGGGAATCGGGTGGAGGAACCCCCTCGAAGTTGCGGAATCCGTCACGGGGCCCTTGCGCAGCGGCCCCGTCGCCCGACACGATGGGGCGGTGACCGCCCGCCAGACCCGCGACCGCTCCCCCGAGATCCGCCTCGACGACGTGGCCAAACGCATCATCGAGCTGCTCCAGGAGGACGGCCGGCAGTCCTACGCGGCGATCGCCAAGGCCGTCGGTCTGTCCGAGGCCGCCGTGCGCCAGCGCGTCCAGCGCCTCCTCGACGCCGACGTCATGCAGATCGTCGCCGTCACCGACCCGCTCCAGGTGGGCTTCCGCCGCCAGGCGATGATCGGCATCCGGGCCGAGGGCAACCTCCTCGACCTCGGCGAGGCGCTCTCGCAGATGCCCGAGGTCGACTACGTCGTCACCACCGCCGGCTCGTTCGACATCCTCGCCGAGGTGGTCTGCGAGGACGACGACCACCTCCTCGACCTGCTGACCCAGCGGATCCGGCCCCTGCCGGGCGTGCGGGCCACCGAGACCTTCGTCTACCTCAAGCTCAACAAGCAGCACTACAACTGGGGCACCCGGTGAGCGCCGCGCCCCACGGCCGGGCCGGGGGCCGAGGCCCGCACCCCCGGTGGCGCCCGGTACTCCGACGCCGCCCGCGACCACCTGTGGATGCACTTCACCCGCCACTCGGTGTTCGAGGACCGCGAGCACGGCGGCCTCGGCCAGCGGGTGCCGATCATCACCCGCGGTGAGGGGTGGCGGATCTGGGACGACCGCGGCAACGAGTACATCGACGGCCTCGCCGGGCTCTTCGTCACCAACGTCGGGCACGGGCGCACCGAGATCGCCGAGGCGATGGCCCGCCAGGCCTCCGAGCTGGCCTTCCACCCGCTGTGGTCCTACGCCCACCCCCGCGCCATCGAGCTGGCCGAGCGCCTCGCCCGGCACGCACCGGGCGACCTCAACCGGGTCTTCTTCACCACCGGCGGCGGCGAGGCCGTCGAGACGGCGTGGAAGCTGGCCAAGCAGTACTTCAAGCTCGTCGGGAAGCCGACGAAGCACAAGGTCATCTCGCGCGCCGTGGCCTACCACGGCACCCCGCAGGGGGCGCTGTCGATCACCGGCATCCCCGAGGCCAAGCTGCCCTTCGAGCCGCTGGTCCCCGGTGGCCACAAGGTGCCGAACACGAACATCTACCGCGCCCCGGAGCACCTGCGCGAGGACGAGAAGGCGTTCGGGCGCTGGGCCGCCGACCGGATCGCCGAGGCGATCGAGTTCGAGGGCCCCGACTCCGTCGCCGCCGTCTTCCTCGAGCCGGTGCAGAACTCCGGGGGCTGCTTCCCTCCCCCGGCGGGCTACTTCGAGCGGGTCCGCGAGATCTGCGACGAGTACGACGTCCTCCTCGTCTCCGACGAGACGATCTGCGCCTTCGGCCGGATCGGCTCGATGTTCGCGTGCCTCGACTTCGGCTACCAGCCCGACATCATCACCACGGCCAAGGGCGTGACGAGCGGCTACGCCCCGCTCGGGCTGATGATCGCGAGCGACCGGCTCTTCGAGCCGTTCCGGCACGGCACGACGTCCTTCCCCCACGGGTACACGTGGGGCGGCCACCCCGTCTCGTGCGCCGCTGCGATGGCCAACCTCGACATCTTCGAGCGGGAGGGGCTCAACGACCGCGTCGCCGAGCACGCCCCCGCCTTCCGGGCCACCCTCGAGCGCCTCCTCGACCTGCCGCTCGTCGGCGACGTCCGGGGGGCCGGCTACTTCTACGGGATCGAGCTGGTCAAGGACAAGCAGACCCGCGAGACCTTCGACGACGCCGAGTCGGAGCGGCTGCTGCGCGGCTTCCTCTCCCGTGCGCTCTTCGACGCCGGCCTCTACTGCCGGGCCGACGACCGGGGCGACCCGGTGGTGCAGCTCGCGCCCCCGCTGACCATGGGCCCGGCCGAGTTCGACGAGATCGAGCGCCGGCTGCGCTCGGTGCTCACCGAGGCCGAGAACCACCTCTGACGGTGGCCGCCTCCCCGACGGGCACCGCGCCGCTGTGGTGGGACGGCCGGGCCGGGGCCCCCGCGCCGGCCGACGCCACCGACCGGCTGCCGCTGCGGGCCGACGTCGTCGTCGTCGGCGGCGGTTACACCGGGCTGTGGACGGCCCACTCCCTGCTCCGGGCCGAGCCCGGACTCGACGTCCTCGTCCTCGAGGCCGAGCACGTCGGCCACGGCGCGAGCGGCCGCAACGGCGGGTGGGTCTCGGCGCTCTGGCCCGTCGCCCCCGAGGTGCTCGCGGCGCGGTCCGGGCGGGCCGGCGCCCTCGCCCAGCTGGCCGCGCTGCGCGACACGGTCGACGAGGTCGGCCGGGTCGACGAGGAGGAGGGCCTCGGGAGCGGCTTCACCAAGGGCGGCGCCCTCGTCGTCGCCCGGACCCCGGCCCAGGAGGAGCGGGCCCGGGCGGAGGCGGCCCACGGTGCGTCCTGGGGCGACGGCACCGTCTGGCTCGACGCAGCGCGGACCCGGGAGCGGCTGGCCGTGCCGGGCGCACGGGGCGCGACGTACACGCCGCACTGCGCCCGGGTGCAGCCGCGCGACCTCGTCGACGGGCTCGCCGCTGCGGTCCGGCGTCGGGGGGCGCAGGTGCTCGAGGGCGTCCGGGTGGTGCGCGCCGGTGACGGCGTCGTCGTCGTCGAGGGCGGGCGCCGGGTGGGCGCGGGCGCCGTCGTGCTCGCCACGGAGGGCTGGACGCCCCGGCTGCCCGGGCACGAGCGGGCCGTCATCCCCGTCTACTCGCTCATGGTGGCGACCGAGCCGCTCGACGCCGCCCGGTGGGAGCGCCTCGGCCTGGCCGGACGCGAGGTCTTCGCCGACCACGGCCACATGGTGATCTACGGCCAGCGCACCGTCGACGACCGGATCGCCTTCGGCGGGCGGGGCGCCCCGTACCACCTCGGCTCGGCCATCCGGCCCGAGTTCGACCACGAGGAGCGGGTGTTCGCCTCGCTGCGCCGCACCCTGACCGCCCTGCTGCCCGACCTCGACGGCGTGCGCTTCACCCACGCGTGGGGCGGGCCGCTCGGCGTGCCGCGCGACTGGCACCCGTCGGTGACCTGGGACCCCGCGACCCGCACCGGCCGCGCCGGCGGCTACGTCGGCGACGGCGTGGCGGCGACGAACCTCGCGGGCCGGACCCTCGCCGACCTCGTCCTCGGGCGCTCGACGCCGCTCACCGAGCTGCCGTGGGTGGGGCACCGCTCGCCCGACTGGGAACCCGAGCCCCTGCGCTGGGCGGGCGTCAACGCCAGCCTCACCCTGGCCCGGCTGGCCGACGCCGAGGAGTCGCGCACCGGGCGGCCCGAGCCGGCTCGGCGGCCTGCTCGGCCGGCTGACCGGCGGCCACTGACCGCACCCGCGCCGGTCCCCGCCCGGCCGGCGCCGGGTGCGCGGTAGGTTCGCGAGGGTGCACGAGATCGAGACCCTCGCCGCCCTCGACGCGGCCCTCGACGCCGGGGCGCCCCTGCGCGGGCTGCGCTTCCAGGACCTCGACCTCACCGGGCGCGCGGCCCGGCTGCTCCGGCGCCACGACGTCGAGGGGCTCGTGGTCCTCGGCGGCCGCCTGCCCGACGACCTCGAGCACCACCTGCGCACCCACGGCGCCCTCGTCTTCCCGGGCGACCCGCACGCCCCCGTCGACCCCTACCGGGCCACCCTCTACTCCCCCGAGGAGCTGTACGCCGGGCTCGTCGAGGTCGGCTACGAGTCGACCCCCGACGCCCGGGCCTACCGGTGGTCGCGCGACGCCGCGGTCGGCCACGACGCCTTCGTCACCCTCCTGCGCGCCATCCACGACGACTCCGTGAGCGACGCCCTCACCGACGTGCTCGGGGACGCCCCGGTCGTCGGCGTCATGGGCGGGCACGCCCTGCACCGCGACGACCCGGGCTTCGCCCGGGCCGCCGCCCTCGGGCACGCCCTCGTCCGGTCGGGGCTCGTCGTGGCCACCGGCGGGGGGCCGGGGGCGATGGAGGCGGCCAACCTCGGCGCGCTGGCCCGTACGAGCGAGGCCCTCGCCGACGCCGTCGACCGGCTGCGCGCCGTCGCCTCCTTCCGGCCCGACGTGCGCGCGTGGGCCGCCCTCGGCCTCGAGGTGCGGGCCGGGCTCGTCACCGACGTCGCGGCCCCGGTGCGCAGCATCGGCATCCCCACGTGGTTCTACGGGCACGAGCCCCCCAACGTCTTCTGCGACGGCATCGCCAAGTACTTCTCCAACGCCATCCGCGAGGACGGCCTGCTCGCCCGCTGCACCGCGGGGGTCGTCGTGCTCGAGGGGGCCGCCGGCACCGTGCAGGAGGTCTTCCAGGCGGCGACCCGGCTCTACTACGCCGCCGACGCCGCCGACCCCACCGACGGCGGCCCCCTGCCCCGGCTCGTGCTCGTCGGGCGCCGGCACTGGGGCGAGGACGTCCCGGTGTGGCCGGCGCTGCGGGCGCTCGCGGACGGCCGGCCGATGGCCGGACGCATCCACCTCGTCGACGACCTCGCCGACGCGGTCGGCCTGCTCACGACCTGACGGGGCCCCGCCCGGGCGTCCCCGGCCAGCCGGTGAAGCTGGCCCGGTACTCGGAGGGCGTGCGGCCGGTGAGCTCGCGGAAGGCCTCGTTGAACGCCGACAGCGAGCCGTAGCCGACCGCGTGGGCGACCGTCGTCACGGGCGTGTCGTCGGCCGCCAGCCGTTCCACGGCCCTGAGCACCCGCATCCGGCGCAGCACGGCCCGCCACGTCGTGCCGGTCTCCGCGTCGAACCGTCGGGCCAGCGACCTCGGCGACAGCCCGACCAGGGCCGCCACCTCGTCGAAGCGGACCTCCTCGGCCAGCCGGTCCTCGGTGGCGGCCAGGGCCGCGCGCACCTCCGCCGAGCGGCCGGCGGGCACGACGACGGGGCTCGGGTGCTCGGCCAGGCGCCAGGCAACGGCCGCGAGGGCCCCGAAGACGGCGAGCGGGTACGGCGGGAGGGGCTCCTCCGCCTCCTGCCAGGCCCCGCACTCGGCGACGAGCGCGCGGGCGAGGGGGTCGAGGTCGAAGACCGTGAGGTCGGCCGGCGGCTCCGGGACGAAGTCGACGTGGAAGAGGACCGAGGCCGTCGTCGCCGGCTGGGTGATGGCCACGGTGGCCGGCCGGCCGGCCCGCAACAGGGCGGCCCGGGCCGGGGGCAGCAGCCAGCGCTGGCCCTCGGCCTCGAGCCGCAGGGCGCCGGACGCCGCGCACAGCAGGTAGTGGCGGTCGACGACGAGCTCGCGAGGCTCGCTCGGCCCGAACGACCGCGTGAACGCGTAGGCCTCGCGCGTCATCGGCCACCTCCTCGGCCCGGACCACCGCGCCCGCGGCTCAGGCCACCGCCTCGACGAGCTCGGCGTCGAAGCGGCGGCTCACCGGACCGTCGACGATCATCGGACGCAGCACCGCGTTCGAGCGGGCGAACGCCGCGGACGCGAGGTAGCCCGCCATGGACTCGCGGTCGGCCCACTCGTGGACCACCGTGACGGCACCCTCGTCCTCCCGCGAGGCGTAGACCCGGAAGGCGATGTTGCCCGGCATGGCCCGGACGAGGGGACGCTCGGTCTCCAGCTGGGCGAGGGCGCGGGCCCGGTCCTGGGGGGCCGTGCCGAAGTCGAGGATGGCGATGAACATGACGGTTCTCCTGGGTCGAGGGGGGTGCCGGGTCCGGCTCCACCATCGTGCGGCGCGCGGCGGCGTGGCGCCTCCGTCGGGCGGACGCGTTCGCGCGCCCAGCGGACACCCCCGCCGGCCGGGCCCCCCGGGTCACGGCCGGGTGAGCAGGACGATGCCGAGGCACATCTCGTCGGTCGTGCCCTCGCCCCAGACGACGTAGCGCTCCCGCTGCCCGGCGAACGCGGGGAGGAGGTCGCGCAGGGCCTGGTCGTGGCGGCAGGTCACGGTGACCGTGTCACCGGGCTGCACCGGGACGGGCGCGTCGAGGGGGATGCTCCCCTGGTCGTCGAAGTCCCAGTTCGCGATGTCGAGCACCCGGTGGGCGTGGTCGGTGCCCTTGTCGACGTCGACGGTGATGGCCCGCCCGAGCAGGTGCATGTGCCCGGCCACGGCGCGGATCGTGCCCGGCTCGCGCACCGTGCGGGTGCAGCTCTGCACGGGACCGGGCACCACGGGGCCGCAGAGGAGGTGGAGCAGGTCGGCGCGGGCCGGCGTCTCGCCGAAGCGCCGGGAGACGTCGGAGACCGACACGGCACGGCTGCACGTCCCGGCCGTGCGGTGGTCGCGGCAGGGCAGCTCGACGGGAGCCGGCAGGAGCATGGTGCCGAGCGGCTTCCTCGTGCTGCCGGCCGCCTCGGACAGCCGCAGCCGCACGGTGCTGCGGTCCGAGCCGGTGCCGGCGAGCAGGTTGTAGTGCACCTGCACGACGAGCCGGGACCCGGCCCCCAGCGGGATGCCGATGTCGTCGGCCATCACCCGCTCGCCACCCCCGGGCGCCCACGCCCCCACCCAGTCGGCGTCGTCGAGGTCGACGGCCGCCCCGTGCACCCCGCTGCCGCCGAAGCACGTCCACCCGGTGCCCGGGTCGGCGGCGTCGAGCCGCTCGGCCTGCCCGACCTCGGACGGGAGCACCCGGGAGACGATGACGTGGTGGACGAGCGCGGCGTTGTCGGGCCGGATGTCGACCCCGCTGACGAGCTGGTCGGTGCGCAGGTGCGGGTCGACGAGGAAGCAGCGGTAGTCGTCGGTGCCCTTCGCGGTGGGGGCCGCCGGCGTGTAGGCCTCCGGCAGCCGCACCTCGACGAAGCGCTCACCGGCGCGCAGCGGGCACCGCGGCCACGGTGGGCGTGGGCGCCGGCCGCCGTCGCGGCCGCGACGTGGGCGTCGTGGGCGTCGCGGGTGCGCAGGTTCTCCGGCAGGTCGGCCGGGCCGGCGCAGCCCGCCAGCGCCACGGCACAGGCCGCGGCGGCTCCGATCCGGCGGCGTCGCACCCTCGAAGGGTAGGTCAGCGGGGCCGGCGGCCGGCAGCCGCTCGGTGCGCGTCGGCTCAGGCGGTCGAGGCCGCGAGCTGACCGCAGGCGCCGTCGATCTCCGAGCCGCGGGTGTCGCGCACCGTCGTCGGGATGCCGTGGGCCCGCAGCCGCTCGACGAACTGCTGCTCCACGCCCCGCCGCGACGCGGTCCACTTCGAGCCCGGGGTGGGGTTGAGCGGGATCGGGTTGACGTGCACCCAGCCGCGCCCGCGGGCGCGCAGCTTCTCGCCGAGGAGGTCGGCCCGCCAGGCCTGGTCGTTGATGTCGCGGATCAGCGCGTACTCGATGCTCACCCGGCGGCCCGTGGCCTCGTGGTAGCGGTACGCGGCGTCGATCGCCTCGTCGACCTTGTAGCGGGTGTTGATGGGGACCAGCTCGTCGCGCAGCTCGTCGTCGGGGGCGTGCAGCGAGAGGGCGAGGGTGACCGGGATGCCCTCGGTCGCCAGCCGGTCGATGCCGGGGACGAGCCCGACCGTCGACATCGTGATGCCCCGCGCCGAGATGCCGAGCCCGGAGGGGGCGGGCTCGGTGAGCCGGCGGATGGCGCCGATCGCGGCCCGGTAGTTCGCCAGCGCCTCCCCCATGCCCATGAAGACGACGTTGCTGACCCGGGTGGGGCCGCTGGGCTCCGCCGAGGGGTCGGCCGAGCCCTCCGCCTCGTCGCCGAGCCCCGCCCCGCCGCCGTCGCCGACCACCTCGGGGAGGCCGCCGTGGCGGAGCATCCGCGCCGCGGCGACCACCTGCTCGACGATCTCGGCCGTCGACATGTTGCGGGTCAGTCCCTCCTGGCCGGTCGCGCAGAACGGGCAGTTCATCCCGCAGCCGGCCTGGCTGGAGATGCACACGGTGACCCGGTTCGGGTACCGCATGACGACGGACTCGACGAGCGCACCGTCGAAGAGCTTCCACACCTGCTTCACGGTGGCCCCGGCGTCGGCCTGGATCGAGCGCACCGGCACCACGAGGGGCGGCAGGAGGTCGCGGACGAGGTCGTCGCGCACGGCCTTCGGCAGGTCGGTCATCTCCTCGGGCCGCTCGACGAGCCGCTCGAAGTAGTGCGTGGAGAGCTGGTTGGCGCGGAACGCGGGGTGCCCGAGGGCGGCGACGGCGTCACGGCGCTCCGCGACCGTGAGGTCGGCGAGGTGGCGCGGCGGCTTCCCCCGGCGCGGCGCGGTCAGGGTCAGCTGGCCCGGGACGGGACGGGTCGTGGGCTCGGGGAGGTCGCTCATCGTCCCCGATTCTCGCAGGTCCGGGACGGCCGTCCGTCCGGCCCCGCCCGCGAAGGGACGACCCGCGGGGTCCGTTCGGCCGATTGCGGGATTTCGCCCCGGGACCCGAGATGCAGGCCCTACCCTGAGGTGAGCTTCGTTCCGCAGGGGGAGCGGGGCCGCAGGGAGAGGAACGGCCATGGGCCTGTTCGATCGTCGGCGCGCGCCCGCAGGGGGCCAGAGCCGGTTCACCGGAGCACCAGCTGCTCCCATCCGCCACCCGTTCGTGCCGGTCCCGGACGTCGACGCGGGAGGTCCGGAGCTCGACGAGGTGATGCGAGCCCACCTCGAGCGCCTCACGGCCGCGGCCGAGACCGACGTCGACTCGCTCACCACGGAGCAGTTCGACGCCGCGCTCACCACCCGGCTCGTGGCCCGCGACCGGCTGCACGGCACCGGTCTGGGCTTCTCGTACACCGTGCCGTTCACCGAGCACATCGACGAGGTCCTCACCCTCGACCTCCCGACGACGGTGGTGACGCTGCCCGACTCGCGGATCGCCGCCACCCGGCGCCAGCTGCACACGCTCGTCGACATCGGGCGGGCCAACCTCGTGCGGGAGATGGAGGCCGCCGACGTCCGCGCCGTGCGGCTCGGGTCGCCCCGGCACTCGGTGACCGCGCTGGTCGGCGACTCGCCGTACACCGGCTCGTTCGCGCGCTTCCTCCTCGACGCGGTCGACCGGTGGCTGCCCGAGGCCGACCTCCACGGTGGCATCGTCTTCGCCGTGCCGCACCGGCACGCGGTGCTGCTCAAGACCTGCGCGACGCCCGCGGAGGCCCGCGACGCGCTCGAGCTCGTGCCGGTGTACGCGGCGGAGATGTACGCCGACGGCGCCGGGCCGGTGACGCCGCACGTCTACCACTGGTACCACCGTGAGGTCAGCTGCCTCACCCACGAACGCGAGGACGGTTCCCTCGAGCTGCGCACCACACCGTTGCTCGACGGCATCCTCGGCCGCAGCCGCCGCCGCGCCGGCTGACCGCGGCCCGGAGCCCGCCCGGCCACCGGGCGGGCTCCGGCGTCACGCCGCGGGGACGAACCAGAGCAGCAGCGCCCAGGCGACCGGGGCGACGACGACGAGCGAGTCGAGGCGGTCCATGAGGCCGCCGTGGCCCGGGAGCAGCGTCCCCATGTCCTTGATGCCGAGGTCGCGCTTGATGCTCGACTCGATGAGGTCGCCGATGGTCGCCGCGCCCGCCGCCACGGCGCCGAGGACGGCACCGGCCCACGCCGGTCCGTCGAGCAGCAGCGGCAGGGCGACGGCGCCGACGACGCCGCAGGTGAGCACCGACCCGGCGAAGCCCTCCCACGACTTCTTCGGGCTGAGCGAGGGCGCCATCGGGTGCCGGCCGAGCACCACCCCGAAGGCGTAGCCGCCGATGTCCGAGAACACGGTGACCAGGACGAAGGTGATGATCCGCTGCCGGCCGTCCGGGGCGGCGAGCATGAGCGAGGCGAAGCCTCCGAGGAAGACGGGGTAGAAGGCGACGAGGACCGACGCCGAGAGGTCGCGGGCCGCCCCGGCCAGCCCGTCGGCGACCCGCCACACGACCATCCCGACCACGGTGAGCCCGAACGTCACGACGAGGGCCTCGGCGCCGCGCAGGTAGGCGGAGGCGATCATGCCGACCGTGCCGAGCAGCAGCGGGACCAGGGGCACGTGGATCGCGCGGGTGGCGACGGCCCGCCGCACCTCCCACGCCCCGAGGGCCATCGCGGCGGTGACGACGAGGAGGAAGGCCCGGGCGTCGAGCACGAGCGAGCCGATGACGACGGCGCCGAGGAGCAGGCCGACCCCGATCGCGGCGCGCAGGTCGCGGCCGGCGCGTGGGACCCGACGCGGCGGCGGCGCCGCCTCGTCCGGCGAGGTCGCCCCGCCGGACCCGTCCGGCCCGGAGGCGTCGTCGGGTCCGCCGGGGGCCTCGGCGGGGGCGCCGGTGTCGGTCGCGAGGACCCCCGCGCCGGGACCGGGGTCCGGCGCGGGGGTGACGGGCTCGCTGGGGGTGTCGGGCATGGGGACCTCAGACCTCGAGGAGCTCCGACTCCTTGCCCTTGAGGAGCTCGTCGATCTGGTCGACGTGACGCTTGGTGACGGTCTCGAGCTCCTTCTCGGCGCGGCCGCCCTCGTCCTCGCCGACCTCGCCGTCCTTGACGAGCTTCTCGAGGGCGGTCTTGGCCGTGCGCCGGATGTTGCGCACCGAGACCCGGGCCTCCTCGGCCTCGGAGTGGGCCATCTTCACGTACTCGCGGCGGCGCTCCTCGGTGAGCTGGGGCATCGTGCAGCGGATGATGTTGCCGTCGTTGCTCGGGTTGACGCCGAGGTCGGCCTGCTGGATCGCCTTCTCGATGGCGTGCATCGAGGACTTGTCGAACGGGCTGATGATGATGGTGCGGGCCTCGGGCGTCTGGAACGACGCGAGCTGCTGCAGCGGCGTGGGCGCGCCGTAGTAGTCGACGAGGACCTTCTGGAACATGCCCGGGTGCGCGCGACCGGTGCGGATGGCGGCGAAGTTCTCCTTGGCGACCTCGACGGCCTTCTCCATCTTCTCCTCGGCCTCGAAGAGGGTCTCGTCGATCATCGCGGGTGTTCTCCTTCGGTCGGCGCCGCGTGCGCGGCGCTGCGGGTCCAGTGTGTCAAACGCCCCGGTGCCCTCGGGGTCGGGCGGGTCAGCCGGCCGAGACGAGCGTGCCGATCGGCTCGCCGCGCAGGGCCCGGGTGATGTTGCCGTCGCCCTCCATGCCGAAGACGACCATCGGCAGGCTGTTGTCCATGCACAGGCTGAAGGCGGCCGCGTCGACGACCTTGAGGCCGCTGCGCAGCGCCTCCGCGAAGGTCACGCGGTCGAGCTTGCGGGCGTCCGGGTGCGTGCGGGGGTCGGCGTCGTACACGCCGTCGACGCCGCTCTTGCTCATGAGCACCGCGTCGCAGCGGCACTCGAGGGCCCGCTGGGCGCTCACCGTGTCGGTGGAGAAGTACGGCATGCCCGCGCCGGCCCCGAAGATGACGACGCGACCCTTCTCGAGGTGGCGGATGGCCCGGCGGGGGATGTACGGCTCGGCGACCTGGCCCATCGTGATCGCCGTCTGCACCCGGGTCTGCACACCCTCCTTCTCGAGGAAGTCCTGGAGGGCGAGGCAGTTCATCACCGTGCCGAGCATCCCCATGTAGTCGGCGCGGGAGCGGTCCATCCCCTTCTGCTGGAGCTCGGCACCGCGGAAGAAGTTGCCGCCGCCCACGACGATGGCGACCTCGATGCCCTCGCGCACGGCGTCGGCGATCTGGCGGGCGATGCCTCGCACGACGTCGGGGTCGACCCCGACACGGCCCCCGCCGAAGACCTCACCGGAGAGCTTGAGCAGGACCCGGCGGGCCGGGCCGGAGGCGGTGGCTGCCGGTGCCTCGGCGGTGGCGGGCATGGTCACGGGGGCCTCCTGGAGGGGCGGGGCGCAGCGGTCACCCGATCCTGTCACACCGGGGCGAGGGGGAACCAACCGGGAAACCCACCGGTAACACCGCCCTGCGAGGATGCCGCGCGTGGACGAGGAGCGCGAGGTGCTGACCTGGGAACGGTTCGACGAGGCGGTGTGGGCGCTGGCCGAGCAGGTCGCGGCCGACGGGGTGCCGGACATGGTGCTGTGCGTGGCCCGCGGGGGCCTGGTCGTGGGCGGCGCCCTCGGCTACGCGCTCGGCGTGAAGAACACGTACACGATGAACGTCGAGTTCTACACCGGGGTGGACGAGCGGCTCGAGGTGCCGCGCATCCTCCCGCCGGCCCCGGACTTCGTCGACCTGCACGACGCCTCCGTCCTCGTCGCCGACGACGTCGCCGACACGGGCCTGACGCTGGCGTCGGTCACCGACTTCTGCGCCGGCAAGGTCGGCTCGGTGCGCACCGCGGTGGTCTACGCCAAGCCGCGCTCGGTCGTCACGCCGGACTACGCGTGGGGCAGGACCGACCGCTGGATCTCGTTCCCGTGGAGCGACCGGCCGCCGGTGACGGGTCGGGGCGTCGTCGACGCCTGAGGTCGTGCGGGCCCGGGGGGCGGGGGGTCGGGCGACGGCGCGGGCAGGGCCGCCATCGCCGTCTGCGCGATCCCCAGGAGGTCCTCGGTCGTGCCGCCGTCGCGGGCACAGCCGGACATCCCGCGCATGACGGCGACGAGGAACGAGGCGAGGTGGTCGGTGTCCGTGCCCGCCGGGAGGTCGCGGTCGTGCACCCCCTGGTCGAGCCGGTCCTGGATCCGTCGGCGGATGGCCTCGCGCTGCGCCTCGAGGCGCGGCTCGGTCAGCAGGAGGCACCCGGCCGGGGTCGCCGGGTCGGTGTGGGCGCGTGCGGTGTCCTCGAGCATCCGGGCGACGGCCTCGCGCGCCGTCGGCAGCGCTGCGGCGATGTCGACCGCCTCGCACGTGCGCTCGAAGTACAGCCCCGAGGCCTCCTCGAAGAGGCGACGCTTGTCGCCGAAGGCCGCATAGAGGCTCGGGGGCGTCACACCCATCGCCGAGGTGAGCATCGCGACGGAGGTCTCCTCGTAGCCGGCGCGCCAGAACTGCTCGAGGGCCGCGCCGAGCGCGGCGTCGCGATCGAAGCTGCGTGGTCGGCCGGCCATGCCGACGAGGATACCGTATCGATCGCTACGGAATGTGCTAACGTCTCGCCCGTCAATCACTAGCGATCGCTACAGAATGGATGGTCATGGACATCAGAGGTGCGGTGGTGCTCGTCACCGGAGCGAACCGGGGCATCGGCGCCGAGTTCGTCGAGCAGCTGAAGCAGCGAGGGGCGGCCACGATCTACGCGGCGGCTCGCGACGCGGGATCGGTCGACGTCGACGGTGTGCGCGCCCTCGAGCTGGACATCACGGACCCCGCCCAGGTCCGGGCCGCGGCCACCGCGGCGGGTGACGTGCAGGTGCTCGTCAACAACGCCGGCATCTCCACCGGCACCTCCCTCGTCTCCGGCGACGAGGCGATGATCCGCCGCGAGATGGACACGAACTTCTACGGCCCCCTGCTCATGACCCGGGCGTTCGCGCCCGTCCTGGCGGCCAACGGCGGCGGGGCGATCCTCAACCTGGTCTCCGCCCTGTCCTGGTTCACCGCTCCGGGAGCCGGTGCGTACGCGGCGTCGAAGGCGGCGGCCTGGGCGCTGACCGACAGCACGCGACTCGAGCTGGCCGCCCAGGGCACGCACGTCGTCGGCGTGCACATGGGGCTGGTCGACACCGACATGGCCCGGGGCGTGGACGCACCGAAGATCGCCCCCGCGGACCTGGCGCGCGCCGCGCTCGATGCTGTCGAGTCGGGGACGCAGGAGGTGCTCGCCGACGACTGGGCGAGGTTCGTCAAGTCCGGGCTGGCCCTCGCCCCGGAGGCGCGCTACGAGCAGATCTTCGCCTCGCTGGGGGCCTGAGCATCCCCGCGGAGGAACTCGGGTGGGGTGCGGAGCGCCGCTCGGTACGGTCGCGCCGCCGTGGGAGCGCGTCGACCGCCGCCCTCGGTGACCGGCGGCTCAGAACCCGGCGTTGCGGAGCATGAAGTCGCGCTCGGTGTCGCGGCCGCCCTCCGGGTCGCGGGCCGGGTCGACGTCCTGCGTCGTCACCATGTCCTCGGGGCGCACCCGCGGCAGGTCGACGTGCACGCGCCGCGCCAGGTCGTGCCGGTCGAGCTCGGGTGCTGCGCCCATGGTCGCCTCCTGGACCCATGGTGCCACCCGCAGGCGTCCCCGGGCGCCTGTCGGAGCCTCGGCGTAGCGTCCGGTCGAAGGACGCGGGAACGGCAACGGGAGGTCACGTGACGGCGGAGCAGCACCGGGAGACCGTCCGGCGGTACTGGACCTGCGCCGAGGCGCGCGACTGGGACGGCTTCGCGGCCACCCTCTCCCCCGACGTCGTCTACCGGTGCCCGCAGACCCGCGAGGTGGTGCGCGGCCGCGAGGCCTACGTCCGGTTCAACCGCGAGTTCCCGGGCGACTGGCACCTCGTCATCGACCGGGTGCTCGGCGACGAGGCCGGCGCGATGAGCCGCACGACCTTCACCGTCGGCGGCGAGACGATGACCGGTCTGTGTCTCTTCGGCATGGACGCCGACGGCCTCGTCGAGACCGTCGAGGACTGGTGGCCCAACCCCTACGACGCCCCGTCGGGGCGCGAGCACCTCGTCGAGCTCGAGGACTGAACCCGCACGCACGACGCCGCCCCCGGGAGCTCCCGGGGGCGGCGTCGTGCGCGCTGTGTGGCGTCCGGTCAGCCGCCGACGCGGAACCGGGCGAACCCGGTGGCGGTGGCGCCGGCCTCGTCGAGCACCTTGGCGACCGTCTTCTTCGGCTCCTTGGCGAACGGCTGCTCCAGGAGCACCTGCTCCTTGAAGAAGCCGTTGACCCGGCCCTCGACGATCCTCGGCAGGGCGGCCTCGGGCTTGCCCTCCTCCTTGGCCGTGGCCTCGGCGACGCGGCGCTCGTTCTCGACCGTCGCGGCGTCGATCTCCTCGCGGGAGAGCACGCTCGGGCTGAACGCCGCGACGTGCATCGCGACGTCGCGGGCCGTCGTGTCGTCGCCACCGGCCGTGGAGACGAGGACACCGATCTGCGCGGGCAGGTCGGGGCTCGTCTTGTGCAGGTAGGACACGACGTGCTCGCCCTCGAGCCGGGCCACGCGCTTGACCTCGATCTTCTCGCCGATCGTCGCGTTCGCCTCGTCGAGCAGGTCCTTGACGGTCTTGCCGTCGGCGAGCGTCGAGCCGAGGAGGGCATCGGCGTCGGCCGACTTCGTGGCGACGGCCTGCGCGAGGACCTCGTCGGCGAGGGCCGTGAAGCGCTCGCCCTTGGCGACGAAGTCGGTCTCGCAGAGGACCTCGACGAGGGTGCCCTCGCCGCCGGCGGCCCGGGCGGTGACCAGGCCGTTGGAGGTGGTGCGCCCCTCGCGCTTGGTGACGCCCTTCTGGCCCTTGACCCGCAGGATCTCCTCGGCCCTGGCCATGTCGCCGTCGGCCTCGTCGAGGGCCTTCTTGACGTCCATCATCCCGGCCGCGGTCTTCTCGCGGAGCGCCTTGATGTCAGCGGCGGTGTAGTTCGCCATGGGTTCCTATCGCTCTTTCCGTGGGTTCCGTCGGGTGGGTCAGGCCTGCTCGGCCGGGGCGGCCTCGGCCGTCGCCGGCGCGGCAGCAGCCTCGACCTCGGGCTCGGCAGCGGCCTCGGGCTCGGGCTCGGCAGCGGCCTCGGGCTGCTCGGCCGCGAGCCTCGGCGCGTCCTCGGCCGGAGCCTCGGCAGCGGCCTCGGGCTCGGCAGCGACCTCGGGCGTCTCGGCCGGAGCCTCGGCAGCGACCTCGGGGACTCGGCAGCGGCCTCGGGCTCGGCACTGCCTCGGGCTCGGCGAGCCTCGGCAGCGACCTCGGGCTCCGCGGCGACGGCCTCGGTGGCCTCCGCGGCCGGGGCCGCGGCGGTCTCGCCCGCCTCGGGGGCGACGGCGTCGGCCGAGGCCTCGGCGTCGCCACCGAGCAGCTCGCGCTCCCACTCGGGCAGCGGCTCCTCGCCCTGGGCCTCCTCGCCGGTCGCGGCCTGGCCACCGGAGCGGGCGATGAGGCCCTCGGCGACGGCGTCGGCGATGACGCGGGTGAGGAGGGTGACCGAGCGGATCGCGTCGTCGTTGCCCGGGATCTTGTAGTCGACCTCGTCGGGGTCGCAGTTGGTGTCGAGGATGGCGATGACCGGGAGGCCGAGCTTGCGGGCCTCGTCGACGGCCAGGTGCTCCTTCTTGGTGTCGACGATCCAGACCGCCGAGGGGACCCTGGACATCGACCGGATGCCGCCGAGGGTCTTCTCGAGCTTGTCCTTCTCGCGCCGCATCATGAGGAGCTCCTTCTTCGTGTGGCCCGACCCGGCCACGTCGTCGAAGTCGATCTCCTCGAGCTCCTTGAGGCGCGTGAGGCGCTTGGAGATCGTCTGGAAGTTCGTGAGCATGCCACCGAGCCAGCGGTGGTTGACGTACGGCATCCCGACCCGCGTCGCCTGCTCGGCGACGGGCTCCTGCGCCTGGCGCTTGGTGCCGACGAAGAGGATGGTGCCGCCGTGGGCGACGGTCTCCTTGACGAACTCGAACGCGTTGTTGATGTACGTCACCGACTGCTGCAGGTCGATGATGTAGATCCCGTTGCGCTCGGTCATGATGAAGCGCTTCATCTTGGGGTTCCAGCGACGGGTCTGGTGCCCGAAGTGGACGCCGCTCTCGAGGAGCTGGCGCATGGTGACGACGGCCATCGTCGTTCTCCTTGCTCTGTGGTTGTCAGTTGTCGTCGGTGGTGCCCGAGCCCCGGGGGGTGGACCCACCTGCCTGGCGCCGCGACGCACCCCGGACGGCTGCGGTCGCTGGGGACCGCATCCGCCACTGCCGTGGTGCGCCCCTGCTCGGAGGATCTCGTCGCAGGAGGGTGACGCGCGAAGTTACGGCTCCCGGGTGCACGCACACGGGGGCCACCGCACATCGTACGGGCCGCGGGGCCCGGGCACGAAATCGTCGCGAGGCACCGACACGGGACCGGATGCGGGTGCCGCGCCCGGCCCGGGCGGGTAGCGTCCCGACCTCGTGAGCAGGCTCGTCGACCTCGTGGCGCCGCCGCGCCTCGGCACGGCGTTCCGGTGGCAGCTGACGTCGTCGTGGGTGGGCCAGGTCGGCGACGGCATCGCCCTCGCGGCCGGCCCCCTGCTCGTCGCCTCGCAGACCCGCTCCCCCGTCCTCATCGCCGCCGCGGCCATGGTGCAGCGGCTGCCCGCGCTGCTCGTCGGGCTCTACGCCGGTGCGGTCGCCGACCGGGTCGACCGCCGCCGGCTCGTGCTCGCCGCCAACCTCGCCCGGGTGGTCGTGCTCGCCGTCCTCGGCGCGACCATCGTCACGGGCACGGTGTCCATCACCGTGCTCCTCGCTCGTCCTCTTCGCTCGTGGGGGTCGCCGAGCTGTTCGCCGACACCGGGTGGCGCGCCGTCCTCCCGATGATCGTGCCGCCCGCCGACCTCGGCATCGCCAACGCCCGGATGATGTCGGGCTTCCTCGTCGCGAACCAGCTGGTCGGGCCGGCCGTCGGCGCGGCCCTGTTCGCCGTGGGGTCGGCGGTCCCGTTCGGGGTGCAGGCCCTGGCGCTGCTGCTCGCGGCCGGGCTGTTCGCGCGCGGTGCGGCTGCCGTCGACGCACCACGAACGGCCCGAGCAGCACGTGGGCCGGGACATCGCCGACGGGCTGCGCTGGATCCGGCGGCACGCGGCCGTGCGCACGCTGACGCTGGTCATCGTCGTCTTCAACATCACCTGGGGCGCCCCGTGGGGGGTCCTCGTGTACTGGGCCCAGGAGCGCCTCGGGGTGGACGAGGTCGGCTTCGGCCTGCTGACGACGGCCACGGCGCTCGGCGGCCTCGTCGCCGTGCTCGCGTACGGCACCCTCGAGCGGCGGGTGCCGCTGGGCCGGCTCATGAAGGTGTGCCTCTCCCTCGAGGTGCTGACCCACCTCGCGCTCGCCCTGACGACGGTGTGGGCGGTCGCCCTCGCCGTCATGGTGGTCTTCGGCGGCTACGCGTTCGTGTGGGGCTCGCTGTCCTCGGCCGTGCGGCAGCGGGCGACGCCGCTGGAGTACCAGGGACGGGTGGGCAGCGTGTACTGGGTGGGGCTCGTCGGGGGCCTGCTCGTCGGCCAGCTCCTCGGGGGCGCCCTCGCGGCGCGGTTCGGGGCGGCGGCGCCGTTCTGGTTCGCCTTCGCCGGGTCCGGGGCCACCCTGCTGCTCGTGTGGCGCCGGCTCGACCACATCGCCCACGCCGAGGCGCCGCAGGAAACCGGTGGTGGCCGCGGTCGGGCCCGGTCGGCGGGCCGGCGCCCGCGTAGCCTGCGGGCATGCCCTCGATCCCCGGCCACCCCGCACTGACCGAGTTCGGCACGACGATCTTCGCGACGATGACCCAGCTGGCGCTGGAGAAGGACGCCGTCAACCTCGGGCAGGGCTTCCCCGACACCGACGGCCCGCGGGAGGTCCTCGACGCCGCCGTCGAGGCCATCCGCTCGGGACGCAACCAGTACCCGCCCGGGATCGGTTTCCCCGAGCTGCGCGGCGCGGTCGCCGCCCACCAGGAGCGGTTCTACGGCCTGCCGGTCGACCCCGCCCGCGAGGTGCTCGTCACGGTCGGGGCCACCGAGGCCATCGCGGCCACCGTGCTCGCCCTCGTGCGCCCGGGCGACGAGGTCGTGACGTTCGAGCCGTACTACGACAGCTACGCGGCGACCATCGCCCTCGCCGGCGGCGTCCGGCGCACCTCCCTGCTGCGCTTCCCGGACTTCGCGGTCGACGAGGCCTCGCTGCGCGCCGCGTTCTCGGACCGCACGCGGATGGTGCTGCTCAACACGCCGCACAACCCGACCGGCAAGGTGTTCACCCGCGCGGAGCTCGAGCTCGTCGCCGAGCTGGCCCGCGAGCACGACGCCTGGGTGGTGACCGACGAGGTGTACGAGCACCTGGCCTTCGACGGCCGGCGGCACGTGCCGATGGCGACGCTGCCGGGGATGGCCGAGCGCACCCTCACCATCTCCTCGGGCGGCAAGACGTTCGCGACGACGGGCTGGAAGGTCGGCTGGGTGATCGGCCCGGCGGAGGCGGTCGCCGCGGTGCGGGGGGTCAAGCAGTACCTGACGTTCGTCGGGTCGGGACCGTTCCAGCCCGCGATCGCGGTCGGACTCGGGCTGCCGGACGCGGTGTTCGACGGGCTCGCCGCGTCGATGCAGGCAAGCGCGACCGGCTCGTGGCGGGGCTGCGCGCGGCGGGCTTCGAGCCGCCGGTGCCGGAGGGCGGCTACTTCGTCCTCGCGGACGCCGCACCGCTCGGGGTCACCGACGCGGAGCTCTGCCTCGAGCTGCCCGACCGGGTCGGGGTGGTCGGCGTCCCGGCCTCGGCGTTCCACGACGACCCCGACGCCGCCCGCACCCTCGTCCGGTTCGCCTTCTGCAAGGCCGGAGGTGCTCGACGAGGGGTGCCGCCGGCTCGCCGGCCTGCGCCCCGGCTGACGCGCGGCCGGCTGCGCCCGGGGGCCGCGGCGGGCGGAGCGTGGCGTCGGGGGCGGGGCGGGCGTCCACAGGTCCGCGCCGCGGCCGCGTCGTCCACAGCTCCGGGTCCCGAGCCGGCGCGGCGGGCACCCGGGTCAGGCTCTGGGCAGGTGATGCCCCCCCGGCACCGCCCTCGTCGCGCTGGCCTCCGCCGCGCTCGGTGGCCGCGGCCACGGTGCCGCGGCGATCGGTGCCTTGGCCCCGGCGGGGCGCCACCGCCGAGCGCGCCTCGTGTCGACGCCCTGCGGGCGGCCGCGCCCTCCGGCGCCCACGAGCCGCCGGGGCCGGCCGGATCGTGCTCCCGTCGGCCCGCGTCCGGGTGCCCGGCAGCCGGGGCCGTGCTCGCCACCCGCTGGCACTGGCCGCTCGCGCCCCGGCCCGACGTGCTCCGGCGCTTCGTCGCCCCGGCGTCGCCGTACGGTTCCGGCCACCGGGGGCTCGACCTCGCCGCCGCTCCCGGCACGCCGGTGCTCGCCGTCGAGGCCGGCCGGGTGACGCACGCCGGCACCGTCGCCGGACGCGGCACGGTCACCGTGCAGCACCGGCGGCCTCCCGAGCACCTACGAACCCGTGCGGTCCTCGCTGCGTGCTGGAGACCTCGTGGCTGTCGGCGACGTCCTTGGGGCGGAGGCGGGCGCGCCCGGCGGCGCAGTCACGCCCGGCGCGGATCGCCACTGCGGGGGCCGCTCGGCCTCCACCTGGGAGCCCGCCGCGACGGCGGCTACCTCGACCCTGGCCGTTGCTGACCGTAGGGGGACGGGTCCGCCTGTTGCCCCTTGGGGCGACGGCCCGCGCGGTGGGATCGGTGCGCGTGAGTCGCGGCACGGGAGTGCCGGCACGGTCAAGTTGGGTTGAACGGCCGCGGCAGAAGCTGCTCCGCGGTCGTCGGCCCGGTCGACGCGGACTGGTCCGGCCGGGGGAGGAACCAGGTCGCGGCCATGACGACGAGCAGCACGACGATGGCCGGCCAGGGCTCGACGGCGGCCGCGACCGGACGAGCGGGTCGACGCGGCGGCGCGGGCCTCGGCCCGGGTGGTCGGTCGGCCCGGCTCCGCCGGCGGGGCGGCGGCGGGCAGACGGCAGGTCGCGGGGGCGCGGTCGCCGGCACCGGGTCGCGCGGGGCGGCCGCTCGTGCTGGCCGGCCGGCCTGCGGGTGACGGTCCCCGCGCCGCGGCAGGTCGGCCTTCTGGCCGGTGGCCGGCGGGTCCCGACCTCCCTGGCCGCCTCGAGGACGATGGCTCGGGTGCCGCGACGACAGGGGTTTCCGTCCCGCTCGTCGAGGTCGTCATCGTCGAGGCGCTCTCGTCCCACCAGGAACGACGCCGCGGCCCGAGCTTCTTGTTGCCGGCTCGGGCTCCGGCCGGGCTCGTCCTCGGCACCGCCTCCGGCTCCGGCGCCCGCTCCGGCTCGCCGTCCTCCACGCGCGGCTCCGTCGAAACGGGCTCCAGCACCCCCTCGGGCTCGGTCAGGACCTCGGCCTCGGCTTCGAGCGCCGGCTCCGGCGTCGGGTCCTCCACGCGGCGGCTCAGCCCACACGGGCGGCGGCTCGAGCTCCGGCTCGGGCACGACCTCCGCCTCGAGCACCGGCTCCGGCTCGGCATCCCCCGGCGGCTCGGGCCCGAGGCCGCCTGCCGACCTCCGGCTCGGGCTCGCCCTCCGCCTCGACATCGGCTTCCGGCTTATCGTCTCCACCGGCGGCTCGGGCCACCGGGCGTCCGCACGGCTTCCGGCTCGAGCTCGACGTCCCCCTCGAGCTCCGGCTCCCCATCGTCTTCCACGGGCGGCTCGGTCCACACGGGGTCCAGCCGATCGCCGGCTTGGCTTGTGCTCGCCCGACCTCGGCCTCTTCCTCGAGCACCGGCTCCGCGTCGCCTCCACCGGCGGCTCGGGCCACACGGGGCGCAGGCCCGTCCTCGGCTTGGTGCCCGGCAGCGGCGCTCCGGCGCGCTCCGGCCTCGCGCCGGGAGCCGCGCTGGCGCCGGCGCGACAGGCGGCGGCGGGGCTCCGCGGCGGGGACCGACGGGGCGATGAGCTCGGCCAGGCCGGTCGCCCGGGGCGCGGCGGCGCCGGGGCGCTCGGCTGCCGCCTCGGCCGTGAGCGACCGAACCGGGGCAGCCGACCGCGGGTGCGCGTGGGTGCCCCTCGTCATCGCGTCGGCCTGTGGGTACTGCAGCTCCGAGACCGTCTTGGGCTCGACGTACAGCCGACGCACCTCGGACACCCACTCCGAGTAGCCCGAGTCCGCGGGCTGCGGGTCCGGCGCGCCCGTCCCGGGCGGAGGTCCTCAGGCACGGGGGTGGGCCTGGGTGTAGGACCGCTTGAGGCGGTCGACGGACACGTGCGTGTAGATCTGGGTCGTGGCGAGCGAGGCGTGGCCGAGCAGCTCCTGGACCATCCGCAGGTCCGCACCCCCTTCCAGCAGGTGGGTGGCGGCGCTGTGCCGCAGGCCGTGCGGCCCGAGGTCGGGTGCGTCGGCGACGTGGGCGAGGAGGCGGTGCACGGCCTCGCGGACCTGTCGAGGGTCGGCCCGCGGCCCCGGCGACCGAGGAGGAGGGCCGGCCCGCTCGCCGCCGTGGCGAGGAGCGGGCGCCCCCGCTCGAGCCAGCCACGCACGGCGTCGCGCGCCGGGACGCCGAACGGGACCCGGCGCTCCTTGTCGCCCTTGCCGACGACCCGGAGCACGCGGTCGTCGAGGTCGACGTCGTCGAGGTCCAGCCCGGTGAGCTCGCCGACGCGGATGCCGGTGGCGTAGAGGAGCCTCGACGGCGGCGCGGTCGCGCAGGTGGAGCGGGTCGTCGTCGTCGGCGGCCACCCCGGCGACGTCGAGCAGCCGGCCGCGTCCCGCTGGGACAGCACCGGCGGCAGGGTCCGGTGCCGCGTGGGAGCCCCGAGCCGGAGGGAGGGGTCGTGCTCGACCCGGCCGGTGCGCTCGCACCAGCGGAAGAAGGTGCGCAGCGACGCCGAGGTGCGGGCCAAGGTCGAGCGGGCCGCGCCCCCCGCGCCACGGCCCCGAGCCAGGCCCGCAGGTCGGCCAGGGTCACCGAGCGGAGGGCGGCGTCGTCGTCGACCGCCGGCGCCGTCGAGGAAGGCGGTGACGTCGCGCGCGTACGCGCGCACGGTGTTCTCGGACCGACCGCGTTCGGAGCGCAGGTGGCGCTCGAACGCGGAGACCGCCTCGTGGCTCACGACACTCACGTCGACACGGTCGCACCGCGGTCGGCAACGCAACGAGAACCGCCGCAAAGGCCCCGTTCGGTCCAGCGGGTGAGCCGGGCCGGCGCGTACGAGCCGGCCGCGCACGCGGTTGCATCAGCCTCGCGTTGCGACCGTCGGCGCTCTTGCGCCACCGCCCCTGTGGCCGCTCGACGAGCCGAGCGTCTCGAGGACCGCGAGCGCCGCGGCACCCGGAGGGGTTCGACCCCGGCGACCGACGGCCAGCCGCTCCGGCGGTCAGCCGCGGCGGACCGGCGCGGCCGCCCAGACGGCGTACTCGACGGGGTCGGAGGACTCCGTCGGGCGGGCCTCGGGCACGCGTGCGGTGCGGAGTCGTCGCCGATCGGCCCGGCGAGCTCGACGACGTCGGGGGCGTCGGTGACGAGGACGGCCCGCGCTCGCGGATGAGCTCGTGGCAGCCCGCCGAGGTCGCGCTGGTCACCGGCCCGGGGACGGCGCCCACCGGCAGGTGGTGCCGCGGCCTCGCGCGGCGGTGGCGAGCGACCCCGAGCGCAGCCCCGCCTCGACGACCACGGTGGCCGCGGGCCAGCAGTCGCGATGATCCGGTTGCGGGCGAGGAACCGACCCCGGTACGGGCGACCCGGGGGACCTCGCTGACCACCGCACCCGAGCCGGCGACGCGCCCGAAGAGCGCGTCGTGGGCGCGCGGGTAGGCGCACGTCGAGCCCGCAGGCGAGGACCGCCACGGTGGGGCCCCGGCGGCGAGGGCGCCCCGGTGCGCGGCGGCGTCGATGCCGAAGGCCGCCCCGCTCACGACGGTCCACCCCCGCGCCGCCAGGCCCTCCCCGAGCTCGGCGGCCACCCGCAGCCCGTACCCGTCGCCGCGCGCGCCCCGACGACCGCCACCGCACGGTCCGTGAGCGCCGCGAGGTCGGGTCCCCGCGGACGAAAGGCAGTACGGCGGGGAGCCGGAGCCGGTCGAGCGGCAGGGGCCACTCGGGGTCGCCGGGGACCAGGACGCGCACGCCCTCGCGCGACGGCGTCGACGAGCGCCGCGAGGTCGAGCTCGGCGAGCCGGCACGTACACCTCGGCGCCGCCCCGGCCCGCCGGGCCCGGAGGGCGGCGAGGGCGGCCGGCGCCGCGTTGGCCACCGAGCGTGCGCACCGTCGGCCGTTCCCGGCTCGACGAGGAAGGAGAGCGCGACCCGGGCCCACCGGTCCTCGGGCCCGCGCGGGCTGCGTGGACCCGTCATGCCGCCACCCCCTCTCCCCGACGCAGGGCCAGCCCGGCGCGCGACGTCCTCACGCGAGGGCACGGTGCGCCCCGCGAGGTCGGCGGCCGACCAGGCGACCCGCAGCACCCGGTCGTAGCCCCGCAGGGTGAGCCGGCCGGCGTCGAGCGCGCGGTCGACGACGACCGTGGTCGCCGGCCGGGCAGGCGGCAGGGCGCCCGGCGCAGGACGTGGCCCGGGCACGAGCCCGTTGACCCCCCACCCGCCGGCGGCCAGCGCTCGGCCTGGGCCGCCCGGGCGGCCGCCACCCGCGCCGCGACGACGGCGCTGGTCTCGCCGCGCCTCCTCGGCGAAGGCGGCCCGGCGCACCGGCGGGACGTGCACCTGCAGGTCGACCCGGTCCAGGAGCGGCCCGGACAGCGCGGCCGGCGTAGGCGCGGATGCTCGAGGGCGCGCACGTGCACTCCGCCCCCTTGCCCGAAGGCCATGCCCGCACGGGCACGGGTTGGCCGCGAGCACGAGCAGGAAGCGGGCCGGGTAGCGCACGACCTGGCGGGCCCGGGCGATGACGACCTCGCCCGACTCCAGCGGCTGGCGCAGGGCTCTGCAGGACCGAGGACCGGAACTCGGGCGCCTCGTCGAGGAAGAGCACGCCGTGGTGGGCCCGCGACACCGCACCGGGCAGCACCGCGCCGGAGCCGCCGCCGGCGAGGGCGGCGACGCGAGGTGCTGTGGTGCGGTGCGACGAACGGCGGGGTGCGGTCGAGCTCGGCGACCTCGCCGACCGGGCGCGACGAGCGAGCGCACCGCGTGGACCTCGAGGGCCTCGCTCCCGGCCGAGCGGCGGCAGGATCGTCACGAGCCGCTCGGCGAGCATCGTCTTGCCGACCCCGGGGGCCGGTCAGCAGCAGGTGGTGGGCCGCCGGTCGCGGCGAGCTCGAGGGCCGCCCGGGCCTCGTGCTGCCCGACGACGTCGGCGAGGTCGGGGCCCGACCGCCCGGCCGGCGGGCCGCGGCGGCGCCGGCTCGGCCACCGGGAGGGGCGCGCCCTGCCGCGGCCTCGCGGTACCAGCGCACGACCTCGGCGAGCGAGCGCGGCGCCGTGGACGATGACCTCGGTCGACGAGCTGGGCCTCGGCGACGTTCTCGTCGGGGACGACGACGTGCCGCACCCCGCGCCGCGCGGCCTCGAGCACCGCCGGCAGGACGCCGCGGACCCCGCGCAGCCGGCCGTCGAGGCGCGAGCTCGCCGAGGTGGACGACGTCCTCGACGAGCCGCGGGCGGATGGCCCCGGCCGCGGCGAGGACCGCGACGGCGATGCGCGAGGTCGAAGGCCGAGCCCCGCTTGGGGATCGAGGCCGGCGAGAGGTTGACGGTGACCCGGTGCGGCGGGACGGGGGCCGCGCCGTGGCGGCGGCCGCCCGCACCCGCTCCGGGGCCTGCGCGCACGCGGCGTCCGGCAGCCCGCCGACGATGAAGCACGGCAGGCCCTGGCGATGTGCGCCTCGACGTCGACGAGGGTGCCGTCGAGCCCGGTGAGCGCCACCGACCGGGTGCGCCCGAGCCCGAGGGTCACGACCCCACCCCGACGACGTGGCGCAGCCGCGGCGGCTCGGCCGCGGCCGGCAGAGCACCCCGACGACGTCGACCCGCAGGCCGGCCGGCCGGCCCGGTGCGGTCCGGGCGTAGGCGGCGGCCAGCCGGCGCAGCCGCAGGGCCTTCGCCACGGTCACCGCCTCGACGGGGTCGCCGAAGCCGGTGCCGCGGCGGGTCTTGACCTCGCAGACGACGAGGCAGCCGCCGTCGAGGGCGACGATGTCGACCTCGCCGTGCTCGCAGCGCCAGTTGCGCTCGAGCACGGTCAGTCCCCGTTCGCGCAGGTAGCGGGCCGCGAGGGCCTCGCCGTAGCGCCCGAGCCGGAGCCGCGTCGGGTCGGCGGGCGTCCGGGGTCGTGGTGGGCGTCATGGGTGGGAGCCAACCGGCGGCCGCGGCGCACGGGACACCCCGCGCGGCCGGATCTGTGGACGACGGCGGGCGAGCGGCACCCCTGTGGACGACGGAGCGGCACCTGTCCGGCGCAGCACGACGTCCGCCCCGCCGCCCGGTGCGCGACCCCGCGGCGCGAACCGAGCTCGCCAGCCCCGGCGGTCCGGGCAGCGGGCGCCTCAGAACTCGCCCTTGGGCAGCTCGAGCTCGCTCTTGGCGAGCTCCTCGACGTTGACGTCCTTGAACGTCACGACCCGCACGGTCTTGGCGAACCGCGCCGGACGGTAGATGTCCCAGACCCAGGCGTCGTGCATCGTCACGTCGAAGAACACCTCGCCGCCGTCGCTGCGCACCTTCACGTCGACGCGAGTTGCACAGGTAGAAGCGCCGCTCGGTCTCGACGACGTGGCTGAACAGCCCGACGACGTCGCGGTACTCGCGGTAGAGGGCGAGCTCCGCCTCGCTCTCGTACTTCTCGAGGTCCTCCGAGCTCATCGCTCTCCTGCTCGCATCAGGGCGGCCGGGATCGGGTCGTCCGCCGTCTGCCCGGTCTCCGTCGGTGGCCAGGATCCGTCGGCGCTGCACCATCGGCCCTCCCATCATCGTCCATCGCCCGGGCAGCCGCCACGACCGCCGGTGCCACGTCGACGGCCCGTGGACGCGCAGCGCCTCGAGGTGCTCGGGCGCGGCGTACCCCTTGTTGCCCGACCCAGCCGTAGCCGGCGTGCTCGCCGTCCTCGGCGCCGAGCCCGACCATGATGCGGTCGCGGGTCACCTTGGCCAGCACGCTGGCCGCCGCCACCGAGGAGCACCTGCAGGTCGGCCTTGACCATCGTCGTGACCGGCGGGGTGGCACGGCCTCCTCGTGCGCGAACGCGAGCAGCCCGACGTCCTCCGGCGCGGTGAGCCAGTCGTGGTTGCCGTCGAGGATGACGAGGTCGGGGCGCACGCCGCAGCGCGGCCAGCGCGCGGGTCCCGGCGAGCCGCAGGGCGGCGATGATGCCGACCTCGTCGATCTCGGCGGCGCTGGCGTGCCCGACCGCGTGGCACCGGGCCCAGCGCTCGATCTGCGGGACCATCGCCTCGCGGGCGTGCGGCTGGAGCAGCTTGGAGTCGCGGACGCCCTGGGGCGCCGATGCGGCAGGTCTCGTCGATGACGACGACCCCGACGGTGACCGGACCGGCGAGCGCGCCGCGACCGACCTCGTCCATCCCCGCGAGCACCCGGTGCCCGTCCCGCTGGAGCGCCCGCTCGACGCGCAGGCTCGGGCGCTTCGCAGCCGGCGGCGGAGGCCGGGCGCCTCGCCGCACGGCGCCCGGCGAGTCGGCGGGGCGGGCGACGCCCGGGCCGGGACCACGGTGACGTCGCGGGTAGTCGGAGAGCCAGCCGAAGCGGGAGAACGGCCACACGACGGCGACGGCCCGCCCGGTGACGTCGCGCGATGGGCACCGACCGTCGCTGCCGTTGCCCGACGGGTCGTGGAAGCGCGAGTCCTCGCTGTCGGAGCGGTGGTCGCCCATGACCCAGATGCTGGCCGGCGGGGACGGTGATGTCGAAGGTCATCGAGCTCGGGACGTCGCCCGGCCTGATGTAGGGCTCGTCGAGCGGCGACCCCGTTGACCGTGAGCCGGCGCTGGGCGTCGCAGCAGACCACGTGGTCGCCGGGCAGGCCGATGACCCGCTTGATGAGGTGGTCCTCGGACTCGTTCGGCAGCAGGCCGACGAAGACCAGCGCGTCGTGGACGGCCTTGCGGACGCCGGTGCGCTCGACGACGGCGGCGACGTCGCCGAGCCAGCCACCCGGGTCCTCGAAGACGACGACGTCGCCGCGGCGCAGGTCGATCGGGCCCGGGGTCAGCTTCGAGACGACGACCCGGTCGCCGACGAGGAGGGTGTCCTCCATCGAGCCGGACGGGATGTAGAAGGCCTGGAGGAGCCAGGTCTTGACGACGAAGGAGAGCACCATCGCCATGACGAGGACGAGCGGCGACCTCCTTGACGGCGGCGCCGAGCACCAGCCGACGCGGCCGCGCGGCGCGTCGCCGTGCGTCGACGGCGACGTCGTCGGACGGGTCCTCGCGCGCCCGCGCGGGTCTGCTCGGGGGCGCTCACGGGGACCGGCGCGCGTCGCGGTGACCGGTCCGACCCGGTCGAGCGGCCAGAACCGCCAGACCACCGACCCGACGACCTGCCACCGGAGCGCGCGGCGTCCGGCGGACGGCACGAGGCGCAGCGCGCCGTCGGCGTCTCGACGAGGGCGAGGTCACCCGCCTCGGCGCGGCGGTCGGTCTTGAGGACGAGCACGCGGTCTCCTGGCTCGAAGGTCGGCGCGTGGGCGGCCGACGGGACGGGTAGGACTCGATGAGCAGCCCCCGCACGAGGGCGGCGAGCGACGACCCCGACGGCGAGGACGACGAGCGACCCCGGGGACGCCGCGACCCGGCGCGGCCGCGGGGGCGGGCACCGGGTCGGTGGCGGGTGCGGCGGTCACTCCGTCGAGGGTAGCCCGCCGGCAGAGCCGGCCGCGGCCCCGGGTGGCCGGCGGGCGCTCAGGCGTTCGCCGGGGTGTCGCGCTTCTCGCGGATCTTGGCGGCCTTGCCGCGCAGGTCGCGCAGGTAGTAGAGCTTCGCGCGGCGGACGTCGCCGCGGGTGACGACCTCGATGTGGTCGATGATCGGGGTGTGGAGCGGGAAGGTGCGCTCGACGCCGACGCCGAAGGAGACCTTGCGGACGGTGAAGGTCTCGCCGACGCCGCCGCCGTGGCGCCGGATGACGACGCCCTTGAAGACCTGGATGCGCGAGCGGGTGCCCTCGACGACCTTGACGTGGACGTTGACGGTGTCGCCGGCCCGGAAGTCGGGGATGTCGGTCTTCATGGACGCGCTGTCGATCTCGTCGAAACGCTGCATGGCGGTGTCGCTTTCTCGCGGGCTGCCACAGGTCATCCGCGGTTCTCGGTGCTGCTCTGGAGTCGTTCGGCGTCCGCCGGGCCTCATGCCGGGCTCGGACCGGGGTCCGGGGCACTCCCCCTGTGGCGGGGGCCGTTGTTCGGCGGGACGCAGCGACCCAGTCTGCCAGAGGGGCCCGGCCCGAGCGAAATCCGCGGTCGGCGCCCGGCCCTAGGCTGCGGCCGTGACGATCGACCCCGGCCTCCCCGTCGCCCTCGCGGTCGTCCTGCTGCTCGGGGTCACCGTGGCGGTCTACGTCCTCGGCCGGCTGCCGCGCCCGGCCTCCCCGGTGCTCGCCATGGCCCGCGCCATCGGCCAGCTGGGCGTCGCGGCGCTCGTCATCACCGCCGTCGTGCGCTCGCTGCCCCTCTCCGTCGTGCTGCTCGTCGTGCATGTTCACCGTCGCCGTCTCACGACGGTGCGGCGGGTCGAGGCGCGGGCGGCCTGGCCGTGGGCGACCGTGGCGATGCTCGCCGGGCTGCTGCCGGTCGTCGTCGTCGTCCTCGCGACCCGCACCGTCCCGCCGACCGGGCTGGCCCTCGTCCCCGTCGTCGGCATCATCGCCGGCAACACGATGAACGGGCACACCCTGACCTGTCGCCGCGCCTTCGCGGCCCTGCGCGAGGAGCACGGCCAGTACGAGGCGGCGCTCTCGCTCGGGCTGACCCGCGCCCAGGCGGTCGAGGAGGTCGTCCACCGCGGGTGCCCGAGGCGCTCGTGCCGGGCCTGGACCAGGTGCGCACGGCCGGGGTCGTCACCCTGCCGGGGGCCTTCATCGGGGTGCTCCTCGGCGGAGGCACTCCGGCCCAGGCAGCCGCCGCGCAGGTGCTCGTCCTCGTCGGCATCATGGCCGCCCAGACCATGACGGCCGTCGTCGCCGAGCGGCTCATCGGCCGGGCCCTGCTGCTGCCCGACGACCTGCGGGCCTCCCTGCGACCCTGACCAAGGACCAGTACCGGACCGCCCGGTCGAGGTGTTACCGCCGCAGCAGACGAGGCGGTTTCACCTCGACCCGCGCGAGGGCCCGAGCCGCGGGGCTTGGTGAGGTCGACCGTCCCCGGGAACGCGCCCTCGCCGGGCACCAGCCGGTAGCCGGCGCGCCGGTAGCGGCGGATGTTCCCCTCGCTGACCCGCCCGGTGTTGATCCAGTACGTCCGCGACCGTCGTCCGGCGCGGCCGACTCGGCCAGCTCGAGCAGCGCCCGCCCGAGCCCCCGGCCCTGGAGGTCGGCGGCCACCATGAGCCGGCCGGTCTCCCAGACCGTGGCGTCCCCCGGGCGCACCCGCCCGCGCACCGACCCGACGAGCCGGCCCGGCGCCTCGCCGTCGGCGGGCACCCGGGCCACCCACGTCGTCCACGCCTCGAGCCCGGCCCGCACGTCGTCGAGGTCCTCCTCGAGCGGCGGGATGTGCCAGCAGCCCGAGATCCGCCCCTCCTGCATCCAGCAGGCCCGCTGCAGCACGAGGAGCTCGGGGGCGTCGGCCGGGACGGCGGCGCGCACCTCGAGGTCGGCCAGCCCCGCCACGGCCGCCGACGGCGCGGCGAGGTCCGGACGGCGGGCGACCGTGCGGGCCACCCGCTGCTCGTGGCGCCACGCGGCGATCGCCGCGTGGTCACCGGAGAGCAGCACCGGCGGCACCTCGCGCACCCGGCCGCCGTCGTCCCACGAGGCCGGGCGCGTGTACACGGGGTACTCGAGCAGCCCACCCTCGTGCGACTCCTCGACGAGCGACTCGGCGTTGCCCACGACCCCGGGCAGCAGCCGCGCCGACCGCCTCGACGATGGCGAGCACCGCGACCTCTCCCCCGTTGAGCACGTAGTCGCCGAGCGAGACGACGGTCACCGGCATCCGCTCGGCGGCGTGCTCGTAGGACGCGCTCGTCGATGCCCTCGTAGCGCCCGCAGGCGAAGGCGAGCCACGGCTCGGCGGCGAGCCGGTGCGCCATGCGCCTGGGTGAACGGCACCCCGCCCGGACCCGGGACGACGAGGTGCGGCACCGGCGCGCCGCCTCCCGTGCGCCCCGCCGGCGACGACGTGCGTCGAGCGCCGCGGCCCACGGCTCGGGCTTCATCACCATGCCGGCGCCGCCGCCGAACGGGCTGTCGTCGACGGTGCGGTGCCGGTCGTGGGCGAAGTCGCGCAGGTCGTGGACGTGCACGTCGAGCAGCCCGTCCCGGCGGGCCTTCCCGATGAGCGAGAGGTCGAGGGGCGCGAGGTACTCGGGGAAGATCGAGACGACGTCGAGGCGCACCGGGCTCAGCCCTCGAGGTCGAAGAGCCCCGCCGGGGCGTCGAGGACGACCCGACCGCCGGCGAGGTCGACCTCCGGCACGAGGGCCGCGACGAACGGCACCCGCCCCTCCCGGCCGTCGGCGCGCCGCACGAGGAGGCGGTCCTGGGCCGCGCCGAGCTCGAGGCCGACGACCTCGCCGACCGGCTCCCCGGCCGGGTCGACGGCGGCGAGCCCGACGAGCTCGTCCTCGGTGAAGGTGTCCTCGTCGTCGTCCGCGACGTCGGGCTCGTCCGGCGTCGAGGACGAGCCGGGTGCCGCGCAGCCCCTCGGCGCCGGTGCGGTCGGGGACCCCCTCGAAGGCGACGAGCCAGACGCCGTGGTGCACCCGGGTCGAGCGGACGGTGAGCTCGCGCGGGACGCCGGAGCCGGGCTCGGCCTCGGTCGTGAGGACGGCGCCGACGGCGAGGCGCCGCTCGGGCTCGTCGGTGTGCAGCCGCACGGTGACCTCGCCGCGCAGGCCGTGCGGCTTGCCGATCCGGGCGACGACGACGCGCTCGCTCACGGTGCTCCTCGGGGAGGTCGGTGGGACGACGACGGCGGGGTGCACCGGGAGTCTCCTCCCGGCACACCCCGCCGTGGGGGACGCGGGTCAGCGGACCCGGTCGGTGTCGACGATGTCGATGCGGACCTGGCGGCCACCGGAGAGCGCGCCGAGGACGGTGCGCAGCGCGCTGGCCGTGCGGCCCGAGCGGCCGATGACCCGGCCGAGGTCGTCGGGGTGCACGCGCACCTCGAGGATCTCGCCGCGGCGCAGCTCCTTGCGACGCACCTGGACCTCGTCCTTGTGGTCGACGATGCCGGTGACGAGGTGCTCGAGGGCCTCCTCGAGCACGGTCAGGCCTTGTCGGCGTCGACGTCGGTGCCCTCGGCGGCGGCCGCACCGGAGTCGGTGTCGGCGGCGACGGGGGTCTCCTCGGCGGCGGTGGCCTCGGCGGCCGCGGCCTCGGCGGCGGCGCCTCGTCGCCGGGCGCCTCGGCGGCGGGGGCCTCGGCGGCGGGCGCCTCGGCGGCCTTCTTCGCGGCCTTCTTGCGCGGCGTGGTGGCGGCGGAGCCGTCGTCGCCGGTCTTGCCGGCGGCGGCGAGGGCGGCCTCGTAGAGGTCCTTCTTCGACGCTTGGGCTCGGCGACCCTCAGGGTGCCCTCGGTGCCGGGCTCGCCCTTGTACTTCTGCCAGTCGCCGATGATCTTCAGCAGGGCGGCGACGGCCTCGGTCGGCTGGGCGCCGTTGCCGAGCCAGTAGTCGGCGCGCTCGATGTCGATCTCGATGAGCGACGGCTCCTGGTTGGGGTGGTACTTGCCGATCTCCTCGATCGCCCGGCCGTCCCGCTTGGTGCGGGAGTCCATGACGACGACGCGGTAGATCGGTGCGGATCTTGCCCATCCGCTTGAGGCGAATCTTGACGGCCACGGGGTGGTCTCCTTTCCGGTTGTGAGCGCGGCGAGACCGCAAAGGTTCGCGCGGGGAGCCGACAGCCGGTGTGTAGGCGTCCGGTCCGGTCCACACGAGAGGCGGGTCCGGACGGGTACAGCCGTCCAGTCTGCCAGAGGCGCCGCGCGGCCGAATCGCGCGATGGGTGCTCAGCGGTTGCGCCAGGCGTCCGGCTCGTCGACCAGGCGACGCACGGTGCCGGCAGGTCGCCGTGCAGCACGTGCTCGAGGGTGGTGCGGTCGAGCACGTCGCGGAGGCCGGCGCGCACCGCGACCCACAGGGCGGGCAGGTGCTCGGCCACTCCCTCGTACGCGGTGTCCTGCGGCCGCAGGCCCCGCACCTCGGCGAGCGGCCCGCCGACGGCGCGGAACACCTCGCCCAGGGTGATGGCCGACGCCGGACGGGCCAGGACGTACCCGCCGTGCACCGCGCCGGCTGAGGACGAGTCCCCAGGCCCGCAGGTCGGCGACCACCGCCTCGAGGAACTTGCGCGGCAGGTCCTGGCGGCGAGCCAGCGACTCGACGCTCACCGGCTCGGCGACCCCGTCACCGCCTCCCGCCGCGGCGAGCGTGAGCAGGGCCCGGACGGCGTAGTCGGTGTGGGGGCGGAGATGTCCACCCCTCCATCCTCAGCCCCGGGCGTCCCCGCCCGGCAGCACCGGTCCGCCGGCCCACCGGCCGCCGCCCCTCCCCGCGAGGCCACACCGGCCGACTTGCGACCCGGAATTCCTATCGTTACGCTCTGGATTAATCTCCTACTAGATAGATCGGAATTCAGGATGCGCAGGCTCGTCCTCCTCGCCCTCGTCGGCCTCGGCGCACAGCTCGTCGACGGCTCGCTCGGGATGGCCTACGGCGTGACGTCGACGACCCTCCTGCTCGCCGTCGGTGCCGACCCTCGCCGCCTCGGCCACCGTGCACCTCGCCGAGATCGGCACGACCCTCGCCTCGGGTGCCTCGCACTGGAGGTTCGGGAACGTCGACTGGGGCGTCGTGCGACGGATCGGGCTCCCCGGCGCGGTCGGCGCCTTCGCCGGCGCCACCCTCCTGTCGAGCCTCGACACCTCCGTCGCCGCGCCCGCGATGTCGCTGCTCCTGCTCACCCTCGGCGTCTACGTGCTCGTGCGGTTCACGGTCTCGGGGTTCCGGCGCGACCGGCTCGGACACCGCCTGGGCAGCCGCTTCCTCGCCCCGCTCGGGCTCGTCGCCGGCTTCGTCGACGCCACCGGCGGCGGAGGATGGGGCCCGGTGGGCACGCCGGCCATCCTCGCGAGCGGGCGGCTCGAGCCGCGCAAGGTCGTCGGGTCGATCGACACCAGCGAGTTCTTCGTGTCGGTCGCGGCGAGCCTCGGCTTCCTCCTGGCCCTCGGCTCCGCCGACCTCGACCCGGCCCTGGTGCTCGGCGCCCTCCTCGCCGGCGGGCTCGTCGCCGCGCCGGTCGCGGCGTGGCTCGTCCGGGCATGTGCCCCCCCGCGTGCTCGGGTCGGCGGTCGGCGGCCTCATCGTCGTCACGAACGCGCGCACCCTGCTGAGCAGCGACTGGGTCGACGCCTCGGACAGCACCCGCTGGGCGGCCTACACGGCGCTCTCCCTCGCCTGGGCCGCCGCGGTGGCGTGGTCGACGCGCGCCCACCGGGCCGAGGTCGCCCTCGAGGCCGAGCTCGCCGCTCTCCGCGGCGAGGCCGGCGGGCCGACGACGCGGCCGCGCAGCACGATCTCGGAGGGGTAGGCAGACGCCGACGTCGGCCCGGGGGTCGGCGGCGAAGACGACGAGGTCGGCGTCGGCGCCCCCTCGAGGCCGGGGCGCCCCAGCCACTCCCGCGCCCCCCACGTGCCGCGGCCAGCGCCTCGACGCCGGTGTAGCCCAGCGGCTGAGCCGCTCGACCTCCTCCCCGACGAGGCCGTGCGGGAGCGAGCCGCCGGCGTCGGTGCCGACGTAGACCGCGATGCCGGCCTCGTGGGCCGCGGCCACCGTCTCGTAGCGCCGCGCGTGCAGGTCGAGCATGTGCCGGTAGTACTCGGGGAACTTCTCGCGGGCCGGCTCGGCGATCTCCGGGAAGGTGTCGATGTTGACCAGGGTCGGCACGATGGCGATGCCCTGCGCGGCGAACGCCTCGATGCGTCTCCGGCACCAGCCCGCAGGCGTGCTCGATGCAGTCGGTCCCCGCGGCGGCGAAGTCGTGGAGGCTCTGCTCCCCGAAGCAGTGGGCCGTCACCCGGGCGCCCTCCTCGTGGGCGGCCGCGACCGCCTCGGCGAGGACGTCGGCCGGCCAGCACGGGGTGAGGTCACCGGCGTCGCGGTCGATCCAGTCGCCGACGAGCTTGACCCAGCCGTCGCCGGCCCGGGCCTCGGCACGCACCTGGTCGACGAGGCCGTCGGGCTCCACCTCCCAGGCGAAGCCGCGGATGTAGCGCCGGGTGCGGGCGATGTGCCGGCCGGCCCGGACGATCTTCGGCAGGTCGGCGCGGTCGTCGACCCACCGGGTGTCGAGGGCGAGCCGGCGTCGCGGATGAGGAGGGTGCCCGCATCGCGGTCGGTGAGCGGCCTGGGCCTCGGCGGTCGCGGCGTCGGCGCCCCGCTGGCCACCAGCCCGACGTGGCAGTGCGCGTCGACGAGCCCGGGGAGCACCCAGCCGCCCAGGGTGTCACCTCGTGGTCGCCGCCCGGCCGCTCGAAGGTCAGCCGCCCACCGACGACCCAGGCCTCGGGCCGGTCCTCCTCGGGGCCGACGAGGAGGGGTCCGGTGAGGTGGAGCACCTGTGCCATGGCCGACCCTAGCCGGGCCGGCCGCCGCTGCCGGCGGCGCCGACCTCCGGCCGGTCGTGCGCCGGGGACGCAGCGGGGCCCGCGAGGTGGTGCTGGAGCGTGGGGGCCAGGGCGGCGACGACCTCGTCGGTACCGGCGTCGAGGAGGACCTCGAAGCCGACGACGTGCCGGGCCAGGGTGAAACCGGCGATCTGGGACATCGCCATCGCCGCCCGGAACTCGGGCCGGTCCCGGCCGAGCCGCTCGGCGATCGGTTCGAGGATGTCGTGGGTCAGGCGCGTCCGCAGGATCTCGGCGATCTCGGGGTCCGCGCTCGCCGACTGGAGCAGCCCGGTGAAGCGCTGCCGCCGGTCGGGGTCCTCGAGCGCGCCGACGACGAAGCGGGCGAGCCGCTCCCCCACCCCGGACGGGTCGCCGTCGAGCACGGCCGGGATGACGACGGACGGGTCGACCGGCAGGTCGATGGCCTCGAGGAAGAGCCCGCGCTTGGTGCCGAAGAAGTACATGACCAGGGCCGGGTCGACGCCGGCCGCGGTGGCGATGGCCCGCACGCTCGTGCGGTCGAGCCCGCGCTCGGCGAACAGGGCGCGCGCGGCGGCGAGGATCTCCTCGCGGCTGGTCGTGGGCCCGGTCCGGCGGCCCGCTCCGCGGCTCGTGGGCATCGCTGCGACTCCTCTTCTCCGTGGTCCGCGGTCAGCCTCCCACGTCGGCGTCGGAAGAGCTCTTGACGACACAGTTCAACGGATACAGAATACTTAATTGAACAGTCGTTGAACAAGGAGGCCCGATGCCCAGCCACCCCTCACCCACTCCACCCCGCCCTCGGCCCCCGCGTCGCCGGCACGCCGTCCTCGCCGTCGTCGCCCTCGCGCTGATGATGGTCGTCTCGGCGGTCAGCGGGCTCAACGTCGCCCTCCCCGACCTCCAGCGCGAGACGGGCGCGACGGCCACGCAGGTCCAGTGGGTCGTCGACGCCTACACGCTCGTCTTCTCGGGGATGCTCCTGCTCCTCGGTGCCCTCGGCGACCGGGCCGGCCGCAAGCGCGTCCTCGCTGCCGGGATCTCGCTCTTCGCCGGCGCGGCCGCCGTCGGGCTGTTCGTCGACGACCCGGCGGTGCTCATCGGGGTCCGCGCGTCATGGGGCTGGGCGCCGCGGCCGTCATGCCCGTGACGCTGTCGGTCATCACGACGTCCTTCCCCCCGGCCGAGCGGGCCCGCGCGGTCGGGGTCTGGGTCGGCGTCGCCGGCGGCGGCGCGGTCATCGGCCTGTTCGGCTCCGGACTGCTCCTCGAGTTCTTCGACTGGTCCTCGTTCTTCGCGCTCAACGTCGTCCTCGGCGCGCTGGCCCTCGTCGGCACGGTGCTCGTCGTGCCCGACTCGCGTGACCCCCACGCGCCGCGCCTCGACGCGGTCGGCGGCCTCCTCTCGCTCGTCACCGTCGGCGGGCTGGTCTACGGCTTCATCGAGGGCCCGGGCCGCGGGTGGTCCGACGCCCTGACCGTGACGGCCTTCGTCGTCGGGGTGCTCGGCGCGGTGGCCTTCGTGGCCTGGGAGCTGCGCCGCACCGACCCGCTGCTCGACCCGCGCCTGTTCCGCCGGGCCGGCTTCGGCATGGGCAGCCTGACCATCACGGTGCAGTTCTTCGCCAGCTTCGGCTTCTTCTTCATCATCCTGCAGTACCTCCAGTACGTCGCCGACCTCTCCCCGCTCCTCGCCGCCTGCGCCTCGCGCCGCTCCCCGTGACGCTCATCCCGTTGGCGCGCAACGCCCCCCGCTTCGCGCTGCGGTTCGGTGCCAACCGCGTCGCCGGGCTCGGGCTGGCCCTCTCGGCGGTCGGCATGCTGCTCATGACCCGCCTCACCGCGGACTTCGACTACTGGCAGCTGGCCCCGGCGGTCGTCGTCTTCGCGGCGGGGATGGCGCTGGCCACGACGCCGGCGACGATGGCCATCACCGCGTCGCTGCCCGAGGGCAAGCAGGGCGTCGGGTCGGCGGTCAACGACGTGTCCCGGGAGTTCGGGTCGGCCCTCGGCATCGCCGTGCTCGGCAGCGTCCTCGCCGACGCGTACGCGGCCGCCCTCGAGCCGGTCACCCGCCAGCTGCCGGCGGCCGCCGCCGAGGCCGTCCGTCCTCGCTCGCCGCGGTCGAGCAGCTCGCACCGCGCCTGGGCGAGCCGGGCGCCGGCTGCTGGAGGCGGCGCGGGCGGCCTTCGTCGACGCCACGGGCTCGGCCTTCCTCGTCGCCGCCGCGCGTGCTGGCGGTCGCCGCGGTCGTCGTCGCGCTCCGGGCCCCCGGGGCCGCCGAGCTGGCGGCCTCGGTCGCGGGCACCCCGGACGCCGAGCCGGTGGACGCCCGTTGACCTGAGAGAACTCTCTCGATACGGTCCTCTCAGATCAGGACGAGCGAGGAGTGCCCGTGACCAACCCGTACGGCGACCTCGAGCTCGACGCGACGGGCATGCGGGCCCTCGCCCACCCGGTGCGCGTACGCATCCTCGGCGAGCTGCAGCGCCACGGCCCGAGCACCGCGACCCGCCTCTCCCCCACCGTCGGGGCCACCCCCTCGGTCACCAGCTGGCACCTGCGCCACCTCGCGCAGCACGGTCTCGTCCGCGACGCCCCGGCGCGCGGGAGCGGGCGCGAGCGGTGGTGGGAGGCGGTCAGCCGCGGCTTCCGCTTCACGCGCGGGGAGCCCGGCGCGGTCGAGGCCGGGCGCCTGCTCGCGGAGGCGATCGAGGTGGCCGAGGGCGACGTCGTCGGCGACTGGCACCGCGACGTCGAGCCCGTCCTGCCCCGGGAGTGGCTCGAGGTCTCCGGTCGCTCGAGCACGCGGGTGCTCGTCACGCGCGAGGAGCTGCTCGCCCTCGAGGCCGCGGTCGAGGACCTGCTCGCGCCCTACGTCCTGCGCAAGGACGACCCCGCCGCCGCTCCCGAGGGCGCCCGCTCGGTGCACGTCCTGCGGCACGTCCTCCCCGACGGGAGGCGACGGCGACGGCGACGCGACCTGGCTGAGGCGCGCCGGCCACCGGCCCCGCCCCGGGCGCGCTCTGGCGCGGACGGCGCTTCGCCACTGCGTGGGGCGCCCAGACCGTCTCCGAGCTCGGCGACCGGGTCTCCGAGCTGGCCCTGCCGCTCGTCGCGGTGACCATCCTCGACGAGAGCGCCTCCCGGGTCGCCCTGCTCACGGCCGTGGTCTGGCTGCCGAACCTGCTGGCCCTGCTCGTCGGCACCGGGGTCGACCGGCGGCCGCGGCCGCGGCGGCTGCTCGTCGTCGCCGACCTGGCCCGCGCGCTCGTCGTCCTCACCGTCCCCCTCGCGGCGGTGCTCGGCGCGCTGACCTTCGCCCACCTCCTCGCCGTGGCGCTGCTGCTCGGCGCGTGGTCCACCCTGTTCCGCTCCGCCTGGCAGCCGTTCTACGTCGCCCTCGTCCCCCGCGAGCGCTACGTCGAGGCGAACAGCCTCTTCAGCGCCACCCGCTCCGGCTCGTTCATCGCCGGGCCGGCGCTCGGCGGCGGGCTCGTCCAGCTGCTCACCGCGCCCTACGCGCTCCTCGTCGACGGTCTCTCCTTCCTCGCCTCGGCCACCCTGCTCGGCGCGGCCGACGTGCCGGACCGCACCCCGGCACCGGACGACGGGAGCTCGCTGCGCCGCCGGCTCGCCGACGGGATGCGGCACGTCTGGCGCGACCCGTTCCTCGCCCCGATGCTGCGCTGCGTCTCGTGGATCAACCTCTTCACCTTCGTCGTCCAGGCCCTGCTCGTCGTCTTCGCCAGCCGCGACCTCGGCCTCTCGGCGGGGACCATCGGCCTCGCGCTGGGGATCGGGGCCACCGGCGGTCTGCTCGGGGCGGTGGTCGCCGGCCGGGTGGCGCGCCGGATCGGCATCGGGCGCACCGCCGTCGTCGGGGCGCTGCTCTTCACCCTGCCCACGGCGACGCTCCCCCTGGCCCACGGCTCCGACCTCGCGAAGGCGGCGGTCCTCACCGCCGTCGAGGCGGTCACCGGCTTCGGGGTGATGCTCTTCGACGTCAACGTCAACGCCGTCATGGTGGCCGTCATCCCCGACGGGGTCCGGGCCCGCGTGCAGGGGGCCTTCACGACCGTCAACTACGGCGTGCGCCCCCTCGGGGCCGCCCTCGGCGGCGTGCTCGCCGGCCTGGTCGGCACCGGCCCGGCCATCGCCGTCGGCTCGCTCGTGGCCGCCCTCTCGGTCCTGTGGCTGCTGCGCAGCCCGCTGCTCGCCGTCCGCTCGCTCGACGACGTCCCGGACCCCGGCGGCTCCTAGCCCACCGAGCGGACGACGCGGCGCAGGGTCTCGACGACCACCGCGGGCTGGTCGGTGTGCACCCAGTGCGCCGCCCCCTTGACCGTCACGGTCCGGGTGCGCGGGAACAGGGCCCGCATGTCGGTGGCGTCGGCGTCGCGCACGTACTCGGACTCCCCGCCGACGAGCCAGACGACCGGCCCGTCCCACGAGCGCCCGCCGAGGTCGGGGAAGCCCGCGATGCCGGAGTCGCTCCCCCGCTCCGCGTCGGCCGCGATGAGCCCGAGGTTGGCCTGCCACGACCACTGGGTGCCCGAGCGCCGGAGGTTCTGCAGGAGGAAGGCCTTGACCCCGGGGTCGGGCTCGCGGAAGCGCTGCTCGGCGTCGGCCCGGCTGGTCAGCTCGTCGAGCGGCAGGGCCCGCATCTCGTCGATGTAGCCGCGGAACCGGTCGAGGTCGCCGTAGTCCTTCGGGGCGATGTCGACGACGACGAGGCTCGCGACGAGGTCGGGGTGGGTGAGGGTGAGCACCATCGAGACCTTGCCGCCGAGGCTGTGCCCGACGACGACCCACCGCTCCCCCGGTGCCTCCTCGGCCAGGGTGCCCCGACGGCCTCGGCGTAGGCCTCGTACGAGAACGCCTGGGACCACGGCGAGCGGCCGTGGTCGGGCAGGTCGACGAGCAGGCACCGCGCGTCCGTGCCGTCCGGCCCGGCGAGCGCCTTGGCGACCTGGGTCCAGTTGCGGCCCTGGCCGAAGAGCCCGTGGAGGAAGGCGACCCGCGGCCCGTCGGTGCCGACGGCGAGGGTGTTGAGCGGCCCGCTCCGGCCGGCGTCGGGGGGCCGCGCCCCCGGGCACGCCACACACACCCCACCAGCCCCACCCACACTCTTCTCCTCCTTCCCTCACTTCCCCAGGAACTTCTCGAAGCCCTTGGGCAGCTGCGCGGGGTCGAAGGCCGCGGGGTCGGCGTCCGGGCCGGCGCCGCCGAAGCTCGCGCCGGCCGCCGGCCGCTGGGTGGCCTTCTGCGCCGCAGCCCGCTCCTCGGCCGCCCGCTTGGCCGGGTTGCCCGACTTGGACTTCTTGCGCTGCGGCTGCTGCTTGCCGCGCTTGCCCGGGCCGGACCCCATCCCGGGCATGCCCGGCATCCCGGGGATGCCGCCGCCCTTGGCGAGCTGCTTCATCATCTTCTGCGCGTCGCCGAAGCGCTCGAGCAGCTGGTTGACCTCGGAGGTGCCGACGCCGGAGCCCTTGGCGATGCGCGCCCGCCGCGAGCCGTTGATCTGCTTGGGGTGGTTGCGCTCGAACGGCGTCATCGAGCGGACCATCGCCTCGACCCGGTCGAACTCGCGCTCGTCGAAGGCGTCGAGCTGGGCCTTCATCTGGCCCATCCCGGGCATCATCCCGAGGATCGACTTCAGCGAGCCCATCTTCTTGATGGCCGCCATCTGCTGGAGGAAGTCGTCGAAGGTGAAGTCCTCGGCCGCGAGGAACTTGCGCTCCATCTCGGCGGCCTGGGTGCGGTCGAAGGCCTTCTCGGCCTGCTCGATGAGGGTGAGCACGTCGCCCATGTCGAGGATGCGCGAGGCCATCCGGTCGGGGTGGAAGACCTCGAAGTCCTTCACGCCCTCACCGGTGGAGGCGAACATGATCGGCCGGCCGGTGACCGAGGCCACCGACAGGGCGGCGCCACCGCGGGCGTCGCCGTCGAGCTTGGAGAGGACGACACCGGTGACGTCGACGCCCTCCAGGAAGGCCTCGGCGGTCTCGACGGCGGCCTGGCCGATCATCGCGTCGATGACGAAGAGGACCTCGTCGGGCGAGATGGCGGCCCGGATGTCGGCGGCCTGCTGCATGAGGTCGGTGTCGACCGCGAGCCGGCCCGCGGTGTCGACGATGACGACGTCGTGCTGGTGGGCCCGGGCCTCGGCGATGCCGGCGCGGGAGACGGCCACCGGGTCGCCGTGCGAACGCGTGCCCTCGGCGTCGCCGCCGACGGCGTCGTGCCCGGAGACGTTGCCGCGCTCGGGCGCGAAGACGGGGACGCCGGCCCGCTGGCCGACCACCTCGAGCTGGGTGACGGCGTTGGGGCGCTGGAGGTCGGCCGCGACGAGGATCGGGGTGTGCCCCTGCTCCTTGAGCCAGTAGCCGAGCTTGCCGGCGAGCGTCGTCTTGCCCGAGCCCTGGAGGCCGGCGAGCATGATGACGGTCGGGGGCTGCTTGGCGAACCGGATGCCGCGGGTCTGGCCGCCGAGGATGCCGACGAGCTCCTCGTTGACGATCTTGACGACCTGCTGCGCCGGGTTGAGGGCCTCGCTGACCTCCGCGCCGAGGGCCCGCTCGCGCACGCTCTGCGTGAAGGCCTTGACGACCGGGAGCGCGACGTCGGCGTCGAGGAGGGCGAGCCGGATGTCGCGGACCGTCCGGTTGACGTCGGACTCGCTGAGGCGGCCCTTGGTCCGCAGGTTGCGGAAGGTCTCGGTCAGGCGGTCGGACAGGCTCGTGAACACCGCCCAAGGCTAACGTCTGGGCGTCGCCGCCCCGACCCGTGGCCGTCGGTAGGGTCGGAGCCTGCCCGATCCCGAGGAGGTCGACGTGCGGACCCCGACCGCTCGCCATACTCCGTCGGTCGCCGCCGGCCTCGTCGCTCCCCGCGGCGGGATGACGCCGGTGCCCGCTCCCTCCGTCCTCGTCGCCCCCGGCGCGTTCAAGGGTTCGCTCACGAGCGCCGAGGTCGCGGACGCCCTCGCCGCCGGCCTCGCCGGCGCGGGCGCCGCCCCGGCTCGAGGTCACCCGCCTCCCCCTGGCCGACGGTGGCGACGGCAGTGTCGCGGCCGCGGTGGCCGCCGGCTTCACGCCCCACCCCGTCGAGGTACCGGGCGCCCTGGGCCGGCCCGGCCGGGCGGTCCTCGCGGTGCGCGGCGACACCGTCGTCGTCGAGGTGGCCAACACCTGCGGCCTCGCCCTGCTCCCCGGCGAGCGGCTGCGCCCGCTCGAGGCCTCGAGCGCCGGTCTCGGCGTGGCGGTGCGCGAGGCCCTCCGCCTGCGCCCCCGGCGGCTGGTCCTCGCCCTCGGCGGGAGCGCGAGCACCGACGGTGGCCTCGGCCTCCTCGCCGCCCTCGGCGCGACGTCGCCCCGGGAGGTCCCCCGGGCACCGCCGCCGCCGACCCCACCGGGGTCGAGGCCGTCCGCCCCGCGGGCCTCCTCCCCGAGGACCTCGACCTCGTCGTCGCCACCGACGTCACCAACCCGCTGCTCGGGCCTCCGGCGCGGCCGCGGTGTTCGGGCCCCAGAAGGGTGCCGACCCGGCGACCGTCGCCGTCCTCGAGGAACGGCTCACCCGCCTCGTCGCGGTCGCCGCCCGCGACAACCCCGCGGCGCCCCGGGCTCGCCCGGCTCCCCGGTGCCGGCGCCGCGGGAGGCCTGGGCTTCGCCGCCCTGCTGCTCGGCGGCAGGGTGGTCTCCGGTGCCGACCACTTCCTCGACCTGCTGCGGTTCGACGAGGCGGCGCGCGGGCGCGACCTCGTCGTGAGCGGCGAGGGCCGCCTCGACGCCCAGACCCTCGACGGGAAGCTCCCCTCGGCCGTGGCCCGCCGGGCGGGCACCCGTGTCGAGCTCGTCGTCGGGCGCAGCGACCTGCCCCCCGCCGCGGCCCGACGGCACGGGTTCGCGGCGGTCCACGAGCTGGTCGCCCTCACCGATGCCGACCCCGCCCTCGACCCCTCGCTCACCCGCACCCTGCTCACCCGGGTCGGCGCCCGGTCGGGGCCGCCCTCTCTCGCGCTCCGCCCGCTGACGCCGCCGCGCTTCAGGACGTGGTGACGCCGTCGCAGGTGTCGATGACGATGCTCACGGCCTGGGCCACCCGGGCCGGCGGGAGGGGCCGGCCGTCGGACCCGGTGAGGTAGAAGGTGTCGAGGGTCTGGCCGGCGTAGGTCGCGATGTGGGCCGAGCGCACCGACATCCGCGCCCCGGCGAAGGCGGCCCCGAGCTCGTGGAGCAGCCCCGGACGGTCCTGGGCGCGCACCTCGAGGACGGTGGCCTCCGAGCTCGCGCCGGGCACGACGAGCGCCCGGGCCTGGCCCGGCGAGCCGATGCCCGACTCCCCCGAGGGCCGCGGCAGGTGCGCCCGGCGCCGGTCGAGGGTCTGCAGCGGGCCCCGGTCGCCGCGCCCCAGCCGCGCCAGCCCCCGGACGATGCGCTCGGGGTCGGGCACGGCGCCGCTCGGGGACTCGACGTGCCACTCGTCGATCGCGACGCCGTCGACCGTCCGCAGGATGGCCGTGCGCACGGTGTGCCCCTCCGCGGCGAGCAGCCCCGCGGTGTCGGCGAACAGCCCGACCCGGTCGAGGTCGAGGATGTCGAGGCGGTGCGAGCCCCCGCCGGAGACGACCCGCACCCGGGGCTCGCCGGCCCGCACGGCCGCGGCGACCTCCGGGTCGAGGGCACCCGAGCCCTCCGGGGTGGCCGTGGGCGCCGGCGACCCCGGCTCGGGTCGCGGGGCGTCGAGCCGCGCCCGGACGGCGGTGGCCAGCTGCTCGAGCAGCGCGGCCCGCCAGTCGGTCCAGGCCAGCGGGCCGGCCGCCGACGCGTCGGCCTCGGTGAGCGCGAGGAGGATCTCGAACACCTCGCGGTCGCCGCCGACCGCCGCGACGGCCGCGTCGACCGTCGCGGGGTCCTGGTGGTCGCGACGGGTCGCGAGCTCGATGATCGTGAGGTGCTCGCGCACGAGGGTGACGAGGACCTCGACGTCGCGCGGCGAGAAGCCCCACCGCGTGGCGATGGTGCGGGCGGCCTCGGCCCCGGCGACCGAGTGGTCGTGCGCGCCGCGCACCTTGCCGATGTCGTGGAGCAGGGCCGCGACGAGGAGCAGGTCGGGCCGGGAGGTGCGCCGCACGAGCCCGGCCGCCCGGACGACGGTCTCGACGAGGTGCCGGTCGACGGTGTGCCGGTGCACCGCGTTGCGCTGGGGCCGGGAGCGGACGGCGGCCCACTCGGGCAGCCAGCGCTCGACGATGCCGACCTGGTCCAGCCCCTCCCACACGGTGACCAGGCCCTGCCCCGAGGCGAGGAGGTCGCCGAGCAGGTCACGCGCGGCCACCGGCCACGGCGTCGGCAGGTCGGGCACGGTCGCCGCGAGGTTCTCGAGGGTCGTCGGCGCCACCGGCAGCCCGGCCCGGGCCGCGACGACGCCGGCCCGCAGCGCCATCGCCGGGTCGGTCTCGGCGAGGCGGGCCGACCCGAGGACCACCTCGCCGTCGCTCGCGAACAGCCCGTGCCCGAGCGGGGTCATCTGCGGCCGGCGCGGGCCGACGCGCAGGGTGCGGGCCCGCTGCGACTGGCCGGCCCGGCGGACCGTGCCGTCGAGCGCGTAGGCGATGAGCCGGCCGGCACCGGACACGGCGGTCAGCAGGTCGTCGGCGTCGGGGTAGCCGAGGAGGGCGGCGACGGCGTCGTGGTCCTCGCGGCCCAGCCGGTCGCGGCCGCGGCCGGTGACGACGTGCACGGCGTCGCGGACGTCGAGGAGCAGCTCGTGGGCGGCGTCGACGCCGCCGTGGGGCCGGTCGGCCAGCCACGCCTCGGCGAGCGCGGCGAGGACGGTCATGTCGCGCAGGCCGCCGTGGGCCTCCTTGAGCTCGGGCTCGATCGACTGCGCCAGGTCGCCCTGGCGGGCGTGCCGGGTGCCCTGGGCCTCGACGAGCTGCGGCAGCCGCTTGCGGGCGTTGCCCCGCCAGTCGTGCGCGACGGTCGAGCGGGCCGCGGCGACGAGCTCGGCGTCACCGGCGAGGGCGGCGAGGTCGAGCAGCCCGACGGCCGCCGTGAGGTCTCCCGCGGCCACCTGGCGGCACTGGGTCACCGTGCGGACGCTGTGGTCGAGGCGCACCCCGGCGTCCCAGATCGGGTACCAGATCCGGTCGGCGAGCGCGGTGAGCTCCTTGGCCGGCAGCGACCGCTCGGAGTGCAGGAGGACGAGGTCGTAGTCGGACAGCGGACCGGCGTCACCGCGGCCCAGGCTGCCGACGGCCGCGAGGGCCACCCCCTCGATGCGCGCCCCACCGGTCGCGGAGCGCCACACCTCGGCGAGCCACGCGCGGTTGAACGTCGACAGGGCCGCCCGGCGCGCCCGGCCGGCACCGGCGACGTGGAAGTCGCGGGTGCCGGCCAGGTCGAGCCTCCGGGAGCCGATGTCGCTCGAGGAGGGGGTCATCGCTCAGATCGCCTCGACCCCGCGCTCCCCGGTGCGGACCCGGGCGACCTCCTCGACGGGGGTCACCCAGACCTTCCCGTCACCGATGCGACCGGTCTGCGCGGCCTTGAGGACGACGTCGACCACGGACGCGGAGTCCATGTCGTCGACGAGGACCTCGAGACGGGTCTTCGGCACGAAGTCGACGGTGTACTCGGCACCGCGGTAGACCTCGCTGTGTCCGCGCTGCCGCCCGTAGCCCTGGGCCTCGCTGATCGTCATGCCCTGGATGCCGAAGGCCTCGAGGGCCTCCTTCACCTCGTCGAGCTGGTGCGGCTTGATGATGGCGGTGACGAGCTTCATCACTTGGCTCCTTCGAGGTCGAGGCTCTCCGCGCTCGGCCGGCTGGGCGCCGGCGCGGAGGACTGACGCGGAGGTCATCCGCCCGCCCCGGCCGGCCAGCTCGTACGCGGACTCACCGTGCTCGTTGTAGTCGATGCCCTCGACCTCCTCGTCGTCCGACACCCGCCAGCCGATGGTGAACTTGATGGCGTAGGCGATGATCGCCGTGAAGACACCCGTCCACACGACGGTGAACAGCGCCGCCCCGGTCTGGTTGATGAGCGAGGAGAAGCCGCCACCGTAGAACAGCCCGTCGACGCCACCGGGGGCCACCGAGGTGGAGAAGAGCCCGATGAGGATCGTGCCGAGCAGGCCGCCGACGAGGTGGACGCCGACGACGTCGAGCGAGTCGTCGAGGCCGAAGCGGAACTTCAGGCCGACCGCCCAGGCGCAGGCCGCACCGGCGATGGCGCCGATCGCGATGGCGCCGGCCAGGCCGACCGCGCCGCACGCGGGGGTGATGGCGACCAGGCCCGCGACGATGCCGGAGGCGGCACCGAGCGAGGTGGCCTTGCCGTGCATGACGCGCTCGACGACGAGCCAGCCGAGCATCGCCGCACACGTCGCGAGGGTCGTGTTCATGAAGGTGAACCCGGTCTCGGACATGAACTGCGCGGTGCTCGCCTCGGCGGTGTCACCGGCGAGGACGACCGAGCCGACGTTGAAGCCGTACCAGCCGAACCACAGCAGGCCCGCGCCCGCCATCGTCAGGGTGAGGTTGTGCGGCTTCATCGGCTCCTTCGGCCAGCCCTTGCGGCGGCCGATGATCAGCGCGAGGACGCCACCGGCGACACCGGCGTTGATGTGGACGACCGTGCCGCCCGCGTAGTCCTGCTGGGCGAGGTGGCTGTAGATGAAGCCGCCGCCCCAGGTGTTGTGGGCGATCGGGAAGTAGCAGAAGGTCAGCCACAGCGGGACGAAGACCATCCAGGACGAGAACTTCACGCGGTCGGCGATGGCACCCGAGATGAGGGCGGCCGTGATCGTCGCGAAGGTCAGCTGGAAGAGCACCCCGACGTAGGGGCTGCCCGTGCCGTCGGCCGCGCTGTGCCAGCTGACGTCCTTGAGGCCGAAGAGCTCGAAGGGGTTGCCGATGAGCGCGCCGTTGCCCGCGCCGCCCCAGCCCATCGACCAGCCCCAGAGGACGAAGACGATGGCGCCGATGCCGAAGGCCCCGTAGGACATCATCATCATGTTGAGGACCGACCGCGAGCGGGTCATGCCCCCGTAGAAGAGCGCCAGTGCCGGCACGGTCATCATCAGCACGAGGGCTGTCGCGACCAGCATGAAGGCGTAGTAGCCGTCCAAGGATCCTCCAGTGTTCGATCTGTCGGACGGGTGTACCGGGCGACTCGGTCCCGGCCGAGAGCACCCGTCCGCGTACCCGAGACAGCGTCGGGGACCGAGGTTTCGCGGTGCGCCGTGTCGTGTTTCGCCCGTGTTGCGTCCGCCGGTGGGGTGTAAGCATCCGGTTTCGGCCCCCGCCCGGTCCCGCATGGTGAGACCCGACGTGGGACGCGCCGCCGCGCGGGTCCCTCGGCCGCACGCCGCGGCGCGGGGCCTCGCCGCCGCCGCGGGTCGCCCGGCGCGGGGCGGCTCAGGCGCGCGGGGTGGGGCGCAGCCCGAGCAGCCGCCGGCCGCCGGCGAGACCGGGGTCCTGGCGCGCCGTGACCCGCCGCAGGCCCGGGTAGAGCGCGCGCAGGGCCGTCTCGACCCGCTCGCCGAGGGTGCTCCCGGAGGCGGGGCAGTGGGTGCAGGCTCCGCTGAGCCGCAGCTCGACCTCGTCGTCGTGCGCCGTCGACGCAGCTCGACCCGGCCGCCGTGCGAGCGGATGTAGTCGCCGACCTCGCCGTCGATGACCTCGTCGCACGGCCATCCGCAGCACCGTCGTCGGCGCCGGCCCCACCGTCCGGGGGCGCCCAGGCCCTCGGGGTGGCGAGGCGCGGCCTGGAGGGCGTCCCGCACGGCGGCGCCCTGCTCGCGCCAGGCCGTGGCCGTCGGCGAGCGTGGTGCACACGGCGGCCGGCTCGACCGACACCGCGGTGAGCACGCCGGCGTCGACGAGCGCGGCCAGCGGCGCGGGCAGGGCGCCCGGCACCCCGACGAAGCCGAGGACGCCGGCGGGGACGGACCAGCGCAGCACCCGGTCGTCACCGGGGACCGGCTCGGGGTGCACGGGGACCGGGGCGGCGGGGCTCGGCGGGCGCCGCGGGGCGCCGGGGGGCGGTGAGCCGTCCACGTCAGGTCACCGCCGCGACGACGGTGCCGGCGAGCCAGGCCATGATCCAGGCGAGGACGAACATGTAGCCGAAGGCGATGGCCGGCCAGCGCCACGAGCCCGACTCGCGGCGCAGGACCCCGATCGTCGACATGCACTGGAGGGCGTAGAGGAAGAAGGCGAGGAGGGCGGCGACGACCGGGGCGTGAACAGCGGCTGGCCCCGGCGCGGGCCCTCGTCGACGGTCAGCGACTTCAGGGCGGTCCCGGGGTTCTCGGGGTCCTGGGCCGAGGCGACCTGGCCGAGGGTCGCGACGAAGACCTCGCGCGCCGACAGCGAGGCGAGGACCCCGATGTTGATCCGCCAGTCGAAGCCCAGGGGCTCGAAGACCGGCTCGACGGCCCGGCCGACCGACGCGGCGTAGCTGTGGTCGATGACGTAGGCCGAGACGGCGGTGTCGTCGGCGGGGTCGACGCCGGCCTGCCGGAGGTCGGCGGTGCCGTGGGCCGGCAGGGTGAGCAGGACCCACAGGACGATCGTGGTGACGAGGATGATCTTGCCGACCTTGCGCAGGAAGGTGCGCACGGAGTCCCAGACGGCGAGGCCGACCGAGCGCAGCGACGGGACGCGGTACGGCGGGATCTCCATGTAGAACGGCAGCAGCGGGCCGCGGCTGCGGCCCAGCCGCGAGAAGACCCACGCCGAGGCCATCGCCGAGAGCGCCCCGACGAGGTAGAGGCCGAACATGATGGCGCCCTGGGCGCCGACCGGGCCCCAGCCGGCGCCGGGGTCGACGACGAGGCCGATGAGGAGGACGTAGACCGGCAGCCGGGCCGAGCAGGTCATGAGCGGCGCGCCCATCATCGTCGCGATCCGGTCGCGCGCCGACGGCAGCGTGCGGGTCGCCATGATGCCCGGCACCGCGCAGGCCACCGACGACAGCAGGGCGACGAAGGCCCGGCCCTCGAGGCCGGCGCGGGCCATGACCCGGTCCATGAGGAAGGCCGCCCGGGCCATGTAGCCGACCCCCTCGAGGAGGGAGATCATGAGGAACAGCAGCGCGATCTGCGGGAGGAAGACGAGCACCCCGCCGACCCCGCCGAGCAGGGCGTCGGCGACGAAGCTGCGCACCACGGCGTTGCCGATGTGGTCGGCGGCCAGCCCGCCGAGCCAGCCGAAGAGCCGCTCGATGCCGTCCTGGAGGGGGGCGGCGAGGGTGAAGATCACCTGGAAGAAGGCGAACATCGTCGCGAAGAAGACCAGGGTGCCCCACACCGGGTGGAGCAGGACGGCGTCGACCCGGCGGGTGCGCTCGTCCTCGTCGGGGAGCCGGTAGCCCGCGGCGGCGAGGACCGAGTCGACCCAGCTCGAGACCCCGGCCGGGTCCTGCGGCGGCAGCACGACGGGGCGGGCCCAGGACACGGGTCGGCCATCAGCTCGCGCAGGGTGACCAGGTCGTGCCTGCGGCCGCTCGTCACCGGCACGACGGGCACCCCGAGCGCCCGCGCGAGCGCGGCGGCGTCGACCGCGCCCCGGCGGCGGGTCAGCTCGTCGGTGAAGGTGAGGACGACGCACACCGGCAGCTCGGTGCTCAGCACCTGGGCGAGCATGCGCAGCGAGCGCGGCAGGGTCGTCGCGTCGAGGGTGACCAGGAGGCCGTCCGGCGAGGCGGTGCCCTCGCTCTGCGGGGTCGAGGACGTCGGCGAGCACCTGCTCGTCGGGGCTGATCGGGTCGAGGCTGTAGCTGCCGGGGAGGTCCTCGACGACCGCGCGGAGGTCGCCGACCCGGGTGCGCCCTCGTACCGCGACACCGTGACGCCCGGGTAGTTGCCGGTCTTGGCCCGCAGCCCGGTGAGCGCGTTGAAGAGGGTCGTCTTGCCCGAGTTCGGGCTGCCGACGAGGGCGAGCCGGACGTCGTCGTCCGCCCGGCACGAGAGCCGTGCGGCCGGGTCCGTGCTGTGGGTCACGGCGCGGGGCACACGCTGATGCAGCGGGCCTGGCTGCGGCGCAGCGCCAGCTCGCCGCCGGCGACCCGGAAGATCACCGGGTCGGCCATCGGCGCCCGGCGCACGACGCGCACCCGGGCGCCCGGCGCGAAGCCGAGGTCGACGAGCCGGCGGGCGGTGGCCGGGTCGAGCTCGTCGCTGCACGTGGAGGACGCACGGCGCTCGCCCCGGCGCGAGGTCGGCCAGCGTGCATGGTCCCGCTGTCGGCGTGGGCCGCCGCGGGCTCGATGGAGCGGTCGCGCAGCGCGGCGGACAGCGGGGACATCGAGCTCCTCGGCTTGGTCGGGACGGTCACGACTAAGGTAAGGCACACCTTTCCCGGACCACAAGACGGCCCGCCCGCGCCGGGCCTCCTATGGTTCGTCAACTTTGGGGCGTGCTCGGATGGTAAGGTCGCGGGCGATGTAGCTCTTAGGCAGCGCTTGATCTCTCGGGGACTGCCCTCGTCGCGTCGGCGGCGTAGGCGCGGGTGAGGGTCGTGCGTGCCGGCCCAGCACGATCTGTGCAGCGCTCGGTTGGCTGCCGGTCACCGCGCGGTTCAGGCGGTCGGTCGTCTCTGTCCGCTGTGCGGGATCGGGCGACGCCGGCGAGCTCGCGAAGGCGCTCGGCGGCGCGGCCCGGTGGGACCAGCCACAGACCGTGGCGGCAACGATAGGCCGACACCGAGCTGGGCGAGCAGGTCGGTCGCCCGAGCGCACGATCGCCAAGATCGCTTCCGTCGGCGGCTTCGGCTGCAGGCCTGGCACGGCGAGCGAGGTCGCAGCATGAGCGCGGGGTGCTGGTCTCGGTCCCACGGGCGCGATCGTAGGCCCGCGATCCGCCCTCCAGTTGCGCCCGTCGCTTGCGCAGCAGCCCGGGGCGCGATCACAGCCTGCAGTGCCGCTGGCGATCGTCGCCGCGTCGACGGCTGAGCGGCGGCGGCCAGGGCCCGACAGCGCTGCGTCGCCATGCGCGGGGGCCGAGTCGCGAGCCAGCGCTCTCGGGCGCTCGGATCGCGTCGATCGATCCGACTTGCTCCGTTCGCCGCTCGGCCCGTTCGGGCCGATCAAGTCGATCACAATCCTCACCGTGCAGCAGCCGAGCAACCAGCCCTCCGCCGGTCCATCCATCGACCAGGCCCGCAAGGGCTGGTCCATCAGCCAAATCGACAATCCTGGTAGCCCTCAGGGGTGTGGGACGGTCAGGTCATCCACGCGCCCCCGTGTGAGCACAACCACGCAGCGTGGGGTATCGTGTGGGTGTCGACCCCGATGACGACATCAACAAGCTCTGACAGCCTGGTCATGCGTTCCTCCCTTTCTTCCCGGACGTGTCCGATCCGGCAGAGCCGGCAGGACTGTGACGGGACACGCCGAGGCGACACGCTCGGGCGTCCGCCTCCTGATCAGGCCAGTCACACCCGACCGGGCCGGGCCGACCACTCCGATGGACAAGTCTCGTCAAAAACAAACGGTCAGTCAGGCGACGGGTCACACTCGAGCCATCACCACAGCCCACCACCCCCCGCGTCCTCCGTCAGTCGATGATGGCGTCGACGAACGCCTCGGGGTCGAACGGCGCGAGGTCGTCGGGGCCCTCGCCGAGGCCGACGAGCTTGACCGGCACGCCGAGCTCGCGCTGCACGGCGACGACGATGCCGCCCTTGGCCGTGCCGTCGAGCTTGGTGAGCACGATGCCCGTGATGCCCACGACCTGGGCGAACACCTCGGCCTGGCGCATGCCGTTCTGCCCCGTCGTCGCGTCGAGCACGAGCAGCACCTCGTCGACCGGGCTCTGCTTCTCGATGACCCGCTTGACCTTCCCGAGCTCGTCCATGAGCCCGACCTTGTTCTGCAGGCGGCCCGCGGTGTCGACGAGGACGACGTCGGCCTCGAGCTCGGCCGCGGCCCGGACGGCGTCGAACGCGACGGCGGCGGGGTCGGCACCCTCGCGGTCGGAGCGGATCGTCGGGACGCCGACCCGCCCGCCCCACGTCTCGAGCTGGTCGGCCGCCGCGGCCCGGAAGGTGTCGGCGGCGCCGAGCACGACGTCCTTGTCCTGGGCGACGAGCACGCGGGCCAGCTTGCCCACCGTCGTCGTCTTGCCCGTGCCGTTGACCCCGACGACGAGGATGCAGGCCGGGCGGCCGTCGACCCGCTGGTCGGCGAGGGAGCGGTCCATCGACGGGTCGACGAGGGCGAGCAGCTCCTCGCGCAGCAGCCGCCGCACCGAGGCCTCGTCGGTGGTGCCCTCGACCGCCACGCGGGTGCGCAGCGCCGCGACGAGCTCGGTGCTCGCGGCGACGCCGAGGTCGGCGGCCAGGAGGGTGTCCTCGACCTCCTCCCAGGCGGCGTCGTCGAGCCGGCCGCCGGCGAGCAGGGCGAGCAGGCCCTGGCCGAGCGAGGAGTTCGAGCGCGCGAGGCGGGCCCGCAGCCGCCGCAGCCGGCCGGCCGGGCGCCGTCGGCACCTCCTGGACCTGCTCCGCGGAGCCGCCGGGGCGGTCGGCGTCGGCCGCCTCGGGCTCCTCCTCGACGACCTCGCCGGGGTGCTCGATCGTGCCGATCGCACCGTCCGGGGCGAGGTCGGCGTCGCCCGGGCCGGGGGTGCCCGGCGCCTCGGGGAGGTCGAGCTCGCGCTCGCGCGCGGCGCCGCGCCCCCGGAGCAGCCCGAGGACCACTCCCCCGGCCACGAGGAGGACGGCCACGGCGATGCCCAGGTAGGCCCAGATCGACTCAGTCACCCCGCCATCCTGTCAAGCGCCGGGCCGCCGCCCAAACCACGCCGCGCCGGCGTCCGCGCTCAGAAGATGCGGACGCGGTCGGACTCCGGCAGCCACATGCCGTCGCCGGGCTGCGGTGCCGAAGGCCTCGTGGAACGCGTCGAGGTTGCGGGCCGCGTTCGCGCGCAGGTCCATCGGCGAGTGCGGGTCGATGGCCAGCAGCCGCTCGGCCTCGGCCGCACGGGACTTGCCGCGCCAGAGCTGCGCCCAGCCGAGGAAGAAGCGCTGCTCCCCGGTCAGCCCGTCGAGCTCCGGCGCCGGCTGCCCGTCGAGGGAGATGCGGTAGGCGGAGAGGCCGATGGTCAGCCCGCCGAGGTCGCCGATGTTCTCGCCGACCGTCAGCGCGCCGTTGACCGGCGGCCGGGGGCGTCGCGGCGTCTCGAGCCCGTCGAACTGCGCGACGAGGGCGTCGGCGAGGGCCTGGAAGCGGGTGCGGTCGGCCTCGGTCCACCAGTCGCGCAGCTCGCCGCGGCCGTCGAACTGCGACCCCTGGTCGTCGAAGCCGTGGCCGATCTCGTGGCCGATGACCGCCCCGATGCCGCCGTAGTTGACGGCGTCGTCGGCGTCGACGTCGAAGAAGGGCGGCTGGAGGATCGCCGCCGGGAAGACGATCTCGTTCATCCCGGGGTTGTAGTAGGCGTTGACCGTCTGCGGGGTCATGAACCACTCGGTGCGGTCGACCGGCCCGCCGAGCTTGGCGAGGTTGCGGTCGAGCTCGAAGGCGCTGGCCCGCCGGACGTTGCCGAGCAGGTCGTCGGCGTCGACGGCGAGCGCGGAGTAGTCGCGCCAGACGTCCGGGTAGCCGATCTTCGGCGTGAACGACTCGAGCTTGGCCAGGGCCTCGGCGCGGGTCGCCTCCCCCATCCACGGCACCGCCGACAGGCTCTGCCGGAAGGCCTCGACGAGGTGGTCGACGAGCTCGAGCATCCGCTCCTTGGCGTGGGGCGGGAAGTGGCGCTCGACGTAGAGCTGGCCGACCGCCTCGCCGAGCGCCCCCTCGACGAGGGTGACCGCGCGCTTCCAGCGGTCGCGCAGCTGCGGCACCCCGGAGAGGGTGCGCCCGTAGAAGTCGAAGTTCTCCTCGACGAACGCCGAGGAGAGGTACGGCGCGTGGGCGTGGACGACGTGCCAGGCGAGCCAGTCGCGCCAGGCCTCGACCGGCACCTCGGCGAGGGCGCTCGCGAGCACGCCGAGGTAGGAGGGCTGGCGCACGACGACGGCGGAGAAGGCGCGCTCGGGCACGCCCCATCCCCGCGAGGAAGGCCGACCAGTCGATGCCCGGGCCCAGCGCCTCGAGCCCGGCGCGGTCGACGAGGGTGTAGGTCCGCACCGGGTCGCGGTTGGTCACCTTGTCCCAGTGCCCGGCCGCGAGGCGGGTCTCGAGCGCCAGGACGCGCTCGGCCGCGCCCTGCGCGCCCGGGTGCCCGACGAGCTCGAGCATCCGGGCGACGTGCGGCAGGTAGGCCTCGCGCATGGCCTCGTGCTGCGGCTCGCGGTAGTACGACTCGTCGGGGAGGCCGAGCCCGGCCTGCTCGAGGTAGACGACGTAGCGGTCGGGGTCGCGGTCGTCGGTGTTGACGAACGGGATGACCGGCCCGCCGACGCCGTCGCGGGCCAGCTCGCCGAGCAGCCGCATGAGGTCGCCCGGGCCGCGCACCGCGGCGACCCGCTCGAGGTCGCCCAGCAGCGGCGCCGCGCCGAGGGCGTCGACCGTCGCCTCGTCCATGAAGCTGGAGTAGAGGTCGCCGACCTTCGCCGCGACGGTGCCCGGGCGCGGGCGCCCCGGCGGCGACCTGCTCGATGATCGTCCGCACGTGCTCCTCGGCCGCCTCCCGCAGCACGTCGAAGGTGCCGTAGCGCCCCCGGTCGTCGGGGATCTCGGTGCGGCGGTACCAGGCGCCGTTGGCGTGGGCGAACAGGTCGTCCTGGGGGCGGACCGTCTCGTCGACGGCCGAGCGGTCGATGCCGGACCTCATCCGGGCGGCTCCTTCACTGTCGGGGTGGCCTCATTCGACCACACCCGGCCGACGCCCGACCGGGGACGCACGCGAGCCCGTCCGCGCGACGCGTCCGCGCTCGCGTCGACACCTGTGACGGAACGCGGACTAGGGTGACGCGCGTGACCGAAGCCGGCGCCGAGGGGCCCCCGCAGACCCCGCGCCGCCGACGCCGTCTGCCGTGGTTCACCGAGGTGCTCGTCGCCCTCGTCGCCGTCGCGCTCGTCCAGGCCTTCCTCGTCAAGCCGTTCGGGGTGCCGTCGCAGTCGATGGAGCAGACCCTCCACATCGGCGACCGCATCCTCGTCAACCGGCTCGACCACACGGTGGCCCGCGGCGACGTCGTCGTCTTCGGGCACGGCACGTCGTGGCAGGAGCCCCGGCTGCCCGAGGCGGGCAACCCGCTCGTGCGGGCGCTGCGCTGGGTCGGCGACCTCACCGGCATCGGCCCGAGCAACACCTCGTACACCGTCAAGCGGGTCGTCGGGCTGCCCGGGGAACGGGTCGCCTGCTGCAGCACCGACGGCCGGGTGACCGTCGACGACCGGCCGCTCGACGAGCCCTACCTCTTCGAGGACCTGCCGTTCACCGCCGGCACGCTCGACTGCTCGACGACCCCGCGCTCGACCCGCTGCTTCCCCGAGATCAGCGTGCCGCGCGAGAACCTCCTCGTCCTCGGCGACCACCGCTCCCAGTCCGCCGACTCGGTCATCGGCTGTCGCGGCGCGACCGAGGCGAACGGGTGCGCCCGGTTCGTGCCCCTCGACCGGGTGGTCGGGCCCGTGGTCCTGCGGTTCTGGCCGCCGGGCGACGTCGGCGGCATCGCGCACTGACCCCCCGGTCGACAGGTCGGGGGCCACCCCGCGATGTCCGCGCCTCGGCACCGTCGACCGTCGGCCACCGCTGCGCCGTCGGCGAACAGCCCTTCCCCGGACCGGGGGCCCGTGGTCGGCTGGCGGGATGCGACTCCTCGTCCTCGGCGGCACCGCGTTCCTCGGCCGGGAGGTGGCCCGCGCCGGGCTGCTCGCCGGCCACGACGTCACCTGCGTGGCCCGCGGGTCCTCCGGCGCGGTCGCCGACGGCGCCGCGCTCGTGCGGCACGACCGCAGCGCCGAGGGCCTCGGCGGGGTCGAGGACGAGAGCTGGGACGCCGTCGTCGACGTCGCGCGCGAGCCCGCGCAGGTGCGGCGCGCCGTCGCGGCGCTCGCCGGGCGGGTCGCGCACTGGTCACAGGTCTCCACCGGCAACGTCTACGCCGACCACTCGGTCGTCGGCGCCGACGAGTCCACCGCGCTGCTGGCGCCCCTCGAGGAGGGCGGTGACGGGCCCGACGAGTACGGCGCGAAGAAGGTGGCCTGCGAGCAGCACGTGCTCGACGGCGTCGGCACCGAGCACGTGCTCGTCGCGCGGGCCGGCCTGCTCGGCGGCCCGGGCGACACCACCGGCCGCACCGGCTGGTACCCGTGGCGGTTCGCCCACCCGGCCGCCGACGCCGAGGTGCTCGTCCCGGACGCGCTCGACGACCCGGCCCAGGTGCTCGACGCGCGCGACCTCGCCGCCTGGCTGGTGCGCTGCGCCGAGGAGCGCGTGGCCGGCGTCGTCGACGCGGTCGGCCCGACGACGACCTTCGGCGCGGTGCTCGCGGCGTCCCGGGAGGCCGCGGCGAGCACCGCCGAGCCGGTGCCGGCCGGAGCCCGGCTGGCTCGAGGAGCAGGGGGTGGCCGCGTGGATGGGTCCGCGCTCCCTCCCGCTCTGGCTGCCGTTCCCCGAGTACGCGGGCTTCGCCGCCCGCTCCGGTGCGGCGGCCCGAGGGCTCGGGCTCACGACCCGCCCCCTCGTCGAGACCCTCCGCGACACCCTGGCGTGGGAGGAGCAGCGCCCGGCCGACCAGCCACGGCGCACCGGCCTCGCCGACGACGACGAGCGCGCCCTCCTCACCGCCTGGCACGCCCGTCCAGCTGAGCCCCACCTTTCCCGCCCGGGGCGGGAAAGGTGGCCGAGGCACCGCGACCTTCGGGGTGCGTCACCGGAGGTTCCGGTGCGTGTCACCCGAGATGCCGGTGAGGCGCCGCCGACTCAGGCGGTGGCGGCGACGTCGCGGATGCGCTGGCTGACCACCGTCGTCACGCCGTCGCCGCGCATCGAGACGCCGTAGAGCGCGTCGGCGACCTCCATCGTCCGCTTCTGGTGCGTGATGACGATGAGCTGGCTGGAGTCGCGCAGCTCCTCGAAGAGGGTGATGAGCCGGCCGAGGTTGGTGTCGTCGAGCGCGGCCTCGACCTCGTCCATGATGTAGAACGGGCTCGGCCGGGCCTTGAAGATCGCGACGAGCAGGGCGACGGCCACGAGCGAGCGCTCGCCGCCGGAGAGCAGCGAGAGCCGCTTGACCTTCTTGCCCGGGGGCCGCGCCTCGACCTCGATGCCCGTGGCGAGCATGTCGTCGGGGTCGGTGAGGACGAGCCGCCCCTCGCCCCCGGGGAAGAGCCGCTCGAAGACCCGCTCGAACTGCTCCCTGGTGTCGTGGAAGGCCTCGGTGAAGACCTGCTCGACGCGCTCGTCGACCTCCTTGACGATGTCGAGCAGGTCGCGCTTGGAGCGCTTGAGGTCCTCGAGCTGGGTGGTGAGGAAGGTGTGCCGCTCCTCGAGGGCCGCGTACTCCTCGAGGGCCAGCGGGTTGACCCGCCCGAGGGCGCCGAGCGCCCGCTCGGCCTTGCGCAGCCGCTTCTCCTGCACCTCGCGGACGTAGGCCGCGGGCTCCGGCGCGGTGTCGGGGTCGTCGTCGGGCCCCGCGATGTGCGGCACCGGCTGGTGCGGCCCGAACTCCTCCACCAGCACCTCGGGGTCGATGCCGAGCTCCTCGACCGCACGCGCCTGCAGCTGCTCGATCCGGGCGAGCTGGCGGGCCCGGGCCATCTCGTCGCGGTGCGCGGCGTCGGTGAGGTCGCGCAGCTCGTCCTGGACGGTCGTCAGCTCCTGGCGCAGGGCCGACGCGGCGCGGTCGCGCTCGGCCCGCTCGGCCTCGGCGGCGTCGCGCAGGACGCCGGCGCGGCCCAGGGCCGCTGGTGACGCGGTGCACGGCGTAGCCGGCGGCCTCGTGGACGGCCGCGGCCACCTCGGCCTCCCGGCGGCGCCTCTCGCGCCGCTCGCGCAGCTTCTCGCGGGCGGCGATCTCGTTGCGGGCGGCCCCCTCGAGGGAGTCGGCGCGGCCGGAGAGGGCCCGGGCCCGCTCCTCCTTGGTGCGCAGGGCGAGGCGCACCTCGGTCTCGCCCGGTGCGGGCGCGGGAGGCCTCGAGCTCGAGGCGGTCGCGCTCGTCGGTGGAGGGGTCGGTCTCGGCCTCGACCGGCTGCTCCTCGGCCTCGGCGAGGCGGGCGGTGAGCGCCTCGAGCTCGGCGCGGTCGGCCTCGAGGGTCTCGCGGGCGCCGGCGATGGCCCGCTCGGCCCGCTCGGCCTCGGCCCCGGCGGTGCGCATCGAGGCGCCGAGGGTGCCGAGCCGCTCGGCGACGGCGGCCATCCGGGCGTCCGACTCGTGCAGCGCCTCGAGGGCGGCGTCGACGTCCGTGCCCAGCGCCGCAGCGCGCTCGCGGGCCGCGACGAGCGCGAAGCGGGCCCGCTCGACCCGGCCCGAGGCGTCGGCGAGCGTGCCCCGGGTCTCCTCGACGGCGGCGTGCACCTCGAGCAGGCTCTGCCCCTCCGAGCTGCCGCCGCGGGCCCAGCCCGGACCGAAGACGTCGCCGTCGTCGGTGACCGCCGTGACCCCCGGGTGGCGCGCGACGAGCGCGACGGCGTGGGCCGCGGTCGGCACGAGCGCCACGCGCTCGAGCAGCTGCTCGACGGCGGCCGCCACCACGGGCTCGGCCTCGACGACGTCACGGGCCCACACGGCCTCCCCACCGAGGTCGGGCCACGACGCGGGGTCGCTCGGCACGGCCGTCTCGCCGACGAGCAGCGCGGCCCGGCCGCCGTCGGTGGCCCGCAGCGAGGCGAGGGCATCGGCCGCCGACTGCGCCGTGCCCACGGCGAGGGCCTCCGAGGCCCACCCGAGGGCGGTGGCGACGGCGGCCTCGTGGCCGCCCTCGACGTGCAGGAGGGCCGAGACGGCCCCGACGATGCCGTGCCGGTCGTCGGCCGCCTCGAGGAGGCTGGCCGCGCCGTCCTTGCGCCGCAGGCTCATCTCGAGGGCCTCGAGCCGCGCCTGGGCCGACGAGCGCCGGCTCTCGGCCTCCCGCTCGTCGGCGAGCAGCTGCTCGACCTCGGCCTCGGCGGCGGCCAGCCGCTCGGCGGCGACCTCGTAGGACGTGTCGAGCCCCTCCTCGCCCTCCTCGTCGTGGGCGATGCCGCCCTCGAGCCCCGCGAACTCCTGCTCGGCCTCCGCGGCCCGCCCCCGGGCCTCGGTGACGAGGGTCTGCAGCCGGCCGATCTCGGCCTCGGCCGCCTCGATCCGGCTGCGGCGGGCCCCGACCTGGCCGGCGAGCTTGGCCAGCCCCTCGCGGCGGTCGGCCGCGGCGCGGGCCAGCCGGGCCAGCCGCTGCTGCTCGGCGGCGAACGCGGCCTCGGCCGCCTCGCGCAGGGCCACCGCCTCGTCGAGGCCCTCGACGGTCTCGGCGATCTCGGCCTGGAGCAGGGCCTCGGCCTCGCGCGCCTGGGCCGCCTGGGCGCGCAGCTCCTCGGGGTCGCGACCGGAGGTGGTCTCGTGCTCCTCGTCCTGGGAGAGGAGGCGGACCCGCTCGGCGGCGACCGACCCGGTGGACTCGAGCCGGTCGCGCAGGCTCTGCAGCCGCACGACCCGCTCCTGGGCCCGGCCGAGCTCGGGCGCGGCGTCGGCGGTCTGCCGCTCGACCTCGGTGAGCCGGCCGCGCACCGTGGCCAGGGCGTCCTCGACGGCCGTGCGGCGCTCGAGGAGGGCGGTCTCGTCGGCGACCTCCTGCTCGACGATGCCGGTGAGCTGGACGAGGTCGTCGGCGAGGAGGCGCAGCCGGGCGTCGCGGACCTCGGCCTGGACGACGGCGGCCCGGCGCGCGGCCTCGGCCTGCCGGCCGAGCGGCCCGAGCTGGCGGCGGATCTCGCCCGTGAGGTCGAGCACCCGGGTGAGGTTGCCCTCCATCTGCTCGAGCTTGCGCAGCGCGCGCTCCTTGCGGCGGCGGTGCTTGAGGACGCCCGCGGCCTCCTCGATGAAGCCGCGCCGCTCCTCGGGGGTCGCCCGCAGGACGGTGTCGAGCTGGCCCTGGCCGACGATGACGTGCATCTCGCGGCCGAGGCCGGAGTCGGAGAGCAGCTCCTGGACGTCGAGCAGTCGGCAGGAGGTGCCGTTGATGGCGTACTCGGAGCCGCCGCCGCGGAACATCGTCCGGGTGATCGTCACCTCGGTGTAGTCGATGGGCAGGGCGCCGTCGGTGTTGTCGATGGTCAGGCTGACCTCGGCGCGGCCCAGGGGCGGGCGGCCGGAGGTGCCGGCGAAGATGACGTCCTCCATCTTGCCGCCGCGCAGGCTCTTGGCGCCCTGCTCGCCCATGACCCAGGCGAGGGCGTCGACGACGTTGGACTTGCCGGAGCCGTTGGGGCCGACGACGCACGTGATGCCGGGCTCGAGGCGCATCGTCGTCGCCGAGGCGAAGGACTTGAACCCCTTGAGGGTCAGCGTCTTGAGGTACATGCGGCGGGTCGTCGTCTCTCGTCGGGGGCCGGAGCCGGCCGGGTCCGGGTCGCGGGCGATGCTACCCGCGGGGTGCGGGGCCGCCGGGGACGTGCCGGTCACCCCCGTGGTGCCTGTGGCTCCTGGGGCTGCTGCGCTCCCTGGGACCTGGGGCCGGGCGGTACCGGGGTCCCCCGGGACCGGCGTCGGGGCCCCGGGGGTCAGGCGCCGCCGTTGGCGATCCGCTCGTGGTGGTGGATCACCTCGGCGATGATGAAGCCGAGGAACGCCTCGGCGAAGCGCGGGTCGAGCCCCGACTCGTCGGCGAGCGTCCGCAGCCGCGCCACCTGGGCCTCCTCGCGCCCGGGGTCGGCGGGCGGCAGCCCGGCCGCGGCCTTGAGCTCGCCGACGGCCTGCGTGCACTTGAACCGCTCCGCGAGCAGGTGCACGAGGGCGGCGTCGATGTTGTCGATGCTCGAGCGCAGGCGCGTCAGGTCCGGGGGGAGGTCGCTCACCGACCCATCGTAGGAAGGTGCGGGCACCCCGCGCCCCGCGTCCCACCGGGCGAGCCGTCGCCGGGCGCCAGCGGAGGCGTCGCGGCGCGACGGCGGAGGACGGGGTCAGCGCTCGCGGAAGCCGGCCTCGCCGCGCGGCGCGGACCACGTCGGGTCCGAGAGCGCGGTGACCGAGCCGGGCCGCCCGCGGGTCGACGGCTCCTCCCCGAGCAGCGCCACGAGCCGCCGGACCTGCGCGCCGCCGCCCCTCGGCCACGACCTCGACCCGCCCGTCGGCGGTGTTCCGGGCCCAGCCGGAGAGGCCGAGCTCGAGGGCGCGGGACCGGGTCCACCACCGGAAGCCGACCCCCTGCACGCGGCCGCGGACGAACACCGCGACACGCGGACGGCGCCGTCGTCGGGCGGGGTCGGCGAGCTCATCCGGGCAGGCTAGCCCGACGCCGCGACCCCCTCCTCCCGGCCGGCCCGGGCGCACCCCCAGCGCGCCTGCGTCACACCGTCACCACCCGTCACTACGGTGTCCCCATGGAGCCGGTCCTGCCCGACGGGCCCGGTGGCCTGGCCACCGCGCCCCGGCTCCGGACGCCCCGGCCCCCGACGAGCCCGCAGCGGACCGCGCCGGCCGGCCCGAGCACCCACCGGCTGCCCGGCCTCGACGGCCTGCGCGCCCTCGCCGTCGCCGCGGTCGTCACCTTCCACCTCGACCCCCGGTGGCTGCCCGGCGGCTTCCTCGGGGTCGACGTCTTCTTCGTCGTCTCCGGCTTCCTCATCACCACGCTCCTGCTCCGCGAGCACGCGGGTGCCGGCCGGATCGACGTGCGCGCCTTCTGGACCCGCCGCGCCCGACGGCTGCTGCCGGCCCTCGTGGTGCTCGTGCCGGCGAGCGTGCTGCTGGCCCGGCTCAGCGAGGGCGACCTGCTCGTCGGTGCCGGCCGCCAGGTGCTCGGGGCGGCCACGTTCACCTCGAACTGGCTCGAGGTGGGCGCCGGCTCCGACTACTTCGGGTCGACCACGCCCACCCTGCTGGCCAACCTGTGGTCGCTCGCGGTCGAGGAGCAGTTCTACCTCCTGTGGCCGCTCGCCCTGCTCGGGCTGCTGCGGCTCACCCGGCGCCCCGAGGCGCGCGCGGCCGTGGCCCTCGGCCTCGCGCTCGCGTCCTCCCTCCTCATGGCCGTGCGGCTCGACCCCGAGCACCCCACCCGCGTCTACTACGGCACCGACACGCACGCGACCGGGCTCATGGTCGGCGCCGCGCTCGCCCTGGCCCTCGCCGCCCCGCACCGGGCCTGGACCCGCTCGCCGCGCTGGTCGGCCCACCGCCGCACCGTCGCCGCGGTGGCGCTCGCCGTCCTCGGGGGCCTCGTCGTCCTCGCCGACGAGCGGTCCGCCCTCACCTTCCGCGGCGGCATCCTGCTGGCGTCGCTGGCCACCGCGGCCCTCGTGCTCGTGGTCGTCGAGCGCCCCGGGCGGCTGCGGGCGGTGCTCGAGCTGCCCGTGGCGCGCTGGGTCGGCGCCCGCAGCTACGGCATCTACCTGTGGCACTGGCCGGTCGCGCTCGTCGTCGGCCAGGACCTCCCCGTGGCGCCGGGAGGCGTCGCGTACCTCCTCACCCGCGCCTGGGCCGTGCTCGTCACGCTCGCCGCGGCCGACCTCTCCTACCGGTTCGTCGAGACCCCGGTGCGCCGGCTGGGCGTGCGGGGAGCCTTCGCCGCCCTCACCCGGCGACTGCGCTCGGCCGGTACCCGCCGCGCCCGCGTGGCCTGGTCGGTCGTCGGTGCCGCGGGGGTCGCGGTCGCCGTCGTCCTCGCCACCGCGCCCGAGCGCACCTCCACCCAGCAGCTCCTCGAGGCCAACGAGGCCGCCATCGCCCGGGCCTCCGAGCCGGCGTCCGCCGCCGCTGCGAGCGCGTCCCCCACCCGCACCGCGAGGACCACCACCCCCTCCGCGGGGACGGCGGCCGCGTGGGCCATGCCCGCGGGGTCGCAGATCGACGCCTTCGGCGACTCGATGCTCGTCGGCGCGAAGCAGGCGATGGAGTACTACTTCCCCGGCGTGCGCCTCGACGCCCGCTCGAACCGCCGCTGGACCGAGGCCCCCGCCCTCGTCGCCCGCCGCGGCGCCGGCCTGCGGCGCGCGGTGGTCCTCGCGTTCGGCACGAACTTCGGCACCGACGAGAAGGCGGTCCGCCGCACGATCGAGGCCGCCGGGCCGGACCGGATGGTCGTCGTCGTCACCGTCCACGGCCCGTACTCCCGCGCCGAGTCCGACAACCGGGCGCTGCGCGCGGTGGTCGCCGGCTACGACAACGTCGTCCTCGCCGACTGGGACACCGCCCTCGCCGACACCCGCGGGATGCTCCAGTCCGACGGCATCCACCCGAGCATCACCGGGGCCCACCTCTACAGCGCGACCGTCCGCAGGGCCTTCGCCGAGCTGTCCGAGCGAAGGACCGGGAAGGCCGTGCGGCTCAAGCCGATCCCGCTGCCCTGACCCGGCGGGGCCGGGGCTGGCACCGCGGGCAGGAGAACGAGCTGCGGTTCATGAACTGCTCGCGCCGGATCGGCGTCCCGCAGCGGGGGCAGGGCCGTCCGGCCTGCCCGTAGGCGGCGAGGGACCGGTCGAAGTAGCCCGAGGCGCCGTTGACGTTGACGTAGAGCGCGTCGAAGCTCGTGCCCCCCTGCCCGAGGGCCTCGCGCATCACCCCCGCCGCGTGGTCGAGCACGCTCGCGATGCGGGGCCTGGTGAGGGCCGACGCCGGCCGCTCGCCGTGCACCTGCGCCCGCCAGAGCGCCTCGTCGGCGTAGATGTTCCCGATCCCCGAGACGACGGTCTGGTCCAGGAGCACCCGCTTGACCGCACTGTCCTTGCCCTTGACCCGGCGGACCACCGCGGCGCGGTCGTAGGCCGGCTCGAGGGGGTCGGGGGCGATGTGGGCGATGCCGAGGGGCACCCCGTCGGCGCCCAGCTCGGCCAGCGCGAGGCCGCCGAAGGTGCGCTGGTCGACGAAGCGCAGCTCGGGGCCGTCGTCGGCGAAGGAGAACCGGGCGTGCAGGTGCTTCTCGTCCGGCGCCGCGGGGTCCTCGACGAGGAGCTGGCCGCTCATCCCGAGGTGGAGGAGGAGCCCGACGGAGTCCTCGAGGTCCCACCACAGGTACTTGCCGCGGCGGCGCACCGCGGCCACCCGGCGGCCGGCGAGCCGCCCGGCGAGGTCGGCCGGGCCGGGGAGGTGGCGGCGGGCCACCCGGTGGCCCCGGAGCTCGACGACCGCGAGCCGGCGCCCCTCGACGTGGGCCGCGAGGCCGCGGCGGACGACCTCGACCTCGGGCAGCTCAGGCACCGTCGGGGTCGGCAGGGTCGTCGGGGTCGGCGCCGTCCGCACCGTCCGCCGCCCCGGTGACGGCGCGCGCGTCGTCGGCGTCGTCGCCGTCCGCGTCGACGCGGCCCTCGTGCGCGTCGCGGATGCTCGTCCACGCGTGCGCCGCGGCCTCCTGCTCGGCGACCTTCTTGGTGCGGCCGGTGCCGTGGCCGAGCACCCGCCCGCCGATGACGACCTCGGCGTCGAAGGACTTCGCGTGCTCGGGACCGTCCTCGCCGACGACGTACTCGGGAGAGCCGAGGCCGTGCCGCGAGCTGATCTCCTGCAGGCTGGTCTTCCAGTCCAGGCCGGCCCCGAGGGTCGCGGACTGGGCGAGCAGCGGGTCGACGAGGCTGTGCACGAGCTCGCCGGCGGCGTCGATGCCGGCGCACTGGTAGACCGCGCCGATGACCGCCTCGACGGTGTCGGCGAGGATCGAGTCCTTGTCGCGGCCCCCGGTGCTCTCCTCACCCCGGCCGAGGAAGACGAAGTCGCCCAGCCCGAGGGTCCGCCCGACGTCGGCGAGGGCGCGCATGTTCACCACGGCGGCGCGCAGCTTGGCCAGCTGGCCCTCGGTCTCGTCGGGGTTGGTGTCGTAGAGCGTCGTCGTGACGACGACGCCCAGCACGGAGTCGCCGAGGAACTCCAGGCGCTCGTTGTGCGGCAGCCCGCCCATCTCGTAGGCGTACGACCGGTGCGTCAGGGCACGACGGACCAGCGCCTCGTCGACGGCGACACCGGTGACCTCCGACAGGTGGTCGACCAGCTCGGTGACGGGGCGCAGGGGCGTCAGCTCATCGGCCGCGGCCGACCCCTTGCCCATGGGGCTGGGGGTCAGCCCTGGTGCTCGGTGCGCTCGGCCGCGCCGTAGTGGCGGCCCTTGTACGCCCCGCACGACGGGCACGCGGTGTGCGGCTGCGTCGGCGCCTTGCACTGCGGGCAGGTCGTCGTGGCGACGACCGTCGCCTTCCAGTTGGCGCGGCGCGAGCGGGTGTTGGAGCGCGACGTCTTCCGCTTCGGAACAGCCACGTCAGGTCCTCTTCTCTGTCGTCTCGGGAGGCGTCTCGGCCAGGGCCGAGAGCGCCGCCCACCGGGGGTCGATCTCGTCGTGCTGGTGCTCCGGGTCGTCCGCGAGCGGCTGGCCGCACACGGAGCAGAGCCCGGGGCAGTCCGGCCGGCACACCGGCTGGAACGGCAGTGCAGGCACCACCGTGTCCCGGACCACCGGTTCGAGGTCGAGGTATCCGTCCTCGATCCGGCGCTCCTCGTCGGCGTCCTCGTCCCCCACCTCCTGGTGGTGGACGTGTCGATCGGCGTGAACGAACAGCTCCTGGAAGCGCCCGTCGACCTCCTCGGTGACGGGGTCCAGGCACCGCACGCAGGCGCCGGTCGCCGTGCCGCGCACCGAACCGGTGACGAGCACTCCCTCGACGACCGACTCCATCCGGACGGTGAGGAGCAGCGGGCTGCCCTCCTCGACGCGGATGACGTCGGTGCCGAGGTCGCTCGGCGCCCCCAGCTCACGCTCCAGCTCGTGCATCGTCCCCGGCCGACGGCCCACGAGCTTGGTGTCGAGCACCATCGGGGACCGGGGGTCGAGTCGGGACATGGCTTTCAGGTGAGGTCGGGGCTGGTTCGGGTCACGCCGCACGGACGCAGACCGAAGGGCAAGGTTACCGGCAGGCCCCCCACCGGCCCAAACCGGCGCCCGGGGGCCCGGGGGCTCAGCCCTCGGCGGTCGCCCCGGTGGCCGCCCGGACCGCGTCCTCGACGCGCGGCGCGAGGGTGCGCGCGTAGGTCGCCGTGACGTGGTCGCCGGCCCGGTGGACCGTGACGTGGCCGATGACGACGGGACAGCGCCCGCCGGGGCAGATCCACGGCGTGAGGTCGAGCAGGCGTCACGCCCGCCCCGGCCCGCGCCACCGCCTGCCGCTGCACCGGCAGGCCGCTCGGCGGCGACGGCCGGGCCGGCGGGGAAGGTGCACGCGCCGAGGTCGTCGGCGTGCCAGGCGGCGCAGACGTCGAGGTCGTCCGGCGAGACCGGGCTGTCACCGATGACGACGACGGGGACCCCGGCCCGGGCCAGCGCGGACCAGCGCCGGGCGTAGCCGTCGGCGAGGAGGCCGGCGTCCGGCTGCGCGCGCCGTCCCACGCGCCCCGGGCCGACCCCGGAGGTGACGACGAGGTCCGGCGGGTCGGCGGCCAGCGCCCGGTCGACGGCGTCGTTCCACGCGTCGCACTCGGGGTAGGGCCCGGCCGGCGTTCTCGGCCGGGGCGTCGGCGAAGGCGCAGGCCGACTTGCCGTAGGTGACGATGCGCCAGTGCGTCGCCGGCCGCCCGGGCCTGGAGGGCGGGCAGCCACTGCATCGCCTTGGAGTCGCCGACGAGGGCGACGGTCACCGTGCCCCGGGGGTCGCCGAAGGTGCACGCGACCGGGTCGGTGGCCGCCGTGGTCGACCTGGCACCGGTCGACGTCGGCGTCCGGTCGGTCCTCCCCCGCGACGAGCGGGTCGGGCACCATCCAGTCCGGCTGCACCCGGTCGGCGACGGCCCGCCCGGGGACCACGGTGGCGGCACCGAGCTCGGTCAGCGGAGGCACCGGACCGTCGGCCGGCCGGGTCGTCGAAGGGGCTGCGCAGCGGGAGGAGCGGGAGGGCTGCGAGCACCCCGACCGCCGACAGCGCGAGGCCGAAGGCGAGCAGGGCCCGCGGGCGACGCCGGAGGAAGGTGCCGCGGTGCAGCGGGGCCTCGACGAACCGCCACGACACCCAGGCCGGCCACACCGAGCCCACGGCCAGCGCGACCCGGGCCCACCCCGGCAGCGGCGCGCCGGTGAACCGCTCGGCGGTCCAGTCGCCGAGGACGAGCACCGGCCAGTGCCAGAGGTAGATCGAGTACGAGAGGCCGCCGACCCAGACCAGCGGCCGGCGTGCCGAGCAGCCGCACCGGCCCGTTCGCGCCCCCGCGCCAGCCGGCCCAGAGGACGAGGGCCGTCGGCAGGGTCGGCAGCAGGGCCCAACCGCTCGGCCACTCGATGCCGGTCGGCAGCCGGACCGCGACGACGAGGAGCAGCGCGAGCCCCGCCCAGCCCAGCGCCACCGCCGCGGGCGACGGGGTGCGCGGCCGCTCGCGGCCGGTGAGCCACACCGCGAGGAGCGCGCCGGTGCCGAGCTCCCAGACCCGGGTCGTCGTCGTGAAGAACGAGGCGGCCGGGCTCGTGTGCGAGGCCCACAGCGACCACCCGAAGGAGGCTGCGGTGAGGACGCCGAGCACGACCGCGATGGTGCGCCGGTCCGGGCCGGCGCCCGAGCCGCCGGGCGACCAGCGCCACGGCGAGCAGCAGGAGCGGCCACACGACGTAGAACTGCCCCTCGACGGCGAGCGGACCAGAAGTGCTCGCACCGGCGACGGGCGGGCCTCCGAGGCCGAGGTGGTCGACCTCGCGCGCCGCGAGGACCCGGTTGACGACGTAGGTGGCCGCCGCGACGACGTCGTGCCCGACCTGCTGCAGGCGCCCCCCCGGCACGACGAGCCACGAGAAGCCGGAGGTGACGACGAGGACGAGCACCGCCGCCGGGAGCAGCCGGCGGACGCGCCGGCCGACGAACCGCAGCCACGAGATGGTGCCGGTGCGGTCGAGCTCGGCGACGAGCAGCCCGGTGACGAGGAACCCGGAGACGCACGAAGAAGACGTCGACGCCGACGAAGCCGGCGCGCACCGGCAGCCCGGCGTGGTAGGCGAGCACGCCGAGCACCGCGACGGCGCGCAGCCCCTCGACGTCCGGCCGGAAGCCCGCCGACCGGCCGGCGACCGGGGCGCGCGCGGCGGGCGGCCTCAGCCGTCGGCACGGAGCCGGTCGACGAGGGCGTCGCGGACGTCGTCGGGGACGAGGCCGCTGACGTCGCCCCCGTAGCGGGCGACCTCCTTGACGAGCGAGCTCGACACGTGGCCGAACGCGGGGTCGCCGGGGAGGAAGACGGTCTCGACACCGGTGAGGTGGCGGTTCATCAGGGCCATCGGCAGCTCGTAGGCGAAGTCGGTGCCACCGCGCAGGCCCTTGACGACGACGTCGGCCGCCGAGCTCGCGGCACACGTCGACGAGGAGCCGGTCCGCGAAGGCCTCGACGCGCACCCGGTCGGCCAGGCCCTCGCGCGGCGAGGGCGTGCTCGAGGAACGCGACCCGCTCGGGCACGGTGAACGTGCCCTGCTTGGCCGGGTTGTGGAGGAGGGCGACGACGACCTCGTCGTGGAGGGCCGCGGCTCGCGCGCACGACGTCGAGGTGGCCGTGGGTCACCGGGTCGTACGAGCCGGGGCACACGGCCCGGCGCACGCGCGCGTTCACGCCGCGCCAACCTAGCAAGGGGGTGCCGTCACCGGTCAGTCGCCGGCCTTGGCGGCGTCCTCGACCTCCTCGGCCCTCTCCTTCGCCTCGTCCGTGATCGCGTCGGCCTCCTCGCGCGCGGCCTCGGGGGCGAGCGTGCCCTCGGCGACGGCCTCGTCGAGGAGTGCGGCGACCTGCTCCTCGGACGCGCAGCCCTCCTCGAGGAGCTGGTTGCGCCGGGTCAGCCAGTCGACCCCGAGCTGCTCGCGCGTCGTCGAGGGCGACCTCCTCGCGGGCCGGGTTGAGGATGGTCTGCTCCTCCTCGTTCGCGTGGTGGTTGACCACCGTCGCGAGCTCCTCGAGGGCGTCGTCGTACTTCTCGGTGTCGGTGCCCTTGGCCCGCAGGAAGGCCAGGAGCGCCTCGTTGATCTCGGCGTGCTCCTCCTCCCCGTGCTCGGCCTCGTGCTCGGTGATGTCGTCGGCCTTGCGGCGCAGCGTCGGGTAGACCTTCTCCTCCTCCGCGACGGCGTGGGCGACGAGGACCTCGGCCAGGGCCTGGCGGGCCGCCGCGCGGTCGGTGTCGGTGCGGCGGGCCTCGCGCAGCAGCTCCTCGAACAGCCGGTGGTCGTCGAGGATGAGCTCGATGACGTCGCCGCTGACCGGTCGGGGGATCTCGTAGTCGCTCATGCTCGTCATCCTGACAGACCGGGCCCCTGACCTGCGGGGACGCGCCCGCACGTTTCGACGCGCCCCGCCCCGCCTGGACATTCTCTCCGGATGCCGGAACCTTCAGCGAGGCACCGCCTGTACGCGGCACCTCGGTGAACCTTCTCTCCGGATGCCGGGACCGTCAGCGACGCGCGGCGAGCCAGAGCGTCGTCTCGCCGTAGCGTCCGGGGCTTCCCCAGCCGCTCGAGGCCCTCGGGCCAGGCCGGCTCGGGCGAGCGCGAGGAGCGCTCGACGACGACGAGGCCCCCCGGGGCGAGCCATCCGGCGGCCAGCCGGCCGAGGACGGCGGCGAGGGCCTCCTCCGCGAGGTCGTACGGGGGGTCGACGAAGGCCAGGTCCGCCGCCTCGTCGGGGCCGGGCTCCGGGGCCGAGGGCCGCAGAGACCGTCGCCGTCCGCACCCGGGCCGCGTCGAACCCGAGCGCGCGGGCGTTGGCCGTCGCCGTGGCCGCCGCCCGCCGGTCGGACTCGACGAGCAGGCGCCGAGCGGGCGCCGCGGCTCAGGGCCTCGAGCGCCAGCGCGCCGGACCCGGCGTAGAGGTCGAGGACGTGGGCGCCGCGGACGGCGTCGCGGGCCTCGAGGGCCGAGAAGAGCGCCTCGCGCACCCGGTCGCTCGTCGGGCGGGTGCCCGGGCCGGGCGGGGTGCGCAGGGTCCGGCCACCGTGCGTGCCGGCGATGATCCGGGTCATCCGCGCTCCAGGTAGGCCGCCTGCTCGGCGTCGACCCGGGCCTGCACGGCGGCGGCGAGCACCGGGTGGTCGGCGAGCTCGGGGTCGGCCTCGACGAGGGCGAAGGCGTCCTCCCGGGCGGCCTCGATGACGTCCTCGTGCTCGAGGATGTGGAGGAACTCGAGCTGGGTGCGCCGGCCGTGCTGGGCCGCGCCGAGGATGTCGCCCTCGCGGCGCTGGGAGAGGTCGAGGCGGGCCAGCTCGAAGCCGTCGGAGGTCGCGGCGACCGCCTCGAGCCGGGTCAGCGAGGCCTCGGTGTCGGTGCCGGTGACGAGCAGGCAGAGCCCCGGGAAGCCCGCCGCGGCCGATCCGCCCGCGCAGCTGGTGCAGCTGGGAGACCCCGAAGCGGTCGGCGTCCATGACGACCATGACGCTGGCGTTGGGGACGTCGACGCCGACCTCGATGACGGTGGTCGACACGAGCACGTCGGTCTCCCCGCGCTGGAAGCGCGCCATGACGGCCTCCTTGTCCTCGGGCGGGAGGCGGCCGTGGAGCACCTCGACGGCCAGCCCCTCGAGGGCCGGCTCGACGGCCAGCGCGGCGTGCACCGCCGTCACGCTCTGCAGCGGCCGGGCCGGGGCGGCGGCCTCCCCGTCGTCCGGGTCGGGGTCGGCCGCGGCGAGCACCGAGCCCTCGTCGGGGGCGTCGTCCTCGCCGATCCGCGGGCACACGACGTAGGCCTGGCGCCCGGCGCGCACCTCCTCCCCCACCCGGGCCCAGGTGCGGGCCATCCACCCGGGCCGGTCCTCGGGGACGACGTGGGTCGTGATCGGGGCCCGCCCCGCCGGCAGCTCGCGCAGCGTGGACGTCTCGAGGTCGCCGAAGACCGTCATCGCGACGGTGCGCGGGATGGGCGTCGCCGTCATGACGAGCACGTGCGGCGGCGTGACCCCCTTGCCGCGCAACGCGTCCCGCTGCTCGACGCCGAACCGGTGCTGCTCGTCGACGACGACGAGGGCGAGGTCGAGGAAGTCGACGTGCTCCTGGAGGAGGGCGTGCGTGCCGACGACGATGCCGGCCTCGCCGCTCACGACGTCGAGGAGGGCCTTGCGCCGCTCGGCCGTCGGCTGGCTGCCGGTCAGCAGCACCACCCGCGTGCCGTGCTCCGCGCCGCCGAGCATCCCGCCCATGGCGAGGTCGCCGAGCATCGCCGTGATGGTGCGGTGGTGCTGCGCGGCGAGCACCTCGGTCGGGGCGAGGAGGGCGGCCTGCCCGCCGGAGTCGACGGCCTGGAGCATCGCCCGCAGCGCCACGACCGTCTTGCCCGAGCCGACCTCGCCCTGGAGCAGCCGGTGCATCGGCACCTCGCGGCCGAGCTCCTCGGCCACGGTCGCCCCGATCTCGCGCTGGCCGTCGGTGAGCGAGAACGGAAGTCGCTCGTCGAACGCGGCCAGCAGGCCGTCGGGGCGTCCGGGCCGGGGCCGGGTGGCCTGCCCGGACGACGCCCGCCGTCGCTGGGCCAGCGTGGTCTGGAGGACGAAGGCCTCCTCGTAGCGCAGCCGCCGGCGCGCCGCCTCGACCTCGTCCATCGAGTCCGGCCCGTGGATGCCGCGCAGCGCGTCCGTGCGCGTCACGAGGGCGCGCCGGGCCCGGACCTCGTCGGGCAGCGCGTCGGGGACGTCGTCGAGGACGTCGAGCACCCGCCGCACGCTCTCGGTGACCGTCCAGGTGTGCAGCTTGCCGACCCGGCGGTAGATGGGGATGAGCGACTTGCGCTCCCCCGCGTCGAAGTCGTCGAGCATCGTGTAGCCGGGGTGCGCGAGCTGGTTGCGCTGCCCGTAGCGGCTCACGGTGCCGGCGAAGATCCCCCGCGCACCCGGCACGAGGACGTGCGCGTGGGGGTACGGCCGGAAGAACGTGACGTCGAGGTCGTGCCGGCCGTCGGTGATGACGACCTCGAGGAGGCTGCCGCGGCGCTTCTGCATCCGCCGCGTCTGCGCCGTCTTCACCTCGGCGACCCCGACGAGGAACTGCCCGACCTCGACCGCCCCGAGGTCGGCCTCGCGGGTGCGGTAGCGCCGGGGCCAGAAGGCCAGCAGGTCGCCGACGGTGCGGATGTCGCGGTGGGTCGCGAAGTCCTTCTCGGCGGCCGCGATGATCGGCCGCAGCGGGCTCGACTCGGTCGCCACGTCACTCCACCCCGATGAGCAGGGGGTAGACCGGCTGCCCGCCGTCGAGGACGACGACCTCGAGCTCGGGCCGCTCGCGCGCCAGGTCGTCGGCGAGCCGGTCGGCGAGGAGCGGGTCGGCGTCGACCCCGGCGACGAGGGTGACGAGCTCGCCGCCGGAGGACAGCAGCCGGTCGAGGACGTCGCGGGCCGAGCGGCCGAGGTCGGTGCCGAGGAAGGCGACGTCGCCGTCGACGATGCCGAGCACGTCGCCGGGGTGGCAGACGCCGGCCCAGGTGAGCGCGTCCTTGGTCGCCACGCTGACCGCACCGTGCCGCGTGGCGACGGCGGCCTGGGTCATCGCGACGACGTTGGCGTGCACGGGGCGGGCGGGGTCGAGGACCGCGAGCGCGGCGATGGCCTGCACCGTCGTGCGCGCCGGCACGACGTGCACCTCCAGCCCGTCGGCGGCGGCGGCCTCGGCCGCGACCTCGGCGGCCATCACGCCGTCGGGGTCGGCCGGGAGGATGACGACCGCGCTCGCGCCCGGTGCGGCGGGCGGCGTCGAGGAGCTGGCTGGCCGAGGCCCGCCGGCCGGGGCCGAACTCGAGGGCCGACGGCGCCCGCCGCCTCGAGGAGGGCGAGCACCCCGGGCCCCGCCGCACCGGCGACGACCCCGAGTGGGACGACCTCCCCGCGCGCCGCCACCTGGCTCGGCAGGTGGGTGATCCGGATGCGCTGCGGGCGCCCCGCCTCGAGCCCGGCCTCGACGGCCGCGCCGGCGTCGTCGACGTGCACGTGGACGTTCCACAGGTCGGGGCCGCCGACGACGAGGAGCGAGTCGCCGAGCGCGTCGAGGGCGGCGGTGAGGGTCCGGACGTCGGCCTCGGTGCTCTCGGCGAGCAGGTACATCACCTCGAAGGCCGGGCCGTCGGGGTCGGGCTCCTCGTCGTCGGGCGAGCCGGCCCGGGGCGGGGTCGCGGGCGCCGGGGTGTGCCACCCGTCGGCTCCGGCGCCGAGGAGCAGGTCGTCGGAGGCCGACCACGTGCCGGTGACGACGCGGTGGAGGGCCTCCAGGAGCAGGACGCAGCCGGCGCCCCCGGCGTCGACGACCCCCGCCCGGGCCAGGGCCGGCAGCTGCTCGGGGGTCCGGGCGAGGGCGGTGGTCGCCGCCTCGACCGCGGCGGCCGTCACCTCGGCCATCGAGCCGCCGGCGGACTCGGCCGTGCGCGCCCCGGCCGCGGCCGCGTCGGCGACGGTGAGGATCGTGCCCTCCTGCGGGTGGGCGACGCTCGCCCGGGCCTTCGCGGCCCCGCGCTCGAGGCACTCGACCATGACGGCGGTGTCGACGGTGGCGGCGCCGCGCTCGACGACGACGTCGCACAGGCCGCCGACGACCTGGCTGAGGATGACCCCGGAGTTCCCGCGGGCCGACATGAGGATGGCCCGGCGCAGCGTGCGGCACTCCTCGACGAGGTCGGCGGTGCCCAGCACGCCCCGGGCCTCGTGGGTGGCGACGACGTCGTCGATCGCGCCGTCGAGGGTGAGGTAGAGGTTCGTGCCGGTGTCGCCGTCCGGGACGGGGAAGACGTTGAGGGCGTCGATCTCGGTGCGTCGGGCGGCCAGGGCGGCGCGGGTGAGGAGGGCCCAGTGCCGGGCGTCGTCAGCGGTGAACACGTCGGGCACGGCCTCAGGGTAACGGTGGGGACCGTCGGCGGCCCGCAGCCGTTTTGGTGGGCCGGGTACGCCTCGGCTACGCTTGCCCGGTTGCGCACGCGCTGTTGGCGCGGTGCCGACGGACCACACGACCAGTACTTCATCAGGAGATCACCCGTGGCTGCCACCTGCGACGTCTGCGGCAAGGGCCCCGGTTTCGGGCACAACATCTCGCACTCGCACCGCCGCACCAAGCGCCGCTGGAACCCGAACATCCAGCGCGTCAAGGCTCTGGTGGGCGACGCCGGCGTGACCCCGAAGCGGCTCAATGTCTGCACCTCGTGCCTCAAGGCCGGCAAGGTCAAGCGCTGACCTCGGCCTGACGCACCCCGGAACGGGCGGCCTCCCTCGCGGAGGCCGCCCGTTCCGCACGTCCGGGCCGGTCGGGCACTGGCCGTGCCCGGACCCCGCCCGCTCAGCTGCCGGCGAAGTGGTCCCAGCCCCGGGCGTCGGGCACGACACCGTCGACGGTGACGCGCGGGCCGGCCGGCCCGACCTCGCCGACCCGGCCCACGGCCACCCAGGGCTCCCCCGGCAGCGAGCGGACGTCGACACCGGCCGGGAAGCAGGCCACGAGGGAGTGCTCCTCGCCCCCGGCGAGCACCTGGCGCAGCGCCTCCCCCCGGCCGAGCGAGGCGGTGAGCAGCCCGTCGGCGAACCCCTGCCGCAGCACGTGCTCGTCGAGGTCGACGGCGACCCCGCTGGCGCGGGCCACCCGGCCGAGGTCGGTGACCAGCCCGTCCGAGACGTCGACGAGCGCCGTGGCCCCGGCGTCGGCGGCGACCGGGCCGGCCGCCCACGGCGTGCGCGGGGTGAGGTGCGTGCGCACCAGCTCGCCGCCGACCCCCGGCAGGGCCCCCGCCAGGAGCAGTGCGAGACCGCCTCCCGAGCGGCCGAGCGTGCCGCACACGGCGACGACGTCGCCCGGGCGCGCCCCCGACCGCAGCACCGGGGCGCGCCCCCGCAGGTCGCCGAGCGCCGTCACGGTGACGACGACGACCCCGGGCGGCGCCGACGACAGGTCACCGCCGACGACGGGCGCACCGGCCGGGGCGGCGACGGCCGCGATGCCCCGCGCGAGGTCGACGGCCCAGGCGACCTCGACGGCCGGGTCGGCGACGAGCGAGACGAGCAGCGCCGTGGGCTCGGCGCCCATCGCGGCGACGTCGGCGATGTTCTGCACCGCGACCTTGACGCCGACGTCGTGGCCGCTCGACCAGTCGTCGCGCCAGTCGCGGCCGCGCACCATGCCGTCCGTCGTCGCGACGACGGTGCCACCCGGCGCCCCGACGACGGCCGCGTCGTCGCCCGGGCCCACGGGCACCGAGCCCCACGGTGGCGGCGTGAGCGCCCCGTACGCCGGGAAGACGCGGGCCAGGAGCGCGGCCTCGTCGAGGTCGCCGAGCCGTTCCATCCGGGCCTCCTCCCCGCGGTGACGTGTGGACCACCGGCACGGTAGCGTCTGCTGCGTGCCCACCCGACCCGGCGGGCCGACGGGCGAGGCCGCCGAGCGCCGCGCCGACCCGACGACGAGGTGGAGAACAGTGGTCCAGGCCTACATCCTGATCCAGACCGACGTCGGCCGCGCAGCGGCCGTCGCCGAGACGATCGCCGGCATCGACGGCGTCGTCCTCGCCGAGGACGTCACCGGCCCCTACGACGTCATCGCCCGGGTCGAGGCCGAGACGGTCGACGAGCTGGGGAAGCTCGTCATCTCGCGCATCCAGGACACCGACGGCATCACGCGCACCCTCACGTGCACCGTGGTCCACGTCTGACGACGTCCCGGTCCCGCGCGACGGCGGCAGCGCTCGGCGTTGCCGCCGTCGCGCTGTCCGGCTGCTCGTCCTCGGTCGAGGTGTCCGTTCCCTCGCAGGGCAGCACGCCGGCCTGCCGCACCGCGCCGTGGCCCGCGACGCTCGGCGACCTCCGGCGGCGCGACACCTCGCCCACCGACCCGGCCGTGGCGGCCTGGGGCGACCCGGCCGTCGTCGCCCGCTGCGGCGTCGGTGCACTCGCCCCGACCACCACGGAGTGCCTCGACGTCGACGGCGTGGGCTGGATCCCGGCGCCGCTGACCGACGGCACCCGGTTCACCTCGTTCGGCACCGACCCCGCGGTCGAGGTGCTCGTCCCCAAGGACTACGACCCGGCCCCGCTGCTCCTCCCGGCCTTCGACGCCGTGGCCAAGGCGTTGCCCGCCAACGGTCTCCGCTGCCGCTGACCGGCCAG
>CAVVYI010000026.1:0-22402 GCA_963752445.1 uncultured Actinomycetota bacterium | reverse complement strand
CGTCTGAGCGATCCGACCGGGCCCGTCGCCCCGCCACCGGGTGGCGGTCCGGCCGACGGGACGGACGTCGACCGCGTCGGCGCCCCGGCCCTCAGCCGACGTGGTGGAGGCTGACCCGGCCGCCCTCGACGTGCCAGCGCTGGTCGAGCCGGACGCCGTCGAGGAGCCGCCGGTCGTGCGAGACGAGCAGCAGCGACCCGTCGTAGGACTCCAGGGCCTCCTCGAGCTGCTCGATCGCCGGCAGGTCGAGGTGGTTCGTCGGCTCGTCGAGGACGAGGAGGTTGACGCCCCGGGCCTGGAGCAGGGCCATGGCGGCGCGGGTCCGCTCTCCGGGGGAGAGCCGGCCGACCCGGCTGGAGACCTGCGCGGCCCGGAGGCCGAACTTGGCGAGCAGCGTCCGCACCTCGGCCGGCGCCATCTCGGGGACCGCGGCCTCGAAGGCGGCGCCCAGGGGGAGGTCGTCGGCCAGGCCGGTGCGGGACTGGTCGATCTCGCCCACGGCGACCGACGCGCCGAGGGAGGCCCGCCCGGTGTCGGGGGCGAGGCGGCCGAGGAGGAGACGCAGCAGGGTCGTCTTCCCGGCACCGTTGGGGCCGGTGACGCCGATCCGGTCGCCGGCGCCGACCTGGAGCGACACGGGCCCGACGGTGAAGCCGCCGAAGCCGACCGTGGCCTCGTCGAGCGTCGCCACGACCGAGCTCGAGCGCGGCGCGCTGCCGATGCTGAACCGCAGGGCCCACTCCTTGCGCGGCTCCTCGACCTCCTCGAGCCGGGCGATCCGCGACTCCATCTGGCGCACCTTGCGGCCCTGCTTCTCGGAGGACTCCGACTGCGCCTTGCGGCGGATCTTGTCGTTGTCCGGGGACTTGCGCATCGCGTTGCGGACCCCCTGCGAGCTCCACTCGCGCTGGGTGCGCGCGCGGGCGACGAGGTCGGCCTTCTGCTCGGCGAACTCCTCGTACGCCTCCCGGGCGTGCCGGCGGGCGACGGCCCGCTCCTCGAGGAAGGCGTCGTAGCCACCGTCGTGGACCGCGACCCGGCGCTGCGCGAGGTCGAGCTCGACGACGCGGGTGACCACCCGGGAGAGGAACTCGCGGTCGTGGGAGACCAGGACGACCCCGGAGCGCAGCCCCCGCACGAAGGCCTCGAGGCGCTCCAGCCCGTCGAGGTCGAGGTCGTTCGTCGGCTCGTCGAGGAGCACGACGTCGAAGCGGCTCAGCAGCAGCGCGGCCAGCGCGGCCCGGGCGGCCTGGCCACCGGACAGGGACGTCATGAGGGCGCCGGGGTCGACGTCGAGCCCGAGGTCGGCGAGCACCGCGGGGAGGCGCTCGTCGAGGTCGGGCGCGCCGCTGGCCTGCCAGTGGTCGAGGGCGCGGGCGTACGCGTCGTCGGCGGCCCGGGAGCCGGAGCCCTCGCCGAGCGCGGCCGCGGCCTCCTCCATCGCCGCGGTCGCCGCGAGCGCCCCGGTGCGGCGCGCGACGTGGTGCTCGACGGTCTCGCCGGCGACGCGCTCGTGCTCCTGGGGCAGCCAGCCGACGAACGCGTCGCCCGGCGCGGTCGTCACCGAGCCGCCGAGCGCGTCGAGGTCGCCGGCGAGGATGCGCAGGAGGGTCGTCTTGCCCGCGCCGTTGGCGCCGACGACACCGACGACGTCCCCGGGTGCGACCGTGAGGTCGAGGCCCTCGAAGAGGGTCTGGTCGGCATGGCCGCCGGCCAGGGCCTTGGCCACGAGGTGCGCGCTCACCCGGTGATCCTAGGTTGCACCGGCTCCCGGGCCGGCTGCCGGCGCCACGGGACGGGGACGCGCACGGGAACGGCCCGGACCGCGTCGGGGCCTCTCAGCCGGTGAACTTGTCGCGGGTGCGCCGCATGTCGGACTCGTCGGCCTCGTGCGCCTCGGCCGGGGTCGGGGCGGTGCCGCCGAGCCGGGCCGGGACCCAGCGCAGGTCCTCGCCGGTGAGCGCCGGGTAGGCCGCCTGCTGGGCGTCGAGCTGGGCCTGCATCGCGGCCTTGACCCGCGCCGTGGCCTCGACGACGTCGTCGCGCCGGCCGATCTCGATCGGCGCGCCGACGGCGATGTGCACGGGGATGTTGGCCCGGCCCATGTGCTTGGGCAGGTCCTTGGTCCAGACCCGCTGCCCACCCCAGATGGTCGTCGGGAGCACCGGGACCCCGGCCACCTGCGCCATCTTCACGGTGCCGGGCTTGAACTCCTTGAGCTCGAAGGAGCGCGACATCGTCGCCTCGGGGAAGACACCGACGATCTCGCCGTCCTTGAGCGCCCGGACCGCGTCCTTGAACGCCTGCCCGCCCTGGTGGCGGTCGACCGGGATGTGCCCCATGCCGCGCATGAGCGGCCCGGACACCCGGTGGGCGAAGATCGACTTCTTGGCCATGAACCGCACGTAGCGGCGGTGCGGCCAGGCCGGGAGGCCCGCGTACATGAAGTCGAGGTACGAGGTGTGGTTGATGGCCATCACCGCTCCGCCGGTGCGGGGCACGTTCTCCTCGCCGGTGATCGTCAGCCTCGTGCCCTGGAGGAAGAACAGCGTCTTCGCCGCGTGGATGACGGGGCGGTACACGGGCTCCATGACCGAAGCCTAGGTCAGTCGTGCCTCGGCGGCTGCCACGCGGTCTGGAAGACCTGGTCGCCGAGGTCGCGCGAGACGATGCGGGCCCGCCCGGGCGGCTGCACGGAGGCCTTGACCCGCCCGATGAGCATGCCCTCGTCGGGGTTGCCCGAGAGCAGCACCCCGGGCGACCCGAGGTCGCGCACGCCCTGGAGCACCGGCTCGAAGAGCGCCCGCGAGGCGCCACCGGTGCGGCGGGCCAGCACGAGGTGCAGCCCGACGTCGCCGGCCTGGGCCAGGAGGGGCACGAGCGGGCGCAGCGGGGACCCCGAGGACGTGACGACGAGGTCGTAGTCGTCGACGAGGAAGAACACCTCGGCGCCGCTCCACCACGAGCGCGCCCGCAGCTGCTCGGGCGTGACGTCGGGCCCCGGGAGCCGGCTGCGCAGGAACGCGGTGATGCCCTCGACCGCGGCCACCGTCTGCTCCTCGGTGGTCAGGTACTCGCCGACGTGCGCGTCGGGCAGCTCGCCGAGCAGGCCGCGCCGGTAGTCGACGACGAACAGCTTCGCCTCGTCGGGGGTGTGCAGGCGCGCGACCTCGTGCGCCACGGTGCGCAGGAACCCCGTCTTCCCGCTGTCGCCGTCGCCGAGGAGGTACAGGTGGGGCTCCTCCGCGAGGTCGAGGCCGATGGGGGCCAGGCTCGCCTCGTCGACGCCGAGCAGCAGCCGGCGCTCGTCGGGGCCGGCCAGCTCGCGGACGGCCTCGAGGGTGATCTCGTCCGGGAGCAGCCGCAGCTTCGGCCCCCGCGGACCGCCCCAGGCGGCGTTGACCCGGGTGACGAGGTCCTCGACACCGTCGCCGAGGTCGTCGACGCTCCCCCGGTCGTCGATCCGCGGCACCGCACCGAGGAAGTGGTGCCGGGTCATCGTCAGTCCTCGGCCGGGCCGCCCCTTGGGGACGTTGGCCGCGACCTTGCGGTCGACCTCGGAGTCGGTGGGGTCCCCGAGCCGCAGCTCGACGCGGGTACCGAGCACGTCGCGGATCTGGTTGCGGAAGTCCATCCAGCGCGACGTGGTGATGACGACGTGCACGCCGAAGGTCAGCCCGCGCCCGGCGAGCTCGGTGACGTGCGCCTCGAGGTCGTCGAACTCGGCCCGCACGGTGGGCCAGCCGTCGACGACGAGGAACACGTCGCCGTAGCCGTCGTCGACCCGGCCCTCGGCCCGGCGTCGGCGGTAGGTCTCGATCGAGTCGATGCCGTGGGCACGGAAGTACGTCTCGCGCGCGTCGACGATGCCGCGCAGCTCGGCGACGAGCCGCCGCACCACCTCGGGCTCGCTGCGGTTGGCCACCCCGGCCACGTGCGCGAGCTTGGCCAGCGGCGTGAACGTGCCGCCACCGAAGTCGAGGACGTAGACCTGGCTCTCGAGCGGCGTCGTCGTCAGGGCGATGGCCGAGACGATGGTGCGGGCGAGGGTGGAGCGGCCCGAGCGGGGCCCGCCGACGACGGCGACGTGCCCGGCGGCACCGCCGAGGCGCAGCACGAACAGCTCGCGGCGCTGCTCGAGCGGGCGGTCGACGATGCCGACGGGGAGGACGTAGTCGCCGCGCTCGCGCCAGGACCGGCTGACCAGCCCCAGTGCGGGGTCGGGCGCGAGGTCGCGGAAGAGCTGGTCCATCGAGTTCGGCACGTCGAGCGGCGGCAGCCAGACCTGGTGCGCTGCACGGCCCTTCCCGCGCATCCGCGACACGGCGATGTCGAACACGGCCCGGTCGTCGGCCGGCTCGCTCGGGCCGGCGTCGACCGGCTCGACCGGACCGCGGCGCCCGGCACTGACCGGGGCCAGGGTGAAGGGGAGGATCTCCCCGGGGCCACTGGCGCCGCCCTCCCCGGCGGACCGGCGCCGGCGGCCCTTCGGCGGACCCGAGACGTACGCCGCCTTGAACTTGGTGAGCGTCGTCTGGTCGGGCTTGAGGTAGCCGATCCCGGGGACCGGCGGCAGCTCGTAGGCGTCGGGGACGCCGATGACCGTGCGCGACTCGCCGGCCGAGAACGTGCGCAGGCCGATGCGGTACGACAGGTGCGACTCGAGCCCCCGCAGCCGACCCTCCTCGAGGCGCTGCGACGACAGCAGGAGGTGCATCGACAGCGACCGCCCGAGCCGCCCGATGGCGACGAACAGGTCGGCGAACTCGGGCTTGGCCGAGAGCAGCTCGGAGAACTCGTCGGCGACGATGAGGAGGGCGGGGAGCGGCTCGAGCGCGGCACCGCCGGCCCGGGCCCGCTCGTAGTCGGTGACGTTGGCGAAGTTGCCGGCCGACCGCAGCAGCTCCTGGCGGCGGGTCATCTCGCCCTGGAGCGCGTCCTGCATGCGCTCGACGAGGCTGAGCTCCTGGCCGAGGTTGGTGATGACCGCCGAGACGTGCGGGAGGTCGGCCATCCCGGCGAACGTCGCGCCGCCCTTGAAGTCGACGAGGACGAAGTTCAGCGACTCCGGCGAGTGGGTCATGGCGAGGGCGAGCACGAGCGTGCGCAGCAGCTCGGACTTGCCCGAGCCGGTGGCACCGATGACGAGACCGTGCGGCCCCATGCCCTGCTGCGCCGACTCCTTGATGTCGAGCGCGACCGGCACCCCGGACTCGTCGACGCCGATGGGGACCCGCAGCCGGTCGCGCTGGAGCCGGGGTCGCCACGCGGTGTCGGTGTCGAAGTCGCGGACGTCGCCGGCGCCGAGCAGGTCGACGAGCTCGGTGGAGGAGGTGAGCGCATCGCGCACGTCGGGCTCGTCGCCGGCGTAGCGCGGGGCCAGCCGGCGCGCCGCCGCCTCGGCCCGCGTCGTCGACACCTGGTCGGCCACGCCGTGCGCGACACCTCGGGCGAGGCTGATCACCTCGAGCGGGGCCTTCCCGGCGTGCGGACCGGACGCGGCCCGGGGACCGACGGCGAGGCGCAGCGTGGTCGCGGAGTCGAGCTCGCCCCACTGCTCCGGCAGGTCGAGGACGGTGACACCGAGGACACCCTCCGCCGTGACCACCGGGTTGCCGGGCGGGACGTGCCCGCCGTCGACGACGAGCAGCACGTGCGGGAGCGACGGGCGCTCCGAGGGGCCGAAGCGGGGTCGCTCGACGATCTCCTGCGGCAGCAGCGGGAGCAGGTCGTGGACCGACTCGCCGACGAGCCGCACCGGCCCGACCGCGTCGTGCTCGCGGGGGCTGAGGGCGTGCGGCAGCCACTTGAGCCACTCCCACTCGGCGCGGGCCTCCCGGGAGACGAGCGCGGCGATGACGAGGTCGTCCGGCGGGTGCTGCATCGCCGCCTGGAGGACGACCGAGCGGGCGAGGGAGCGGGCCGGGTCGGCGTCGCCGGTGACCTCGACGTGCGGCCAGGCCCGGAGGGCGGCCGAGGCCGGCAGCCCCGGCTGCACCCGGTGGGTCGAGAGGAGCCGGTGCAGCGCGGAGGCGGCGACGGGGTCGAGCTGGGCCAGGGGGGCGGTGTCGGGCGGCTCGAGCTCGAGGCAGAGCGGCTGGGCCGTCGTGCCCATCCGCACCTGGAGGAAGTCGGGGTCGGAGACCGAGCGCTCCCACACCCGGCTGCCCTCGGCGGCGATGACGGGCAGCGCCCCGGGGTCCGGGTAGTCCCACAGGGCCGCGGCCCGCTGCCGGACGGCGGCGTCGCGGATGGTCTCGCGCACCTCCGCGAGGTAGGCCAGGTACTCGCGGCGGGCCGCGATGACCCCGGCGGAGTGCTGCTGGCGCTGGCGGAGCCCGCTGGCGAGGACGAACCCGACGCTGGCGACGAGGAACATGCCGGCCGTGAACCAGGCGCGGGGGCCGGTCTGGGAGAGGGCGACGAAGCCGATCGAGCCGAGCGAGCCGAGCATCGGCACGGCCTGCATGAGGAGGCCGCTCGCCCCCTCCGAGGGGGTGATCTCCGGGGGTGGCTGGAGGACGAGCCGTCCCGAGGGCACCTCGGGTGCCTTCTCGCGGGCGCCGCTGCGCGCGGGCACCGTCACCTGCGTCCCCTCCCCTCGTCCGGCTGCCGGTCGGCCTTACGGTACCCGTGGATACTGGTCCCCGCGGGCAGTGGTCGCAGGTGGCGACCGCGACGACGAGGGGAGGGACCATGGCCGGACCGGCGCACCAGCTGACGCTCGTCGCCGACGAGCGGCGCTACGACCTCGTCGTGCCCGCCGGCACCCGCGTCAGCGAGATGCTCTCCGTGCTCGGCATCTCCTCGAGCGCCACCCCGAGCTCGGTCGCGACCGCCGCAGGGCTCGTGCTCGGCCCGCACGACCGGATCGCCGACGACCTGCCCGCCGGCGCCGTGCTCACCGTCGTGCGCACCACCACCCACCGGCTGCACCGCGAGGTGGTGAGCCTCGACCGTTCCTCGGCCGCGCCCGGCGCCCGCCCCTCGGCGCCCGCCTGGGCCGGTGGCTCGCGGGCGCCCGCCGCCACCGACGACGAGGGGCCGGGCGTCTCGCTCGTCGACGACGCCACCCGACGACGGGACGAGGTGGACGACGCCACCGTGAGCCGCGCCGCCCTGCACGGGGCGCGGCGCCGTCGCACCCCGGGCCCCCGCCGACGGCGGACCGGCCCCGACCTCGTCCCGGCCCTCGTCGTCGGCACCGCGGTGACGAGCCTCGTCGCCGGGGTGCTCGCCCTGCCGACCGTCGCCGGGGCCACCCCGACCGCGCTCGACACCCCGACGAGCCGCTGGGTCGCCTCGGCGCTGCTCCTCGCCGCGGCGGTCGCGGCGACCCTCCTCACGCCCCGCCACCGCGCGGGGGCGGCGGCCGTCCGCCTCGTCGCCGCACCGGCCCTCGCCGTCACGGCCGGGCTCGCGGCACCGCTCACCGCCTCGCCCTCGCGGGTGGCGGTCGCCGTCGTCCTCGGCAGCGCCCTCGGCGCCGTGGTGCTCGCGCTCGCCTCGTCCGACGGGTCCCCCGCCGACCGGGCCGAGCGCACGGCCACCGCGTGCCTCGGGGGCCTGGCGGTCGTCGTGGCCGGTGCGGTGCTCACCGGCCGGCCGCTCGCGAGCGCTGCCGCCGTCGTCGTCGGCCTCGTGCCCGTCGTGGTCCGCGCCCTGCCGAGCGCGAGCCTGGACGTCGACCCGACCCAGCTCCTCGACACCGACCGGCTCTCGACGACCGTGTGGTCGGTGCGCGAGCGGCACGCCCCCCGGCGACGGCGCGTCACCGGCCTCACCGTGCGCGACCGCGTCGCCCAGGCGCGCTCGGTCGTGTCGGTGGGGACGGCCTACCTCACCCTGCTCGCCGCCGTCGCCGGCTGGGTGCTCGCGCTGACCCCCGCCCTCAGCACGCTCGCCCCGTGGAGCCGCTGGGTGGCGCTCGTCGTCGCCGCGCTGGGGCTCGGCTACCAGGCGCGGCACGTCCGCGACCGCCTCGCCCGGCACGCCATGCTCGCCGCGGCCGCCTCGCTCACCGCCAGTGCGTCGGTGGCCGTGCTCGACTGGGACCCGGGCTGGCGCTGGGGGCTGGTCGGCGCCGCGACGGTGCTCGGCCTCGTCGGCACCGTGGCGAGCGTCGCCATCGCCGGGGGCTGGGCCTCGACCCGGCTCTCGCGCAGCGCCGACCGCCTCGAGTCGCTCGCCGTGGTGACGGCCCTGCCACTCGGGGTCCTCGCCGCGGGAGCGGTCGAGGCGCTGCGGCGGCTCACCTCCGGCTGAGCCGGGTCGCCGCGGCCTCCCCGCCGGAGGCGTCAGCGCCACACCGGCGGCGTCGCGTCGTCCTCGCCCTCGAACCAGGTCTCCTCGTCCTCGTGGGTCAGGTGGTCGACGTCCTCGGGCCGCCCGTCCTTGCCCTTCTTCCCGCCGCGACCGCCGGCCCCGGAGCCGGCGGCCACCGCCCCGCGGCCGCCCTTCGACCCCTCGCCGAGCTTCGGCACGCCGTAGCGGCCCGCGCCCTTGGCGCCCCGGATGCCGCCGGAGCCGCGGCCGCCGCGGGCCGTGCCCTGGCCCCCGGCGCCGACGACCGCACGGCCCCCGCCGGCGGCCGTGCCGCGCCCGGACGCCCCGGCCGTGCCGCGGGCCTGACCACCGGCGGTGCCCCCACCGACGACCGCTGCCCCGCGGCCCGCGGCCCCGGCGCCCATCCGGCCGAGCACGCCCTTGCCGAGCATCGCCGCACCGCCGGCGAGCATGCCGCCGCCCACGGCCGAGCCGCCCACGCCGGGGCCGGAGCCCGGTGCGCCACCGTCCGGGCCGGTGCCGGCCCACGCCGTGCTCCCGGGGCCGCCCGGGGTCGTCGTCCCGGTGGTCGGGCCGTCGATCACCGGCCCCGGACCGGGCTCGGGCCCGACGGGGTCGGGACCGCCGTCGACCGGGGGCACCGGGTGCGGGGGCGGCGGCGGGTCGGTGCCCGGCCACCCCGGGTCGGTCGGGACGTGCGTCGGGGGCGTCGGGTGGTAGACCCCGGGCGGGCCCGACGGCGGGGTGTACCCGCCCCCGGTGGGCGGGCTGCCGCCCGGGGTGCCGCCGCCGCCGGACGGCGTGCCGCCGCCGCCGGGGTCGATCTTCACCGAGTCCTGGGGCGCCTCGACCGGCATCTGCTTGGCGGCCTGGCCCATCTGGGCGTTGAAGCTCTGGAGCACCAGCCGGGCCTCGGCGTCGCGCGCCGCGCGCTTCGAGGTCATCGCGCCCTCGTACCCGGTGATGTTGAACCCGCCCCCGTCCCCCGCGCGGTAGAGGTCGGGGTCGACGTCGGTCGACATCGAGCGCACCCGGGTCACGTAGTCGGTGCGGGCGGCGTCGGCCGCCCCCGCCGCGGCCTCGAGGCCCTTCTGGATGTCGGCCAGCTCGAGCGAGCGGTTGTCCAGGGCCGTGCTCAGCGCCTGGAGCGAGGCGAACGCGCTGTCGGCGGCCGGCCCCTCCCACGGCTGGTCGGCGTTCCTGAGGTCGGTGACGACCCGCTTGACCTCGGCCGAGAGCACCCCGACGGCGTCCGAGGCCTTGCCCCAGTCGTCGGCGGTCAGCTGGACGAGGACCGCGGCGAAGCCGTAGATCTCGTGGAGGGTCCGCTCGTGCGGGCCCGCGTCGTCGGGCAGCGGCGGGACGTACGGGGCGTCGTCGGCGACAGGCATCAGGGGTTCCTCCCGTCGGCGCCGGGGGCGCCGTGGCTCGTGCTCGTGGTCTCGGTGGTGCTGGTGCCCCGGCGACGGGACGCGAGCACCCAGGCGCCCGCGCCCGCGGCGACGAGGACGACGACGGCGACGCCGACGATCAGGGGCGTCGCCCCTGCGTCACCTCCGGAGTCCGCGGCCGGCGCGGCCTCGGCCCCGGACGTGGCACTGGTGGACGGTGTCGGCGCGGTGGCCGCCCGGTGACGGGCTGGGGCTCGGCGCCGGCGCGGTGCCCGTGACGCGGGCGATGTCGGCCGCCGACGGGTCGGCCGTGGGGTCCTCGTCCTCGGTGCGGACGAAGGGGTTCGTGCTCGGCAGGGTCGTGGGGTCGACGCCCACGGCGTCCGCCGGGTCGAAGATGCCCCACCCGTAGCTCGTGTTGCGCGAGCGCACCTGGGGCAGGTCGGTGCCCACCCGGCGGAACCACGCCTCGTAGCCGGACCCCGAGGACTTGGCCCGGATGCCGACGTTCTGCCGGACGGCCTGGAGCACCTGGCCCGCCGTCGCCTCCGGGTGGGCCGACCAGACGTCGGCGATGCCCCCGCTGACCAGGGCCGTCGCGATCGAGGCCCCCGAGGCGGTGCCGGTGCTGTGCCAGCCCGAGGCGTCGTAGGTCCCGGACATGACGTCCTCGCCCGGTGCGGCGAGCCCGAGGTACGGGGAGCCCGTCACCGCGAAGTCGGTGACCCGGCCGTCGCGGCCGATGGGGTTGACGAGGACGACGCCGTTGCCGACCCCCGGCCACTCGACGCCGCCCTTGGTGTTGCCCGTCCCGGCCACGACGATCGCCCCGGCGCCGTAGGCGTCGAGGAGGGCCTCGCTGATGACCGGGCTGTAGCCGCTCACCAGGCTGAGGTTGATGACGTCGGCGCCGTCGGCCGCCGCGGTGCTGACGGCCTGCCCGACGGCGCGGGCGAAGTCGTCGGAGTCGGGGAAGTCGAGGCCGCACCCCTTCTCGTCCCCGGACAGCGGGTACAGCACGGCGTAGTGGCGGATGGTGGCCTCGGGGGCGATGCCGCGGACCCCCCGTCCGCCCGGCCCGGTGCCCTTCCCCGTCCCGGCGATGAGCGCCGCCATGCTCGTCGCGTGGTCGGCGGCGGGCCCGGTGGCCGTCGACGAGCGCACCCGCTTGGCCGGCGCCTTCGCCGGGTCGAGGCACTGGGTCTGCGTGGAGGTCACCCGCCCGGCGAGGTCGGGCACGTGCGGGTCGATGGGGGTGTCGATGACGGCGACGGTCACGCCGCGACCACGGCCCTGCGCCTGGAGCTCGTCGACGCCCATCGCGCTCCACCACCACTCGCCGGTGGTCGCGGCGGCGGCCGGGGCGCCTGCCGTCGCGTCCGCCGCCTGCGCGCCGGCGGGCACGGCGGCGAGCCCCGCGACGAGCCCGGTGGCGAGCAGTGCGGCGGTCCGCCCGAGGAGGCGCTCACCCATCGGCGGGGGTTCCGCCCGTGTCGTAGTCGGCGCTGCCGCCGTCGGTGGGCGTGGTCGGCGCCCCGTCGGCGCTCGGGCCGGCCGCGGTGGTGCCGTCCCCACCGGCACCGGTCCCGTTCTCGAGGCGCTCCTTCTCGGCCACGCCCTCCTGCACCTGCTCGTCCTCGCTCGCCTGGTCGTGGCGCTGCGTGGCGCTGAAGCCGTCGTCGGTGCTCCAGCGGGTCATGAGGGTCCGGAACGAGTCGCCGGCGTTCTCGTCACGGGCCCGGATCTGGCGGCCCGCCTCGGCGAGGGCCGCACCGGCCGCCTCGAGGTCCTCCTGGATGCCGCGCAGCGTCGCCGCGTAGGTGTGCTGGGCCGCCGCGTACACGGCCGCGAAGCTCTGCGCGGCCGGGATGTCACCGAAGGTCGTCCTCGTCGCGAACGAGTCCTGGACACGCTTGAGCTCGGTGTGGGCGCTCTCGCGCCAGTTCTGCTCGTGGTCCTTGCCCAGGGTCTCGAGGATGGGCGGGTAGACGATCTTCTCGTCCTCGGGTCGACCCACGGTCGGCTCCTTCGGTCTCGGGCGGGCCCGGCCCGCGCTCCCCCTGCGACGCCGCTCGTGCCGGCGCCCGCTCATGGGGCGCCGGCACGGGGGTGTGTTTGTGTGCGGCCGTCAGCCCCACATGTTCGTGTTGCGGAGCTCGCCGGCGAGGTAGTCCTCCTTGGACTGGATGACCGCCTGGCGGACGTCGTGGAGGAGCTGCTTGCACTCCTGGATCTGCTTCTCCCAGTCGGCCTGCGCCTGCGAGTACGCCGCGCGGGCCGAGCCGTCCCACTGCTCGACGTACTTGCTGAGGTCGCTCTTCATGTCGGCGAGGCGCGTCTCGATGGCCGTGAGGCCCTTGTGCATCTCGTCGACCATCGTGTCGATGCCGGCGCCGCCGACCTTGATTCCGTCACCCATGGGTATCCCCTTCGTCCGCTCAGCCGTTGCCGAGCATGCTGCTGTACTTGCTGAGGTTGGAGGCCGACGCCTGGTCGTCCGCGTCGTACTGACGCTGCGTCCCGGTGAGGTTGGCCTCGAAGGTGTCGAGCACGTCGACGATGTCCTGGGTCTGGACCTTCCAGGCCTCGCTGACCTGCTGGAAGCTCTGGGCCCCCTGGCCCTCCCAGTGCGCCTTGACGGCCTCCATCTGCGTGCGGAGGTTGTTGACCTGCGTGCGCAGGTCCCCTCGTGCGACCGAGACGATCTCGGCACTGGCCTTGACGACGCCTGCGCCGGCCCTGAACTGGTCACCCATCGGTGTGTCCTTCCTTCGTGCGACGTCGATCGTGCCGCGGTCGATTCCACTGTCCCCCTGAAGGGCTGGTGTCCTGCAGACGAGTCCGTACCGGCCCCTCGTCCTGCCCTCGACACTACGGTGCCACGTGGATCCGGTCGATGGGGAGAACTCCCCGGAGGTCGCGCGTCTATGCTCGGAGCCCGTCGGACCGGCACCGCCGGTGTTTCCGCCGGAGGGGAGAGTCCACACCGTGAGCCAGACCAGCGCCGCCGCGTCGCTCGTGCGCGTGTCCGTGTCGTCGGGCACCCGCCGCGCCGACCTCGGCGTGCCGGGCGGCATCCCGGTCGTGGAGATCGTGCCCGAGCTGGCCCGCGAGCTCGGCGTGCTCGACACCGAGCAGGCCTCCCACGGCTTCCGGCTCGTCGCGGGCGGTGGCATGCTCGTCGACCCCGACCGGTCCCTCGCGGCCCAGGGCATCACCGACGGCACCGTGCTCTCGCTCGAGGTGGTCGACCCCAGCACCGAGAAGGTCTACGACGACGTCGTCGAGGCCGTCGCCGACGTCGTCGAGACCCAGTTCGCGCCGTGGACGGCCCGGCACAGCGCCGGCACGGCCGTCGGCGCGGCCACCGTGTTCTTCCTCTGCGCCGCCTGGGCCCTGTTCACGGCGCGCGACTCCGGCGCCCTCGTCGCGGCGGTCTCGGTGGCGGTCGCCCTGCTCCTCGTCGGGGCGGCGGGCGTGCTGCACACCCGGGCCCAGTCGGGCGGGGCCCTCGCCCTCGGCCTCACCGCGCTCGCCTTCGCGGCCGTCGCCGGCAGCGCCCTCTCGCCCGCCGACCCGCTCTGGGGTCGCGGGCTGGTCCTCGTCGGTCCCGCCGTCGCCGTCGTCGCGCTGCTCGCCGCCCTGGCCGTCGGGACGCACCGGCTCGTGCTCGCCGCCGGCGCGGTCGTCGGGGTCGCCGCGACCGCCATCGGGGTCGCCTCGGGCGTCGCGGACGTCCCGCTCACGACCTCGAGCGCCGTCGTCCACGTCGTGGCGGTGGTCCTCGGCAACGTGCTGCCCTGGGTGGGACTCTCCTCCAGCCGGCTCTCGACGAACCCGCCGCGCACCGACGCCGAGATCGAGGGCCCGGTCCCCGAGGTGGACCGCGACCGGGTGCGCGCCCAGGTCGCCCGTGGCCACGACGTCATGGTCGCCATCGCCCTGGCCGCCGGGGGCACGGCCCTGGTCACGACCCCGCAGCTCGCGGCGAGCGGCCTCGCGGGCACGGGCCTCGTCGTCGCCGGCTGCGTGGCCACGCTCCTGCGCACGCGGCACAGCCGCACCCGCACCACCGTGGTCCTCGCGATGGGCTCCGGCGTCCTGGGCCTCGCGCTGGCCGCCGTCGTCGCCGCGCTCTCCCACCCGACGTGGCGCCCCGCGCTCGCGGTGCTCCTCGGCACGACCGGGGCGGTCGTGGTCACCCTCGCCGTGCTCGCTCCCCGGACCCGGGTGCGGCTCGGCCGCGTCGCCGACGCCCTCGACGGCGTCGCCCTCGTCGCCCTGCTGCCCCTGGCCGCCGCGACCATCGGGGTCCTCTGACGTGGCGACGAAGAAGGACCTCGTCGAGGCCCAGTCGTTCAGCCGGCGTCGGCTCACCACGGCGTTCGTCAGCGGGGCCCCGGGGGGGCGCGAGGTGGAGCCGGACCGGCCGCTGCGGGCGGTCGTCGGCGGGCTGGCCCTCACCGTGGTCCTCGTCCTCGGCAGCATGGCCTTCGGCTGGCTGCGCTCCTCGCTGCCCGACGACTGGACGAACGACCGGCTCGTCATCGCCGAGGACAGCGGTGCCCGGTACGTCTCGGTCAAGGGCGTGCTCCACCCCGTGGTCAACACCACGAGCGCCCGCCTGCTCATCCCGTCCGACCAGTTCAAGGTGGTCGCCGTCCCCGACGACGAGCTCGCCGACATCGACCGGGGACCGACCCTCGGCATCGTCGGCGCCCCCGACTCGCTGGCCCCCGCCGACCGGCTCGTCGACAGCGGGTGGGTCTCCTGCCTCGGTTCGGGCCAGCAGGTGTCGACGGCCATCGGGCCGCGCCGGGCCGCCCGCCCGGCCGAGGGCTCGGCCGTGCTGGTCCGTTCCGGCACCGCGGTGTTCGTCGTCCAGGGCGGGATGCGCTACCCGGTCGCCTCCCGCGACGTCTCGGCGGTCTCGGTCGCCCTGCGCCTCGACGGGCGTCCCCCCGTGGCCGCCCCGGCCGCGTGGCTCAACCTCTTCCCCGAGGGCACCCGCCTCGGTCCGCTGAGCCTCGACGACCTCGGCAAGCCGCTGCCCGGCCTCCCCGTCGGCGCCACGGTCGGGTCGGTGCTCCGGCTCGAGAACGACACCCGGCACTACCTCGTCACCCCCGAGGGCGCCCTCGAGCCGCTCCCCGACCTCGCCCTCGCGATGTACCGCCTCGGCTCCGGGGCGACGACGCAGGACGTGCCCGTCCAGGCGGCGCAGATCGCCCGGCTGCGCGTCGAGCCGCAGCGCACCTCGCCGACCGACTGGCCCGACACCCTCCCGACGGTGCTCGAGAGCACGCCGTGCGTGACCCTCACCGCGGCGGCGGGCACGCCCCCGCAGGTGGCCCTGACGACGGTGGCGGACGACCCGCCCGACGCCGAGCGGAACCGCACGACGGTCGACACGGGGTCCGGCGCCCTGGTCCGCGCGGTCTCGGGCCAGGTCCTCGGCCAGGGCCCCGTGCTCGCGGTCGACCAGACCGCCACCGCGTACGCGGTGGTCGGCGCCGACACCGAGGTGCTCGCCCGCCTCGGCTACACCCCGGAGGACGTCGTGCCGGTCCCGGTCGCCTGGACCGAGCTGTTCCGGCCCGGACCCGAGCTGGGCACCGACGCCGCCCGCACCGTGGTGTCCGGGGCGTCATGACGGCCGTGCGCCGGGCGCTCGCGCTCCTGGCGGTCCCCCTCTCCGTGGCGCTGTCGGCCGGGGCCGCACCGGCCGCGGCCGCACCCGTCGCCGGGCCGGTCGCCGCCCTCCCCGCCGCCGGGGAGCAGTGCCAGGAGGGGCACACCCGGTACGTCACCGACACCCCGCCGGCCCTCGTGCGGCTCGCCGCCCGCCGGGCCTGGACCCTGGCCACCGGCTCCGGCGTCACCGTCGCCGTCGTCGACACCGGCGTCGCCGAGAACGCCCACTTCCCCGCCGGCGTCGTCCTCGAGGGGCACAGCGTCGTCGGCGGCTCCGCCCGCACCGACGCCCGGCTGCACGGCACCGCGGTGGCCGGCATCGTCGCGGCGCGCGGGATCGGACCGCGCTCGGGGGTCGAGGGGCTCGCGCCGGGCGCCCGGATCCTCCCGGTCAAGGTCGTCCCCGACGAGCGCGCGCCGGAAGAGGGCGGCGACACCGACGCCGCGAGCCTCGCGGCCGGCATCGTGTGGGCGGCCGACCACGGGGCGCAGGTCGTCAACGTCTCGCTGAGCACGGGCACCGACGACCCCGGGCTGCGCGCGGCGGTCCGGCACGCGCGGTCGGCGGGGGCCCTGGTCGTCGCGTCGGCGGGGAACTCCACCGACTCCGCCCCCGTCACCGGCCCGCGGTACCCCGCCGCGTACCCGGGCGTGCTCGGCGTCGCGGCGACGACGGCCGACGACACGGCGGCGGCCGGCTCGGTGCGGGGTGGCGACGTCGACGTCGCGGCCCCCGGGGTGCAGGTCCTCACGACGTACGGGTCGTGGGGCGACTGCTACCTCGACGCCGAGGCCGGCTCGACGAGCTACGCGGCGGGCTACGTGAGCGCCGCCGCTGCCCTCGTCGCCGAGCGCTTCCCCCACGAGTCCCCCGACCTGTGGGCGCACCGGCTCGAGGTCACGGCGGCCCGCCTGCGGCGCGACGCCCGCGACGACGCCGTCGGCTGGGGGGTGGTCCAGCCGGTCGAGGCCCTCACCGCCGTCCTCGACGCCGACCTCGCCGGGCCGCCGCTGCCCGGCGCCGCCCCCGCCTCCCCCCGCAGCGTCCCGACGAGCCGCCTCCCGGTGTCGGTGGTCGTCGACCCCCGCGCCGCCGACCGCCGCCAGGTCCTCTGGGTGGGCGTCGCGTCGACGAGCGCCCTGCTCGGCCTCGCGCTGGTCCGCCTCGCCCGCCGCCGCCGCACGGCGTGAACCGGGGTGGGACCGCCCTGCCCGGTCTGTGAGAATGTCGGCCATGACCGCGCCCGACCCCACCACCGCCTCCGCCATCCCGGACCGGCCGTCCCTGGACGGCCTCGAGGACAAGTGGGCCGCGGTATGGCAGGAGCAGGCCACCTACGCCTTCGACCGCGAGGCGGCCCTCGCCGGGCCGCGCTCGGCCGTGTTCTCGATCGACACGCCCCCGCCCACGGCCAGCGGCTCGCTGCACATGGGGCACGTCTTCAGCTACACCCACACCGACTGCATGGCCCGCTACAAGCGGATGGCCGGCTTCAACGTCTTCTACCCGATCGGGTGGGACGACAACGGCCTGCCCACCGAGAAGCGCGTCCAGAACTACTACGGGGTGCGCGGCGACGCGTCCCTCCCGTACGACCCCGACTTCACCCCGCCGTTCCGGGGGGACGCCCGCAGCACGAAGGCCGCTGACGAGCAGCCCGTGTCGCGGCAGAACTTCATCGAGCTGTGCGACGAGCTGACGGTCAAGGACGAGGAGGCCTTCGAGTCGCTCTTCCGCCGGCTCGGGTTCAGCCTCGACTGGGCGATCTCCTACCGCACGATCGACGACCGCTCGCGGGCCACCTCGCAGCAGGGCTTCCTGCGCAACGTCCGCCGCGGCGAGGCCTACCAGGCCGAGGCCCCGGGCCTGTGGGACGTCACCTTCCAGACCGCCGTCGCCCAGGCCGAGCTCGAGGCGCGCGACTACCCCGGCGCCTACCACCGGGTCGCCTTCCACGGCGCCGACGGGCCGGTGTACATCGAGACGACCCGCCCCGAGCTCATCCCGAGCTGCGTCGCCCTCATCGCCCACCCCGACGACGAGCGCTACCAGCCGCTGTTCGGCACGACCGTGCGCACCCCGCTCTTCGCGGTGGAGGTGCCGGTCTGGCCCACCCGATGGCCGAGATGGACAAGGGCGCCGGCATCGCGATGTGCTGCACCTTCGGTGACCTCACCGACGTCCTGTGGTGGCGCGAGCTGCGGCTGCCCACCCGCTCGGTGGTCACCCGCACGGGTCGCTTCCAGGGCGAGGTGCCCGAGTGGCTCGCGGCTCCGCCGGGCGCCGCGCTGTACGCCGACCAGCTGGCCGGGAAGACCGCGTTCAGCGCCCGGGAGGCCGTCGTCGGCGCCCTGCGCGAGTCCGGCGACCTCGACGGCGAGCCGACGCCCACGCAGCGCAAGGCGAACTTCTACGAGCGCGGCGAGAAGCCGCTCGAGATCGTCACGACCCGCCAGTGGTACATCCGCAACGGCGGGCGCGAGCGCGAGCTCAACGACAAGCTCGTCGGGCAGGGCCAGGCGATCGACTTCCACCCGCCCTTCATGCGCTCGCGCTACGCGAACTGGGTCGAGGGCCTCAACGGCGACTGGCTCGTCTCCCGCCAGCGCTTCTTCGGGGTGCCGATCCCCGTCTGGTACCCGGTCGACGCCGACGGCGAGCCCGACCACGACCACCCGATCCTGCCCGACGAGGCCGACCTGCCCGTCGACCCCGCCGCGCAGGCGCCGCCCGGGTACACCGCCGACCAGCGCGGCGTGCCCGGTGGCTTCGTCGGCGACCCCGACGTCCTCGACACCTGGGCCACGTCCTCGCTCTGACGCCGCAGATCGCCGGCGGCTGGCGGGGCGACGGCACCGGCGAGCCCGACCCGGTCTTCGCGAAGGTCTTCCCGATGGACGTCCGCCCCCAGGCCCACGACATCATCCGCACCTGGCTGTTCGCCACGGTCGTCCGGGCCTTCTACGAGCACGGCACGGTGCCGTGGACCAACGCCGCCATCTCCGGCTGGATCCTCGACCCGGACCGCAAGAAGATGAGCAAGTCCAAGGGCAACCTCGTCACCCCCGAGGACGTCGTGGTCGAGCACTCCGCCGACGCCGTGCGCTACTGGGCGGCCAGCGGCCGGCTCGGCACCGACGCGGCCTACGACACCGGCCAGATCAAGGTGGGGCGCCGGCTGGCCATCAAGATCCTCAACGCGAGCAAGTTCGCGCTGTCCTTCGGGGCGGTCTCGGGCGACCTCGCGGCCCAGGTCACCGAGCCGCTGGACCGCGCGGTGCTCGCGATGCTCCGCGACGTCGTCGCCCGGGCCACGGCCGGCTTCGAGGCGTGGGACTACACCCGCAGCCTCGAGGCGACCGAGTCGTTCTTCTGGACCTTCTGCGACGACTACCTCGAGCTCGTCAAGGACCGCGCCTACGGCACCCGCGGCGAGGCCGGCGCGGCGTCGGCGCGGGCGACGCTGCGGCTGACCCTCGACGTCGTGCTGCGGCTGCTGGCCCCGGTCCTCCCGTACGTCACCGAGGAGGTCTGGAGCTGGACCCACGACGGCTCCGTGCACCGCGCCGCGTGGCCGACGGTCGACGAGGTGCCCGAGGGCGGCGACCCGGCGGTCCTCGAGGCGGTCGCCGCCGCCCTCGCGGTGGTGCGCAAGGCCAAGTCCGAGGCCAAGGTCGGGATGCGGGCCGAGGTGCCGACGGCGACCATCGTCGGCCCGAGCGCCGTGCTCGAGCACGTCCGCACCGGCGAGGCCGACCTGCGCGCGGCGGGGCGGCTCACCGGGACCCTCGACTACGCCGAGGGCGACGAGGTGGCCACCCGCGACCTCGAGCTCGTGCCGGTGGCCAAGACCCCCGCCTGAGCCGCCCGGCACCCCGACCCCGGCGGCCCCACCCCGTCGAGTGAACAGAACACGCCGTGTGCGGTCCTGCGCATACGGCGTGTTCTGTTCACTCGACGGGTGAGGAGGTGCGAGGCGGACCGGAGCGCGGTCGACCTGCACCCAGCGCGACGTCAGGCCGGGGCGGGGCCGAGGGACGGGGCGGCCGCGCGCACCTCGACCCGGCGCAGCCCGTTCGGCCGCACCGCGACCCACGGCACGTCCCAGCCGGACAGTCGCATCCGGTGCTGCACGACCGCGTCGCGGCGCAGGTGGTCGACCCGCCCGGTGCCGGGGTCGTAGACGTCGAGCATCCGGTCGCCGTCCCCGGGGAGCACGAGGACCACGTGCCGGGGCAGCACCCGGTTGCCGAGGTAGAGCAGGCCGGGCTCCCCGTCGGCGACGACGTCGACGAGGGTGTCGTACCGCTCGACGAGCCCGTACTCGTCGGCGCCGCGCAGCAGCTCGACGGTGTACCGGGTGCCGAGCCGGCTGGCGCCGTACTCGAGCTCGTGGAGGGCGCCCCAGGGAGGGGTGCCGAAGGCCCGGGGCCACGGCAGGTTCGGCCGGCGTCCGCCCGCGAGCACCCCGTTGGTGCGGCGCATGACGATCCGCTCGTAGGCGGCGAACCGCTCGGGCTCGGTGTCGCCGGATGGGGCCCCGGGCGGCCGCGGCGTCCCCGTGCGCACCCACGAGGCGAAGACCGGGTCGACGAGCATCCGGGCCACGGTGAGGCACGCGGAGCCGCAGGTCACCGGGGACTGCTGGACGGGTCCGGTGTCACCTGCCCGGAGCCGGAAGGGGGTCGCCACGGGTGGGTGCCCCGGGGGGTCAGGCCGAACGCTTGCGCGGTGTGCGCTTGCGGCCACCCTCGGCGTCGTGCCGCACGATGGTCGGGTTGACGTTCTTGAGGACGACGTCGCGGGTGAGGAGGACCTTGGCGATCTCGTCGTCGCTCGGCACGTCGAACATCGTCGGGAGGAGGACCTCCTCCATGATCGCCCGCAGGCCGCGCGCGCCCGTGCCGCGGGCGAGGGCCTGCTCGGCGACGGCCTCGATGGCGTCGTCGCTGAACTCGAGGACGACGCCGTCGATCTCGAACATCTTCTGGTACTGCTTGACGAGGGCGTTGCGCGGCTCGGTGAGGATGCGGACCAGGGCCGAGATGTCGAGCGGCGAGACCGTCGTGATGACGGGAAGGCGACCGATGAACTCGGGGATGAGCCCGAACTTCATGAGGTCCTCGGGCATCACCTCGCCGATGCTCTGGGCGAGGTCCTTGGGCGTGTGCAGCTCGGAGCCGAAGCCGAGGCCCTTCTTGCCGTTGCGCGACTCGATGAGCTTCTCGAGCCCGGCGAACGCCCCGCCGACGATGAACAGGACGTTCGTCGTGTCGATCTGGATGAACTCCTGGTGGGGGTGCTTGCGCCCACCCTGTGGCGGCACCGACGCCGTCGTGCCCTCGAGGATCTTCAGGAGGGCCTGCTGGACGCCCTCGCCGGAGACGTCGCGGGTGATCGACGGGTTCTCGCTCTTGCGGGCGATCTTGTCGACCTCGTCGATGTAGATGATCCCCGTCTCGGCCTTCTTGACGTCGTAGTCGGCCGCCTGGATGAGCTTGAGGAGGATGTTCTCGACGTCCTCCCCGACGTAGCCGGCCTCGGTGAGCGCCGTGGCGTCGGCGATGGCGAAGGGCACGTTGAGCATCTTGGCCAGGGTCTGGGCGAGGTAGGTCTTGCCGCAGCCGGTGGGTCCGATGAGGAGGATGTTCGACTTGGCGATGTCGACGTGCTCGGCGTCCTTCTTGCCCGTGCTGCCCTCACCGGCCTGGATGCGCTTGTAGTGGTTGTAGACGGCGACGGCGAGGGCCTTCTTCGCGACGTCCTGGCCGATGACGTAGTTCTCGAGGAAGTCGAAGATCTCGCGCGGCTTGGGCAGCTCGTCGAGACCGAGGTCGCCCGACTCCGCGAGCTCCTCCTCGATGATCTCGTTGCAGAGGTCGATGCACTCGTCGCAGATGTACACCCCGGGCCCGGCGATGAGCTTCTTGACCTGCTTCTGCGACTTGCCGCAGAAGGAGCACTTCAAGAGGTCACTGGTCTCTCCGACGCGCGCCACTGGTTGGTCCTCCACCTCGCTCGACAACGCCCCCGACGCTACCCGTCGGGCGGTCGTGCCGCACCCATTGAACCGCCCACCGCCCCGGCGCGTCGCGCCGGTTCGCTGACAGCGCAACGCGCGGGCGCAGCCCCGGTCAGCGGCGGGCGCCGGGTCCGGGCGCGACCCGGCCCCCGACGCGCACGAGCAGGGCTGCGACCCGCAGCTGCTCGCGGCTGGGCCGCACCACGCGGGTGGCGGCGACGAGGGCCACGTGGCCGACGACCTCCCCCTCGTGCACCGCCGGGACCGCCGTGACCCGGTCCGTCGGCAGCCCCTCCCGGACGGGGTCGATCACCCGCCCGTCGAGCACGAGCTCGCCGTCCTCGCGCACCACGGCGTCGCGACGGTCGGGGGGGCCGGCCTGCCACCCGGCCCGGTCGGGACCCACGACCTCGGCCACGGCCCGGGCGAGGGCCTCCCCCCGGTCGGCCCCGCTCGAGCCGGCCGGGAGGTCGAGGAGCGCGGCCACGCCCGACAGGTAGCCCTCCCGGCGCGCCGAGGTCGCCTGCGCCCGCCGACCGCGCAGCGCGATCTCGCTGACGGCGAGCCCGACGAGCACCAGGGCGGCGACGAGCTCGATGTCCTGGCGCCCGGCGATGGCGAGGCTGTAGTAGGGCACGGTGAGGAAGACGTCGTACCCGAGGGCGGCGCTCAGCGCGGCGAGGACGCCCGAGATCCGGTCCCCGGCGGCCGACACGGCGACGACGGCGAGCACGAGGACGAGCGCGGCCGGCGCCGGGCCCACGCCGTCGCGGACGAGCCCGAGCAACGCCCCGACCACCAGCGGCCCGAAGGTCGCGGCGGAGCGGAGGAGGGTGTGGTCACCGCGCGCGTCCATGGCCCCAGCCCAGCACGGGGCCGGCCCGCTCGGGGCACCCGTACGTGGTGTTGACGCGGTCCTGACGCGACCTTGACGCCGGACGCGGCGACGCCGCCCGATCCTTCGCGGAACCGGGCGGCGTCGGTGGAGCGGGGTGCGCTCAGGCGTTC
>CAVVYI010000025.1:0-27123 GCA_963752445.1 uncultured Actinomycetota bacterium | reverse complement strand
GCCCTCGACGCCTTCGTGCCCCCACCGCCCACGGGCGGCCGAGCGGTACGCCCGGGGCCGCACGCCGGAGACGTTCTACCGCGACCAGTACGACCACGCCGCGATCCGCGACCTGCTCGTGGCGCCGTTCCGCGACGGCACTCCGTGGACGCGGGCGGTCCACGACGTCGAGCGCGAGGCCCGGCTCGAGCTCCCGCCCGAGCCGCCCGCGGGACCCGACGCGGTCCTGCTCCTCGACGGGATCTTCCTGCACCGCCCCGAGCTCGCGGACCTGTGGGACGCCTCGGTCTGGGTCGGGGTGCCCTTCGCGGTGTCGGTCCCCAGGGGCAACGCGCGGTTCGGCGCGGTCGGCGCGGACGCCGCCGACCCGGAGTCGGCCGCGAACGCGCGCTACGTCGGCGGGCAGCGTCTCTACCTCGCTGAGGTCGACCCGCCGAGCCGGGCGACGTGGGTCCTCGACAACACCGACCTCGAGCGACCGGTGCTGCAGGGGCCGCGGCCCTAGGCTGGGTACGTGCTGCGGACCCGATCCCCGGTGCGGCCGCTCTCGCTGGCCGACCGTGACGACGCCCTCGCGGTGTGCGCGCGCGACCTGCCCCGCGGGGTCTTCGTCGCGGCGCGCATCCTCGAGGGGGCCCGCACCGGCTCGCTGGGCTCGGTCCTCGGTCACCGCGAGGGCGGCGAGATGCGCTCGCTGTGCTGGGCGAGCGCGAACATCGTCCCCGTCGGCACCACGGGCGCCGACCAGCCGCACTTCGCCGACCGCCTGCGGCGCTGGCGCGGGCGGGCGGCCTCGGTGTTCGGCCCGCGCGAGGAGGTCGAGGGGCTCTGGGCCCACCTCGAGGGCGGCTGGGGCAGCCCGCGGGCGGTCCGCGAGCACCAGCCGCTGCTCGTCGCGCACCAGCCCCCGTCCGCGCTCGGCGTCACCCTCGACGAGCGGGTGCGCCCGGCCCGGCCCGACGAGGTCGACCTCGTCCTGCCCGCCGCCGAGCACATGTTCACGGCGGAGATCGGCTACCGCCCGTACAGCGGCTCCAGCCGCGGCTACCGCGCCTCGCTCGCGAGCCTCGTCGCCCGCGGCCACACCTACGTCGTCGTCGAGGACGGCGAGGTCGTCTTCAAGACCGACGTCGGCAGCCTGGCCCTCGGCTGCGCCCAGCTCCAGGGGGTGTGGGTGGCGCCGCGGCTGCGCGGGCAGGGCCTGGCCGTCCCCCTCCTCGCCTCGGTCGTCGAGCAGGTGATGCTCGGCGGGGCGCCGGTGGTCTCCCTCTACGTCAACGACTTCAACGCCGCCGCGCGGGCCACCTACGACCACCTGGGGTTCCGCGGGGCCGGCGAGTTCATGACGGTCCTGCTGTGAGCCGGGCGGCCTGACGTGGCCGTCGTCGCGTGGTCGCCCCTCACCGAGGCCGACCTCCCGGCGCTGGCCGAGCTCGCCCGGGCCTGCCTGCACGCCGACGGGGGCCTTCCGCTCCTCGCGGGCGAGCCGATGCTCCGGCGCCACTACCTCGCGGGTGCCGGGATCGGCGGGCGGGACGAGACCGGTGACCTCGTCGCCGCGGCCGGGGTGTTCGTCGACGGCACCGGACGGCGGGCGGCGACGGGGATGGTGCGGCCCTCGGCCCGGCACCGGGGGCTCGGCGGTGAGCTCGCCCGCTGGTGCGAGGAGCGGTCCGGGGGCAACCTCCTGCGCGTCGTCCTCGAGACGACCTCGGCGGACACCGAGCCGTTCCTCCACCGGCTCGGACTGGTGCGCACCTTCGCCGAGCACGTGATGCGGCACGACCTCGTCGAGGTCCCGCGCATCCGCCGCCCGCCGGGGCTGCGGGCCCTGCCGTGGGACGCGACGACGGCGTCGCTGTTCCACGCGGCCTACCGGGCCTCCTTCGCGGAGCGGCCCGGCTTCCCCGACCCGTCCCTGGAGGAGTGGGTGCACGACGTCGCCGACGAGCCCGGCTTCCGACCGACCCGCTCACGGGTCGTCGTCGACGACACGGGCCGCCCGGCGGGGTTCGTCACCCTCACCGACGACTGGGTCGACCAGGTGGGGGTGGTCCCGGCGTGGCGGGGGAGGGGCCTCGGCGCCCACCTCGTCGCCCGGTCGCTGCGCACCCTGCACAAGGCGGGGTGCGACGCGGTCTGGCTGACCGTCAACGTCGACAACCCCGCCCACGCGCTCTACCTCCGGCTCGGCTTCGCCGACGCCGGGGTCCGGGCGAGGTACGAGCAGGTCGACCGAGGATGAGTCGTCGACCATATACCCGGTGGGGTATGGTGACGACGTGCTCTGGCTGACCCTCGTCCTCGCCGTGGCCGTGGGTGTCTCCCTCGGCCTGCTCGGCGGCGGCGGGTCCGTCCTCGCCGTCCCACTCCTCGTCTACGTCGCGGGCACCGCGCCCACGGAGGCCATCGCCACCTCGCTGCTCGTCGTCGGCGTCACCAGTGCGGCCGCCCTCGTGCCCCACGCCCTCGCCGGGCGGGTGGCGTGGCGCACCGGGCTGACCTTCGGGCTCGCGGCCATGGTCGGCGCCTACGCCGGGGGGCGGTTGTCCGCGCTGCTGCCGGGCTGGCTGCTCCTCGTCCTCTTCGCGGTGATGATGCTCGTCACGGCGGTCGCCATGATCCGCGGCCGGCGGGACCCGTCCGCCCGGCCCCGTCCCCGACCGGCCACCTCGCTGCTCCAGGGTGTGGGCGTCGGGCTCGTCACCGGCACCGTGGGCGCCGGCGGCGGGTTCCTCGTCGTCCCGGCCCTCGTGCTCCTCGGCGGGCTGCCGATGGCGGCCGCGGTCGGCACCTCGCTGCTCGTCATCGCGATGAACAGCGCGGCCGGCCTGGCGGGTCACCTCCACGCGGTGCGCCTCGACTGGCCCTTCGCGCTCGCGGTCACGGCCGCCGCGGTGGGCGGCAGCGTGGTCGGCGGGCTGCTCTCGGGTCGGATCCCCCAGGACCGCCTGCGCACGGTGTTCGGGTGGTTCGTCCTGGCCATGGGGGTCCTCGTGCTGGGCCAGAGCGTCCTCACCGCCTGAGCGCCGCGGGAAACGGGTGCCGGGCCCGGGGCCGGCGGTCGTTATCCTTGCGTGGTCCTCCGCCCGACCGCCCCCAGGAGCCCTCCCGTGGCCATGCGCATGTCGACCCTGTTCCTGCGAACCCTTCGCGAGAACCCGGCGGACGCGGAGGTCCCGAGCCACCAGCTCCTCGTCCGGGCGGGCTACATCCGCCGGGTCAGCCCGGGCATCTACACCTGGCTGCCGCTCGGGCTGCGGGTGCTCCGTCGTGTCGAGGCGATCGTCCGCGAGGAGATGGACGCCATCGGGTCGCAGGAGCTGCTGTTCCCGGCGCTGCTGCCGCGCGAGCCCTACCAGGCGTCCGGGCGGTGGGACGAGTACGGCGACAACGTCTTCCGGCTCCAGGACCGCAAGGGCGGCGACTACCTCCTCGGGCCGACGCACGAGGAGATGTTCACCCTCGCGGTCAAGGACCTGTACTCGTCGTACAAGGACCTGCCCCTGGCGATCTACCAGATCCAGACCAAGTACCGCGACGAGGCACGGCCCCGGGCCGGGCTCCTGCGCGGGCGCGAGTTCGTCATGAAGGACAGCTACTCCTTCGACCTCGACGACGCCGGGCTCGACAAGAGCTACCAGCTGCACCGCGACGCCTACGTGCGCATCTTCGACCGGCTGGGCTTCCACTACGTCATCGTCGAGGCGATGGCCGGTGCGATGGGCGGCTCGAAGTCCGAGGAGTTCCTCGCGACGGCGGAGAACGGCGAGGACACCTACGTCCGCTGCCCGCACTGCGGCTACGCCGCGAACGTCGAGGCCGTGAGGGTTCCGGTGCCCGACGCCCTCGACGCCTCCGGGGTGCCGGCCGCCCACGTCGAGGACACCCCCGGCACCCCGACGATCGACACCCTCGTCGCTCACCTCGAGTCGGCGTTCCCCCGCTCCGACGGCCGGGGGTGGACCGCGGCCGACACGCTGAAGAACGTCATCGTCATGCTCGTGCACCCCGACGGCACCCGTGAGCCGCTGGCCATCGGCCTGCCCGGCGACCGCGAGGTCGACGAGAAGCGGCTCGGTGCCCAGGTCGAGCCGGCCGCGGTCGAGGCCTTCACCGAGACCGACTTCGCGGCCAACCCCGCGCTCACCAAGGGCTACATCGGCCCCGGCGTGCTCGGTGCCGGGAAGGCCTCGGGCATCCGCTACCTCCTCGACCCGCGTGTCGTCGACGGGACGGTGTGGGTCACCGGCGCCGACGGGCCCGGGCAGCACGTCCTCGACCTCGTCGCCGGGCGCGACTTCACCGCCGACGGCACCATCGAGGCGGCCGAGGTGCGCCCGGGCGACGCCTGCCCCTCGTGCGGGCACGAGCTGGAGTCGGCGCGCGGCATCGAGATGGGGCACGTCTTCCAGCTGGGCACCAAGTACGCCGAGGCCCTCGACCTCAAGGTGCTCGACGAGAACGGGAAGCTGCGCACCGTCGTCATGGGCTCGTACGGCGTCGGCGTCTCGCGAGCCGTCGCCTGCGTGGCCGAGGGCAACCACGACGAGCTCGGGCTGGTCTGGCCCCGTGCCCTGGCGCCCGCCGACGTCCACGTCGTCGCCACCGGCAAGGACGAGGCCGTCGCCATCCACGCCGAGGAGCTCACCCGGGCCCTCGAGGCCGAGGGGGTCGAGGTGCTCCTCGACGATCGTCGGCAGGCTTCTCCCGGCGTGAAGTTCAAGGACGCCGAGCTCATCGGCGTACCGACCATCGTGGTCGTCGGCCGGGGGCTCGCCGACGGCACGCTCGAGCTCAAGGACCGGCGCTCGGGGGAGCGGCGCGACATCCCCGTCGCGTCGGCGGTCGCGGAGGTCCTCGCCGAGATCGGCCGCGCGTGACCCGCCCCGTCGAGGCCGTCGTCTTCGACTGGGGTGGCACCCTCACGCCGTGGCACGACGTCGACCTGCCCGAGCAGTGGCGGGTCTTCGCCCGCGAGGTGCACGGTGTGCCCGTCGACTCCGACGAGGTGTCGCAGGCCGACCTCGACGAGGCGCACCGGCTGGCCGACCGCATCCTCGCCGTCGAGGCCTCGGCGTGGCGTCGAGGGCGGGACGAGCACTCGTCGGCGTCCCTCGCGGAGATCCTCGACGAGGCCGGGGTCGACGCCGCGCACGACCGGCACCACCTCGCGCTGGCCGCCTACCGGCGCTTCTGGGAGCCGCACACCCTCACCGACCCGCAGGTCCGCCCGGTGTGGGAGGGGTTGCGGGAGAGGGGTATCGCCGTCGGTGTGCTGTCGAACACCATCTGGACGCGCGAGTACCACCGCGAGATCTTCGCCCGCGACGGTGTGCTCGACCTGGTCGACGCCGACCTCTACTCGAGCGAGCTCGACCACGTGAAGCCGCACCCCGAGGCGTTCCGGGCCATCTGCGCCGCGCTCGACGTGGCCCCGGAGCGGGCCGTCTACGTCGGTGACCGGATGTTCGAGGACGTCCACGGTCCGCAGCAGGTGGGCATGCGGGCCATCTGGGTGCCGCACTCGGTGCTGCCCGAGAACCAGCGGGTCGAGGTGACCGCGGTGCCCGACGCCCGCGCCCACGAGCTCCTCGACGTCCTCGCCATCGTCGACGGCTGGGTCGCCGGGTGAGCCCGGTGTGCGGGCGGCGCTCGGCGTCCGATGGCTGACGTCGCCCCGCACGTCCTCGCCCTGCTCGGCCTCGCCGGGTTCCTCGCGGGCTGGGTCGACGCCGTCGTCGGCGGCGGGGGGCTGGTGCAGCTGCCCGCCCTGCTGCTCGGACTCCCCGGCGCGACGCCCGCCCAGGTGCTGGCGACGAACAAGTTCGGCTCGGTGTGGGGGACGGCGACGGCCTCGGTGACGTACTACCGGCGGGTCCGCCCCGACCTGCGGACGGCGCTGCCCATGGCGGGGGTGGCCTACGTCGGGGCGATCGGCGGGGCGCTGCTCGGGCTGCACATCCCGAAGTCGGCCTTCAACCCCGTCATCCTCGTCATGCTCGTCGTCGTCGGGGCCTACACGCTGCTCAAGCCGTCGGTCGGCGAGCTGACCCGGCTGCGGTGGTCGGGGGCCCGGCACACGACCGCGGCGGTGCTCACCGGCTTCGTCATCGGCGTGTACGACGGGGCGCTGGGTCCGGGGACGGGGTCGTTCCTCGTCTTCGCCCTCGTCGGCCTGCTCGGCTACGCGTTCCTCGAGGCGAGCGCCAAGGCCAAGATCACCAACCTGGCGACGAACCTCGGGGCGCTCACCGTCTTCGCGCCCGGCGGGCACGTCGTGTGGGCGGTCGGGGCGGTGATGGCGGCGACGAACCTGCTCGGCGGCTACGTCGGGGCCCGCACCGCGGTGGCCCGCGGCAGCGGCTTCATCCGGGTCGTGTTCGTCGTCGTCGTCGTCGCCTTCACCGTCCGGATCGGCGGCGACGTCCTCGGCCTCTGGTGAGTCAGGGGCGGGGGGTGGTGAGCCAGAGGGCGGCGTACGGGGGGAGGTGCACGTCGCCGTCGGCACCCCGGGGCAACGGCTCGCCGGTGAGGGCGTCGACGGCACCGGCGAGCCCCAGCTCGTCCACCCGCCACCCCGGCCAGGCCCGCGGTTCCGGCGTGACGTTGTAGACGCCCGCGAAGCGGCCGAGCGGGTGGTCGCGCAGGACGACGAGCACACCGGGGTCGTCGACCGGCCCGACGACGGACTCCACCGACCCGTGGAGGTGCGGCAGGTCGGCCCGCGCCCGGACGAGGGTGACGAGGTCGCCGAAGACGCGCCCGCCGACCGTCAGGGGGTCGTGGCGTCGCGCCACCCGTTCGAGGTCGAGCCGGGGTCGGTGGGCCCAGCGGTTGTCGCCCTCGTGCCCCGGCTCGCCGGCCCAGTCGGGGTCGTTCGGCTGGCCGAGCTCGTCGCCGCTCCAGATGACGGGGATCCCGCCCCACCCGAGGACCACCGCGTGGGCGAGCCGGAGGGCCGCGACCGCCTCGTCGACCTCGGCCGGCTCCTCGGCCGCCTCGAGCCCGACGAGCGAGGCGGCGGTCCCGGAGGTGCGCCGGTCGCCGGTGTCGGGGTTGAACTGGAAGACGAGGCCGCGCGCCGGGGAGCCCCAGAAGTCGCCGGAGTACCAGTCGGCGAGGAAGTGCCGGTGCCCCGGGCCGGTGACCCCGACCGCCGCGGCGTCCTCGTCCATGACCGCCCAGCCGATGTCGTCGTGGCAGCGCAGGTAGGTGAGCCAGGTCGCCGACGGCGGCTTGCGCGGCAGCGCCCCGAGGGCCCGCGCGGCCAGGCGCACGTCGCGGGCGGCGAGCATCGACCACACCTGCACCATGAGGCTGTTGTGGTACGCGAGGTCGCTCACCTTCCCGGTGTGCTCGCCCTGCCCGAGGTAGGCGAGCAGCTTGGTCGGCGCGACGATGGCCTCGGCCTTGAAGGCGACCGCGGGGCAGGCGATCCGGGTGACGGCGCGCAGCACCTGGGTGAGCGCGTGCACCTCGGGCTGGCCCTGGCAGTCGGTGCCGAGCCGCTTCCAGATGAAGGCGATCGCGTCGAGCCGGAGCACGTCGACGCCGCGGTTCGCGAGCTCGAGGATGATCTCGGCGTACTCGACGAGGACGTCGGGGTTGCCCCAGTTGACGTCCCACTGCCACGCGTTGAACGTCGTCCAGACCCAGCCGCGCAGGTCCTCGTCCCACGTGAAGTTGCCCGGGGCGAAGTCGGGGAAGACCTCGGGCAGGGTGCGCTCGTAGGCGTCCGGGAGCCGCCGGTCCGCGAAGACGTGGAAGTACGAGCGGTAGCGCAGGGTGCCCTCCCGCGCCCGCCGGGCCCACACGTGCTCGCGGGCGACGTGGTTGAGCACGAGGTCGAGGACGAGGCTCATCCCGCGCTCGTGCAGGGCGTCGGCGAGGGCGCCGAGGTCGTCCATCGTCCCGAGGTCGCTGCGGACCTGCCGGTAGTCGACCACGGCGTAGCCGCCGTCGTTGTCGCCCTCTCGGGTCCGCAGCAGCGGCATGAGGTGGAGGTAGCGCACCCCGAGCTCCTCGAGGTACGGGAGGCGCTCCTGCACCCCGGGGAGGTCCTCGGCGAAGCGCTCGGTGTACGCCGCGTAGCCCACCATCGACGGCTCCTGGAGCCAGTCCGGCCGCAGCAGCCGCTCGAGGTCGCGGCGGTGCAGCCGGTCGGGGCGCCGCGCGTAGGAGCGGGCCGCGCGGGTGACGAGCTCGGCCCCCGTGCGCTCCGCCCGGTCGGCCCCGTAGGCCGCCGCGAGCCCGGCGTGGAGGTCGGGCCACCAGCGCTCGAGCCGGGCCTGCAGCATCTCGGTGCGCTCGGCGCTGCACCCCGTCGCGGGCAGGGGAGGGGGCGGGGGCACCGGTGCGCTCACGGAGCGCATTCTGTCGGAAGTGCGCAAGCGTTTCCATGCCGTGCGTGCACGTCGCCCCCGCGTTCACGGCGGACACCGACCACGCTCACAGGTGACGCATAGGGAACGGCACGAGAGTGGGGGCATGACGACGAGCACCGCCACGCCCGACGAGGCGTTCTCGGGGACCGAGCGGCACCGGGGACGCCCCCGCCGCGCGCTGATCCCGGTCCCTCGCTGGTGGCGTGACGCGACCGGTGCGGCGGGCTGGGCGGTCAACCTCGCCGTCGTCGCCCTCTGGGTGCAGGGCGGAGGGGTGCAGGCCCTCGCCACGTGGTCGGGCTTCTTCACCTCCACGGGCCGGCTCACCGGGCTCGTCGCGTCGTCGCTATTGCTGGTCCAGGTGCTCCTCATGGCCCGCGTGCCCTGGGTCGAGCAGGCCTGGGGCCAGGACGAGCTGGCCCGCACGCACCGGCTCGTCGGCTTCACCTCCTTCACCCTCCTCATGGCCCACGTCGTGCTCATCACCCTCGGGTACGCCGCATCCGGCCCGCTCGGGATCTGGGGCACCACCTGGGACTTCGTCGTCAACTACCCGGGGATGCTCCTCGCCTTCGCCGGCACGGGCGCGCTCGTCATGGTCGTCGTCACCTCGGTGAAGCGGGCCCGGCGGCGCCTGCGCTACGAGTCGTGGCACCTCATCCACCTCTACGGCTACCTCGGGGCCGGCCTCGTCCTCCCGCACCAGCTGTGGACCGGCGCGGAGTTCCTCCGCTCCACGACGGCCACCGTGTTCTGGTGGACCCTGTGGGCGGTGACGGCCGCCGCCGTCCTCGTGTACCGGGTGGGCGTCCCGCTGTGGCGCTCGCTCCGCTCGCCCCTGCGGGTGCTCGACGTGCGCAGCGAGGGTCCGGGCGTCACGACGGTCACGGTCGGCGGCGACGGCGTGCGCCACCTGCCCGTGCGGGCCGGCCAGTTCCTCCACTGGCGCTTCCTCGACGGCCCGGGCTGGACCCGCGCCAACCCCTACTCGGTGTCGGCGGCGCCGGACGGTCGGACGCTGCGCTTCACGGCGTCCCACGTCGGTGACGGCTCGGCCCGGCTGGCCGGCCTGCGTCCCGGCACGCGCGTGCTCGTCGAGGGCCCGTACGGCCGGATGCACGGCGGCGTCCGCGAGCGGCGCAAGGTGCTCCTCATGGGCTCGGGCATCGGCATCACGCCGATGCGGGCCCTGCTCGAGGAGCTGCCGCAGGCGCCGGGCGACGTCACGGTGGTGCACCGGGTGCGCTCGGCCCGCGAGGCCGTCCTCGCCGACGAGATGCGCTCGCTGGCCGCGGCCCGCGGGGCCCGGTACCTCCAGGTGGAGGGCCACCGCATCCGTGGCCGCGAGAGCTGGCTCCCGCGCCAGGCCGCGCACCTCACCGACACCCGGGCCCTGCTCGAGATCGTCCCCGACCTGGCGGCTCACGACGTCTACGTCTGCGGCACCGACGGCTGGATGACCGCCGTGCGCGCCGCCGCCCTCGAGGCCGGTGTGCCGCCCGCGGCCGTCCACCTCGAGCGCTTCGCCTACTGACCACCACCACCGCGAAGGACACCTCCGATGCGACGGATCACGACCTGGGTGCTGAGCACCGTCTCGGCCCTCGTGCTGCTCTTCAGCTACCACACCTCGACGGGGTCGGGCACCGGCACGAGCATCGTCGCCGCCGGCACGGCCAACGGCACGGGGGGCGCCGCCGGGACCTCGGGGTCCGCCGGATCCGCCGGGTCCTCGGGTCCTCGGGCCGGGTCGGGGTCGACGAGCGGCTCGGGCTCCGAGGACCCGTCCGGCGCGGGGAGCGGCTCGGGGTCGACGAGCGGCAGCGGCTCGACGGGCTCGGGCAGCACGGGCTCCGGCAGCACCGGCTCGTCCGGCTCCTCGTCCTCCGCCGCCTCGTCGGGGACGTTCACCGGCGACGCGATCATGACCCAGTTCGGGCCCGTCCAGGTCGAGATCACCGTCAGGAGCGGGAAGATCACCAAGTCCATCGTCACCCAGGTGCCGTGGAACGACCGTCGCGACCAGGAGATCAACTCCTACGCCGTGCCGGTCCTCAACGGCGAGGTGGTGCAGGCCCAGGGCGCCGGCATCGACATGGTCTCGGGCGCCACGTACACCTCGGACGGCTACATCCAGTCGCTGCAGTCCGCGATCGACCAGGCCAACCTCTGATGATCACCGCCGAGATCCCCGTGACCCCCGCCGCGCCGCCCCCGCCCGTCCTCGCCCGCCGGGCCTGGGTTGAGCACGTGATGGGCACCGCCGTGAGCGTCCACGTCCGCGCCGTCGAGCCCACCCGCCCGGACGTCGTGGCCGCGGTCGGGCGCGTCTTCGCCCACCTGCGCCGGGTCGACGAGGTGCTCTCGACGTGGCGTGCCGACAGCGACCTGCTGCGCCTCCAGCACCACGAGACCGACGAGGTTCACGCCTGGGTGGCCGACGTCACCGACCTCGCCCTGGAGGCCGAGGAGCGCACCGACGGCCTCTTCCGCGCCTGGCGCTCGCGGCCCGGGGGCCGGGTCGTGTTCGACCCCACCGGGCTCGTCAAGGGCTGGGCGGTCGCGGGCGCGGCGGCCCACCTCGACGTCGTTCCCGAGCTGGCCTACAGCATCGGGGCCGGCGGCGACGTCGTCGTCGGTGCCGGCCCGGGTCCGTCCGCGGCGGCCCCCACGTGGCGGATCGGCCTCGAGGACCCCCTCGCTCCCGGCCGGGTGGCCGACGTCGTGATGCTGCGGCGCGGGGCGGTCGCCACCTCCGGCGCCGCGGCCCGCGGCGGGCACGTCGTCGACCCCCGCACCGGCCGACCGGTGGAGCGGCCGGGTTCCTGCACCGTCACCGGCCCCGACCTCACGTGGGCCGACGTCTGGGCCACGGCCGCCTGGGTCGACCCGGACCGCACCCGCGCACTGCTCGCCGACCGCGCCCCGCAGTACCGGCTCACGGTCCTCTGACCCGCGGCGCCGGCCGCCGGCGCCCGGACCCTCGACCGCCCGGCGCCGGGCCGGTCGCGGGCCTGCCGCGGAGCCCGGCCCACTGCTATCTTCGGGACGTTCCGTCGGGTTTCAGCAGGGGAGCCCGGCTCGAGCACAGGCTGTCCCTTGGTGTCTCCACCGCACCTCCGGGCCGTCGGCGTCACATCGCCGCGCCCGGAGCGGATGCTCGCGCCGCGCCACGCGCCGTCGCGCCGGCTCCCGCGCGCGGTCCCGCTCCAGGTGTTTCCCCACGTCGCCCTCCGGGCCTCCCGGACCGCGCCGTTCCTCCTCGACCCAGCGGTCCGACCTCCTCGTGGGGCGGGCTCGCTCGGCCCGGCCCACCGTGCCCCCCGGGTACGCGGCCGGGTCGGCGGACGCCGGGATGGCGGCGGCCGACGCCTCGTCGTCGGACGCCTTCCCTCTGTGCCTCCCGGTGTCCGCGGGGCCACCCCACGGCGGGCCCTGACCCTCGCCGTGGGGTGGCGACCCGCAGCGCTCAGGCCCGGGCCAGCGCGGCTGCGAGGTCCGCGACATCGGTGACCGGCCGGTCGCAGACGAAGCCGCGGCACACGTAGGCCGACGGCCGCCCGTCCACGAGGGGGCGCCCCGCGAGCAGCGGGATGCCGGGCGCGTCCGGCGGGCCGGCCACGTGCACGAGCCCGGGCGACGGGCAGGCCCGGACGACGGCGAGGAGCGCCTCGACCTCCGCGCCGTCACCGACCACGGCGACCTGGAGCGGGCCGGCGGCGAGCGCCTCCGCGACGGCGAGGGTCCACCCGGCGAAGCGGGGCTCGGCCGCGGCGACCGACCCGCCGGCCGCGAGGACCTGCTCGGCCGCCTCGCGGTCGGCCGGTGTCCCGGTGAGGGCGGCCCGGGTCAGCAGGGCGCCGGCCAGCGCCGCGGCACCGGACGGCTCGGCGTTGTCGCTGCGGTTCGCGGGGCGGGCGAAGAGGCCGGGGGCGTCGTGCGCCGTGTCGTGGACGGTCCCCTCCGCGTCGACGAACCGGGCGAGCGCGGTGTCGAGGACCTCGCCCGCGGCGGTGAGCCACCGCGCTGCGCCGGTGGCCTGGTGCAGGGCGAGGAGACCCTCCGCGAGGTCGCCGTGGTCGTCGAGGACGGCCGGCGCGCCGGAGACGGCACCGGCCCGCGAGGTGCGGCGCAGCACCCCGTCGACGCGGTGCGTGGCGAGGACGTGGTCGGCCGCCGTGGCCGCGGCGGCGACGAGGTCGGGCCGGCCCAGCAGGGTGCCGGCGTCGGCCAGCGCGGCCACGGCCAGCCCGTTCCACGCCGTGACGACCTTGTCGTCGCGGGCGGGCTGCGGCCGGGCCGAGCGGGCCGCGAGCAGCCGGGCGCGCGTCGCGGCCCACCAGCCGGCGTCGTCGGGGTCGGCCGGCAGGCGCAGCGTGGAGGCCCCCGCCTCGAAGGTGCCCTCCGCGCTCACGCCGAGCAGGGCGGCGGCGCGCTCGCCGTCGTCGGCGCCGAGCACCTCGACGAGCTGTGCGGGTGTCCACGCGTAGGTGAGCCCCTCGTGCGAGTGCCCGTCGACGACGGTGTCGGCGTCGAGGGCCGAGGCGAAAGCGCCCTCGGGCGTGCCGAGGTCGCGGACGATGAAGTCGGCCGTCTCCTCGGCGACCCGGCGGGCCAGGGGGTCTGCGGTGGTCCGCCACAGGTGGCTGTAGACGCGCAGCAGGAGGGCGTTGTCGTACAGCATCTTCTCGAAGTGGGGGACGACCCACGCGGCGTCGACGGAGTACCGCGCGAAGCCGCCCGCGAGCTGGTCGTAGATGCCGCCGCGAGCCATCGCCTCCGCGGTCGCACGGACCATGGCCAGCGCGTCGGGTGAGCCGGTGCGTGCGTGGTGGCGCAGGAGGAACTCGAGGACCATCGAGGGCGGGAACTTCGGAGCCCCGCCGAACCCGCCTCTCGCGGTGTCGAACTGCGACCTCAACCGGACCGCGGCGCGGTCGAGCACCTCCGCCGGCACGGCCGCCGCCTCCGGGGCCCCGGTCGCCTCGCGCAGACGCCCGGCGACGTGGGCCCCCGAGGCCAGCACCTGCTCGCGCTGGTCGCGCCAGACCGTCGCGGCGCTCTCGAGGAGCCCGAGCAGCTGCGCCTTCGGGAGGTAGGTCCCGGCGAAGAAGGGGTCGCCGTCGGGGGTCAGCAGGCAGGTCATCGGCCAGCCGCCGTGCCCGGTGAGGGCGGTCGTGGCCGCCATGTAGACGGCGTCGACGTCGGGCCGCTCCTCGCGGTCGACCTTGACGGCCACGAAGCCGGCACCGAGCGCGCGGGCGACCTCGTCGTCCTCGAACGACTCGTGGGCCATGACGTGGCACCAGTGGCAGGCGGCGTAGCCCACCGACAGGAACACGGGCACGTCGCGCCGCCGGGCCTCGGCGAAGGCCTCGTCGCCCCACTCCCACCAGTCGACCGGGTTCTCCGCGTGCTGGAGGAGGTAGGGGGAGAGGGAGTCCGCGAGCCGGTTCGCCATCCGCCCACCGTACGGCGGTCGGGCGGGTCAGTCGTCGAGGGCCTTGTGGAGGGCGATGCAGGTGGTCAGCCCCTCCTCGCCCTCGACGACGCTCGCCCAGCTGACCTCGATGCCGGCCCGGAGCAGGGTCCAGGCCCGGGCCTCGTCGGGGTCGACACCGGCCGCCTCGGCGACGACCGCGAGGCGGTGCCTCACCGACCAGCGGAAGGCGGCTCCGGTGCCGAGCTCGTCGGCGCGGTTGCGCAGCACCGGCCAGAGGTCGAAGCCGGGGTGGCCGGCCACCGGCTTGGGGTCGATGGCCGTCCACCCGCGCTCCGGCGAGCGGAGCACGTTCTCGTAGTGGAGGTCGGTGTGCAGGAGCAGGCCGGGGTCGTCGCCGAGGAGCTCGCGGGCCAGCCCGTCGGTCCTCGTGGCCAGGCGTCGGGGCACGGCCGGGCGGTGGGCCATCCGGTGCAGGTGGGGGGCGAGGTACTCCCCGAGCCCCGGGAGCCGCGGCGGAGCCGGGACGTGGAGCCGCCGGAGCAGCCCGCCGACGACCCGGCAGGCCTCCTCGTCCCACGTGGCGGTGAGGTCCTCGGTGTCGAGCCGCTCGAGGAGGAGCAGGCCCTCGGACGGCAGGGCCGCGACGAGGCGGACGGCGGCCCCACCGGCCCAGGTGCGCAGGGCCAGGGCCTCGTGCTCGGCCTCGGGGTGGGGCCAGACCACCTTGAGGGCGAGCGCCTCCGCGCCGCGGCGGACGGGCACGACGAGCGCGGTCCACCCGGTGCGGGGCGCGCCGTCGACGACGAGGTCCCACCGGGCGAGGGCCTCGTCGACGAGCCGGGGCACCGTGCGCACCCAGTCGGCACCGGGCGGCCCGCCGTCGGCCGGGTAGGCCGACACCCGGGCCACCCAGGCGGGCGGGAGGACGACGCCGCTCACGCGAGCCCGGGGAAGGGGGCGAGAGGGAGCCCCCAGCGGTGTGCCTCGACCTCGGCGGCGCCGAGCCAGCGGGTGGCCGCCGCGACGCCGTCGGCCGAGCCCGGGTCGACGAGGGCCGGGAGGGCGGCACCGAGGGTCTCCCGCAGCGTCGTGAGGGTCTCGGTGACGAGCCGGTCGACGTCGGCGCCGCTGCGCACCGGGAACGGCAGGGGGTGGCCGAGCGCCGGCGGTGGCGCCGTGCCGCCGGCGGCGAGGTCGGTGTGGAGCGCCCGGAGGGCGGCGAGGGTGACCGTGGCCCGGCGGCGCCGGCTGCCGGTGGAGCGGGCCGCCGCGACCTCGAGGAGGTAGGCGGCCGCGTCGACCGCCGCCGCGGGCTCCTCGGCGACGTCACCCTCCGGGGGCTCCCCGGGCACGAGCGGCGTGGACCCGAGGAGGGTCGCGGCCGCGAAGCGCTGGGCGTGCAGGGCGGCGACGGCGACGCGCAGCGCGTCGGCCACGGTGGCGAAGCGGGCCGACTGGGCGGCTGCGGTGGCCTCCGCGGCGCCGAGGGCGGTGGCGGTGGCCGGGGCGGGGGTGGCGCTCGCCCCGGGCGAGGGGGTCGGGTCGTCGAGCGGCCCCGGTGCCCCGGCCCGGACCAGGGCGGTGCGCAGCACGGTGTGCTGGCGGGCGTGGACGACGGCGAGCGCCGGAGCGAGGCGGGCGGGGGAGCGCCGGCACAGGGCGGCCAGGTGGTCGCAGTCGCGGGTCAGCGAGGCGAGCAGCGACTCGCCGGGCAGGGGCGTGCGGGCGGGGACGAGGGGCAGCCGGGGAGCGTCGTCCTCGAGGCGGATGCCACAGCCGCCGAGCGGCGCGAGGAGCGTGGCCCCCGCACCGAGCAGCAGGAGGCGCCGCCCGGGACGCCGGGGGTCTCGGACCGGCACGGCGCCCATCCTCCCACGGTGCGCGGCGCCGACCGCGGGGCCTACAGTGGGTGGCCCGGCAGGTGCCGGACGAGAACTGCACAGCGAGAGGAGGCCCCCGACCATGGTCAGCACGGACCACGTCCGACCCGTCCTCGAGGCGGCCCTGGAGGGGTCCGGCCTGGTCCTCGAGGACGTCGCCGTGACCCCCGCCGGCAAGCGCCGGGTCGTGCGCGTCCTCGTCGACCGCGACCTCGGGGCCGTGGACGACGTCGTGACGGCGCCCACCGACCCCCTCTCGCTCGACGCCGTGGCCGAGGTCGCCCGCACCGTCGGTGAGGCCCTCGACGTCTCCGACGTCATGGGCCAGCAGCCCTACACCCTCGAGGTCTCCTCCCCGGGAGTCGGCCGACCGCTCACCGAGCCGCGGCACTTCCGACGCAACGTCGGTCGGCTCGTCGAGGTCCGCACCGGTGCGGACGAGACGACCGGTCGGCTCGTCGCCGCGGGGCCGGACGGCGTGACCCTCGAGGTGCCCGCGACGAGGAAGACCCCCGCCCGCACCGTGGACGTGGCCTACGCCGACATCGAGCGGGCCGCCGTCCAGGTCGAGTTCGCCCGGCCCGACGACCCCAAGGAGAGCTGACCCCCGTGGACATCGACCTCGCCGCCCTGCGCGCCCTCGAGCGCGAGCGCGGCATCTCGCTCGACGTCATCGTCCCGGCCATCGAGCAGGCGCTGTTGCTCGCCTACCAGCGCACCGACGGCCACTACCGCAGCGCGCGGGCCGAGCTCGACCGCGCCACCGGCCACGTCGTCATCTGGGCCCGCGAGGAGACCGAGGTGCCGGCGCCCGAGGGCGAGGTCGACGAGGAGGGCGAGCCCCTGCGGCCCACCCGCGAGCTCGGCCCCGAGTTCGACGACACCCCGACCGGCTTCGGGCGGGTCGCGGCGGCGACCGCCCGGCAGGTGATCGTCCAGCGGATGCGCGACATCGAGGACGACGCCATCCTCGGCGACTTCAAGGGCCGCGAGGGCGACATCGTCGCCGGCGTCGTCCAGCAGAGCCCGCACCCCGGCCACGTCACGGTCGACTTCGGCACCGTCGAGGGGATCCTCCCGGCCGCCGAGCAGGTGCCGGGCGAGTCCTACCAGCACGGCCAGCGGCTGCGCACGTTCGTGGTGTCGGTGAAGCGGGGGCTGCGCGGGCCGCAGATCGGGCTGTCGCGCACGCACCCCAACCTCGTCCGCAAGCTGTTCGCCCTCGAGGTGCCCGAGATCGCCGACGGCAGCGTCGAGATCGCCGCCCTCGCCCGGGAGGCCGGCCACCGCACCAAGATGGCGGTGCACTCGACGGTGCCGGGCCTCAACGCCAAGGGGGCGTGCATCGGGCCGATGGGCCAGCGGGTGCGGGCGGTCATGGCCGAGCTCCAGGGCGAGAAGATCGACATCGTCGACTTCAGCAAGGACCCGGCCGAGTTCATCGCGGCCGCCCTGTCGCCGGCCCGGGTCAGCGCGGTCGAGATCGTCGACCCGAAGCTGCGCTCGGCGCGGGTCGTCGTCCCCGACTACCAGCTGTCGCTGGCCATCGGTCGGGAGGGCCAGAACGCCCGGCTCGCGGCCAAGCTCACCGGCTGGCGGATCGACATCCGGTCCGACACCGAGCCCGCCGCGGCGGCGGTCGTGGCTCCCCGCGACACGCCCGGGGCCGGGTAGGCGGTAGACTGGTGCGGACCGACCGGACTGGACTCCGGCCATCGGGCCCGTTGCGCACGTGCATCGGGTGCCGCGGGACGGATAGCCGGTCGGCACTCCTGCGAGTGGTCCTCGGGCAGGGGGAACACGGTCCGTCCGTCGTCCCCGACCCCGAGCGCCGTCGCCCGGGACGCGGCGCATGGCTGCACCCGAGCGTCTCGTGTCTCGACCTCGCCGTCCGTCGACGGGCGTTCGGCCGGGCGCTGCGCAGCAGCACCGGCCCGGACACCACCGCGGTGGCCCGGTGGGTCGAGGACCTCGCGCAGGAGACCGTCAGCGAGAGCAAGAGAACCGGAAGCGGGTTTGAACGCAATGAGCACCCGATGAGTACTCAGCGATGAGCACCCCCCAGCTGTAACGACGGTCCGCGCCGCCCGGCACGGACCTGGACAGGAGAGATGTGTCTAAAGTCCGTGTGAGCGCCCTGGCGAAGGAGCGAGGGGAGACCAGCAAGGTCGTCCTCGAGCGCCTGAACGGGATGGGCGAGTACGTCAAGAGCGCCAGCTCGACGATCGAGGCCCCGGTCGTCCGGCGCTACAACGAGAAGTTCCCCGTCGAGAAGGCGGCCGAGAAGGCTGCCCCGGCCAAGAAGGCCCCCGCCAAGCAGGCCGCCCCGGCCGCAGCGTCCCCGGCCGCAGCGGCACCGGCCGCTCCGGCACCCCCGGCGACCCCGCCGACGGAGGCCCCCGCCGCCCCGGCACCGGCCGCACCGTCGGCCCCCGCCGCCGCGGCTCCGGCGGCCCAGGCACCGGCGGCCCCGGCGCCGGCCGCTCCCACCCCGTCGGCTCCGGCTCCGGCCGCCCCCGCGGCGCCCGCTCCGTCGGCCCCCGCCGCCCCGGCAGCCGAGTCCGCCACCGAGGCCCCTGCCGCGCGTGAGGGCGGTGCCACTCCCGGCCCGCGTCCCGCACCGCGCCCGGCGGGTCCCCGGCCCGGCAACAACCCGTACGCCCCGAGCCAGGGGATGGGTCGCAGCCGCGAGTCCGCCCCCCGCCCGGGCAACAACCCGTTCGCGACCAGCCAGGGCATGCCGCGGCCCCAGAGCCGTCCGGGTCAGCGCCCCGGCGCCGGCCCGGGTGCCCCGACCGGCCCCGGCGGGCCCCCGCGCCCGGGCGGGGCGCGTCCCAGCCCCGGCATGATGCCCGACCGCAGCGCGGTCGCCCGTCCCGGCGACCGGCCGGCCCGTGGTGGCCGTCCCGGCGGTGCCGGTGCCGGCCGTCCCGGCGGCGGCGGCTTCGGTGGCCGTCCCGGCGGCCCCGGTGGTCGTGGTGGTCGCGGCAGCACGCAGGGTGCCTTCGGTCGCGGAGGCGGTCGCCCGCAGCGTGGCCGCAAGTCCAAGCGCGCCAAGCGCCAGGAGTTCGAGCAGATGCAGGCGCCGTCGATCGGCGGCGTCAGCGTCCCCCGCGGTGACGGCTCGACCGTCGTCCAGATCCGCCAGGGCGCGAGCCTCACGGACTTCGCCGACAAGATCAACGCCAACCCGGCGTCGCTCGTCACGGTGATGTTCCACCTCGGCGAGATGGCCACGGCCACGCAGAGCCTCGACGAGGACACCTTCAAGCTCCTCGGCTCCGAGCTCGGGTACGACATCCGCATGGTCTCCCCGGAGGAGGAGGAGCGCGAGCTCTACGACTCCTTCGACATCGACCTCGACGTCGGGATCGACTCCGAGGACGAGGACGACCTCGAGGCCCGGCCCCCGGTGGTCACCGTCGTCGGCCACGTCGACCACGGCAAGACCCGCCTGCTCGACGCCATCCGCAACGAGGACGTCGTGGCCGGCGAGGCCGGCGGCATCACCCAGCACATCGGCGCCTACCAGGTGCACCGTGAGCACGAGGGTGCCGACCGTCCGATCACCTTCATCGACACCCCGGGTCACGAGGCGTTCACCGCCATGCGCGCCCGTGGCGCCAAGGTCACCGACATCGCGATCCTCGTGGTGGCGGCCGACGACGGCGTCATGCCGCAGACCATCGAGGCGCTCAACCACATGCAGGCGGCGGACGTCCCGATCGTCGTCGCGGTCAACAAGATCGACGTCGAGGGTGCGAACCCGCAGAAGATCCGCCAGCAGCTCACCGAGTACAACCTCGTCGCCGAGGAGTACGGCGGCGAGACGATGTTCGTCGACGTCTCCGCGAAGCAGGGCCAGAACATCGACCAGCTGCTCGAGGCCGTCCTCCTCACGGCCGACGCCGCCCTCGACCTGCGGGCCAACCCCGACCGCGACGCCCGTGGTGTCGCGATCGAGGCCAACCTCGACAAGGGCCGCGGCGCCACGGCGACCGTGCTCATCCAGTCGGGCACGCTCAACGTCGGTGACGCGATCGTCACGGGGTCGGCCTACGGCCGCGTCCGGGCGATGCTCGACGAGCACGGCCAGAACGTCCACGAGGCGACCCCGTCGCAGGCCCGTCCAGGTGCTCGGGCTCTCCTCGGTGCCGCGGGCCGGCGACACCTTCGTCGTCGCCCCCGACGACCGCACCGCCCGGCAGATCGCCGAGAAGCGCGAGGCGGCCGACCGCCAGGCGAGCCTGGCCAAGGCCCGCAAGCGCATCTCGCTCGAGGACCTCAACGAGGCCCTCGCCCAGGGCAAGGTCGACACCCTCAACCTCATCCTCAAGGGTGACGTGTCGGGGTCGGTCGAGGCGCTCGAGGACGCGCTGCTCCAGATCGACGTCGGCGACGAGGTCGACCTGCGGATCATCGACCGCGGCGTCGGCGCCATCACGCTGAACAACATCAACCTCGCGATGGCGTCCGACGCGATCATCATCGGCTTCAACGTGCGGGCCGAGGGCCAGAACGCCGAGGTCGCCGAGCGCGAGGGCGTCGAGATCCGCTACTACTCGGTCATCTACCAGGCGATCGAGGAGATCGAGCAGGCCCTCAAGGGCATGCTCAAGCCGGAGTTCGAGGAGGTCGAGCTCGGCTCGGCGGAGATCCGCGAGATCTTCCGCTCGAGCAAGTTCGGCAACATCGCCGGCTCGATCGTCCGCAGCGGCGAGATCCGGCGCGGCACCAAGGCGCGGATCACCCGCAACGGGGTCGTCGTCGCCGAGAACGTCGAGGTCGCCGGCCTGCGCCGGTTCAAGGACGACGTCACCGAGGTCCGTGAGGGCTTCGAGTGCGGTATCAACCTCGGGTCCTACAACGACCTCCAGCTCGAGGACCTCATCACCACCTACGAGATGCGCGAGAAGCCGCGCGCCTGAGCGCAGCGAGGGCGCGCGGCTCCGACCGCATCGTCACGAGATGCGGCAGGTCCCACGCTTGCGTGGGCGAAGCCGCGCGCCTGAGCGCAGCGACCCTCGCGGTCGAGCGACGAACACGCCGTGTGCCCTTCGGGGTGCGCGGCGTGTTCTGTTCCCTCGACGGGTGTGACGACTCGGTGGAGCCCTCAGGCGAGCATCGCCTGGCCGAGGATCTCGCCCTGGCGGGCGCCGGGGAGCACGGCGAACACCGCCGAGCCGACCGGCACGGTCCACAGGTTGAGCAGGTCCATCGCCGCCAGCCGGCGCTGGACCGGGACGAACTGCCGCACCGGGTCGGCCTGGAAGGCGACGAAGACCAGCCCCAGTGCGTCTCGGCGGCGGTGCCGTCGTCGTAGGAGTACGGCCGGCGGAGGAACCGCTCGTGGGGTGCCGTCGCGTGGGCCCGGCGCATGTGGGCGGCGTCGTCGATGACGTGGAAGCCCAGGGCGTCGGTGGCCTGCAGGTCGGCCGGCGATGTCGACCGTCCCTCCGGTCACCGGCGCCCCGGTGTCGAGCCGCCGGCCGATCGCGTTCTCGCGGGAGACCCGGTCGGCGCGGTCCCAGGCGTCCAGGAGCATCCCGATCCGCCGCACCACGACCGAGGAGCCGCCCCGCAGCCAGGACGGGCCGTCCTCGCCCACCCAGAGCAGGTCGGCGTCGATGCCCGTGACGTCCGGCTGGACCGTGCCGTCGACCTGGCCGAGGAGGTTGCGCATCGGTACCCCGGCCCCCGATAGGGCTCCCGGAAGCCGCGCTGGACCCAGCGGACCGTCGCCAGGTCGCCCGCCGACGTCGTGAGCCGCCGTTGGGCGTGTGCGACGGTCGTCGGGCTGTCCGCGCACACCTGGAGCAGGACGTCGCCGCCGCTCCAGGCGTCCTGGAGCCGGTCGATCTCCGGGAACGCCGGCAACGGCGCGAGCCATGCCGGACGCTCGGCACCGGCGGCCTCGACCGTCCGGGGCCCGACGCCGACCGTGACCGTGAGCGAGGCCGGCACGGCGGCGAGCTCCGGCTCGAGGTCGGTGAGCGTCCCGCGCCCGGACGTCAGCCGTTCGATGTCGTCGGTCCAGACGGTGAGGAGACGCCGCACGAGGTCCCGGTCGGCGCCGGCCGGGAGGTCGAAGGCGACGAACGCGGCGTGGGACGGCGGCGGCTCGACGATGCCGGCCTGGGTCGCGCCGCGGAAGTCGCGCGCCACCGCGTGGGCGGCGGTGAGCCGGGGGTCCGGTGGCGGCGCGGGCGGCTGCTCGCGCGCCACGGCCGCGCCGGCGCCGGTGATGACACCGGCGCCGGCGCCCGCGAGCCCCGACAGCAGGACGGCGCGTCGGCGGGGACCCGCCGGCTCTCCGTCGGATCCGTGGGGGCGGCCCGTCACGAGGACGGGGTGGGGGCGTAGGACTCCTGCGCGCCGGTGAACGCCCGGACGGGGACGGTGAAGGTCACCGGGCCCGCCGAGGTCTGGAGCGTCACCGAGGTCCGGTCGCCGTTGCGGAGGGACCCGGTGAGGTCCATGAGCATGACGTGGTCACCACCGGGCTGGAGGGTGAGGTCGCCTCCCGGGGGCAGGACGAACCCTCCCTTCTTCTCCTGCATCTGGGTGCTGCCCGAGGCGTTCTTCACCGTCTCGTGGAGCTGCACCATGCCGGCCGCCGGCGAGCTGCCGGCCGAGATGGTCACCTGCTGCGACGAGCCGTTGTGCAGGGTGCCGAACATCGCCGTCATCGGCCCGCTCATGTCCATCCCGCCCATCGCCCCGGAGGACGAGGTGGGCCCGGGCGTGGGCGGTGTCGACGCCGAGGCGTCGGGGGAGGGTGCGTCGTCGACGGCCTTGACCCAGCCGTCGTCGAGGGTGAGGGCGGGGCCGGACGAGGCGGTGGCGCCGTCGCCGGACGCGTCCGCCGTCGTGCCGCACCCGGTGAGGCCGGCGGCGAGGGCGGCGAGAGCCGCGGTCGCCGCGAGCCGGCGGGTGGCTGTGATGGTGTGGTGCACTGCGTGTCTCCTGGGGAACGGGGCGCGCCGGACCGGCGGCACCCGGGTGTCGGGGGTCGCTGCGACGCCGGAGCCTCGTGGTGAGGTCCGGGTCAGGAGACGAGCAGCGGGGGAGCCCGGCCGCCGAGCGGGCGCGGGGACCGGGTGGCGGGCCGCGGCGCCGGGGACGCGACGGCCAGCCGGACCACGACGACGAGGCGGCGGACCTCGTCGGGCCGGCGTGGCAGCAGCCCCCGGACGCACGTGCCACAAGGCGGCCTCGCCGCGCGCGAGCACGAGGGCGGTGACGACGGTCGCCACCGTGTGGGCCAGCAGCATCGTCCCACCGAGCCCGTGGTGCATCGCCATCGGCGCCGCAGCGTCCGGCAGGCCGGTCGCCATCCCCGGCGGCAGGCCACCGTGCACGTGCACCGTGGCGGACCCGCCGCTCGTGGGCGCCATCGCCATGAGCGAGAGGTGGACGAACACCTGCGCGGCGCCGAGCAGCGCGGCCAGCGGTCCGGTGCCCAGGCGGCGGCCTGCCGCCCACCACACCGGTCCGGCGAGCGCCAGGCCGATGACGCCGAGGCCCACGGCTCCGGGCGCCTGCCCACCGCCGAGGACGTGCGCGGAGGTCGCCAGGCCCAGGACGACGAGCACGGTGAGACCGCTGCGCAGGGTACGCAGCACTCCCCGTCCGGCCTCCACCACGCGGTCGATGCTACGACGATGGCGCGACTAGGGTGGATGCCGCCCCAGCCCCAACGAGCGAAGGAGGAGCCGTGGCCGACGAAGCACGTGCCCGCAAGGTCGCCGACCGGATCAAGACGGTGACCGCCGAGAACCTCGAGTCGATCGTCAAGGACCCCGACCTCGGGTTCGTCACGGTCACCGACGTCCGGGTCACCGGCGACCTCCAGCACGCCTCGCTCTTCTACACCGTCTTCGGCGACGAGGAGCAGCGCGAGACGACCGCCCGGCTCCTCGAGGGCAGCAAGGGCCGGCTGCGCTCGTTCGTCGGCAAGCAGCTCGGGATCCGGCTCACCCCGACCCTGGAGTGGATCGCGGACGCCATCCCGGAGAACGCCGCCCACCTCGAGGACCTGCTCCGGGAGGCCCGGGAGCGTGACGCCGAGGTCGCCCGGTCCTCCGTCGGTGCGGCCTACGCCGGCGAGGCCGACCCGTACCGCGTCGAGCGCGACGAGGACGCCGAGGAGCCGGGTGCCGCCCCGGCCTGAGCAGGCCACGCCCACCCCCGACGGCCTCCTGGTCGTCGACAAGCCGCAGGACTGGACGAGCCACGACGTGGTCGCGCGGGCCCGCCGGCTGTGCGCCACCCGCAAGGTCGGCCACGCCGGGACCCTGGACCCGATGGCGACCGGTGTCCTCGTCCTCGGTGTGGGCCGGGCCACGAAGCTGCTCACCTTCCTCGTCGGCTGCGACAAGGACTACACCGCGACCGTCCGGCTCGGGCAGGCGACGGTGACCGACGACGCCGAGGGCGAGGTCACCGCGTCCGCCGGCGCCGCCGGAGCCGCTCGCGAGGCCGTGGACGTCGCCGTCGCCGGGCTCACCGGGGACATCGAGCAGGTCCCGAGCGCCGTGAGCGCCATCAAGGTCAAGGGCGAGCGGGCCTACCACCGGGTCCGGGCGGGGGAGGAGGTCGACCTTCCGGCGCGGCCCGTCACCGTCTCCCGCTTCGCCGTCCTCGGCACCCGGACCGGCCGGGCCCCGGACGGCACGGCGGTGCTCGACGTCGACGTCGAGGTCACCGTCTCCTCCGGCACCTACGTCCGGGCCCTGGCCCGCGACCTCGGGGTCGACCCTCGGCACCGGCGGCCACCTCACAGCACTGCGCCGCACCCGGGTCGGTGGCTTCGCGCTCTCCGACGCCCATCCGCTGGCCGACCTCGAGGACCGGCAGGGCGACGCGATGCCCGTGCTCCCGCTGGCCGACGCCGCCCGGATGGCCTTCCCGGCCCGGTCGCTGGCGGCCGACGAGGCCCGCGCCGTCGGGTACGGGCAGCGGATCGGCTCCGCCCGCCCGGGACACGCGGCGCCGGTCGCGGCCTTCGCCCCCGACGGCAGCCTCGTCGCCATGCTCGACGAGTCCGGATCCACGGCGCGGTCCCTCGTCGTCTTCGCCCCGGCGAGTTCGTAGAGTGGCCCTCGTGCACCGATGGTCCGACCCCGCCTCCACGCCCGAGGCCCTGCGGCCCTGCGTGCTCACGCTCGGCAACTTCGACGGCGTGCACCGCGGCCACAAGGCGGTGCTGGCGGCGCTCGTCGAGGCCGGGCAGCGCCTGGACCTGCCGAGCGTGGCGGTGACCTTCGACCCGCACCCGCTGGCCGTCCTCCACCCGGACCGCGCTCCCGAGCTCATCTCGCCCGGGCCGGGTGCGCGACGACCTCCTCGCCGACACCGGGGTCGACGGCCTCCTCGTCCTGGAGTTCACGCCCGAGTTCGCACAGCAGAGCCCCGAGGAGTTCGTCCGGTCGGTCTTCGTCGAGGGACTGGACGCGCGCTGCGTCGTCGTCGGCCAGGACACCCGCTTCGGATACCGCAACTCCGGCGACGTCAGCACCCTCAGCGAGCTGGGGGAGCGGTTCGGCTTCGAGGTCATCGCGCTCGAGGACGTCGGTGACGGCGAGCGCTTCTCGTCATCGGCGATCCGGCGGTTCCTCGCCGGGGGTGACGTCGCCGGCGCCGCAGCGGTGCTCGGCCGCCCGCACCGGGTCGTCGGCACCGTCGTCCACGGCAACCACCGCGGCCGCGACCTCGGCTACCCCACCGCCAACCTCGACGCCGAGTCCCTCGGCCTGGTGCCGCAGGAGGGCGTCTACGCCGGGTGGCTCACCCGGCTCGACCTCGAGGACGGCGAGCCGGACCGCACGATGCCCGCCGCCGTGAGCATCGGGACCAACCCCACCTTCGAGACCAAGGACCGGCGCACCGTCGAGGCCTACGTCCTGGACCGCGACGACCTCGACCTCTACGGCGAGACCGTCGTGGTCGAGTTCGTCGACCACATCCGGCCCACCCTGCGCTTCGAGAGCATCGACGAGCTCACCGACGCGATGGCGAGGGACGTCGCGCAGTGCCGCGAGCTGCTGGCGAAGATCGTTCCGGCCTGAGCGGCTGGACCCGGCACGACGTCGGGCTCTACGTCGCCGCCGGGGGAGCATCGGTCGTCGGCTCCCTGCTCGTGTGGTCGGCCACGGTCCGGACCGCGGGCGACGCCTACCTCGTCCGTCACCTGGTGACCGCCGCGGTGGGGCTCGCCGTCGCCGTCGCCGTCAGCCGGCTCGGCCGCGACCGGATCCGGGCGCTCGCCCCCTGGGCGTGGGGGGTGGGGGTGCTCCTGCTCCTGCTCGTCCGCACCCCGCTCGGGGCGACGATCAACGGCTCCCGCTCCTGGATCCCCCTGACGGCCGGCTTCACCCTGCAGCCCGCCGAGCTGGTCAAGGTGGCCCTCACCCTGGCGCTCGCGGGGCTGCTGGCGGCGGTGCTGGACCGCGGGAGCGACCCGGGGCTGCGCCGGCTGCTCGTCGCGCTCGTCCTCGTCGCGGTTCCGACGGGGCTCGTCGTCGTGCAGCCCGACCTCGGCACCGCGCTCGTCCTCCTCGTGCTCGGCTTCGCGGTCGTCCTCGTCGGTGGGGCCCCACGGCGATGGGTGGCCCTGGCCGTCGGGCTCGCCGTGGCGGCCGGCGTCGCGGCGTGGACCACACCACTGCTCAGCGACTACCAGCGGGCCCGGCTCACCGCGTTCGCGGACCCGAGCGCCGACCCGCTGGGCGCCGGCTACCAGACCGCGCAGGTGCGCCGGGCCGTCGGCGGCGGCGGGATGTGGGGGCAGGGGTTCATGGAGGGGCCGCGCACCCAGGGCGGCTTCGTGCCGTTCCAGCTCAACGACTTCGTCTTCTCGGTCGCCGCCGAGGAGCTCGGCTTCGTCGGCGCGGCGGGCCTCGTCGTGCTGCTCGGGGTGGTCGTCGTCCGGGTGCTGGTCGTCGCGGCCCGGGCCGAGGACGCGTTCGGGCGCCTGGTCGGGGTGGGGGTCGCCGCCTGGCTGGCCGCCCAGGTGGTCGAGAACGTCGGGATGAACATCGGGCTGCTTCCGGTCACCGGGCTGCCGCTGCCCTTCGTCTCCTACGGCGGGACCTCGATGCTCGTGTCGTGGCTCGCGGTCGGCCTCGTCGACGCGACCCAGCGCCGGTCGTCCTGACCGGGAGGCGCCGCGGTCACGTTCCACCTGAGGGAACGCTGTGACAGGATTCGTCGCACCACGTCACCGACGCCGAGGACGGTCCACGATGCTTCGCGCGACCCCGGAGATCCACACCCCCGCCGACGAGCCCGTCGACCAGGGGGCGCTCGACCGGCGGGCTCCCAGTGTCGGGCACCTCTTCCGCGACCGGGTCGCCGCGTCGGCGGACCGCACGGCCTTCCTCCACGCCGTCCCGAACGGTGACACCGAGGA
>CAVVYI010000024.1:0-11102 GCA_963752445.1 uncultured Actinomycetota bacterium | reverse complement strand
CCTCGCGGGGGACCGGGGCCACGAGGACGGCGGCGCGGCGCTCGGCGCGCATCACGCGGTCGAACTCGTCCCAGTCGTCGTGGGTGCCGCCGGCCGCGGTGAAGACCTCGCGCAGCAGCAGCCGCAGCCGCTCCTCGTTGACCCGGGCCACGGGTCGTCGGGGCCGATGAGCGAGGCGGTGCCCTCGACCGAGGCCCACTCCCAGCCGGCGCGGATGACCACCGTGGCCCACGGGTCCCGACGCAGGTAGCGCATCCGGTGCGCGGCACCCTGCGAGACGAACGCGACCGACTCGGCCCCGGTCGTCGGGTGCGCCAGGACGCCGGCGTTGACGACCGAGGCGACCGGCGTGAGGTCCGGGCGCCGGCACACGACGACCGAGAGGCCGTGGTCCAGCGGCACGAGGCGGGCGAAGGCGGCGAGGCCGGACATGCCGACCAGCGTAGGTGCTCTCACTGTGCGATGGGCTCCCAGACGAGCTCGGCCACGTCGAGGACGAGCTCCGGGCCGGTGCCCGCATGGCGGCCGCGCGCACCTCTCCGGTGCACACGCAGACCACGTCGTTGAGCCGGCGGTACGGTTCGGCGTCGCAGAGGTGGAGCACCGACCCCACGACCTGACGCCGCCCCGGCGGATACGCACGCCCGTACCCGCGCAGCTCGAGGAGGACCGTCGCGCCCTCCGCGGTCTCGACGACCCCGCGCAGGTCGGGCAGAACGTGCCGTCGCCTCGGCGGAGCGGGGTGTTGACCGCGCGGAACCGACCCGCGAGGCCGCCCGACGCCTCACCCTCGGCGAGGTGCAGGTGCCGCTCCCACCGCCGCCGAGGTCGGCCGACCACCACTGCGGGTAGCGGAAGCTCAGCCGGTACAGGGGTTCCAGCCGCAAGACGCACCTCCCGGCGCCGTGGACCACGGTCGGGGCGAGCATGGCACGGGCGGACCGGCACCGACCAGACCCGGCCCGGGCTCAGCCGGAGAGGAGGCCGCGCAGGTCGTCGGCGGTGAGGGCGGTGCCCATCACCGACCCCTCGTCGACGACCCGGGTGAAGAGGTCGCGCTTGCGCTCCTGGAGGGCGACGACCTTCTCCTCGACCGTGTCGCGCGAGACCAGCCGGTAGACGTTGACCGGCTTGGTCTGCCCGATGCGGTGCGCCCGGTCGATGGCCTGGGCCTCGGCGGCGGGGTTCCACCACGGGTCGAGGACGAAGACGTAGTCGGCCTCGGTGAGGGTGAGGCCGAAGCCGCCGGCCTTGAGCGAGATGAGGAACACGGGGGCGTCGCCCTCGCGGAAGGCCGCGATCCGCTCGGCCCGGTCGCGGGTGCGGCCGTCGAGGTACTCGTAGGCGATGCCCTCGGCCTCGAACCGCCGCCGCACGAGCGCCAGGAAGCCCGTGAACTGCGAGAACACGAGCGCCCGGTGCCCCTCGCCGGCCAGCTCGGTGACGTGCTCGACGAGGGCGTCGACCTTGGCCGACTCGGCGAGCCCCGCGTACTGCTCGTCGACGAGCGACGGGTCGAGCGAGAGCTGGCGCAGCGCCGTCAGCGCCCGCAGCACCGCCATCCGGTTGCCGTCGAGGTCGTCGATGAGCCCGAGGAGCCGCTGCCGCTCGCGCTGGAGGTGCCGGTCGTAGACGGCCCGGTGGCGCGGGTGCAGGTCGACGGTGAGCACCTGCTCCTGCTTCGGCGGCAGCTCGGTGGCCACGGCCTCCTTGGTGCGGCGCAGCATCAACGGCCGGATGCGCCGGCGCAGCGTGCCGAGCCGGTCGGCGTCGCCGTCGCGCTCGATGGGGGTGGCCCACTGCTCCTTGAACGCCCCGGCCGCGGGTGGAGCCCGGGAGCGACGATCGACAGCAGCGACCAGAGGTCCATCAGCGAGTTCTCCAGCGGAGTACCGGTGATGGCGAACTTCGCTCTCGCGGAGAGCCGCCGGACCGCCTGGTAGGTCTTGGCCTGGTGGTTCTTGACGAACTGCGCCTCGTCGAGCACGACCGCCCCCCACTCGCGCGAGCGCCACGAGGCCTCGTCGATGCGGGCGACCGTGTACGAGGTGATGACGAGCTGGGCGCCGTCGACGACGGCGTCGAGGCTGCGGCCGTCCTTGCCGCGGGTGCGCTCGACGACGGCGGTGCGCAGGCCGGGCGCGAACCGCGCCGCCTCGCCCGCCCACGTCGAGAGCACCGACGTGGGGGCGACGACGAGCACGGGGTGCTCGAGCTCGCCGCGCTCGTGGGCGCGCAGCACCATCGCGAGCATCTGCACGGTCTTGCCGAGGCCCATGTCGTCGGCGAGCACGCCGCCGAGCCCGCAGTCCCAGAGCAGCGAGAGCCACCGGAAGCCGTCGACCTGGTACGGGCGCAGCGTGGCGTCGAGGCCGGCCGGGACCTCGGCCGGTGCGAGGTCGCCGCCGTCGACGAGCCGGCCGACGGTGCGCTGCCACCGCTCGCTCTGCTCGTCGACGACCCCGAGGGCCGCGAGCTCCTCCCAGAGGCCGACGTGCACCGCGGAGATGCGCAGCGGGTCGGTGGGCTTGTCCTGGAGGGAGCGGGCCTCGTCGACGAGCCGGCGCAGCGCCTCGAGCTCGGGGCGGTCGAGGGCGAACCACGTGCCGGAGTCGAGGATGAGGTGCTCGTGCTGGCGGGCCAGGGCCTCGATGAGCGGCGCGAGCGGGACGTCCTCGCCGGCCACGGTCACCGCGATCTCGAGGTCGAACCAGTCGGTGGCCGCGCCCGAGCCCCCGCCGGTGTCGCGGGTCGACACCTGGATGAGGGGCGCCTCGTCGACCTCGCTGTACTCGGCCACCTCGCCCTCGACGACGACGTCGAGGAACGGCAGCTCCTCGAGGACCGGCAGCAGCCGGCTGAACCCGACGGTCGTGAAGCCGTGGAAGCGCACCTCCGGCACGAGGCGGGGCTGCTGGGCGACCACCTGCCACAGCGGGCGAAGCCGGCGGCGTCGGGCACCTCGCGCAGCTCGCTCGACGAGGCGGCGCTCGGCCGCCCGGTCGCGCATCGGGTCGGGCTCGTCGGAGTCGAGGGGCACCTGCACGCCGCCGGACCCGCCGTAGCGGAAGGCCCAGCGCAGGTGGGTGCGGTGCCCGGGCTCGACGGTGACGAAGAGCGCCAGCCGGGGCGGCACGACGTCGGGCAGCTCGAGCTCGGGGGAGAGGCTGCGGACCCGGGCCTTGCGGCGCAGCCCGGGCAGGTGGGTGACGGTGAACCGGGTCCAGTCGGCCTCGGGCACCTCGACCACCCCGAGGTCGAGCAGCCGCTGGCGGGTGCCGTCGAGGGGCTCGGCGAGCGAGCCGAGCACGAGGGTGCCGCCGTCGCGCAGCCAGAACCCCGTGGCGGGGGAGCCGACGAGGTGGGTGTCGGTGCCCGGCCTCGACCGGCAGGTCGAGCCGGGGGTGGAGAGCGGCGCCGTCGGGGGTGCGCTCGATGTCGACGACGAGCTCGGCGGGGTCGGGGGCGAAGGCGACCTCCCCGTCGCCGCCGAGGTCGGTGAGCAGGCGGACCCCGGCGCGGTCGGCGGCCCGCAGCAGCCCGACCCAGCCCGAGCCGAGGTGGTCGAGGAGGATGGCGTCGGGCATCCGGCCGTACCCGTACGCGCGCACCGACCGGCGGTGCGCGTCGGCGACGGCCGTCAGCGCGTCGACGTGCTCGTCGGGGTAGACGACGCGGCCGTACCCGTAGTAGCCGCCGGCGAAGCTCTCCCACGACACCCCGGTGCGGATCCAGGCGCCGCGCACCCCGGGACGACGGGGCGCAGCCGCAGCTGGGCGCGCCCGGTGTCGTCGGCCACCCGGGCGCGCCCGGCGGTCGGGCGCGCGGGCTCGATGAGCAGGCCGACCGGGGTGACGTCGCGCGGGGTGTCGTCGAGGAGCAGGCCACCGAGGGCCCGCTCCCAGGTGGGCGGCTCGTCGGGGACGGCCGGTGCGGGGAGAGCTCGCGCACCCGGGCCGCGACCGCGACGGCGTGCTTGCAGTCGCCGGCCACCGGGCAGGAGCACTGGCTGTGCCAGCGCCGCAGCGGCACCGACCCGGTCTCCTCGTGCGGCCGGAGGGCGACGTGCGTGGTGTACGTCTGCCCCGTGCTGCCCCCCACCCAGCCGGTGGCGTGGGCGCCGTCGGCGGAGACCTCGACGTCGACGACGCGGCCCTCGCGCGCGTAGGCCAGGCCGCGCGCGACGGTGACGGTGCCGCAGACCTCCCCGAGCTCGCGGTTGGTCAGCTCGGCGACCCGGCCGGCGGTGACGACACGGGCCACGAGCACCCTCCTCCCACGCACGCGGGACACCCCGGCGCGGGCGTCACCTGAACACCCCACCGTACGTCGGCTCGGTGACATCCGCCGAGCCCATCCACAGGGTCGCGCGAGGGTGCGCCGGGGGTCAGGCGGGCAGCTCGAGGCCGAACACGCTGCCCCGCCCCGGCTCGGACGCGACGGTCGAGCGCCCCCCCGTGGGCCCGCGCCACGGCGTCGACGACGGCCAGCCCCAGGCCCGACCCGCCGCTGCCCGAGGAGCGGGAGCGGTCGACCCGGTAGAAGCGCTCGACGAGGTGCGGGAGGTGCTCCGGCGGGATGCCCGGGCCGGCGTCGGCCACCTCGACCCGTACCCAGCCGGGACGGGTGAGCACCCGCAGCGCGACGGGCGTGCCGTCGGGGGTGTGCCGCACCGCGTTCGAGGTCAGCCCGACGAGGGCCTGGGTCACCCGGTCGCGGTCGGCGGTGACGGCGAGGGAGTCGGGGGCCTCGAGCGTGACCTCCCGCCCGGGCGCGACGACGCGCAGGTCGGAGGTCACGTCGCGCAGGACCGCGCCGAGGTCGACCGGTTCGAGGCGCAGCGCGTCGGGGGCGTCGAGCCCGGTGAGGTCGAGCAGCCCGTCGACGAGCCGGCGCATCCGGGCCGCCTCGGCGCCGATGCGACGCATCGCGTCGTCGACGTCGGCCCGCCCGGTGTCGTCGAGGGGGCCCGGGGGCGGCCGGCGTGCAGGGCGGCGTAGCCCCCGAGCGTGGTGAGCGGCGTGCGCAGCTCGTGCGAGGCGTCGGCGACGAACCGGCGCATCCGCTCGTTCGTCGCCGTCGTCGTGTCGATCATCGTGTTGAGCGCCTCACCGAGCCGCGCCGCCTCCGTGCCGGGCGGCCCGGGTGGGACGCGCCGCGCGGTGTCGCCGGCGGTGATGGCGTCGGCGGCGTCGGTCATCTGCGCGATCGGGCGCAGCCCGAGCCGGTCGACCCACCAGAGGAGCAGGCCGACGAACGCGGCGAGACGAGCCCGTGAGCAGCAGGGTGAGGGCGAGCCGGCGGGTGGTGAGGTCGGCCGACGTCGTCGCGACGGCGATCACCGCCTGCGCGCGACCGTTGGCCAGCGGCACGGTGACCACCCGGACCCGTTGCGCCACACCGGAGGTGGTGCCACGACCGGCAGGGGTGAGGACCTCCTCCCCGGGCGTCGAGGGCCGGGACGAGCCCGGGGTCGGCCTGGGGCGCGAGGATGGTCGTCGAGCCGACCGTCGCCGCTCATCCGGCCGACGTACACGTCGCTGAGGGCGGCGGTGGCGACCGCACCGTCGGCGCGCTGCGACGCGAGGAGGACGGCGCGCGGGTTCGCGGCGAGCGCGTCGAGCTGGGCGTCGAGCCGGCCGAGCAGGAAGGCCCGCTGGACGAGCACGACGGCACCACCGGCGACGACGGCCAGCACGGCGAGCACGCTCACCGCGACGACGAGCCGGCGGCGCAGCGTCATCACGGCTCCCGGACGGTGTAGCCGACCCCGCGGACCGTGTGGATGAGCTTCGGGCCCCTCGCGTCGACCTTCTTGCGCAGGGTCGAGACGAACGACTCGATGATCGCCGTCTCGCCGGCGAAGTCGTACTGCCACACGTGGTCGAGGATCTGCGCGCGGGTGACGACCCGGCCGGCGTTGGTGAGGAGGATGCGCAGGAGACTGAACTCCGTGGCCGTGAGGTGCACCTCGGTGTCGCCGCGCCACACGCGGTGCTGGTCCTCGTCGAGCACGAGGTCGTGCACGGTGTGCCGCGCGCTCGGTGCGGCCCCCGTCCCGGCCCGGCGCAGGGCCACGTGCACCCGGGCCACGAGCTCCTCGAGGGCGAAGGGCTTGGTGATGTAGTCGTCGCCGCCGCTCGTCAGGCCGCGCACCCGGTCGGCGGTGTCGGTGCGCGCGGTGAGGAAGAGCACCGGCGCCGCGCTCCCGGTGGTGCGCAGCCGGCGCAGCACCTCGAAGCCGTCGAGGTCGGGGAGCATGACGTCGAGGACGACGGCGTCGGGGCGGGTGCGCGCGGCGACCGCCAGGGCCTCCTCGCCGGTGCCGGCGGTCGTGACCTCCATCCCCGCGAGGCGCAGGGCGGACGAGACGAGGTAGGCGATGTTCTCCTCGTCGTCGACGACGAGGACGCTCGGGGCTGCGGTGTCGGCCACGGGGAGAACGCTCCCACGGGCGGCGGGCGGCTGTCTGGAGGAAACCTCGGGAGTTGCTGGAGCCCGGGGCGCGTATCAGGGCGCTCGCGCGGAGCATCACCCGGGCCATCACCTCGATGGACAGGAGCACGTCATGAAACCTCGTTGGACCAAGGAAGCGGAGGACCTCTCCCCCCACGGCTCGTCCGGCCCGCTCGCCGGCGGCACCGCCAAGGCCGTCCTCCACGTCACGGTGAGCCCGTCCGGTGGCGACTGGTTCACCGCGATGCACGAGACGCTCACCGGGAGCCGTTCCGAGCCGCACTACCTCTACGACCCGGTCACCGACCGGCTCGGCCAGTACTTCCCCCTCGACCGGGGCGCCCGGTCACTGAGGCCCGGGGTCGGCGCGCACTCGGCGAACCAGTTCGGCTCCCGGGTCATCCAGATCGAGGTCGTCGCCCAGGCCGACGACCCGTTCACGAAGCACTGGCGCCCCGGCCCGAACTTCCGGGCGATGATGCGCGACATCCGCGCCAACGGCGTCCCCGACCGCTGGATCGCCCGGCCCGCGCGCAGCTACGCCGACGCGGCGACCCTGCGCGTCTCCTACGCCAGGTACGCCGCGTGGAGCGGGTGGCTCGGCCACTGCCACGTGCCGGGCCAGAACGGCGACAAGGAGGGTCCGTCGTTCGGTCACTGGGACCCCGGGCCGATCGACACGAAGGCCTTCTTCGAGGCCGCGCACGGGGCGGTGCCGGCACCGGCGGCCCGGCCGACCTACGTGGTGCGTCAGGGCGACAACCTCTTCCGGATCGCGCAGCGGTTCGGGACCTCGGTGGCGACGCTGGCCTCGCTCAACAAGATCCCCGACCCGACGAAGATCTTCCCCGGGCAGCGGCTGTTCCTCTCCTGACCGCCGGAGCGTGGGGCGGCCGGCGCCCGCCCCACGCTCACCCGGCCCCGAAGGTCGTGAAGGCCGCCGCCGCCACGACGTCGTCCGGACCGCCGTCGCCCGCCGCCAGCCTGCGGCGGGCGGCGGCGAGCGCGTCGGCCGGCCCGGCACCCGCGCGCAGGCCGTGGTGGAGGGCCGCCATGAGCCGGGCCGTCGCGTCGTCGGGCACGGCCAGAACCGGCGCGACGACGGCCACGGAGCCGAGGGTGAGCAGGGCGGTGGCCAGGCCGACGACCTCGTCGTGGGGGTGCACCGCACCGAGCCCGGCGTCGCACGAGGCGAGGACGACCTGACGCGGCGCAGCGCCCAGCCGTTCGAGGTCGTGGAGGGTGAGGGGGCCGTCGGCGAGGGCCAGCGCCGAGAACATCGGGTTGTCCAGCCGCAGCCGTCCGTGCGCCGCGAGGTGCACGAGGCCGGCACCGTCCATCGCCGTCAGCACGGCCGTGACCGTCGCGTCGTCGCCGGTGAGGGCGAGCGCTCCCGGGTAGCCGGCGGCCAGTGCGCGCACCTCCGCCGCTGCGCCGGGCAGCCCCGGGCCGTGGGCCAGGAGCACCCTGCCGACCGGGGTGTGGACCTGCGTCGCGGCCCGCAGCCATCCGCCGGCGGACGGAGCGACCGTGAACGGGCGCCCGGCCAGGGTGGGCAGGGCGGCCCAGGGAAGGGCGCCCAGGCGGGCACCCGGGACGATCACGAGGGGCCGCCCGTCGGCTGGGCCGGCACCGGGCACGCCGGCCGCCCGCAGGGCCGGACCGAGCAGGAGGGCGTCGAGCCGGGCCGCGGCCCGGCGGACCAGGTCGGCCGCGCCGTCCGCCCTCCGTCCGCCGCCGGGGACGAGCCAGCGCAGCCCGGCCAGCAGGGCGTCGGTGCCGGCAGCCACCTCGGCCTCCGGTGCCAGCGGCACCAGCCGCAGGCGCCCGCCCGCCGCGACGACGGCGGACACCGAGCCGCCCGAGGTGACGAGCTCGACGAGCACCCGGTCGCCGAGGGCCGCGTGCAGGGCACCGAGCTCGAGCGGCCCGTGCGGCTGCCCGGCCGCGCCGGCCGCGTGCCGGGCGCGGTCGCGGACCGCGCGCTCCAGCGCCGCCTGCCGGGCCGTCCCCGACCCCGGGTCGACGGCGCCCGAGCGGCGGTCGGCCGCGAGCCGGCGGAGCTCGGCGAGGTCCGCCGCGAGCTCGTCGTCGTCGGGGGGCCGGGCGGGGCGCAGCCAGAGCGAGGCCGCCCGGGCGGCCTCGACCGCGGCGAGGACGCCCGCCGGCCGCCCCGACTCGAGCGCGACCTCCACGCCGAGGTCGCCGAGCCGGCCCGCCAGCACCGCGGCGTGGGCCCGCAGGTCGGTGGCACCGAGGCCGGCCCGGAAACCGTCGACGACGCGCAGCCCGGACGCCACGGCGGACCGGGTGCCCGCGAGGTCACCGGCGGCCCGTCGGTGCAGTGCCTCGGCGTGCCAGGCGCGCACCCGCACGCCGGCCGGGCCGCGGCGGCCGGCCCGGCGCACGGCGTCGAGGGCGGCGCGGGCCTCGTCCGGCCGGCCGGCCCGCACGGCCGTCCGGGCGACGAGGAGCCGGGCGTCGAGGGACTGGGTCACCCATCCGGCGTCCGCGAGCTCGCCCGCCACGCGGCGCCCCGCGGCGACGAGCACGCCCGGAGGGACGCCCGAGGCCTCCCGCGCGCGCAGCCGCGCGAAGGCGGCCAGGGCCGCCCACCCGGGGATGCCCTGCCGGACGGCCTCACGACCGGCCCGTGCGGCCACCTCCCGGGCGGCAGCGGCGTCGTCGTCGAGCAGGAGGGCCTCGGCCAACAGCACCCGGGCGTGCACGAGGTCGACCAGGTTGTCCTGCTCCTCGAGCTGGCCACCGCCTCGGTCGCGGCCGCGCGGGCCTCGTCCACGAGGCCGGCCGACAGCAACGCCTCGGCCCGCTCGACGACGAGCAGGCCGGTGGCCATCCCCGCCTCGGCGTAGCGGCGGCCGGCCTCGTCGAACGCGGTGAGGGCGGCGGGGACGTCGCCCCGCAGACCCGCCGCCCAGGCGCGGTTGTGCCAGACCATCGCCGTCCGCCCGGTCATCCCCGTCCCCGCGAAGAGGGCCTCGGCCCGGTCCAGCTGCTCGCCGGCCCGGGCCCAGTCGAGGCGGTGGATCTCGACGACGGCGAGGTTGTTGCGGATGTCGCCCTCGAGCAGGTCGTCGCCGCCCGCGGCGGCCAGGGTCCGCAGGGCCCGGCGCAGCGTCTGGCGGGCGGGGTCGATGCGGCGCAGCTCGGTGAGCACGAGGCCCTGCTGCATGAGCAGCCGCGCCCCGTCCACCCCCGCGGACAGCACCGCCACGGCCCGCTCGAGCTCGGCGACGGCCGCCGGCCCCGCGACCGGTGAGGACGAGCGCGTACCCGAGCGACCCGCGTGCCTGCGCGGCCCGCGCGGCCAGGCCCGCGGCCTCCGCCCGTCGGACCGTCGCGCCGAGCACGCGGCACCGACTCGGCGAGGTCGCCCTGGGCCGCGGCCACCATCCCGAGGGCCCGTCCGGTGACGGCGGCCACCTCCGGGTCGCGGCCGCCGCCCCGGCGCGCGTCCTCGGCGAGCCGGGCCGCCCGCGCGGGGTCGTGGTAGGCGTGGCGGACCGCCGCGAGGGCGAGGTCGAGCGCCTCCGACGGCACCCCCTGTCGACCCACGCCGATCGGTCCTACCGTGGGGGTATCAGGCGCCGGTCGCGCGGCATCGACACCCCGACCGACCCGACGAGCGCGAGGACTGGCACATGGACATCATGGCGCACCCCACCCCCCGCTGGACCCCCCTCGCCCGCACCGCCGGGGGCAGCAGCGCCCCCCGGCCGGCCGGCCCGCCCGGCTGGGACCCGCTCGGTGAGGCCACCGACTTCACCGTCGGCGTCGTCGACACCGGCGTCCTGCTCACCTGGCCGGGCCGGACGACCCATCCCTGGCTCACCGGGCACGTGGCGATCTGCCCCGAGGACGACGAGGACCGCCTCCGGCACCCGGTCACGGCCTGCTGCCGACCCTCGGCCCCGCCGACGGCCACGGCACCTTCGTCGCCGGTCTCGTCCTCAGGGAGGCACCGCGGGCGCGGGTGCGGATGCACGCCGCCGTCGACGCGGGAGCGGTCGGCCCGGACGGCCTCGGCGACACTCGAGGACCGGATGGTCGCCGCGGCCATCCGGTCGCTGGCACTCGACCCCCGCGTCCAGGTCATCAACCTCTCCTTCGGGGGTGGCGTGTTCGAGGACCGCTCCGGCCCTCCGGTCCTCCTGGGGGACGCGCTCGCCGAGGTCGACCGCGACCGGGTCGCGGTCGTCGCCGCCGCGGGCAACGAGCCGAGCGGCACCCGGACCTGGCCGGCGGCCTTCCACGGCGTCATCGGGGTGGGAGCCGGCGGTCCGTCCGATGACCGACGCCGTCGCGCGCCCCGTTCAGCAACTGCGGGCCGTGGGTCGACGCCTACGCCCTCGGGGTCGAGGTCGCGGGCCCTTCCTCGACCAGTCGGCGTCGGCGCGGCGGCTCCTTCCTCCCGCGGGGGCGACGCGCGAGGTCGGGGCAGCGGCTGGGCGACCTGGAGCGGTACGTCCTTCGCCGCCGCCACGGTCTCGGGCCGGATCGCCGCCCACGCCCTCGAGCACGGCATCACCGGTGCCCAGGCGGCGGACCGGCTGCTCGGCTCCTGCGAGGCGCTGCCCGGCGAGATCGGCCGGCTCGTGCGCTGACCCCGCCCCGATCCGCCGGTT
>CAVVYI010000023.1:0-9935 GCA_963752445.1 uncultured Actinomycetota bacterium | reverse complement strand
CGCCGATGTCGACGTCGTACGCCGCGTGGATGAGGTCCGAGCCGCGCTGGCGGTGCCGCACCAGGCGGCCGAGCAGCCGCGTCGCCGCCTCGCGGTGCTCGGCGACGGCCTCCTCCCCCTCGAGCCCCTCGTCGCGCTGGTCGAGCAGCCGGTGGACCTCGGCCACCAGCTCCTCGTGGTCACGCAGCTGGGTGTCGATGATGGGCGAGAGGCGCGGTGCCGTGCGGCGCAGGTCGGCGTAGAGACCGTCCGCGGACTCGGTGAGGGCCACGTGGTCGCGCAGGTCGTGGGCCAGCTCGGTGAGCGCGGCCCGCACCCGGCGGCGCCACACGGCGCCCAGGCCGACCGGCAGCGCGAGGGCGTCCTCGACCGCGGACATCACCTCGCCGAGCTCGGCCCGGTGTGCCCGCACCCGCTCCAGGTGTGCCGCCAGCTGCTCGTCCATGGCCGACCTCCTCGCCGTCGCTGCCATCGTCCCGCCGATCGGGCGGAGTGGCCAGCGGGCACCGACCGGTGCCCGGGCCCCCCGCCCGCGGCTCCTACAGTGGCGCCATGGACCTCGAGCCGCTCCCCGTGCCGCTCGGGGCCGGGGTGCTCGCCGTCCTTCCTCGCCTGCGGGCCGCGCTCGCGGGCGGGCGGCCCGTCGCGCCGCACCCGGTCGGGGTCCGGCCCGTGCCCCTCCCGGTGCACGACCCGGCCGACCTGCCCGACGACCTCGCCGTGGTCGTCGGCACGTCCGGCTCGACCGGCACCCCGAAGCTGGCCATGCTCGGGTCCCGCGCCCTGACGGCGAGCGCCCGCGCCACCCACGAACGGCTCGGCGGGCCCGGCCAGTGGCTGCTCACCGTGCCCGCCGGGCACGTGGCCGGCGTGCAGGTGCTCGTCCGCAGCCTCGAGGCGGGCACCGAGCCGGTGGCCACCGACCTCGCCGTCGGGTTCACCGCCCCGGCCTTCGCCGCCGCCGCGGCCCGGCTGCGCTCCGGGCTGCGCCACTACACCTCGGTCGTCCCGACCCAGCTCGTCCGCCTCCTCGCCGAGCCGGTGGGCACCGAGGCCCTGCGCCGCTTCGACGGGGTCCTCGTCGGCGGGGCGGCCACGCCGCGGGCCCTGCGGCAGCGGGCCGAGGCGGCCGGGGTCCGCGTCGTCGCGACCTACGGGATGAGCGAGACCTCCGGGGGGTGCGTGTACGACGGCCGGGCGCTGCCCGGGGCCCGCGTGCGGGTCGCCGACGACGGTCGCGTCGAGCTCGGTGGTGCGACCCTGGCGCACGGGTACCTCGGCCGCCCCGACCTCACCCGCGAGGCCTTCGGTGTCGACCCCGACGGCACCCGGTGGTTCCGCACCGACGACGCCGGCCGGCTCGACCCCGAGGGCCGCCTCCACGTCGAGGGCCGGCTCGACGACGTCGTCACCACCGGGGGCCTCAAGGTGGCGCCGCGGCTCGTCGAGGAGGCCGCCCTCGAGCACGTCCCGGGCGTCGTCGAGGCGGTGGTCGTCGGCACGCCCGACCCCGAGTGGGGGCAGGCGGTGAGCCTCCTCGTCGTCCTCGCGCCCGGGACTGACGCACCCACCCCGGCCGAGGTCCGCGACCGGCTGCGCGGCCACCTCGCCGACCACGCCCTCCCCCGCCGGGTCGTCGCGGCGGCGGCGGTCCCCCAGCGGGGACCGGGCAAGCCCGACCGAGCCGCCGTCGCCCTTCTCTTCGACGTGCGAGGATGACGCCGTGCTGCGGTACCTGCCCTACGTCCTCAGCCTCGCGCTGACGGTCTACTGCCTCATCGACTGCGTCCAGACCGACGAGGTGCTCGTCCGCAACCTCCCGAAGATCCCGTGGCTCCTCCTCATCCTCCTCTTCCCGGTCGTCGGACCGGTGGCCTGGCTCGTGGCCGGCCGCCCGGACCGGGCGACGGTGGGGCAGCACCTCACCCAGCAGGAGCGGTGGGAGGCCGACTACCGGCGCCGCGAGTCCCAGCGCGAGCAGCAGCAGCGGGCCCGCGAGGCGCGCCCGCCCCGGGGCCCGGACGACGACCCCGACTTCCTCAAGGGCATCTGACCCCCCGATGGCCACCCCCTCGCAGTGGGTGGCGGGCGCCCGCCCGCGCACCCTGCCCGCCGCCGTCGCCCCGGTGCTCCTCGGCACCGCCGCGGCCCTGGCCACCGACGCCGCCGACGCCGTCCGCGCCGTGCTGGCCCTCGCCGTCGCCCTCGCCCTCCAGGTCGGGGTCAACTACGCCAACGACTACTCCGACGGCATCCGCGGCACCGACGAGGTGCGGGCGGGGCCGGTGCGGCTGGTCGGGCAGCGGCTCGCCGAGCCCCGCGCCGTCAAGGTGGCCGCCTTCGCCGCGTTCGGGGTCGGGGCGGTCGTCGGCCTGCTCCTCGTCGTGCTGTCGGGGGCGTGGGTGATGCTCCCCCTCGGGGCCGGTGCGGTGCTCGCGGCGTGGCGGTACACCGGCGGTGACAACCCGTACGGCTACCGCGGGCTCGGCGAGGTGTACGTGTTCGTGTTCTTCGGGCTGCTGGCCACCCTCGGCACCGAGTACACCCAGGCGGGGCACGTGACGTGGTTCGGCCTCGCCGGTGCGGTCGGGGTGGGGGCGGTGGCCTCGGCGATCCTCGTCGCCAACAACCTGCGCGACATCCCCACCGACACCGAGCACGGCAAGCACACCCTCGCCGTGCGCCTCGGCGACGCCCGGACCCGCAGGCTCTACGTCGGGCTGCTCGTCGTGTCGGTGCTCGCCCTGGTCCTCCTGGCGCTCGCCGAGCCGTGGGTGTTGGTCGCGGTCCTGGCCCTGCCCCTCGCCGTGCGCGCGGCGGGCGTCGTGCGCGCGGGCACCACCGGCCCCGGCCTGGTTCCCGTGCTCGCCGCGACCGGGCTCTACGAGGTGGCCTACGCGCTGCTCGTGCTCGTCGGCGTGGTGGTCGGCCGGGCGGTGTAGGGACCCCGCTCGTGCGCCCGTCGGGGTCGGCGGACGGGACGCTCGTCCGCCGGGCCGGGAGCCGGACGGAACGCTCGTCCGCCGGGCCGGGAGCCGGACGGAACGCTCGTCCGCCGGCCCGGGAGACGGGCGGCGGTCGGGGAAGGCGGGCGGCGGGCGGCGAGTAGTAGTCGTCCCACACAGTCCGAATGCTCCCGGATCCGAGCCGCTGCCCCACCGCGGGAAGCACATGACCGGATGCTCCACGATGCGAGCCGGCGCCCCAACCCCTGGAGCACATGGCCGGATGCTCGACGATGCGAGCCGCTGCCCCACCGCGTGGAGCACATGGCCGGATGCTCCACGATGCGAGCCGGCGCCCCAACGCCCGGCGCACGTGTCCGGGTGCTCCGGGAGGCGGGGTGGTGGTCCGTCAGCGGGAGCAGATGGACGTCATGGACACCACCAGGGGTGCTCCCCGGATCTCCGGGACGAACAGCCACGACCAGCCCGGTGACGACGGCACGGGGGACCAAATCCCGCCGGACGTCACGATGGCACGGCGGACCAGTCCCGCCGGAGCCCACGACGAGCACGCGACCCGACCTCCCCACCGACGTCGTCGCCCGGTGTGGCCCTGACGCACGCACGGACCGACCTGCCGGGGTCAGCGGAAGTCGCCCTCACGTCCGCGCGACCCGACCGCCCCACCGACGTCGTCGCCCGGTGTGGCCCTGACGCGCGCAGGCACCGACCTACCGGGTCAGCGGAAGTCGCCCTCGTCGGCGGGCGCGGCGCCGGGCCGGCCGCCACCGATCTCGGTGTCCTCGGCGTCCTCGTCGGTGGGCCGCTCCCCCTCGCGCTCGCGCCGCGCGGCCGTGCGACGCTCGATGGTCGCCGCCAGCTCGGCCGAGTAGGCCTCGCGGAAGCGCCGGAGCGCGACGTACGAGACCGCCATCGACAGCAGCGCCGCGAGGACGACGAGGAGCAGGTACTGGGAGTCGTCGCGCAGGCCGAGGAGCCAGAGCACGAGGAGGCACCCGGCGAAGATCATCAGCCGCAGGACGGTGTAGCGCAGGAAGGCGTTCATCGCGGGGCGGGCTCGCTCACAGGCCCGAGTAGGAGTGCTGGCCGACGAAGTACATGTTGACGACGGCGAAGTTGAGGATGACGCAGGCGAACCCGGCGAGGGCGATCCACGTCGCGTTCTGCCGCTTCCACCCGGTGGTCGCCCGGCCGTGGAGGTAGGCCGCGTAGACGACCCAGATGACGAAGCTCCACACCTCCTTGGGGTCCCAGTTCCAGTACGAGCCCCACGCCTGCCGGGCCCAGATGGCACCGGCGATCACCGTGAAGGTCCACATCGGGAAGGCGACGATGTGCGTCGCGTAGGCGAGCCGTTCGAGCGGCCGGGACGCCGGGAACCGCGCCATGAAGGCCGCGCGGCTCGTGCCGGTCGTCTCGAGGCGGTCCTGGATGAGGTAGAGGATGCCGAGCGAGGCCCCGATGGTGAAGACCCCGATCGTCATCGTCGCGACGGTGACGTGGATGGCCAGCCAGACCGACCGCAGCGAGGGCATGAGCTCGGAGGCGTCGGTGTACCAGACGGTGATCGCGGCGCCGAGGACGAGCAGCACCGGGCCGACGACGAAGAGGCCGAGCCAGCGCAGGTCGCGCCGGGAGGCCCACCCGACGTAGACGCAGAGCGTGAACATCGCCCCGGCGAGCGCGAACTCGTACATGTTGCCGAGGGGCCAGCGGTGGACCTCGGCCGCCCGCAGCCCCACCGCCACGACGACGAACAGCGTGCCGAGGATCGTGAGGGACCAGCCGATGCCGGCGGCCTTGCGGGCGCCGAGCGGCTCCTCCGCACCGACGTCGGGACGCCTCGCCGGGGCGGCGGGGTCGGCGGGGGGCGGCTCGGACCCGCCCCCGGCCGTCCCGACCTCGGCCGTCCCGCCCCCGGCGGTGACGAGGGCCGGCGCGGGCGCGGCGGCGGGCTCGGTCGCCGCCTCGGCACGCGCAGGCACGACTCGTGCGAGGTAGAGGCCGTAGGCGAGCATCGCGAGGGTCAGCACCGCCATGGCCGAGTACACGGCGAGGTTGGAGAGCTGGGCGAGCGTCTGGTCGGTCATCGGTGTCCTTCGGGTCCGGTGAGGACGGCGGCGACCTCGTCGGCCATCCCCTCGTCGTCGTCCTTGGCGAGTCCGCCGACGGACACCACCGTACGACCCTCGGTGTCCGCGGGCCCAACCCGGACGAACACCCTTCGACGGCGCACGACGAGGCTGAGCACGAGCCCGGCCAGGGCGAGCAGGGCCGAGACGAGGGTGAGGGTCTTGCCCGGGTCGGAGCGGATCGACAGGCCGGCCCAGCGCTCGACCCCGTCGAAGGTGATCGACCCGCGACCCTCGGGCAGGGTGAAGGTGTCGCCCGGCCGCAGGAGGATCCGCAGCTGGGCCTCACCGTCCTTGCCCGGCAGCGGCGTCATCTTCGCGGTGTCGAGCGTGTACACCGACTGCGGTCCGCCGCCGGGGAACAGGTCACCGGAGAACGCGGTGAGGGCGAGCTGGGGGTCGAGGGCGTCGGGGAAGACCGAGTGCGGCCCGCGCTGGTCGTCGATGACGCCGGTGGGGAGGAAGAACCCCGCGAAGCCGAGCATGTCGGGCTGGGCGCCGGGCACCTTCACCGCGCCGACCGACGTGTAGTTGTTGTCCTGGGGCAGGAACGGCGTCGCCCCCGAGTACACCGCGGTGCCGTCGGCGTCCCGCACGGTGATCCGCGGGGCGTAGCCGTTGCCGAGGAGGAAGACGGTGCCGCCGCCGGTCTCGAGCGGGTGGTTGACCGCCAGCTCGCGCTGCTCGGCCCGGCCGTCCGCCCCGGTGAACGTCGTCGTGGCGCGGAAGTCGCGCGGCATGCCGAACTGCCCGCGCCCGGTGTCCTCGGTCTCGAACTGGACGTCGAGCCGGTCGAGCCGCAGCGTGAACGGCTCGAGCGCCGTGGCGTCGACCCAGGGGCCGGGGCTGAAGGTGTCGTAGGCGCTGAGGGTGTTCGCGAAGGGCGTCTTCCCCACCGGCAGGATCACGTCGCCCTTCCACCCGAGCAGGTGGCCCCACGCGACGCCGACGAGCACCCCGATCAGGGCGAGGTGGAAGACGAGGTTGCCGGTCTCCTTGAGGTACCCCTTCTCGGCCGAGAGCGACGCGTCGTCGTGGGCGTGCACCCGGTAGCGGCGTGAGCGCAGGGTGGCGCGCAGCCGCTCGCGCACCTCGTCGGGCGCACCCTCCACCGTCACCTCCCCGTGGGCCGCCAGCCGCTCCAGCCGCCGGGGCGCGCGGGGCGGGGTCGAGCGCAGCTGGTGCCAGTGGATGCGGGTGCGGGGCACGACGCAGCCGATGAGCGAGACGAAGAGCAGCAGGTAGATGGCGGCGAACCACGGCGAGGCGTAGACCTCGAAGAACCCCAGCCGGTCGAGCAGCGGGCCGGCCGTCGGGTGGTCGGTGACCCACTGGGTGGTGCGGGCGGCGTCGATCGAGCGCTGCGGGAAGGTCGAGCCGGGGATGGCCGCCACCGCGAGCAGGAGCAGGAGGAACAGCGCGGTGCGCATGCTCGTCAGCTGGCGCCAGGCGAACCGCAGCCACCCGAGCGGGCCGAGCCGGGGCTGGGTGACGGGCGGGCCGGCCGGTGGCGGGCCGGCCGGTGCGGCGGCCGCCCGCCGCTCGTCGGTCGTGCTCACAGCGACACCTCGAACCCGGACACGAGGTCGGTCTGGACCCACCGGTTGAGGTCCTCCCAGACCCCCGTGAGCAGGAGCAGGCCGACGACGACGAGCAGGGCGCCGCCGGCCACCTGGATGCCGCGCTGGTGGCGGCGCAGCCACCCGGACGCCCGGCCGGCGCGGTCGAGGCCGGCGGCGACGAGGAGGAACGGCAGCCCGAGGCCCAGCCCGTAGGCGACGGCGAGGGTCACCCCGCGGGCCACCTGGGGGTCGGCGGAGGCCGAGGCCATGACGAGGACCGCCGCCAGCGTGGGCCCCGTGCACGGCGCCCAGCCGAGGGCGAAGACGGCGCCGAGCAGCGGCGCACCGAGCAGGCCGGCGCGCGGCCGCCAGTGGATGCGGGCCTCGCGCTGGCTGCCGAGACCGACGAAGACCAGTCCCATGACGACGACGAGCGCGCCACCGAGGCGCATGAGGAGTGTCCGGTGCTCGACCAGGGCCCGTCCGGCCGTCGTGACGAAGATCGAGCCGAGGACGAAGACGACGGTGAAGCCGGCGACGAAGAGGAGCGCCCCGGCGAGGGTGCGCCCACGGGCCCGCTCGGCGGCCGACTCCCCCGTGAGGCCGGTGACGTACCCGAGGAAGCCCGGCACGAGGGGCAGCACGCAGGGGCTCGCGAACGAGACGAGGCCGGCGAGGGCGGCCACACCCACGGCGAGCGGCAGCGCCCCGCTCGTCACGGCGTCGCCCGTGGCCGCGGCCAGTGCGGGGGTCACGACTCGGCGACCACGTCGTCGACGAGCCCGGTGAGGGTGCCCGGGTCGACCGGCCCGGCGACCCGGGCGGCGATGCGCCCCTCGCGGTCGAGCACGAGCGTGGTGGGGGTCGTCGACGCCTTGCCCTGGAGGCGGAGCAGGAGCACGCCACCGGCGTCCGACAGGCTGGGGTAGGTGATCCCGGCGCGCTTCATGAAGGCCGCGCCGCGCACGGCCTCCTCGCGGAAGTCGATGCCGACGAAGTCGACGGGTGCGTCCTTGGCCTGCTGCTCCTCCCACGCCTTCTGCAGGTCCGGGGCCTCGGCGACGCACGGGGCGCACCACGACCCCCACACGTTGAGGACGAGCACGCTGCCGCGCGTCGACGCGATGTCCCAGGACGACCCGTCGACGAGCGAGCCGCTCATCGTCACCGGCGCGGCCCGGTCGGCGACGGGAATCGTCTCGACCGTGCCGTCCCCTGACACGTACCCCTTCTGGTCGCCGGCCTTGGCCTGCGCGGCAACGGAGTTGGGGTCCTGGCTGCAGCCGGTCAGGGCGAGCGAGATGAGGACGGCGGCCCCGGCCACGGCCCGCCACGGGTGCCGAGTGGTCACGCTCCGGCCCCCTTCTGCGCCCGGGGCAGGAGGGTCGCCGCCGGTTCGCAGTAGGCCAGCGAGAGCAGCTCGTCGCCGACGAAGGTCAGCGAGGTGAGGCTGGCCAGGGAGCACTGCCGGTGCCCAGGGTTGTGCACGAGCGAGCGGCCCTCGGTGGCGAGGCGGATCATCCAGATCGGGGCCTGGTGGCTGACGACGACGGCCTCGTGGCCGCGGGCCGCCGCGCGGGCGTCGACGACCGCGTCGCGCATCCGGGCCACGAGCTCGGTGTACGGCTCGCCCCACGAGGGGCGCAGCGGGTTGACCAGCTTCGGCCAGAGTCGGGGGTGGCGCAGCAGACCCTGGCCCCCGGCGACCGGCAGCCCCTCGAAGGCGTTCTCGGCCTCGAGCACGCGCTCGTCGAGGGTGACCTCGAGGCCGTGCTCGGCGGCGACCGGCGCCGCCGTCTCCTGCGCGCGCTCGAGCGGGCTGGAGACGACGTGGACGATGTCGTGGTCGGCGAGGTGCTCGGCCGCGAGCTCGGCCATCTGCCGCCCGAGCTCGGAGAGGTGGTAGCCCGGCAGCCGTCCGTAGAGCAGCCGGTGCGGGTTGTGCACCTCGCCGTGGCGCAACAGGTGCACGGTGGTGCGCTGCGGCTCGGCGGAGGAGGCACCGCCGGGGCTCGAGGTCATGGTCGCGATTGTCGCAAACCCGGCTGGGGCCGCCGCACGGGGTTCGACCCCCGGGTCAGCCCGCGGCGGCGGCGGCCGCGCCGGGCAGGGCGGCGAGCACCCGGTCGAGGGCGGCGTCGTCGTGCGCGGCCGAGACGAACCAGCACTCGTACGCGCTCGGGGGGAGGTAGACCCCGGCGTCGAGCATCGCGTGGAAGAAGCGCGCGAAGGCCGCGGTGTCCTGGTCGCGGGCGTCGTCGTAGTCGCGCACGGCGCCGTCCCGGAAGAAGACCGAGAACATCGACGACGCGTGCTGCACGGTGTGCGGCACACCGGCCGCGGAGAGCGCCTCGGCCGCCGCGGTGCTCAGCACCCGCGAGACCTCGGCGAGCCGTGCGTAGACGGCGCCGTCGCAGCGCTGGAGGGTGGCCAGGCCCGCGGCCGTCGCCACCGGGTTCCCGGACAGCGTGCCGGCCTGGTAGACCGGCCCGTCCGGCGCGAGCAGGGCCATGACGTCGGCCCGGCCGCCGAAGGCCGCGGCCGGGAAGCCGCCGCCCATGACCTTCCCGAAGGTCAGCAGGTCGGGGGCGACGTCGACGCCCTCGTGCCCCCACCACCCGGCGCGGCTGCACCGGAAGCCGGTCATCACCTCGTCGGAGACCAGGAGGGCGCCGTGCGCGGCGGTGACCCGACGCAGGGCCTCGGTGAACCCGGGGGCCGGCGGGACGACGCCCATGTTGCCGGCGGCCGCCTCGGTGATGACGCAGGCGATCTCCTCGCCGCGCGCGGCGAACACGGCCTCGAGCGCGTCGACGTCGTTGTAGGGGACGACGAGGGTCTCGGCGGCCACCTGCGCCGGGACACGGCCGAGTCGGGCAGGGCCAGCGTCGCGACGCCGGACCCGGCCGCGACGAGGAGGGAGTCGACGTGCCCGTGGTAGTGACCGGCGAACTTCACGACGAGGGACCGGCCGGTGAACCCGCGGGCCAGCCGGATGGCGCTCATCGTCGCCTCGGTGCCGCTGGAGACGAGGCGGACCTGCTCGACCGGGGCGACCCGGGCGACGAGCTCCTCGGCGAGGGCGACCTCGTTCTCGCTCGGTGCCGAACGAGGTGCCCCGAGAGGCGGCCTCGTGGACGGCGTCGAGCACCCCGGGTGGGCGTGGCCGAGGATCATCGGGCCCCAGCTGCCCACGAGGTCGACGTACTCGTTGCCGTCGGCGTCGGCGAGGTACGGGCCGGTGCCCCGGACCATGAAGCGCGGCGTGCCGCCCA
>CAVVYI010000022.1:0-11696 GCA_963752445.1 uncultured Actinomycetota bacterium | reverse complement strand
TGGCTCGGGGCGAGACGCGGACGACCTGGTCGCCGGACCCGTTGGACGTCGTGAGGTAGAGCTGGCCGCCCGGGCCGGACACCGAGGCGCGCAGCCGGCCGTAGGCGTTGTCGAACAACGTCTCCGGCGTGCCGAGGGCCCCGGCCGTCGTCACGTCGAAGCGCCGGACCTCCTGCTCCTTGAGCGTCGAGACGAAGAGGTCTCCCTCGTCGTCGCCCCACTGCGCGCCCCGGGCGAAGGCCCCGCCGGAGGTGGCGATGGTGGGCGCGCCGGAGGCCCACTGCGGGTCGAGGTAGGCCGACGCCGCCCGGCACCCGGCCGTGGCGTTCGGGTGGCCGGCACCGGTGTAGCACGGCCAGCCGTAGTTGCCGCCGGCCCGCAGGAGGTTGACCTCGTCGTCGACGTTGGGGCCGTGCTCGACCTCGAGGACCTGGTTCGTGCCGGGGCGCAGGGCGATGCCCTGGGGGTTGCGGTGACCCATCGAGTAGACGACGTCGCGCACCCCCGCGATCACCGGGTTGTCCGCCGGCGTCCCGCCGGTGCGCGTCATCCGCAGCACCTTGCCGTTGAGGCTCGAGCGGTCCTGGGCCCGGGTCGCGACCCCGGCGTCGCCCATGCCCAGCCAGAGGTGCCCACCGGCGTCCATCTCGAGGGAGCAGCCGTTGTGGGTGGAGTTGGCCACCATCCCGCTGCGCAGCACCATCGGCCCGGACCAGGACCCGCTCGTGGTCACCCGGTAGCGCAGGAGCTGGTTGACCCACCCCCCGCTGTGCGTGTACTCGCGGGACGCGCAGACGTAGAGGTACGGGTTCTGCCGGAAGTCGACGTCGACCGCCACCCCCATGACGCCCGACTCGCCCTGGGCGCGGACGGCCGGCACCGTGACCGTGCGCAGCAGCGCCGCCCCCGGGGACCCGCTCGCGTACACCCGGATCCGGCCGGGACGCTCGGTGACGACCATCCGCCCGTCCGGCAGGAAGGCGACGTCCCACGGGAAGCTCAGGCCGGAGGCCACGACCTGGCGGTCGAGGGTCGGCACGGCGTCGGGGAGCGCTGCGACCGCGGCGGGAGCCCGACCGGGCGCCGACGGCGCGGCTGCGGACCGGGCGACGGGCGCCCCGGCGACGAGCGCGACCACGGTCAGCAGCGGCACCAGGCCCCCGGCGACGGTGCGGACCGGACGGGTCATGACGTCCTCCTCCATCGGATGCCGAGCACTCTACGGAGGACCGGCAGGAGGCGCGCGCCGAGAACCCGCACGTGCGACGACGACCTCCGTGACCGACTCGACGGGGCGGTGCAGGAAGTCACCGGCGGTCGACTCCCAGGCCGGCAGCCCGGGCACGGCACCGTGCGGGGCGTCCTGGGCGGCCCGCAGCGTGCGTTCGTACTCGGCGAGCCGGTGCCGCGAGACAGCGGTCGGCGCGCCGTCGCCGACGCGCAGGGTGAGCCACCCCGGGCGACCCGGGTTCGGGGACAGGTCGAGGGTGGGTACGGGGTCGTCGGCGTGCTCGACCGACAGGACGTGCGTGCCCGCCGGGACGGGGAACAGCGCGACCGGCGACCCGGTGGTGACGACGTGGGTGACGTGGTGGGTGCCGGCGAAGCGGGCGTCGGCGGCGAGCCCCGCGGCGAGGATGCCGCCCTGGCTGTGCCCGACGAGGAGCACGGGCTCGGCCGCGGTGCCGCCGGCGGGCAGGCCCCGCCGCGCGGCGGAGGCGCGCATCGCGGTGTCGAGGGCGGCCACCACGCCGGCCGCGGCCACCGTGGTGGCCCCGGTGACCGCTCGCACGTCGGTGGTGAGGTCGAAGGGGTTCGAGCCCGCCACCGGCGACCAGACCTGCGTGCCCGGCACGACGACGACCCAGGCCGAGCCGCCCCCGGGGGCGGCCACCTCCACGACCCGCACCCGTCCGCCGTCCAGCCCGTCCCCGAGCGCGACGAGGTCGGCCGGACCGGCGAACGAGGACCCGACGGGACCTCCGACCACCGGCACGACCACGGGGGCCCGGCCGCCGTCGCCGAGCACACCGACCCGGGACGCGGCGCGCGCACCGGACGCCACGCCGGCGAGCACGGCCGCCGCCGCGGCCTCGACCTCCTCGTAGGCCCGGGCGGCACCGCGCAGCCGCAGGGCGAGGCCGTCGAGGGCGACCGCCTCGCCCCACAGCCCGGTCGGCCCGACGAGGTGGGCGCCGTCGTCCTCGACCCGCACCCACGCCCCGAGCAGCGCCCAGCCCGCGGCCGGGCCCGGCGGCCGGCACCGCGCGAGGGCCGTGGCGAGCGCGGACGCCTCGTCGCGCAGCTCGTCGGCGACGGCTCCCACCCGGGCGGCGACCGCGTGCAGCGCCTCCGACCGCACCCCGACCCGCGTCACGAGGCCCGGCCCGGCCCGGCCCCGGGATCGGCGCGGACCGCCGCCGCCAGCGCGTGGACGGCGGACGCCAGCCGGCGCAGCTCGTCGGCGAGCGCCACGAGCCGGACCCGCCGCCCGTCGGCCGACGCGGCCCAGGCCTCGGCCGCCGGCCCCTCCCACCAGGGTGTCGCCACCCGGGCGAGCGAGGCCGCCCGCAGCTCGACGAGCTCGGCCGCGGCCGCCACCCGGGCGCCCAGCCGCTCCAGCTCCGCCTCGTCCACGTCCCACCTCCCGTCGCCCCCGACCCCACCCGACGGCGAGTCCGGGCACCAGCCCCCGCCCTCCGGCTGTGGACCGCGAGCCCCCGCCCCGGCGCCTGTGGACCACGGACCGGGCACCTACCCTTGCCGACATGCCCCACCACGACCTCGTCATCATCGGCAGCGGCTCGGGCAACTCCCTGTTCACCCCCGCCCTCGAGGGCCTCGACGTCGCCCTCGTCGAGAAGGGCACCTTCGGGGGCACCTGCCTCAACGTCGGCTGCATCCCCACCAAGATGTTCGTGCTGCCCGCCGACCGGGTCGTCGAGGCCGCCGACGCCCACCGTCTGGGCGTCACCTTCGCCTCCCCCACGGTCGACTGGCCGGCCATCCGCGACCGCGTCTTCGGGCGGATCGACCCGATCTCCCGCGGCGGCGAGGCGTACCGCCGCGGCCAGGAGTCGGTGACGCTGTACCGCACCCGGGCCCGGTTCACCGGCGAGCGGCGCCTGGCCCTCGACAGCGGCGAGGAGGTCACGGCCGACCGCGTCGTCGTCGCCGCGGGCAGCCGGGCGGTCGGGCTCGCGCTCGACGGGCTCACCGGGCCCGACCCGGACCGGGGGGTGCACACCTCCGACACCGTGATGCGGATGGACGCCCTCCCGCCGCGGATGGCCGTCGTCGGCGGTGGGTTCGTCGCCTGCGAGATGGCCCACGTCTTCGCCGGGCTCGGGGTGCACGTCACGCAGGTCCAGCGCTCGGCACGCCTGCTCATGGCCGAGGAGTACGAGGTCTCCGAGCGCTACACCGAGGTCGCGCGGCACCGCTACGACCTCCGGCTCTCGACGCAGGTCACCGCGGCGGAGCGCCGCGACGGCGTGTGGCGGCTCGAGACCGACGGACCCGAGGGGCCCGCGCACGTCGAGGCCGAGGCCGTCCTGCTCGCCGTCGGTCGCCGGCCCAACACCGACCTGCTCGACGTCCTGGCCGGCGGGCTCGCGACCCACGCGGACGGCCGGCTCGTCGTCGACGCCCAGCAGCGCACGACGGCCGACGGGGTGTGGGCCCTCGGCGACATCAGCTCCGAGCACCAGCTCAAGCACGTCGCCAACGGCGAGGCCCGCCTCGTCGCCCACAACCTCGCCGTCGACCTCGGCCGGCTCCCCGGGCCGCCCGCCGAGGACGACGGGCGGCCCGTGCCGCACGCCGTCTTCGGGCACCCGCAGGTCGCCGCCTTCGGCCCCACCGCCGAGCAGCTGCGTTCGGCCGGAACGCCTTTCGTCACCTACACCCAGAGGGTCGGCGACGTCGCCTACGGCTGGGCGCTCGAGGACACCACGGGCCTGCTGACGGTGCACGCCGCCCCCGACGGCCGCCTGCTCGCCGCGCACTGCCTCGGCCCGCAGGCCTCGAGCATCATCCAGCCGCTCATCCAGGCCGCGAGCCTCGGCCAGCACGCCCACGAGGTCGCGCGCGGCCAGTACTGGATCCACCCCGCGCTGTCGGAGGTCGTCGAGAACGCCCTGCTCGGCCTCCCGCTCCGACCGCCGGGGCCGACCGCTACGGGATGAGCGTGTTGGCGAAGATCTGCCAGGCGAGCACCGACTTCGCGACGAGGCTGAGGATCACGTACTGCCGCTCGCCGAAGAGGTAGTCGCGCCACTTGCCGACCTGGCGGAACTGCAGCCACTGGTTGACCGCGAAGGTGTTGAAGAGCACGAAGAGGCTCGCGATGATGCCCCACACGAATCCGGGGGGGCCCTGGCCGTCGTCGACGGCGATGTTCACCCAGAGGTAGGCGCCGATGGCCGCCCACGGCCCGATCCCGGCGACGCAGCCGAACCAGAACGGCGTCCACCAGGCCCGCTCCCCGCGGGCGGACTCGTGCCCGCGACCGTGCGCGAAGCCGTTGTTCGTGACCTCCATGAGCCAGCCGAAGAGGATCATCGCGATGTTCGCGAACCCGAGGCCGATGAGCGCGGCGAGGTCGGTGATGCCGGTGACGAGCGCGATGAGGACGATCATCAGCGTCGAGGACAACGAGTACTCGACCCACCGGAAGCGGTTGCGGCCCCGCTCGAGCTCGGCCACGTAGCGCCGGAAGCCCCAGGGAGAGGCGATGAGGACGTGGAAGAAGGCCGAGAGGAACAGGAAGGACGCCGTGGCCCAGGCGAGGGGCACGTCGGCCACGCCGGAGAGCACCCCCTCGGACAGCGGTGTGCCGGGTGGCCCCATGAGCGAGAACGTCGAGACCGGCAGGGTGAAGTCGCTCGCGAGGGCGACCATGACGGCGCCGGAGGCCAGGTGGAGCGCGCCCATGACGACGTTGAAGATCCGCAGCGAGCGGGCGGTGTGGTCGGGGACGTCGACGGAACGGGTCGACAGCTCCAGGGGAAGGGTGCTCATGCCTCTCGTTCTCCCCGGGGCCCCCTCGTGGATGCAGTCCTCGCCACATCTCTCGGCGGCCCGCTCACGGCGCGGCTCCCCCGAGGTGCGCGTGGCAGGCGGTGACCCGCTCGCGCCACCACGCGTCGCGCTCCGGGGGCGCGGCCCAGCGCTCGAGCAGGCCGGGGTCGGCCACGACCCGCCGCACGGTCAGGGAGCCGGCGACGGGGAGCATCGGGTCGGTGGCGACGTCGCCGCCGAGCAGTGCGACCGTGCCCAGGCCGCAGGCGTGCTCGAGCCGGGGCAGCGCGGCGGCGAGGGCCACGCCCCCGGCGATGCCGACGCTGGTGTCGAGCGCCGAGGAGACCACGGCCGGGAGGCCGCACGCCTCGACGACCGCCAGGGCCCGGCGCACCCCGCCGAGGGGCGCGACCTTGACGACGACGACGTCGGCGGCCTCGAGGTCGCGCACGCGCAGGGGGTCGTCGGCCTTGCGGATCGACTCGTCGGCCGCGACCGGCACGTCCACCCCCCGGTGGGCGAGCAGCACGCGGAGGTCACGCAGCTCGGTGACGTGCTCGCAGGGCTGCTCGGCGTACTCGAGGTCGTACCTGACCAGCTGCGCGAGCGCGCGCGCGGCGTCGTCGACCGTCCATCCGCCGTTGGCGTCGACGCGGATCCGGCCGGACCGGCCGAGCACCGCACGGACGGCGGCCACCCGGTCGAGGTCGTCGGCGAGCGACTGCCCCCGCTCGGCCACCTTGACCTTCGCGGTCGCGCAGCCCGGGAAGCGAGCCAGCACGTCCGCCACCTCGTCGGCCGCGACGGCCGGGACCGTCGCGTTCACCGGGACGGAGTCGCGTCGGGCCGGCGGCCAGCCCTCCCAGGCCGCCTCGACCCCGGCGGCGAGCCACCGGGAGGCCTCGGCCGGCCCGTACTCGAGGAACGGGGCGAACTCGCCCCACCCGTGCGGACCCCGGAGCAGCACGACCTCCCGGACGAGCACCCCGCGGAAGGGCACCCGCATCGGGATGGCGACGACGTGCAGCCCGTCGAGCAGCTCGTCCAGCGGCGGAGTGGTCACGTGCCCACGGTAGGGCCGCACCCCACCGGGCGGCACGAGCACCGGGTCAGGACGGGCCCGAGGCCTCCCGCAGGCCGAGGGCGAGGTCCCGCTGGACGACGATCCGGCGACGGAACCACCCGACGAGGAGCCCGGGGTCGCCGGGCGGGACGACGTCGGGCCACTCGGTCCCGCGCACGGGCTCACGGACGACGTCGACCACTCGGCGTCGTCACCCACCACGCACCCTCCTCGCACCGTGGCGCCGCCCGCTGCGCCGCCCCCTGCGGCCGGCGCCCCCGAGCAGCCTCGCAGGGGCGCGTGTCCCGACCGGCGGGTCTTCCCCAGGTGGCTCGCGGCTAGCCTTGCGGCGTGAGTGCGATCGACGGCGTGAGCGAGACCTTCGACCCCGCGGCGTGGCAGGAGGTGCCCGGCTTCGACGACCTCACCGACCTCACGTACCACCGGGCGGTCGGCCTCGGCTGCGTCCGGGTGGCGTTCGACCGCCCCGAGGTGCTCAACGCGTTCCGCCCCCACACGGTCGACGAGCTCTACCGCGTGCTCGACCACGCCCGCCGCAGCGCGGACGTCGGCGTCGTCCTCCTCACGGGGAACGGCCCCGGGCCACAGGGCACGGGCTCGGCCGGCAAGTGGGCCTTCTGCTCCGGGGGCGACCAGCGCATCCGCGGCCGGTCGGGCTACCAGTACGCGGAGGGCTCGACCGCCGACACCGTCGACGAGCGTCGGGTCCGGGCCGAGGGCGGGCGCCTGCACGTCCTCGAGGTGCAGCGGCTCATCCGCACCATGCCGAAGGTCGTCGTCGCCGTCGTGGGCGGCTGGGCGGCCGGCGGCGGGCACAGCCTGCACGTCGTGTGCGACCTGACGATCGCCTCGCGCGAGCACGCCCGGTTCAAGCAGACCGACGCCGACGTCGGCTCCTTCGACGGGGGTTACGGCTCGGCGTACCTCGCGAGGATGGTGGGGCAGAAGCGCGCCCGCGAGATCTTCTTCCTCGGGCGCACGTACTCCGGCGAGGACATGCAGGCGATGGGCGCGGTCAACCTCGTCGCCGACCACGCCGACCTCGAGGTGGAGGCCCTGCAGGTCGCGCGCGAGATCATGGCCAAGTCGCCCCAGGCCCAGCGCATGCTGAAGTTCGCCTTCAACCTCGTCGACGACGGCCTCATGGGGCAGCAGGTGTTCGCCGGTGAGGCCACCCGGCTCGCCTACATGACCGACGAGGCCGTCGAGGGCCGCGACCAGTTCCTCGAGAAGCGCGAGCCGGACTGGTCGCCGTTCCCCTGGTACTTCTGAGCCGTCGGACGGCTCCTCGGCCCCGCCGTCAGGAGCCCGGCGTCACGAGGAGCCACGGCGTCCCGCCGACGAGGTTCTCGCCCGGCTTCTGGCCCTGCGACCACCACTTCGCCTCGTAGGGGACGAGGCCGAGCTGCACGCGCGTGCCCTCCGTGTAGGTGCTCGTGGCGTTCCACTCGGGGTAGGTGCCGGCCGGGACGGTCGGCAGCGGGGCCGGGGTGTCGCCCGGCAGCACCGGACCCACGAGGGTCCACGGGGAGTCGGCGGCGTTGGCCACCGCCTGGTCCGGGGCGACACCGCTCGTCCAGTACCGGGCCACGTACACCTGGTGGTGCCAGACGATCTTCGTGCCCCCCGGGTAGCGGCCCAGCGGGTCCCACACGGGGAAGGGGCTGTGCGCGGGGTCGTCGACCTGCGTGCCCCCGGTCGCCGGGGTGGACTGGCCCGCCGGACGGGTGGGCTTCGCGGAGGGGCTGGCCGAGGGCGCCGACGCGGGGGCCGGCGCGGCGAGGTGGGCGGCGAGGACGTCGGCGAACCGGCTCGACCCCTGCTCGACCCCGCTGCAGGAGGTCTGCACGACCGGCAGCACGGCCGGGAGCGGCGGGGCACAGGCGGCGTCCCGGTTGAGGGACCACATGGACAGCAGCCCCACACCCCGCGAGCGGGCGAACGCGTTGACCGCCTCGGCGTCGGCGATGGTGAACCGCTCCGCCTGCACGTCGTTCTGGCCGATCATCGGGGTGATCCCGACCCGGGACCACGCCCGGGTGTCGTCGAGGGGGTGACCGGCGCGCGAGAAGGCCGCCCGCACCTGGCCCTGGAGGGCGGTGGCGGCGTTGATGACGACCGCCGACATCGAGGGCGTCGGGGCGCCCGCGTTGAAGTCCATCGTCATCCCGTTGACACCGGCGACGTCGACGCCGGCGGCGAGCATCCCGTCGACCACCGACACGCCCTCGGTGGTCAGCCCGGTCGGGGCGACCGGGAGGGTCAGCCACACGGCGAGGGGGCGCCCGGCAGCACTGGCGCGCTGCTGCACCTCCCGGACCGCGGTGGCCCGTCGGGCGGCGGCCGACGCGTCGCCCTGGGACGTGCCCTCGAGGTCGAGGTCGATGCTCGTCAGCTCGTACCGGTCGACGACCGACCAGTACGCCTGGGCGAGGTCGCCCGGGTCGGTGCACGTCGAGGCGAGCTCGGTGCCGGCCTGGCCCCCGAAGGAGACGCGGGCCTGACCGCCGACGAGGCGCAGCTGGGCGATGCGGCGGTCGAGGTCGAGGTCGGAGGACGCCCGGTCGAGGCCGTAGGCGCCGCCCCACATCGGGGTGCAGCCACCGTCGGCACCGGAGACCACGAAGGCGAGCGTGACGTCCGACTGCGCCGGGCCCCGCGGCGTCTCGAAGGCGTAGGCCGGCGTCACGGTGACGTCGACGTAGGCGGAGAAGACCGACGGCCCGGGGGTCTTGGGGGGCGTGACCGCGGACGACACGGCGCGCGAGCCGAACCACCCGACGGCCAGCGTGCAGACGAGCAGCACGGCGACGCGCAGGGGGGAGACCCGCATCCGGGGAGCCCCGGACGCGGTGGTGGGCGTGCTCATCGGGGACTCCTGGTGAGGTGGTTCAGGGGGGCGGCGGGCACGGCCGGCCGCGTGGGGCGGGACAGCGCGGTCATCAGGACCTCTGGACGGCGCGGGTGTCGCCGCGCCGCGGCGGTGGGGCCTGGTGGGTGGCGGTCTGGGAGCGGTCGAGGGTCGCGGGGGCGTCGGGACCGAAGTAGAGGACGGAGGTCCAGTCGGCCGTGACCGGTGCGGCCTCCGCCGCCGTCCGGCGCTTCACCCGGCGGGGCTTGGCGGGCACCCGCACCCAGTGCCAGACGCCCAGCACGACGTCGACGAGCGAGTTGCGCACGCCGATGAAGGCGACGATCGCGTACGTCGTCAGGACGCCGTTGAAGGCCGCGAAGACTCCGTTGGTCCAGTTCCGGCTCTGCACGTCGTTGCCGAGGGTGACGAAGGCGAAGATCGCGATGAGGTAGGCCGCGAGGATGAACAGGACGGGGGCCGCCGTGCGGTCCTTGACCTTCGGGGTTCGGGCGAAGGCGATCTTGGACTTGGCCGCGGCCTGCTGGAGCGACTTCATCGTCCCGGCGAGGTTGACCGGGAGCAGGATGAGGTTGAACGCGTAGACGCGGAAGACGTCGGTGCGCTTGTACCCCAGCCGGTGCAGGTCGGAGGACATCGCGAGGAAGTAGGGCAGGGCCGCAGCCAGCAGGATGGGGCTCAGCAGCTTGTCGTCGAAGGGGAAGACGAGCAGGAAGACCAGGCCGACGCTCGCCCAGCAGATCGAGGCCATGTAGTTGAAGCGGAGCGCGACCGACGCGCGGGGCACGCGGTGGCCCTCCTTGCGCTGCCGCCGGACGTGCCGCCAGAGCTTCGGGGCGATGAGGAGGCCACCGTTGGCCCACCGGGCCCGCTGCACGGCGAGGGAGCCGTAGTCGGTCGGGGTCGCGCTGTAGCTGAGCCGCTCGGGGTAGTTGTGCAGCGTCCACCCGGCCGCGATGAGGTCGATGCTGGACTCGGTGTCCTCGATGACCGTGCGGTCCTGCACGTACCGGCGGACCTCCTGACCACCGACGTAGGAGACCTCGACGATGTCGTCGAGGGCCACCTTGCGGATCACCGCGTTGGCCCCGACCCAGAAGGTCGCGCCGAAGTAGGTGAGGCCCTGGTGCACGAGGTGCTGGATGTCGGTCGTCGCCCCGGCGATGCGCTCCAGGCGCGTCGTGGCGCCACGGAACGCGGAGTAGGGGGTCTGGATGACGGCGATGCGCTCGTTGCCCGGGAGCTCGAGCTGGTGCACGAGCCGCAGGCAGTACTCGCGCAGCAGGACGCTGTCGGCGTCGAGCGTGAGCACGTAGTCGCTGTCGGGCACGGTCATCGCGTCGGGGGCGTCGCCGTCGCGCAGCACGATGCCCATCTGGGTGTCGATCTGCTGGACCCGACGGCCCATCAGCCCGAGGTAGGCGTTGAGGTTCATCGCCTTGTTCGCGTCGTGGGGCAGGTTGGCGTAGCGCTTGCGCTCGAAGGAGGCGATGTCGCTCTCGAAGGTCCACACGAGGCGCCGGCACAGCTGGCTGAGCCGCTCGGCGGGCAGCACCGCCTTGGCGTCGAGGGCACCGAAGAGCGCGCGGGCGGTGACCTCGAAGTCGCCGGCGAGCGCGCCGAGGACCTCGTCGGCGAGGAAGTCGTCGGCGTTGGAGGTGCGCGGGTAGGCGGCCGCCTGCTCGCGCAGCCACGTCCCGGCCCAGACGAAGTCGAGGGCGAGGGCCCGGACCTCGTCGCTCGTGCTCGGACCGCCCTCGGTGGCCGCCAGCTCGTGGCGGTCCAGCGAGGCCCGGAACCGCTCGTACGGGCCGGCGAGCAGGGTGCCGATCTCGTCCGGCAGGGCCCGGCACCCGGCGAGGGCCTCGGCGGCGGCGGGGTCACTGGGGTTCGGGGGGTCGTCCAGCAGCAGCACGGTCCGGACGCCCGGGTACTCCTGGAGCGCGACCGAGAGCAGGGTGGAGCGCACCACCGCCGGGTCCTCGCAGTACGAGGGCACGAGGACGGTGAGGCTGGACTGCGTCCCGGCCATGTGGGCGTCGATCTCGGCCCGGGGCACGCGGACGTGTCCGCGGGAACGGTAGAGCGCACCCTGGCGGGCCAGGAGGTACATGCAGGCCGAGAAGGTCAGGAAGGTCATCACCACGACGTAGGCGATGGACTGGCGCACGAACTGGCTGCCCTGCAGGCCGTTGTCGATGAACTGCGAGAAGATCGCGTACCCGAGGTACCCGAGCCAGAGCAGGATCGTCGCGGCGATGGCGAAGCCGCCCGTCCACGTCAGGGTGTGGCTCGCCGGCTCCTCGATGATGGGGAGCGGCGGCCGCGGTCGCTCCGAGCCCCACTGCCGCCGTCGGCGGGTCACCACGGGCGGCGCGTGACGGCCTCCCGGGGTGTCGGCAGACCGCGAACCCGATTCGGGCGCACCGGACCCGGTGTCGACACCGCCCTCAGGCCCTTCGCCGTCGACGGGGGCCTCCGCGGGTCCAGACCGGGAACCGGGAGTGAGCAGTGACAGCCTCATGGGTGGGAGAACCTCTGTCCGAGTGCAGGCGGCCGAACGGCCACTACACCCACCGTCGCCCCCGCGGACCCGGGACGCAAACCGGGGCCCGGACTCGGTCCGAACGGCCAGCGGCGGCCCGACGAACGGACGAGCGGGATCCGGGCCGGTCGGAGCCGCCGCCCGTCACGCGAGGACGCCTTCTCACCCGGAGC
>CAVVYI010000021.1:0-134121 GCA_963752445.1 uncultured Actinomycetota bacterium | reverse complement strand
CCCGCTCCGAGATCGACGACGTCGTCGCCCGGGCCCTCGCCGAGTGCGCCGAGCAGGGCGTCACGGGCAAGGACATCACCCCGTTCCTCCTCGGCCGGCTCGTCGAGCTCTCCGGGGGGCGCTCGCTGGAGACCAACCTCGCCCTCGTCCGCCACAACGCCCGGGTGGGCACCGCCATCGCCGTCGCCTACGCCGCCGGCTGACCCGGGGTCGGGCGGCGACCCGCCGGGCCGGCTCCGACCCGTGCTGACCTGCACGGGTGCTGGCTATCGTGGGCGCTCGTGAGGGTCCGCGTGCTCGGTGGCACGGCCGTCGACACCGTCGACGGGCCGGTGTCGATCGCCGCGCGGCGTCCGCGCAGCATCCTCGCGGCCCTCGCGCTGGCCCCGGGGGTGCCGACGAGCGCCGACCGCCTCGTGGACCTCGTGTGGGGCGGGGACCCTCCCGCCGGCGCCCACGGGACCCTCCACGTGTACATCAGCGGGCTGCGCCGGGTGCTCGAGCCCGACCTGGCGCCCCGGGCCCGCCCGACGGTGCTCCTCACCTCCGACGACGGCTACCGGCTCGCCCTGGAGCCGGAGCGGGTCGACGCCGTCGCGTTCTCCCGGGAGGTGCGGGCCCGCCACGGGGCGCTCGCGCCGCTGTGGTCGCAGCTCGGCAGCGGCCCGGACGACGGCTGGCCCTCCCGCGAGGAGGTCGGCGCGCACGTCGAGGCCCTCGAGGCGGCCCTGCGGACCTGGACGGGCACCGCCTACGCCGACCTCGGCGACCACCCCGCGGTGCTCGCCGACCGCGCGGCCCTCGACGAGCTGCGGGCGACCGCCGAGGAGGACACCGCCCTCGGCCTGCTCGCGCTCGGCGAGCACGCGGCCGTCCTCGCCGCGACCGAGCAGGCCGCCGCGCGCCACCCGCTGCGCGAGCGCAGCCGCTGCCTCCAGGCGCTCGCCCTCGTCCGCACCGGCCGGCAGGCCGAGGCCCTCGAGGTGCTGCGCGCCTACCGTGCGCTGCTCGCCGACGAGCTCGGCCTCGACCCCGGGCCGGAGCTGCGGGGGCTCGAGCAGGCCGTGCTCCGCCAGGACCCCGCGCTCCGGGTCGGGCTCGTCGACCGGCGCCGGCCGTCGGGCGAGGCCCGAACGGGGGGCCAGGCGGCCCAGGAGGCGGCGGACGTCCCTCCGGCGGGCTCGCCTCCGGCCGCCCCGGCCGGGTCCTGGGGCGTGGTCGGCCGGGCTGCGGAGCGCCGGGTCCTCGACGACCTCGTCGCCGCCGGCGCCGCGGGCACCCCGGGGTGCGTCCTCGTCGTCGGCGACCCCGGAACGGGCAAGACCCGGCTCGTCGACGACCTCGTCGCCTCCGCCGCCCGCCGGGGCACGACCGTGGCCGTCGGCCGGTGCTCCCAGGACGACGGTGCGCCCCCGCTGTGGCCGTGGTTCGCCCTGCTCGACGGGCTCGGCGTCGAGCAGCCGGCCGAGCTGGCCGACCCGGTCGACCCGACCTCCTCGCCGGAGCAGGCCGCCCCGCTCGGCACGGGTGACGTGGGGGCCGAGCGGGCCTTCGCGGTCCAGGACGCCCTGGCCCGGGCCGTGCGCCGGCGTGCGGCGCAGGGCCCGGTGCTCCTCGTCGTCGAGGACCTCCACTGGGCCGACACCCGCACCCTGCGGGCCCTCGCGCACCTCGTGGCCACCCTCGGGCCCGGCGACCGGGTGGCCCTCGTGGCGACCCGGCGGGCGCGGCCGCTGCCGGTCGGTGCGCTCGCCGACCTCGGGGTCGCGCTCACCCGCCACGGGGGCCGCACCCTCGAGCTGGCCGGCCTGGAGCCCGCCGAGGCCCGCCAGCTCGTGGCCGCGGTCGCGGCCGCCGGGTCGGGCCCGTCGCCCGACGAGGTCGACCGGTGGTGCGAGCGCACCGGGGGCAACCCGTTCTTCCTCGTCGAGCTCGCCCGGCTCGCGGCGGCGCCGGGCACGTGGCGGGGCGAGGTGCCCGAGTCGGTGCAGGTGGTCGTGGCCCGCCGCCTGGCGGACCTGCCCGAGGCCACGCGCGAGGTCCTCCTCGTCTCGGCGGCCCTGGGTCGCGAGCACTCGCCGCTCCTCCTCGCGCACGTCGGCGGCTGGGACGCCCTCGAGGTGGCCGAGCACCTCGAGCCGGCCGAGGAGGCGGGCATCGTGCACCACCGCGACGACGGGCGGCTGGCCTTCGAGCACGCCCTGACCCGCGATGCCGTCCTCGCCGGGGCCACCCCCGCCCGGGTGGCCCGCACGCACGCCCGGATCGCCCACGCGCTCGCGAGGGTGCCCGCCGGTGGGCTGTCGCCCGCGCAGCGGGCCTTCGACCTCGCGCACCACTGGCTGGCGGCGGGGCCCGTGCACGCACCGCAGGCGTGGCGGGCGGCGGCCGACGCCGCCGCCGGCGCCCGCCGCGCGTTCGCCAACGTCGAGGCCACCGACCTCTACCGCTCGGCGCTCGACGCGCACGCCCTCGACCCCCTGGGCACGCGGGACGAGCGCTACGACCTGCTGCTGCGCTTCGCCGAGTCCGCCGCCTTCGCCGGACGGTGGCGCTGGGGCGTCGAGGCCGTCGTCGAGGCCGTCGCCCTGGCCCGGGCCGAGGACGACGCCGAGCGGGTGGCCCGGGCGGCGGCCGAGCTGACCCGCCACTCGGTGTGGACGCCGCAGGAGTTCGAGGTCGTCGAGGAGGACCTCGTCGACGACCTGCGCTCGAGCCTGCGCACGGTGGGCCCCGAGGACTCCGCGGTGCGCTGCGTGCTCATGCTCGCGCTGGCCGTCCAGCTGTACTACGCCTACGGCTCCGAGCCCGAGGTCGACGCCCTCGTCGACGAGGGCACGGCCATCGCGCGGCGGCTCGGCGACCCGGGGCTGCGGGCCTGGGCCGCGCACGCCGGCTGGATCGCCCTGTGGCGGACGAGCGCCCTCGAGCAGCGCCTGCGGCTGAGCGCCGAGGAGCTCGCCGCGACGGCGGAGGGCGACGACGAGGCCGCACTGGCCCTGGCCCACATCATGCGCGCGGGCACCGCGGTGGAGGCCGGGGACCTCGAGACGTGGCTCGAGCAGGGCGCCGCGGCCGGCGCCGTCGCCGAGCGCCGCCGGCTCTCGTACATCCAGTACGTCGTGCACTTCGTGCAGTTCAGCCTCCGGCTGCTCGACGGCGACTCCGAGGCCGCCGACGCCCACCTCGAGGCGATGCGGGCGATGCAGGAGGGCCTGGCCACCCCGGCCCTGGAGTGGAACGAGTTCGGGTTCCTCTTCGCGACCGCGTCGTGGCGGCCCGGCGTCGCCGAGCACGTCGCCGGGCCGATGCTCGAGTTCTTCCGCGAGACCCCCTTCGAGATCGGCCGGTACGCGCTGCTCCACGTCCTGGCCCTCGCCGGGCGTGACGCCGACGTGCGCGCCGAGCTCGCCCGGGCACCGCTGCCGCCGCTGCGCGACCGGTGGTGGGTCACGGCCGAGGCCGGCGTGCGGGCCGTCGTCGCCGCCGCGGTGGGGGACCCGGAGCTGGCCCGGGACAGCGTCGCCCTGCTGCGCAGGGCGTCCGGCCGGATGGCCGTCACCGGCATCTCCCTCGTGCAGGGACCGGTCGACGGCTACCTGGCGATCGGGCTCGCGGTGCTCGGCGAGACCGCGGAGGCGTCGGTCTTCGCCGACCGCGGGGCCGCCCTGGCGCAGCGCTGGGGGATGAGCGCCTACCTCGAGATGCTCGCGCGGCACCGCGAGCAGTACGGGTTCTGACCCGGCGGCACCTCAGGAGACGCCCGGGACGTAGCGGAAGATCCGGGCCTCGGCGCGGGCGAAGCGGCGGCGGACCAGGGCGTGGAGCACGCGGTAGGGGGCCCCGGCGAGGGCGAACATCGCCTCCCGCGCCTCGGCGGGCACCTGGTGCAGGGCCCAGCCGATGATGAACCCGGTCTCGCGCGCGGGGTAGCTCTTCCCGATCGCCTGCTCGATCGCGGCCAGCTCGTCGGCGGTCATGACCCGCTGGACGAGGGGCAGCACGACCGTCTCCTCGTGGCGCAGGTGGTCGTCGAGCACCGCCCGGAGGCCGGCGAGGCGGATGACGAGGGCGTTGCGGTGCGTCTCGCACGGGTGCCCGACGACCGCGCGGAAGCCGTCGGTCACGGCGCCGACGAGCGGGTCGATGGCGGCGTGCTCCTCGCTCATCGCCGTGACCTCGGCCCGGTCGGCCGCGCTCCCGCGCGCCTCGACGGCGCCGGCCAGGACCGGCCAGTAGAGGGTGTCCTCGGCCGTGTGGTGGTGGTGCAGCAGGCTCGCGAAGCGTCCCCAGCGACCGGCCAGGGCCTCCCACGTCCCGGTGTCGGTGAGCGGCGTGGCCTCCAGGGCGGCGGCGAACGCCGCGAGGTCGCGCCGCAGCGCGTGGTGCATGACGTACATCCCCGTGTGGTCGAGGGGGCCCTCGGCGACGTGGGTCTGGCCGGGCAGCTCGATCTGCCGGCGGGGGGTGGTCGTGGTGGTCATCGTCTCTCCTCGTGGTGGTGGTCGGTGGGGCGGGCGCCCCGCTGACGGTGGTCGTGACCACCGTGGCGTGCGCCGCTTGGGTCCGGCTTCGGCGCCCGCCCAAGGGCCCGCCAAGGGTCCGCGGGCACGGTGGACGACGACACACCGACCACCACCGAAGGAGCACCCGTGTCCACCACGTCCACCACCCCCGCCGCCGGCCCCCGGCGGCGCGTCCTCGTCATCGGCAGCTCGGGCCTCGTGGGCCGCGAGGTCGTGCGTGCCCTGCGCGAGCGCGGAGCCACCCCCCGGGTCCTCGTCCGCGACCCCGCCCGGCTGCTCTCGACCGAGGGCCTGGAGGTCGTCGTCGGCGACCTGCGCGACTCCGGGTCGGTCCGCCGAGCCGTCGCCGGGGTCGACGTCGTCTTCCACGTCTCGCCCCACGAGCCGGACGAGGTCGAGCTGACCCGCACCGTCGTGCGGGCCTGCGAGGAGGCCGGGACCCGGCTGGTCTTCGCCGGGGTCCACGTCCGCGCGCGGAGCGCCCTCCAGGGCTGGCTGATGCGCCGCTTCTACGGGGTCCTCCTCCCGCGGTACCGGGGCAAGCTGGCCCTGGCCCGGATGGTGGAGCGCTCGGCCACCGACCCGGTCCTGCTCGTCCCGAGCAACTTCATGCAGGGCGACGAGGTCCTCCTCGACTCCATCCGCGGCGGCGAGTTCGTCCACCCGTGCCACCCGAAGGGGCTCAACCGGGTCGACCTGCGCGACCTCGGCGACATCGCCGCCCGCGTCCTCCTCGACCCGGCCTTCCCCTCGGGCAGCCACCCCGTCGTCGGGCCGCGCTCGGTGACCGGCCCGGAGTGCGCAGCCACCTGGGCGGCGGCCCTGGGCCGCCCCGTCCGCTACCTCGGGGACGACGACGCCGCCCTCGAGCGGGTCCTGCGCGCCCACCTCACCGGGCACCGCCTCGAGGACTGGCTCGCATCGATGCGGGTGATCCGGCGGATGGCCATCACCGCCTCCGACGCCGACGTGGCCGACACCGAACGGCTCCTCGGCCGGGCCCCGACCGACCACACCGCCTTCGTGGCCCGGGTGGCCGCCGAGCACGGGGTGTCGGTGGCCTGACGGGGTGGCCGGACGCGTGTCCGCGGTGCGGGTCGGTCCCGGGCGGCCCCCGCGCACCCGGCTAGGCTCGTGCGGAAACGATCCCCCGTCCGGACAGGAGTCCGTTGTGGCCAGCATCGAGGCAGTAGGCGCGCGCGAGATCCTCGACTCGCGCGGCAACCCCACGGTCGAGGTCGAGGTCGCCCTCGACGACGGCACGGTCGCCCGGGCGGCGGTCCCGAGCGGCGCCTCCACCGGTGCCTTCGAGGCCGTCGAGCGGCGCGACGGCGACAAGAGCCGCTACGGCGGCAAGGGTGTCGAGCAGGCGGTCGACGCCGTCATCGACGAGCTGGGCCCCAAGCTCCTCGGCTTCGAGGCCAGCGAGCAGCGCCTCGTCGACGCCGAGATGCTCGCCGTCGACGGCAGCGCGAACAAGGAGAAGATCGGCGCCAACGCCATCCTCGGGGTCAGCCTCGCCGTCGCGCGGGCCGCGGCCGACTCCGCCGACCTCCCGCTCTTCCGCTACGTCGGCGGTCCGAACGCCCACGTCCTGCCCGTGCCGATGATGAACATCCTCAACGGCGGCAGCCACGCCGACTCCAACGTCGACATCCAGGAGTTCATGATCGCGCCGATCGGCGCCGAGTCCTTCCGCGAGGCGCTGCGCTGGGGCGCGGAGGTCTACCACGCGCTCAAGGGCGTCCTCCAGGAGCAGGGCCTGGCCACCGGGCTCGGCGACGAGGGCGGCTTCGCGCCGAACCTCGAGTCGAACCGGGCCGCCCTCGACCTCATCCTCGTGGCCATCGAGCGGGCCGGCTACACCCCCGGTGAGCAGGTCGCCCTCGCCCTCGACGTCGCCGCGTCCGAGTTCTTCGCCGACGGCTCGTACACCTTCGAGGGCGGCACCAAGAGCGCCGAGGAGATGGTCGACTACTACGCCGACCTCGTCGCGTCCTACCCGCTGGTCTCCATCGAGGACCCGCTCAACGAGGACGACTGGGACGGCTGGAAGGCGATGACCGACCGGCTCGGCGACCAGGTGCAGATCGTCGGCGACGACCTCTTCGTCACCAACCCCGAGCGCCTCGCTCGTGGCATCGCCTCCGGCACGGCCAACGCCCTCCTCGTCAAGGTCAACCAGATCGGCTCGCTCACCGAGACCCTCGACGCCGTCGACATGGCCCACCGCAACGGGTACCGCTGCATGATGAGCCACCGCTCCGGCGAGACCGAGGACGTCACCATCGCCGACCTCGCCGTCGCGACGAACTGCGGCCAGATCAAGACCGGCGCGCCCGCGCGCTCGGAGCGGGTCGCCAAGTACAACCAGCTGCTGCGCATCGAGGAGGAGCTCGACGACGCCGCCGAGTACGCCGGTGCCGGTGCCTTCCCGCGGTTCGCCGCGCGCCAGGGCTGAGCCGGAGCCGGGGGAGCACCTGATGCCGAGCAGCTCGCAGCACCGGACCCGCGTCGCGCCCGCCGCGGCGCGGGTCCGCTGCGCGCACGGCGGGCCCGACGCGCTCGGCGGGGTCGGGGCGCACCTCGGCCGGGCGCCCGGCAGCGAAGCCGTCGGGCCGGCCCTCGGCGTCCCGCGCGGCCGGCCCCCGCACCTCCGCGACCTCGCCGAGCACCGCCAAGGTCGTGCGCCGCACCCCGTCGGGCTGGCGGGGCCGGGTGGGCGGCGCGGTCTCGAACCGGATGGTCCGCCGCAGCGCCGTGCTGGCCGCGATCGGCGTGCTCCTCGTCGTCCTGCTCACCTCGTCGGTCGCCGCCTGGGTGCACCAGCGCGGCCAGATCGCCGCGCTGCGCGAGACGGTCGCCGGCCAGGAGCAGGACGTCGCCGCCCTGCGGGCCGAGCGCGAGCGCTGGAACGACCCCGCCTACGTCGAGCAGCAGGCCCGGGAGCGGCTGAAGTTCGTGCGCCCCGGGGAGCGGTCGTACACCGTGCTCGACGCGGACCCGGCGACCCCGGGCAGCACCGCGGCCGTCGTGGGTCCCGGCGCCGACGAGCCTCCGAGCACCACGCCCTGGTACGCGACGGTGTGGGACTCGGTCCGCACGGCCGACGCGCCCGGGGCGCGGCGGTGACCCCGGCCGGCGACCGGCCTGCCGCCGACCGACCCCCGGTCGCACCGGCCGACCTCGAGGCCGTCTCGCGCCAGCTCGGCCGGCCGGCCCGCGGGGTCGTCGAGGTCGCGCACCGCTGCCCGTGCGGCCAGCCCGACGTCGTGCGCACCGAGCCCCGCCTGCCCGACGGCACGCCCTTCCCGACCTCCTTCTACGCCACCTGCCCCCGCCTCACCGGCGCCCTGTCGACCCTCGAGAGCCTCGGGCTGATGCGGGAGATGACCGAGCGGCTCGGCACCGACCCCGCCCTGCGCGCGTCGTACGCCGCCGCCCACGCCGACTACCTCGAGCGCCGGGCCGAGCTCGGCGAGGTGCCCGAGGTCGCCGGGGTCTCCGCCGGCGGGATGCCCACCCGGGTCAAGTGCCTCCACGTCCTCGTGGCCCACTCGCTCGCCGCCGGGCCGGGCGTCAACCCGCTCGGTGACGAGGCCCTCGAGCGGCTCGACCCCTGGTGGGAGGCGGCGCCGTGCGCGCAGGTCCTCGCCCCCGAGGACCCGGTCGTGAGCGCGGGCCCGCGCCGCGTCGGCGCCGTCGACTGCGGCACCAACTCGATCCGCCTGCTCGTCGCGGACGTCGGTGCCGACGGTCTGCTCACCGACGTCGTGCGCCGCATGGAGGTGGTGCGCCTGGGCCAGGGCATCGACCGCACCGGCGTCATCGCCCCGGAGGCCATGGAGCGCACCCTCGCCGCGGCCCGGGAGTACGCCGGGCAGTGCCGCGAGCACGGCGTCGAGCAGGTGCGCTTCGTCGCGACGTCGGCCTCGCGGGACGCGCGCAACGCCGACGACTTCGTCGCCGGCGTGCGCGAGGCCTTCGGCGACCTCGACGTCGTGCCGGAGGTCGTCCCCGGTGACGACGAGGCGCGGCTCTCCTTCACCGGGGCGACCGGCGACCTGCGCCGCCTCGGGCTGGCCGGCCCCTACCTCGTCGTCGACCTCGGGGGCGGGTCGACCGAGCTCGTCCGCGGCACCGACGAGGTCGAGGCCGGGCGCTCGGTCGACGTCGGGTGCGTCCGCATCACCGAGCGGCACCTCGCCGGCGACCCGCCGACCGACGACGAGGTCGTCGCGGCCCGGGCCGACGTCGCCGCCGCGCTCGACGCCGCGGAGGAGGTCGTCGACCTCACCGGCCTGGGTGCCGTGGTCGGGCTCGCGGGGTCGGTCACGACCGTCACGGCGCACGCCCTCGGCCTCGGCGGCTACGACCGCGACGCCATCCACCTCGCGCAGGTGCCGCTGGAGGACCACCGGGCCGCGGGCCGCGCGCTGCTGGCGATGACGCGCGAGGAGCGGGCGGCCCTGCCGTTCATGCACCCCGGACGCGTCGACGTCATCGGGGCCGGGGCGCTCGTGTGGCACGAGGTGCTCGGCCGCGTCGCGCTGCGCTCGCCGGGGGTGCGCGTGGTGACGAGCGAGCACGACATCCTCGACGGCATCGCCCTGTCGGTCACCGGCTGACGAGGCCCCGGCCGCTGTTCGAGCCCTCCTGCGGGTGCCGGTGCGAGACTGGCCCGATGGGGTCCCGTGCCGCCAGCTCGACCGCCGTCCTCGTCTGCCAGGGCCGGGCCGTGGCCCACGGACGGCCCGGGGTGGGCCGCTTCGCCGACCCGGTGGCGGTGCGGCTGCTCGACCCCGCCGAGCGCGAGGTCGTCGAGCGGGTGCGGGCCGGACGGGAAGCGGGGGCCGCGTGGGGGATGGCCGAGGAGATGCTCCTGCGCACCGGCGCGACGATGGTGCCCCGCACCGTGGCGATCGACGACGCGATCCGGGCCCGCGGCGCCTCCCAGGTCGTCCTCCTCGGGGCCGGGCTCGACGCCCGCGCGTGGCGGATGCCCGAGCTCGCGGCGGCGACGGTGTTCGAGGTCGACCACCCGGCCTCCCAGGCCGACAAGCAGCGCCGCGTGCCGGGGCCTCGAGCCGATCCGCCGGGCGGGTCTCCCGGTCGCCGTCGACCTCGCCGAGGACCCGCTCGAGCCGTCCCTGACCGCCGCGGGCCTCGACCCGGGGCGGCCCCGACGACCTGGGTCTGGGAGGGCGTCGTGCCCTACCTCACCCGCGACGCGGTGGTCTCGACCCTGGTCCAGCTCGCAGTGCTGTCGGCGCCGGGCAGCAGGCTCGTCGTGCAGTACCAGGCGCACTCGGTCGTGCTCGGCGCGATGCGGCGGGTGATGCGCGTGGCCTTCCGGCTGGCCCGGCGACCCGACCCGCTGGCCGGCGAGCCGTGGCGCACGCTCCTGCGACCCGACGAGCTGGCCCTCCTGCTGCGGCCGTGCGGGTTCTCGGTCGTGTCCGACCACTCGCTGCGCGAGCTCGCCGAGGGCCGTCGACCTCCCCGGGGCCGGTCCGCCGGCTCGCTCGGCAACGGTCGGGTCGCGGTCGCTGACAAGGGCTGAGGCCTCAGGGCCAGGTCGTCGCGTGGGCGTCGAAGTCGGCGCCGGTCTGCACCGGGACGACGCAGAACGGCAGGCCGCCGGGGTCGGCGAGGACCGCCCACCCCCGGTGCCGCGTGGTGACGGTCGCGCCGAGTGCCCCGAGCCGGGCGACCTCGGCCGGCACGTCGTCGGTCTCGACGTCGAGGTGGACCCGCGGGGGAGTGCCCGACCCGGTGCGCTGGAGCTCGAGCTTGACCGTTCCGGGCAGCGGCGTGAGCGACTCGTAGGGGTCGTCGTCGGGCACGGTGTGGCCGGGCTCGCGCGGCGTGCCGGTGGCCGCGGCCCAGAAGGCGGCGGCGTCGTCGTAGGACTCGACGGGGTGGTCGACGAGGACGACCCCGATGCGGCTGCGGTGCATCGGGCCACGGTAGGGGACGACACGCCGGTGTGGTCGTCTGCGCAGTACTGCGGACTACGTAGTACCGTGCGATCCACACGAACGGACAGGAGGTGGCCCGTGGACGGCACCCAGCTCGTCAAGGGGGTCCTCGACCTCGCGGTGCTCGCGGTCGTCGCGCGCGAGGACGGCTACGGCTACGACGTCGTGCGCCGGCTGCGCGACGCCGGGCTCGAGGAGGTCGGCGACGCGTCGGTGTACGGCACGCTGCGGCGGCTCTACGCGGCCGGTGCGCTGACCTCCTACGTGGTCCCCTCGGAGGAGGGGCCGCACCGGAAGTACTACGGCATCAACGCGGAGGGACGGCACGTGCTCGAGACCCAGGCCAAGACGTGGGGCGGCTTCGTCGCCGCGATGGACGGGCTGCTCGTCCGGGCGGAGGTGGCGTCGTGAGCACGCCGACGGTGCCCCTCACCGACCCGCGGACCGATGACGTGCTCGCCTACATCGGTGCCGTTCGCGCCTGGCTCGCCGACCTGCCTGCGGACGACGTCGAGGAGCTGACCTCCGGCATGGAGGCCGACCTCGCCGAGCGCGCCGCCGAGGGGGACCTGCGGCTCGGCGAGCTGCTCGGGGAGCCCGAGGACTACGCGGCCGAGCTGCGGTCCGCCGCCGGTCTCCCGCCGCGGGTCGTCGCCGCGGAGGCGTCGCCGGCCGCCGGCTGGTGGGCGAGGTCGGTGGCCGAGCTCCGGGCCGAGGTCGACCGGCGGGTCGAGGACTGGCCCTGGCTGCGCGACCTCCGACCGGTCTGGTGGCTCGCCCGCGGGTGGGCGCTCGGCTGGGGGCTCGCGGTGCTGCTCGGCACCGGGCGGGTCGTCCTCCTGCCCCTCCTCGGGGCCGCGCTCTCGTTCTGGCTGGGCCGCCGGCCGGCGCGGGCCGGGCGCTCGCAGGGCCTGGCGGCGGTCGTGCTCGGCACCAACCTCCTCGCGGCGGCGCTCCTGCTGCCGCTGGCCGGCTCCGTCGTCGACGGGGTGTCCGTGTCCGACGGGGGCTACGGCGACTCGGCCTCGTACGCGCCGTCCGGGCTGTCCCTCGACGGCGGGCCGGTGGAGAACCTCTACGTCTACGACGCCGAGGGCCGGCGCGTCGACGGGGCGCGGATCCTCGACCAGACGGGGCAGCGGGTCTACGTCGACCCGGGGTCCCTGGCGAGCACGCTGCCCGACGCGCCGACGCGTCCCGACGGCTCGGTCGACGTGGCCTCCGACGTCTTCCCGCTCGTCGTGGGTGACCGGGACCCGTGGACCGACCCGGGTCAGGGCTGGGTGCCCCCGCAGACCCTGGCGCCGGTCCCCGTGGTGCCCGAGCCGTCGGCGTCATCCGCTCCCTCGTCGGGGACGTCGGGGACGCCGGGGACGCCGGGGACGTCGGGCGAGGGGTCGGCTCCGTCGTCGGGGTCGTCGGGTCGTCCTCGTCGGGAGGCTGACCTGCGCGGGGGCGCGCTACGGTGAGCGCGCCCCCGTGGCCCAACCGGCAGAGGCAGGCGACTTAAAATCGCTCCAGGTGCGGGTTCGACTCCCGTCGGGGGCGCGCCAGCGCCTCCCGACGGGAGTCGGAGACGCGAGACGTGTGCGCAACGGAGCGTCGACATGAGACGGTGGTGGGCGGTTCCCGTCGGGGGCGCTCTCAGGGGGAACTCAGGGACCCCTCCGCACGTCTAGGGTGGTAGTGACGACGGTGACCCCCACCGCCACGACGCGCACGGAGGATCGATGGCCAACAACCCGGCCTTCAACCGACTCGAGAAGGACGCCCGCAGCGGCTACGCGGGCTTCCGCACCGGCTCCGCCGCCGGGCCCACGGCACCCCCCGCGGAGCTGAGCGCCCAGCAGCTCCAGGACATGTACAGCGCCCCCTCGGCGCTGCGCCCGGGCAGCGACCGCGCCGTGACGATGGACGACGTCGTCATGAAGACCCTCAGCCTGTTCGTGCTCGTGCTCGTCACCGCGACGGTGGGCTGGACCCTCACGGCGAGCAACCCGTCGCTGGGGATCCCCGTCGTCTTCGGCGCGATGATCGTCACCCTGGTCCTCGGCCTGGTCATCGCCTTCCGCAAGACGCTCAGCGTCCCGCTCATCGTCGGCTACGCCCTCGTCGAGGGGCTCTTCGTCGGCGGTGTCAGCCAGGTGTACTCGGGCGCCTTCGACCCGCCGAACACCCCGGTGTTCGAGGGCATCGTGGCCCAGGCCGTGCTCGCCACCGTCGCCACCTTCGCGGGGATGTTCATCGCCTACAAGACGGGCCTGATCAAGGTCACGGCGAAGTTCCGCCGCATCGTGACGATGATGGTCTTCGGGTACGCGATCTTCGCCGTCGTCAACCTCGTCTACGCGCTCGTGACGAACACCGCGTTCGGCATCGGTGGCAGCGGCATGCTCGGCATCGGCATCTCGCTCTTCGCGGTCGGCCTCGCGGCGGTCACCCTCGCCCTCGACTTCGACTCGATCGACTACGCCATCCGCACCGGGGCGCCGCAGAAGTACTCCTGGCTCCTCGCGCACGGCCTCATCGTCACGCTCGTGTGGCTGTACATCGAGTTCCTCCGGCTGCTCGGTCGGCTCCGCAACTGACCGGAACCAGCAGCGACGACGCCGGGGTGGCCCACGCCGCCCCGGCGTCGTCGGCTGCCGGGGCGGTCCCGGAGGCGGCACGCACCGAGCTCGAGCGCATCCGCCGCCGGTGGTCCGAGCTCCCGGCCGCCCGGGCCGAGGCCGCCGCCCCCGACGTGCGCGCCGTCGTCGACGAGGTGGCGGAACGGACCGCGCCCGGGGTGCCGGTGCCCGACCTCGGGCCCGCGGTGCTCGTCGACCAGCTGACGGTCGTCGTCTGGGACGCCTTCGCCGAGGGCGGCGGGACCGCCGGCGACCTCACCGAGCAGCTCACCGCCCTCCGCCGCGCCCTCCCCTGACCCCCACGTATTGCCCATCGCCCACCCGGGCAGGGCCGACGGACGCCCCGGGACGTGGGTGACGGGCAATCAGTCGGACGGGTCGGGGGCGGAGCTCCGGGCGGCCGGCGGTCAGCCGAGGCGCTCGACGATGATCGCCATGCCCTGACCGCCACCGACGCACATCGTCTCGAGGCCGAACCGGCCGTCGCGGGCCTCGAGCCCGTTGAGGAGGGTGGCCATGATGCGGGTGCCGGTGGAGCCGAAGGGGTGGCCGAGCGCGATGGCGCCGCCGTGGGCGTTGAGCTTCTCGGGGTCCATCCCGAGGTCGTCGGCGCTGGCGAGGACCTGCGAGGCGAAGGCCTCGTTGATCTCGTAGAGGTCCATGTCCTCGATGCCCATCCCGGCGCGGGCCAGGGCCTGGCGCGACGCCTCGACGGGGCCGAGGCCCATGATCTCCGGCGACAGCCCGGAGACGCCGGTGGAGACGATCCGGGCGAGGGGGGTGAGGCCGAGCTCGGCCGCCCGGGTGTCGCTCATGACGACCACACCGGACGCGCCGTCGTTGAGCGGGCAGCAGTTGCCGGCGGTGACGGTGCCGTTCTCGCGGAAGACCGGCTGGAGGGCCTGCACGGCCTCCATCGTCACGCCCGCCCGCGGACCGTCGTCCCGGGAGACGACCGTGCCGTCGGCCAGCGTGACCGGGAGGATCTCGCGCTCGAAGAAGCCGTCGGCGATGGCCTTCTCGGCGCGGTTCTGGCTCGTGACGCCCCACTCGTCCTGGCGCTCGCGCGAGATGCCGCGCAGGCCGGCGACGTTCTCGGCGGTCTGCCCCATCGCGAGGTAGACGTCGGGGAGGCTCCCCTCCTCGCGCGGGTCGGTCCACGGCGTGTTCGCGGTGGCCATCGCGGCGGAGCGCTCCATGGCGCCGGCGAAGACCGGGTTGAGGGCGTCGGGGTCGGACTCGCCGGCCCCGCGGAAGGCGGCGTTCGTCGACACCGACTCGACGCCGCCGACGACGAAGACGTCGCCCTCTCCGGCCTTGATGGCGTGGAAGGCCATCCGCATCGTCTGGGTCGAGCTCGCGCAGAACCGGTTGACCGTCGCCGCGGGGAGCCCGTCGAGGCCGGCGAGCACGGCGATGACCCGGGCCATGTTGTTGCCGGCCTTGCCGCTGGGGTCGGCGCACCCCCAGTACAGGTCGTCGACCGTCGTCGGGTCGAGCGCGGGGAGCTGGTCGAGCAGGCCGCGCACGACCTGCACGGACAGGTCGTCGGGACGCATCTCGCGCAGCGACCCCTTGAAGGCCCGGCCGATGGGCGTGCGGGCGGTGGCGACGATGACGGCCTCGGTCACGGGGTCCTCCTGGTGGTGCGCGACGGGCGGTCGGTTCACCGGCCCGGCCGCGGTAAGCGAGCGCTTACCGCAGCGTCCACCAGCCTAGGCGCTCGGCCGCCGCGAGGGTAGGCCGCGCCCCCTGTGGGGTGGGTCTCGTCGGGCCGCCGTCGCCCGGCTGCCAGCCGGCGCGCGGTCGACGGGCCCGTCGCGGGAGCGACGTCAGGGCGCCGTCGTCGCGTCCCCGGAGTCGGTGGACCGCTCCGGTGCCGGGTCGAGGGACGGGGGGAGCGGACCGGGGCGCCGGCGCAGGGCCACGGCCCACCGGCCGCGCGGGCCCCGGCTCTGGCCGGCGATCTCGGTGGGGGACACCTCGGTACCCGCCTCGCGCACGGCCTGGCCCGCGGCGACGGCCACCGGGCCGACGCCCTCCCCGCGGCGGGGCTCGGGCGCCCGGTCGCCGGTGTCGGCGCCCCAGACCCGCAGCGCCGCGCAGACGCTGGGCAGGAGGGCGGCGGCGGCCCGGGCGTAGCCGGCGGCCGACGGGTGGAACTGGTCGCGGCTGAACATCTCCTTCGGGGAGGCCGCGAACTCGGGCCCGAGGAGGTCGCCGAGCGAGACGGTGCGCCCGCCCGCCTCGACGACCGCGACGGTCTGGGCCGCCGCGAGGTCGCGCGACCAGTGCTGCATGAGGGCGCGCAGCGGCTGCCGGATGGGCTCGATGGTGCCGAGGTCGGGACACGTGCCGACGACGACCTCCGACCCGAGCGCCCGGATGCGGCGCACCGTCTGCTCGAGGTGGCGCACCGAGGCGGTCCGTTCGATGCGGTGCGTGACGTCGTTGGCCCCGACCATGATGACGACGACGTCCGGGCGGAGCACCTCCTCGAGCGCGTTCGCGAGCTGGCGCTCGAGGTCGCTGGACTCGGCCCCCACGACCGCGCGGTTGGTGACCCGGACCCGGCGCCCGGTGAGCGCCGCGACGCCGTTGGCGACGATGGCACCGACGGTCTCGTGGGCGTGGTCGGCGCCCATGCCGGCCGCCGAGGAGTCGCCGAGCACGACGATCTCCCAGGGGTCGCCGCGTCCGGCCCCGTACACGCCGTTGTCGTCGGGGGAGTCGTCGAAGGGCATGCCGATGACCCGGCGGGCGAGGGCGGCCTCGACCTTGATGACGCCGTAGCCGAGCGCCCCGAGGGCCGCACCGGCAGCAGCCACCCCGCCGCCGCCGTACGCGGCGGTGGCGGCGATCTTGCGAGCCCTGCGCGCACGTCCCATCGCGTGGTCCTCCTCCCAGGGGTCCGTCCCTCCACGGTAACGCCGGGGACCGACCTCGCGGCACGGATCGGCCCCGTCGCCCTAGGCTGGCCGGATGGACGTGCCGACGGGGACCAGTGCCGAGGTGACGCACGAGGTGACGACGGAGGACACGGCCGCCGAGCTGGGGTCGGGCGACCTGCCCGTGCTCGGCACGCCGCGCCTGCTCGCCTGGGCCGAGGCGGCCTGCGTGCTCGCGCTCCACGACCGGCTCGACGAGGGCTCGACGAGCGTCGGGACCCGGGTGGAGCTCGAGCACCTCGCGCCGAGCTCGGTGGGGGACGTCGTCACCGTCACGGCCGAGGTCTCCGGGGTCGACGGCGCCCGCGTCACGTTCGCCGTCCGGGCCGTGGGACGTGACGACGTCGTCGTCGGGCGGGGGACGCTCCTGCGCGCGGAGGTCGACGTCGCCCGGTTCACCGAGCGCCTCGGCCGCGGCTGAGCCGGGGGAGGAGCCCGCGGCGGGCGTGACAGGATGGCGAGCGTGAAGTACGCCGAGCACATCGCCGACCTCGTGGGGGACACCCCCCTCGTCAAGCTCACCTCCGTCACCGAGGGCATCGGGGCCACGGTGCTGGCCAAGGTGGAGTACATGAACCCCGGCGGGTCGGTGAAGGACCGCATCGCGCTGAAGATGGTCGAGGCCGCCGAGGCCTCGGGCGAGCTGCAGCCGGGCGGCGTCATCGTCGAGCCGACGTCGGGCAACACCGGGGTGGGGCTCGCCCTCGTGGCGCAGCGCCGGGGCTACACGTGCATCTTCGTGTGCCCGGACAAGGTGTCCGAGGACAAGCGCAACGTGCTGCGCGCGTACGGCGCCCAGGTCGTCGTCTGCCCGACGGCCGTCGCCCCCGACCACCCCGACTCCTACTACTCCGTGTCGGACCGGCTCGTCCGCGAGACGCCGAAGGCGTGGAAGCCCGACCAGTACTCGAACCCCAACGGCCCCCTGTCGCACTACGAGTCGACGGGTCCGGAGATCTGGCGCGACACCGACGGCGGATCACGCACTTCGTCACCGGTGCAGGCACCGGCGGCACGATCAGCGGTGCCGGGCGGTACCTGCGCGAGGTGAGCGCCGAGCGCGAGGGCGGCCGGGTCCAGGTCGTCGCCGCCGACCCCGAGGGCTCGGTCTACAGCGGTGGCTCGGGCCGGCCCTACCTCGTCGAGGGGGTCGGCGAGGACTTCTGGCCCGGTGCCTACGACCCCAGCCAGGTCGACCGCGTCGAGGCGGTCTCGGACGCCGACTCGTTCGAGATGACCCGGCGCCTGGCCCGCGAGGAGGGCCTGCTCGTCGGCGGCTCGTGCGGGATGGCCGTCGTCGCGGCGCTGCGGGTGGCCCGCGAGCTGCCGGACGACGCGGTCGTCGTCGTCCTGCTGCCCGACTCCGGGCGCGGCTACCTGTCCAAGATCTTCAACGACGACTGGATGGCCTCCTACGGCTTCATGAAGGCCGAGAACCAGCGCACCGTCGGCGACGTCCTGCACGCCAAGGCCGGCGACCTCCCGGCCCTCGTGCACACCCACCCCAACGAGACCCTGCGCGACGCCATCGAGATCCTGCGCGAGTACGGCGTCTCGCAGATGCCCGTCGTCAAGGCCGAGCCGCCGGTGGTCTCCGGTGAGGTCGCGGGGTCGGTGTCCGAGCGCGACCTCCTCGAGGCGCTGTTCACCGGCGCGGCCCACCTCGCCGACCCCGTCGAGAAGTTCATGGGGCCGGGGCTGCCCCTCGTCGGAGCCGGCGAGCCCGTCGCGACGGCCCGGCACGAGCTCGAGGGCTCCGACGCCGTGCTCGTCGTCGACGACGGCAACCCCGTGGGCGTGCTCACCCGGGCCGACCTCCTCTCGTTCCTCGCCGACTGACGCCGGCCGTCGAAGGTCCCCGTCCCCGTCCCCGTCTCGCCCCGGTTCGAGGTGGAAGGGGGGCTTGTGCGGGGGCGGTTGTCACCTCGACCGGGTGGGGTGGCTGGCGGGTCGAGGTGGAAGGGGGGCTTGTGCGGGGGCGGTTTCACCTCGACCGGGCGGAAAGGTCACCAGCCCGGCGGCCTTTGTGACACTGGAGGCATGGAACGGCCGCGCTACGAGTCGCCGGTCGAGCGGCTGATCCGCGAGGCCCAGGAGCGAGGGGAGTTCGACGACCTGCCGGGCGCGGGCCGGCCGCTCGACCTCGGCGACACCGACGACCCGATGTGGTGGGTTCGCCGGCTCGCCGAGCGGGAGCAGCTCGACTTCACCGGAGCCCTGCCGCCCGCCGTCGCCCTCCGGAAGGAGGCGGCGACCTTCCCGGAGTCCCTCGCCGACCTGCGCACCGAGGAGTCGGTGCGAGCCGTCCTCGAGGACTTCAACCGCCGGGTCCGCCGCGACCGGCTTCGCCCCACGGACCCGAGGATGCCGTCGCTCCTGGCACCCACCGTCGACGTCGACGCCCTCGTCGAGCGGTGGCGCGGCGCTGCGAGAAGCCTCACAGCCGGCCGGAGTTGACCCGCCGGAGGCTTCGGGAGAGGCTCGGCGCAGGCGCCCCTGGTGGCGCCGCCAGCGCTGAGCCCCGACTCCGACCCGACCCCGTCCCCCGCCCCGACCACCACGACCGGTGACCCGCAGATGAGCTCCTACCCGCACCTGCTCGCCCCCCTCGAGGTGGGGCACGTGACGCTGCCCAACCGCGTCGTCATGGGGTCCATGCACACCGGCCTGGAGGACCGGGCCAAGGACTTCCCGAAGCTCGCGGCCTTCCTCGCCGAGCGGGCCCGGGGCGGTGCGTCGCTCATCGTCACCGGTGGGTTCGCCCCCAACCTCGAGGGCGCCCTCTACCCCGGCGCCTCGAAGCTCACCTCCCGGCGCGAGCTGGCGCGGCACCGCCTCGTCACCGACGCCGTCCACGCCGAGGGCGGACGGGTGGCCCTGCAGCTGCTGCACGCCGGGCGCTACGCCGTCACGCCCTGGTGCGTGGCGCCCTCGGCGCTGAAGAGCCCGATCAGCCGGTTCCGTCCCCGCGCGCTGAGCGACCGGGGGGTGCACCGCCAGATCGAGTCCTTCGCCCGGGCCGCCGCACTGGCCCGGGAGGCCGGGTACGACGGCGTCGAGGTGATGGGCTCGGAGGGCTACCTCATCAACCAGTTCCTCGCCCCCCGCACCAACCGGCGCACCGACCGCTGGGGTGGCTCCCCCGAGAACCGGCGGCGCTTCGCCGTCGAGGTGGTGCGCGCCGTGCGCGACGCCGTGGGCCCGGACTTCCTCCTCGTCTACCGCATCTCGGTCCTCGACCTCGTCGACGAGGGGCAGACCTGGGAGGAGGTCGCGACCCTCGCCCGCGACGTCGAGGCCAACGGCGCGAGCGTCCTCAACCTCGGCATCGGGTGGCACGAAGCCAGGGTGCCGACCATCGTCACGTCCGTACCCCGGGCCGCCTTCGCCGGATACGCGGCCCGGCTCAAGGAGCACGTCGACATCCCGGTCGTCGCGACGAACCGGATCAACACCCCGGAGGTGGCCGAGGAGGTCCTCGCCGGTGGCGCCGACCTCGTCTCGCTCGCGCGGCCCTTCCTCGCCGACCCCGAGTTCGTCGCCAAGGCCGCCGCGGGGCGCGCGGACGAGATCAACACGTGCATCGCCTGCAACCAGGCCTGCCTCGACCACACCTTCGTCAAGCAGCGCGCCACGTGCATGGTGAACCCGCGGGCGGCCCACGAGACCGAGCTCGTGGTCGGGACGGCCCCGCAGCGCCGGAAGGTCGCCGTCGTCGGCGGAGGGCCGGCCGGGATGGCGGCGGCCGTCACCGCGGCCGAGCGCGGCCACGACGTCGAGCTCATCGAGGCCCGTGACCACCTCGGCGGGCAGTTCGACATCGCCATGCGCATCCCGGGCAAGGAGGAGTTCTCCGAGACCATCCGCTACTACACGCGGCGCCTCGACGTGCTCGGGGTGCGCGTGCGGCTCGGGGCGTGGGCCGACGCCGACGCGCTCGTCGCGGACGGGGTCGACGACGTCGTCGTCGCCACCGGCGTGAGCCCCCGCCGACCGGACATCCCCGGCGTCGACCACCCGATGGTCATGACCTACGACGAGCTGGTGCGCGGCGAGCGCGAGGCGGGGCACCGGGTGGCCGTCATCGGCGCCGGCGGGGTCGGGGTCGACGTCTGCGAGTTCCTCACGACCGACCACTCGCCCACCCTGGACGTCGACGCGTGGCGCCGTGAGTGGGGTGTCGGCGACCCCGACGAGACCCGCGGCGGCGTCGTGCCGGCCGAGCCGGACGCCGCCTCGCGCGAGGTCGTCCTGCTGCAGCGCAAGAGCACCCCGATCGGCCGCGGCCTCGGGAAGACCACGGGCTGGGTGCATCGGGCGTCGTTGCGCGGCAAGGCGGTCGAGCAGGTCACCGGGGTGGCCGAGTACGAGCTGATCGACGACGAGGGGGTCCACGTGCGGCTCGGGAAGGGCGGTGCCGAGCGCCGCACCATCCCCTGCGACTCCGTCGTCCTCTGCGCCGGTCAGGAGTCGGTGCGCACGATCGCCGACGACCTCGCCGAGCGTGGCCTGCGCGTGCACGTCGTGGGCGGCGCCGACGTCGCCGCCGAGATCGACGCCGAGCGGGCGATCCGGCAGGGCACCGAGGTCGCCGCGGCCATCTGAGCGTCGTCTCCGGCGGACCCGCTCGCGGACCCGCTCGTGGACGCGGTCGGCGAGTTCCCCGGCACCGCCGGACGGGCGGCGGCGCACGTCCGCGACGTGGAGGGAGGTTCGGTGCCCCTGCGCGGGCGACCGTCCGGCCCGGCCTCAGCCGCTGCCGACCCGGCGGGTCCCGACGAGGAGGTAGGAGCGCGTCGTGGGGTCGGCGCCGCCGTCCCAGGGCTCGGGGACCGCCGACAGCCGCCCGAAGTTGGCACGCGGCTGCCCGACGTCGACGACGTCGCGGGGCTGCCACCCGGCGTCCGAGAGGAGCCGGTGGGGGTCGTCGGTGCAGAACGGCAGGGGCACACCGGTGGCGGTCCGGTGCTCGACGAGGGCGCGCATCGCGGGCAGGCGCAGCAGGCCCGTCCCGAACGTGTCCGCACCGAACACGGCGTCCCCGGCCGAGAGGGCGGCGGCCGTCCGCAGCAGTGCCTCCACCTCCCGGGCGCCGAGGTGGAAGAGCAGGCCCTCGGCGAGCCAGGTGGTGGGCGTCGCCGGGTCGAAGCCTGCGGTGAGCAGGGGGCGGGTCCAGTCGGCTCGCAGGTCCACGGGGACGGGGCGCCGGTCGCAGCGCGGGACGGCCCCGCGGAGGACGGTCGCCTTGGCGGCGAGCACCTCCGGGTGGTCCAGCTCGTACAGGGTCGTGCCCGGGATGAGGTCCAGCCGGTAGGCGCGGGTGTCGAGGCCGGCGCCCAGCAGGACCACCTGGCGGGCCGCGGTGCTGCCCGCACCCGTGAGGAGGTCGTCGAAGAAGCGCGTGCGCACGGGGAGGAAGGCGTTCTGCACCCCGTCGGGTTCGCGGGCGGCCAGCGCCTCGAAACCGTCCGCTCCGGCGAGCGTCGGCCGCCCACGGGTCGTCGAAGAGCCGGTCCGGGCGCGCCGACTCCCGAGCGCGTGACGCGGCGATCCACCGGGCCGTGCCGGTGACCAGTGCGCGGGCATCGGCGTCGGACACGCGTCCACCGTAGCGAGCCCGGCGCCCGCTACTCCTCCTGCCCGCGCTCGAGGCCGAGCGTGGCCAGCAGGTCCTCGTGGAGCTGCATCCACACGACGTGGCACGAGTCGGTGCCGACGCCGTCGACCCACCGGCCCTCGCCGCCGACGGCCCGTTCGAGCGCCCGGGCGTAGCGCTCCGCGTACCCGCCGAAGCGTGGCAGGACGCCGGTGAGCTCCGACTCCAGCGGTGACAGGCGTCGTCCGACGGACCCGAGCGCCTCGAGGACCCGGTCGTCCCAGCGGTGGTCGGTGTGGTCGTTGGCGGCCATCGGTGCGCCCGGCAGCGGGCGGAGCTGCCAGCGCGTGACGGCGTCCTGGAAGCGCGCGTTGAGGGGGACGAACCGTTCGTGGACACCGCTGACCACCGCCCGGGCGCCGGTGGAGCCCACCTCGTCGGCCAGCCGCCGCTGGCCCTCGACGCGGCCCCGCTCGGTGAGGGACCAGCCGCCGGTCCCGGCGAAGGCGGATCGGCTGACCCAGCCGGCGGCCTCCAGGTCGAGGAGCCGCTCCTCGGTCTCCCGGGCGTCCTGCCCGAACCGGCGCGCGACGCGGTCGGAGTCCGCGAAGCCGAGGAGCCGCACCGCGTGGAGGGTGAGGGTCACGGGGTCTGAGCGGTGGGCGGCCACCGCGTCATCGTGGCACCCCGGCGGTCCGGGTCCGGCACCCGGGGACGACCACGGGGCTGCCCCGTGCCGTGCCCGTGTCGTCCGAGCGTCCCCGGGCGGGCGGCCGGCCGGCGCCGCCGGGTCAGCCCCGGGGCGGCGCCACGTCGGTCTGGGCCGGGAGGTTCGCGACACCGACCGGGCAGGTGAGCCCGTTCGGGCCGTGGTTGCAGTAGCCGCCGGGGTTCTTGTGGAGGTACTGCTGGTGGTAGTCCTCGGCGTACCAGAACGGCCCGGCCTGCTCGGCGCTCGCGATCGTCGTCGTGATGGTGCCGCGACCGGCCTCGGTGAGGACGCGCTGGAAGGCCTCGCGGGTGGCCTCGGCGGCGGTCGCCTGGCCCGGTGTCGTCGTGAAGATCGCCGAGCGGTACGCGGTGCCCACGTCGTTGTACTGCCGGTTGCCCTGCGTCGGGTCGTGGTTCTCCCAGAACGCCTTGAGGAGCAGCTCGGGGGAGGTGACGGTGGGGTCGTAGGCGACGAGGACGGCCTCGGCGTGCCCGGTGCGGCCCGTGCAGGTCTCCTCGTAGGTGGGGTTCGGGGTGTACCCGCCCATGTAGCCCGCCGCCGTGGTGACGACCCCCGGCAGCTGCCAGAAGATGCGCTCGACGCCCCAGAAGCAGCCCATCGCCACGTAGAGCACCTCGGTGCCGTCCGGCCACGGACCCTCGAGCGGCGTCCCGAGCACCAGGTGGGTGGACGGGACGGGGAACACCCGGTGGTCGCGCCCGGGCAGGGCCTCGTCACGGGTGGGGAGGGTGGACTTCGCGCGTGAGCCGAAAAGCATGTGGAGTCCAACCGTGACCGGTGGCACGGTGTTCCTCATGACCGACGACGGTGGGGTCGAGCTCGTGGCGGTGTCCGGTCTCGACCCGGCCCCCGAGGCCGAGGCCCGCTTCCTGTGCTGGGTCGAGGTGCTCGACGAGGTCGCGCGAGCGGGCCTCGGGGAGAACCACGACGCCTGGTCCGCCCAGGAGCTGCGGGCCCTCGAGGCGGCGACGGACAGGCAGCGCCTCCTCGTCCTCGCGCTCCGGGACGGCGAGCCGGCGGGGGCCGGCGCCGTCATCCTCCCCCTCCTCGACAACGCGGACACCGCCCAGGTCGTCGTCTCCGTGCTGCCCGGGTCGCGCCGCCGGGGCGTCGGGACGGAGGTCCTGCACTGGGCCGAGGACCGGGCGCAGGCCCTCGGCCGCGCCACCCTCCACGCCGAGACCGAGTGGCTCGGCGGCCCCGACGACGACCCGCACGCCGGGTGGGCCGCCCGGCAGGGCTTCTCGGCGGCGCAGACGGTGCTGCGCTCCGACCTCGCGCTGCGGGCCGCCCCGACCACGCCGGCGGTCGAGCCGCCGGGGTACCGCATCGAGACCCACGTCGGAGCGGGCCCCGAGAGCGACCTCGCCGACCGGGCCCACCTCCTGCGCCGGATCTCGACGGACGCGCCGATGGGCGACCTCGCCCTGGAGGAGGAGGAGTGGGACGAGGACCGGGTGCGCGAGGACGACGCGCGGGCGCTGGCGATGGGGCGCACCGTCGTCGGCTCGTACGCGCGCCACCTCGCCTCCGGGCGGCTCGTCGGCTACACGACCATCCAGGTGCCGCAGGACGCTCCGACCCTCGCCTACCAGCACGACACCCTCGTCCTGGCCGAGCACCGCGGCCACGGACTGGGCCTGGCCCTCAAGGTGGCGAACCACGCGGTGCTCGCGGAGGAGCTGCCGGAGGTGCGGACCGTGCGGACGTGGAACGCCGTGGAGAACGCGCCGATGCTGGCCGTCAACGCGGTCCTGGGGTACGCGCCCAGCGGCTACTCGCGGGAGTGGCAGAAGCACCTCGCCTGACCCGGACCGGACGAACGGGTCGCTCCGGCTCGGCACGACGTGGCGCCCCCGGCCCGTTCGGGGTCCCGCGGCCACCCCCTACCCTCGGTGGCATGACCCCCGACGACCTCGGCTTCTCCTCCCGCGCCATCCACGCCGGCCAGGAGCCGGACCCCACGACCGGCGCCGTCGTGCCTCCCATCCACCAGGTGAGCACCTACAAGCAGGACGGCGTCGGCGGTCTGCGCGGAGGCTACGAGTACTCCCGCTCGGCCAACCCCACGCGCACCGCGCTCGAGGAGTGCATCGCCGCGCTCGAAGGGGGCGAGCGCGGCTTCGCGTTCGCCAGCGGCCTGGCCGGCGAGGACGCCGTGCTCCGGGCGCTGCTGGCCCCCGGCGACCACGTCGTCATCCCGTCGGACGCCTACGGGGGCACCTACCGCCTCTTCAAGCGGGTCCTCGAGCCGTGGGGCGCCGACCACTCCATCGCCACGGTCGCCGACGTCGAGTCGGTGCGGGCCGCGATGCGCCCCGAGACCCGCATGGTCTGGGTCGAGACCCCCACCAACCCGCTGCTGGGCATCGCCGACGTCGCGGCCATCGCCGAGGTCGCGCACGACGCCGGCGCCCTGCTCGTCGTCGACAACACCTTCGCCTCCCCGTACCTGCAGAACCCCATCGCCCTCGGCGCCGACGTCGTCGTCCACTCGACGACCAAGTACTGCGGCGGCCACAGCGACGTCGTCGGCGGGGCCGTCGTCGTCGCGCCGGGGGCCACCACCCGTGCCGGGGAGTCGGTCGCCGACCGGGTCGCGTTCCACCAGAACGCGATGGGCGCCATCGCCGGGCCGTTCGACGCGTGGCTCGTCCTGCGCGGGCTGAAGACCCTCGCGGTGCGGATGGAGCGGCACTGCGACAACGCCGAGGCCGTCGTCGACTTCCTGCAGGGCCACCCCGGCGTCACCGCGGTGCACTACCCGGGCCTGCCGGACCACCCGAACCACGACGTCGCGGCCCGCCAGATGCGTCGCTTCGGCGGGATGGTCGCCTTCCGGGTGCGCGGCGGCGAGGACGTCGCGGCGAAGGTGTGCGCCGAGACCCGGCTGTGGACCCTCGGGGAGTCCCTCGGCGGGGTCGAGTCGCTCATCGAGCACCCCGGCCGGATGACCCACGCGTCCGTCGCCGGCACCGAGCTCGAGGTGCCCGGCGACCTCGTCCGCCTCTCGGTGGGCATCGAGGACCTCGAGGACCTCGTCGCCGACCTGCGCGAGGCCCTCGACCGGCTCACCTGAGGTCCGGCCCCGGGCGAGGGTCCGACCCGGCCGGCCGCTAGGGTTCCGCGCGTGGCCGAGGTCCTCTGCGTCGACGTCGGGTCGACCTTCACCAAGGCGCTGCTCGTCGGTGACGACGGCGCGGTGCTCGGGAAGGCCTCGCACCCGACGACCATCGCCACCGACGTCATGGACGGGGTCGACGCCGTGCGCGACGAGCTCGGCGTGGCCCGGCACTCGGAGCACATGGTCCTGTGCTCCAGCGCCGGGGGCGGTCTGCGGCTGGCGGTCGTCGGCTACGAGCGGGAGGTGACGGCCGAGGCCGGCTTCCGGGTCGGCCTGTCGGCGGGCGCGCGGGTGGTGCACGTCGCCTCGGGGGCGATGACCGGCCCCGAGCTCGCGGCCCTGCGGGCCTCCCGCCCCGACCTCGTGCTCCTCGTCGGCGGCACCGACGGCGGCAACGCCGACGTCCTGCTCCACAACGCGCGCCGGCTCGCCCGCGGCCGGATCGGTGCCCCGGTGGTCGTCGCGGGGAACGCCGCGGCGGCCGAGGCGGTCGCCGCGGAGCTGCGCACCACCGGCCGGCGCCACGTCGTCACCGGCAACGTGCTCCCGCGGATCGGCGAGGTCGCCCCGGAGGACGCCCGCGCCGCCATCCGCGAGGTCTTCCTCGAGCACGTCATCGGGGGCAAGGGGCTCTCCCGTGGCCGGGGGTTCTCGGGGCTGGTCCGGGCCGCCACGCCCGACGCGGTGCTCCGCGGCGTCGAGGTCCTCGCCGACGTGCGCGGCGAGGACGTCCTCGTCGTCGACGTCGGCGGCGCCACGACCGACGTCTACTCCGTCATCACGCCCCAGGGCGAGGACGCCGCGATCCACCGCGAGGTCGTCGGGCCCCTGTGGCACGCCCGCACCGTCGAGGCCGACCTCGGGATGCGCTGGAACGCCGAGGGCGTCGTGGAGGCGGCGCCGCCGCGAGCGGCTGGTCGTCCCCCCGGAGGTGGCCGGGCACGCCGCCGTCGTCGCGGCCGACCCCTCCCGCGTCGCGACGACCCCGGCCGAGTGGGCCGCCGAGGAGTGGCTGGCCACCTCGGCGGTCACGGTGGCGCTGCGCCGCCACGGGCGCCCGGCGCCCGGTGAGCGCCCACGGCCGCTCACCGAGGTCGGCCTCGCTCGTGGGCTCCGGCGGCGTGCTGCGGCACGCCGCGCCGGAGGTGGCGGCGCGCATCCTCGCCCCGGCGCTCACCGACCACGCGGGGGGCTGGCGGGTGCCCGACCGGGCGACCGCCGTCGTCGACCGCGACTACCTGCTCTTCGCCGTCGGCCTGCTCGCCCCCACCGACCCCACCCGCGCGCGCGCCCTCGCGCGCGCCTCGCGGGGCGCGCCGAAATCGGGTGACTCCTGTCGGTGCCGCCCTCTAGCGTCGGGGCATGAGTGAAGCCACCGCTCCCACCGTGCCACCGCGCGCCCGCCTCGACGTCGTCGTCCTCGACTGCCCCGACCCCGGGGCCCTCTCCGCCTTCTACGCCGACCTGCTCGGGTGGGAGGTGCGCGAGGGCTCGGACGACTCGTGGGTGACCATCGTCCCCGCCGGCACCCCCGCCGACGCCGTCGCCGGCTCCGTGCCGGCCCTGGCCTTCCAGCGGGCCGAGGACTTCGAGGCCCCCACCTGGCCCTCCGGTGGCCATCCCCAGCAGTTCCACCTCGACCTCCACGTCGACGACCTCGCGGCCGGTGAGCTCGACGTGCTGGCCGCCGGCGCCACCCGGCACGAGCACCAGCCGTCCACCGGAGGCGGTTTCGTCGTCTACCTCGACCCGGCAGGGCACCCGTTCTGCCTCGTCCGATGAGCACACCGGCGATCGAGGCGGTCGACCTCGTCAAGCGCTTCGGCGACTTCACGGCCGTCGACGGCGTCAGCTTCTCGGTGCCCGAGGGCACCGTGTTCTCGATGCTCGGCCCCAACGGTGCCGGCAAGACCACCACCGTGCGGATGATGACCACCCTGTCCGAGCCCACGAGCGGCACCGGCCGGGTGGCCGGGCTCGACGTCGTCCGCGACGCGGACGCCGTGCGCCAGCGGATGGGCCTCACCGCCCAGTCGGCCACCGTCGACGACCTGCTCACCGGCCGCGAGAACCTCCGCCTCGTCGGCGACCTCTACGGGCTCGACCGGGCGACCGTGCGCCGCGTCGCCGACGAGCTGCTCGAGCGGTTCTCCCTCGACGAGGCCGGCGACAAGGTCGCCAAGGAGTACTCCGGAGGGATGCGGCGACGGCTCGACCTCGCCGCGAGCCTCGTCGCCACACCGCCGGTCCTCTTCCTCGACGAGCCCACCACCGGCCTCGACCCGCGCAGCCGGGTGGAGCTGTGGGGCGTCCTGCGCGACCTCGTCCGCGACGGCACCACGCTCTTCCTCACGACCCAGTACCTCGACGAGGCCGACCAGCTCGCCGACCGCATCGTCGTCGTCGACCACGGCAAGGTCATCGCCGACGGCACGCCGCTGGAGCTGAAGGACCGGTCGGGCAAGGCCAGCCTCGTCGTCGCCGTGAGCCGGTCCGAGGCGGTGGACCGGGCGGCCGAGATCGTCCGCTCGGAGGTCGGCGACCTGCACGTCGACGCCGACGCGCGCCGCATCACCGCCCCCGCCGAGGGGGTCGCCGCCCTCACCCGCATCGCGGCCCGGCTCGACGAGGCCGGCATCGAGCTCGACGACATCGGCCTCCAGCGTCCGAGCCTCGACGACGTCTTCCTCTCCCTCACCGGGCACCGCGCCGAGGAGCCCGACGGCTCCGGTGCCGACTCCGCCGACACCCCCGAGGAGGCCGTGCGATGACCACGACCCAGCAGCACTTCCAGGCCGTCCACCCGGGCACCACCCGTCCCAGCCCGACGCGCCAGGTCTGGGCCCTCGTGCGCCGCAACCTCACCCACATCAAGCGCCAGCCCGAGATGCTCACCGACGTCACCATCCAGCCGGTGATGTTCGTCCTGCTCTTCGCGTTCGTCTTCGGCGGCTCGATCGCCATCCCGGGCGTCGACTACAAGGAGTGGCTGCTCCCGGGGATCATGGCCCAGACGATGACCTTCAGCGCGTTCATCGTCGCCATCGGCCTCAACACCGACCTCGGCAAGGGCATCGTCGACCGCTTCCGGAGCCTGCCGATCGGGCGGTCGTCGGTCGTCGTCGCGCGCAGCATCTCCAGCCTCATCCACTCGATGCTCGGCATCGTCGTCATGTCCGTCACCGGGCTGTTCATCGGGTGGGGCATCCACGACGGCATCCTGCGGGGCCTCGCCGGCTACGGGCTGCTGCTGCTGTTCGGGTTCGCGATGATCTGGGTGGGCATCCTCTTCGGCTCGGCCCTGCGCTCGGTCGAGGCGGTGCAGGGCGTCATGTTCACGACCGTCTTCCCCATCACGTTCCTGTCCAACGCCTTCGCCCGCACCGACGTCATGCCCGACTGGCTGCGCTTCCTCGCCGAGTGGAACCCGATCAGCTCCCTCGTCCAGGCGATGCGCGAGCTGTGGGGCAACGACGGCATCCCGCTGCGCGAGGGCGCCGCGCTGCCGCTCCAGCACCCGGTGCTCACGACGGTCATCTGGGCGGTCGGGCTCTCGGCGGTGCTCGCCCCCCTCGCCGTGCGCGCGTTCGTGCGGCGCACGAACGACTGACCGCCGGGCGGCCGGCGGCGGGCCGCGAGCGACGTGCTTCGATGGCCGCATGACCGCCGTGCGCTTCGTCGACGTCTTCTCCGACCAGCCGTTCCGGGGCAACGCCCTCGCCGTCGTCCACGACGCCGACGCGCTCTCCGACGACGAGATGCTCGCCGTCGCGCGCTGGACGAACCTCTCCGAGACGACCTTCCTCGTCGCGCCCACCGACCCGGGCGCCGACTACCGGGTGCGGATCTGGACGACCGGCGGCGAGCTGCCCTTCGCCGGGCACCCCACCCTCGGCAGCGCCCACGCGTGGCTCGAGGCCGGGGGCACGCCTCGGCGCGAGGGCGTCGTCGTCCAGGAGTGCGGCGCCGGGCTCGTCGAGGTGCGTCGGGGCGGCACGCCGGAGGCGCGGGCCTCGCCGACGGCGGGACGCTGCGCTTCGCCGCGCCCCCGCTCCGCCGCTCCGGACCGGTCGACCCCGAGGAGGTCGCGCGGGTCGTCGACGCGCTGCGGCTCGACCCGGCCGACGTGCTCGAGGCGGCCTGGGTCGACAACGGTCCCGGCTGGCTCGGCCTGCTCCTGGCCACCCCGGACGCCGTGCTGGCCGCCGACCCGGACCGGGCCCGGTGCTCCGGCCTGAAGGTCGGCCTCGCCGCCCGCTACCCGGCGGGCGCGCGACGGGACGGTGTGGGCCTGGAGGTGCGGGCCTTCTACTCGGACGCGCGGGACTTCGCCGAGGACCCGGTCACCGGCAGCCTCAACGCCGGCCTCGCCCAGTGGCTCGTCCCCGCGGGACACCTGCCGGGGCGCTACGTCGCGGCGCAGGGCACGGTCCTCGGCCGGGTGGGCCGGGTCCACGTCGAGGTCGTCGACGGCGTCACCTGGGTGGGCGGCGCGACGCACACGCTCGTCGTCGGCGAGCGCCCCGACTGACCTCGCCGACCCCGGACGCAGACCGGCCCGGCTCCCGCGTCGGGGGCCGGGCCGGTCGGGGCCGTGCAGGGCTCAGCCGGTGTAGGGCGTGGCCGCGAGGACCTTGACCTGGATCTGCTTGCCGTTGGGGGCGTCGTAGGTGACGGTGTCGCCGACGCTGTGCCCGTTGACGGCCGCGCCGATGGGGGACTTCTCGGAGTACACCTGCAGCGACTCGTCGGTGATCTCGCGCGAGCCGAGGAGGAACTTCTCCTCGTCGCCGAACATCTCGACGGTGACGACCATGCCCGGCTCGACGACGTCGCTGTCGGCCGGCGGCTCGGCGATGATCGCGTTCTCGAGGAGCTGGGTGAGCTGGCGGATCCGGGCCTCCATCTTGCCCTGCTCCTCCTTGGCCGCGTGGTACCCGCCGTTCTCCTTGAGGTCGCCCTCCTCGCGGGCGGCCTCGATCTTCTTGGCGATCTCGGTGCGGCCCGGGCCGGAGAGCTCGGCGAGCTCGGCGGAGAGACGGTCGAACGCCGCCTGGGTGAGGAAGCTCTGGTTGGTCGTCGTCTCGGTCACGGGTGGTCAGCTCCTGGGTGGTACGTGTGGGCGCCGGACCCTCGCGGGATGCGCCGAGGGTGCTACGGCAACGGGCCCGGGCCGACCGCTGCTGCTCAGCGACATCTCGGACCCAGACCCGAACGTGAAGCCATCATTCTAGCAACGTGCGGCCCGCAGGTCACATCCGTCGGGCGACCCGGGCACCGGCACGCCCGGTGGGCGGCGCCGGCTCAGCCGCCCGCGACGCGGGTGCAGGCCTCGACGACGCCGGTGACGGCCCGCGCGCTCGTGCGCACCTCGACGACCCGGTGCACGACGGCGGGGCCGTCGGCGGGCACGTGGTCCTCGACCGCGCCGACCCGCCCCTTCCCCGAGTCGAGCGCACTGACCCGGCAGGTGACCGCCGTCCCCGCCGGCCGGGCCAGGTCGTAGCCGACCCGGGTGAGGGTGTCGGACTCCACCCGGTACCCGGTGACGACCGGTCGGACCTGGCCCGCGGTGGTGGTCCACCCGTACCAGGCGACCCCGGCGACGGCGAGGACGAGCGCCGCCACGGCGAGCACGGCCCGTCGCCCGGCAGCGGTCCTCGGGTCGGGCAGCGGCACGGTGCTCCTCGGGTCGTCGGCGGGCAGTGAGAGGATGGTCTCCGGTTCATTGTCGGGTACGGCCCGGCACCCCCGCAGCGAAGGGTCAGGCATGTCCGAAGGGCTCCGGCTGATGTGCGTCCACGCGCACCCGGACGACGAGTCGAGCAAGGGCGCGGCGACGATGGCGAAGTACGTCGACGCCGGCCACGAGGTGCTCGTCGTCTCCTGCACCGGGGGGTGAGCGCGGCGACATCCTCAACCCCCGGCTCAAGGACGACATCCACATCCTGCGCGACCTGGCCCAGGTCCGCCGCGACGAGATGGCGCGCGCCCAGGCCATCCTCGGGGTCCAGCACACGTGGCTCGGCTTCGTCGACTCCGGCCTGCCGGAGGGCGACCCGCTGCCGCCGCTGCCCGAGGGCTGCTTCGCGCTCGAGCCGCTCGAGGTGACGACCGAGGCGCTGGTCCGCGAGATCCGGCGGTTCCGCCCGCACGTCATGACGACGTACGACGAGAACGGCGGCTACCCCCACCCCGACCACATCATGTGCCACGACGTGTCGGTGGCTGCGTTCGCCGCCGCCGGCGACCCCGCCCGCTTCCCCGACGCCGGCCCGGCGTGGCAGCCGCTCAAGCTCTACTACAACCAGACCTTCAACCGGGCCCGGATCGAGGCCTTCCACGAGGCCCTCACCGCCCTCGGCGAGGAGAGCCCCTACGCCGAGTGGCTCGAGCGCTGGGACCGCCCCGACCGCGTCGTCACCACCCGCGTCGAGTGCTCCGACTGGTACGACCGCCGCGACGCCGCACTGCTCGCCCACGCCACCCAGGTCGACCCCGACGGCAACTTCTTCCGGGTCTCGCGCGAGGTCCAGGCCCGGGTCTGGCCGGTCGAGGAGTACGAGGCCGCCGCGTCCTTCGTCCCGGTGCCCGAGGGTGAGGACGACCTCTTCGCCGGCCTGCCCGCCGACGTGGCCGAGGCCGACGCGCTCGCGACCCGTGACGACCTCACCCTCGTCCTCGACACCCGCACGGAGCGTGCCGCGTGAACGACTCCCCGCCCGACGTCTCGACGGGCTTCCTGGCCTTCCTCGCCTTCGCCTTCCTCGCCCTCGCGCTGTGGTTCCTCATGCGGAACATGAACGCGCGGATGCGGCGGATGTCCTACCGGCAGCAGCGGGCGCAGCGGGGCAAGGACGACCCGCAGGCGGGGCCGGACGACGGGTGGGACGGCGGCGCGCGCGACGTCGAGGGCCCGGGCGAGACGGGCCCGGCCCCACGGGCACGCACGCCACGGGCACGCACGACACGGGCACGCACCACGGCGGTTCGGACGCCGGCGGCGCCGACTCCGGCGGGGACGGCGGCGGCGGCGGGGACTGACCCCGGCGGGGCACCAGGAGGTGGGCCGGTCGGGTTCGGCGGCCCGCTCCAGCGCGGCGGGCGGTCAGCCCGCAGGGGCGGTCAGGCCGGCGGGGCGGTGAGCGCCATCGACGCGGCGACGAAGTGCGCCGCGAACGCGAGGACGGTCAGGGCGTGGAAGACCTCGTGGAACCCGAACCAGCGGGGCGAGATGTCCGGCCGCTTGGTGCCGTAGACGACGGCGCCGAGGCTGTAGAGCACCCCGCCGACGACGACCCAGGCCATGACGGCGCCCCCGACGTGCTCGACGAGCGGGCCGAAGTAGAAGATCGCGACCCAGCCGAGCGAGACGTAGGCGGGCACGTAGAGCCAGCGCGGCGCGTCGCTCCAGAAGACCCGGAACGCGACGCCGGCCACGGCCCCGCTCCACACGATGACGAGCATGGTGCGCGCCTGGTCGGGGGGCAGCAGCAGCGCGAACGGCGTGTACGTGCCGGCGATGATGAGGAAGATGTTCGAGTGGTCGAGGCGGCGGAGCACGCCGCCGACCCGGGGCGACCAGGTGCCGCGGTGGTAGACCGCGGAGGTGCCGAAGAGCAGGACGGCCGTGCCGGCGAACACCGCGGCGGAGACCTTGCCCTCCGTCGTCGTGGCCAGCACGACGAGGACGATGCCGGCCACGAGGGCCACGGGCGCCATCCCGGCGTGCAGCCAGCCGCGCAGCTTGGGCTTGACCACCTGGAGGGCGGCCTCGACCTTGCTCTCGAGCGCCCCGAGCCGGCCCGGTTCGGGCGTGGTCGGCTGGGGGTGGTCCATGGCCCGAGCGTAACCTACGCGAGCGTAAGTTACGAGCCGTCGGGGGGCGCGGTGCGCCCGGCGGTCCGGTGGCCGGCGACCCGGCTGCGGAGTAGCGTGACCTCCGACGGCACCGGGCCCACCGGGGGCCTGCTGCGGAGCACCGTGAGGACGTGAGGCATGCGCCGGCTCAGCGACGTGGTCTACGCCGCGTACGCCAAGCGGCTGACCCGGCAGCTCGGGGCGGTCCACATCCCGCGGCACGTCGGCGTCCTCGTCGACGGGAACCGCCGGTGGGCCAGGCTGCGGGGCGCCGGCACCAGGGAGGGCCACCAGGCGGGGGCCGACAACATCGCCAACCTCCTCTCCTGGTGCGAGGAGGTGGGGGTCGAGGTCGTCACCCTCTGGCTGCTCTCCACCGACAACCTCAACCGCCCCGAGGCCGAGCTGCGCCCGCTCCTCGACATCATCGGACGCACGGTCGACGAGCTCGCCGAGACGCACCGCTGGCGGATCCACCCGGTGGGGGCGCTCGACCTGCTGCCCGCCTCGACGACGGCGGGCCTCAAGGCGGCGAGCGAGCGGACGTCCGACGTCGAGGGGATGATCGTCAACGTCGCGGTCGGGTACGGGGGGCGCCGCGAGATCGCGGACGCCGTCCGGTCCCTGCTCCACGAGCACGCGACCCGCGGCACGAGCATCGAGGAGCTCGCCGAGCTGCTCGACGTCGAGCACATCGCCGAGCACCTCTACACCAAGGGCCAGCCCGACCCCGACCTCGTCATCCGCACGTCCGGCGAGCAGCGGCTCGGGGGGTTCCTGCTGTGGCAGAGCGCGCACAGCGAGTTCTACTTCTGCGAGGCCTACTGGCCCGACTTCCGCAAGGTCGACTTCCTCCGGGCCCTGCGCTCGTACGGCGAGCGGAACCGGCGCTTCGGCGCCTGACCGCGCCCGACCCGCCCGTCCCCGGCCCTCGGCCGAACGGGGGAGGCGGGGCGGTGACGAACGGGTGACATTTCGTCACAGGCGCCCCATCCGTCGCACCAGTGACAGTGCGGCCGACACGCCGGGGACCTGTGCCGACCCCCACGGTCGGGGGCGTCGTAGCGTCGAGGTACGCACTCCACCGACCACCCAGGAGCGGCAATGGCCCCGAGCACACAGGCGGCAGGCACCACCCGACGGGGGACGGAGGTGCGCCGCAGCTTCGTGCTCGACACCTCGGTCCTGCTCTCGGACCCGAGGGCCATCCTCCGCTTCGCCGAGCACGAGGTCGTGCTCCCGGTCGTCGTCGTCACCGAGCTCGAGGCCAAGCGCCACCACCCCGAGCTCGGCTACTTCGCCCGCACCGCCCTGCGGATGCTCGACGACCTGCGCATCTCCGCCGGTCGGCTCGACGCCCCGGTGCCGGTCGGCGACGCCGGCGGCACCCTGCGGGTCGAGCTCAACCACACCGACCCCATGTCCCTGCCGGCGGGTTTCCGGTTGGGGGACAACGACACCCGCATCCTCGCGGTTGCGCGCAACCTCGCGAACGAGGGCCACGAGGTGACCGTGGTCAGCAAGGACCTGCCGATGCGGGTCAAGGCCTCGGCGTGCGGCCTCGACGCCGAGGAGTACCGGGCCGAGCTCGCCGTCGAGTCCGGCTGGACCGGCATGGCCGAGCTCGAGGTGAGCACCGAGGAGATGGACCACCTCTACGAGTACGGGCGGCTCGAGAGCGTGCCGGCCGCAGACCTCCCGTGCCACACCGGGCTGGTGCTCGTCTCGCCCCGCGGCTCGGGCCTCGGCCGGGTGGGCCCCGACAAGCAGGTGCGGCTCGTGCGCGGCGACCGCGACGCCTTCGGCCTGCACGGCCGCAGCGCCGAGCAGCGGATCGCCCTCGACATCCTCCTCGACCCCGACATCGGCATCGTCAGCCTCGGCGGCCGGGCGGGCACCGGCAAGTCCGCCCTCGCCCTGTGCGCCGGCCTCGAGGCGGTGATGGAGCGGCGTCAGCACCGCAAGGTCATGGTCTTCCGTCCGCTCTACGCCGTCGGCGGGCAGGAGCTCGGGTACCTGCCGGGCTCCGAGGCCGAGAAGATGAACCCGTGGGGCCAGGCCGTCTTCGACACCCTCGCGGCGCTGGTGTCGCGCGAGGTCGTCGAGGAGGTGCTCGACCGCGGGATGCTCGAGGTGCTGCCCCTGACCCACATCCGCGGCCGCAGCCTCCACGACGCGTTCGTCATCGTCGACGAGGCCCAGAGCCTCGAGCGCAACGTCCTGCTCACCGTGCTCTCCCGCATCGGCCAGAACTCCAAGGTCGTCCTCACCCACGACGTCGCGCAGCGCGACAACCTCCGGGTGGGCCGGCACGACGGCGTGGTCGCGGTCGTCGAGGCGCTCAAGGGGCACCCGCTCTTCGCCCACGTCACCCTGACGCGCTCGGAGCGCAGCCCGATCGCGGCCCTGGTCACCGACCTCCTGGAGGGTCTCGAGCCGTAGGCCGAACGGCCCCTGACCTGCTCGTCTGAGTGGATGCTCAGGGGCCGATTTCGGGTCCTGCGGCTCATTCCCTACAGTAAGGTCTCGATTCCGTAACGCCCGTGCCGTGGCCTCGCCGCGCCCGGGTCGCCCCTGCTGGAAGGTCCGCCCGCCCCCTCATGGCCCGCTACACCCCGCGTCACGCCCCGCGCCACGCCGCCCCGAAGCGGTCGCTCGGGCGGACCGCGGTGTCGGTCGTGGGCCGGCCGATCGTGTCGACGAGCCTCGTCGCTGCCGTCGTCACCAGCGGTGTGGCACTGAGCGGGGCGTTCGAGGACACGGCCAACGCCGACCCGATGTCGCTCGCCGCGCTCGACGACACGACCGCCGCCACGTCGACGCTCGAGAGCCAGGTCGCGCTCCAGGACGCCGTCCGGGTCGCGGCCGACCGCTCCGCGACGAACACGCAGCGCTCCGTCGTCGCCGCCCAGGCCGCCGCCGCGGACCGCGCGCGGGCCGCCGCCGTGGCCAAGAAGCGGCGTGAGCAGGCCGAGCGCGCCGCCCGCGCCGCCGAGCGCAAGCGCGTCCTCGAGAACGCCCAGGAGGACCCCAAGGCCGTCGCCCGACTGCTGCTGCCCGAGTACGGCTTCAGCGAGTCCCAGTGGGTGTGCCTCGACCAGCTGTGGATCGGCGAGAGCGACTGGCGCTGGTCGGCCGAGAACGCCTCGTCCGGTGCCTACGGCATCCCGCAGTCGCTGCCCGGCTCGAAGATGGCCACGGTGGCCTCCGACTGGCGCACCAACCCGGTCACCCAGATCACCTGGGGCCTGGACTACATCAAGCGCTCCTACGGCACGCCGTGCAACGCCCTGAGCCAGTGGCAGGCCCGCTCACCGCACTGGTACTGAGCCCGCCCGCACCCGACCTCCACGCCCCGGCCCCGTCCGGGGCGTTCGTCGTCCCACGGGCGGCCGGGGTCCGGTGTGCCGGGTCGGGTCTCGCCCGACAGGTCGCTGCTGCCCGCGCCGGGTGTCCCGGGGTCAGATCTTGCGGAGGCGGATGCTCGTCACGGCGTGGTCGGTGCCCTTGCTCAGCACGAGGGTGGCCCGGTCGCGGGTGGGCTGGATGTTCTCCACGAGGTTGGGCTCGTTGATCGCCGCCCAGATGCCCGCCGCCGTGTCGCGGGCCTCCTCGTCGCTGAGCGCCGCGTAGCGGTGGAAGTACGACTGCGGGTCGGCGAACGCCGTCTCCCGCAGCCGCAGGAAGCGTTCGACGTACCAGCGGCGGACGTCCTCGACGGGGGCGTCGACGTAGACGGAGAAGTCGAAGTAGTCCGACACCGCGCTCGCCGGCCCGCCGTCCGCGCGCACCCCCGGCGGCTGCAGCACGTTGAGCCCCTCGACGATGAGGACGTCGGGCTTGTGCACCGCCACCGGCTCGGGCACGACGTCGTACGTGAGGTGCGAGTACTGGGGGGCCTCGACGACGGGCATCCCGGACTTGACGTCGGCGACGAAGCGGAGCAGCGCACGACGGTCGTACGACTCGGGAAAGCCCTTGCGCTGCAACAGGCCCCGCCGCTCGAGCTCGGCGTTCGGGTAGAGGAAGCCGTCGGTCGTCACGAGCTCGACCCGCGGCGTGTGCGGCCAGCGCGACATCAGCTCGCGCAGGATGCGGGCCGTCGTCGACTTGCCGACGGCCACCGACCCGGCCACGCCCACGACGAACGGCACCCGGCTCGGGCGCTCGCCGAGGAACTCCGAGGTCGCGAGCCGGAGCCCGTGCACGGCCTCGACGTAGAAGTGCAGCAGCCGCGACAGGGGGAGGTAGACGTCCTCGACCTCGAGCAGGTCGAGCCGGTCGCCGAGGCCGCGCAGCCGGGCCAGGTCGTCCTGGGTGAGGCTCATCGGGTGCTCCTCGCGCAGGCGCGACCACGCGCGCCGGTCGAGGTCGACGTAGGGCGTGGGGACGGCGGCGTCGCCCGGGGTGTCGCCGGGGGCGGCGCCGGTGGCGTCCCCGGTGACGCCCAGACGGGCCAGGGCCTGCTCGGCGGCGGTCACCGCGCCATCATCGCGCACCGCCCGCCGGGGGGTCGGCCGCCGGGCCGCCGAGGGGTCGCCCGCCGGGCGGGGAACGGGTCGGTCGAGGCCACCGGACCGGCCCGCGCGGGGCCCGGCCCCGGCACGGCCGCAGGCCCTCCAGCGGCTACGCTGACCGGCATGTGTGGAATCGTCGGCTACGTGGGCCGCACCATGGACGGCACGGCGCTCGACGTCGTCATGGAGGGCCTGACCCGCCTCGAGTACCGGGGGTACGACTCGGCCGGCGTGGCCCTGGTCACCGACGACGGCGTCGCCACCGAGAAGCGCGCCGGCAAGCTCGAGAACCTCCGCTCGGCGCTCGACGCGCACCCGCTCGCCCCGTCCCGGACGGGCATCGGCCACACCCGCTGGGCGACCCACGGCGGCCCGACCGACGGCAACGCCCACCCGCACCGCGGCGGCGAGGGCGACCGGCTCGCCCTCATCCACAACGGGATCATCGAGAACTTCCACGCCCTGAAGAAGGAGCTCCTCGCCGAGGGCGTGGAGTTCCTCTCCGAGACCGACACCGAGGTCGCGGCCAAGCTCGTCGGCCGCGAGTACGACCGGCTCGGCGACCTGACCGAGGCGATGCGGGCCGTCGTCGGGCGGCTCGAGGGGGCCTTCACCCTCCTCGCCGTCCACGCCGACAGCCCCGGGGTGGTCGTCGGCGCCCGCCGCAACAGCCCTCTCGTCGTCGGCCTCGGCGACGACGCGAACTACCTCGGCAGCGACGTCGCGGCCTTCATCGGGTACACCCGGCACGCCCTCGAGCTCGGCCAGGACCAGATCGTCACGATCACGCCCGACGGCCACACGGTCATCGGCTTCGACGGCCGCCCCGCCGAGGGCAAGGCCTACGAGGTGACGTGGGACGCCGCCGCCGCCGAGAAGGGCGGCTACGACACCTTCATGGAGAAGGAGATCCACGAGCAGCCCCACGCCGTGGCCGACACCCTCCTCGGGCGCACCGACGAGGCCGGCCGCCTCGTCCTCGACGAGGTGCGCATCCCCGAGCAGCGGCTGCGGCAGGTCGACCGCATCACCATCGTCGCCTGCGGCACGGCCGCGTACGCGGGGATGGTCGCCAAGTACGCGATCGAGCACTGGACGCGCATCCCCGTCGAGGTCGCCCTCGCCCACGAGTTCCGCTACTGCGACCCCATCGTCGACGAGAACACCCTCGTGGTCTCGATCAGCCAGTCCGGCGAGACGATGGACACCCTCATGGCCGTCAAGCACGCCGCCGAGCTCGGGGCGATGACCCTGTCCATCTGCAACACGCACGGCTCGACCATCCCGCGCGAGTCCGACGCGGTCCTCTACACGCACGCCGGCCCCGAGATCGCCGTCGCCTCGACCAAGGCCTTCCTGGCCCAGATCACCGCCTGCTACGTCCTCGGCCTCTACCTCGCCCAGCTGCGGGGCGAGACCTACGCCGACGACGCCAAGGCCGTCATGGCCGAGCTGCACGAGATCCCGGCGAAGATCGAGGACCTGCTCGGGCGGATGGGCCGGGTGCAGGAGATGGCCGAGTTCATGGCCGACACCCGCGCGGTGCTCTTCCTCGGTCGCAACGTCGGGTTCCCGGTGGCCATGGAGGGCGCGCTCAAGCTCAAGGAGCTCGCGTACATCCACGCCGAGGGGTTCGCGGCGGGTGAGCTCAAGCACGGCCCGATCGCGCTCATCGAGCCGGGCCAGCCGGTGTTCGTCGTCGTCCCCGGCCCGGACACCCCGCACGAGCTCCACAAGAAGGTCGTGTCGAACATCCAGGAGATCCGGGCCCGCGGGGCGCGCACCCTCGTCATCGCCCACGACGGCGACGAGGACGTCGTGCCCTTCGCGAGCGAGGTCATCCGCATCCCGGCGTGCTCCCCGTTGCTCGCGCCCCTGCTCGCCGTCGTCCCGCTGCAGGTCTTCGCCCTGCACCTGGCGACGGCCAAGGGCCTGGACGTCGACCAGCCGCGCAACCTGGCCAAGTCGGTCACGGTCGAGTGACCCGGGCCACCCGGTGATCGTCGGCGTCGGTATCGACGTCGTCGACGTCGCACGCTTCGGGGCCACCCTCGAGCGCACCCCGGCCCTCGCGGACCGGCTCTTCACCGCGGCCGAGCGCGACCTCCCGCTCAACTCGCGGGCCGCCCGGTTCGCCGCCAAGGAGGCCCTGGCCAAGGCGCTCGGGGCCCCGGTCGGCCTGCACTGGCACGACGCGGAGGTCAGCCGCGGCCCGGACACCCGCCCCGCGTTCACGCTGCGCGGCACGGTGGCGGCGGCGGTGGCCGACCTCGGGGTCACGAGCATCCACGTGTCGCTCTCGCACGACGCCGGGATCGCCTCGGCCGTCGTCGTCGCCGAACGGGAGGGGACCCGGTGATCGAGGCCCACGCGACCGACGCCGTCTACGAGGCCGAACGCGCCCTCATGGCGACCCTCGACGACGGTGAGCTGATGGCCCGGGCCGTCGAGGGGCTCACCGCCGTCGTCGAGGCCCGGCTGGAGGCGCGCGGCGGCTCGTCGGTGGCCGCCCTCGTCGGACCCGGCAACAACGGCGCGGACGCCCTCTACGCGGCGGCCCGGCTCGCCGACGCCGGGTTCGCGGTGGTGGCCGTGCACCACGAGGCCGTCCACGCCGGGGCGCGCGAGGCGGCCGAGGCCGCCGGGGTGGTGCTCAGCACGGACGCGGCCCTCGTCGCCGAGGCCGACGTCGTGCTCGACGGCGTGCTCGGCATCGGCGCCCGCCCCGGGCTGCCCGACTGGGCCCGGGCCTGGGTCCAGGCGGTGCCCGAGGGCGCGTACGTCGTCGCCGTCGACCTCCCGTCCGGCCAGGACCCCGCCGGGGAGGTGTTCGACCCCGACGGCGTGCTCGCCGACGAGACGGTGACCTTCTCGGTCGCCAAGCCGGTGCACCTGCTCCCGGCCACCGAGCAGGCGTGCGGGGTGCTGACGGTCGTCGAGATCGGGGTGGAGGTCGAGGCCGCGCCGGTCGTGCGCCGGCTCGACCACGACGACGTCGCCGCGCGCTGGCCCGTCCCCGGGCCGGGCGACGACAAGTACTCCCGCGGGGTGGTCGGGGTCGTCGCCGGGGGCGAGTCGTTCACCGGTGCCGCGCTGCTGTGCACCACCGCGGCCGTCGAGGCCGGGGCGGGGATGGTGCGCTACGTCGGTACGCCCACCCCCACCGGGCTCGTCCGCGCCCACGTCCCGGAGGCGACGCACGGAGTGGGCCGGGTGCAGGCGTGGGTGGTCGGACCCGGGCTCGACACCGCGTCCCGGGCCACGGGCGCGAAGGCGCAGCTCGCCGCGGCCCGCGACGCCCTCGCGGGGGAGGAGCCGGTGGTGCTCGACGCCGGCGGGCTCGACCTCGTCGACGCCGCGGTGGTCCGCCGGCGGGCCGAGCGGGTCACCCTCCTCACCCCCCACGCCGGTGAGTGCGCCCGGCTGCTCTCCCGGCTGGGCGACACCGAGGTGACGCGCGACGACGTCGAGGGGGCTCCGCTCGCGCACGCCCGGCGGCTCGCGGGGCTCACCGGGGCGACGGTCCTGCTCAAGGGGTCGACGACGCTCGTGGTGCCTCCCGGCGACGGGGCGCCGGTGTGGTCGCAGGCCGACGCCCCGGCCTGGCTGGCCACGGCCGGCGCCGGCGACGTGCTCGCCGGGCTGCTCGGCACGCTGCTCGCGGCCGGGCTGCCGGCGGACGAGGCCGGGGCCCTCGGGGCGCTCGTGCACGGCGTCGCCGCCGACCGCGCCAACCCCGGTGGGCCGGTGCGGGCGCTCGCCGTGGCCCACGCGCTCCCCGCCACCGTCGCGGCCCTGCTGCGCCGCTGAGTCCCTGCGGCCCGGGCCGATCGCCGTGCCGGTCGTCGGTGGCGTCGAGCGGGCCGGCGGGGTCGGCCGGACGGCCACGGCGCCCACCTCCTGCCGGTCGGGCGACACGCCGGGTCCTAGACTGATCCGGCCCATGACCGATGCCCCGACCGCCGTTGCACCCGCGCCCGCGGGTGCTTCCGCGTGGGTGAGCATCGACGCCTCCGCCATCCGCGCCAACGTGGCCGAGCTCGTCCGGCGCTCGGCTCCCGCGCAGGTCATGGCCGTCGTCAAGGGCGACGCGTACGGGCACGGGCTCGTCCCGTCCGCCCGGGCCGCGCTGGCCGGGGGAGCCACGTGGCTCGGGGTGGCCCAGCTCGAGGAGGCCCTCTCCCTGCGGGCGGCCGGCGTCGACGCGCCCCTCCTCACCTGGATCTACCCGCCCCAGGCCGACGTGGGGGCCGCGCTCGACGCGGGCATCGAGGTGACGGTCGGCAGCCGGTGGAACCTCGAGGCCGTCGTCGCGGCCGCCCGCGAGCGGGGCCGACCGGCGCGCGTCCAGGCCAAGGTCGACACCGGGCTCGGGCGCGGCGGCGTCCTCACCGACTGGCCCGAGTTCACCATCGCCCTGGCCCGTGCGGTCGCGGAGGGCGCGGTCGAGCTGACGGGCACCTGGTCGCACTTCGCGTACGCGGACGCCCCCGAGCACCCCACGGTCCGTGCCCAGCAGGAGCGGTTCGTCGAGGCCCTGACCCAGCTCGAGCGCACCGGGGTCGACCCCGGTCTGCGGCACCTCGCCAACTCCGCGGCCACCCTGACCAACCCCTCGGCGCACTTCGACCTGGTCCGCCCCGGGCTCGCGGTCTACGGGCTCTCGCCCGTGCCCGACCTCGGTGCGCCCGCCGACTTCGGCCTCCGGGAGGCGATGCGCGTCACCGCCCGGCTCACCCAGGTCAAGGCGGCCCGCGCGGGGCAGGGCATCAGCTACGGCCACGAGTACACGACGGTGCGCGACACCGTCCTCGGGCTCGTCCCGATGGGCTACGCCGACGGCATCCCCCGCCAGGCCGGCACGACCGGTCCGGTCCAGGTGCACGGGCGTCGGTACACCGTCGCCGGGCGGGTGTGCATGGACCAGTTCGTCCTCGACCTGGGGCCGGACTTCGCGGGCGGTCCGGGGGACGAGGTGACCCTCCTCGGCCGCGGCGCCGACGGCGAGCCCACCGCCCAGGACTGGGCCGTGGCCGCCGGCACGATCAACTACGAGATCGTCACCCGGATGGGTCCGCGGCTGCCGCGCATCGTCATCGGGGAGGGCTCCTGATGGCCCGCAACCCGGTGACCGGGGCCCTCGGTGCCGTGGGCGCCCGCATCCTGCGCGGCGGGCCCGATGCGCCGGGGCCCGACCGGTGGGCCCACACCGCGTCCGAGGCCCTGCGGGTGACCACCGACGACGGGGTCGAGCTGTACGTCGAGATCGACGCCCCGCGCTCGGCCAGCCGGGCGCAACGCCACGTCGCCGGGCGCGCCCCCACCGTCGTCCTCGTCCACGGCTTCGCCCTCACCATGCAGTCGTGGGTGCTCCAGCGCCGGGCCCTCGTCGAGCAGGGGCTGCGGGTCGTCGCCTACGACCAGCGCGGGCACGGACGGTCCGGCACCCCCGACCTCGCCGCGTGCACGGTCGAGCACCTCGGCCGCGACCTGGCCACCGTCCTCGAGGCCACCTGCCCGCACGGGCCGGTCGTCCTCGTCGGTCACTCGATGGGCGGCATGAGCGTCATGTCGTTCTCCGGACGGCACCCCGACGTGGTGCGCGACCGGGTGCTCGCCGTGGCCCTCGTCTCGACGTCCCCGGGCGGGCACGAGGTCACCGAGTTCGGTCTCGGTCCGCTCGCCGGCCGGGTCGTCGGTTCGCTCGGCCCGGGCGTGCTCACCCGCCTGTCGCGGCACGCGGGCCCGATCGGGGTGCTCCGCCGGATGGGCAAGGGCGTGCAGGACGTCGCCGTGGCCCGCTGGGCCTTCGACTCGCCGGTCAACCCCGAGCTCGTCGACCTCGTGGCCGACATGATCTTCGGCACCTCCTTCGACGTGATGGCCGCCTTCCTCCCCGACATCGACGGCCTCGACCTGCTGCCCTCGCTCGGGGCGCTCACCGGGGTCGAGACGCTCGTCATGAACGGTGCGGGCGACCTCATCACCCCGCCCGGGCACTCCGAGGACATCGTGCGGCACGTGCCGGGGGCCGAGCACGTCGTCATCGAGGACGCGGGCCACATCATCATGCTCGAGCACCCCGACCTCGTCACCGAGCAGCTGCTCGCGCTCATCGGCCGGGCCCGGCGGGCGGTGGCCGAGGGCGTCCCGGTCAGCAGCAAGCCGCGGGTGCGGCGCAGCATCCAGGACATCTCGAAGAAGCGGCGCGCCGCCCGGGCCCGCCGGGAGGCCGCGTCGTGACGGCCCGCCGGCTCGCGCTGCCCACGGTCGACGACACCCGCGCCCTCGGTGCGGCCCTCGGGAGGGTGCTGCGTGCGGGCGACCTCGTCGTGCTGACCGGCACGCTCGGGGCGGGCAAGACGACCCTCACCCAGGGCCTCGGCGAGGCGCTCGGGGTGCGGGGGGCGGTCACCTCGCCGACCTTCGTCATCGCCCGGGTGCACCCGTCGACCGTGGCCGGCCCGCCGCTGGTCCACGTCGACGCGTACCGCCTCGGGGGGGCCCTCGAGCTCGACGACCTCGACCTCGACGCGTCGGTCGAGGAGAGCGTCACCGTCGTCGAGTGGGGCCACGGGCTGGTGGAGGGCCTGGCCGCCGACCGGCTCGAGGTGGTGCTCGACGTCGACGTCGACTCCGAGGAGCGCACGGCCACGGTCACCGGGCTCGGCGGACGGTGGGCCGAGGCCTCCGCGGCCGACCTGCTCGCCGCGCTGGGGGGAGTGCCGTGCTGATCCTCGGTCTCGACACCTCCACCGCCGCGATCTCCGTGGCCCTGCACGACGGCCGCGAGACGGTGACCAAGGCCTCCGTCGAGGACCCCCGCGGGCACACCGAGCGGCTCGCCCCCCTCGTCGCCGACGTGCTCGCCGCGGCAGGGGCCACCCCGGGCGACCTCACCGGGGTGGCGGTCGGCACGGGGCCCGGACCCTTCACCGGCCTGCGGGTGGGCCTGGTGACGGCGCTGACCCTCGGGCACGCCCTGGGCGTGCCCGTCCACGGCGTCGGCAGCCTCGACACCATCGCGCACGGGGCCCGGGGCGACCTCGAGGGCGAGATCCTCGTCGCCACCGACGCCCGTCGCCGCGAGGTCTACTGGGCCCGCTACGAGCTCGGGCCCGACGGGGCGCGCGCGCTCTCCGCGCCGGCCGTCGACCGACCCGGTGACCTCGACGAGCGGGTGCGGGCCCTGCCCACGGCCGGGGCCGGGGCGGTGCTCTACCCCGACCTGCTGCCGCACCGGGTGGGCTGGGTCGAGGCCGACGCCGCCGACCTCCTCGAGCTCGCCGTGGCCCGGCTGGCCGCGGGGGTGGCGATGCCCGTCGAGCCGCTGTACCTGCGCCGGCCGGACGCCCTGACGACCGCCGAGCGAGGGGCGCGGTGACCGCCGTGGCCACCGGTGCGGGGCCGTCCGGCCACCTCGACCCGGCCGGTGTCGTGCTGCACGAGGTGCGGTGGACCGACCTCGCAGCGGTCTCGGCCCTCGAGGCCGTGCTGTTCCCCGACGACGCCTGGTCGGCGGCCACCTGGTGGTCCGAGCTCGCGGCCCGGCCGCGCCGCGAGTACGTGCTCGCCCGCCTCGACGACGAGGTCGTCGGCTACGGGGGGGTCGACCACGGTGGCGACGTGGCCGACGTCATGACCGTCGCGGTGGCCCCGGCGGCCCGTGGCCGGGGGCTCGGGCGCACCCTGCTCGCCGAGCTCGAGCGGCGGGCCTCGGCCGCCGGCGCCCACCACGTGATGCTCGAGGTACGAGCCGACAACGCACCGGCGCGCGCCCTCTACGCAGCCGCGGGCTTCGACCTCGTGTCGACCCGGCGCGGGTACTACCAGCCGGGGTCCGTCGACGCCCTCGTCCTGCGGAAGACGTTGTCCACGAACGGAGCCGACGATGGCTGACCAGCCCCTGGTGCTCGGTATCGAGACCTCCTGCGACGAGACCGGCGTCGGCATCGTCCGGGGCGAGACGCTCCTCGTCGACGCCGTCGCGAGCAGCGTCGACGAGCACGCCCGCTTCGGCGGCGTCGTGCCGGAGGTGGCCAGCCGGGCGCACCTCGAGGCGATGGTGCCGACGATCGAGCGGGCCTGCCGCGAGGCCGGCGTGAGCCCTGCGCGACCTCGACGCCGTGGCGGTCACGTCCGGTCCCGGCCTCGCCGGCGCCCTCATGGTCGGGGTCGCCTCGGCCAAGGCGCTGGCCCTCGCCCTGGGGCGGCCGCTGTTCGGGGTCAACCACCTGGCGAGCCACGTCGCCGTCGACATCGTCGAGCACGGACCGCTGCCGGAGCCGACCCTCGCCCTGCTCGTCTCCGGCGGGCACTCCTCGCTGCTGCTCGTCCCCGACGTCACCCACGACATCCGCAGCCTGGGCTCGACCATCGACGACGCGGCGGGGGAGGCCTTCGACAAGGTCGCCCGGGTGCTCGGCCTGCCCTTCCCCGGCGGGCCGCACATCGACCGGATGGCCCGCGAGGGCGAGGTCGTCATCGACTTCCCGCGCGGGCTCACGACGGGCCGCGACCTCGAGCGGCACCGCTTCGACTTCTCGTTCTCCGGCCTCAAGACCGCCGTGGCGCGCTGGGTACAGGCCAAGGAGGCTGCGGGAGAGCCGGTCCCGGTGGCCGACGTCGCGGCGAGCTTCCAGGAGGCCGTCACCGACGTGCTCACCCGCAAGGCCGTGGCGGCCTGCCGCGAGCACGGCGTGCAGCACCTGCAGATCGGCGGCGGCGTGGCGGCCAACTCCCGGCTGCGGGCGATGGCCCAGGAGCGCTGCGACGCAGCGGGCCTCGAGCTGCGGGTGCCGCGCCCGGGGTTGTGCACCGACAACGGGGCGATGGTCGCGGCCCTCGGTGCCCAGATGGTGCTGCGCGGGCGGACCGCCGTCCGACCTCGCCATCCCGGCCGACTCCTCGATGCCCGTCACCGAGGTCAGCGCCTGAGCATCCTCACCCGCGTCGAGCGTCGGACAGAAGACTCGGTCCCGTATCCGAGCGCTGACTGTCGACGAGCGGGCCCGTGTCGCTCGAGGACGCGGTGCTGTTCGGTGGAGCCGACCTCGCGTTCGTCGCCCTGACGCCCGTCGTGCTCCGGCGTTGGCGGATGGTGCTGGACCCCGACGCCCTGTACCTCGTCTTCGTGCAGGTCCGGCGGGTCGAGCTCGCCCGGATCGTCGACGCGAAGGTCGTCCCGCGCGACGGGCTCACCTTCGTCCTCGACGACGGCACCACGGAGTCGTTCGGTGCCCTGGGCGACGCCGCGTCGTCGCATCGCCGCAGGACCGCGACCCGGGCGGACCTCGCCGCCCGCGCCGTGCTCGGGGCCGCGGCCCTGGCCCGTCGCGAGGAGCCACCCGCGGAGTACCGTCTGCCCCCGATCAAGGGTCCGAAGCGGGTCGCGGTCGAGGACGGGGTCGTCGCCCTCGTCGTCGGGGTGATCGCCGGCAGCTCGTCGGCGACGTCGGCGGGGTGGAGCCTTCCGGGCGGGGGCGCCGGCGTCAGGCCTCAGCCGGGCCAGGTAGGCGTGCACGAGCGGCACCACCGAGGCGCCCTCGCCCGTCGCCGCGGCGACCCGCTTCATCGAGCCGGACCGCACGTCGCCGGCGGCGAAGATGCCCGGTGCGCTCGTCGCGAGGTTCTCCGGCGGCAGCCCGTCGACCCAGCGGTCCTTCGGCACGTCGCGCCCGGTGAGCACGAACCCGCGCTCGTCCCGGGCCACGGCCTCGGGGAGCCACGCGCAGTGCGGCTCGGCCCCGAGGAGCAGGAACAACCCCCGCGCCTCGTGGCGCCGGCGCTCACCGGTCTCGGTGCTCTCCAGGGTGAGCCACTCGAGGCGGGCCTCACCGCCGGCGTCGACGACGCGGGTGCACGGCGCGACGGTGATGCGGGGGTTGTACTCGACCTCGCCGACGAGGTACGCCGACATCGTCTCGGCCAGCGTGGGCCGCCGGACGACGATGGTCACCGACCGGGCGTAGCGGGCCAGGTGCACCGCCGCCTGACCGGCCGAGTTGCCCCCGCCGACGACGACGACGTCCTGGTCCTCCATCTCGCGCGAGAGCGACATGGCCGCGCCGTAGTTGACGCCGCGCCCCAGCAGCTCCTCGACGGCGGGGACCCCGAGGTGGCGGTAGCGCACACCGGAGGCCACGACGACGGTGCGCGCCTGCACCTCGAAGTCGGCTCCGCGCAGGAGGTGCGGGGCGCCGTCGACGCCGGCGACGAGCTCCTCGACCTCCCAGCCGGTGTGGAAACGGGTCCCGAAGCGCAGGGCCTGGTTGCGCGCCCGCTGCGCCAGCCGCATCCCCGAGACCCCCCGCGGGAAGCCGAGGTAGTTGCGGATCATCGAGCTCGTCCCGGCCTGGCCACCGATGGCGCTGGAGTCGAGGACCACCGTCGACAGGCCCTCGGACGCGGCGTACACGGCGGTGGCCAGCCCGGCCGGCCCACCTCCGACGACCGCCACGTCGACCACGGGACGGCGCTCTCGGCGTCGAGGTCGCGCTCGGCCCGGGTCTCGAAGAAGGACCGGGCGACGTCGCGCACCGAGGTCGCGACGACCGGCTCGCGGTTGACGGCCCAGATGCGGGGGTAGCCGGCGTCGGCCGGGAACAGCTCGGCGACGTGCCGGCCGACCTCGCTGTCGGGGGTGACGACGCGGCAGGGCAGCCCCATCCGGTCGAAGAAGTCGCGGATCTGCTGCGCGAGAGGGTCGTCCGCGGGTGCGACGATCTTCGCGACGACGACGTCGGGGTCGGTGCTCGTCCAGCCCCAGTCGCTCAGCAGGTCGGTGACGGCGTGGTGGAACTCCTCGTCGCGCTCCCCACGGGGCATGAGCAGGTAGGCGTCGTACTTGCCCTTGGCCATGCCGGCCCGCAGCCGCGGGGCGTCGGCGAGGAACCGGTCGAACGGGGCGACGACGAGCCGCCGGGCGGTCGGCACGAGGGAACGCCACTGCCCGAACGCCTCGAGGACGGAGTCGACGTCGGGGAGCCGCGAGTCGGACACGAACATCGCCACCCGCCGCCCCTCGGCGAGGACGGCCTCGGTGAGGGCCGCCGCCTCGGCCGCCGAGGTCGCCGTGCGCAGGTCGTACTCGCGCGAGTAGCGCCAGAACACCGCGCGCAGGTCCTCGGCGTGGTCGCCCGAGGCGAGGACGAGGACGGGGGTGTCGGGGAGCGGGTGGGTGTCCGTCACCCCAGCGAGCCTAGGCGCGCGGGTCAGTCCAGGGGAGGGGTCGAGCACGGGAGCAGGCCCATGCGGTCCTTGAGGGTGAGCACCCGCTGCACGGAGGCGTCGACCTCGGCCGCGAAGCCGTCGTCGGCGGCGGCCTTCTTCGTCAGGGCGCCGAGCATGGCCGGGGCGAGCGAGGCGTCGCCGGTGAGGACGATGTCGCCCCCGGCCGCGACCACCTCGACGGCCCGCCGGCCCGGGTCGACGGCGCGCACGGCGGCGGCGTTGACGTCGTCGGTGATGACGACGCCGTCGAAGCCGAGGTCGCCGCGCAGGAGGTCGGTGACGATGGTGTGCGAGAACATCGCCGGCGTGCCGGGGTCGATCTTCGAGTACCGGGCCGAGCCGACCATGACGAGGCCGGCGCCGGCCCGGACCCCGGCCGCGAAGGGCTGCAGGTACGGGTCGTCGGCGGTCGTCGTGTCGTCGGTGATGCCGGTGGAGTCGAAGTCGGTGTTGTTGCGGATCCGCCCGAGCCCGGGGAAGTGCTTGACGGTGGCCTCGACCCCGCCGGCGAGCATCCCCTCGATGAACGCCGTCGACGCCTTCTCGACCGTCGCCGGGTCCGATCCGTACTCGCGGTGGTACTTCCCGATGGGTGCGTTCCCCGTCCCGAGGGAGGCCGGCACGGTGTCGGTGACCGGCGCGAGGTTGACGTTCACCCCGGCGGCCCGCATCTGCCTGGCCCACCCGGTGGCGGCCTTGGTCAGCGCCGACGGCGACATCTCGCGCCTGCTGGCTCGCCGACGGGGGGCGGGTGAACCCCTCGCCGCGCAGCTGGTGCACCTCGCCGCCCTCCTGGTCGGCGGCGACGAGCAGCCCGATGCCGCCGGTCGAGGCGTCGGTGACCAGCCCCTGGAGGTGCTCGGAGGTCCGGGTCACCTTCTCGGCACCCTCCCAGCCGCCGAGGTAGATGACGTTGCCGACGTGGTCCGAGCCGATCTCGGAGTCCAGGGAGCCGAGGGCGGCGTTGGTGTCGAACCCGACCATGAGCAGCTGCCCCACCCGCTGGCCCTCGTCGAGGGACGCGAACGTGCGCTCGACGCAGGTCGGGGTGGGCGTGGGGGTGGGTGTCGGTGTGGCGGTCGTGGGCGTGGCGGTGGCGGCCGGGGTCGAGGGTGACGCGGTGGGCGCGCCACCGGAGCACCCGGCGAGGGCCACGGCGAGCACCCCGGCCAGGGCGAGCGCGGCGCGGCGGGGGCCGGAGGTGGTCGCGGCGAAAGTCACCCGACGACGCTACGCGACCGCGCTGGGAACCCGGGAATCGCGCTGGTCGGGCGACGGGCCGTGCGGACCGTCGGACTCACCGTCGCGAGGGCGCCGCCCACGTCACTCGGGGGACGGGTCCCGGCGCGACAGCGCGTCGAGGTCACGCTCGCAGAAGCGGTGGTGCTCCCACTCCTCGGTGAGCACCGTGCGCAGGCACTGCCGCACGCGTGCGGCCCCGGGCGTACGGGGGCCAGCGGTCGTCGTCCGGGACCGGTGCGGTCCGGGCGAGCTGCTCGGGCGTCACCTCGGCCAGCCACGCCTCGACCTCCCGGCCGTGGCGCTCGCGGACCGCGAGCACCTCGCTCGAGGCCGGGCGCGGCGGACGGCGTCGAGCTCGCCCCGCTCCCGGTCCATCACCTCCGGCGGACCCAGCCCCAGGGCCGTGAACGGCTCGGTGAGCCCGAGCACGCACCGGCGGAACCAGGAGTCGTGCACGAAGACGAGGTGGCGCAGGGTCTCGACCATCGACCACTCGCCGCCGACGCCCTCGTGCTCGCTGCCCTCCGGCATGGACCGCACCCGCTCGACGCTCGCGGCCCACTCGGCCCGCAGCTGCCGCCAGGCCTCGCGCAGGTCGTCCGGCTCGTCGGAGCGGATGAGCAGCCGCACCGGGTGGCGGCGGTCGAGCTCGGCCTCGACGTACGCCATCACCTCGACGCCGTTGACCACGAGGTGGGTGACGAGGCCGTCGATCTCGGCGTCCTGCATCACCACGCCCACCATCCGCGCCCGGCTCAGGTCGCACTCGCGGAACTCCGCGCCGGTGAGGTCCTCGTCGTGGAAGCGCCGCATGCGCACAGGCTAGGCCGGCGGCGCCGACACCCACCGCGCACCGCACCGCCGTGGGCCGCGCGGGGGACGAGGGTCGCCCGGGGTCAGGCGCGGTGCCGCACGGCGTGGCGGACGTGGAGCACGCCGTTGCCGAACCGCCCGTGCTCCAGCAGCTCGAGGTCGAGCCGGACACCTCGGGGCAGCGCCGGCCGGCCGCCGCCCACGGTGACGGGGTACAGCAGCAGGACGCACTCGTCGACGAGGCCGTGCCGGAAGGCCTCCGCAGCGATCTCCGCGCCGCCGATGCTCAGGTCCGCGTCCGGACGTCTCCTTGAGCCGCCGCACCGCCTCCGGGTCGAACCGCCGCTCGAGCCTCGTGCGCGCGGTCGTCGCCTCGGTGAGCGACGAGGAGTAGACGACCTTGTCGGAGGCCCTCCAGACCCCGGCGTACTCGCGGACCACGTCGGGCTCGTCCAGCCAGCCAGTCGTCGTCCTCCCAGACCCGCATCGTCTCGTACATCCGACGCCCGTAGAGCGAGGTACCGATCTGCCGTTCGTGCTCGTTCCAGAAGGCGTGCACGGCCTCGTCGGGCTCCGACCAGTCGAACTCGCCGTTCTCGTCCTCGAGGAAGCCGTCGAGCGAGACGTTCGCGGCGTAGATGAGCCTGTCCCATGGGCCCTCCGCCCGTGTCGAGGGCATCAGCATGCGTGCGTCCGCGCGCGGGCGGCAACACCCGCACGCAGACGTCGTCGCCACCTCGCCACCGCACCCTCCGCGAGCGTGCCGGCTCGCCGCCAGCGTGGTGCCCGGCACGCGGGGCGCCGGATCCGCCATGATCGTCCTCGTGCAGGGAATCCCCGTCGTGCTCGACGTCGACACCGGGCGTCGACGACGCCTGCGCGCTCCTGCTCGCCGCGCTGCACCCCGGGCTCGACCTGCGGGCGGTCACCTGCGTCGGTGGCAACGCGCCGCTCGTCGACGTCGTGCGCAACACGCTCACCGTGCTCGACCTCGTGGGGCGACGGGACGTGCCGGTCGGGGTGGGCGCCGCCCGTCCCCTCCTCGAGGACCCGGTCGACGCGCGGCACGTGCACGGCACCGACGGCATGGCCGACCTCGGGCTCCCGGCCCCGAACCTGCGGCCCGACGCCCGCGTCGCCGTCGACCTGCTGCGCGACACGATCGAGGAGGCCGCGGCCCTGGGCCGGCCCGTCACCCTCGTCCCGCTCGCACCGATGACGAACATCGCCCTCCTCGCCCGGCTGCACCCCTCGGCCTTCGGGCGGCTCGAGCGCGTCGTGTTCATGGGGGGCGGGGCCAACGTCAGCAACGCCACCGCCGCGGCCGAGTTCAACGTCTTCCACGACCCCGAGGCCGCCGCCGTCGTGCTCGACGCCTGCGCCGTCCACGAGGTGCCGGTGACGATGTACGGCCTCGACGTCTTCTACGAGCCGAAGGTCACCGACGCCCAGGTCGAGCGGCTCCGCGGCATCGACACCGCCGCCGCCCAGCTCGCCGCGGCGCTCGTCTCCTTCCACCTGCGCCGGTTCGCGAGCGACGGCGCGACGATCGGCGACGCCGGCGCGGTGGCCGTGCTCCTCGCCCCGGACGCCGTGCGCACGCAGCGCCTCCCCGTGCGGGTCGAGCTCTCCGGCACCTGGACCCGCGGGCGCACCATCGTCGACACGAGGGACTGGAGCGGCGACATGGACCACGACCCCCACGGCCCGGCGCCGGCGAGCGTCGACGTGGCCCTCGAGGTCAACGGGCCGTGGGTGGCCGACGTGTGGCTCCGCACGGTCGGGGGCGAGCAGTGGTGAGCGGCCGCGTCCTCGTCCTCGGCTCGCTGAACATCGACCTCGTCACCCGCGTCGAGCGCCACCCGCGACCCGGCGAGACCGTGCTCGGTGAGGGGCTGCGCCGGCTCGCCGGCGGCAAGGGGGCCAACCAGGCCGTCGCGGCGGCGGCGGCCGGCGCGGACGTCGCGATGGTGGGCTGCGTCGGCGACGACGACGGCGGGCGGGCCTACCGCGAGCGCCTCGACCGGCTCGGCATCGACGTCTCGGCGGTGCGGGTGGCTCCCGACGCCCTCACCGGGCACGCGCTGATCCAGGTGTCCGACGACGGCGAGAACACCATCGTCGTCGTGCCCGGGGCGAACGACGCGCTCGACGAGCGCGAGCTGGCGGCCGTCGACGCCCTCGGCCCGGGGGACGTCCTCGTCCTCCAGCTCGAGGTGCCGCGGCCGGTCGTCTGCACCGCCGCGCGTCGGGCCGCCGGCCGCGGGGCCCGGGTCGTCCTCAACGTCGCGCCCTACGCCGCGCTGCCGCCCGACGTCGTGGCGCTCGCCGACCCCGTCGTCGCGAACGAGCACGAGATGCAGTCGCTCGCCGAGGCCGGGGCCCAGCCCGCGTCGCTCCTCGTCACCTTCGGGGCCAACGGCGCCGCGTGGGACGGGGTGACGACGCCCGCGCACGCCGTCGACCCCGCCGACGTCGTCGACACCACCGGTGCGGGCGACGCCTTCTGCGGTGCCCTCGCCGCGGCGCTGGCCCGCGGCGACGACCGCCCCGCCGCCCTCGCCGCGGCCCTCGCGGCGGGCGCCGGTGCCGTGCGCCGCGAGGGCGCCCAGCCCGACCCCTACCTGTGAGTAACTTCTCGTCCGCGTCCCGGCCGCCCGCGGCGAGCGCGTGCGACAGTGGAGCGCATGGCCTCCACCGACGCCGCCGCCCGAGCGACCACCCCGCCCCACGGTGCCCCGCCGCTCGAGGCCGACGCCGCGGCCCTGCGGGCCTACCTCGACGGGCCGCACGCCGAGGTCCGTGACGAGGTCCGCGCCGCCCTCGTCGAGCACGCGAGCGTCCTCGACGAGCGGGTCGACCTGTCCCGGGCGGAGCTGCGGAGCCGGGTGCGCGACCTCGTCGTCGAGATCGGGCGCAGCGGGCGGGCGGCGCACGGCTTCCCGGTCGAGTACGGGGGCGGGGGCGACATCGGCGCGTCGATCGCGTCGTTCGAGACCCTGGCCTACGGCGACCTCTCCGTCCTCGTGAAGTCCGGCGTGCAGTTCGGCCTCTTCGGCGGCGCGCTGCTCCAGCTCGGCACCCGGCGCCACCACGAGCGCTACCTCCCGGACGTGCTGTCCGGGCGGCTGCTCGGCTGCTTCGCGATGACCGAGACCGGCCACGGCAGCAACGTCCAGGCCCTCGGCACGACGGCGACGTACGACCCGGAGCAGCGACGAGATCGTCGTCCGCACGCCGGACGACACCGCCCGCAAGGACTACATCGGCAACGCGGCGCGCGACGGCGAGCTGGCCGTCGTGTTCGCCCAGCTCGAGGTGGCGGGCGAGCGGCACGGCGTGCACGCCGTCCTCGTCCCGATCCGCCGCGACGGCGCGGTCCTCCCCGGCGTGCGCGTCGAGGACTGCGGCGCCAAGCTCGGGCTCGAGGGCGTCGACAACGGACGGCTGTGGTTCGACGACGTCCGCGTGCCGCGCGAGAACCTCCTCGACCGGTTCGCCGCCATCGACGACGACGGCACGTACCGCTCGAGCATCGAGAACCCGAACCGGCGCTTCTTCACGATGCTCGGCACGCTCGTCCAGGGGCGGGTGAGCGTCGGCGGCGGCGCCCTCGCGGCGTCCAAGGTCGCGCAGGAGATCGCCGTCCGGTACGCCCTGCGGCGGCGCCAGTTCGAGGCGCCCGGCGGTGCCGAGGAGACCCTCCTGCTCGACTACGGGATGCACCAGCGGCGGCTGCTGCCGCTGCTCGCCCGCAGCTACGCCCTGAGCGCGGCCCAGGACGAGGTGGCCCGCCAGCTGCACGAGGTGTTCTCGGCCGACACCCCGGAGGTCGACGACCGGGCCCGCCGCGCGCTGGAGTCCCGCGCCGCCGGCACCAAGGCCCTCGCGACCTGGCACGCCAGCGAGGCCATCCAGGAGTGCCGCGAGGCGTGCGGCGGTGCCGGGTACCTCGCGGCCAACCGCTTCGCGGCCCTCAAGGCCGACACCGACGTCTTCACGACCTTCGAGGGCGACAACCACGTCCTCCTCCAGCTCGTCGCCAAGGGCCTGCTCACCGACTACTCCTCGGACTTCGAGGACCTCGACCAGCTCGGGATGGTGCGCTTCGTCGCCGGGGTGGCCGTCGAGACGGTCATCGAGCGCACCGCGGCCCACCAGCTCTTCGAACGGATCCGCGACGTGCTGCCGGGCGGCCGCGACGGGTGGGACAGCGAGGCCGGGCTGCTCGACCCCGACTACCAGCTGGCCATGCTCCGGTTCCGGGAGGAGCACCAGATCGCCGGCGCGGCCCGTCGGCTCAAGGCCGGGGTCGACGCCGGCCGGCCGCCGGGGGAGGTCTTCAACGACGTCCAGGACCACGTCATCGCCGCGGCCCGCTCGCACGTCGAGCGGCTCGTCGTCGAGGCCTTCGTCGCCCGGGTGCGGGCGCTGCCGCCGTCGCCGACGCGCGAGGTGCTCACCGCGCTGTCCGACCTGCACGCCCTCACGACGATCGAGGCCGACCGGGGCTGGTTCCTCGAGCACGGGCGGCTCTCGGCGCCCCGCTCGAAGGCGGTGACGCGCGAGGTCGACGGCCTCCTGCGCCGGCTGCGCCCCGTCGCGCTCGAGCTCGTCGAGGCCTTCGGCATCCCGCCCGAGGTCCTCGGCGCCCACGACCTCGTCGGCTGACCTGAAGTTCTCTCCGGATGCCGGGACCTTCAGCGAGGCACTCCCTCGAACGCGTGCGTGACTGAACCTTCCGGCATCCGGAGAGAAGGTGCGCTGGGGCGGAGGTCGCTGGGGGCGAGGTCGCGGGGTCAGGCGGGGTCGACGACGATGGCCGTCTGCTGCCCCGCGACCCGGGTGAGGATGACGGTGGCCTGCGCCCCGCTGCCGGCGCGACGACCGATCTTCAGCTCGCGCCGCAGCTCGTCGTCGTCGAGCCGGACGCCGCGCTTCTTGATGGTCAGGCCGGTGACGCCGTGCTGGGCCAGCCACGAGCGCAGCACCTTGGGCGAGAACGGCATCGACTCGCGGACCGCGTACCGGCGGGCGAACGGCACGTCGACCTCGGCGTCGGACAGCACGTAGCCGAGGCCCCGGTCGGCCTCCACCCCGAGGGTCGCCGCCGTGACCGCACCGAGCAGGCCGGCCTGCGCGAGCGCCCGGTCCGGCTCGTAGAGCCAGGCGCCGATCGACCCGACGTCCTCCGCGACCGGCGGGTCGGGCTCGGCCATCGTCTCGTCGACCTCGACCGGTGAGCGGCCCGGGGCGAGGATCCGGGCGCTGCGCCCGGGACGCTGGGCCAGCGGCCCCCACCAGACGGCGCACTCGAGCACCTCGCCCCCGAACGAGGTCCACTGCGCCTCGGTGCCGAGGGGGATGGCGTCGTGCGGCATCGACGGCGAGAGCTTGGCCCCGGTGGCCGGCACGGCGGTGGCGACCTGGAGGACGAACTCCCACGTCGGCCGGATCTCGTCGAGCCGGAAGACCCGCTTGATCCGGCCGTGGCGGCCGGTCTTGCCGGGGATGCGGCGCGCGGGGTCGAGCCACACCCCGACCCGGGCCCGCAGCGGGTCGCGGGGGGCCTCGAACTCCTCGGCGTACCCCTCGCGGGCGCGCGAGTCCGGCCACGGGCGCAGGTTGATGTCGGCGACGGCGGCCGTCACCGGGTCGATGTCGACGCCGTGGACGGTGACGCCGAGGGCCGACATCGCCACCGCGTCGCTGCCGATGCCGCAGCCGAGGTCGTGCACCGTGGCGAGCGAGGCGTTGTAGTAGCGGCCCGCGTGGGTCGCGGCGACCTCGAGGCGCGAGGCCTGCTCGAGCCCGTCCGGGGTGTAGAGCAGGTCGCCGGCGAACTCGCCGAACTTGGCCTCGGCGCGCGAGCGGAGCCGCTGCTGGGTGAGCAGGGCGGCGACGAGGTCGGGGGAGTGGCCCTCCCGGCGCAGCCGTTCCTGGAGCCCGAACACCGCGGCCGGGTCGTAGGGCGGGAGGTCGCGCAGGATGGCCTTGCCGTCGGGCGAACCGAGTGCTCGCACGATGCCGACGTCCACGGCCGCACATCCTGCCACCCGCGCCCGGCGCCCGTCGGTCGGGAGCCCCGGACGGGCCTGCGGGGACCACCCGTTGGCACTCGAGTTGACCGAGTGCCAACGGACTCCTAGATTTGCCTCATTGGCACTCGTCACCGACGAGTGCCAGCGCACCCGGTCCGCGATCGACCCCCGCGACGGCGAGGACGGCTCGGGCGCGCAGTCCCCGTCCACTTCGACTCATCCCACAGGGGAGGAGCACACCGTGTCGGTTTCCATCAAGCCGCTCGAGGACCGCATCGTCATCAAGAGCCTCGAGGCCGAGCAGACGACCGCGTCCGGGCTCGTCATTCCGGACACCGCGAAGGAGAAGCCCCAGGAGGGCGAGGTCCTCGCGGTCGGTCCCGGTCGCATCGACGACAAGGGCAACCGCGTCCCGCTCGACGTCCAGGTCGGCGACCGCGTCATCTACAGCAAGTACGGCGGCACCGAGATCAAGCACGGCGGCGAGGAGTACCTCATCCTCTCCGCCCGCGACGTCCTCGCCGTCGTCGGCTGAGCACCACGCTGACGCCGTAGCCGCGTCCCGGCGGCCCCGTGCCGCCGGGACGCGTCCGGCATCCCACAGACCCCCGCGACGGGCCGGGCGCCACCGCGCCGCCCGTCACCCCCAGCAAAGGACAGCAATGGCCAAGGAACTGGAGTTCAACGACTCCGCCCGCAAGGCGCTCGAGCGGGGCGTCGACGCCCTCGCGAACGCCGTCAAGGTGACGCTCGGCCCCAAGGGCCGCAACGTCGTCATCGACAAGAAGTGGGGCGCCCCGACGATCACCAACGACGGCGTGACCATCGCCCGCGAGATCGAGCTCGAGGACTCCTACGAGAACCTCGGCGCCCAGCTCGCCAAGGAGGTCGCGACCAAGACCAACGACGTCGCCGGTGACGGCACGACCACCGCGACCGTCCTCGCCCAGGCGATGGTCCACGAGGGCCTGCGCAACGTCGCGGCCGGCGCCTCGCCGTCCGGCCTCAAGCGCGGCATGGACAAGGCCGTCGAGGCCGTGTCCGAGCGCCTCCTCGAGACCGCCCGCGAGATCGAGTCCAAGGACGAGATCGCCCAGGTCGCCTCGCTCTCCGCGCAGGACCAGGAGATCGGCGGCACCATCGCCGACGCCTTCGACAAGGTCGGCAAGGACGGCGTCATCACCGTCGAGGAGTCCTCGACCGCCTCCACCGAGCTCGAGTTCACCGAGGGCATGCAGTTCGACAAGGGCTACATCTCGCCCTACTTCGTCTCCGACCCCGAGCGCATGGAGGCCGTCGTCGAGGACGCCTACGTCCTCATCAACCAGGGCAAGATCTCGGCCATCGCCGACCTCCTGCCGATCCTCGAGAAGGTCGTCCAGGGCGGCAAGCCGCTGCTCGTCATCGCCGAGGACATCGACGGCGAGGCCCTCTCGACCCTCGTGGTCAACAAGATGCGCGGCACCTTCAACGTCGTCGCCGTCAAGGCGCCCGGCTTCGGCGACCGCCGCAAGGCGATGCTCCAGGACATGGCCGTGCTCACCGGCGGCCAGGTCGTCGCCGAGGAGGTCGGCCTCAAGCTCGACCAGGTCGGCCTCGAGGTGCTCGGCCAGGCCCGCCGCGTCGTCGTCACCAAGGACACGACGACGATCATCGACGGCGCGGGCGACCGCACCGAGGTCGAGGGCCGCGTCGCCCAGATCAAGCAGGAGATCGAGCGCACCGACTCCGACTGGGACCGCGAGAAGCTCCAGGAGCGCCTCGCCAAGCTCGCCGGCGGCGTCTGCGTCATCAAGGTCGGCGCGCACACCGAGGTCGAGCTCAAGGAGAAGAAGCACCGCATCGAGGACGCCATCTCGGCGACCCGCGCGGCCATCGAGGAGGGCATCGTCGCCGGTGGCGGCTCCGCCCTCATCCAGGCGGTCGCCGTGCTCGACGGGCTCTCGCTCGAGGGCGACGAGGCCGTCGGGGCGAACATCGTCCGCAAGGCCGCGGCCGAGCCGCTGCGCTGGATCGCCGAGAACGCGGGCATGCAGGGCTACGTCGCCGTCGCCAAGGTCTCCGAGCTCGCCGCGGGCGATGGGCCTCAACGCCGCGACCGGCGAGTACGAGGACCTCGTCAAGGCCGGCGTCATCGACCCGGTGAAGGTCACCCGGTCGGCGCTGCGCAACGCGGCCTCGATCGCCTCGATGGTGCTCACGACCGACACCCTCGTCGTCGAGAAGAAGGAGGACGAGGAGCCGTCCGCCGGCGGTGGCCACGGCCACGGTCACGGCCACTGAGGCTGCTCGCTCCGCACGACACCGGACGCCGCCCGCTCCCCTCACGGGGGCCGGGCGGCGTCCGTCGTCATCGGCCGACTCCTTGCCCGCCGGCCACTCCCGCGACGGCTCCGGCCGCCGCCGCGAGGTGGCGTTCGAAGGCAACCAGTCGGGAGGCGGCGTCGGGGCGCGTAGGGTCGGGCGCATGCGGCTGCTCGGCGTGCTCGGCGGGATGAGCTGGACCTCGACCGAGGCGTACTACCGCGGGCTCAACGCCGGGGTGGCGGCCCGCCTCGGCGGGCTGCACTCGGCGCGGCTGCTGCTGCACTCGGTCGACTTCGCCCCGGTCGCCGCAGGCCCAGCACGACGACGACTGGGACGCCACGGCCGAGATCCTCGGCGCAGGCCGCCCGGGGGCTGGTCGCCGGCGGAGCGCAGGCCCTGCTCCTCGCGACGAACACCATGCACAAGGTCGCCGGGGCCGTCGAGGCGGCGGCCGGCGTGCCGCTCCTCCACATCGCCGACCCCACCGCCGACGCCCTCGCTCGCCGGCGCCCACCGCAGGGTCGGCCTGCTGGCCACCCGCTTCACGATGGAGCAGGACTTCTACGTCGAGCGGCTGCGGGCCCGTGGCCTCGACGTCGTCGTCCCGGGGCCGGAGGACCGCGAGCTCGTCCACCGGGTGATCTACGACGAGCTCGTCCACGACGTGGTGCGGCCGGAGTCGCGCAGCCGCCTACCTGGAGGTGGTCGAGCGGCTCGTCGCCGACGGGGCCGACGCGGTGGTCCTCGGCTGCACCGAGATCGGGCTGCTGCTGCGCGACGGCGACGCCGAGGTCCCGCTGCTCGACACCACCGCCCTGCACGTCGCCGCGGGCGTCGACTGGCTCTGCGCCCGGCACCCCGACTGATTGCCCGGAACCCACCGCCAGGGGCCCGAAGAGGACGCCTCGAGGTGGGTCCTGGGCAATCAGTCGGTGAGGAGGAGGGCTCAGGCGCCCACGGTGACGCGGAGGCTTCCACCGCCGTCGAGGGCGACGACGTCGCCGACGCGGCACTGGCGGCCGCGCCGCGTGTCGACCTCGCCGTTCACCGACACCAGGCCTCGCTCGATGACCTCGCGGGCGGTCGCTCCGTCGTCGACGAGCCCGCTCAGCTTGAGCAGCTGGCCGAGCCGGATCGACTCGTCACGGATGGGGACCTCGAGGGCGTCGTCGGGCACCGGCTCAGGCTACGGTGCGCCGCGCCCGGACGGCGAGCACAGCCGTCCGGGCGCGGTCTCCCACTGGACCGCGACGCCACCGCGGGCTCTCGCCCCCGCGGTGGTCCCGCGATGGTGGCTGCCGGCGGACCGTGGGCTCTCGCCCCCACGGTCCACCGACAACCGGCTTCGGCCCCCGGAGGGCCGATCGGCACCCACGGTGGGGCGGGTGCCGGGTCTGGTCGGGGCGTCCCTCAGGACGCCAGGTGGCGCTCTCGCGCGTAGACGGTCTCGCGCTCGTCCTCGGTGAGGCCGCCCCAGACGCCGTAGGGCTCCCGGACGGCGAGGGCGTGCTCACGGCACTGCTGGATGACCGGGCAGCCCAGGCAGATCTCCTTGGCGCTGGAGGCCCGGTGGTGGCGCTTGCTGCCGCGCTCGCCCTCGGGGTGGAAGAACGCCTCGGGGCCGACGCGGCGGCAGGCGCCCTCGAGCTGCCACTCCCACAGGTCGGCCACGGGGCCGGGAAGCCGGGTGATCTCGGCCATGTGTGCACCTCCACGCGCAAGAGGGCCGCGTCGGTGATGCGGCAACGGAATTCACGGTATGGGGGGTTTACCAAGGGGTGGGCATGGGTCTGGTAAGACTTTGGTCAAGGCCGGTCCCGGCCCTCGGCCGGGCCGGCACCTCGGCCGCCCCGTCCGGCGGCGGGGCGCGGTCGGGGTCGGGGCGGTGGGGGCCGTAGAATCGGGCAATGAGCCTCGGACTCCACGAGACGACCCCCTCCACCGACGCCACCGAGCCGGCCCCTCCCGCGGCCGACCGCTCCCGGGGCCCGCGTGCCCGCCGCCTCGGCCGAACCCGAGCCGGGTGGCCCCTTCGCCGAGCTGGGCCTCACCTACGACGACGTCCTGCTGCAGCCGGGCGAGACCGACGTGGTCCCGAGCGAGGTCGACACCACCGTCCCGGCTGACCCGCGAGATCTCCCTGCGCGTCCCGCTGGTGTCGGCCGCGATGGACACCGTCACCGAGGCCCGGATGGCCATCGCGATGTCGCGGCACGGCGGCCTCGGCATCCTCCACCGCAACCTCTCGATCGAGGACCAGGCCTACCAGGTCGACCTCGTCAAGCGGACCCAGACCGGGATGATCTCCAACCCCGTGACGATCGGTCCGGACGCCACCCTCGAGGAGCTCGACGAGATCTGCGGCCGCTACCGCGTCTCCGGCCTGCCGGTCGTCGACCCGGGGGACCACCTCCTCGGCATCGTCACCAACCGCGACCTGCGCTTCACCCCCGTCGCGGAGTGGGGCGAGACCCTGGTCCGCGACGTGATGACCGAGATGCCGCTCATCACCGGCAAGGTCGGGATCGGCAACGACGAGGCCACCCTGCTCCTGCGGCGGCACAAGCGTGAGCGGCTGCCCATCATCGACGACGAGGGCCGGCTGCGCGGGCTCATCACCGTCAAGGACTTCGTCAAGTCGGAGCAGTTCCCGCACGCGAGCAAGGACGGCGACGGCCGGCTCATGGTCGGCGCGGCCGTCGGGTACTTCGGGGAGGCCTGGCAGCGGGCCGGCACGCTCGTCGAGGCAGGGGTCGACGTGCTCGTCGTCGACACCGCCCACGGCCACGCCCGGCTCCTGCTCGAGATGGTCGAGCGGGTCAAGAGCGACCCGGCGCTGCGGCACGTCCAGGTCATCGGCGGCAACGTCGCCACCCGGGCGGGGGCCCAGGCCCTCGTCGACGCGGGGGTCGACGCCGTCAAGGTCGGGGTCGGGCCGGGCTCGATCTGCACCACGCGGGTCGTCGCCGGGGTCGGGGTGCCCCAGGTCACCGCCATCCACCAGGCGTCGCTGGCCTGCGGCCCGGCCGGGGTCCCGCTCATCGGCGACGGAGGCCTCCAGTACTCCGGCGACATCGCCAAGGCCCTCGTCGCCGGCGCCGACACCGTGATGGTCGGGTCGCTCCTCGCGGGCTGCGAGGAGAGCCCCGGCGAGCTCGTCTTCATCAACGGCAAGCAGTTCAAGGCCTACCGGGGCATGGGTTCGCTCGGGGCGATGTCCTCGCGGGGCAAGAAGTCCTACAGCAAGGACCGCTACTTCCAGGCCGACGTCACCTCCGACGACAAGATCGTGCCCGAGGGCATCGAGGGCCAGGTCGCGTACCGGGGCCCGGTCGGCGCCGTGGTCCACCAGCTCGTCGGCGGGCTGCACCAGTCGATGTTCTACGTCGGGTCGCGCACCGTGCCCGAGCTCAAGGCCCGCGGCCGGTTCATCCGGATCACGACCGCCGGGCTCCGCGAGTCGCACCCCCACGACATCAGCGGCATCGTCGAGGCCCCGAACTACTCCACCAAGGGCTGAGCGGCCGGCTCGTGTCGCCGGCCCGGGGCACGTAGGGTGCCGGCGTGCGCCGGCTCCTGCTCCTCCTGCCGCTGCTCGCGGCCGCCCTCGTCGGCTGCGGCAGCACCGGGGCCGAGCTGCGGCCGTCGCCGTCCGGGTCGGCCGCACCGAGCGGAGCCGGGCTGCCCGAGCGGGCGCCGACCCCCTCGCCGCGGCCGACGCCCGCCGCCGACGAGCTCGTGAGCGCCGTGCCCGAGCCGACGGTCGCGCCGACGCCGACGGCCGCGCCGCCGACGGCCACCGGCACCGGGACGGGAGGCCTCACCAGCCTCGCCGGCGACACCCGCAACGAGCTCGTGTGGGCACCGCTGGCGAACCCGTCAGCAGTACGCACCGAGGGTTCGGTGTCGCGCTACCAGGCGTGGTCGACGTCGAAGGTGCTCGTCATCGCCGCCTACCTCGACACCGTCGTGGGCGGCGACCCCGGCGCGATCCCCGCCACCGAGCGCGGGTGGATCCGCGCCGCCCTGACGCGCAGCGACGGCGACGCGGTCGTCGCCATCCGCGACCGCATCCCCGGGAGCCCGGGCGCCGCGATCACGAGCGTCCTGCGCTCGATCGGCGACACGAGCACGGTGGCGCCGGACCGGTCGCAGGGGGCGATGTCGTGGAGCCCGCGCGAGCAGGTGCGCTTCATGGCGGCCCTGGCGAACGGGAAGGTCGTCAGCCCGGCGGCGAGCTCGTGGCTGCTCGGGCAGATGCGCCCGATCCCCGAGCACCGGTGGGGGCTGGGCACGATCGGGGCGAGTGCGTTCAAGGGCGGCTGGCTGACGCCGAGCTCGGAGACCCGGCAGATGGGCATCGTCGGCGGGTACGCGGTGGCCATCATCACCGTCGGGGTGGGGCCGGCCGTCGTCCAGACCGACGGCGACTCCGCCCACGTGCAGCAGATGAACCGGCTGGCGTCCCTCCTGGCCGACCGCCTCGGCTGAGCTCCACCGGAGGACCGGACGTGCCGGATCAGCCGGAGGTGAGCGCGTCGCGCCACGACAGGGCGACGAGCCCGCCGTCGGCGGACCGGTCGACCGAGGTCGTCGCGGCCAGGGCGTGGACGATGGCCCGGGTCACGCAGTGGGCGGCGGCCTCGTGCAGCTCGACGAGGTCGAGGGCCTCCGGCGCCGGCCGCGCCCCGGTGGCGAGGGTGAACACGGTGTCGCCGTCGAAGGTGGTGTGCACGGGCGAGAGCGCCCGGGCGAGACCGTCGTGGGCGACGGTGGCGAGCCGTCGGCAGCCGGCCTTGGTGAGGGCCGCGTCGGTCGCGACGACGGCGAGCGTGGTGGCGCGGCCGGCCCGCATCGCCTCCACCTCGGCCTGCCGCTGCTCGCGGTACCGCGCCGCGGCCACCGCTGACGACGGTGGGAGGGAGGCGAACTCGTCGTCCAGCCCCCAGACCGCCCCGAGCAGCGAGCCGTCCGGAGCGACGGGCGAGCCAGCCGCGTTGACGACCACGAGTGCACCGAGGGTCAGCCCCGACCCGAGCACCGCCGAGGCCGTCCCGACCCCGCCGCGCAGGCCCCCGGCCCGGGCCCCCGTGCCGGCCCCGACACCGCCGACCGTGACCGGGCCGGACTCCGCCGCCGCGTACGCGGCGGCTCCGTCGTCCGGGCCCGGGTGGTGGCGCCACCCGCCGCCCCGGCCGAGGTCGAAGATGATGGCCGCCGGCACGATGGGGACCCGCTCGTCCGGACCGAGACCCACCGGCCAGCCCCGGCCGTCCTCCCAGACCTCGCCGGCCACCCCGTCGGCGGCCGCGAGCCCGAAGGCGCTGCCCCCCGCGAGCACCACCGCGTCGACGGCGTCCACCGCGTTCGCGGGGTCGAGCAGGTCGGTCTCCCGGGTGCCGGGCCCACCGCCGCGAACGTCCACCCCGCCGACCGTCCCCACCGGGGGCACGACGACGCTGACACCCGTCAGCCAGCCCGGTTCGTCCCGGGTGCAGTGGCCGACGCGCACGCCGGCGACGTCGGTGATCGCGTTGTGGGTCCCTGGGCGCACGCCCCCAGCATGGCCGATGCCGGCCCCGCCGAGCGGGACCGGCACCGGTCGTTCGAGGTGCGGGACCTCAGTGCAGCATCGCGGGCGGTGCCACCTCGTCGGCCGCGCCCTCGTCGAGCAGGTGCGACTCCTCGTGCCTGCGCGGGAGGAAGGCGGCGGACACGAGCGTCAGCGTCACGAAGCCGGCCGCGAACCAGAACGTGTGCGCGTAGGCACCGGCCGCGAGGTCGGCGACCCTGGCGCTCAGCGCGGCCACGCCGGCCTGCGCGTCAGCGCCCTGCTGGGAGAGGAACTGCCCGACGAGCGGCAGCTTGGCGATGACGCCCTGGGCGGCCTGCGGCCCCTGGGTCTGCACCGTCTCGAAGTACTGGCCGGCCTGCCCGACGAGCGGGCGGTCCTTGAACGCGTTGGTGAGGATCACCGAGAACGTCGCGACCCCGACCGAGCTCGCGATCTGCTGCGTGATGTTGAGCAGCGTCGTGCCGCGCGCGACCTCGTGGTGGGTGAGCGTCTTGAGCGCCGAGGTCATGATCGGCATCATCGTGCCGCCCATCCCGAGACCCATGACGAACAGGACCGGGATGATGAAGCCCCAGTGCGAGGAGTCGGCCTCGATCTGGGTCAGCGCGAACATCCCGCCGGTGATGAGCAGCAGCCCGAACGGGACGATCCGGCCGACCGGGAAGCGGTCGACGAGGGCACCGGCGATGGGCATCGTCAGCATGGCGCCGAGGCCCTGCGGGGCGATGATCCAGCCCGCGGAGAGCGGCGTCTCGCCCTGGACCTGCTGGAGGAACTGGGGGATGAGCAGCAGCCCGCCGAAGAACGACGCCGCGAAGATGAACATCGTGACGAGGGCGACGGTGAGGTTGCGGTTCTTGAACAGCCGGAAGTCGAGGAGCGGGTGCTCCGGACGGAAGCTGTAGAGCACGAACGCGACGATCAGGCCGAGGCCCACGAACCCCGGCACCAGCACCTTGGCGTGCGCGATGCCGCCCTCGCCCGGGATGGACGAGATGCCGTACAGGAAGAGCGCGAGGCCCGGGCTCATCATCAGCACGCCCCGCCAGTCGAAGGACTCCGACGGGTGCGGGCGGTCGGAGGGGAGGGCGAAGAAGGCGTAGCCGAGCGCGACGATGCCGATCGGCAGGTTGATGAGGAAGATCCAGTGCCAGCTGAAGTGGTCGATGAGCCAGCCACCGAGGATCGGGCCGAAGATCGGGCCGAGCAGCATCGGGATGCCGAGGACGGCCATGAGCCGGCCCATCCGCTTCGGGCCCGCCGCCCGGGTCATGATCGTCATGCCGAGCGGCATGAGCATGCCGCCGCCGAGGCCCTGGAGGACGCGGAAGCCGACGAGCATCTCGATGCTCGTGGCCGTGGCGCACAGCACCGAGCCGGCGACGAACAGGCCGACGGCGAGCATGTAGAGGCGCTTGGTGCCGAACCGGTCGGCCGCCCACCCGGTGAGCGGGATGACGGTGGCGAGGGCGAGGGTGTAGCCGGTGACGGTCCACGCGACGGTGGAGTAGTCGAGCGGGATGCCGCCCTTGGCGAAGTCGACCTGCAGCGTGCGCAGGGCGACGTTGACGACGGTGATGTCGAGGATGGACATGATGGCCCCGAGGACGACCACGCCGGCGATCTTCAGGACCGCGGCGTCGATCTTCTCGGGGTACTCCGGGGGCGCCGCGGGGGCGGGTGCTGCTGTTGACACGTGGGCTCCATGTCGGTGGTCTGGGCGGGCGGACCCGCACCTGGTCGGCGGACCTCGCCGGACCCGGGGACGGGGTGGCGACGGTGCCAAGGAGAAGTGTGCCGGAAGGCTCCGACAGGCCGGAAACGCTTTCCGGCGCGATCCTCTTCCCGCGCCGTCCCACGACCTGGCCCGGGCGCGCCTCCGGGGGGCCCGCCGGGTCCGTCGGCGGTCCGTCCGCGCGGCGTCCGCCGGGTCCGTCGGCGGGTCGGTCGCGGGCGGTCGCGGACGGCCGTCGGGCCGCCCCGCGCCGCGTCGGTAGGCTGCCCCGGTGACCGAGATCGAGATCGGCCGTGGCAAGCGCGGTCGCCGCGCCTACTCCTTCGACGACATCGCCATCGTGCCGTCGCGCCGCACCCGAGACCCCCAGGAGGTGTCGACGGGCTGGCAGATCGACGCCTACCACTTCGACCTCCCCGTCATCGCGGCACCGATGGACTCGGTGATGTCGCCCGCCTCGGCGATCGCGCTCGGGCAGCACGGCGGCCTCCCGGTGCTCGACCTCGAGGGGCTCTGGACGCGCTACGACGACCCGACGGCCCTGCTCGCCGAGATCTCCACCCTCGACCCGGCCCTGGCCACGCAGCGCATGCAGGAGATCTACCGCGCCGAGATCCAGCCCGAGCTCGTCACCGAGCGGCTCCGGCAGATCCGTGACGCCGGGGTGACCGTGGCCGGCGCGCTCACCCCGCAGCGCACCCAGGAGCTGTGGAAGACCGTCGTCGACGCCGGGGTCGACCTCTTCGTCATCCGGGGCACGACGGTCTCGGCCGAGCACGTGTCGGGGCGGGCCGAGCCCCTCAACCTCAAGCGCTTCATCTACGAGCTCGACGTGCCGGTCGTCGTCGGAGGTGCCGCGTCGTACTCCGCCGCCCTCCACCTCATGCGGACGGGGGCGGCCGGCGTGCTCGTCGGCTTCGGCGGCGGGGCGGCGCACACGACGCGCGTGACGCTCGGCATCCACGCCCCGATGGCCTCGGCCATCGCCGACGTCGCCGCGGCCCGGCGCGACTACCTCGACGAGTCGGGCGGCCGCTACGTGCACGTCATCGCCGACGGCGGCGTGGGCACCAGCGGCGACGTCGTCAAGGCGATCGCCTGCGGGGCCGACGCCGTCATGCTCGGGGCCGCCCTGGCCCGGGCCACCGACGCACCGGGTCGAGGGTTCCACTGGGGCCCCGAGGCCCACCACCCCGAGCTCCCGCGCGGGCACCGGGTGGAGGTCGGCGCGGTCGCCCCGCTCGAGGAGGTGCTCTTCGGCCCGAGCCGGGTGGCCGACGGCACGACGAACCTCGTCGGCGCGCTGCGCCGGGCGATGGCCACCTCGGGCTACGTCGACCTCAAGGAGTTCCAGCGCGTCGAGGTCGTCGTCGCGCCGTACCAGCGCAGCAGCTGACCGGTCGGTCCGCCCGGGCCGGTGTCTCCGCCGAGCGCGTGACGTCGCGGGCCTCGGTGGTTACCCTTCGGTAATGCCCGACGTCATCGCCGACCCGGAGACCGACCCCCGCGCCACCTACGCGCTCGACCCGGCGCGCGTGCGCGCCCTCACCTCCCGCGCGGTCGCCTCGGGGGACCCGGTCACCACCCACACGCCGATGACCGGGGCGCCGCTCGCCGTGCTGCCCACCTCCACGGCGGAGGACGTCGGCGTCGCGGTCGACCGGGCCCGGGCCGCACAGCGCCGCTGGGCCGCGGTCCCGGTCGCCGAGCGGGCGCACCTCCTCCTCGTGCTGCACGACCTCGTCCTCGACCGCCAGGGCGAGCTGCTCGACCTCGTCCAGCTCGAGTCGGGCAAGGCCCGCAGCCACGCCTTCGAGGAGGTCGCCGACGTCGCGATCGTCGCGCGGTACTACGCCCGGCGCGGTCCGGCGCACCTCGCCGACGAACGGCACCTCGGGGTCTTCCCGCTGCTCACCCGGAGCACCGAGCACCACCGGCCCAAGGGCGTCGTCGGCATCGTCTCGCCGTGGAACTACCCGCTGAGCCTCGCCGTCACCGACGCCCTGCCGGCGCTCCTCGCCGGCAACGCCGTCGTCCTGCGCCCCGACCCGCAGGGGTCGCTCACCGCGCTGGCCGGGGTGCGCCTCCTCGTCGAGGCCGGCTTCCCCGACGACCTCGTCCAGGTCGTCCTCGGCCCCGGAGACCCCACGGGGCGGGCGGTCGTCGAGCGCGCCGACTACGTGTGCTTCACCGGGTCGACCGCCACCGGGCGCACCGTCGCGGCGGAGGCCGGGCGCCGGCTGGTCGGCGCGAGCCTCGAGCTCGGGGGCAAGAACTCCCTCTACGTCGCCGAGGACGCCGACCTGCGCCGGGCCGTGCCCGGTGCCGTGCGGGCCTGCTTCGCCTCCGCCGGCCAGCTCTGCGTGAGCGCCGAGCGCCTCCTCGTCCACGAGGCGGTGGCCGACGAGTTCCTCGGCCGCTTCCTCGACGCCGTCGCCGGCCTGCGGCTCTCGACGGCGCTGCGCTGGGACGCCGACCTCGGCAGCCTCGTCGGACCGGCGCAGCTCGAGCGGGTGCTCGCCCACGTCGACGACGCCGTCGGCAAGGGTGCCACCGTCCTCGCCGGTGGGCGGGCCCGGCCCGACGTCGGCCCGTTCGTCGTCGAGCCGACGGTGCTCACCGGCGTCACCTCCGCGATGACCTGTCGTGACGAGGAGACCTTCGGGCCGGTCGTCGCCGTCTACCGGGTGGCCGACGACGACGCCGCCGTCGCCCTCGCCAACGACACCGAGTACGGGCTCAACGCCTCGGTGTGGACCCGCGACGTCCGCCGCGGGCGTGCCCTGGCCGCCCGCATCCACGCCGGCACGGTCAACGTCAACGAGGGGTATGCGGCCGCGTGGGGCAGCATCGGCTCCCCGATGGGCGGGATGAAGGCGTCCGGGGTCGGTCGCCGGCACGGCCGTGAGGGCCTGCTCAAGTACACCGAGAGCCAGAACGTCACGGTGCAGGGGCTCGTCAACGTCGCCGACGTGCCCGGCCTCGCCGGCGAGCGGTACGCGAAGGGCCTGACCCGGGCGCTGCGGGTGCTGCGGTCGGTGGGGCTGCCGTGACCGAGGCGGTCGAGCCCGACGTCGACGTCGTCGTCATCGGGTCGGGCTTCGGCGGGTCGGTGGCCGCGCTGCGGGCGGCCGAGAAGGGGTACCGCGTGCTGGTCCTCGAGGCCGGCCGCCGCTTCGCGGACACGGACTTCGCCCGCACCTCCTGGGACCTGCCGCGCTTCCTCTGGGCGCCGCGCCTCGGCTGGTACGGCGTGCAGCGCATCCACCGCCTGCCGCACGTCGTCGTCCTCGCCGGGGCCGGGGTGGGCGGCGGCTCGCTCAACTACGCCAACACCCTGTACCGCCCGCCGGCGGCCTTCTACCGCGACCCGCAGTGGCGCGACGTCGCCGACTGGGAGCGCGAGCTCGCCCCCCACTACGACACGGCGAGCCGGATGCTGGGGGTCGTCACGAACCGGTGCGACGGACCGGTCGAGCGCGCGATGGCCGCGACGGCCGACGACCTCGGTGTGCGGGAATCGTTCCGGCACACCCCGGTCGGTGTCTTCTTCGGACCGCCCGGTGAGACCGTCGACGACCCGTACTTCGGTGGGGCCGGTCCGCGCCGCACCGGGTGCACGGAGTGCGGCAACTGCATGGTCGGGTGCCGGGTGGGCGCGAAGAACACCCTGGTGAAGAACTACCTCGCGCTCGCCGAGGGCCTCGGCGTGGAGATCCGGCCGATGCGGACGGTGACCCGCCTCGGGGTGCTGCCGGGCGGGCGGGGGCCCGACGGCGAACCGCTGTACAGGGTGCTCCACGAGCGGACCGGGCCGCGGGCCGGACGGGACCGCGAGGTCGTGACGGCCCGCAGGGTGGTCGTCGCCGCCGGGACGTGGGGTACGCAGACCCTGCTCCACGCGATGCGCGCCGACGGGGAGCTGCCTCGCCTGTCCGAGCGCCTCGGCCACCTCACGCGCACGAACTCCGAGGCACTCGTCGGCGCGATGACCGAGCACGCACCCCGCGGCGTCGACCTGACCCGGGGCGTGGCCATCACGACGTCCTTCCACGTCGACGACGAGACGCACGTCGAGAACTGCCGGTACGGGAAGGGCTCGAACGCCATGGGGCTGCTGGCCACGCTGGCGGTGCCCGGCGGCACGGGCCGCCCCCGCTGGCGCGAGTTCCTCACGATGGTGGCCCGCGACCCGCGTCCGCTGCTGCGGATGCTGCCCACGACGCGGCGCTGGAGCGAGCGGATCGTCGTCGGGCTCGTGATGCAGAGCCGTGACAACTCGATCCGGGTGTCGGGGCGGACGGCCGGCAGGTGGTGGAGGGTCGGGCGCCCGGGCGGGTCGGGGCGGGTCGGGACGGCGGGAGGTCGGGAGGTCCGGGAGGTCCGGGAGGTCGTCCGGGCGCTTCCGGCTCACGTCGTCCCCCGGACACGGCGAGCCCAACCCCACGTACATCCCGCAGGGGCAGGCGGCGATGCGGGCCCTCGCCGAACGGATCGCGTCGGCGACGGGCGAGTACACGGTGGCCGGAGGGTCCTGGCCGGAGGTGCTGGACGTCCCGATGACGGCGCACTTCCTCGGGGGCGTCCCGATCGGGTCGTCCCCGGAGCGGGGCGTCCTCGACGGCTTCCAGCGGGTGTGGGGCCATCCGGGCATCTCGGTGCTCGACGGGTCGGCGGTCTCGGCCAACCTCGGGGTCAACCCGTCGCTGACCATCACGGCCCAGGCCGAGCGGGCGATGGCCCACTGGCCGCGGGCGGGGGAGCCGGACGAGCGGCCGGCGCAGTCGGCGCTGCTGGCCGGGGGCGGGGCGGGTGCGCCCGGGCCGGTCGCCCGCCTGTCGACGGCCCGGCGGGGCGAACCGGTGCGTCAGGGACCGAGCGTTCCGTAGTCCGATGACCAGGAGCCCGTGCCGGACGGGCGCGGGCGTGCGGCCAGAGGAGTGTGTGTCCCCGACGTCCATGTGCTCCGAGATCCGGGCCACCCCTCTCTGCTCCACGTCCTGGTGCACAGGATCCTCTGCTCCGAGAACGGGGCCACTGGCCTCGATTCCGGGAGCACGTGGCCGGATGCTCCGAGAACGGGGGTGGTGGCTCAGCAGTTGGAGCACGTGGCCGGATGCTCCGAGAACGGGGGCGGTGGCTCAGGAGCGGGAGCACATGGACGTCCGGCACGAAGTACCTCTCACCCCGAGCCGTCGGCATCTCGAGGGCCCCCCGCGCGGCCGAAGTTCGCCACGGGCGGAACGGGGCCAGGCTCGCCGGGCTCCTTCCTGCCCTTGGTGCGAGCTCCTCGACGTCGGCTGCGGCGGCACCAGGGTCCAGAGTTCTTGCCCGTGGTGCGCTTCCTCGACGTCGGCTGCGGCGGCACCACGCTCCAGAGTTCCCGCCCTTGGTGCGCTTCCTCGACGTCGGCTGCGGCGGCCATCCGCCCCGGGCGGCTGTCCGTCTCCACGGGGACCGCGTCGGCCCTCAGCGCGACAACGCCTCGCGGACCAGGGCGGGGTCTGGGTTGGTGTGCGCCACACCGGCGATGACGACGGTCGGTACGGTCTCGTTGCCGTCGTTGACACCGCGGACGAACGCGGCGGCCTCGTCGTCGCGCCAGATGTCGACCCAGGCGGCGTCGGCCCCCGCACGGCCCACCCCACGACGCAGCCGCTCGCACCACGGGCAGCCCGGGCGCCAGTACACGACGACGTCGCGCCCCGAGGCGAGCGCCTCCGCGCGGCTCGTCGCCCGTCGGCCCCCGCGCCACGGGGAGGTCCACCACGAGAGCGCCGCGAGGAAGGCGACCGTGGCCAGGGCCGTCCACCAGTCGCCACGGACGGCGTGGAAGGTACCGAGAACGACCGCGAACACGAGGACGAACACCCACATCCGGCGCTCCACGGCGACCTCCTCCACGCTGCCTCGACGGGTCACGACCACCCTACGACCCGCCCGGGAGCGGTGACACCGAGCACCCGGCGCCCGCCCCGGAGCGGTGACACCGGGCACCCGGCACCCGCCCCGGAGCGGTGACACCCGGGCACCCGGGCTCACCCCTCGTCGCGCCAGGAGCGCCACAGGGCCGCGTAGTCGCCGTCGGCGGCGATGAGCTCGTCGTGCGACCCGAGCTCGCGGACCCGTCCACCGTCGACGACGGCCACCCGGTCGGCGTCGTGCGCGGTGTGCAGCCGGTGCGCGATCGCCACGACGGTGCGCCCGGTGAGCACCGCCCCCAGCGACCGCTCGAGGTGGCGCGCGGCGCGGGGGTCGAGCAGCGAGGTCGCCTCGTCGAGGACGAGCGTGTGCGGGTCGGCGAGCACGAGCCGGGCCAGCGCCACCTGCTGGGCCTGGGCCTCGGTGAGGGCGTGGCCTCCGGACCCCACCGTCGTCTCGAGGCCCTGGGGCAGGGCCTGCGCCCAGGCGAGGGCGTCGACGGCCGCGAGGGCGTCGCGCAGCTCGTCGTCGGTGGCCGCCGGGCGGGGCAGGCGGAGGTTCTCGGCGAGGGTGCCGACGAAGACGTGGTGCTCCTGGGTGACGAGGGCGACCTGCCCGCGCAGCTCGTCGAGCTCGAGGTCGACGAGCGGCACGCCCCCGACGCTGATCCGCCCGGTGCGTGGGCCGTCCACGCCGGCCATGAGCCGCCCGAGGGTCGACTTGCCGGCGCCGGAGGGACCGACGACGGCCAGCCGTTCGCCGGGCCGCAGGTCGAGCGAGACCCCGTGGAGCACGTCCTGGCCTGTGCGGTAGGCGTAGCGCACGCCCTCGACGTTCATCCGGTCGTCGACGGGCTCGGCCCCGGTCGCGATGCGGTCGGGCGGCACCTCGCCGACGCCGAGGATGCGCGACATCGAGGTCGCCGCGAACTGGATCTCGTCGAGCATGCCGACGAGCTCGCCGAGCGGGTCGAGGAGCCGCTGGACGTAGAGGACGACCGCGGTGGCCGTCGCGACGGGCACGACGCCCTCCCAGGCCAGCCAGCCACCCCAGAGCAGGGCGCCGGCGATCGGGGCGAAGAACCCCAGCTCGAGCCACGGGAACCAGCGCAGCCGCAGCCCGACGGTGTAGCGCTCGGCGTCGTGGCTCTCGGCGATGGCCTCGGCGAAGCGCTCGCCCCGCTCCTCCTGGAGGCCGAGGGCGTCGATGGTCGCCGCTCCCTCGACCGTCTCCGCGGCCACGCCGTTGAGCCGGGCGTACGTCGCGTGCTCCCAGAGGTAGCCGGGGCCGGCGCGTCGCAGGTAGCGCCGGGTCGGGAGGAACCACACGAGCGGGGTGAGCAGGAGGGGCAGGGCCGCGAGGGGGGAGGCGAGGATGGTCGCCACCCCGGTGACGAGCACCGTCGTCACCGACACGACGACCGTCGGGATGCCGAACCGGATGACGTAGCTGATCGCGTCGATGTCGTTCGTCGTGCGCGAGAGCAGGTCGCCGGTCCCGGCCCGCTCGACGGTCGAGAGCGGCAGCCGCACCGCCGAGGCGACGAAGTCCTCCCGCAGCCGGGCGAACACCTGCTCGGAGAGGACGAACGAGCCACGCCGGGCCACCCACGTCGTCGCGGTCTCGGCCAGCAGGGCGACCGCGAGGAGCCCGACGAGCACGTCGATGCGCGTGATCACGGCCCGGCCCGTGGTGACCGTACCGACGACCTGCCCGATGACCCACGGACCCGTGAGCCCCACGACGGCCGCGACGAGGTGCCAGAACAGCACCGCGAGGAGCGGGCGACGGTGCTCGCGCAGGAGGACCCCGACGTGGGCGCGCACGACCTTCCCGCCCGCGATGGGCAGGGTGCGGCGGGCGTGGTCGGTGCGCAGCGAGAGCGGCGACATCAGTCGTCCTCCCCGCGCACGACCACGGAGCGGTAGGCCGGGTGGCTGCGCGACAGGTCGCGGTGCGAGCCGGTGGCGACGACCCGTCCGCCCTCGACGAGGTGCACGACGTCGGCGTGGTCGAGCAGCAGCGGGCTCGCGGTGACGACGACGGTCGTCCGGCCCTTGCGGTGCGCCGCCAGCCGCCCCGCGATCCGCGCCTCGGTGTGGGCGTCGACGGCGCTCGTGGGCTCGACGAGGACCAGCACCTCGGGGTCGCGCAGCAGCGCCCGGACGAGGGCGAGCCGCTGGCGCTGCCCGCCGGAGAGGGACCGTCCACGCTCCTCCAGCTCGCCCTCGAGGCCCTCGTCGACGGCGGCGATGGCGTCGTCGGCGTCGGCCACGGCGAGCGCGGTGGCGCGGGCCTCGTCGTCGGCGCCGCCGAGCTCGCGCCGCAACGGCCCGCTGAAGAGCCGCGGGTCGGCCTGGGAGACGAGCACCCGCCGGCGCACCTCGGCCACCGGCAGGTCGTCGAGGACGACGTCGCCCCACGTCACCCCGTGGTGCCCCGGCAGGGTGCGGCCGAGCCGGCCGGCGATCCCGGCCGTCTCCTCGGGCCGGGCGCTCACGAGGGCGGTGAGCACGCCGGGCTCGACGGTGACGCCGCTCGCCGGGTCGGTGAGGACGGCGTCGAGGGGAAGGGCGGCGCCGGTGGGGGCGAGCTCGGGGTGGTCGGGGTCGGTGCCGACGATGCGCGCGATCCGGCGGGCGGCGACCCGGGTGGTGATGAGCTTGTCGGCCATCTCGACCGCGGTCTGGAGGGGGATGGTGAGGAACGCGGTGTAGCCGTAGTACGCGACGAGCTGGCCGGGGGTGATCTCGCCGGCGACGGCCAGCTGCGCGCCGACGCCGGTCACGACGAGCACGAAGATGCCCGGCAGCAGCACCTGGGCGGCGTCGAGGGTCGCCTGTGTGCCGGCGACCCGGACCCCGGCCCGCCGCACGGCCTGCGACTGCGTGCGGTACCGACCGAGGAAGGACTCCTCGCCGCCGATGCCGCGCAGCACCCGCAGGCCCGCGACGGTGTCGGCGCCGAGGGCGGTGAGGCGTCCGGCCTCCTCGCGCTGGGCGCTCTGGCGGCGCTGGAGGGGCTTCATGACGAAGGCCAGCGACGCGACGAGCAGCGGCCCACCGAGCAGCATGATGAGCCCGAGCAGGAGGGAGCCGCGCAGCAGGATGACGGCGACGACGACGAACGACACCACCGCGCCCATGAAGCGGGCGAAGACGTCGAAGCTGTGCCCCATTCGGGCGAAGTCGCTCGTGAAGCTGGCCAGCACCTCGCCGGCGGGCATGGTGCGGGTGAGGGCCGGGCCGGCGCGGCGCACCGCGCGGTCGGCCACGGTGCTGGCCCGGAAGGCCGAGACGAGCCAGTTCTTCACCGCGAACCAGTGCCGCCCGTTGCCCACCGCGGCCGAGACCCCACCGAGGCCGAGGACCGCGAGCGACCAGACGACGAGCCCGCGGGTGTCGTGGGCGACGATGCCGTCGTCGACGGCCCGTCCGACCGCGGCGGGTACGAGCGCCACCGAGAGCATCCACGGGATGCCGCACGCGGCACCCGCCACGAGGGTGCGCCACTGGCGGCGTGCGAGCCACACGAGGAGGCGGTCGGCGTCGGCCGGGGCGCTGTCGTCGGGGTGCACGCCGTACGTCCAGGCGGGTCGCGTCGGCATGATGACCTCCACGGTAGGTGGCGGGCCCGCTCTCCGGCGAACCGATTTCGGCCGCCCGGGAGCCAGGGGCGTCAGGGGAGTCGGCGGGACGGGGCGGCGGACGCGGCGGCCCGGGAGGCGGCGGCCCGCTCGGCGGCCTCGGCAGGGTCGAACGGCAGCTCCTCGTACCGGTCGCCGACGCGCACGACGCCGCCCTCGACCACGCGGAACACCGTGCCCGCCCGGTCGTGCAGCGCGGCGGCGGCGCCGGGCCCGATCTCGTCGTCGAGGATCCGGCACGGCGCCGCGACCCGGACCACCTCGAGCAGGGCACCACCGAGACGGGCCCGTGCGCCGGGCACGGACACGACGCGACCGCCGGACACGGTGACGGTGCGCCGGGTGCCCGAGGGCGGGACCGGGGCGCCGAGCCGCACCGCGGCCTCGGCGAGCTGCTCCGCCGACTGCACCGTCACGTGCCGGTGCCGCGAGCCGTGGTACCGGTCGCCGACGACCCCGGCGCCGGCCTCGACGACCACCTCGTCGACCGAGCGCATCGGCAGCCGCCGGCCCGGGGCCACGTGGAGCGCGACGACGGTGGTCTCGGGGGCGGTCACGTCGACACCAACGCGGCGCCCCCGGTGCACATTTCAGGGCCACCCCGACGGGTGCGCGAGACCCCGGTTCGGAGGAGGGGTCCCGCGGGCGAACCGGGGGCTCGCGCTGGTGGGCCAGCACCGGCGACCTGCGCCCGCGCCCGGCGGCCCCAGCGCGGTCCCGTACGCTCGGCGGGTGCTGCGGACGGCCCTGACCCGGAGGTCGCTCGGGCTGCTCGCCCTCGCCCTCGTGCTCGGGGCCGTCTTCGTCCAGCTCGGTCGGTGGCAGCTGCACGTCGCCCAGGGGACGGCCCGCCAGGAGGTCGTCGACGAGGCCCGGGCCGCCGCGCCGCGCCCCCTCACCGACGTCCTCGCCCCGCACGCCCGCTTCCCCGGCGACCTGTCCTCCCGGCCGGTCACCGCGTCCGGGCACTACGTCGACGGCCAGCTCCTCGTGCCCGACCGCCGGCTCGACGGGGTGAGCGGCGCCTGGGTCATCACCCCCTTCGTCGTCGACGGCACCGGGGCGACGCTGCCGGTGCTGCGCGGCTTCGTCACCGACCCGGCCGCGGCCGGGTCTCCGCCCACCGGCACCCTCACCGTCGCCGGGGGACTCGCCCCCACGGAGTCGCCGGTCACCACCCCCGTCGGCCCCGGCGAGATCGCCTCCGTCGACACCTCGCTGCTCGTCAACACGTGGCCGGGCGAGCTGTACAACGCCTTCCTCTTCCTCCAGGACGAGCAGCCCGCGTCCGGCCCGCAGCTCACCAAGGTGCCGACCCCCGTGGCGCCGGCCGGCCTCAACTGGCGCAACGCGGCCTACGCCGTCCAGTGGTGGGTGTTCGCCGGCTTCGCGCTGTGGCTGTGGTGGCGGACCGTCCGTGAGGACCACGAGCGGGCCGGTGCCGCCCCCGTCGGGGCCGCGGGCGACAATGGAGCACGTGAGCACCCCTGACGCCGGGCCCACCGGCCCCAGCACGGCCATCGCCCCGGACGACGTCGACGCCGTCCGCCCCCGCCTCACCTTCTTCAAGGTGATGGCCTTCGTCGTCGGCATCGGGCTGCTCGTGCTCGTCGCCGAGGTCGTCCTGTCCTACGGCTTCGACAAGAAGGGCGACGCCAACCCGCTGTCCTGGTGGCCCCAGCCGCACGGGTTCGTCTACATGGGCTACCTCGTCGCCACCGCCCTCCTCGGCTTCAAGGTCGGCTGGTCGCTGCCGAAGATGGTCCTCGTCATGCTCGCCGGCTGCGTGCCGTTCCTCTCCTTCTGGGTCGAGCGGCGCGTGGCGCGTGAGGTCGAGGCCGGCCTGGCCGCCGCCCGCGGCTAGCCTTGCGCTCGTGAGCGACGCCCCCGAGCTGCCCGCCGACCCCTCGCCCGTCGACCCGTCGCACGTCGTCGTCGAGGGCGGTGAGCCCGTCCACCTCGCCGACCGGCCGGTGCTCGTCGTCGACTTCGGCGCCCAGTACGCCCAGCTCATCGCCCGGCGCGTGCGCGAGGCCAACTGCTTCAGCGAGGTCGTGCCCCACTCGATGCCCACGGCCGAGATGCTCGCCAAGGGCCCCTCGGCGATCGTCCTCTCCGGTGGTCCGTCGTCGGTGTACGAGGAGGGCGCGCCGCGCCTCGACCCCGCCCTGCTCGAGGCCGGGGTGCCGGTCTTCGGCATGTGCTACGGCTTCCAGGCGATGGCCATGGCCCTCGGCGGCCGGGTCGCCCGCACCGGTCTCTCGGAGTTCGGGGCCACCCCGGCGACGGTCACCGACACCGCCTCGACGCTCTTCAACGGCCAGCCCGAGGAGCAGTCGGTGTGGATGAGCCACGGCGACGCCGTCGAGGAGGCCCCGCCCGGCCTGCGCGTCACGGCGACGACGTCGGGGGCGCCGGTCGCCGGGTTCGAGGACGACGAGCGCCGGCTCTACGGGGTGCAGTGGCACCCCGAGGTCATGCACTCGACCTTCGGGCAGCGCGTGCTGGAGAACTTCCTCACCAAGGGCGCGGGCCTCACCGGCGAGTGGACCGCGGCCAACGTCGTCGAGCAGCTCGTCGGGGCCGTCCGGGAGCAGATCGGCGACAAGCGGGCCGTCTGCGGGCTCTCCGGCGGGGTCGACTCGTCGGTGGCGGCCGCCCTCGTGCAGCGAGCCATCGGCGACCAGCTCACCTGCGTCTTCGTCGACCACGGGCTGCTGCGCCAGGGCGAGGCCGAGCAGGTGCAGCAGGACTTCGTCGCCGCCACCGGGGTCGACCTCGTCACCGTCGACGCCTCCGAGCAGTTCCTGTCCGCCCTCGCCGGGGTGAGCGACCCCGAGGAGAAGCGCAAGATCATCGGTCGCGAGTTCATCCGCGTCTTCGAGCAGGCCGCCCGCGACGTCGTCGGCTCGCACGCCGATGCCGACGACCACCCGGTCGAGTTCCTCGTCCAGGGCACCCTCTACCCGGACGTCGTCGAGTCCGGCGGCGGCACGGGTGCGGCGAACATCAAGAGCCACCACAACGTCGGCGGGCTGCCCGACGACCTCCAGTTCTCGCTCGTCGAGCCGCTGCGGCTGCTGTTCAAGGACGAGGTGCGCGCCGTCGGGCTCGAGCTCGGCGTGCCCGAGGGCATCGTCTGGCGCCAGCCGTTCCCCGGGCCCGGGCTCGGCATCCGCATCGTCGGCGAGGTGACGCGCGAGCGGCTCGACGTGCTGCGCGCGGCCGACGCCATCGCCCGGGAGGAGCTCTCGGCGGCCGGCCTCGACCGCGACATCTGGCAGTGCCCCGTCGTGCTCCTCGCCGACGTCCGCTCCGTGGGGGTGCAGGGCGACGGACGCACCTACGGCCACCCGGTCGTGCTGCGGCCGGTGTCGTCGGAGGACGCCATGACGGCCGACTGGACCCGCGTCCCCTACGAGGTGCTCGCCAAGGTCTCCACCCGCATCACCAACGAGGTCCGCGAGGTCAACCGCGTCGTCCTCGACGTCACGAGCAAGCCGCCGGGCACCATCGAGTGGGAGTGACCGCGAGGCGGCGACCCACCACGGTGCGGCGCGCCCCGGATCGACCCCGCCCCGGCCGGGCGCGTGGCAGGCTGGGCCCGAGTACCCGCCGGTAGCGCGCCGGTGGCCCATCCCCGGAGGACGGTCCCCATGGAGAGCACGACGACGACGGTGACGGCGGCCGACGGCACCGAGCTGTTCGCCCACCGCTGGCTGCCCGACGGCGAGGCGAAGGCCACGGTCGTCGTCGCGCACGGCATGGCCGAGCACTCCGCCCGCTACGGCCGCCTCGCCGAGGCCCTCACCGACGCCGGCTACGCCGTGTACGCCCCCGACCACCGCGGCCACGGACGCACCGCCTCGGCCGCCGACCACGGCTACTTCGCCGACGACCGGGGGCTGGGAGACCGTCGTCGCCGACCTGCGCTCGGTCACCGACCTGGCCCGCGCCGAGCACCCGGGCCGCCCGCTCTTCCTCCTCGGCCACTCGATGGGCTCCTTCCTCGCCCGGGCCTACGTCATCGAGGGCTCCGACGAGCTCACCGGGCCTCGTCCTCTCCGGCACCGCGGGTGACGCCGGGCTGCTCGGGAAGGTCGGGGCCGCCGTCGCCGCGACGGAGGCCCGGCTCCGGGGGCGACGGCACACCAGCACCCTCATGGACAAGCTGACCTTCGGCCAGTACAACGCCGCCTTCAAGCCCAACCGCACCGACTTCGACTGGCTCTCGCGCGACGACGCCGAGGTCGACGCCTACGTCGCCGACCCGCTGTGCGGCAACACCTTCACCTCCGGGTTCTTCGCCGACCTGCTGCCGGGCCTCGCCGGCATCAACGACCCGAAGCGGGTGGCCGGCGTGCGGCGCGACCTGCCGGTGCTGCTCGTCGCCGGCGACCAGGACCCCGTCGGCGACGGCGGCAAGGGGCCTCGTGCCGCGGCGCAGCAGTACCGCGACGCCGGGCTCACCGACGTCACGTGCACGCTCTACGCCGGCGCGCGGCACGAGGTGTTCAACGAGACCAACCGCGACGAGGTCACGGCCGACGTCGTCCGCTGGCTCGACGCCCACCTCCCGTCCTGACCTGCCCCTCACCCGTCGAGTGAACAGAACACGCCGTGTTCACGCGCTGCGATGCGGCGTGTCCTGTTCACTCGACGGGGGTGACGGGTCGGGTTCGGGCTCGCCGCCCGGCGCTGGCTAGGGTTGGCGCGTGCTGAGAACCGCCGCCGCGGTCGTCGCGGGCAAGACCGCCCGGGCCCTGGCCCGTCGCCGGGGAGGCGGCTCGGCCTTCCCCGGGCTCGTCGCCGAGCGGGTCGACCCGCGGATCCTGCGCCGGGCCCTGGCCGACGTGCGCGGCGGCATCGTCGTCGTCAGCGGCACCAACGGCAAGACGACGACGACCAAGATGCTCGTCGCGGTGCTGCGGGCCCACGGTCGCAGCGTCTTCACCAACCCGACCGGCTCGAACTTCACCCGGGGCGTGCTCTCGGAGATGCTGCCGCAGCTGCCCCTCAGCGGACGGCTGCGCAGCGACATGGCCGTCGTCGAGCTCGACGAGGCCCACGCCATGCACTTCATCGCCGAGGTGCCCCCGACGCACTCGCTGCTGCTCAACGTCGCCCGCGACCAGCTCGACCGGTTCGCCGAGATCGACCACACCGCCGACCTCCTCGCCCGGCTCGGCGCCGCGAGCACCGAGGGCGTCGTCGCCAACGCCGACGACCCGTTCATCGCCCGCGCCGCCGACGGGCGTCACCGTGCCCGTGCGCTGGTTCGGCCTCGACGAGTCCGTCGCCGACCGCCTCCCCGAGCTCACCGAGCACGACGCCCGGTTCGACGACCAGCCGGTCGGCCACGAGCCCGGCCCCGGTGACGCCCGCCTCCGCCCCCGTGACGAGCGGGTCCTCGACGTCGTGTTCGACGACGTCACGGTCGGCCCGGTCACCCTCCAGCAGCGCGGGCTCGCGGCGATGATCAACGCGACCGCCGCGACGACCACGGCGCGGATGCTCCTCGGTGACGCCTTCGACGCCGCGACGACGGCCGAGGCGCTGGCCGCGGTCAAGCCCCCGTTCGGTCGGGGCGAGGTGGTGATGGTCGGGGGCCAGCCGCTCGAGCTCGTCCTCGTCAAGAACCCCGCCGGCTTCCGCGTCGCCCTCTCCACCTACGGCACGACCGCGGCCGCCACGATGGTGGCGATCAACGACAACGACGCCGACGGCCGCGACGTCTCGTGGCTCTACGACGTCGACTTCTCGCTCGCTGAGCGAGCAGGGGGTGGCCCTGACGAGCGGGGTCCGGGCCTACGACATGGCCCTGCGGCTGCACTACGACGACGTCGCCACCGAGCGCGTCGTGCCCGACCTCGACGAGGCCCTCGACGCCTTCGTCGCCGCGCACCCCGACGAGCCGAAGCGCATCTTCTGCACGTACACCGCGATGATGGCCCTGCGCCGCACGCTCGCCGCGCGGCACGGGCTGGACCGGTTCGGCGAGGAGGCCCCCGCGTGAGCACGACCACCCTCGAGCCGGCCGGGCCGAGCAAGGGCACGATCACCCTCGTCCACCTCTACCCGCGCGAGATGAGCATCTACGGCGACCGCGGCAACACCCACGCCCTCGCGAGCCGGATCCGCCGCCACGGCTACACCGCCGAGGTCGTCCTGCACGACCCGGGCGCCCCCTTCCGCGACGACGCCCACCTCTTCATGGGCGGCGGCGGCCAGGACTCCGGGCAGGCCCGGGTCGAGGCCGACCTCGAGGCGGTCGGGCCCACCCTGCGCTCGCTCGCCGCCGACGGCGTGCCGATGCTCGTCATCTGCGGCATGTACCAGCTCTTCGGCAACTCCTTCCGCACCGTCACCGGGCAGGTGCTGCCCGGCCTCGGCATCCTCGACGTGACGACCCAGGGCAACGACAAGCGGATGGTCGGGCCGGTGTGCGTGGAGACCCCGCTCGGCACGGTCGTCGGCTACGAGAACCACTCCGGCTCGACGGTGCTCGGTGCGGGCCAGGCGCCGTTCGGGCGGGTGCTCGCCGGCCACGGCAACAACGGCGACGACGGCACCGAGGGCGCCTGGACGGGCCACGTCATCGGCAGCTACCTCCACGGCCCGCTGCTGCCGGCCAACCCGATGGTCTCCGACGCCCTCATCGCGGTCGCCGCCGAGCGGGCCACCGGCCGCCCCTTCGAGCCCGAGCCGGTGGACGACCCGCTGGCCACCGAGGCCCGCGAGCGTCAGGTCCGCCGGCTGGTCCGCTCCCGCTGACGTCCGCCGGGCGGCACGCCGAGCCCGGCTGACAGGATGGCCGGGTGAGCAGCCGACCCAGCCCCGACACCCTCACCGCCGAGTTCGCCGAGTACGTCACGGCGTCGCCGACCGCGTTCCACGCGGCCGCCGTCGCGCGCGACCGGCTCGTCGCCGCCGGCTTCACCGCGCTCGACGAGCGCGAGGCGTGGCCGACCGTCGCCCGGCGGCTACGTCGTCGTCCGCGACGGCGCCGTCATCGCCTGGCGGCTCCCCGAGGGCGCGTCGGCCACGACCCCGTTCCGCGTCCTCGGCGCGCACACCGACTCGCCGGGCTTCCGGCTCAAGCCGAACCCCGTGGTGCAGCGCGACGGCTGGGAGCAGCTCAACGTCGAGGTGTACGGCGGCCCGACCCTGCCGTCCTGGTTCGACCGCGACCTCGCCCTCGCCGGGCGCGCCGTCCTGCCCGACGGCAGCACCCGGCTCGTGCGCACCGGGGCCGTGGCGCGCATCCCCAACCTCGCCATCCACCTCGACCGCGGCGCCAACGAGGGTGCCGCCATCGACCGGCAGCGCCACCTGCTGCCGGTCGTCGGCATCGGCGGCGACGGCCGCACCGGCGCCGCGCAGTGGCTGGCCGCCGAGCTCGGCGACGCCGTGTCGTGGGACCTGTTCGTCGCCGACACCCAGCCCCCGGCCCGCATCGGCATCGACGGCTGCTTCCTCGCCTCGGCCCGGATGGACAACCTCACCAGCGTGCACGCCGGCCTGCGTCGGGCTGCTCGACGCGCCGGCGGACGCCGACCACGTGCCCGTGCTCGCCGCCTTCGACCACGAGGAGGTGGGGTCGGCGACGCCGTCCGGCGCCTCCGGACCCGTTCCTCGAGGACGTCCTCGGCCGCATCCAGGAGGGGCTCGGGGCCACCCGCTCCGAGGCCGCCCGGGCGTTCCGGGCGTCGTGGCTGCTCTCGAGCGACGCGGGCCACCTCGTGCACCCCAACCACGCGGAGAAGCACGACCCCACCAACCACCCGCGCCCCGGGGGCGGGCCGCTGCTCAAGGTCAGCGCCAACCAGCGGTACATGACCGAGGCCCGCGGCGAGGCCGTCTTCGGTGCGGCGTGCGCGGCGGCGGGCGTGCCGTTCCAGCCGTTCGTCAACGTCAACACGATCCCCGGCGGGTCGACGATCGGCCCGCTCGCCGCGACCCGGCTCGGCATCCCGACCGTCGACGTCGGGGTGGGGCTGCTCTCGATGCACTCGGCCCGCGAGCTCGTGCACGTCGACGACCTCGCCGCGCTGCACGGGGCGGTCGCGGCCTTCCTCGCCGGCGCCGGAGGCCTCAGCCGCCGCGCGGTGGCGGGGCGGCGGGACGAACACCGGCTCCTTGCCCTCGGCGGGGGGCTCGACCTTCGCGCTGAGCGACCACAGCGAGCCAGCCGAGCCCGCCGAGCGGCACCTCCATGAGGTGGGTGAAGATCGAGAAGAGGACCACCGCGCCGGTCGCGGCGCCCGCGTCGGCCCCCCAGCCGACGAGCACCACGGTCGTCGCCGTCTCGGTGACGCCCACCCCGCCCGGGGTGATGCCCACGGCCGTCAGCAGCCGCCCGATGGCGTACGCCGCGAAGAGGAGGTCGAGCGGCAGGGTCACGCCCGGTCTCGCGCATCACGAGGACGAACAGGACGTAGTAGGCGCCGAAGAACCCGACCATCCCGAGGGTCATCGACCACCAGCGCCAGCGGACGACGTCGATGATCCGCGCGCGCAGGTCGCGCACGAGGTCCTCGACGCGCATCGTCGAGTCGGGTCGGTGCCGGCGCAGCACCGGGCGGAGCACGCGGTCGACGACGCGCCCGAAGCGCTGGGCCGCCCGCTCGCTGACGAGCACCGAGACGAGCACGGCGATGACGGCCGAGCCCGGTGACCGAGCCCGCCACGGCCAGGTCGGTGAGCGACTTGGGCAGGGTGACGCCCCCGACGATGAGGACGACGATGGCCACGACCGGCAGCGCGATCCGGGCCAGCACGTTCCAGATGCCCGTGACGATGGCCGAGGTCGAGGTGGCGCGGCGCGAGAAGCCCCACGAGCGGCACATCGCGTAGGTCGCGGCGAGCCCCACCGCGCCGCCCCCGGGGAGCAGGTTCGACACCGACGACCCGCAGAGGTTGAGCACGAGCGCCTTGCCGTGGGTGAGCCCGCGCAGCGAGCCGGTGAGCGTGAAGGTGTAGCAGTACAGGCCGAGCAGCATGATGCATCTGGAGGGCCGACCGCGTGCTGCCACGGCACCGACCGGATGACGGCCCAGATGTCGCCCCACGAGGTCTTCGCGAAGTGGGGGAGCCCCCAGACGAGCAGCACCACGGCGAGGCCCAGCCCGAGCGCCGAACTGGACGAGCTGGCGCCGGTTGGTCGGCACCTCGACCCCGGCGGGCCTCACGCGAGACCCTCGAACACGTCGGTCGACACCGGCCCCCCAGGTGGTCTCGTCGGGTCGCGGAACCACTCCCGCCCGAAGACCAGATCGTAGAGGGGGCGGGGCACCCGCAGGAAGGCCTGGAGGGTGCGGTCGCCCGTCTGCCCGCCCTCGCCGCGGCCGCGCCGCACCGCCCCCGGTGGCCTGCGAGGCGTGGGCGCGCATCGAGGCCCGCTTGGCGGCGACGTGGCGCCGGACGTCGACCCGGTGGGTGATGTCGGCGCGGGCGGTGAACGCCCGCTCGAAGGTGGTCGGGTCGAACTCGGCCGGGAAGCGGTAGACGCGGGCGAGCGGCCCGCAGCGGCCCGCACGATGGTGTCGCGGGGCACGGTGGCCTCGAGGACCCGGGGGGTGCCGGCGATCTCGGCGGCGCGGGCCCCGACCTCGTGCACCCGGCGGTGGTCGCGGTGCCCGTAGCCGCCGTTGGCGTCGTAGGAGAGCAGGACGTCGGCGCGCTCGGTGCGCAGCACGGCGGCCAGCCGCTCGGCGGCCTCCTCGAGGGGGGCGCGGCAGAAGCGGGTGACCCCCGGGGCGTCCGGCTCGGGCTCGGGGCCGCTGCCGCTGTCGGCGTAGCCGAGCCACTCGACGCGCGCGACGCCGAGGGCGGCGGCCGAGACGCTCGGCCTCGGCGAGCCGGCGGGTGCCGAGCCCCCCGTCGCGGCGCAGGTCGCTCGGCCGCCAGCCCCGCGCCGCCGTCGGTCGCGAGGACGAGGACGACGCGGTGGCCCTCGGCCGCGGCGCGCGCCATCGTGCCGGCCGTGAGGAGGGCCTCGTCGTCGGGATGGGCGTGGAACGCCACGAGCGTGCGGGACATCGTCGCCCATCCTCGCGCATGGCAGGGTGGACCCCCGTGAAGGTCGCCCTCCTGTCGGACTGCTACCCGCCGCGGCTGGGCGGCATCGAGCGCCAGGTGCACGACCTCGCGCACCACCTCGCCGCGGCAGGGCACCGGGTCGAGGTCTTCACCGCCACCACCGGGCCGGGTGGCGAGCGGCACGGTGTGCGCACCGCGGAGGACGACGGCGTCGTGGTGCACCGGATGGCCCTCCCGCTGCCGAGCGGCGTGCCGGTCAACCCGCTTGCCCCGCCCGAGGTGCGCCGCCGGCTCGACGCCGGAGGGTTCGACGTGGCCCACGCGCACCTCGGGGTGGTCAGCCCGTTCGCCACCGACCTCGTGCGCACCGCCCTCGCCGTCGGCCTGCCCGTGGCGGCGACCTTCCACTGCGTCCTCGGCCGGTGGGTGCCGGCGTTCCGGGCCGCGGGTCACCTCGGCCGCTGGGCGCGTCGCGGCGTGGCGCTGAGCGCCGTCTCGCGGATGGCCGCCGCCCAGGTCGGCGAGGCGGCCGGAGGCGCGCCGGGTCGGGGTGCTGGGCAACGGGGTCGACGCGGCGTGGTGGGCGGCCCGGACGCCGAGCCGCGCCGGGACCGCCGCCCGTCGACGGTTGCACGTCGTCACCGCCATGCGGCTGGTCAGCCGCAAGCGCCCGCTCGTGCTCCTCGGGGCGCTGCACCGCGCCCGCGGGCTGCTCGACCCCGTCCGTCCCGCTGCGGGTCACCGTCGCCGGGGAGGGCCCGCAGCGGCGGGCGATGGAGGCCTACCTGCGGGCACGCGGGCACGGACTGGGTCGCGCTGCCCGGCCGGCTGGACCGCGAGGCCCTGCGCGACCTGCTGCACGCCGGCGACGCTCTACGTCACGGCGGCCCGGCTCGAGGCCTTCGGCATCGCCGCCCTCGAGGCCCGGGCGGCCGGGCTCCCCGTCCTGGCGCCCGCGGGCACGGGCGTCGACGACATCGTCACCGACGGCGTCGACGGCCTGCTCGTCGGCTCCGACGCCGAGCTGGCCCGGGCCGTCGCGCGGCTCGGCGCGGACGACGACCTGCGGACCGGGCTCGCGGGCCCGGGCCGCGCGAGAGCCCTCCGCGGCAGGACTGGCCGGCGGTCCTCGACGCGACGCTGGCCGAGTACCGCCGGGCCGGGGCCGCGTCGTGATCACGGTGCGCGGGGTGCGCGGCGGCGAGCGTCGTGGTCTCGTTCGTCCTCGACCACGGCGAGGACCCGCTCGACGGGCTCGCGGCCGTGGCTGGTCGGGCCGGGTGGTCGGCGGTCGAGGGGACGCTCGGGGCGCTGACCCTGCACTACGACGTCGCTCGCCGCGGCCCGCGCCCCCGGGTGGCGGCCCGGCGGGGGAGGGCCTGTCCGCCGACGACCGGGCGCGCGTCGTGCCGCGCCAGCGGGTCGCGGCGTACGCGGTGGTCGTCGACGCCGGCGCGGCTGCTGCTCACCCAGCTCTCGCACCCGCGACCGGCGTGCCGGGGCGGTGGACCCTGCCCGGCGGCGGGCTCGACCCCGGTGAGGCCCCGCGTCGCGGCCGTGGTCCGCGAGGTGCGCGAGGAGACCGGGCAGGAGGTCGACGACGTCCGGTTCGTCGGCGTGATGACCCAGCACTGGGTCGGTCGCTCCGAGCGCGGTGCCGAGGACTACCACGCCGTCCGGCTCGTCCACACGGCCCGCTGCCCGCGCTCCGACGGCCCCCGTCGTCCACGACGTGGGCGGCTCGACGTCCGACGCCCGGTGGGTGCCGCTCGCCGGGCTCGACGCCCTGCCCGTCGTGCCCACCGTCCCGTGGGCGCTGCGTGCCGTGGGCGTGACGCGCCGACGCGGCGGCTCAGTCCTGAGCGCGGCTGGCGCGCAGGCCGAGCAGGCCGACGAGCACCACGAGCAGGCCACCGCCGACGATCGTCCACGGGCCGAGGTCGTTCCACGGCACGCTGAGGTCGGTGACCTCGGCGAGGAAGAGGCCCACCGCCGCGGCGAGCCCGAGCACCCCGAGGAGCACGGCGAAGGGGGCGGGCCCGGAGCGGTACCTCGGCGCGACCGGCTCCTCCGCCGGCGTGGCGGTGGGGTCGCCGGCGCCCGCGGTGGTCGACGGGGCGGCCGAGGTGGCCGAGGTGGCCGGGCCGGTCGTGGTGCGCTCGGAGGCCCCGGTGGCCTCGGTGGCGTCGTCGCCGTCGTCGAGCCCCAGGTCGGTGCTGAGCGGGCGGGTCGGGTCGTCGGTGGTCATGGTCAGCTCTCCTCGATGATGGTGACGGAACCGACGCCGACGTCGACGGTGACGACGAGGTCGGGGTCGGAGCCGCCGACCTCGGTCTCGTAGGTGACGTCGGTGCCGGAGCGGCTCTCGACGACGTCGGTGCCCGCCGTCGTGCTCCGCCGTTCGTGGCTGAGGTCGCCGGCCCCGATCTGGGTGTCGACGCGGACGTCGAGGCCCTTCGGGACGGTGACGATCGAGGTCGCCGACGCCCACCGTGACGTCGATGGTCTCGGCGCCGCCCGGCGGGGGCGGTCGAGCCCGGACGAGGCCGCCGAGGTCGAGCCGGGCGTCGCCGAGACCGAGGTCGTAGGAGGCCGGCACGGAGACGGCGGTGGGGGTCCACACCCGCTCGCCGACGCCGCCGTGCACCGGGACGTGCAGGGCGGCGACGCCGACCACGCTGGCCAGCCCGAGGACGATGACGAGGAAGCCGCTGAAGCCCGAGGCCCGCCCGCTGACGCCGAGGCCGAGGACGACCGCGGACACTCCGGCCAGGGCCAGGAGCAGCCCGAGGACCACCGGCTCACCGGTGTAGCCGAGCGGGTCCGGCGAGCACCACGCCGAGGCCGACGAGGGCCGTGGCCAGGCCGAGCGAGACGAGGGCGACGAAGCCGCTGGGCCGGCGGCGCCGCGGGGCCGGCGGCGGCGGCGGCGAGTACGGGCGCGGGGGCGCCGGGGGCACGGGGGTCCCACCGTAGGGGCCCTGCCGCCGGGGCTGGCCGTAGGCCGGGCGCGCCGGGCTGTGCCGTAGGCGGGCGCGGGCGGCTGGCGGTAGGCCGGCGGCGCCGCCGCGGGCGCGGCGTACGAGCTCTGGGGCGAGGACATCGGGGACCCTCCGGGAGGTGGCGGCGGCGGGGCGGTGGCCGTGGGCCACGGGGCGCCGTACGGGCCGGGTACGGTGCGGGCGACGAGGACCGGCTGCGGGTCGCGAGGACCCAGACGACGAGCCCCACGGGGACGAGCAGCCAGAACGAGCCGCCCCAGCCGTTGCCGCCGGAGGCGATCGAGGCCAGCCCGCCGAGCAGGACGACCCCGGTGACCACGGTGAGGACGATGGCCCAGGCGTCACCGGCGCGCAGGGCCCGCTCGGCGAGGATCTGGTCGCGCTGGTCCGGCAGCAGCAGCCAGAGGACGAGGTAGATCGGGCAGCCCGATGCCGCCGGCGATGGTCAGGGCGATGGCCGCGGCCCGGATGAGCAGCGGGTCGACGTCGACCCGGGCGGCGACCCCGGCGCAGACCCCGCCGAACCAGCGGCGTCCGGTGTCGCGCCGCAGGCCGAGGCCACGGAGTCGGGCCAGGGCGTCGTCGAGGACGCTGGGAGCGGCGCCGCCGGGGGGCGGGGGCGGGGTGGAGGTGTCCGTCATGGCACCCACTCTCGTGCCGCGGGGCCCGCGGTCGCCATGAGGGTCGACCCTGAGCACCCCCTGACCGGACCCCGGGAGGCGGGTCCGGACGGCCGGACGTGCGTCAGGATGGACCCGTGCCCACCCCCTACGAGCCCGTCGCGACGCGGCCGCGCACCGACTCCGGCCCCGCGCCGGAGCCCCGGCCGGCGCGGCCGCCGCTCGTGCGCGACCGCCGCGGCTGGACCCCGGGCGTCTGCGACGCCGTCGCGCGCCACCTCGGGGTCTCCCGGCGCCTGGTCCGGCTCGCCGCCGTCGTGCTCGCCCTGTCGGGCGGCGCCGGGGTCGCGGCCTACCTCTTCCTGTGGGCGCTGACGCCCGAGGGCGAGGCGCTCGTCGGCCCGCCGGCCTCCGCCCGCTGGACCGAGCGGCGGCGCTGGATCGTCCTCCTCGCCGCGGGCGGTGTGCTCGTCGTCGTCGGCGGTGCCCTCCTCGTCCCCGGCGTCGGGGTGACGGTCGCGCGGCTCGGTGCTCGTGCCCATGTTCGTCATCGCGGTGGGCGCGGTCGTCGCCTGGTCCAACCTCGACCAGGCCCAGCGCTCGCGGTGGCTCACCGGCGGACGCGACGGCATGGGCTGGGTGCGGGTCGTCCTCGGCGGTCGGCTTCGCCCTCGTCGGCATCCTCGTCCTCGTCACCCGCGGCCGCTCGGTGAGCGTGCTGTGGGACGCCGTCCTCGCCGCCCTCGCCGTGCTCGTCGGAGCGTTCATCCTCGCCGCGCCGTGGGCGGTCCGGCTCTGGGCCGACTTCCGCCGCGAGCAGGACGCCGCCGTGCGGGCCACCGAGCGGGCCGACATCGCCGCCCACCTGCACGACTCCGTGCTCCAGACCCTCGCCCTCATCCAGCGCCAGTCCGCCGACCCGGCCGCCGTCACCCGGCTGGCCCGGGCCCAGGAGCGCGAGCTGCGCACCTGGCTGTACGACGGCCCGCAGGGGTCGCAGTCCTCGCTCGCGGCCGCGGTCACCGAGGTCGCCCACGAGGTCGAGGACCTCCACGGCGTCCCCGTCGACCTCGTCGTCACCGGCGACCGGCCCTTCGAGCAGCACGGTGCCGCCCTGTCCCGCGCGATGCGCGAGGCCCTGCTCAACGCCGTGCGCCACGGCGCGCCGCCCGTCACCGCCTACGTCGAGATCGGTCCGGGCGGGGTCGAGGCCTTCGTCCGCGACCGCGGCGCCGGCTTCGACCTCGACGCCGTGCCCGAGGACCGGCTCGGCGTCCGCCAGTCCCTGCTCGGCCGGATGGAGCGCCACGGCGGCTCCGCCCGGGTCCGCCGCCGCGAGGACGGCACCGAGGTGGAGCTGCGGCTCCCACCGATCGAAGGAGAAGAGTCATGAGCCAGCGCGCCACGCCCACCCCGGCCGCCCCCATCCGGGTCGTCCTCGTCGACGACCACCGGATGTTCCGCACCGGGGTGCGGGCCGAGCTCACCGAGGCCATGGCCGGTGGCGGGACGGTCTGCGAGTTCGTCGGCGAGGCGCCCGACGTCGACGCCGCCATCGCGGTGATCCGCAAGGAGACCCCCGACGTCGTGCTCCTCGACGTCCACCTGCCCGGCGGGTCGGGCAACGGTGGGGGAGACGTCATCCGGGGCTGCGCCGGCGTCGAGACCGCGGACGGGAAGCCGGTGCGCTTCCTCGCGCTGTCGGTGTCGGACGCGGCCGAGGACGTCATCGCCGTCATCCGGGCCGGGGCCCGCGGCTACGTCACGAAGACGATCAACGCCCGCGACCTCGTCACGGCCGTCCGCCGGGTCGCCGACGGCGACGCCGTCTTCTCGCCCCGGCTCGCCGGGTTCGTCCTCGACGCGTTCGGCGCGGCGGCGGGCGAGATCGCCGAGGTCGACGAGGAGCTCGACCGGCTCTCGGCCCGCGAGCGCGAGGTGATGCGCCTCATCGCGCGGGGCTACCAGTACAAGGAGGTCGCCAAGGAGCTCTTCATCTCGGTGAAGACGGTCGAGACCCACGTCTCGTCGGTGCTCCGCAAGCTCCAGCTCTCCTCGCGCCACGAGCTGACGGCGTGGGCGATGGGCCGCCGGCTCGTCTGACCGTGCGCGTGCGGCGGCCCGGCCGGCTGCCCCTACGCTGACCCCATGGGCTTCCTCGAGAACGTCTTCGTCCTGCTCCACCTCCTCGGCATGGCGGCGATCGTCGGCAGCGCGGTGTTCGTCGCCCGCGGCCGGTCGACCCCGGCGCTGCTCTGGGGCGCGCGGGCCCAGCTCGTCACCGGGCTGATCCTCGTCGGCATCGTCGAGGCGGGTGACGAGCCCGTCAACCACGCGAAGATCGGGGTCAAGCTCGTCGTCGCGGTCGCCGTGGCGGCCTGCGCCGAGATCGCCGCCTCGAAGGTGCGCAAGGGCGACGGTGAGCGCCCGCAGCTCGTCATGGCCGCCGGCGCGCTCGCCGTGCTCAACGCCGCCGTCGCCGTGCTCTGGACCAGCGCCTCCTGACCCCTGCGGCCCACCCGGCCACGCACGCCGCGGCCCACGAGCTCGGCCGCAACACCGCGGCCCCACCGGTGAGCGGCTGACACCTCGAGGTGTCGAGGTCAGGGGACGAGGAGCAGCTTGCCCTGGCTGCGGCGGCCCTCGAGGTCGGCGTAGGCGGTGGCGGCCTCGTCGAGGGCGTACCGACCGCCGACCTCCACGGTGAGCGCGCCGCCCTCGATCGCGGAGAAGACCTCGCCCGCCCGCCACTCGAGCTCGTCGCGGCTCGCGAGGTAGTGACCCGAGGCTCGGGCGGGTGACGAAGACCGACCCCGCCGCGTTGAGCCGCTGGAGGTCGAACGGCGGGACCTGGCCGCTCGCCGCGCCGAACAGCACGAGCATGCCGCGCGGCCGCAGGCTGGCGAGGGACGCCTCGAAGGTGTCGCGGCCCACCCCGTCGTAGGCGACGTCGACGCCGCGCCCGGCGGCCTCGCGCACCGCGGCGGCGAGGTCGTCGACCTCGCGGTAGTCGATGACGTGGTCGGCCCCGAGCCGGGCGGCGGTCGCGCACTTCTCCGGCCCGCCGGCGGTGGCCACGACGACCCCGCCCCGGGCCCGGACCAGCTGCACGAGCAGCTGCCCGACCCCGCCGGCCGCCGCGTGCACGAGGGCGACCGTGCCGTGGCCCACGGGGAACGTGCTCGTCGTGAGGTAGTGCGCGGTCATCCCCTGGAGCATCACCGCGGCGGCGGTGTCGGCGTCGACCGGGTCGGGCACCGGCACGACCTCGGCCGCGGGGAGGGTCGCGTAGCGGGCGGCGCTGCCGAGGCTCATCGCCCAGGCCACCCGGTCGCCCGGCGCGACCCCCTCGACCGCGTCGCCGACGGCCACGACGGTGCCCGCCCCCTCGTTGCCGCCGACGAACGGCGGCTGCGTCGGGTAGACCCCCTCGCGCTGGTAGACGTCGATGAAGTTCACACCGACCGCCGCCACCTCGACGAGCACCTCGTCGGGCCCCGGGTCGGGGGCCGGACGGTCCTCGACCGCGAGGACCTCGGGGCCACCGTGGGCCGTGACGACGAGGGCGGGGCCGGTGCGGTCGCTCATCCCGCCAATCTAGGACCCGCGTCGGGCTCCGGGGTGATCCAGTAGCGGCGCTTGCCGTCGCGGACGTCCTCGAGGACCCCGCCGCAGGCCTCGATGACCCGGGCCGAGCCGACGTTGGTGTCGTCGCAGGTGACGAGGACGGGGTCGATGCCGAGCGCCGCGGCCTCGGGCAGGGCGAGCCGGAGGGCGTCCGTGGCGACGTGTCGGCGCCGCGCGGAGGGGCGCACGGAGTAGCCGATGTGCCCGCCGACGGCGAGGAGGAACGGTGTGAGGCGGTGCCGGATGGAGAGCGAGCCGAGGTAGGTGGACGGCTCGGCGTCGTCGACGACCCAGAAGAAGGTGCAGGGGACGTGCCCGGTGGGACGGGGGGAGTCCTCGCGGGCCCGGTCGACCCGGTGCCGGACGAACCGGGCGAACCCGGCGTCGGTCTCGAGCTCCTCACGGGTGAAGCGGACCCCCGCGAAGCCGCCGTCGTCGGGCTTCTCGACCCAGACCCCGTCGCCGTCGCGGTGGCCCTCGCCCAGGGCGAGGAACTCGTCGTGCGCGGCGAGGTAGGAGCGCCGCATCCGGGCGTCGGGTCGGGCGAGGACGATCACCGGGCGACGCTACCGCGCCACCGACACTGTCCGCGAACGACTTACGCGCGCAGGCCGAGCGAGCACGGAGTCGAGCATCTCGGGGGTCAGCCGCTTCGTGAACGTGTTGTGCGGGCTGACGTGGTAGCAGCCGACGAGCCTCACCCCGCGTCCGTCGGGAAGGCCGAGGACCACCTCCGCGCCGTGGCCGAAGCGGGGTTTCGGACGGGGCACCGCCCAGCCGCGCGCCCGGGCGGCGGCGAGGGCGGCGTCCCACCCGATGGAGCCGAGGCACAGCACCGCCCGCAGGCGGGGTTCGGCGAGCTCGAGGTCGCGCTCGAGCCACGGCGCGCAGGCGGCGCGCTCGGCCGGGGTGGGCTTGTTCGCCGGCGGTGCGCAGCGGACGGCGGCGACGATCCGCATCCCGGTGAGGGCCTGCCCGTCACCGGCCGCGACCGACGTCGGCTGTGCGGCGAATCCCGTGCGGTGCAGGGCGGCCCACAGGAAGTCGCCCGAGGAGTCACCGGTGAACATCCGGCCGGTGCGGTTCGTGCCGTTGGCGGCCGGGGCGAGGCCGACGAGGAGCACCTCGGCGTCGGGGTCGCCGAAGGACGGACCGGGCCGACCCCAGTACGGCTGGTCGGCGAAGGAGGCGCGGCGCCCGGTGCGGGCGACCTCCTCGCGCCAGCGCACGAGCCGGGGGCAGGCGCGGCACACCGAGATCCGGGCCTGGAGCTCGGGCACCTGCGTGGCCGTCGCGGCGAGCCGCCGGACCGCGGCCGGCGTCGTGGCCACCGGGGTCTGCGGTGTGGCGGGGTCACCGGGCCACCCGGCCCCCGCGGGGGCCGGCGAGGGCAGCAGCCGGCCCGTCACCGGGTGCGGGTCGAGCGGCTCCATCCGGCGACTGTACGGCGCGGCCGACCGCACGGGGCCGGTCGGCGTGGTGCGCGGACCCGGTGCCGGGACGGTCGGACAATGAGGGCGTGGCACGGGTGACGGTGGTCGGCGGTGGGGTGGTCGGGCTGACCTCGGCGCTGCGCCTGGCCGAGGCCGGGCACCGGGTGTGGTGCGTGCGCGACGTGCCCGCCGCGGGGACGGTGTCGGCGGTCGCGGGCGGGCTGTGGTTCCCGCACCACGTCGGGCCGCGCGACCGGGTGCTCGCCTGGGGGCTGGCCTCGCTCGCGCGCTTCACGGTGCTCGCCGACGACCCCTCGAGCGGCGTCGCCCTCCGCGAGGGGCTCCTCGTCGAGCGCGACGGTCCCGACCGGTGGTGGACCGAGGGCCTCCCCGGGTGGCGCGACGCCGAGCCCGACGAGCTGCCCGCCGGCGCGGCGTCGGGTGTGGTCGTGCGCCTGCCCCTCGTCGCGATGCCGGTGCACCTCGACTGGCTCGAGAAGGCGTGCGCCGCGGCAGGCGTCGAGCTCGCCACCGGCCGGGTCGACGACCTCGACGAGCTCGAGGACGACGTCGTGGTCGTCGCGACCGGGCTGCGGGGCGGGCGACCTGCTGCCGGGCACCGAGCTCACGCCGGGGCGGGGACAGGTCGCGCTGCTGTCGAACCCCGGCCTCGACCGGTGGCTCGTCGACGACGGGTTCGACGGTGCCCTCACCTACGTCCTGCCCCACCCGGGCTGGGTCGTGTGCGGGGGCACCGACGTGCCGGACGCCGACGACGAGCCCGACCCGCGCGTGCACCGCGACATCGTCGCCCGGTGCCGCGCGGCAGTACCCGCCCTCCGCGACGCCGAGGTGCTCGGCTCGCGGGTCGGCCTCCGACCGGTGGCGCCCGCGGTCGACCTGCGGGTCCACGAGGTGCACGGGCGCCCGGTCGTCAGCAACCTCGGGCACGGCGGGGCCGGCGTGACGTTGTCGTGGGGGTGCGCCGACGAGGTCGTCGCCCTCGTCGACGGGCTCGGCTGAGCCACGGGGGTGGGACGGGCTGCGGGTCAGGCGTCCGGGCGCGGGCGGGAGCGCTCCGACTTCAGGTCGCCCCGACGCCTCTTGGCCCGGAGCCGGCGCTCGACCGACCCCCGGGTCGGCCGCGTCCGCCGGCGTGGTGGCGGGGGCGGCGCGAGGGCCTCGCGGAGCAGCTCGGCCATCCGCTCCCGCGCGGCGACCCGGTTGCGGCGCTGCTGGCGGTGCTCGGAGGCCGCGACGACGAGGCGTCCGTCGACGAGCCGGGGCCCGAGCGTCCGCAGCACCCGACGGCGCTGCACCTCGGTCAGCTCGAGCGCCCCGACGTCGAGCTCGAGCTCGACCCGGCTGTCGGCCGTGTTGACCCCCTGCCCTCCGGGGCCGGACGACCGCGAGAACCGTTCCACCAGTGCGCCGCCCGCGACGACCAGCCCGTCGGGCACGCCCGGCCCCGGGGGGACGACGAGGTCCATCAGGGCTTCCCGGTGTCCTCGGGCTCGGGGGGCGCCTCGGCCCCCTCGGCCTCGTCGCGCTCGGCCCACTCGAGGAGGGGCGTGATGTCGAAGACCGCGTCGTCGATGCCGGCGTGGAGGTCGCCCCGCTCGGCGTAGCGCGCCGGCATGGTGGCGATGGTGAAGTCGTTCGGTTCGGCGTCGTCGACCTCGTCCCAGGTGATCGGGGCCGAGACGGTGCCGATCTCGTTGCCGCGCACCGAGTACGCCGCGGCGATGGTGTGGTCGCGCGCATTCTGGTTGTAGTCGACGAAGACCGCGGCCGGGTCGCGGTCCTTGCGCCACCACGTCGTCGTCACGTCGTCGGGGAGGCGCCGCTCGACCTCGCGGGCGAAGGCCAGGGCGGCCCGGCGGACGTCGGTGAACCCGTGGTCCGGCGCGATCCGCACGTAGACGTGCAGGCCGTGCCCGCCGCTGGTCTTCGGCCAGCCGACGGCCCCGAGCTCGTCGAGCACCTCGTGGGCCGTGTGGGCGGCCCGCCGGACCCGGGAGAACGGTGCGTCGGGCATCGGGTCGAGGTCGATGCGCCACTCGTCGGGCTGCTCGGTGTCGGCGCGCCGGCTGTTCCACGGGTGGAACTCGACGGTGCTCATCTGGCAGGCCCACGCGACGTCGGCGAGCCGCGTGACGCACAGCTCGTCGGCGTGCAGCCCGTAGCGCGGGAAGTGCAGTCGGACGGTCTCGACCCACGGCGGGGCGCCCCGGGGGAGCCGCTTCTGGTGCACCTTGTCGCCGGCGACGCCGTCCGGGAAGCGGTGGAGCATGCACGGGCGCTCGCGCAGGGCGCGCACGATGCCGTCACCGACCGACAGGTAGTAGCGGACGAGGTCGAGCTTGGTCTCGCCGCGGGCGGGGAAGTAGACGCGGTCCGGGCTGGAGACGCGCACGTCGAACCCGTCGACGTCGAGGACGACGGGCTCGCCGAACTCACCCTTGCGCGAGGCCATGGCCACCACGGTAGGGCGTCGGCGCGCCGGGTCCGGGTGAACGCGCGGAGCGTGGGCGGCCCACCGGCCCACCGGCCCGCGGCGGCCCCTCGGCGGACCGTGCGAGGCGCCGGCCGCCGCACCGCGCCCGTCGAAGGCTAGACAAAGCCTCGACGCGAGGCGACCGCGGGCGTACGGTGGGGAGACGACTCCCTCCGTGGGCCGGGTCGACCACCCCCTGCACCGGTCCCCGGCCCCGGAGGGTCCTTTCGCCCCTGCCGGCCCGTCCGGACCGGCACGTAGGGTGGTCCCCGAGATGAGCACCCTCTTCGACGGCCTCGACTTCGGCGCCCCCGGCCACCCCGCCCCCGCCGACCCCGCCACGCACGCGAGCGCGCACGCCGCCCTCGTCAACGCGGCGGGGGTGCCGACGTGGGCGGAGGCCGCGGCCCAGGGACGCGGCCCCGACGGTGGTCCGGGCGAGCGCCCCGGCCTCGACGCGGCGGCACTCCTCGAGGGCCTCAACCCGCAGCAGCGCGAGGCCGTCCTCCACGAGGGCCCGCCCCTGCTCATCGTCGCCGGTGCGGGGTCGGGCAAGACCCGCGTGCTCACCCACCGCATCGCCCACCTCCTCGCCGACCGGGGCGTGCAGCCCGGACAGGTGCTCGCGATCACCTTCACCAACAAGGCCGCCGCGGAGATGCGCGAGCGGGTCACCGAGCTCGTCGGGCCACGGGCCCGGGCGATGTGGGTGATGACCTTCCACAGCGCCTGCGTCCGCATCCTGCGCCGCGAGGCCGACAAGGTGGGGATGCGCTCGCAGTTCTCCATCTACGACGCCGCCGACAGCCAGCGCCTCATGGCGATGGTCCTGCGCGACCAGGACCTCGACCCGAAGCGCTACAACCCGCGCGCCTTCGGCCACCAGGTGTCCTCCCTCAAGAACGAGCTCGTCGACGAGGAGACCTTCGCCCGGCGCGTCTCCGAGGAGGGCACGCACCAGGAGCAGGTGCTCGCCGAGGCCTACACCGAGTACCAGCGCCGGCTGCGGCAGGCCAACGCCATGGACTTCGACGACCTCATCATGACGACGGTCCACATGTTCCAGGCCTTCCCCGACGTCGCCGAGCACTACCGCCGGCGCTTCCGGCACGTCATGGTCGACGAGTACCAGGACACCAACCACGCCCAGTACCAGCTCGTGCGCGAGCTCGTCGGGTCGGACGCCACCCGGGGGGAGCACGGGGTCGAGCCCAGCGAGCTCGTCGTCGTCGGCGACGCCGACCAGTCGATCTACGCGTTCCGGGGCGCGACGATCCGCAACATCGAGGAGTTCGAGGAGGACTACCCGCAGGCGCGCACCATCCTCCTCGAGCAGAACTACCGCTCCACGCAGACGATCCTTCGTGCGGCGAACGCGGTCATCGCCCGCAACGAGGGCCGCCGCCCCAAGAACCTGTGGACCGACAGCGGCGACGGGGCCAAGATCATCGGCTACGTCGGTGACAACGAGCACGACGAGGCCTCGTTCGTCGCCCGCACCATCGACCGGCTCACCGACGACCACGGGGTGCGCCCCGGCGACGTCGCGGTCTTCTACCGCACCAACGCGCAGTCGCGGGCCCTCGAGGAGGTGTTCGTGCGGGTCGGGCTGCCCTACAAGGTGGTCGGCGGCACCCGGTTCTACGAGCGCCGCGAGGTCAAGGACGCCCTGGCCTACCTGCGGGTGCTGTCCAACCCCACCGACACCGTCAACCTCCGGCGCATCCTCAACGTGCCGAAGCGCGGCATCGGCGACCGGGCCGAGGCGTGCGTCGTCGCGCTCGCCGAGCGCGAGCGCATCCCCTTCGTCGCGGCCCTCGGCCGGGCCGAGGACGCGCCGGGCATCGCCACCCGCTCGGCGGCGGCCATCGCCGGCTTCACCGCGATCCTCGAGGACCTCGGCCGGGTCCGCGACGACGAGGACGCCGGCGTCTCCGACCTGCTCGAGGCCGTCCTCGACCGCACCGGCTACCTCAGCGAGCTGCGCGACAGCCGCGACCCCCAGGACGAGACCCGGGTCGAGAACCTCGCCGAGCTCGTGGCCGTGGCCCGCGAGTTCGACGACGCCCGCCGCGAGACCGGCGAGGTGATCAGCCTCGAGGACTTCCTCGAGCGGGTCTCGCTCGTCGCCGACGCCGACGAGATCCCCGAGGACGCCGAGGCCGAGGAGCAGGGCGTCGTCACCCTGATGACACTGCACACGGCCAAGGGCCTGGAGTTCCCCGTCGTCTTCCTCACCGGCATGGAGGACGGCACCTTCCCCCACCTGCGCAGCCTCGGCGACGCCAAGGAGCTCGAGGAGGAGCGCCGGCTCGCCTACGTCGGCATCACCCGGGCGCGCGAGCGCCTGCACCTGTCCCGCGCCGCCGTCCGGTCGGCCTGGGGCGCACCGCAGTACAACCCACCGTCACGCTTCCTCGACGAGATCCCCGCCGAGCTGCTCGAGTGGGAGCGTGAGCTGTCCGGGGCCGCGGCGGTCGGTCGTCGCGACCAGCGGCCCGCGGTCGCCACGTTGGCGGCGCGGCCCGGGGTGCGCTCGCCCGGCAACCGGCCGGTCATCGCGCTGTCCCCGGGCGACCGGGTCACCCACGACACCTACGGGCTCGGGTCGGTGGTGCGCACGCTCGGCGAGGGCGACAAGACCCAGGCCGAGGTCGACTTCGGTGGCGAGCTCGGCGTCAAGCGCTTCGTCCTGCGCTTCGCGCCCCTCGAGAAGCTCTGAGCCGGTCGCCCGTCCCCGGACGCCGGTCCCGGACCGTGGCGCATGCCCCCGGACACACGTCGACCCCGGCACCGGGCCGGGGTCGTGGGTGGTCGGGCGGGGGTCACCAGAGGCCGTGGTCCTTGAGCCAGGGGACCGGGTCGATGGGGGTGTCGTGGGTCGGGGTCGCCTGCGTCTCGAAGTGCAGGTGCGAGCCGAAGGAGTGGCCCGTGTTGCCGACGGCGCCGACGAGCTGACCCGGCATCACCGTCTGGCCGGCGTGGACGTCGATGCGGCTCATGTGCCCGTACCAGACGACGCTGCCGTCCCAGTACTGCACCTCGAGCTTGTTGCCGAAGCTGTCCTCCCAGCCGGCCTTGAGCACCGTGCCCTTGGAGAGGGCGTAGAGCGGGGTGCCCGTGGGGGCGGCGAGGTCGATGCCGTCGTGGCGGGCGCCCCAGCGCCAGCCGAACCCGGAGGTGATGTTCCAGATCCCGATGGGCCGGACCCACTTCTTGGCCTGCCGCTCCGCCGCGGCCCTGGCCTTGGCCGCCTCGACCGCCTTGCGCTTGGCCGAGCGGGCGGCCCGGGCCTGCGCCTCGGTGCGCCCCTGGACGGCGGCGGACTGGAGGGAGGCGTCCTGGCGGCGCGAGGCGATGTCGGAGGCGGCCTGCTCGGCGGCGGCCTGCTGCGTGCGGACCATCGCGGTCTGCTGCCCGGTGAGGTCGAGGGCCTGGGGCGCCGACTCGGCCACGCTGGCCCCGGTGGCCGTGACGACGAGGGCGGCTGCGGCCGCCGCGGGGAGCACGAAGCCCGAGCTCAGCGAGCGGGGCCGTCGGGCGCGACGCTGCGGGACGCCGTGGCGTCCCGCGTAGTGGCGCCCGGTGTACTTCCGGGAACTCACGACGGGGGGAACCTCAGGAGGATTCGGGGCAGGGACCTGGCGGGGCCGAAGACACCGTACCGTGACCATTCCGTGACACAAACCCCGGTCTCGGGGCATGAGCGCCGAGCGGACTCGACACCGTTGTCAAGCCACCCCCCTGACCTGCGGAAACGGCACCGTTCCGGGGCGCGCGCCACCTGAGAGACGTCTCAGGAAATTCCCCGGGTGTGGGCATGTCGCGTCGCCGGGGCGCCGTTCCCGCCGGCCACGGCCGGTCGGAGCAGCGACGCAGCGTCCACGCCCCGCCCCTCGGCCCGGTCGCTCAGTCCCGCCGGGAGAGCGGGGTGACCCCGTGCCGGAGGGTGCTGCCGTCGACGTCGAGCTGGGTCAGCGCGGCCGAGATGCCGTGGACGACGTCGCCGAGCATCGGGAGCGTGAGGTGCCCGGCCCCGTGCAGCCGCACGGTGCGCGTCGACAGGTCGGGGTGGCTCAGCGCCGCCGAGCGCTGCGGCACGATCGCGAGGTCGCTGTCGGACCAGTAGGCGAGGAACCGCGTGCGGCAGCCACGCACCGGGCGCGCCAGCTCGCGCATCAGTCCGCTGCCGGGCCGCATCTGGCGCATGAGGCGGGTCGGCAGCGAGTAGGCGGCCCACGTCCCCTCGTGCGGCGTCCCGAGCGTGACGAGGGTGTGCACCCGCTCGTCGCCGCCGAGCCGGGTCACGTAGTAGCGGGCGATGAGGCCGCCGAGGCTGTGGCCGATGACGTGGATCCGCTCGAACCCGGTCTCGGCGCACACCCCCTCGACCTCCTCGGCGAGGCGCAGCGCCGCGGTCCGCACGTCGGTCGCCAGGGTCGCGTAGTTCATCGCGAAGACGTTGGAGAACCCGCGCCGGGTGAGCCCGCGCCGCAGGACGGTGAAGATCGAGCGGTTGCTCACGAGCCCGTGCACGAGCAGGATCGGCGTGCCGGCGGCCTCGACGTCCGAGACGAGCATCCCGCGTTGCACCGGGGGCAGGTGCTCCAGCCGGTAGCCCGGGGCCTCGGGGGCTCCGGAGGGGTCGACGAGCCCGAGCGGCCAGGTGGCGAGGTGGGCCCCGACCCACACCGCCTCGACGGCGGCTCCGGCGACGACGGCGGGGTCGGCGAGGGAGCGCAGCACCCGCAGGGCCGTGCGGGGCACACCGGGCCCGGGGGTGCCCCGACGCGCGGCCTCGACGGCACCGCGCGCGGCGTCGGGGACGCGGGGGAGGGGGAGGGTCATGGCGGGGTAACTGTAGGTCGCGGTCCGGGCCCCCGGAAGTCCCCCCGCCTTGGTCAAGCCCTGACCGCACACCGGTAAAGAGTTCCGGTCGCCGGGTCAATTCTTCGCCAGAAGTGTTGTCAACCCCGGCCCCCGGGACGAGGTTTCCCCTCGTGCCCGGACCCGGGCGTGCCCCCTGAAGGAGAACTCCGACCGTGAGACGACTCACTCCTGGCCTCGCCCTCGGCGCAGCCCTCGCGACCATCGTCGCGGGCGTTCCCGCCGCGACGGCGGCCGGCACCACCACCGCCACCGCCACCGCCACCGCCGGCCCAGCGCCTCCTCCCCCGGGAAGGACCACGACGCCCTCGGCCTGTCCGCCGCCGAGACGCTGGTGCCCCGCTCGGTCGTCACCGACCGCGACGGCACGACCCACGTCCGCTACGACCGCACGTGGAAGGGCCTGCGCGTCCTCGGCGGCGACCTCGTCGTCGAGAAGTCCACGGGCGGAACGGTCGAGGAGGTCCGCTACAACGCGGGCCGCAAGGACGTCGGCGCCGGGACCACCACCCCCACGGTCGCGAAGTCCGCCGCGCTGTCGGCCGGCACCGCCCGCTCGAAGGCCTCGGGCGAGAAGAGCCTGGGCGAGCTCGTCGTCTGGGCCGGGTCGGGCACCCCTCGGCTCGCCTACGACGTCGTGACCACCGGGGTCAGGGCCGACCAGACCCCGACCCGGCTGCACACGGTCGTCGACGCCGGGAGCGGCGCGGTCATCACGAGCTGGGACGACATCGAGACCGGGACCGGCAACTCGATGTACTCCGGCACGGTCACCCTCAACACCCTCCAGAGCGGCTCGACCTGGCAGCTCAAGGACGCCCACGGCAACTACACGACCGACCTCAACGGTTCGACGAGCTCGACCGCGGCCGGCACCCTCTTCACCGACGCCGACAACGTCTGGGGCACCGGGGCGGCGTCGAACCGGCAGACCGCCGGGGTGGACGCCGAGTACGGCGCGGAGAAGACCTACGACTACTACAACAGCGTGCTCGGCCGGGCCGGCATCTGGAACAACGGCACCGGCGCGCGCAGCCGCGTGCACTACGGCAACGGCTACGTCAACGCGTTCTGGGACGGCAACCAGATGACCTACGGCGACGGGTCGGGCAACACCCACCCGCTGACGAGCATCGACGTCGCGGCCCACGAGATGAGCCACGGCGTCACCGAGAACACCGCCGGGCTGGCCTACACCGGTGACGCGGGCGGGCTCAACGAGGCGACGTCCGACATCTTCGGCACCGCGGTCGAGTTCTACGCCAGCAACGCCACCGACGTCGGCGACTACCTCATCGGCGAGAAGATCAACATCAACGGCAACGGCACGCCGCTGCGCTACATGGACAAGCCGAGCAAGGACGGGGCCAGCCAGGACTGCTGGACGACCGGCACGAAGAACCTCGACCCGCACTACTCGTCCGGGCCGCTCAACCACTGGTTCTACCTCGCCTCCGAGGGCTCGGGCGCCAAGACGATCAACGGGGTCTCCTACAACAGCCCGACGTGCAACGGCTCCACCGTCACCGGCGCCGGGCGCTCGGCCGTCGAGAAGATCTGGTACCGCACCCTCGCCACGAAGCTCACCTCGTCGAGCAACTACGCGGCCGCCCGCAACGGCGCCATCGCCTCGGCGAAGGAGCTGTACGGCGCCTCCTCGGCCCAGTGCACCGCCGTCGAGTCGGCCTTCTCGGCGATCAGCGTCCCCGCCGGCAGCGAGAGCTGTGGCGGCACCCCGCCCCCGCCGCCGCCCCCCGGTGGCAACCTGCTGCAGAACGCGGGCTTCGAGTCGGGCGCCACGATCTGGTCGGGTTCCGCCGGCCCGATCACGAACAACACCGGACGGCCGGCCCGCACGGGCAGCTGGAAGATGTGGCTCGGCGGCAACGGGTCGACCTCGACCGAGACCGAGCAGCAGACGGTGACCATCCCGTCGTCGGCCACCTCGGCCGTGCTGACCTTCTGGGTCCGGATCGACACGTCCGAGACGACGACGTCGCGGGCCTACGACACGATGAAGCCGCAGGTCGTCGTCGGTGGGTCCACGACGACGCTCGCGACGTACAGCAACCTCAACAAGAACAGCTCGTACGTGCAGAAGTCGTTCAACCTCATCGCCTACAAGGGGCAGTCGGTCACGGTGAAGTTCCTCATGAACGAGGACTCCTCGCTGCAGACGTCCTTCGTCGTCGACGACACGGCGCTCAGCGTCTCCTGACGCCGTCCGGTGGCGGTGCGGTCCCGGCCGGGCCGCACCGCCACCGTCGGTTGGGGCGGGGTGCCGGTGGGCGCGCCGGGCGACCGCTCACGGTGAGATCGGTCCCATCGGCCGACTCCGGTGCGGCCGTCGCCGCGGTGCGCCGATAGTCTGCGAGGCAGCCCACCTTCGCCGACAGTGAGGACGGATCGCCTCGTGGACCTCTTCGAGTACCAGGCCCGTGACATGTTCGAGAAGCACGGGGTCCCCGTGCTCGCAGGAGCCGTCGCCACGACGCCCGAGGAGGCGAGGGAGGCCGCCGAGCGCATCGGCGCCGAGAGCGGCGGGGTCACCGTCGTCAAGGCCCAGGTCAAGACCGGGGGCCGCGGCAAGGCCGGCGGCGTCAAGGTGGCGAAGTCCGCCGACGAGGCCGAGGAGCACGCCCGGGCCATCCTCGGGATGGACATCAAGGGCCACACGGTCCACCGCGTGATGATCGCGCAGGGCGCCCAGATCGCCGAGGAGTACTACTTCTCCGTCCTCCTCGACCGCGCCAACCGCACCTACCTCGCGATGTGCAGCGTCGAGGGCGGCGTCGAGATCGAGCAGCTCGCCGTCGAGCGTCCCGACGCCCTCGCCCGCGTCGCCGTCGACCCCAACGTCGGCATCGACGAGGCCAAGGCGCGCGAGATCGTCGAGGCCGCGGGCTTCGACCCCGACACCGCCGCCAAGGTCGTGCCCGTCATCCAGGCCCTGTGGACCGTCTACCGCGAGGAGGACGCCACGCTCGTCGAGGTCAACCCGCTCGTGCGCACCGAGGCCGGTGACGTCGTCGCCCTCGACGGCAAGGTCACGCTCGACGCCAACGCCGACTTCCGCCACCCCGACCACGCGGCCCTCGAGGACGCCTCGGCCGCCGACCCGCTCGAGGCCCAGGCCCAGGAGAAGGGCCTCAACTACGTCAAGCTCGACGGCTCCGTCGGCATCATCGGCAACGGCGCGGGGCTCGTCATGAGCACCCTCGACGTCGTCGCCTACGCCGGTGAGGAGTTCGGGGGCCAGAAGCCCGCGAACTTCCTCGACATCGGCGGCGGCGCCTCGGCCGAGGTGATGGCCGACGGCCTCCACGTCATCCTCGGCGACCCGCAGGTCAAGGCGGTGTTCGTCAACGTCTTCGGCGGCATCACCGCCTGCGACGCCGTGGCCAACGGCATCGTCGGGGCGCTCGACGCCCTCGGCGACGAGGCCACCAAGCCGCTCGTCGTGCGGCTCGACGGCAACAACGTCGAGGAGGGCCGGCGCATCCTCGCCGAGCGCGACCACCCCCTCGTCACCATCGAGGCGACGATGGACGGCGCCGCGCGCCGTGCCGCCGAGCTGGCCTCCCAGAACTGACCCCGAGCGAGCGAGAAGAGAGAACAGACACCCATGGCCATCTTCCTCACCGCAGACTCCAAGGTCATCGTCCAGGGCATGACCGGCTCCGAGGGCATGAAGCACACCCAGCGCATGCTGCGCTCCGGCACCGCCATCGTCGGCGGCGTCAACCCCCGCAAGGCCGGCACCGAGGTCGAGTTCGAGGGCGGCGTGTCCGTCCCGGTCTTCGGCTCGGTCGCCGAGGCGATGGAGGCCACCGGCGCCGACGTCAGCGTCGTCTTCGTGCCGCCGGCGTTCGCCAAGTCCGCCGTCGTCGAGGCGATCGACGCCGCGATCCCGCTCGTCGTCGTCATCACCGAGGGCATCGCGGTCAAGGACACCGCCGAGTTCTTCGCCTACTCCCAGGAGAAGGGCACCACCCGCATCGTCGGGCCGAACTGCCCCGGCCTCATCAGCCCCGGCAAGTCCAACGCCGGCATCATCCCCGCCGACATCGCCAGCGGCGGCCGCATCGGCCTGGTCTCGAAGTCCGGCACGCTGACCTACCAGATGATGTACGAGCTGCGGGACTTCGGCTTCTCCACGGCCGTCGGCATCGGCGGCGACCCGATCATCGGCACGACGCACATCGACTGCCTCGAGGCCTTCGAGGCCGACCCCGAGACCGACGCCATCGTCATGATCGGCGAGATCGGCGGCGACGCCGAGGAGCGGGCGGCGGCCTACGTCAAGGAGCACGTGACCAAGCCGGTCGTCGGCTACGTCGCGGGCTTCACCGCCCCCGAGGGCAAGACGATGGGCCACGCCGGTGCCATCGTCTCCGGCTCGTCGGGCACGGCGCAGGCGAAGCAGGAGGCCCTCGAGGCCGCCGGCGTCAAGGTCGGCAAGACGCCGTCCGCGACCGCCGACCTCATGCGCGAGATCATGCAGGGCCTCGCCGGCTGACCGTCCCCACCCTGCTCGACAGCTCGGGGTCACCCCGACACGTCTGCGTCCCCCCGGGTCCGAACCGGGGGGACGCAGACGTTCCCACCCAGGGGCCCGCGCCCCGAATCTCGGGCGACGCGGCGTTGCGGGCCTCCCGGGCGCACCGGGGTGACCCACACTGGTGGCGATGACCGTCACCGACCGCTTCCGCACCGTGCTCCCGGGGCCGTCCGACGAGGACGCGTCACCCTGGGGGCCGGGCTGGCGGCGTTCCGGCCTCTTCGGGGTCGCCACCGGGTTGCTGTCCGCGCTCGTCGTCGTCGGTCCGGTGCTCCTCGCCTGGGGCAGCGACCCCCGGTCGAGCGGCGGTGCGACGGACGCGGTCGCCGTCGGTGCGGCGCTGTGGCTGCTGGCCGGCGGCGCGCACGTCGCGGCCGGCTCGGCGACGGTGTCGCTCACCCCACTCCTGGCGTTCGGCCTGCTCGTCCTGCTGGCCCGCCTCGGCGCGCGGGAGGCGATGGTCAAGGTCAGCACCGAGGGCGGCCACTGGGCCGGGCTGCTGCCGCGCGGGCTCGCGGCGGCCGTCGGGGCCTGGGGCGTGGGGTACGCCGCGGTCACGGCGGCGGCCTGGGGCCTCGCCGCGTCCGGCCCGTTCCCGCCGCGCCCCGCCACGCTCCTCCTCCCCGGCGTCCTCGTCCCGCTGCTCGGCCTCGGCCTCGCGCTGCGCGCCGTCGACCGTGACGACCCCGCCGTCCTCGGCCCCCGCGTCCGGCTGCCGCTGCCGGACGTCGTCCGACGGGGGGTCGGCCCCGGGCTCGCCGGGGCGGGGCTGCTCGTCGGGGCCGGGATGCTCGTCGTCGTCGCTGCCGTGCTCGTGTCGTGGCCCCGGGTGAGCGGCGTCCAGGCCGAGCTCGGCGCGGCCGGCGCCGGGGGCTGGGTCCTCCTCGCCGCGCAGGCCGCCGGGGTCGGCAACCTCGGCGTCTGGGTCGTCTCGTTCGTCGCCGGCCCGGGGTTCTCCGTCGTGCAGGGCGCGAGCGTCACCTGGGACGGTGCCGAGGGCGGCCTGCTGCCGATGGTGCCGGTGCTCGCCGCCCTGCCGCAGCCCGGGCGCTTCCCGGGGCTCGTCGGCGTCGTCTGCGTGCTCCTCCTCGTCGCGGTCGGGGCGTGGGTGGCCCGCCGTGCCCTGACCCGGGTGGCCCGGCTCGCCCGGCTGCGGACCAAGCTCGTCGTCGCCCTCTCCGCGTGCGCGACGACCGCGGTGGCGCTCGGGGTCCTCGACGTCCTCGGGGGCGGCTCGCTCGGCCAGTTCCGCCTCTCCTCGATCGGGGCGCCCGCCCTCTCGCTGACCCTCGTCGTGTTCGCGGAGCTGGTCGTCGGAGCGGTCGGGTACGTCCTGCGCGACGCGTGGCGGCTGCGCCGGTGACCGTGGAGCCGCTGCGGCTGGCGGTGCTCGTCTCCGGGTCCGGCACCAACCTCCAGGCCGTCCTCGACGCCGTCGATGCCGGCGCGCCGCTGCGGGTCGTGGCCGTCGGGGCCGACCGTGACGGTACGGGCGGGGTCGAGCGGGCCACCGCCCGTGACCTGCCGACCTTCGTCTGCCCCGTCGCCGACTTCGCCGCCCGCGCCGACTGGGACGCCGCGCTGGCCCGGCTGCTCGGCGAGCACGAGCCCGACCTCGTCGTGTCCGCCGGGTTCATGAAGGTCCTCGGCCCCGCGGTCCTCGGGGCCCACCGGGTCGTCAACACCCACCCGGCCCTGCTGCCGAGCTTCCCCGGGGCGCACGCCGTGCGCGACGCGCTGGCGCACGGCGTGCGCGTCACCGGCTGCACCTGCCACTGGGTCGACGCCGGGGTCGACACCGGCCCGGTCATCGACCAGCGCGCGGTGCGGGTCGAGCCCGGCGACACCGTCGAGACCCTCCACGAGCGGATCAAGGTCGAGGAGCGGGCGATGCTCGTCGAGGTCCTCACCGGGCTCGCCGAGGACCGGTCGTGGCGCTGAGCCCGGGCGAGCTGCCCCCGGCGGCGCTCGAGTTCATGCGCGAGCGGCACCTCGCGACGCTGACGACGCTGCGCCGCGACGGCAGCCCCCACGTCGTCCCGGTCGGGTTCACCTGGGACGACGAGGCCCTCGTCGCCCGCGTCATCACGAGCCGGCGCAGCGCGAAGGCGCTCCAGGCCCGGGCCGGCCGCCGGGCAGCGCTCGGCCAGGTCGACGGCCGGCGCTGGCTGACCCTCGAGGGCCCGACGCGCGTCGTCGAGGACCCGGCGGCCGTCCGCGACGCCGAGGAGCGGTACGCCCTCCGCTACCGGACGCCCGCGCCCCAACCCGCAGCGGGTCGTCGTCCTCCTCGACGTCGACCGCGTCCTCGGGGCCTCCTGGCCCGACCCGCTGCCCCCGTCGCCGTACCGCACCTGACGTCCCCGCCCGGGTGGCGAGCGCGGACGTGGCGGACGGGGCAGCCGCGAGCGCCGTCGAGGCCGGCGCGGGCGGGCCGGCGGCGGGCCGTGGGCGGGCCGTGGGCGGCACCGGCGCCCCCTCGCTAGACTCGGGGCCGACGACTGGCGAGGGTGGGTCACCACCGGGGAGTCGAGACGCCGGAGCATCGCCCGCCTGGGTGCTCCGGGACCTGTCCCGACTCGTCGACCCCGAGGAGCCCCTCATGTCCGCCGCCGTCTCCGCCCCCGGCCCCACCCAGGACGTCCGCCCGGTCCGCCGGGCCCTGGTGTCCGTCTACGACAAGACCGGGCTCGAGGACCTCGTCCGCGGCCTCCACGACGCCGGGGTCGAGCTCGTCTCCACCGGGGGCAGCGCCGCGCTCATCGCCTCGCTCGACCTGCCGGTCACCCGCGTCGAGGACCTCACCGGCTTCCCCGAGTGCCTCGAGGGCCGGGTCAAGACCCTCCACCCGCGCGTGCACGCCGGCCTGCTCGCCGACACCCGCAAGCCCGACCACCTGGCCCAGCTCGAGGAGCTCGGCGTCGAGGCCTTCGAGCTCGTCGTCGTCAACCTCTACCCCTTCGCCGCGACGGTGGCCTCCGGCGCCACCCCGGACGAGTGCGTCGAGCAGATCGACATCGGCGGCCCGTCGATGGTGCGGGCGGCGGCCAAGAACCACCCCAGCGTCGCCGTCGTCACCGACCCGGCCGGCTACGGCGCCGCCCTCGACGCGGTGCGCTCGGGGGGCTTCACCTTCGCCCAGCGCCAGCGGCTGGCCGCCGAGGCCTTCGTCCACACCGCCACCTACGACGTGCACGTCGCGTCGTGGATGGGCAACGCCTACGTCGACACCACCGACGGCTCCGGGTTCCCCGCGTGGGCCGGGGCGACGTGGGACAAGGCCGCCGTCCTGCGCTACGGCGAGAACCCGCACCAGCGGGCCGCCCTCTACACCAACGGTTTCCAGCCGCAGCCGGGGCTGGCCCAGGCCACGCAGCTGCACGGCAAGGAGATGTCGTACAACAACTACGTCGACGCCGACGCCGCGGTGCGCGCCGCCCACGACCACGGCGACCAGCCCACGGTCGCGGTCGTCAAGCACGCCAACCCGTGCGGCATCGCCGTCGGGGCCGACATCGCCGAGGCCCACCGCAAGGCCCACGCCTGCGACCCCGTCTCGGCCTTCGGGGGCATCGTCGCGGCGAACCGGCCGGTGACGGCCGAGATGGCCGAGACCGTCGCCGACATCTTCACCGAGGTCGTCGTGGCGCCCGGCTTCGAGCCCGAGGCGCTGGAGGTGCTGACCCGCAAGAAGAACGTCCGGCTCCTCGAGTGCGCCGCGCCGACCCGCAGCGGCGCCGAGACCCGGACGATCAGCGGCGGCCTGCTCATGCAGGTGCGCGACACCGTCGACGCCGAGGTCCGCGACGACGACGGCGCGGTGACGGGCGGCGACGACGCCGGCCACTGGCGCCTCGTCGCCGGCGACCCGGCCGACGACGCCACCCTCGCCGACCTCCAGTTCGCGTGGCGCGCGGTCCGCGCGGTGAAGTCGAACGCGATCCTGCTCGCCCGCGACGGTGCCTCGGTCGGCATCGGCATGGGGCAGGTCAACCGGGTCGACTCCTGCCACCTCGCCGTCACCCGGGCGGGGGAGGAGCGGGCCCGCGGCGCGGTGGCCGCCTCCGACGCCTTCTTCCCGTTCGCCGACGGCCTCCAGGTGCTGCTCGACGCCGGCGTGCGGGCCGTCGTGGCCCCCGGGGGGTCGATGCGCGACGCCGAGGTCGTCGAGGCCGCGCAGGCCGCCGGCGTGACGATGTACTTCACCGGCACCCGGCACTTCGCCCACTGACCGCCGCCGCACCCGACTCCCCGGTTCGTCCGCGGGACCGCGGCTCCGAACGGGGGGCTCACCGACGTCTCGGGGTCACCCCGAGACGTCGGCCGGCCCGCGGGGTCAGGCCGACCGCTCGCGCTCGGCCTCGACCTTCGGTGCCGTGCGCACCAGGCGGAGAACGGTGACGAGCCCGACCCCGCCGACGACGTTGCCGAGCGCCGCCCACCCGAGGGCGACGAGCCACTGCCCCACGGTGACGTCGGCACCCGCCAGCGCCCCGCCGATGATGAGGATCGAGTCGAGCACGCAGTGGAAGAGCTCGGCCCCGACGAGCACCGCGCCGAAGAGGAAGGCCGGCACGAGCCGCACGCCGAGGCTGTCCGTCGCGTGCTGCATCCGGGTCATCAGGGTGATGACGAGCCCGGCGAGCACGGCGAGCATGAAGCTGCTGAGGGTGGCCCCGAGGCGGGCGTAGTGCTCGCCGGTCTCGCGGGCCACCTCGTGCAGGTCGGGGCGCGCCGTGAGGATCACCCACACGAGGAAGGCCCCGCCGGCGATGTTCGTCACGAGGGTGACGGCCCAGAGCCGGACGAGGGCGGGCCACGGGCCCTTCTCGGCGACGGCGGCCGTGACGGGCACGAGGAAGTTCTCGGTGAACAGCTCGCTGCGGGCCAGCAGCAGGGCGACGAAGCCGACCCCGAAGGCCAGGCCGGCGAGCACCTGGTTGCCCGTCGACTCCTTGACCACGTAGTAGGCGAGGATGCCCACCGCCACGTCGATGCCGCCGAGCAGGCCGGTCGGGACGAGGGCGAACAGCGGTCGCTCGAGCCGGTCGTGGCCCTCCGCGACGAGCCGTTCGAAGGCCTCGTCGATCTCCTCGTCCGGCTGACCCTCCGGCTCGTCGGGGGCGCGGGCGTCGTCCTCGGGCGCCTCCGGGGCCTCCCGTGCGTCGTCCCCCGGCGCCTCCGGGGCGTCGGTGAGCTCGGCGTCGTCGGCCCCGGGGGCGCGTGTGGTGGTCACGGCGGCACGCTAGCGGTCGCGACACCCCGCGAGGGTCCGTCGCCGCGCCACGGGGTCCGCGCTGTCTCGACCGGTCAGCCGCGGTAGCCCGTGGGCTCGTCGCCGAGGTCGACGATCGCCGCGACCGGTCCGCCGCCGTCGGGGCCCTGGTGGGCCGCCGACACCGACACGAAGACGGCCGGGTCGCCCGTCACCGCGGCCGTCACGCCGCCCACCGCGGCCTTGATCTGGCGGTGCCAGTGCACGTCGGAGTCGTCGAGCATCGCGTTGCGGCGCCCGCGCACCGCGCCGTCCTGGCTCGTCTCGCACTTGAGGAAGAGGTTGACGAGGCGTCCGTCGAGGTCGGTGTGGTGCGGACGCTCGGGCAGCTCGAGCCCGGCGTCGCGGATGGCCTCCCAGAGGCCGTCCTGGTCGAGGGCGTCCTTCATCACCGAGTGCCCGATGCGGTAGCGCCCACCGACGCCACGGGCGTTGCCGACGACGACGACCTGGGCGCGGTCGAGCTCGACGCCCGAGGAGCAGGACGCCACCGACGAGTAGAGCGACCGGTCCCGCAGCACGTCCTCGTCGCGCGGCATCTCGATCTCGCCGAGGGCGACGGCGATGCCGAGGGCCGTGCCGCCGTTGGAGACGTCCATGGAGGTGAGGGTGTCCTCGGTGAAGACGTCGTGCCCGCGGCTCTTGGCGTCGCGGATCGTGTCGATGGTCAGCAGCGGGGTCTTGGTCTGGACGTAGTGGACGTCGGCGGGGTCGGTGATGCCGGCGCGCTCCATCGCGATCTTCACGGCGTCGGCCACCTTGGTGACCATCGCCGTGCGCCCGATGTCCTCGGGCAGCAGCGTCTCGCTCATCGCGAAGCCCACGGTGAGGCGCGGCTCGTCGGTCGGCTCGACCTGCTCGGGCGGCACGGTGGCGAAGATCGTCGCGTGCGGGCTGATGACGCCGTCGGTGCCGCCGGACCAGACGATGGGCACGTCCTTGACCCGCTCGGGGTCGGCCCCCTTGGCGACGAGCATCTCGCGGAACGCGCGGTCGGCGATGATGCGCGTGTAGTCGTTGACCCCGCCGTTGCCCTCGGTCTTGCCGATGACGGCGACGACGCGGTCGGCCTCGAGCGTGCCGGCGTCGATGAGGGCGCCGAGCTCGGAGGCGTCGGAGACGGAGTGCAGGGGGACCTTGCGGACCTCGATGGCGTCGGGCACGGCGGATTCCTCTCAGGTGGTGGGCGGGTCGGGTTCGACGACGGTGCCGAACTCGCCGTCGACGGCGTCGGTGATGTGGGCGAGCGAGGTGATGACGGCGCGGGGTCCGCCCGCGGCGACGAACCGGGTGACGGCCTCGATCTTCGGCCCCATCGAGCCGGAGGCGAACTCGCCCGCCGCCGCGAGGCCGCCGAGCTCGGTCAGGGTGACCCGGCCGAGGTCGCGCTGGCCCGGGGTGCCGAAGCCGACCGACGCGTGGTCGACGTCGGTGGCGACGACGAGCACGTCGGCGTGGAGGGCCCGGCCGAGGATGGCGGCGGTGAGGTCCTTGTCGACGACGGCCTCGACGCCGCTGAGCCGGCCGTCGTCGTCGCGGACCACGGGGATGCCCCCACCGCCGGCGCAGACCACGACGTACCCGGCGTCGAGGAGGGTGCGGGCGGCGGCGACGTCGAGGACCTCGAGGGGCTCGGGGCTCGCGACGACGCGTCGCCAGCCCTTCTCGCCCCGGTCCTCCCAGACCTGGCCGTGCTCGACCATCCGGGCCGCGCCGTCCGCGTCGAGGTAGCGGCCGACGGGCTTGCTCGGGTGGGTGAAGCCCGGGTCGTCGCGGTCGACGAGGGTGCGGGTGACCAGGGCCGCGACGGGGCGGGCGACACCGGCGGTGTCGAGGGCGGCCTCGAGCGCGTCGAGGATGGTGAAGCCGAGCGTGCCCTGGGTCTGCGCGCCGCACCAGTCGAGCGGAACGGGCGGGACGACGTGGGCGGCCAGCTCGTTCTTCACGAGCAGGTTGCCGACCTGCGGCCCGTTGCCGTGGGTGATGACGAGCTCGTGCCCGGCGGCGACGAGGCCCGCCGCGGCGGCCATCGCCCCGGTGACGGCGATGATCTGCGCGTCGGGGGTGGCGCTGCCGTCGGGCCCGGTCATCGCGTTGCCACCGAGGGCCAGCAGGACCCGCATCGTCACCTCACCTCTGCCGTCGGGCCGGGCGCGGTGGGCCCGGACCTCGACCCTACGGACGTCGGGCGCGCCGCCGCCTTGGCAGGATCTGCCCAACGAGGGGGGCCGGGTGGGTAGGTGGGCCGTGCGACGGCGCCGTGGCGACCCGCCGCGGCGGGGCTCGCCCTCGCGGCACCCGTGCGAGACGCTGTCCTCGCCGACGTACCCGAGGAGCCCCCATGCCCGCGCACCTGGCCTTCGTGCTCGCCACCATCGCGACGGCGCTGTCGGCGGGGGTCTACGCCGCGTACGCCGTCGCGGTCATGCCGGGCCTGCGCTCCACCGACGACCCGACCTTCGTCGCCGCCTTCGGCGCGATGGACCGCGCGATCGTCACCCCGGTCTTCCTCGTCGGGGTCTTCGTCGGCTCGCCCGCCCTCATCCTCGTCACCGGCCTGCTCGGCGGGTTCGACCGCCCGTGGCTCGGCTGGGCCGCCCTCGTCCTCACCGTGCTGGCCGTCGTCCTCACCGTCGCCGTGAACGTGCCGCTCAACGACGCCCTCAAGGCGGCCACCGAGACCCCCGGGTTCGACCCCACCCAGGTGCGGGCGGCCTTCCACGAGGCCCGGTGGAGCACCGCCAACCTCGTCCGCCTCGCGTTGGAGGTCGGCGCGCTGGCGCTCCTCGTGTCGGCCGTCGCCTCCTGACCGGCGGGCGCCGGCGGCCGGTCAGGAGCCGCCGTCGGCCTGCTGGGCGATGCCGCCGGACTCGTCGGCGTCGGCCGCGTCGAGCCAGGCCCGGATCGCCGCGCCGTGCTCGTCGAGCCCGGGCGGGGGCAGGTGGGTCGGCCGGCCGCCGCTGTACGCGTTGTCGTCGAACCGCAGCGCCGACCCGGGCAGCTCGACCGTGCCGAGGACGGGGTGCTCGACCTCGACGACGAGCCCCTGCGACCGGGTCTGGTCCCAGTCGTAGACCTCGTCGATGCTGCGCACCTTCCCGGCGGGGATGCCGAGCTCGGCCAACCGCGCGAGGAGGTCGTCGGAGGTCCACGACGCGAAGGCGGCGTCGATGACCCCGACGAGGTGCTCGCGGTGGCTGACCCGGGCCGAGTTCGTCGCGAGCAGCGGGTCGGCGGGGTCGAGCCCGAAGGCCTCGGCGAAGCGCACCCACAGCCCCTCGGACCCGATGGCCACCTGGACCGGGCCGTCGGCGGCGTGGAAGAGGCCGTACGGCGCGAGGGCCGGGTGGTGGTTGCCCTGGGCCCGGCCCACCTCTCCGGCGACGGTGTAGGCCGTGCCCTGGAAGGCGTGGACACCGACGACGGAGGCGAGCAGGGAGGTGCGCACGACGCGGCCGCGCCCGGTGACCTCGCGCTCGCGCAGCGCGGCGGCGACGCCGAGCGCGCCGTGGAGCCCGGCGAGCAGGTCGCCGATGGGCACACCGATGCGGGTCGGCTCGTCGGCGGTCGGCCCGGTGACCGACATCAGGCCGGCCTCGCCCTGCGCGATCTGGTCGTAGCCGGGCCGGCCGCCCTCGGGGCCGTCGTGCCCGAAGCCGCTGATCGAGAGCACGACGAGCCCGGGGTTGAGGTCGTGCAGCCGGGCGACGTCGAACCCGAGCCGGTCGAGGACGCCGGGGCGGAAGTTCTCGACGAGGACGTCGGCGTGCCGGACGAGCCGGGTGAGGGTCTCTCGCCCGTCGTCGGACTTCAGGTCGAGGACGATCGACTCCTTGTTGCGGTTGGCCGCGAGGAAGTACGTGGAGATCGGGTCGTCGTCCGGGCCGACGAAGGGCGGGCCCCAGCCGCGGGTGTCGTCGCCGGTGGCCGACTCGACCTTGACGACGCGGGCGCCGAGGTCGCCGAGCAGCATCGTCGCGTGCGGGCCGGCCAGGGCGCGCGAGAGGTCGACGACGGTGATGCCGTCCAGCGGTCCGGGCACGGGTGGCTCCTTCGGCCTCGGGGGATGGGGCCCAGCCAACCAGAGGTGGGGTCCGCCGCCATCGTGCCCCGCCGCCCGGCATCAGGCAGCCGCCGTCGGCAGGATGTGCCGAATGGGTTGAGCAGATGCTCAAATTGAGCGTATGCTCAAACCATGGACGATGACCCGGCCCTCTCGGCAGACCCCCCGGCCCCCGCCCGCTCGCGCACGCTCCTGCTCGTCGGTGCGCGTGACGGCCGCCGGGCTCGGCGGCGTCGCGCTCGCGGCGGCCACCGACCGGCTCGACAGCGCCCTGCTCTTCGTCGGCGTCCCGTGCCTGCTGGCCCTCGGGGTCGGCCTCGTCCGCGGGCGCGGGCGGCTGGGGCACGGTCTTCCAGGTCGTCACCGTCGTCCTCCTGCTCGCCTCGGCGCTGCTCCAGGAGGCCGCCGTCTGCGTGCTCCTCGCCGCGCCCCTGGTCTACGGCACCGCGGCCCTGGTCTACGGGCTGGTCGCGCACACGCGGCGCAGCACCGGGTCCCTCGCCCTCGTGCCCCGTCCTCGCGGTGGTCCTCGTCGAGGGGTGCTCCCGGGCACCCGCATCCACCCCGTGCAGACCGCCGGGGCCGAGCGGGTGGTCGGGGCCTCGTGCGCCGACTTCCGGGCCGCGCTGGACCGCGGGCCCCGGATCGACCCGGCGGCCGACCGGGGCCGGCTCCTCGAGCTCTTCCCGTACCCCACGCCCGACCGCGGCCCAGGGCACCGGCCTCGCGGTCGGCGACCGGTGGACCCTCACGGTCGCCGGGGGCGAGCTGGCCACCCGGGTCGCGGAGCGTGGTGGGGCCTCGGTCGGCTTCGTCGTCGAGGACGACTCGAGCCGGCTGCGGCGGTGGGTGACGGTCCGGGCCGGCCGGCTGTCGTGGCGGGAGGGCGACGACGGCTGCCACGCGAGCGTGCGCATCGAGTACGTGCGCCACCTCGACCCGGCGCTCTGGTTCGGGCCGGTCTCGGCACTGTTCATGGACGCCGGCGCCTCGGCCTTCCTCGCGGGCCTGGACTGATGTCGGACTCGGCCGCGGTGCTGCGCAACCTCACCCTGCTGGTCCCCGTCCTCGTGGTCGCGGCCGCGACCCTCGTCCGCCACCACCGCGGCGAGCTGCGGCCGCGGGTCGCCGGTGCCGTGCTCGCGACGCTGCTCGCGCTGGGCGGGGCTGCTCGCCGTCGAGGCCGCCGGTGGGTGGTGGCGCTTCGCGCCCGCGCCGACCACCGTGCTCGGGATGCCGCTGGAGACGAGCCTCGGGTGGGCGCTCGCGTGGGGGGCGCTCCCGGTGCTGGCCGGCGGGCCGCGGGTCCTGTGGCTCGCGGGGTTCCTCTGGCTCGACGTCCTCCTCGTCCCCCGCCTCGGGCCGCTCGTCGTCCTCGGGGACCGGTGGCTCGTCGGGCGAGGTGGTGCTCCTCGTCTGCGTGGCCGCCCCGGCGCTGCTGCTCGGGTGGGCCACGGTCGAGCGGCGCGCTCCTCGGTGCGCGCGTCGTCCTCCAGGGGCTGGCCTTCGCGCTGCTCGTTCGGGTGGGCCGCGCCGATCGCTCGCCCTGGCCCACGACGGGCGCGGCTGGGGCGACGTCGTCGACCACGGGTTCGTCGTCCGTGGGCTGCTCCTCCTCGCCGGCCGTCGTCCTGGCCGTGCCCACGCTCTCGGCCGTCGTCGAGCTGTGGCGCGTCGGCGGGGGCACCCCGTTCCCGTGGGACCCGCCCGCTGCGCCTCGTCACCACGGGCCCCTACGCCTACCTCCACAACCCGATGCAGGCCGGCGCGGCGGCGCTCGTGCTGCTCCTGGCCCTCGCGGCCGGGTCGGGGACGCTGCTGCTCGGCGGGGCCGTCGCCGTGGTCTTCTCGCTGGCCGTGGCCGAGCCGCACGAGCGGCTCGGTCCTGGGTGAGCGGTGGCCGGAGCACGCGGCGTACCGCCGCCGCGGTCCGGGGCTGGCTGCCCCGGTGGCGCCCCGTCGTCACCGAGCCGGCGACGCTCTGGGTGGCCGAGGGCTGCGGGCTGTGCCGGAGCACGGGCGAGGCGGTGCGGCTGCTCGCGCCGGCCGGTCTCGAGGTTCGACCTGCCGAGGAGGCCCCGGTGCGACTCACCCGGATGCGGTGGAGCGGTGCCGGCACCCACGACCGGGGCGTCGCCGCCCTCGCCCGGGCCCTCGAGCAGAGCGACGCTGGGGTGGGCCTGGGTCGGGTGGCTCGTGCGCCTGCCCGTCGTCCGGCCGGTGGTGCAGGCCGTCGCCGACGCCTGCGGCCTCGGTCCGCGTGAGGCCCCGCCCCGGGTGCGTACGGTGTCCCCGTGAGCCGCACGACGAAGCAGGACCTCATGGACGCCGCCGTCCGGCTCACGGCCACCGGTGGGGCGCGGGCGCTCACCGCCCGGGCGATCGGCGCCGAGGCCGGGGTCGAACCAGGCCCTGATCTTCTACCACTTCGACTCCGTCGAGAACCTGCTGCGGGTCGCCTACGCCGAGGCCACGCGGGCCATGGTCGACGACTACGCCGAGGAGCTCGCCGCCGCGACGACGTTCACCGAGCTCTACGCCGTGGGGGAGCGGCTCGGCTCGGCGCTCGCGCGAGGACGGCAGCGCCGCGCTCCTCACCCACGTCATGGCGGCCGCGCACACGGATGCGCCGATGGCCGCGGCGCTCGCCGACTCGCTCGGGGTGTGGCGGGGCGTCGTCACCGAGGCGGTGCGCCGCGTCGTCCGGGGACCACGGCCTCGAGGGCGCCGTCGACGCGGACGGCCTCGCCGGGGCCCTCGCTGCCTCGACCATCGGGATGGTCACGGTCGACGCCCTCCCCGGTGCGCCCCTCGGGGCCACGATGCGAGCCGTCGAGCCGGTGCCCCGTGTCGTCGACACCCTGGCGTCGCGGTTCCCACGGGCGCTGGCCCGGCGCATCGCGCGGGCGGCCGGGCTGTCCGCCCGCGACGGCCGCTGACGCCGTACCTCCGTCAGCGGTCCTCGGCTCGGGTGGTCTCGGTCGGTCAGAGCCAGTCGACGTCGGCGGAGGTGGCGCCACCCGAGAGTCTCGCGTACCCGGGGCCGCGGTCGAAGAACGGCTGCTCGCCGCGCGCCGCGCGGCAGCTCCTCGCGCAGGGCGTCGGAGGCCGCGGGGTCGATGCGGGGCTCGTCCTTCGTCCCGTCGGCGACGACCCCGTAGTCGCGGCGGGCGCCCTCGAAGGACACCTTGCCCCAGCGCAGGTCGCGCTCGACCTCGTCGTAGGGCCGCTCGAGGGGGTCGCCCCACCCGCCGCCGCCGGTCGTGCGGATGCGGATGACCTGCCCGGCGCGCACCGGCTCGGCGTCGGCCAGCGCGTCGACGACGCGCTCGTCGGGTCCGCCGAGGTCGACGGTCACCTCGAACGGTCTCCCGGCCCGGCCGCCCTTGACGCCCCAGCAGGCGAGGATGGAACGGTCGGCGATCGACATGAAGTGGGCGTCCTCGAGCATCCGGACGTGCTTCTCGTAGCCGAGGCCGCCCCGGTGGCGCCCCGCGCCTCCCGAGTCGACGGCCAGCCCGAGCCGCTCGACCCGGAAGGGGAAACGGCTCTCGGTGAACTCGGTCGGCAGGTTGCGGCTGTCGGGCACGACGTGGATGGTGTCCTCGCCGTCGGCGTAGTAGCGCCCGCCGGAGCCGCCACCGAGCACCTCGCGCATGAGGTAGTCGTTGCCGTCGCGGTCCTTGCCGTAGACGCCGGTGTACCGGATCGTCTCCTGGTCGGCGGGCATCCGTCCGTCGACCGCCTTGGCCACGACCCCGGCGAGCACGCCGAGGAGGCGCAGGATGACGAAGGTGCGGGCGTTCGTCGGTGCCGGGTGGACGGGGGTGAGCAGGGTTCCCTTGTCCGGGAACCGCATCTCGATGAGGGGGACGACGCCCTCGTTGACGTCGAGCTCGGCCATCCGCTCCGGGCTGTCGGCGAGGTTGCGCAGGATCGGGGCGAGCCACTTCTTGAGGAAGTTGCCGCCGACGTAGTCACCGCAGTGGTTGATCGGCCCCTTCGCCTGGGGGCCGGTCCCCGTGAAGTCGATGACCAGCCGCGGCCCGCCGTCACCCGGGCCCGGGCCCCCGGTGCTCGTCTTGGTGAGGGTGATCCGCTGCGCGTGGAGCATCGGCTCGTCGACCCCGTCGTGCTCCGCGTAGTCCTCCCAGACGTAGCTGCCGTCGGGGATGCGGTCGAGGACCTCGCGCCGGTAGGTCTCGGTCGTGGCGTCGAGGATGGCGTCGAACGCGGCCTCGACGGTGTCGCGGCCGTAGCGGGCGAAGAGCTCGCCCAGCCGGCGGGCGCCCATGAGGCAGGCCGAGCACTCGGCGTCGAGGTCGGCCGCCAGGCTGTCCGGCATCCGGCTGTTGCGGGTCATGATGCGCAGCGCCGCCCGGTTGGGGACGCCGCTGTCCCACAGCTTGATCGGCGGGACGGCCAACCCCTCCTCGAAGACCGTCCGCGCACCGCTGGGCATCGAGCCGGGCACGGCGCCGCCGATGTCGTCGTGGTGGCCGAAGGCCTGGACGAACGCGACGACCTCGTCGTCGTGGAACACCGGCACCGTGACGCAGAGGTCGGGGAGGTGGCCGATGCCGCCCTCGGACTCGTAGACGTCGTTGTGGAAGTAGACGTCGCCGCGGCGCATCTGCTCGACCGGGAAGTCGCGCACGACCGGGTGGACGAGCGCCGAGTACGAGCGGCCCGTGAGCTTGCGCAGCTGCCGGTCGTGGATGCCGGCGCGGAAGTCGTGGGCGTCGCGGATCATCGGGCTGCGGCTCGTGCGGGCGATGGCCGTCTCGACCTCCATCTCGACGCTGGCCAGGGTGCCCTGGATGATCTCGACGAGGATCGGGTCGACGGTGGTGCCCTCGGCGGTGAGGCGGCCCCCGTGCTCGTAGGCGGTCGGGAGACCGGCCGGGTTGGCCGGGGCGCTCGCGAGGTAGCCCTCCGGGTCGGTGAACGGGTCGGGCGTGAGCGAGGTCGTCATCGGGTGGCCTCCCGGGTCAGGACGAGGTTGCCCCAGTGGTCGACCCGCACGGCGAAGCCGGGGTGCACGGGGACGGTCGAGCCGAACTCCTCGACGATCGCCGGACCGGGGAAGGTGTCTCCGGCCCGCAGGTCGGGTCGCCAGAGCACGGGGGTGTCGACGTACCCGTCGTCGGCGTCGAAGCACACGGGTCGCACCGACCGCTGCCCCGGCAGGCCGTCGCCCACCGGGCCGTCCGCGCTCGGGGAGGGGCTGCAGCTCGGGGCGGGTGATCGGTCCGACCCCCGTGACCCGCAGGTTGACCCACTCCACCTGCTGGCTCGCGTCGTCGCGGAAGTCGTACCCGTAGAGCCGCCGGTGCTCGTCGTGGAACCGGCCGGCCACCTCCTGCGCCCAGGTGGCGTCGACCGACCCCCGACCCGGCCGGCACCCGCACCTCGTAGGCCTGCCCGAAGTACCGGAGGTCGACGGTGCGCACGAACTGGTGCTCCTCCGGCGCGAAGCCCTCCGCCGCCAGGGCCGTGGCCCCGCGCGCGGTGAGCGCCTCGAGCACGGCGGCGACGGACGCCAGGTCGAGCCCGTCGTGCCGGGCGACGTGGGTCTGCACGTAGTCGTTGCGCACGTCGACGGTGAGCAGGCCGAAGGCGCTGAGGTTGCCCGGGTTGAGCGGCACGACCACCCCGGCGAGGTCGAGCACGTCGACCAGCCGGCAGGCGAGCAGCGAGCCCGAGCCCCCGAAGGTCGTCAGCATGAAGTCGCGCACGTCGAGCCCGCGCTTGACCGACACCTGGCGCAGGGCGTTGGCCTGGTTCCACGCGGAGATCTCGAGGATGCCGACCGCGCAGCGCTCGAGGTCGAGCCCGAGCCGCTCGGCGAGGGCCGCGACCCCGGCGTGCGCCGCCTCGACGTCGAGCGGGATCTCCCCGCCCAGCAGGTGAGGGGGGATCCGGCCGAGCACGACGTGCGCGTCGGTGACCGTCGGCTCGGTGCCCCCGCGGCCGTAGCAGAGCGGCCCGGGGTCGGCCCCGGCCGAGTGCGGTCCCACCTTGAGGGTGCCCTCGGGCGAGACCCAGGCGACGGACCCGCCGCCGGCCCCCACGGTGACGACGTCGATCATCGGGATCTTGCTCGGGTAGGCCCCGACCGTGCCCTCGGTGGTGAGGGTGGGCTCGCCGTCGAGGACCACGGAGACGTCGGTGGAGGTGCCGCCGCCGTCGCAGGTGAGCACCTTGGCGAAGCCGGCCTTCTCGGCGATGAGCGCCGCCCCCAGCGCCCCGGCCGCCGGCCCGGAGAGCACCGTCGTGATCGGCTGGTGGACGACCTCGTCGGCGGAGAGGACGCCGCCGTTGGACTTCATGACGTAGAACGGCACCGGCCGTCCGCTGGTGAAGCCGTCGAGCCGCTCGTGGATGTTGCGGACGTACCGGCTGACGGCCGGCTTGACGGCGGCGTCGACGAGCGTGGTCATGGCCCGCTCGTACTCGCGGTACTCGCGCAGCACCTCCGAGCTCACCGAGACCACGGCGTCGGGGTGCTCGCGCCGCAGCACCTCGCGCATCGCCCGCTCGTGGGCGTCGTCGACGTAGGAGTGCAGGAAGCACACCCCGATCGTCGTGATGCCCCGGTCGCGGAAGAAGCGCGCCGCGGCCACGGCGTCGTCCTCGGAGAACGGGCGCACCTCCGCCCCCGACACGTCGAGCCGGCCCCCGACGGTGCGCACCGCGTCCGCGGGCACGATCCGCGGCGGCTTGACCCAGAAGTAGCTGTTGCCGTAGCCGTCGGGGACGGCCTGGCGGGCGATCTCGAGCATGAACTCGTAGCCCTCGGTCGTGATGAAGCCGAGCCGCTCGACCTTGCCCTCGAGCAGCTTGTTCGTCGCGACGGTCGTGCCGTGCGAGACGGCGGTGAGGTCGGGCCCGGAGGCGTCCATGAGCGCGAGGATCTTCTCGATGCCGGCGATGAACCCGTCGGCGGGGTTCGCGGGCGTGCTGGGGGTCTTCGTCGTCACGACCTCGCCGGAGTCCTCGTCGACCGCGACGACGTCGGTGAACGTGCCCCCCGTGTCGATGCCGACCCGGATCCGCCGCCGCCCGCCGCCTGCCATGCGCACGATCCAACCCGGCCGGGGGGAGGGCCCGCGTTGGCAGATGCTGCCGAGATGCCCCGCCGGACGCGGGCACCGTGCGCGGCGTGCCGGCCCGGCGGCCCGGGTGGCCGCCCCACCCATCCGTTCCGACGGGGGCTCCGAACATCGGGCGGGACCTGCTCGCCGCGCCCCTGCAGCGGCGGGCGGGGCCCTGGCGAAGGCAGAGGGCCCGTCGCGTGCTCATGGCACGCGGCGGGCCCTCGTCACGCCGAGGTCGGCCGCGGCGTCAGGCGGTCGGGGCCTCGCCCGTCGCGGCCGGGACCACCCGGCCGCCCGGAGCGTCGTCGGAGCCGCCCGTGTAGCGCTGGAGCAGCGCCTGGATGTCGACGCCCGTGGTGTCCTTGAGCATCGCCATCGTCTGGGTGAGGTTGTCGGTGACCTGCCGGGGCAGGGCCGCCGCACCGTCGGTGGAGATGACCGTCAGCTTGTCGATGGCCGCCATCGGGGCCGCGACCTCGTGGGCCACCTTGGGGAGGACCTCGACGAGCATCTGGAGCACCGCGGCCTCGTTGTACCGGGCGAAGGCGTCGGCACGCTTGTTCATCGCCTCGGCCTCCGCCGAGCCGGTCGCGAGGATGGCGCTGGCCTGCGCCTCGCCCTCGGCCCGGGTCGCCTCGGCCTGGGCCACGCGCAGTGACTTGTCGGCCTCACCGCGCCGGGCGCCCTCGATGGCCTCGGCGTCGGCGAGCGCGGAGCGCCGGGCCTTCTCGGCCTCACCGGTGAGCCGGGCCTTCTCGGCGTCGGCCTGCGCCGCGGCGATGCTCGCGGCCTTGCGGGCGTCGGCCTCGTAGATGGCCGCGTTGCGGGCACCCTCGGCCTCCTGCTCCACCTGGTAGCGCGCCGCGTCCGCAGGCTTGCGGACCTCGGTGTCGAGCTGGCGCTCCTTGAGCGCGGCCTGACGGACGGCGACCTTCTCCTGCTCGGTGAGGATCGCCTGGTCGCGGTCGGCCTGGGCCAGCGGGCCGGCGGCCGCCGCCTGGGCGGACGCGGCGTCGGTCTCGGCCTTGATCTCGGACTGCTTGAGCGCGAGCTGCCGCTGGCTGACCGCGATCTCCTGCTCGGCGACGATGCGGGCCTGCTCGGCCGCCTGCCGGGCGTTGGCCTCGGCGATGGCGGCGAGCTGGCCGACCTTCGCCGACTCCGGCCGGCCGAGGTCGGAGAGGTAGGACCCGTCGTCGGTGATGTCCTGGATCTGGAAGGTGTCGAGCACGAGGCCCTGGCCGGTGAGGGACGACTCCGCCTCGTCGGCGACCCGCTGGGCGAACGCGGCGCGGTCGCGGATGATCTGCTCGACGGTGAGCGAGCCCACGATCGAGCGGAGGGAGCCGGCGAGGGTCTCCTGGGTGAAGGTCTCGACCTCGCCCTGCTGGGTGAGGAAGCGCTGGGCCGCGGCCCGGATCGAGTCCTCGTTGCCGCCGACCTTGACGATGGCGACCCCGTCGAGGTTGAGCTTGACGCCCTGGCCGGACACGGCCCCCCGGATCTGGACCATGATGCGGCGGCTGGAGAGGTCGAGGATGTGGAGGCGCTGGACGAACGGCACGACGAACGCGCCGCCGCCCATGACGACCTTCTGCCCGGACAGGTCGGTGGAGATCTGGCCGGTCTCGGGGTTCTTCACCTCGCGGTTGCCCTTGCGCCCGGTGACGATGAACGCCTCGTTGGGGCCGGCGACGCGGTAGCGCGAGGCGAGGACGAGACCGGTGAGCACGACGAGGAGCACGAGCCCGAGGACGGCGATGAGCCCGACGGAGACATCGAACCCGAACATGGTTCCTGACCTTTCCGGGCGCCGGAGGCACCCAGGCTGAGTGTGGTGAGTGGTGGACGCGACGGGCGGACCCCCGGTTCCGTCCCGCGGTGTGCGGCTGGGGAGTCGGTCAGTCCTGCCGGCGCGAGACCTTGACCGAGGTGGGGCTGAGGACGGCGGTGACGCGGATGGCGGTGCCGCTGCCCAGGGGCTCGTCGGCCCGGGCGTTGAGGCGGGTGATGTGGCCGGCCGCGACGACGCTCACCATCCCGTAGCCGTCCTCGGGGACGGGCTCGACGACCGTGCCGGTGAGTCCGACGAGGCCGGCCGAGCGCACCGTCGACTCGTCGCCACCGCGCATGAGGCGGGTGCTCGCGTAGCCGGCCGCCGCACCGGCGGCGACCCCGGCGACGAGTCCGGCGATGATGCCGACCCCGTTCGAGGCGCCGGCGTCGAGGCTCAGGGCGCCGACGAACCCGAAGGCGGCGAGGAACCCGGCGATGGCCAGGCCCGAGACGGCGTCCGGGCCGACGCTGTCGAGGAGCCCGTCGAGCAGGTCGCCGAGGACGAGGGAGACGAGCAGGAGGGCGATCCCGACCCCTCCGATGACGAGCATCGTGACCTGCATCGTGCGTCCCTCCCCGGGGCTGGTGCGGCGCGTCGCGGGTCGTGCGCCTCCGCGGCGAGGGTAGCGGGTCGGTCCCGGCGGCGTCCCGTGTCGGGGTGGATCCGGGCGTCGAGGGCGTGCCGGGGTCGGGCCCCCGCTGGCGGGGGCCTTGGATCGGTCGTAGGTTCGGCTCGTCCCGGTGCACGGGCGTCGGGGGGACCGAGGGGAGCACACGATGATGAAGCGAACGATGACCACCGTCCTGGTGGCCGTGGGGGCAGGGGTGGGTCTGGTGGCGCAGGCGCCGATGGCCGCCGCGGGGACGAGCGTCGGGGTGGACGCCTACACGAGCACGGCGTGTCCGGGTTCGCAGATCGGCAGCGGCCGGCTGCACGACTCGTCCAACAAGGCCCACCCGACCGCCGTCTGGCGGCTGTACTACTCCTCCGCCAACGGAGGGACCAACTGCCTCACGGTGTACGACAACAAGAGCGGCGCGCACTACATGGCGGCCGTCGTCCAGGAGACCGGGCGGCAGGTCCACTACGCGAGCGACTTCGGGACCTACCAGTACTACGCCGGCGCGGTCGCGGTCACGCGGATGAGCGGCAAGTGCCTCGACTGGGTGGCCCGGATCGACGACTTCGGGAAGTCCTACGCGGCGCACCAGTACGGGTCGCACTGCGGGTGACCTCGCGCCCCGGTCGGGCCGACTCGTCGGGTCGCCCCGACCGGGCGTCCCCGGAGCTGTGGGACCGGAGCGGGGCGGCGGCCTAGATCTTGGTGAGGCGGGTGAACGGGCTCGTGATGCGCGCGCGCTCGCTGCCGAAGTCGACGACGACGGCCTGGGTCTCCTGGGTGATGACCCGGCCGAGGCCGAACTTGTCGTGCGTCACGCGGTCACCGACGCTGAAGGACTCGATCTCGGGGGCCGGACGGGCCCGGAAGGGACTCCTCGCGGAGTACTGGGTCTCACCTGCGGGGCGTCGAGTCGTCACACCTCAGTATGCGCCACGCCGGGACGGCGACACGCCGGGCACGGCTCACGCGTGCGGAAAGGAGCTCTTCGCGGGGGCCTCGAGGTCGTCGCGGTGGCCCCGGATGAGGTCGAGGTTTCGGTCGCGGAGGTGGTCGAAGCCCTGCCCGACGTTCGACCCGGGGGTCAGCGAGGCGAGGGCCTCGGCGGGGTCGAGCCGCGCGCTGACCCAGCCCTCGTGCGACGCCGCCTTGGCGACGATGTGCCCGATGGGCGTCACGACGTGCGAGTTGCCGAAGTAGTGGACGCCCGCTGGGTCGGTGCCGGTGGCGTTGGCCCCGATGACGTAGACGTGGTTGTCGTAGGCGCGGGCGCGGGAGGTGAGCTCCCAGAGGTCGGCCGAGCGCAGCAGCGCCGACGGACGGGCGATGACCTCGGCTCCGCGCACGGCCTGGATGCGGGCCAGCTCGGGGTAGTCGCCGTCGAAGCAGATGATCATCCCGATCCGGCCCAGCTCGGTGTCGACGACGGTGACGGTGTCGCCGGGGGTGACCCAGCCGCCGCCGGCCACCGCCTCGGTGCAGAACGGGTGCGTCTTGCGGTAGACGCCGCGGATGACGCCCAGCGGGTCGACGAGCACCGAGGAGTTGAAGACGACGTCCGGGGTGGGGCCGCGCTCGTAGGTGCCGGCGACGAGGTGGACGCCGAGCTCGGCCGCGACGTCGCAGAGCCGCTGGGTGACCGGGCCGGGCACCTCGGAGACGAGCTCCCACAGCTCCTCGGTGGGGCAGCCGGGGGTGAAGCCGGTGGTGCAGGCCTCGGGGAGGACGACGAGCTCGGCCCCGGTGGCCTCGACGCAGCGCCGCGTGTACTCGACGCACCGGGTGATGTTCTCGGTGACCGAGTCGGCGGTGAGGGGGCCGGGGTGCGGGGCGACCTGGACGGCCGCCGCGGTGAACGCGCGCATCAGCGCCGCCCCCTCGGGGCGCGGGACCCGCGCCCGATCCTGGCGCCGAGGGCGACCCCGGCGAGGGCGAGCAGCCCGCCGAGGAGCACCCCGGCGGCGAAGCCGGCCCCCGAGTCGAGGCTGAGCGCCGCGTTGGCGGTCGCCGTCGCGGCCCGGCCGCCGCGGTGGACCTCGCCGACGCCGGTGCCGGTGGACGCCGCGGGTGCCCGGGGGCGCGCCCGGCACGGCGGCCGCGGCGGGTGCCGTCGGCACGCCGGCGCCGGCGATGTCGGCGTCGAGGGCACCGAAGAACTGGCCGGCCATCTTGCGGGTGACCCCGGCGAGCATCCGCTGCCCGACGCCGCCGATGGCGCCGCCGACCGTGGCGTCGGCCTCGTACTCGAGGTCGGTGCCACCGCCCGGGGACGGGGACAGGCGCACCCTGACGTCGGCGTCGATCGTGCCGGGGGCGCCGGCCCCGTTGGCCCGCAGCCGCAGCGCCGAGGGCTTCTCCATGTCGGCGAGGGCGACCTCGCCGGTGTACGTGCCCTTGATGGCGGCGACGCCGGCCGTCACCGTCATCGCGTAGCGGTCCTCGCCGACCGTCGTCAGCGTCTCGCAGCCGGGGATGCACCGGGCGAGCACGGCGGGGTCGAGGATGGCCCGCCACACGGCGTCGGGCGCGGCGTCGAGGGTGGAGGTCCCGGAGATCTTCATGACGGTGAACCTTCCTGTGCGGGAACGATGTCGGCGGACTGCTGGTGGCGGCGCAGCTCCCACAGCTCCGCGGGGCTGATCGGCATCGAGCGGATGGGGAAGCCCTCGGCGTCCTCGATGGCCGAGGCGATGACGGCGCTGACCGGGATCGTCCCCGCCTCGCCGGCGCCCTTGATGCCGAGCGGGTTGAGCGGGCTCGGCGTCTCGAGGTGGTCGGTCTCGATGTGCGGGACCTCGGAGGCGTAGGGCACGAGGAAGTCCATGAACGAGGCGTTGAGCAGCTGCCCGCCCTCGTCGTAGACCATCCGCTCGTAGAGCGCCCCGCCGACGCCCTGCGCGACGCCGCCGTGCACCTGGCCCTCGACGATCATCGGGTTGACCATGACGCCGCAGTCGTGGACCACGCAGTAGCGCAGGATGCGGATCTCGGCGGTGACCGGGTCGGTCTCGACGACCGCGGCGTGCATCCCGTTGGCGAAGGTGGCCTGGGTGGGGGAGTAGAAGTCCTGGCCCTCGAGCCCCGGCTCCTCGTCGTCGGCGACGGGCGGCTTGTCGGGGTCGAACGTGCCGGCGAACTGGGTGGCCGCCGCGGCCGAGGCGTCGAAGGCGTAGCGCAGCGGGTTCGACAGCACGGCAACGGTCCTCAGGTCGATCGAGGTGCCGGGCGCGCCCTTGACCGAGATGACGCCGTCGGCGATCTCGAGGTCGTCGGGGGAGACCTCGAGGGCGTCCGCGGCGATGCGCAGCGCCTTGGTGCGCACCACCCGGGCGGCCAGTGCGACGGCGTTGCCCGACATCACGGCGCCTCGGGAGGCGAAGGTGCCGACGGCGTAGGCCATCCGCCGGGTGTCTCCCGTGGTGACGTGGACGTCGTCGAGGGGCACGCCGAGCTCGTCGGCGACCACCTGGGCCAGCACCGTCTGGTGGCCCTGGCCCTGGGTGGTCAGGCCGGTGGCGACGTTGACCCGCCCGCTGGTCTCGACCTGCACGTGACCGCCCTCGTAGGGCCCGACGCCGGTGCCCTCGACGTAGCAGCCGATGCCGAGGCCGACCCGGCGCCCCTCGGCCGCGGCCTGCGCCCGGTAGGCGGCGAAGTCGTCCCAGCCGACGAGGTCCTTGAGCTTGGCGAGCGAGGCCGGGAAGTCGCCGGAGTCGTACTTGAGGGGCCGGCCGTCCTGGAACATCAGGCCGTGGTCGTAGGGCATCTCGTCGGGCTGGATGAAGTTGCGGCTGCGCACCTCGGCGCGGTCGAGGCCGAGGTGCGCGGCGATGGCGTCCATCGTCCGCTCCATCGCGAAGCAGCCCTGGGGGCGCCCGGCGCCCCGGTAGGGCGTCACGAGGACGGTGTTGGTGTACAGGCTCCAGAACTCGACCCGGTAGGCGCCGGGCTTGTACGGCCCGAGGAGCTGGGTGGCCGTGATGATCGGGACGATGATGCCGTAGGGGGTGTAGGCCCCGTTGTCGTGCCAGAAGCGGACGTCGAGGGCGAGGAGGCGGCCGTCGTCGTCGAAGCCGACGGTGACCTCCTGGAGCTGGCCGCGCTCGTGGGCGCTGGAGACGAAGTGCTCGCGGCGGTCCTCGGTCCACTTGACGTCGCGGCCGAGGCGGCGGGCCGCCCACGGCACGAGCACCTCCTCCGGCCACGGGTGGACGATCTTGACGCCGAAACCGCCGCCGACGTCCGGGGTGACGACCTCGACCTTGGCCAGGGGCATCCCGAGCTTGGCCGCGACCGCCGCGCGGACCCCCGTGCTCGTCTGGGTGGAGGAGTACAGGCGCAGCGACCCGTCGTCGGCGTCCCACCGGGCGTAGACGCCCTTGCCCTCCATCGGCGTGCACGCGCTGCGTTCGATGGCGAGGTCGAGGGTGAGCGTGTTCGGGGCGGCGGCGAGGGCGGCGTCGACGTCGCCGACCTCCTGGCGCAGGTTCGCCGAGACGTTGCCGGGCACGTCGTCGTGCACGAGCCGGGCTGCGGCACGGGCGTTCTCGATGCCGACGACGGGGGGCAGCGGCTCGTAGGAGACGGAGACGCGTCCACAGGCGTCCTCGGCCACGTACCGGTCGCGGGCCACGACCATGACGACGGCCTCACCGACGTGGTTGACCTCGTCGTGGGCCAGGCAGAGGCCGGTGCGGGGGTGGGTCATCGCGGGGTGCGGGATGAGCACCGGCAGCGGCTCGGCGACGCGGCCGTCGAGGTCGTCCCAGGTGTAGACCGCCTCGACGCCGTCGAGCTCCCACGCGTCGCCGATGTCGATGTCGGTGATGCGGGCGTGGGCGTGCGGGCTGCGGACGAAGGCGGCCTGCAGCGCACCGCGGCCGAGGTCGTCGACGTACCGGCCGTTGCCGGTGAGCAGGCGGGGGTCCTCGCGGCGCTGGACGCGCTCGCCGACCTGCCGGGTGCTCACGTCGGCTCACCCCCACCCAGCGCGGGACCCTCGAATGGGTCGGCCGGCGGTGCCTCGCGGCGGATCTCGGCGGCGCGCAGCACGGCCGAGACGATGTTCTGGTAGCCGGTGCACCGGCAGAGGTTGCCCGAGATCGCCTCGCGCGCCTCCTCGGCCGTGGGGTCGGGGTGCTCGTCGAGGTAGGCGGTGATCGTCGTGACGAACCCCGGGGTGCAGAAGCCGCACTGGAGCGCGTGGCACTCGACGAAGGCCTGCTGCACCGGGCTGAGGTCGGCGGGGTCGTGGCCGATGCCCTCGACCGTGGTGACCTCGTGGGCCTGCGCCGTCACCGCGAACATCAGGCAGGCCCGGGCGGGCTCGCCGTCGACGAGCACCGTGCACGCCCCGCACACCCCGTGCTCGCACCCGACGTGCGTGCCGGTGAGGCCGAGGTCGTGGCGCAGGAAGTCCGAGAGGAGGCGCCGCGCGGGTGCGCTGGCGGTGCGGCGGACCCCGTTGACCCGCAGCGTGATGTCGAGCACCGGCTCGAGGCTGGGTTCGCTCACGCGGCACCCTCCTCGGGGACGGCGAGCGTGGACAGCGCCCGGACGGTGAGCTCGGCCACGAGCATCCGCCGGTAGTCGGCGCCGGCGTGGATGTCGGACTCGGGGTCGACGTGGGCGCGCACGAGCGCGGTGACGTCGTCGAGCGGGAGGTCGGCGAGGGGGCGCCCGGCGAGGGCCGGACCGAGGTCGAGGACGCCGGGCACCGGCGTGACCGAGACGAAGGAGGCCCGGGCCCCCGTCACCGTGTCGCCCTCGACGTCGAGGGCGAGCGCCACGCCGGCGAGCGCGTAGTCGCCCGAGCGCCGGGCCGACTCGGAGAACGCGGTGCGCGTTCCGGCCCCGAAGCGCCCGAACCGGACGGCGACGACGAGCTCGTCGGGCGCCAGCGTGGTCTCGAGCGGCCCGGTGAAGAACTCGTCCGCCGCCACCTCGCGGGCGCCCCCCGGGCCGACGACCTCGAGGACGGCGCCGGTGAGGACGGCCACGGCCGGCATCTCGCCCGCGGGGTCGGCGTGGGCGATGGAGCCGACGGTCGTGCCGCGGGTGCGCACCGCGGGGTGCGCGACGTGGCGCACCGCCTGGCGCAGCAGCGGCAGGGCCCGCGCGGCGGCGGCGTCGCGCTCGAGCCCGGCGTGCCGCACGAGGGCGCCGACCCGCACGTCCCGCTCGCCGACCTCGACCGTCGGCCAGCCCCCCGACGCCGTTGACGTCGACGAGGTGACCGGGGGAGGCCAGCCGCATCGAGAGCAGCGGGATGAGGCTCTGGCCGCCGGCGAGGACCTTCCCGTCGTGCCCCACCTCGGCGAGCACCGCGACCGCCTCCTCGACGGAGCGCGGCGCGTGGTGGACGAAGGGTGCGGGCTTCACCTGCTCGATCCTGCCTCTCGGGACGGGCTCACGGAAGGGCCGGGGGCGGCGGGTCGGGGAAACGACGTGCGCCCCACCCGGGCTGCGGCCGGGCGGGGCGCACGCAGGTGGGTCAGGGGCGGCGGTCGCGGTCGGGGTCGCGGTCCCCGGGCTCGCCGGGGTACCCCTGCTGGTACAGGTCGTCGACGCCGTCGGAGTCGCCGTACACGTGGTCGCCGATCGAGAGCGCCGTGCCCTCGGCGGCGGCCCGCAGCTCCTGCGGGGCGATCACCCGGGCGAGGTGCCAGCCGGCGACGACGACGATGGTGCCGAGCGCGATGCCGGTGAGGGAGAAGTTGTCGGAGAACGCCAGTGACACGTTGCCGATGCCGATGATGATGCCCGCGGCGACCGGCACGAGGTTGATGGGGTTGCCGAAGTCGACGCCGTTCTCCTTCCAGATCTTCGCGCCGAGCAGGCCGATCATCCCGTAGAGCACCACGGTGATCCCGCCGAGAACGCCGCCGGGCACCGAGGCGACGAGCGCCCCGAACTTGGGGGAGAGGCCGAAGAGGATGGCGACGATCGCGGCGACGTAGTAGGCGGCGGTGGAGTACACCCGGGTCGCGGCCATGACGCCGATGTTCTCGGCGTAGGTCGTCGTCGGCGAGCCGCCGACCGAGGTCGCGATGATCGTCCCCACGCCGTCGGCGGCGATGGCCCGGCCCATCACGGGGTCGAGGTCGTGGCCGGTCATCTCGGCGACCGCCTTGACGTGGCCGGTGTTCTCGGCGATGAGGGCGATGACGGCGGGCAGGACGAGGAGGATGGCCGTCGCCGAGAAGCTCGGGAGGTGCCAGCCGACGACCTCCTTGCCGTCGGCGCCGAGCATCGTCTGGCTCGGGAAGCCGAGCCACGACGCGTCGCCGACGCCGGAGGTGTCCCAGCGGAAGTGCGTGGTGGCCTCCGTCGCGCCGCCGAGCACCGAGGTGATCTGGCCGACCGTGTGGTCGAGGAGCCACGAGAGCAGCGTGCCGAAGATCAGCGCGAGGAAGATCGCGATCCGGCTGACGAAGCCGCGGAAGGCCACGGCGCAGACCACCGTGAAGAGCATGGTGAGGACGGCGACCCACTGGTCCTGGGGCCAGTAGATGCCGGCGACGACCGGGGCGAGGTTGAAGCCGATGAGCATGACGACCGCGCCGGTGACGACGGGGGGCAGCACCTCGTGGAGGACCCGCGAGCCGAGGACGTGGATCGCCACGCCGACCGCGGCGAGCACGAGGCCGGAGACGAGGATCGCGCCGGTGACCTCCGCCGAGTCCCCGCCCTGCGCCCGGATGGCCGCGACGCCGCCGACGAACGAGGCCGACGTACCGAGGTAGCTCGGCACCTTCCCCTGGACGATGAGCAGGAAGGCGATGGTCGCGATGCCGCTCATCATGATCGCGAGCTGCGGGTTGAGCCCCATGACGAGCGGGAAGACGAACGTGGCGCCGAACATCGCGACGACGTGCTGCGCGCCGAGGCCGACGGTGCGGCCCCACGACAGCCGCTCGTCCGGGGCGACGACCTCACCGGGGGCGAGCGTGGTGCCGTCGCCCTTGACCTTCCATCCGAGACCGAGGGACATGCCGGGACCTCTTTCGCCGGGGCCGCGTCGGTGACGCCGCTCACAGGGACCGTGATACCGGGAACCTAGTGACCGCGCCCGTCGACACCCCCGGCAATGGTTGACAGCGGGGGCCGGGGGCGGTTGGCAAGGTCGCGC